>CAWFCC010000005.1:0-397310 GCA_963814225.1 uncultured Gammaproteobacteria bacterium | reverse complement strand
TGCAGCTAAAGCGCCCGCGCAGCATGCGCGAGCGCTTGTTTACTCAGTGACAAGACGTGTCCTGCGGCTGCGTCAACCTTTTAAGGTTCATCGTCCCGGCGCCGTAGCCGGGCAGCGCGGTAGTCCAATCGACTTTTCCGTCGGTGCAATCGCTGAACGTGAACGTCAGCGTGCCCCACAATTGGGCATGAACATTTTTGGCGTCGAAATAGGGCGGGAATTTCGCGCCCGAACCGACGATCTGGTAGCCGTCGAGCGTCGCGGAATTGCCCGTGAAGTTGCCGGAGGCGGTGATCCACGTCGCTTCGCCGCCCGGTGTAAAGGTATACCAGTAGGCAAGAAGTACATTGCCGGGCAGGACTTCCAGACTGAAGCCCTGACCGCTTTGATTGGGATCGTACCAGCTGCCCGTCGTGGCGCTCGTGATGCCGAATTCGGAATCCGTGGTGATTTTGTACAGATGGTCCTGATTGCTTCCGGTCGAAGCAACCCACAAATGACCATCGGTCGACAAGGCGATCGAAACTGGAAATGCCCCATAGGGAGCCGGCAAGTCGAATTCGGAAATTACGCCTGACGTGGACATTCTCCCGATGCGATTCTCGACGGGCTCCGTGAACCACAACGCACCATCCGGTCCCGCCACAATGCCTCCACGGGTGTCATAGCGTGCCTTGCCTTGCGTACTTGGCACGTTGAATTCGGTGATCGTTCCCGAAGGCGTGATGCGTCCAATCACTTCGATGGAAGCGGTGGTGTCGACCTCGCACGCAGGACAACGGTTTTCGATGAACCAGATATTGCCGTCTGGACCAGCAGTGATCGCCGATGGCTGACTCTGAGCGACGGGTAGCGGAAACTCGGTGAACGAGCCGGAGACGGTCATGCGCGCGATCTTGTTGCTCGCGAACTCCGTAAACCAGATATTTCCGTCAGCACCTGAAGCGATCGCGGATACGCCAGCCTTGGGCGTCGGAATTACATAATGCGACGCTTTGCCATCCGTCGTAAGTGCGCCGATGTTGCCGTTTGCGTCGACGAAATACAGGCGCTTGTCGCTGCCGGATGTGATGGGTGCAACATACGAGACGACGCTAAAGGATCCGAGCCCGAGATTCTGGATTGCACCGTTCGACGTGATTGCACCGATCGTAGCGTCGAGTGTGGTGAACCACATGCGGCTGTCCGCGCCTTTCGAGATGGCGATGGGGTCGCTCAGTCCTGAACTCGTAGGAATGGGAAATTCTGTGATCGCGCCGGTTGCGCTGATCTTCCCAATCTTGTCGCCGGTGGTTTCAACAAACCACATATCTCCACTATCCCCCGCAGCGATGGAGTAAACATCGGCCGCCGAGGTCGGTACGTCGAACTTCTCGATCTTCACTGATGGATCGGCCGCTGCGCACGATCCCGCCGCGAATGCAGCATTAACTAGTGCGCACAACACGATCGCGCGTTGTGGCGATGTCTTCGTTTTCATGATGTTTCCTGACAGCTGGTTTAGGTGTCTAGCAGTCTAGGAAACGCGCGGTCCAGAAAAAGGAAGAAATTCGGACACTTTGCGGACGTCAGCGCATCGCCCGCTACATCGCAGGCGATGCAAAGAGTAGGACGCTATTGCTGGTACCGATCCTCATGCACCGGATCACGACGGTGCTTCACGAGCTTCTCTTTGTGCTTCTTGACCTGCACATCCATCTTGTCGGCGAGTGCATCGATCGCGGCGTACATGTCGGCGGCCTGCGCATCGGCGTGGATGGTTTTGCCGCCGGCGCAATTGAGCGTGGCTTCGGCTTTCTGGAGGAGTTTTTCCACCGTCAAAACCACGGTGACGGTATTCAGATGATCGAAGTGGCGGTCGATGCGCTCGAATTTTTGCGTAACGTAATCGCGCAACGCGTCGGTGATGGGAACCTGATGGCCCGTGACGATGATCTGCATAACTACCTCCTGACGAAGTTCGGATCGTCGCGTGAATTTCGCGACATCATGTTTGACCTGCGTGGGTAGCGCTGGTTCCCGCGATCCTCCTCAGCCCAGCCGGCTCCGTTCGTTCGATGAAGGAATGTGCAGCGCCTCGCGATATTTCGCGACCGTGCGCCGCGCGACTTCGATGCCGCGTCGGTTCAACTCGGCGGCGAGCGCCTGATCCGACAGCGGCTTGACCGGTTTTTCTTCGCCGATGAGTTTGCGGATCATGGCCTGGATCGCCGTGGCCGACGCCGCGCCGCCGTCGATGGTGGAAACACCGGACGAGAAGAAATATTTGAACTCGAATGTGCCGCGCGGCGTGTGCAGGTATTTGCGCGTCGTCACGCGCGAGACGGTCGATTCGTGCATGCCGATTTCCTCGGCGATGTCGCGCAACACGAGCGGCCGCATCGCTTCTGCGCCGAATTCGAGGAACGCGCTCTGTGCGCGAACGATCGCAGTCGCGACTTTCAGCAACGTTTCCGCGCGCGTCTGCAGACTCTTGATGAGCCAGCGCGCTTCCTGCATTTGTCCGCGCAGGTACGTCGCGTCGTCGCGGCGCGCGCGTGCGATCAGCGAACTGTAATGCTGATTGATGGCGAGCTTCGGCTGGCAATGCGGACTCAGGCTCACCACCCATTTGCCGCCGATGCGATGCGCGTACGCATCGGGCGCGACGAATTCGGTTTTGCCCGGATTGATCTGCGCGCCGGGTTTCGGATCGAGCGAGCGGATCAGCGCGATGGCCGCGTTCAGATCATCCATCTCGACGCCGATCGTTTTGCACAACCGCGTGCGGTCGTTGCGCGCGAGCGCTTCGAGATGCTCGCGCGTGATCAGTTTCGCCGTGGCGAGTCCTTCGGTGTCGGCCGGATCGAATTGATCGAGCTGCACCATGAGGCATTCGCTCAAATTTCGGCTCGCGATGCCGATCGGATCGAAATGCTGGATGCGATGCCGCATCGCTTCGATTTCATCGGCTTCGGACTGATAGTCGACGCCCGCAAGAATCTGCTGCAGCACTTCGGTGCTCTCATGCAGATACCCGTCGTCGTCGATCGCTTCGATGATTGCGGCGCCGATGGCGCGGTCGCGCGGCGAGAGTTGCGTGAGATTCAATTGCCACAGCAAATGATCGCGCAGGTCTTCGGGTTCCTGATCCTGCGACTCCATGCCGTCGGCGTCGTCCGGCGCGGGGCCGCCGCCGTAGTCGAAACGGTCGAGACCCATTTCCATTTCGCCGTATTCGATGTCGGCGGAAACGACTTCGGTTTCCGTGCTCGCCGTTTCAACCGGCGCTTCCTCGGTACCGCTGACGGGTTCGCCGCCGTCCTCGGAATTCGCGGGGTCTTCGAGTTCCAGCAGCGGATTGGATTCCAGCGCCTCCTGCAGCTCCATTTCCAGCTCGACGCTCGACAGCTGCAGCAGGCGGATGGCCTGTTGCAATTGCGGAGTGAGCGCGAGTTGTTGGTTGAGGCGGAGGTGTAACGCGGGTTTCAAAATGCGATCCTGCAACGATGTCCGGTAGCAAGGATAATGCCGGATCGGGGCGCTACGTCAATCGGCAAATCAGATATATACTGCCGATGATCGTTCGCGCCTCAGCGAAAGTTCATTTTGAAATTTTTCGCTGTGCATTCGCGCGAAAAATTTACCGCGTCGCACGCGTTACATGCGGAATTCTTTGCCCAGATAAACTTCGCGCACGCGTTCGTTGGCGAGCACGGTGGCGGGCGGACCTTTCGCGAGCACCGCGCCGTCACTCATGATGTACGCGTGATCGCAGATGCCGAGTGTTTCGCGCACGTTGTGATCGGTGATCAGAATGCCGATGCCGCGCGCTTTCAGTTGTCGCACGATGCGCTGGATTTCCACGACTGAAATCGGATCGATGCCGGCGAACGGTTCATCGAGCAGCATGAAGCGCGGTTTCGCCGCGAGCGCGCGCGTGATCTCGACGCGACGGCGTTCGCCGCCGGAAAGACTCAAGCCCTTGCTATCGGCGATGTGCGCGATCTGCAGTTCCTCGAGCAATGATGCGAGTTCCTTGCGTCGGCCCGATGCATCGAGATCGTCGCGCAATTCCAGGATCGCGAGCACGTTTTCCGCGACGGAAAGCCGGCGAAAAACAGACGCTTCCTGCGGCAGATAGCCGACGCCGAGTTTGGCGCGCACGTGCATCGGCATTTGCGTGATGTCGTGCTTGTCGAGCGTGATCCGTCCCGCATCCGCGCCGATCAGGCCGACGACCATGTAGAACGTCGTCGTCTTGCCCGCGCCGTTCGGCCCGAGCAGACCCACGACTTCGCCCTGCTTGAGTTCGAAATCGAAATCGCGGACGACGGTGCGTCCGCGGAAACTTTTCTGTAAACCGACCGCTTTGAGCATTATTTCTTCGTCGCCGACTTTTCCGACTTCGCCTTCGGCGTGCCGGGAAAACCGCAGTTGTTGGTGCTGGGCGCAGCAGCCGTTTTGTTGGTCGGCTGCAGCACCATGCGGACATGGCTCTCGGCAGAGGCGTCGCCGCCTTCCATCTCGCCGGTCACCGTGTTGTAGGTCATTTTCTCGCCGTGAAATTCGCTCTTGCCGTGCTGTACGACAGTCACGTTTTTTGTGAGCACGGCGATGCCGGTGATGTTGTTGTAATCGATATTCGCCGCATCGGCCGTCATCAGGCTGCAGTCGCCATCGTGAACCTGTTGCAGATGCGCGAGCTTGCTGCCGTTGCTGGTCAGCACGATACGTCGAATGCCGCCGATGTTGCCGCTTTCGTCGGCGACGCCCGCTCGGATTCTTGTAGATGGTCGCGTGATCGCCGGTCGATTTCAGCGAGCCCTGCGTGATGACGACGTTGCCGTCGAAATGTGTGATATCCGGATCGGCCGCTGTTCCGTTCTGGCTTTGCGTCGACTTCTGCGATTTCGCATCGATCAGCATTTCCTGCTGACGATCCGTTTCCAGCGCGCTCGCGACGCACGAAGCGATCGACAAACCAATCGCCAGAGAAATCCGCATCACATCATTTCGTGGTGTTTGCATGGTTCCCCTGCGACGGTAGCGTGATCCAATGAACGTCGGACAACAGTTCGGTTTCTTTCATGGCCAGGTCCGACTTCATGCCGATGCCGTGCACGACATGGCTCGGATCGGTGATGGTCGTGAGCGCTTCGGTATCGAGTTTTTTCTGGTTCGATTTCGGATTCGGCTGACCCTTCACTTTCGGCGGGCTGGTGACGGTGAGATCGGTCGTTTCAATGCGAATGGGCGCGACCGTCGGCGTCGGCGTGCGGTTCATCACCACCTTGCCTTCGAGCTTCATGATCGATCCGTCCTTGTTCACCCACGCCGATTCGGACGTACCTTTCCACGTGTTGCCGTTGTCGTCGAGGATTTCGTAATTCGGCGACGTCACGTACATCGACGCGTCGTCTTCCTTGCGCACCATGCGCGGCGCGATGATGGTGAACGAATGCTTGCCGATTTCGTCGAGCGAATCGACGGTGAAGTTGGTGAGCGTGTAATCCGAGCGCGGCGGACCGACGAAATCAGGGGCCTGATCGCGCGCGACGTACACCCACACGAGCACCTGCGTGAACAGCGCGAGCGCCGCCACGCCGACGATGGTGAGAATGAGGCGGCGTTCCATCACAGCTTGCCTTGCGCGGACAGCAGCAGATCGCACACTTCGCGCGCAGCGCCTTCGCCGCCGGCGAGTTTCGTCTGCCAGTGGATGTCATCGAGGATCGACGGATGCGCATTCGCCACCGCGATGGAGAGACCGACCACGCGCATCACCGGCAGATCGGGAAGATCGTCACCGGTGTAGCAGCACTGCTCGCGCGTGAGGCCGAGCGCACTGATGATCTGCTCGAAGCAGGCGAGTTTGTCGTCCTGATCCTGATACACGTGAGCGATGCCGAGTTCTGCCGTGCGCTCGGTAACGATATGGCTGATGCGGCCCGTGATGATGGCGACTTCGATGCCGTTCGCGATGAGCGCTTTCAGGCCGACGCCGTCATGGACGTGGAACGCCTTGCGTTCGCGGCCGTCATCGGAATACAGAAGTTTGCCGTCGGTGAGCACGCCGTCGACATCGAAGACGGCGAGCTTCACGCGCGCTGCGCGGTTTTTGATCTCGGGCGGGAGGTCTTTGAAATGCGGGTGAAGCATGGCGCATTTTCGCCTGTGTGGGTTAATAAACGCAAAACCACTGGCGGGCTTAGTCCGCTCGTCATTCCAGCGGACGCTGGAATCCAGCTTTTGACTGTTGCTCGTCATTCCCGCGGAAGCGGGAATCCAGCGCCTTTGCTTTGTTTTGTTTTTCAAGATAAGAGCTTCCGCGATTGAATATCGCGGGTCACTTCTTTGCTGGTGCAAAGAAGTAACCAAGAAACACCTTTTTTTCTCCCAGTGGACGCTGTCCGCGGAGAGCACGTCCCTGATGCTCGCCGCGGACCGCGCGCTTCCTGCGCGCGATCACCCTCGATCTGCGCCTGCGCGCGACCGGTATAAAGAGTCTTGAAACGCTCGGCACTAAGCGACGGCGATGGGGCCGCAGGAGCTCTTCTTTTCCAGCCTCGCCGCCTTTGGCTCAGTAGGCTGAAAATGACTTCACTAAGCGACCGGCGACGGGCCGCAGGAGCTATTCTTTTCCAGCCTCACCGCCTTTGGCTTAGTGCAGTCGTGAGTTTCAAGACTCTTTCGACCAGTCGCGCTGCAGGCTTGTATCGAGGTCACACGCGCGCAGGGATGCGCGCGTCCGCGGCCAGCAGCACGGACGTGCTGTTCGCGGACAGCTCCACTGCGAGAAAAAAGATCGTTTTTTGGTGACTTTTTGCCGATCAGCAAAAAGTTACCCGCTAGCCGAAGGATAGCGGAAGCTCTTATCTTCAAAGACGAGAAAAGCAAAGG
The DNA here is from genome assembly GCA_963814225.1 of uncultured Gammaproteobacteria bacterium. Taxonomy (GTDB): domain Bacteria; phylum Pseudomonadota; class Gammaproteobacteria; order Xanthomonadales; family Rhodanobacteraceae; genus Rudaea. Next base: position 390,428 of record CAWFCC010000005.1, on the reverse strand, counting down.
CGCTGGATTCCCGCTTTCGCGGGAATGACGATCAAGAGAGAAAGGCTGGATTCCAGCGTCCGCTGGAATGACGAGCTAACAGCAAAAAAAGCTGGATTCCAGCGCCCGCTGGAGTGAAGAGCAAGACCGCTCAGACGACGCGCGCCCTCAACAAATCATGAATATTCAGCGCCCCAACAACGCGATTGTCCCCATCCACAACCAGCAGCGCATGAATCTTGTGCGCCTCCATCAACCGCGCAGCTTCGATCGCGAGCTTGTCTTGGCTGATGGTCTTGGGCTTCGCCGTCATCAACATCGTCACCGGCGTCACGCGCAGATCGACTTTGGTGTTGTCCAGCGCACGACGCAAATCGCCGTCGGTGAACACGCCGAGCAGTCGCTCCTGCGCATCGACGATTGCGGTCATGCCGAGACCTTTGCGCGTCATTTCCATCAGCGTCGCCGACAGACTCGCGTCCGCGCCGACACTCGGAATCTGCTCGCCGGTGTGCATGATGTCGCTGATGTGCAGCAGCAAGCGGCGTCCCAGGCTTCCGGCCGGATGCGATCGCGCGAAATCCTCATCGGTGAATCCGCGCGCTTCGAGCAGCGCGATGGCGAGCGCGTCGCCCATCACCAGTGCGGCGGTGGTGCTCGCCGTCGGCGCCAGGCCGAGCGGGCAGGCTTCGGCCGGAACGCTCACGTCCAGATGCACGTCGCCCATCGCCGCGAGCGACGAATCGGTGTTGCCCGTCATCGCGATCAGCGGAATGCCCTGACGCTTGATAACGGGCAGGATCGTCAGCAATTCATCCGTCTCGCCCGAGTTCGACAACGCGAGCACGACATCCTTCTGCGTGATCATGCCCAGATCGCCGTGACTGGCTTCGCCGGGATGCACGAAGAACGCAGGCGTGCCCGTCGAGGCCAAAGTCGCTGCGATCTTGCGCGCGATATGCCCCGACTTGCCCATGCCCGAAACGACGATGCGTCCCGGACATTCGAACATCAGCTGGCATGCCCGCAGGAACGCATCGTTGATGCGGCCCTTCAGCACATCGATCGCGCGCGCTTCGGTGTCGATCACCGTCAATGCGCTGCGCATCAGCGCGCTCGGATCGAGCATGGGATGCGTGACAGACGGCATCGGCGCAACGACAGCTTGTAGTTGAGCGTTCATGAAGTAGCGATCTGAGGAAAGGAAATGCAGGCCCATCGTCCCGCTCCCGGTATCTGTAGCTCTGGTTTTTCAGTACCATGCGCAACCCTATTGTAACCTGACCAACCCGCCGCGAAGCGGACCGTATTGGGGACATTCGCTGTCGTATCGGCGCAACTGCGTCGCTTTCATGCAACTGCCCGCACCGCGCCACACTGAAGCCTCGCGATGAACACCGAAACCATCAAGAATCTGATCGAGAACGGAATGCCCGACGCGCGCGCCGATGTGCACGGGCCCGATGGCGTGCATTTCGAAGCAACGGTAGTTTCCGCCGCGTTCGCCGGCAAGCTGCCGTTGGCGAGGCATCGAATGGTGTATGCGACGTTGGGCAATCTGATGGGCGGCGAAATCCATGCGCTGTCGCTGAAGACGCTGACGCCGGACGAAGCGTCGCAGGGCAAGAGTCAGTAACGGCATCAGGCACGAGTTCGCGTCATGGCTTCCCGGACGAGGGCCATGTAACAGCAACGAAGGAACACCATGGACGGCTCGGAGATCGGAATGGCGAAAATTGTGATCAGCGGTGGCGAGCCTCTCAAAGGCGATGTGTGGATTTCCGGCGCCAAGAACGCGGTGCTGCCGATCCTCGCCTCGACCCTGCTCGCCGACGAGCCGATGACGATCGGCAACGTGCCGCATCTGCATGACGTCACCACGACGATGGAAGTGCTCGGCCAGATGGGCGTGCAGCTCACCATCGACGAGCGCATGAACATCCACGTCGATCCGCGCACGGCCGACAAATATTTCGCGCCGTACGATCTGGTCAAGACCATGCGCGCATCGATTCTCGTGCTCGGTCCGCTGGTCGCGAAATTCGGCCAGGCCGATGTTTCGCTGCCCGGCGGCTGCGCGATCGGATCGCGTCCGGTCGATCAGCATCTGCGCGGACTCGAAGCGCTCGGCGCGACGATCACGGTCGAGAACGGCTACATCAAGGCGCGCGCGAACCGGCTGCGTGGCGCGCGCATCGTGATGGATCTGGTCACCGTCACCGGCACCGAGAACATCATGATGGCCGCCGCGCTCGCTTCCGGCACCACGATCATCGAAAACGCCGCGCAGGAACCCGAAGTCATCGATCTGGCCAACTGCATCATCGCGATGGGCGGCAAGATCGAAGGCGCGGGAACGAGCACGATCATCATCGAAGGTGTCGAGCGCCTGCACGGCACGCACTACGACGTGTTGCCGGATCGCATCGAAACCGGCACGTTCCTGGTCGGCGCCGCCATCACCGGCGGGCGCATCACGACCAAGCGCGCGCGTCCGAAAACGCTCGACGCGGTACTCGCCAAACTCGAAGACGCCGGAGCGCACATCAACACCGGCGACGACTGGATCGAGATCGACATGAACGGCCGCCGCCCGCGCGCCGTCGACATCACCACCGCGCCGTATCCCGCATTCCCGACCGACATGCAGGCGCAATTCACGGCGCTCAATGCCGTTGCCGAAGGCGTCGGCACGATCACCGAAACGGTTTTCGAAAATCGCTTCATGCACGTTCATGAGCTCGAACGCCTCGGCGCGGACATCCGCCTCGACGGTAACGTTGCCGTGATCCATGGCGTTGACGGCATGTCCGGCGCGCCGCTGATGGCGACCGATCTGCGCGCGTCGGCGTGCCTCGTGCTGGCGGGTCTCGTCGCCAAGGGCGACACGACGGTCGATCGCATCTATCACATCGATCGCGGCTACGAGTGCATCGAGGAAAAACTGGGATCGCTGGGCGCGAAGATTCGACGTCTGCCGTCCTGATGCGTCGACGCCGGCGCTCGTGCATTGCGCCGCGACATAGCGGCGAATTCCAGTGCCTTCTGCTTCCTCGCGACCAAGTTCAAAATCGCTGAATTCCCGCTTTCGCGGGAATGCAGGTGGAACCGTGGCCAAGCAGAAGCAGATTCTCGTTCTCAGCGCATCAGCCGGAGCAGGCCACGTCCGCGCCGCGCAGGCGTTGTGCGAAACGGCCGAACGCGAATTTCCCGGCGCTCAAACTCACGCATATCGACGTGCTCGATCTGGTGCCGCCGACGTTTCGCAAACTGTATTTCGACGGCTATCTGAAACTCATCGATAAAGCGCCGCTGCTGTGGGCGTATCTGTATCAGCACACCGACAAACCGGCGCGCGCGTCGAAACTCTCGTCGATCCGCAAACAGATCGAACGGCTCAACACGCGCAAGCTGTACGCCGAAATCGAGAAGCTCGATCCCGATGCGATCGTGTGCACGCATTTCCTCGCGCCCGAACTGCTGTCGCGCCGCATCCGCAAGGGACATCGCGTTCCGCCGGTGTTCGTGCAGGTCACCGATTTCGACGTGCACGCGTTGTGGATTCATCCGCACATGCGCGGCTACTTCGTCGCGAATGAGGAAATCGCCTGGCGCACCGCGCAGCGCGGCATCGACGCGAACGATGTCCACGTCACCGGCATTCCGATTTCACCGCAATTCCTGCAGACGCCTCGACCGCTTCACGTGCGCGCGCGAAGTCGGTCTCGATCCCGCGCTCACCACGCTGCTGGTGATGGCTGGCGGCGCGGGTGTCGGTGGTGTCGAGAAGCTGGTCGAGCGACTCGCGAAGATCGATCGCAAATTCCAGATCGTCGCGCTTGCCGGAAAAAACGAAAAACTTTTGTCGGCGTTGAACGGCGTCGCGCAGAAATATCCGGGAAAGGTATTCCCGATGGGTTTCACGCGGACGATCGAGCGCCTGATGAAATCGGCCGACATCGCCGTCACCAAACCCGGCGGACTCACCACATCCGAATGCCTCGCGATGGGATTGCCGATGATCATCGTCGCGCCGATTCCCGGTCAGGAAGAACGCAACGCCGACTATCTGCTCGAAAGCGGCGTCGCGCTGAAGGCCAACGATGCGGACGCGCTCGAATACAAGCTCATGCGACTGTTATCGGCGCCGGACAAACTCGCCGACATGCGCACACGCATGGCCGATATCGCCAAGCCCGATGCCGCTGCGCGTCTGCTCTCGATCGTCTCGCGATCGATTACTTAGCGGACGCCAGTCGCATCGTGATCGTTTCGCCGTTCTTCTCGACCTGTTCGATCTGCACCGGCATCCAGTTTTTCTGCGGCGCAAACCAATAGGTCGTGGTGCGTTTCGCGTCCGTGCCGCGATCGCGCGTGACCTTGATCGCATCGATGGTGTTGCCCGACGCGAGCGTCACGTTTTCGTGGCCCGCCTGCAGGTACTGTTGATCGTCGACGTGCGATTTGTCGATGACCGGATACGTCAGCGATTGCGCGCCGGACTTCGAGATCGACCATCAGCGCGAGCGGAACGAGGTGTCGATCCATCGCGGCTGATGTCAGTGAAACCGTGGCCGATTTGCCGTTGTCGTCGACGTTCGCCGTCTTCGCGCTCCAGTCGCACGCGATAGAGGTCGATTTCGTTTTCAGCGCTTTCTGCGAATACGCGTAAGTCAGGCACTGCGGCTTGTTCGCGTTCCAGGTGAACGTGGATTTTTCATGCACTTGCGCACCGAGCATCGCGGCCATGCCGGACGTACCCTGCGTTTCGCTGATGAATTCCCAGTCGTTGCCGGCGTTGTGCAGATCGAGCGTCGCCTTGCCGAGCGGTTTGCCGTTGCGCAGGACTTCATAGTCCGCCTTGAAACCGGTGAGCGGCGCCGTTCCCGGCGCGGCGTATCCGGAAACAGCGAATGCGACGAGCGAAGCGGCGATAACACGTTTGATCATGGGAAACTCCAAGCTGACGAACGCGCGCAGCCTTGCACGCGACGGCTGAACGCCGCGTTTAGATGTGGAGCGCACCCGTCGCATCGAGCTGCAGCGGGCGATTCAGCGGCGCCCCGTCGAACAGAACAAGCGCCTTCGCCGAGCGCGATGCGTCCGTTCGCGAACGCTTCGAGCGTCGCGACGAGCAAGCGATGTTCGAGCGGAAGCAAACGCGCGGCGAGTGATTCGGCATCGTCGCCATCGCGGATATCGAGTTCGACTTGCGCGATCACCGGCCCGCCGTCGAGTTGCGCGGTGACGAAGTGAACGCTCGCGCCGTGCGTGCGATCGCGCGCATCGAGCGCACGTTGATGCGTGCGCAGCCCCGCGTATTTCGGCAGCAGCGAGGGGTGGATATTGATGGCGCGGCCATGCCATGCCGCGATCACGGCGTCATCGATCACGCGCATGAAACCGGCAAGCACGAGCAGGTCGGGCTTCGCTTCGGCAACGCGCGCAAAGAATTCGCGATCGAACGTTTTGCGATCGGTATACTTTTTCGCATCGAGCGCGATGGCCGGAAACACCGTGCGCGCGCGCCAGTTCGAGAACGCGCGCGGCCGGCTTGTCGCTGAACACGCCCACCAGTTCGATCGGCAGATTTGCTTTGACGATCGCCTCGAAGTTGCTGCCGCGCCCGGAGGCGAGCACGGCCGACCCGCAGCGGCCGCATCAAGTCGCGCTGCGGATTTTGCGCACCCAGAACCAGCTGTCGGAACTGAAGCGCACGCGGTAAGCCTCGGGCGATTGCTTCACGTCGGTGATCGCCATGCGCCGGGATCCGCTGCACACCTTGCGCAACGGCGCGGAGCGGAAACAGCCGCGGCGTTCTTCGGTAGGCAGCCCGAACGGAACGTTGTTGGCGAAGAAAATATATTTGCCGTCGTGCTGGATGTTGACGTAGTCGCGCACCTGATGGCGACGGTGCGAGGTCCACACGCGCACGATTTCCATATCGGTGCAATCCGGATCGCGGCATCGCGCGAGCGCGACCAGATCGTCCTCATGCAGGAATGGCGACTGCACCTGCAGCCGATCGCCCGCGTGGAGCGGTTCGACAGGTTGGAAAAATGTCTTGTCCGGCGATACGGCGAAATCCGTCGGCACGACGGCGGCGGATGCGGACAGCGGCATCGCGACAATCAACAGAAACGAGAGAATTTTCATGATCAGACCTTCCGGCGCGATTCTAGCGAATGTACACCCGCTCCGTCGCACTCGTTTGCAAAATTTCGCCGATTTGCCGGGCATTGAGTTGCGCAGCATTCATGTTCGCGAGGGTGGACGCGACGGCATCTTTGCCCACGATCACCGTGTAGCCGATGCCGCAGTTGAACGTGCGCCACATCTCCGGCGGCGCGACGTTGCCTTCGCGCTGCAGCCAGTCGAATACGGCGGGCAGTTTCCAGCGTCGAGGTGTCGATCGACAAGCCCAGTCCATCCGGAACGACGCGGATGATGTTCTCGGTCAAACCGCCGCCGGTGATGTGCGCCATGCCGTGAACGGATTGCTTTTTCAGCAGTTCGAGAATCGGCTTGACGTAGATCGTCGTCGGCGCGAGCAACGCATCGGCGAGTTTCACGCCGCCGATGTCGAGATCGAAAGGATTGCCGGCGCGCGCGGCGATTTTGCGCATCAGCGAATAGCCGTTCGAATGCGGACCGCTCGAATCGATGCCGATGATGGCGTCGCCGGGCCGGATTTTTGCGCCGTCGATCAGGTTCGCTTTTTCCACCGCGCCGACGTTGAATCCGGCCAGATCGTATTCGCCCGGCGGATACATGTCGGGCATCTCGGCCGTTTCGCCGCCGATCAGCGCGCAGCCGGCGAGTTCGCAGCCTTTCGCGATGCCGCCGATGACGGCGACGGTGGTCGCGACATCGAGCTTGCCGGTCGCGAAGTAGTCGAGGAAGAACAGCGGTTCGGCGCCCTGCACGAGCACGTCGTTCACGCACATCGCCACGAGATCGATGCCGATCGTGTCGTGACGATTCAGCATCTGCGCCAGTTTGAGTTTGGTGCCGACGCCATCGGTGCCCGACACCAGCACCGGATCCTTGAATCGCCCGGCGAGCTCGAACAGCGCGCCGAATCCGCCGAGCCCCGCCATCACTTCCTTGCGGAACGTGCGCGCGACCAGCGGTTTGATGCGCTCGACGACTTCTTCGCCCGCGTCGATGTCGACACCGGCGGCGCGGTAGGTGAGTGCCTCTTTCTCGGACATGGGCGCAGCTAGCAGGAAAGGTGGCGAATGATAGACGTTCGCGCCGCGATTGGGCAGACTGACGCTTCCCGCCGGCCCTACGGAAAGCTTGTGCGTTCATCGTTTTACCGCATCGTTCTGCTCGCCGGATTCGCCCTGGCCGCGCCGGTCATGGCCGGCGGCCTGTACAGCGGCGAGGTGCCCGTCAATTCGCAAGCCGAAACCGAGCGCAACGAAGCGCTGAAGACGGCCTTCGCGCAAGTCATCACCAAGGTCGGCGGCGACAATTCGATCCTGACGCGTGCCGAAGTCGCCAAAGCCATCGCCGCGCCCGGCCGCTACGTGCAGCAGTACCAATACCGGCAGGACGTGGTCAACGAGAACGGCCAGCCGCAGGCGCACCTCACGCTGGTCGCGCAGTTCGATCGCGATGCGGTCGATCAGCTCGTCGGCGGCGCCGCGAGGACCGGCACCGACACGACCGCCGCTACCGAAACGCGCGCGCAGAGTTATCGCGTATGGGTCAGCGGCATCGCATCGGCCGACGATTACGCGCGCCTTGTCGGCACGCTCAGCCACAACGAACTGGTGCGCGCCGTGCAGGCCGAACAGGCGCGCGGCGACGGCGTGGAACTGCGCATCGACACCGTCGGCCCGCTGCAGCGCGTGCTCGATTCGCTCGGCAACGGACCGATCCACGTCAGCAACGCCAAGCCGCCGATCGAGGGCGTCGACGCGCTGCTCGACATGCATCCGTAGTCCAACATCACAATGGGGAACACATCGACGCCGTGGCGGTATCTGCCCAACGCGCTCACCGCGTTGCGCATGCTGCTGGTCGCGCCGCTGGTCTGGCTCATCCATGACGGACGCTACGATGCGGCCGTCGTCATCGCCGTGATCGCCGGATTCACCGACGCGCTCGACGGCTGGCTCGCCAAACATTTCCATTGGGAAAGCTGGATCGGCGGCATCCTCGATCCGATCGCCGACAAGCTGATGCTGATCGGCTGTTTCGTGTCGCTCGGCCTCGTCGGCGCGCATCCGGAATGGCTGACGTGGCTGGTGGTCGGGCGCGATATCGTGATCGTCGCCGGCGCGCTCGCGTATCACAACTTCATCGGACGCGTGAACGCCGAACCGACGGCGCTCTCGAAACTCAACACGTGCGTGCAGATCGTCTACGTGCTGCTGCAGCTCGTGCATCTGACGACATGGATCGACTTCCCGCCGTCCGTGATGACGGCGAGCATCTACGTCACCGCCTTCTTCGCGGTGGCGAGCGGACTGCAATACGTGATCATCTGGACCGCTCGCGCCACGCACGCGCGCCGGCGGGCGTCGCCATGAAGCTCCTTCAACGCTGGCAACTCGTCGCGCTGATTCTGGGCGTGTGCCTCGTGCTGTATGTGCTCGGACCGGTGCTGACACCGTTCGCGGCGGCGGCGATTTTCGCGTATCTGTTCGATCCGCTCGTCGATCGCCTGCAGCGCTGGAAACTCAGCCGCACGCTGGCGACGACGATCGTGTTCCTCGTGCTGCTGATCGCGCTGATCGTCATCCTCGTGCTGCTGGTGCCGTACATCGAACGGCAGATCGCGACACTCATCCGCAAGTTGCCCGACTGGATCGCGTGGCTGCAAAGCGACGGCATCCCGTGGCTCAACGCGCGCTTCGACCTAAGCCTCGAAGCGCCCGACATGCAGCAGATCGCCGGCATCGTGCAGGAACACTGGAAAGAAGCCGGCGGTGCCGCGGCGACGATCGCGTTGGCCGTTTCGAAATCGGGATTGACCGTCGTTTCGTGGGTGATCCATCTCATCATCGTTCCGGTCGCGTTTTTCTATCTGCTGCGCGACTGGCACGCGATGGTCGATAGCGTGCACGATCTGCTGCCGCGCGCCGTCGAGCCGACCGTGGTGCGGCTCGCGCGCGAATCCGACGAGACGCTGAGCGGTTTCGTGCGCGGACAGGTGTCGGTGATGCTCGTGCTCGGTGCGATGTACGCCATCGCGCTGTGGGCGATCGGTCTGGATATCGGCCCGCTGATCGGCTTTGTCGCGGGCGTGATCAGTTTCATTCCGTATCTCGGCGGCATCAGCGGCATTCTGATGGCGCTGATCGCCGCGATCGTGCAGTACCACGACTGGACGCACGTGATCCTCGTGCTCGTCGTCTTCGGCATCGGACATCTGCTCGAAGGTTATGTGCTGGTGCCGCGCCTGGTCGGCGAGAAAATCGGCCTGCATCCGCTGGCGGTGATCTTCGCCATCCTCGCCGGCGGCGAGCTGTTCGGATTTCTCGGCGTGCTGCTCGCGCTGCCGATCGCGTCGGTGTGCAATGTCGTGCTGCGTGAATTGCACACGCGCTATCGCGCCAGCGATCTGTATCGCCGCGGCCGCGAGCCGACCATCGTGTTGTCGGGCAGCGCGGCGGACATCATCATCGTCGACAAGATCGAACCGCCCACGCAACCATGAGCGTGCAGTTGCCGCTGACCATGCGCTGGCCGGCACAGCAGCGTTTCGACACCTACGTTGCAGACGCGAATGCCGTCGCGGTCGATGCGATCGCGCGCGCTGCGAGCGAATCGGGTCCGTGGATTTTCGTTTCGGGCGCGATGCGGCGTCGGCAAAACGCATCTGCTGTTCGCCGCGTGCGCGCATGCGAGCGAATCCAAACGTTCCGCGCAATATCTTTCGCTGAAGAAACTCGGCAGCGATCGCGCAGCGGCCATTCGCGCGTTCGGCGGCAGCGCATTCGTCGCGATCGATGACGTCGACAGCATCGCCGGCGATGCTTCCTGCGAACACGCGCTGTTCGATCTCTTCAACCGGCTCAAGGCCGAAACATCGACCGTCGTTTTCGCCGCCACCGCTCCGCCCGCGCAACTCGGAATCGGGTTGCCCGATCTCGTTTCGCGCCTATCGAGCGGACACGCAGATCGCGCTGAAACCGCTCGGCGACGCGGCCCGCCGCGAAGCGGTGCGTAAGCGCGCCAGTGCGCGCGGCATCGAGCTCGACAACGCCGTCATCGACTGGATGTTCGAACACACGCCGCGCGATCTCGGCAGCCTGGCGGCGCTGATCGAACGCATCGACCGCGAATCGCTCGCCGCGAAACGGCGCATCACGGTTCCGTTCCTGCGCACATTAACCGGCGGCGGATAGCGAACCGTTGATATCGGCGAGACGCTGCGGCGTGCCGATATCGCTCCACGCGCCGCGATAATGTTCGCCGGTCACGTCGCCGCGCCGCATCGCTTCGCGCAGGATCGGCACCATCGAAAACGTGCCGCCGGTTTGTCCATCGAGCAGCGCCGGGCGATAAACGCCGATGCCGGCAAAGTCAGCCGCGGCGATGATCTCATCGTGCAGGCGTCCGTCGCGCAGAACGAAATCGCCGCCGGATGATGCGGCGGATTGTCGATGACGACGAGATGCGCGATCCCCGACGGATTTTGCGGCAGCGTCGAGAAATCGAAATCGGTATAGATGTCGCCGTTCACCGCGATGAACGGCGCGTGGCCGAGAAACGGCAGCGCGCGAAACATGCCGCCGCCGCTATCCAGCGGTTGCGGGCCTTCGTACGAATAGCGGATGCGCAGATTCCATCGTCGAACCGTCGCCCAACGTATCGCGGAAACTGCGCGGCCAGATGCGATGTATTGATCACCACTTCCTGCACGCCCGCGCGCGCGAGTTTTTCGAGATGCCACACGATCATCGGCTTGCCGCGCACGATCAGCAGCGGCTTCGGCGTCGTGTCGGTGAGCGGCCGCATGCGCTCGCCGCGTCCCGGCCGCGAAGATCGAGCGCGCGCTCGATCACGCGGCAGCCTGCGTGATGTCGCGGTCGCCGACGCAGCGGCGCAGGAACGCGGCGAAGTCGGCGAATTCCGCGTGCGAATCGGCAACCGTCAGCACGTAGTTCAACACGAGCGGCAGATCGCGCAGATAAGCCGGTTTGCCGTCGCGATAGTTCAATCGACAAAAAAGTCCGAGCACCTTGATGTGGCGCTGCATGCCGATCAGATCGAACCAGCGCCGAAAGCGCGCGCTATCGACATCGACGATGCCCGCGCTTGCGAGTCGCTGTCGATAATTTTCGACCCACGCGCCGACGCGCTCGATCGGCCACGCGATATAGCAATCGCGCAGCAGCGAGGCGAGGTCGTAGGTCACCGGTCCGAGCATCGCGCCCTGGAAATCGATGATCGCCGGATTGTTGTGTTCGGAGATCAGCAGATTGCGGCTGTGGAAATCGCGATGCATGAAACGCCGCGGCTGCGCATCGGACACGTTGGCGATGAAGCGCAACGCGAGTTCGATGACATCCCAGCCGTCGCAACCCGGATCGATGCCGAGATGACGGCGCAGGAACCAGTCGCCGAGCAGTTCCATTTCCGGGATCGTCTTGGTCGAATCGAAGACGGGCAGATGGTCCGCCGGCACGCGCTCCTGCATGCGCAACATCGCATCGAGTGCATCGCCGTATAGCTTGTCGACGCTGCCGTCATTCAATTCCGGCAAATACGTGCGGTCGCCGAGATCCTCCATCAGCACGAATCCATGCGGCGATCGACGGCGAACACCTCCGGCGCGTGCAATCCCGCCGAACGCAGGCGCGCACCGATATCGAGCCACATCCGCACGTCTTCCTGCGCGGGCGGCGCGTCCATCACGATCCAGGTTTTATCGCGCGACGCCGCGCGCCAGTAACTGCGGAAACTGGCATCGGCGGAGGCGACGGAAAGTTCGACATTTCCGGCGATGTTCGCTGCAACGAAGTCGCTGCAGTTCGGCCTTGCGGCCAGAGTCGTCATTCATGCGATGCAGTTTAACCCGCCGGGCCGTTCGAGGAATCCGCAAAATAAGGCCAAAAACTTTGACGCCGGACCCTCAAAATAGTACAATTTTGGTCCTGTTTAGAGCCAGGCGAATCATGCTTCGAGTCAGCAAACTCACGGACTACGCGACGGTCGTCATGACCGTGCTCGCGGCCGCTCCGGATTCCGTGCACAGCGCGCAGGATCTGGCCGACAAGGCGCGTCTGGAAGTGCCGACCGTCAGCAAGCTGCTCAAGACGCTGGCGCACGCCGAACTCGTCGAATCGTTCCGCGGCGTCAACGGCGGCTACAAGCTCGCGCGCGCGCCGGAGCGCATCACCATCGCCGATATCGTGATCGCGATGGAAGGCCCGATCGGCATGACCGAGTGCAGCACGCACAACAGCGCGTGCGGCTACGAATCGCATTGCGGCGTGCGCGTGAACTGGCGCCGCATCAATCAGGCGATCGCGCAGGCGCTGCACAGCGTATCGCTGGCCGACATGGTGAAACCCGCGCGCAAATCCGTGTCGATTCCCGCGCAATTGGCGACGGTGTGATGAACAGCGAAGTGCTCGAAACCAGCGCGCCCGCCGGCAACGAAGCGGTCGACCGAAGCGATGAACCGCCGCTATTCGGCGGGATTCGTCACCGACATCGAATCCGAAAGCCTGCCGCCGGGTTTGAACGAAGACGTCGTGCGCGCGATTTCGGCGCGCAAGAACGAACCCGAGTGGCTCACCGAGTGGCGCCTGAAAGCGTATCGCCACTGGCTCACGATGAAAGCGCCGCACTGGGCCAAGCTCAATATCGCGCCGATCGATTTCCAGGCGATCAGCTATTTCTCGCAGCCGAAGAACCGGCCGAAATCGCTTGCCGACGTCGATCCGAAACTGCTCGAAACCTACGACAAACTCGGCGTGCCGCTGCACGAACGCGCGCGCCTCGCCGGCGTCGCCGTCGATGCGGTGTTCGATTCGGTTTCCGTCGGCACGACATTTCGCAAGGAACTCGCCGAAGCCGGCGTGATCTTCTGCTCGATGTCCGAAGCGGTGCGCGAACATCCCGAACTCGTGCAGAAATATCTCGGCAGCGTCGTGCCGCCGGGCGACAATTATTTCGCCGCGCTCAACTCGCGCCGTGTTCTCCGACGGCAGCTTCGTGTTCGTGCCGAAAGGCGTGCGCTGTCCGATGGAATTGTCGACCTATTTCCGCATCAACGCGCGCGATACCGGACAGTTCGAACGCACGCTGCTCATCGCCGAAGAACGCGCGAGCGTTTCGTATCTCGAAGGCTGCACCGCGCCGATGCGCGACGAGAACCAATTGCACGCGGCGGTGGTCGAACTCGTCGCGCTCGACGACGCGAACATCAAATATTCGACCGTGCAGAACTGGTATCCCGGCGACGAAAACGGCGTCGGCGGCATCTACAATTTCGTCACCAAGCGCGGCGACTGCCGCGGCGCGCGCAGCAAGATTTCCTGGACGCAAGTCGAAACCGGTTCGGCGATCACCTGGAAATATCCGAGCTGCGTGTTGCGCGGCGACGATTCGGTCGGCGAATTCAATTCCGTCGCGCTGACGCATCATCGCCAGCAGGCCGATACCGGCACGAAGATGATCCACATCGGCAAGAACACGAAAAGCAAGATCGTCTCCAAAGGAATTTCCGCCGGCCGCGGACAGAACACGTATCGCGGTCTGGTCAAAGTCGAGAAGGGCGCCGACGGCGCGCGCAACCACACGCAATGCGATTCGCTGCTGATCGGCAAGAAATGCGGCGCGCACACGTTCCCGTACATCGAAGTGAAAAATCCCGGCGCGATCGTCGAACACGAGGCCACCACATCGAAGATTTCCGACGACCAGCTTTTCTATTGCCGCTCGCGCGGCGTGAGCGAAGAAGACGCGGTGTCGATGATCGTCGATGGTTTCTGCAAGCAGGTGTTCAAGGAATTGCCGATGGAGTTTGCGGTGGAGGCGAAGAAGTTGCTCGAAGGTGAGTCTGGAAGGCGCGGTTGGGTAGGAGCGCGATCATAGGCCGGCTCGTGATTCGAATGCGATCGAAGACGGGCTCGATGAGTGACCTACGCAACTCGCGTGATATGAACCGCATCGAACGGATTGACGATGTGACCTGCCGAAGTTGACGCGCTCGACGACGCGCTGATCTGCGAATGGCTGGTTCGAAGACTGCGCCACGAGAGTCGAGCGAGCTGCTCGACATCGCGAAGCATTGTCCGGTGCGATTTGCGCGTGTTCGCGATATCGACCGAGCTGCGACACGGCATGAGGTCGACGACTTCTCGTCGTGGTTCGACAACGGTTGACATGCCGCGGCCGCGCACGGGATGTATCTCGAAGACTTGTTCGTGCTTCCGGCGAATCGTGGCAATGGCATCGGCAAGACGCATAGCTGAATCTGCGTGAATTCGCTGCGTCGACTGAAGTCGCTGACGCGATTTCGGTGGACCGTGCTCGACTGATCGCGCCGATCGATCGAATTCATCGAATCGCTGGACGCGAAGTATCACGGCGCGAGTTGCGACGGTCTGATCGCGTCGAATGCGATGGATCGCGAACGTTGGCAAATGGGCAAGCTGTGCCAGCGGAAGTCGGAATCGAGCGACTTTGCTGATCCGAACGCGGCACAGGCGCGACGGCAATAGATTCCGCTGGAAGCATGCGAGAATGTCGAGCAAGACGGGCTAAGAGCGGAAAGACATGCTGAAAATCGAAAACCTCCACGTCCGCGTCGCGGGCAAGGAAATCCTCAAGGGCCTCTCGCTCGACGTGAAAGCGGGCGAAGTGCACGCGATCATGGGTCCGAACGGCGCGGGCAAGTCGACGCTCGGCAATGTGCTGGCCGGACGCGACGGTTATGAAGTCACGCAAGGTTCGGTCGTCTACAACGGCAAGAACCTGCTCGAGCTCGAACCGGAACAGCGCGCGGCGGAAGGTGTGTTCCTCGCGTTCCAGTATCCGGTCGAGATCCCCGGCGTGAACAACACGTATTTCCTGCGCGCGGCAGTTGAATGCGCAGCGCAAATATCGCGGCGAGCCGGAACTCGATTCGATGCAGTTCCTGAAACGCGTGCGCGAAAAACTGCGCGTGCTGCATATTTCCGACGATCTGATGCATCGCGCCGTCAACGCGGGATTTTCCGGCGGCGAGAAGAAGCGCAACGAGATCTTCCAGCTGGCTCTTGCTCGAGCCGCAGCTGGCGATTCTCGACGAAACCGATTCCGGCCTCGATATCGATGCGCTGAAGATGGTCGCCGATGGCGTGAACGCGATGCGCGATCCGAAGCGCGCGTTCGTCGTCATCACGCATTATCAGCGTCTGCTCGATTACATCGTGCCGGATTTCGTGCATGTGATGGTCGATGGACGCATCGTCGAAAGCGGCGACAAGTCGCTCGCGCTCAAACTCGAAGAACAGGGCTATGCGTGGATCGCCGAACGCAAGCTCGCAGGCGCGGCATGACGCCGATCTGATCGACGAATTCGGCGTCGGCGACGCAAGCCGAACGCGCGGAGTCCTGGCGCTACAGCCAGAATGCGTTGCGTGCGCTGTCGCAGGTGCACGTTCGAGGCGGACGCGCGCGTGCAGTTGCCGAGGCGTTGCTTGTCGCGATGCGACTGCGCAGCGCACGTCGTTCGCGCACCGAGCGCATCGTGTTCGTCAATGGCGAATTTTCGCGCGAACTTTCCGATTGTCGACGATCGCACGACGGTGACGGCATCCGCATCGATCAGCAATGTCTCGTCGACCGCGATGCGAGTCGACGAGCCGATGCATTGGTCTTCGTCAACGTGGCCGCGCGACACGCCGACTGCGCTGGCAATGCGCATCTCGACGTGCACGTCGCGATGCCGATACGCGTATCGTCGAACACCATCTCGGCGAAGCCGGTGCGAACGTGCTGGGCGTCGTTGCATCGCGCGCTCGACCGTCGCGGCGCGGCGCGACAGCTCGATTGGTCACGATCGTCGATACCGCCGGATTCCGTCGCGTTGATCCGTCGCCAGACTGCCGCATGTCGGTGCGAAGGCGAGATTGCGCACGACGCACGCACTGCTCCGGGGGCCGTCTGCAACGCTTCGATTTCGCCTGCAATCTTGTCGGCGAAAAGGCGCCGTTACGAAGGCCGCGGCGCATTCGATGCCGTCGGCGCGTCAGCACATCGACGTGCATCTCGATGTGCAACATCGCGCGCGCAACACGGTCGAGCGATGTGCTCTGGCGCGGCATCGCCGACGGACGCGGACGCGGCATCCTGCGCGGCGCGATCACCGTTGCGCAAGGCGCGGACGGCGCCGATGCGCAGTTGCAAACCAAGAATCTGCTGCTGTCGCCGCACGCGGAAATCGACGCGCAGCCGGTGCTCGAAATTTATGCCGATGAAGTGAAGGCCAGTCACGGCGCGACGGTCGGCCAGCTCGACGAACGCGTCCTGTTTTATCTGCGCTCGCGCGGCATTCCGCTCGCGCAGGCGCGCGACATGTCTGCATCGCACGGCTTCGCGCGCGAAGCATTGGACGCGCGAGCGATCGGTTTGCTCGACGCGTGGCTCGCATCGGCACACGAAAGGAGCACGCATCGTGAACGCAGATGCCGAAGCCAAGCGGCGTTCGATCCGATGCGCTATCGCGCGGATTTTCCGATCCTCGTCGCGGCAGGTTCACGGCAAACCGCTGGTCTATTTCGACAACGCCAATACGTCGCAGAAGCCGCGCGTCGTCATCGAAACGCTCGATCGTTTCTATCGCGAATCGAACGCGAACGTCGCGCGCGCCGTGCATCAGCTTGGCGAAGAAGCGACGGCGGCTTACGAAGGCACGCGCGACAAGCTCGCCGAATTCATCACGCGCCTCGCGCGACGATATCGTGCTGACCAGCGGCACGACGCAGGCGATCAATCTCGTCGCGTATTGCTACGCGCTGCCGCTCCTCAAACCCGGCGATCAGATCCTGGTCACGGCGATGGAACATCACGCCAACATCGTGCCGTGGCAGTTCGTCGCCGAACGCACCGGCGCGACGGTCGATCGCCGCGCCGATCGCGCCGAACGGCGAATTGATCGTCGAAGAATTCGTGCGGCTGCTGACGCCGAAGGTGAAGCTCGCCGGCGTGGCGCATGTGTCGAACGTGCTCGGCACGGTCAATCCGGTGCGCGAACTCGCGAAAGCGTGCCGCGCGCGCGGAATTCCGCTGCTCGTCGACGGCTCGCAGGCCGCGCCGCATCTGGCCGATCGACGTGCAGTCGCTCGGCTGCGATTTCTACGCGTTGACCGGCCACAAGCTGTTCGGTCCGACCGGCACGGGCGTGCTGTGGGCGCGTCGCGAACTGCTGAAAGCGATGCCGCCGTTCTTCGGCGGCGGCGAGATGATCCGCACGGTGAGTTTCGACCGCACCGTCGTTCGCCGATCCGCCGCACAAGTTCGAGGCGGGCACGCCGAATATCGCGGGCTTCGTCGGCCTCGGCGCGGCGATCGATTACGTGAACCGACATCGGCATCGAACGCATCGGCGCGTACGAGCGCGAACTGCTCGACTACGCGACCGCCGCGCTGAAAACCGTGCCGGGTTTGCGCCTGTTCGGCGAAGCGCCGCACAAGGCCGCTGTGCTGTCGTTCCTGATCGAAGGCGCGCATGCGCACGATGTGGCGACATTGCTCGATCAGGAAGGATTCGCCGTCCGCTCCGGTCATCATTGCGCGCATCCGCTGATGCAATTCTTCGGCGTTGCCGCGACGCTGCGCGCTTCGCTGTCGTTCTACAACACGAAAGAGGAGGTCGATCGCTTCGTCGAAGCGCTCGGCCGCGTGCGGAAACTGTTGGCCTGAGAACTTTTGATTGAAACGGTGCTCGAAGGGGCGAGTGCCGGATCGGGGTTGAGCGAGATGACCGATGTAGATGCAAGTGTGGCCTGGACCGTGCGGCGCGCCGTCGTCGCCGACATTCCAGCGATCGTCGAACTGGTCGAATCGGCCTATCGCGGCGACGTCAGCCGCAAAGGCTGGACCACGGAAGCGGATTTTCTCGACGGACAACGTATCGACCGCGCCGGCGTTCTGGACGTGATCCAGAAACCGCACAGCGTCGTCTTCCTCGGCGAGAACTCGCTGGGCGAACTGCTCGCCTGTTGCCACATCGAGAAACAGGGCGATGCCTGCTATTTCGGCATGTTTTCCGTACGGCCCGGACTGCAGGGCAGTGGGCTCGGACGTTTCATGCTCACCGCGGCGGAACAATTCGCGCACGCCGAGTGGAAATGTACAAAAATGGAAATGACCGTGATCTCGATCCGCGCCGAACTCATCGCGTGGTACGAACGACGCGGCTACCATCGCACCGGACGCTTCAAGCCGTTCCCCTACGGCGATGCACGGTTCGGCATTCCGAAGCGCGACGACCTGCAGTTCGAGTTGCTGGAAAAGACGTTGTGATGAACTGGATTCGCGTCTGCGCGCAGTCGGAACTGCTGCCCGGCGAACGCAAAATCGCCTACGACGGCGACGTTCCCATCGCCGTGTTCAACATCGACGGCGCGCTATACGCCGTCGAAGATGTCTGCACGCACGACGGCGGCGAACTCGCGAGCGGCGAGTTGCAGGGCTTCGACATCGAATGCCCGCGCCACGGCGCGCGCTTCGACGTGCGCACCGGCGCAGTGCTCGCGCCACCCGCCTACGAGCCGATCACGCCGTTCCCGGTGAAAGTGGAAGACGGCGCCGTCTTCACACGCGACGACCGCTGGGATTGAGCTGTCAGCCGAACGTCTCCCAAAGGACGTTGACAGCTCACGAGTTGTGAATGAGAATAGTTCTCACTTAGATTGCACTTACGTTTATCAGCCGCGCCATTACCCGATCGGCAACGCGTGGATTCGACGACAACAACAAAAACAGGACTTTTATGCCGATCGGAATCCATCCACTCAAGCCGCTATGCGCTGCGATCGCTTTCGCGCTCGCTGCACCGGCCATTCATGCCGCTGATGCGGACCTGATGACGCCCGATGCCGGGGTCGGCACGGTGCTCGACAACGTCGATGTCACCGCGACCACCTCGAGCTACAGCACGGAAACGACGTCGATCGGCAAGACGCAGACACCGGTCCACGATCTGCCGCAGACCATCACCATCGTCAACCAGGAATTGCTGCACGCCCAAGGCGCGACCTCCTTCGCCGACGCATTGCGCAACGTGCCCGGCATCACCATCGGCGGCGCCGAAGGCGGCCAGATCGGCAACAACATCAATCTGCGCGGCTTCACCGCGCGCACCGATATCTACATCGACGGCGTGCGCGACCGCGGCCAGTATTATCGCGATACGTTCGATCTCGAGCAGATCGAAGTGCTGAAGGGTCCGTCGTCGATGCTGTTCGGTCGCGGATCGACGGGCGGCGTGATCAATCAGGTGACCAAGCAACCGATCCTGCACGAACTCGACGAAGTGATCGCGACGATCGGCACCGACGATCGATATCGCGTAGCGGCCGATCTCAACCGTCCGTTATCCGATACGTCGGCCGGACGCGTGAACGTGTTCGCGCAGGACAATCATTCCACGCGCGACGTGATGAGCAACAAGGACGCCGGCATCGCGCCGAGCCTGCGCTTCGGCATCGGCACGCCGACCGAGATCACGCTGTCTGCGCTGCTGCAGCGCAATCACGACATGCCCGATTACGGCCTGCCGCCTCTCAACGGCAAGCCCGCACCGGTCGACATCGACACCTTCTACGGACTCACCGGCGACCGCACCAATCAGGACGTCGCGATGGGCGCGTTGCGCATCGCGCACACGTTCAGCGATTCGCTCGAATTCAAGAATCAGCTGCAATACAACGGCTATCGCACAGACGCGCAGGAAACGGCGCCGAACAATCTGGTCGGCACCGATGGCTCCGTCATCGATCGCACGAAAGGTAACTACACGACGCTGCCGCTCGACGACATTCTCGTGCAGCTCGCCAGTCATGATCGCGTGATCCATGACACCTCGCTCGACGATCAGGCCGATCTCACCGCGAAGTTCACGACCGGCGGCATCGCGCACACGCTGCTGACGGGTATCGAGCTTGCGCACGATACGTACAAGAATCAGGCGACCTCGCGCACCGGATTACCGTCGGTTGCGCTGATCGATCCGCCGTATCTGCCGATGGGCAGCACGGTGAAAAAGGTGGTCGGCAACCTTGCCGAGGGCAGCGCTAAAACCGCAGCCGCGTACGTCAATGACACGCTGAAATTCAGCGATCAATGGCAGGCGGTGGCCGGGCTGCGGCGCGATCGTTACGAAGCATCGCTCGACAATTCCATCTCATTGCCTTCGCACGCGGAGCAGACTGTTTACTTCACCAGCCGCCGCGCCGGGCTGATTTTCCAGCCGACGGTCGAACAGTCGTACTACGTTTCGTACGGCACGTCGTTCAACCCGTCGCTGGAAACGCTGACCGTCACCAACAACACGCAGGCATTGCCGCCGGAGAAAAACCGCTCGTACGAAATCGGCGGGAAATGGGATGTGTTCGACGGCCGCATCGACTTGACCGCCGCGCTGTTCGACGTCGAAAAAACCAACGCGCGCACGCAGGTTTCGCCGACGGAATACCAGCTCAGCGGCGACATACGCGTCCGCGGCGGCGAGATCGGCGCGTCGGGACACATCACCGAAGCGTGGCAAATTTTCGCCGGCTACACGCGGCTGAATGCGACGATCGAACAGGCGAGCGACGGCACGAAAGGCAACACGCCGGCCAACACGCCGCGCAACAGCGTGTCGGCGTGGAACAGCGTGAAGCTGTCGCCGCAGTGGGAAATCGGCGGCGGCGCGGTGTATCTGTCGCAGCGTTACGCGGCCAACAACGATCTGGTTTCAGTGCCCGGCTATACGCGCTGGGATGCGATGATCGCATGGCATCAGCCGAAGTATACTTTGCAGCTCAACGCGCTCAACATCGGCGACAAGAGGTACATCGACGGATTGATTCCGTCCGACGGCGGACGTTCGATTCCAGGCATCGGCCGCACGCTGCTCGCCACCATCGACTACAAGTTTTAATTTCCCGTCTCCCGCTGGCGGGAGAAGGTGTCCCACCACTTGCTTCTGTAATCGGCAAGATAGTTAGCTAGGTGTTGGCGGAAGCAAGAGGTGGGACGAGATGAGGGTGGTCGATATAGTACAAAAGCTGCTCCGTTTGCGGAGCGCCACCCTCACCCCAACCCTCTCCCACCAGCGGGAGAGGGGGAGAAAGCGATGCTCGTACGGATTCCAACATTGCTGAGTGCGGAACAGGTGCAGGCGATCCGCGCCAAACTCGACGCGGACGACGCGCCGTGGGTCGATGGCCGCGCAACGGCGGGGCATCAAGGCGCGCGCGTCAAGAACAACAGGCAGATCGACGAATCGTCGCCGATCGCACGCGTACTCGGCGACGTGATCCTCGGCGTGCTCGAACGCCATCCGCTGTTCATCAGCGCGGCGTTGCCTCAGCGCGTGTATCCGCCGATGTTCAACAGCTACGAAGACGGCATGCAGTTCGGAAATCACGTCGATGGCGCAGTGCGACTCATGCCGGGCAGCGGCGAGAAAATCCGTACCGATATTTCCGCCACGCTTTTCCTTGCCGCGCCTGAAAGCTACGATGGTGGCGAACTGCTTATCGAAGATACCTACGGCACGCACGCAGTAAAACTTGCCGCGGGCGATCTCGTGCTGTATCCGGCATCGAGCCTGCATCGCGTCGCGCCGGTCACGCGCGGCAAACGCATCGCGAGTTTTTTCTGGGTGCAAAGCATGGTCCGCGACGACGCGCAGCGCGCGATCCTGTTCGATCTGGACCGCTCGATCCAGCGCCTGAACGCGCGTGTCGCCGACGATCCGGCGATGGTCGATCTCACCGGCGTTTATCACAATCTCTTGCGTCAATGGTCGGAAGTATAGAAGTGGAAAAAGTTCTAAATGCAACACGATCCGCGCCGATGAAGCGCGGTCGCACCTATCGCCTATTTCGACAACTGCACCTGTGGATCGGTGCGTGGGGCGCGATCGCCGCGATCCTGTTCGGCGCGACCGGATTCGTGCAGAACCATCGCGCCACGCTCAAGTTGCCGCAGGGCGACTCGACCGACTTGTCGAAGGTCGAACTCGAAGTCCCCGAACCCGCGCGCGCCACGCCCGAAGCGTTGCGCGACTGGCTGCGCGACGAACAGCACATCCCCGTCGACAGCTTTCGCGCCCAACCCGGCGGCCCGGCCGAGATGGGCGGCCAGCGCATGAAACAGGCCGGACGCTGGACGTTCAACGGCGGCAATGCGCGCGTGACATGGAGCGCCGACTACGTGCCCGGCAACGCGACGGTGCAGGTGCGCAACACCGAACAGAGTTTCCTGGCCACGCTGATCCGCCTGCACAAGGGCGTCGGCGGCGGCATCGCCTGGCAGCTATTGGTCGATACGTTCGCGCTGTCGATGGTGACGCTCGGCATCACCGGCATCGTGATGTGGGCGCGCGGGCGCAACCTGCGGCAGATGGCGTTCAGTATCCTCGGCGCGGCATTGCTGATCGTGCTGATCGTCGCGGCGACGGCGGTGATCTGACCCCGAAAAAACCTGCGTTCGTACCTGTCAATCTTCCACGTGCGCGCCGACGGGGACGAACTTCACGAGCACGACTTCCCCGCCGCCGTCGAGCACCACGCGATCACCGCCCGAGGGCGGCAGCAGCAACGATGATCCGGCTTCGAGCGCGCACGTGCTGTCGCCCGCTTTCGCCTGCGCTCTGCCATCGACGAGATAAACGAACCACGCCGCATCGCGAAAGAACACCATCGGCCCGACCAGCGGACGGCGCAGCACTTGCGCGGTCACCGCATCGCGTTTCCAGATGACATTGAAATCGCGCACCTTGCCCGCAACGAGCACGCCTTCGACGCGCCGCTCGCCGGCGAACTTCACGAACTGCAGGCGTTGCTCGAGGCGAACCGGTTCGCCATCGTCGAAACGCAGTTCCATGCCGACGCCGTCGAGCAGCGCGATATAGCGGTCGTACCCTTCGAAGATCGAAAACGGACCGTTCGATTCGATGTCGGCGATGCTGATGCGCCAGTCGTAGCCTTCGGCCGAATTGGACGGATAGACGGCCAATTCCGTGGTGGTGCCGCCGCCGTTTTTCCACGGCATGCGTTTGTAGTCGGCCGGGCGCAGGACGCGCAAACTCATCGCGATGTCAGTGCGTGCAGTTGCGAAGTCGAGATCGCGAGACTTTCCTCCCACGAATAGCCGACGATCGGTTGGCCGGTTTTGGAGTCGTTGAAATCTTCGGCCTGGCCGGGTGCGAGAAGATGACGGTAATCGACGGTGATTTCAGCGCCGACATCGAGATCGCCCAGCGCAAACACGAAACCGAGATGCCACAGCGCGGTCGGTTCGAAGGCGTGGTTGATGTAGCACTCGTCGGGCCATTCGGGCGTCACCGTATAGCCGTCGTCGAACCACCGTACGGTCGCGTACATAAGTTCGGCGGCGTTCGGCTGCGCCTGCAGTTCCGTCCATTTGTATACTTTGCGGATGTCGTCGGGCGCCACCAGGATTTTCCCGGCGCCTACCGGTTCGTCGAGGAAAAGGCCTTTGCCGGCACCCGCAATGAGCGAATCGGCGACGTGGTAACGCGGCAAAATCATGCGGAAAAACCCGGCGAAAACGTTTGCGAAGTTTAGCAGGATGCGCCGCCCGCGCCGCGCGGGTACACTTGCCGACCCGATCAAAAAACAATGACGATCATGGATTCGACGCTAACCAGGAATGCCGTGTCCGAGCTGTGGGACAGCGAAATCGTCCCTCGGCTCGTCGACTACATCAAGATCCCGAACAAGTCGCCGATGTTCGACGCGCAGTGGGCCGAGCATGGTTACATGGACAAGGCGGTCGATCTGTTCGTCACATGGGCGAAGTCGCAGCCGATCGCGGGCATGAAAGTCGACGTGGTGCGGCTGGACAAGCGCACGCCGCTCATCTTCATCGAAGTGCCGGCGAGCGATCCGGCATCGACGTCGGAAGATTGCGTGCTGCTCTACGGCCATCTCGACAAGCAGCCCGAGATGACCGGCTGGGCCGATCATCTGGGTCCGTGGAAACCGGTGATCGAAGGCGACAAACTCTATGGCCGAGGCGGCGCCGACGATGGCTACGCGCTGTTCGGTTCGCTGGCGGCATTGCGTTCGCTGCAGGAACAGAAAGCGCCGCACGCGCGCTGCGTGGTGATGATCGAAGCGTGCGAGGAATCCGGCAGCTACGACCTGCCGTATTACGTCGATCATCTGGCCGCACGCATCGGCAAACCGTCGCTCGTCGTCTGTCTGGATTCCGGCTGCGGCAACTACGATCAACTGTGGCTGACGACGTCGCTGCGCGGCATGACCGGCGGCAACCTCACCGTGCGCGTGCTCGACGAAGGCGTGCATTCGGGCGATGCGTCGGGCATCGTCGCGTCGAGTTTCCGCATGCTGCGGCAGTTGCTGTCGCGTCTCGAAGACGAGAGCACCGGCAAGATCAAGCCGAAGGAACTTTACGTCGAGATTCCCGCGCAACGCATCGACGCAGGCGAAGAAAACCGTCGCAGGTGCTCGGCGATGCGGTGTATTCGAAATTTCCGTTCGTCGACGGCATGAAGCCGATGGACGACGACCTCACCGAACTCGTGCTCAACCGCACGTGGCGTCCGGCGTTGTCGATCACCGGCATCGGCGGCATGCCGCCGCTGGATTCGGCGGGCAACGTGCTGCGTCCGTTCACCGCGGTGAAGGTGTCGCTGCGCCTGCCGCCGACGCTCGACGGCGACAGCGCCGGACGCGCGGTGAAGCAGCTGCTCGAAAGCGATCCGCCGTATGGCGCGAAGGTGACGTTCGAACTGGAGAAGGCGTCGTCCGGCTGGAATGCGCCGGCGCTGGCGCCGTGGCTCGAAGCGTGCGGTCGAAGCGGCGTCGAAGGAATTCTTCGGCGCGCCGGTCGCGTTCAACGGCGAAGGCGGCAGCATTCCGTTCATGGGCATGCTCGGCGAGAAATTCCCCGGCGCGCAGTTCCTGATCACCGGCGTGCTCGGTCCGCAATCGAACGCGCATGGTCCGAACGAATTCCTGCACATCCCGACCGGCAAGCGCGTGAGCATGTGCGTCGCGCGCGTGATCGCCGATCACTACAAGGCGAGCCAGCAAGGACTGACCACCGGCGTGGCGGCGAGCGGCGTGCACACGCATCACGGCGATCACGGCTGCTGCTGAAACCTGATGGATATCGTCGTCCGCGAAGCGGCTGACGGCGATGCCGCCGCGCTCGCTGCGTTGTCGACGCAGTTGGGTTATCCCGCGGACGAAGTCACGATGCGTGAGCGCTTGCATCGTGTGCAGGCGCAACGCGCCGGCTGTGTGTTCGTCGCTTGTGAGGCTGACGTGGTGGTCGGATGGACGCACGTCGTCGAGCGATTCCATCTTGAGGATGCGCCGTTTGCCGAAATAGCCGGCCTGATCGTCGATGAAGCGGCGCGCGGCGCCGGGGTTGGTGCGTTGTTGCTGTCGGCGGCCGAATCGTGGGCGCGCGAACGCGGTTACGTCAAGTTGCGTGTGCGGAGCAACGTGGTGCGGGAGCGGGCGCATCGGTTCTACGAACGCGAAGGATTCGTCGAGCGTAAACGGCAGGTCGTGTTTGAAAAATCGATCGGGGTCGATTGAGCGATGGGACCCGACAACAACAAACCCATCACAAATTCCTACCCGCTCGCCCGCTAGCATGCGCGCCATGAAAATCCTGACCGCGCTAGCGATCCTGTCCATCGCGGGCCAAGCAAACGCCCAACTCATCGACGCCTCGCTCGCGCCCGCGCCGGTCGCGGCCGCGACAGATACGACCGCCGATACGATGGCGATGAACAGCCTTGCCGAGGCTCAGGCTGGAGCATCGATCACCGTCGATCCTGCCAATCGCGCCGCCGTCGCCGCGCTATACTTTTCCACTTATCTACCCGAGGACAACGCCACCAACGGCTGGACCGGCAGCATCACAGGCTGCAACGCGGGCTACACCGCGACGGCATTCCAGGCGGCCACGCTCGAGCGCATCAACGTCTATCGCGCCATGGCCGGATTGCCGGGCAACGTCGTCCTCTACCCGGGCACCGCAAACCAGAGTGCCGATCAGCAGGCGGCGCTGATGATGGTCGCGAACAACGCGCTCAATCACACCCCGCCCAACACGTGGAAGTGCTACACGGCGGCGGGAGGGGACGCGAACAGCGGCGCCTCGGTTCACTCCAACCTGACGCTCGGATCTGGTTTCAACTACAACGGCCCCACGGCGATCGACGGCTACATGGACGACGGGGGTGGCGGCAACGAAGGCGCCGGTCACCGCCGCTGGCTGTTGTTTCCGCCGCAGACGCAGGTCGCGACCGGCGATATCGACGGCACCAGCGGCAGCTCGGGCCGATCATCCAACGCGCTGTGGGTCATCGGCGGATTCAGCAATTCGCGACCGCCGACGCCCGCCGGCATCGTCTGGCCGCCGCGCGGCTATATTCCGTACACGATGATGCCGAGCGGATCGAACCGCTGGTCGCTGTCGATCCAGAATGCCAATTTTGCCAACGCCAGCGTGAGCATGACGCGTAATGGCGCAGCGCTCGCGACGCCCAAGATTGATGGCTTCGTATACAACGGCCAGCCCAACGGTTCGTACATGGGCGACAACACCATCGTGTGGGAACCGGCCGGCGTCACCTACACCAAGCCGGCACAGGACGTGGTCTACCACGTCACCGTCAGCGGCATCGCCGGCTCGCCGACCAGTGTGAGCTACGACGTGATCATGTTCGATCCGGCCACGCGCGCCGATCCCATTTACGACGACGGTTTCGGCAATTGACGCCAATTATCGCGACGACGGAATCCGCAGCGCGCCTTTGCGGCATGAGTTGCGCACACGTCCGCCGCAGGCGCGCGGAGCGAGCGAATCGCGATCCAGGCAGATGCGCACTTCGGTGAGTTCGTTGCCGTCGTGGCATTGCACGGTCATCATGCGTTCGTCGAGACCGTGGTTGCTTGCCGCGAACGCGTCGACGATCTGATCCGCACTCATCGACGGCGCCGCCGCCGGCGTTTTCAACGCATCGGGAATCGTCACGCTGCCGAAGGCGCGATCGGCGAGTCCGAAATACGCGCGCGGATCAAGCCCCGAGCACGTGCCGTGCGCCTGCCATTCGTGCTCGATCAGATGTCGGCTCGGCATGAAGGCGAGCGTGCGCTCGACGGTCGCGGCGTCGGGTTGCGCGTTGTTCTCGCAATGTTGCGGCCAGCTTCCATCGCGGTTCTGCGGCCACAGGCCGTGCAACACGAAGCCGAAGCCTTTGCGCACGCATTGATCGACGTCCTGCGGGTGCGCTTCGCAGTAGCTTGGCGACCACGATAAGGACATGAGGTAGTAATCGAAGCCGTTGCCGCTATCCTCACGGCGCTCGTGATGGCCGCGCGCGTCGGCGAGCGTGCCGATCATGGCAAGTACGATGGCGAGAAAATATGGTCGCATGGCGATTCATCTCCGATCAATTGGCGAAAGTGTGCATGAGGGTGTTCAAGGTGCGCAACGAACGTCTGGCGGCGGCTATACTTACCGCTCGTTCTCAGCCACTCTCATCTATGACCCGCCGCATCGTTCAACATCGCTCGCCGATCCATGGAAACGGCGTTTTCGCCGCCACCGACATTCCGAAAGGAACGCGCCTCATCCGTTACCGCGGAAAGATCCTGACCCACGACCAGGCCAACCGACGCTACGGCAACGACGTCGACAGCGGACACACGTTCCTGTTCACGCTCAACGAGAAATATCTCATCGACGCCAACGATGGCGGCAACATCGCGCGCTGGATCAACCACAGTTGCAGCCCGAACTGCCAGGCCTGGGTGATCGAGCACGACAGCAAGGATCCCAAGCGCGATCAGGTCGTCATCGAGAGCAAACGCGCGATCCACAAAGGTGAGGAACTCACCTACGATTACGGCATCGTGCTCGAAGAAGCGCACACCGCGCGCATCAAGAAAATCTGGCAGTGCCTGTGCGGCTCGCGGCGCTGCACCGGCACGATCCTGAAGCCCAAGCGCAAACCGAAAGCGAAAGCCAAGGCCAAGCCCAAAGCGAAGGCGGCAAAGACAAAGAAAGCGGCGTAGCGCTAGCGAGCGCCGCCTTTCTCCACGCGCAGGAACATCGCGGCCGCGAAAGCGAGCAGGGCGCCGGCGACGATGAGACCGATGTAAAACGCAAAGCTGTCCGGCGGCGCGCCGCTGCCGCCCGACGAGCCGGTTCCGGGAGCGACGCGTTCCGCGCCCGTCTGTTCGGTGGGTTCGGCGGCAGGCCGGGGCATCGGTTTCTGCTGCGCCGTTACAGCCTGACGCTGCACGCCGGGCGCGGTCACGACGGAAGGATCAATCTCCGCGGGCGGCGTCTCGGTCTTGGCGGTGGTCGGTTTCTTGTCGACGGCCGTCGCAGTAGCCGGTGGCGGCGTCACCACGGCAACCGCCGTGCGATCGACCTTCTTGACGTTCGAAACGTATTCCGGCGGCGGCGCCGGTGGAGCAGCAGGCGCGGCAGGTTTCTGGTTCGCCGCTTTCGGATCGCCCGCAGGACTGTTCTGATCGTTGATCGGCGCGCCGTTGGCGTCGGTCGCGCTGCCGGGTCTCGCTGCGCCGGCCGTACCTACGGCGTTGATGGTGCCGGCCGTACCGGCCACGCCCGTCGTTCCCGCCAGCGCCTGGTTCTGCTGCGCGAAGTTCGAGGACTGCGATTGCACGTCCTGCGTCACCGCGGTCGGATCGGTGGGGACGGTGGTGGTCACGCCCGAGCTGGTCCCGCCCACACCCGCATGGGCCTGCGATGCGGCGGCGAACAGCAGGAAGTATACGAATCTACTTGTGTGCATAAGTGCGTTCGACCCTGAACGGAATCATTAGTTTACCCCGATGTTCGTTAGGAATGCGGTAGTCCGGATTGCTCGACGAAGCGCCGGTAGTCCTCGCGCGTATCGATGTCGTGTGCGGCGGCCGGCATTTCCACGGGCCGGCACAACGGCTCGTGCCGTTCGATCACGGTGCGCGCGCCGGACGGCCCATCGAGTTTTTCCAGATCGTCGAAACACGCGGCGGGGAACACGCATGGCGCGCCGACGCGTTCGCCGAAACGGCTGGCCACGATGTGCTGCGGCGTCTGCGCATGCTCGCGCAGCAGCAACGCGAGATTTTCCGTCGAGATCGACGGCTGATCGGCCAGTGCGATCAGCACACCACGCAACGCCGCGTTGCGCTCGCGTGCCGCATGCACGCCGCCCGCGATGGATGCGCCCATGCCCGTCGACCACGCTGGATTGTGCACCAGCGCGACGTGCAATCCGCCGAGCGCCGTCTCGACCGCCTCGCGATGCGCACCGGTGACCACGAGCACCGGCGCCTGTGTGCCCAGCGCGTTGATCGCGCAATGACGCACCATCGCGCGTTCGCCGATCGACGCGATCTGTTTCGGCGAGCCGAACCGCGACGCCTCGCCGGCGGCAAGCAGAACGATGGCGACCGATCCGCGTTCAAGCATCCCGCCATTTAACGCCGCGTGTCGCCGGACCGCAACATGCCGTTCACGCAAATGAAAGCACGCGTTCATGGCCGTGCAAACGCGAAGCGTCACGCTGCGCAGGTATTTTCAGCCGGCACCCTGCATGGCGACAGTGTCTCGCCGCAAATTCTTGCGCTTGTCCGCGGCCACAGCCGGCGTTGCCGCGGCGCCGACTCTGTCGCCGTCGTTGCGCGCCGCATTCGCCGCTGCGCCGTCCAAACAATCGGCGTCGGCGATCCGCCACGTCGTCGTGCTGATGCAGGAAAACCGATCCTTCGATCACTACTTCGGCACGCTGCGCGGCGTGCGCGGCTTCGACGACCGCACCGCGCTGCGCCGCCATGCCGACAGCGTATTCGCGCAAGACGATGCGAACGAGGGTTGCGTGAAGCCTTATCTGCATGCGCCGCACGCCGCCATCGCCGATCTCGATCATTCGTGGAACGGCACGCACGCCGCATGGAACGAGGGCCGCTGCGACGGCTGGGTGAAATCGAAAGGCGCGGCGCAGCATGGCGTATCTCGATCGCGCCGCGATCCCGTTCCACTTCGCGCTCGCCGATGCGTTTACGATTTGCGATCACTACTTCTGTTCGGTGATGGGCCCGACCAATCCGAACCGTCTGTATTTGTGGAGCGGCACCTGCGATCCGAACGGCCTCGCCGGCGGACCCGCGATCGACAATTCGCGATCCGGATTTCCGCTGGACCACGTATCCCGAACGCCTGCAAGCCGCCGGCGTCGACTGGAAAATTTACCAGAACGCCGCCGACAACTACGACGACAACGCACTCGCGTGGTTCAGCACGTTTCAGCACGCCAAACCCGGATCGCCGCTGTACGAACGCGGCATGGCATCGGTGCCGCGCGTGCACGGCGACACGTGCGCCGACATCGCCGCTGCGATCGAAAGCGACGTGAAAAGTGGAAAGCTGCCGTTCGCCTCCTGGATCATCGCGCCGGAAACGTGCAGCGAACATCCGAGTCATTCGCCGCAGGCCGGTGCGGATTTCATCGCGCGCGTGCTCACCGCACTCAGCGCCGATCCGGACGTCTGGGCATCGACCGTGCTGCTCATCAACTACGACGAAAACGACGGCTTGTTCGATCATCTGCAAGCGCCCGTCGCGCCGCCGGGAACCCGCGACGAATTCATCGACGGTGCGCCCATCGGTCTCGGTCCGCGCGTGCCGATGCTCGTGGTCTCGCCGTTCAGCCGCGGCGGCTACGTCTGCTCGCAAGTGTTCGATCACACCTCGGTGATCCGCTTCATGGAAACGCTCACCGGCGTGATCGAGCCGAACATCAGCGGATGGCGCCGCCGCGTGTGCGGCGATCTGATGTCGGCGTTCGATTTCACTTCGATGAGCGTCGCGATGTCTGCACCGCCGACCGAGCGCCGCGATGGCCTGCAGGAAGCCGGCACGCGCCCCGCGCGCGCATTGCCGTATCAACCAAACGCGAACGCGATGCTCGTCGACAACCATTTGCGGCTCACGCTCGGCAACGAAGGCGTCGCATCGGTGCATCTGACCGTCCATGCGCACGATGCCGGCGCCGCGCCGTTTCGATCTTGCGCAGTTCGAGCGGGCGCATGAATCGGTCGCGGCGGATGGCAGGTACGATGTCGCGGTGCACGGACCCAACGGTTTCCTGCGCCATTTCGCCGGCAGCGCGGCGCCGCCGCTGGCCGTGCAATGCGATTACGATCTCGCATCGAGCGCGCGGCTTCGCCTGACGCTCGCGAATCACGGCGGCGACGAATGCATCGTCACCATCAAACCGAACGCGTACGACAACGATGCCGACCGCATCGTGCCGATCGCCGCGGGTGCGTCAGCCGCGCAGGTGTGGGATGTCGAGACGGCGAGCGACGGCTGGTACGACTTCACCGTCCTCGCCGACGATTTCCGCTGGCGCTTTGCCGGCCATGTCGAACTCGGGCGCGCCAGCGTCAGTGGCTGACGTCGCGCTGAGCACGGCATCGCGTTTGGTGGCCGGTTCGCGTTCGGCGAGCCAGCCGCTCAACAGCGTGCGCCACACGTCGAGCATGATCTGCATGATCCGCATCCGCCGGATGCAGGCCGGCGCGCACGATCGCCGATGTCCGCGTCGCCCATCGCGCCGCGCGCAGCCAGCGTTTGCTCATCGCACGCCGCCACGCCGAACGCGGCGATGCCGTGATGCTCGGCGCGTCGAGTGCCATGCCGCGGCGCAGATCGATCAGCGCGGTGTGCGTGGTCGTGTAAAGCAGATCGCTCGCGGCGAGCGCTTCGCGCGTGCCGCGGCTGGCCAGCCACGCCGGCGGCACGAAGCCGTCCACATTCCAGCCGATGCGCGCCAGCATGTCGCGGCCGGCGGCGATGCGTTGCGCGGCGGCGTCGCGGTCGAGTGCGGAGAATTCGCCTTCCGCGTCGGTCAGCACGCGGCGGCGGAACCATTCCGACGGCGAACGCGGCGGCGCGGATTCGTCGACGTGCGCATAGCCGTGCAGGGCGATTTCGTCGCCGCGCGCACGACGCTTCTCGATCGCATCGATGAAGGCGCGATCATCGTCGACGGCACCGCGGCGGTGGAAATCGGGCACGACCAGCAAAGTAATGGCGCGCGCGCCGATGGCATCGAGCATGCCGAGCAGATCGCTCGCAGTGCGGCCATGTCGCGGGTGCGACGTCGTGCAACGCGATGCACAGTGTGCGTTTCATGGCGCCGCGCTCATTGCGCATTGGCGACGTCGGCGTAG
Organism: uncultured Gammaproteobacteria bacterium; assembly: GCA_963814225.1. GTDB lineage: Bacteria > Pseudomonadota > Gammaproteobacteria > Xanthomonadales > Rhodanobacteraceae > Rudaea. The sequence continues at coordinate 358,017 of CAWFCC010000005.1, read as the reverse complement.
CCCTCGGCAAGTTCGTGCCGCGCGAGGTGAGCGTAGCGTTCGAGCTGCAGCGCGAATGTACTTTTCCACGTGTACAGTTTTTCCACTTTTTCGCGCGCGCGTCGGCCCATCGCCTGCCGATCCTGTGCATACAGTGATTCGATCGCGCCGGCGAACGTGCGCGGATCGCTCGATTCGGCCAGCACGCCGACATCATTGCCGACCAGTTCGGTCAGCGCGCCCGAGCGCACCGCGACGACCGGACGTCCGCACGCCATCGCTTCGATGACGATGAGTCCGAACGTTTCGTGCACGCCGGCATGCACGAGCGCGTCGGCGCTGGCGAGCAGGCGCGCGAGGCGGGCGCTGTCCTGCTCGTACGGTAGAACGGTCACATTCGGGCTGATGCGTTCGCTTACCTCGCCGCCGACGAGAATCAGGTGATAGCCGTCGCCGAGGCGCGCGAACGCTTCGATCAACACGGGAATCTGCTTTTCCGGTGCCAGCCGGCCGGCGAACACGAGCAGGCGCGTGTCGGGAGCGAGGCCGAGTTCGCCGCGCAATGCAGGATCGCGTCGCGCCGGATGGAACGCCTCGCCATCGACCCCGAGCGGCTGCACCAGCACGTTACTCACGCCGTTCGCGGCGAGTCGCGCAGCAATCACCTGACTCGGCGCGAGCACGAGATCGAAACGCGCATACAGTCGGCGCAGATACCAATCGGTGATCCGCCCCGCCACCGGCGCGACGTGATGCGCGAACAAACGCGACAAATCCGAATGCGCAAACGCGACCGCCGGAATACCGAGATCGCGCGCGGCGCCGAGCACGGTCCAGGCCAGGTGATACGGATCGCCGGCTTCGATCACGTCGGGTGCGATCCGGTTGAGAAACGTGCGCCAGCGCCCGGTGCGCACGGGAATGCGGTATCCGCCGCGCCACGGCGTCGGCGGACTGCGCATTTCGAAAATACCCGGCGACACTTCCGCATCGCGCGGACCGGGCACGATCAGCGTGTGGCGAATACCGTGGTGCGGTTGAGATGATCGTGCTTGGCAAGCAGATAGCGCTTCACGCCGCCGCTGTGCGGCGCGAAGAACAGCGTGACGTCGGCGATGTGCATGCGGCGGTCCGTGCGAATCCGCCGATTACTACGCGCGAGCGGTGTGACAGGCGTATGACGCGGCGAATCGGCGCCGCGCCGTCAATTCTGCAGTTGCACCGTGTCGATCATCCACAGCGGATTCCACTCGGCGCGCGTGAAGGTGAAACACAGTGGATGCACGCCGTCGTTGCGCGGTAGCGCCGCGTGCAGTCGCGCGATGCCGCGTTCATCGGCGCTGCCTTGCAGTGGAATCGAAACGAGCAGGGCGCCGGTGCAGCTATCGCGGTGGATTTCGAGTTCGCCGCCGACGTGCATCGGTTTGCGCAGGATGACTTTGTCGGCGTCGTGCCACAGCTGGAAATTGTAAGGCCGTTCGGCGGCGACGATGTCGACAGCGTGAATCGAATTCATGTCGACAGCGGGATAAATCCAGCACGGATCGAAGATGTCGACGCGATAGGCGATGTCGCCGCCGCTGATGGACGGTCCGGGCAAGCGGAGCGGCAAACCGGCGCCGGGCGTGCACGACTGCAGCTCATCGCTGTTCATGCGCAGCGGCGACGCAGGCGGGTTTTTTCGCAGCGTGCTGTCGGCGAATGCGATGTCGAGCGCGCGATAACGCGCGAACTGAGCGGGCAGGCGCGTGGCGAAGTCGTCGAATCGTTTCGACGTGCGCGGAGACCACAACGCTTCGGCGAGTGCGGCTGCGCGTGGGAACGCGGCGTGTTCGACACGTTGCGGCGTGTCCATGTATTCCGACCACAGATTCGCCTGGGCGCCGAGGATGTGGCGCGCCTGTTTCGCGTCGAGTTCGGAAGGCACCGGTTCGTAGTTGTAGATGTCGGCGACCGAAATAATGTCGGGCCGTCCCGGTGGTTCGTCGTGAAGCGCGCTTTGCACATGATCGAGATACAACGTGGGCGAGGGCGACATCACCACATCGTGATCCTGCTTCGCCGCCTCGATGCCGCCTTTGACGCCTTGCCACGACATTACCGTCGCGCGCGGCGCGAGTCCGCCTTCGAGGATTTCGTCCCAGCCGATGAGCTTGCGGCCGTGCGCGTCGATGAATTTCTCGATGCGCGCGATGAACCAGCTTTGCAACGCGGCTTCGTCGGCGATGTGCAGCTCGTGCATGCGCTCCTGGATTTGCGGAGAAGCTTTCCACTGATCTTTTGCCGCCTCGTCGCCGCCGACGTGGATGTAGCGACTCGGGAACAAGTCCATCGTTTCGACGAGCACGTCCTGAAGAAAATCGAACGTGGCGTCGTCCACGTTGTAGAGATACGTGTGTACGCCCCAGTCCGGCGAAACCGGCGGTCGCTGTCCCGTTACGCCGAATTCGGGATATGCGGCGATAGCCGCCTGCGCATGACCCGGCATTTCGATTTCCGGAACGATCGTGATGTAGCGCTCGGCGGCGTATTGCACGATCTCGCGAATCTGATCCTGCGTGTAGAAGCCGCCGTACGGGGCAGGCGATCCGACCACATGCGCCGGCGTGCGCCATGCGCCGATCTCGGTGAGCTTCGGATATTTCTTGATCTCGATCCGCCAGCCCTGGTCATCAGTGAGATGCCAATGCATCACGTTGAGTTTGTGGATCGCCATGTCGTCGATGAATTTCTTGACGAACTCCGGCGGCTGGAAATGACGCGCCGAATCGAGCATGAGCCCGCGCCAGGCGAAGCGCGGATAGTCTTCGATGTGCACGCAGTGCACGCGCATGATGCGCGCGTCGGTGTGAGCAATTGCCACAGCGTGATCGCGCCGTTGAACAATCCGTGCGGCGTGCGCGCGACGACGGTGATGCGGTCGCCGGATACGGTTAGCTTCGTAGCCTTCGTCGGATGAATCGCCGCGAACTATGAAATTCGGATCGATGCGGAATGAAATCGCATCGCGCGCATCGGCGCCGCCGAACGGACGCACGTCCAGATGGATGCCGTGTGTGCGTGCGAGCAGGTCGGCGAAGTCGCGCGCGATACCGGTCGCTTCCGTGTTGGTCGCCTGCACGTTAAGCACCGCGCCTTCGTGCAGCACGAAATAGCCAGGTGCTGGTTCAACGTGCACCGGCATTGGGATCAACGCCGGAACTTCATTGTTTGCGGACGGCGCGATCACTCGTGGCTGGCACGCAGCCAGCCCGACGAAAAACGTAATTGCCAGAAGTATACGAATGCGCATTTTTTTATCCCGTCGAATCCGATCTCTTTGCTCGTCATTCCCGCGAAGGCGGGAATCCAGCGACTTTTCTTTTACCACCGTACGACGAGCAAAGGCACTGGATTCCCGCTTGCGCGGGAATGACGAGCGGAAAAAAAAGAGCGACACCCATAAAAAAGGGCCGACGCTGACCGTCGGCCCAATCGGTTGGAGAACCGTGAAACGTCTTAGAACTTGAAGTGCAGCGTCGCCATGTACTCGCGGCCGAATTTGTACTTCGCGATCACCTCGTCCTTGCTGCCGAGGTAGCCGAGATACGTCGAGTCGAGCAGGTTCAGGCCGTCGAGGCTGACGGAGAGATGGTCGGTGAATTTCCAGGCCACGTTCGCGTCGAGTTCCTTGTAACCGCCGACCGTCTCGGCCGGCGCACCCGCCACGTAACCGCCGGCGAGATAGCTCGAACGGTAGCCGTAGGAAATGCTCGCGCTCCAGTCGCCCTTCTCGTAGTACGGCGTGATGTTGTACGCGTTCTTCGAGTTGTACGGCAGCGCGCCGCCGCTGTGCGTCGATGCATCCGAATAGGTGTAGTTGGCGCGGATGCCGAAGCCCGTATCCATAAACGGCTGCTGATAGTTCAGCGTGAATCCCTTGGCCTTGGCGCGGCCGCCGTTTTCCGGACGCGTGATGCTGTAGTCGCACTAGCCATCGCGTGCAGTTGCAGCCAGTCGAGTCCATGCGAACACGGTCTGGATTGGTGTATGACCAGCGAGTTGAACAGATGCTCGGTGCCGACACCCTGCATGATGTAGTTCTTGATGTCCTTGTAGAACACCGACGCGGCCACCACCGATTCCGGCGCGAAATACCACTCGGCCGACAGGTTGAAGTTGTCGGATTTGTACGGATCGAGATTCGGGTTGCCGCCCGTACCGGTCAACACCGAATCGTTGGTGACGACGTACGGCGTTTCCTGGTTGTACGGCGCCCACGCGATCACTTCGGAAGCCGCACCGCGCAGCACGACGTCCGGCGCGACGTTGTAGGAGATGTTGAACGCCGGCAGGAAATTGCTGTGCGTCTTCTTGATGTCGGTGAACGTGCTGTTGTTGAAGTTGGTCTGGTCGATGATGTAGCCCGTGCGGATCGACGTCGGTCTTGACGTAACGGCCGCCGATGTTGCCCTTCCACTCTTCGTTGCCGAAATTCAGCTGCGACGTAGCCCGCATCGCTTTTCTGCGTGACGTGGAAGAAATCCTCGTACAGATACGGCAGATACAGATACTGCGGATCGAACAGATGCGGACTGCCGAGCACCCAGCGCAACACGGTGTCGCCATTGCTGGGCTGCACGTGATGCGTCGAATCGTGCGAGAAGCCGAGCGCATCGAGTCCGGATAGATCCGTCATGCCGCCCGCGCCGACATCGGCGATGCTGCCGCCCTGCACGCCGCCGGACCACACGAACAGATTCTGTCCTTCCGAATGCTTGGCGAAGCGCACGCCGGCGAGCAGCTGGTTGAAGAAGCTGTTGAAGTCGTAGGTGAAGTCGAGCTGCGAGAAATTGTCCTTCGCCGTATACGGTTCTTTCGCGTAGTTGCCGTTGAAGTAGTAGCCGGAATAATTCGCGGGATTCGTCGCGCGTGCCGGATTGTCGAACGTCACGCCGTTGTTGAGATCCCACGAATAGCCGCCGAAATAGACGGGTTCGATGAACGCCTGCGTCAGATCGTCGTGCGAACTGCTCACGCCGGTCTGGCCCGACAGCGACCAGCCGTCGCCCTGCCATTTCGCGCGCAGGTCGCCGCCCTTGGTCTTGATCAACGCGGTGCGCGCGTTGTTGTCGAACACCACGCCGCCGATGCCGGGGCACGTCGCATCGTCGTGCGGATCGCAGCTATGGCCGCTGGTGACCAGACCGCCGCCGCCCGAGTTGAGCTGCGTCACGCCGGCGCGTGTCGAATCGGTCCAATGCCAGAAGGGATACATCGACTGGTTGTAGTTGTCGAGGTTGTCGCGCATGTACATCAGGCCGAGATCGACATCGAGCTGATCCATCGGCTTCCACTGCACGTTGCCGAAGAAGCTGTCGCGCTTTTCGGTCTGCTGGAAATTGGCGATGTTGATTTCGTCGGGCACCAGCGCCGTCGGGCTGAGCGTTCCGGCGGCAACCTGCGCGGCAACGGACGGGCTCTTCGCCGCGTAATCCGACACCGGGTTGTAGCCGAACACTTCCAGACCCTGGCGATTGGTGACCTGCTCGTAGTGCTGCGCGGAGACGTCGACGCCGAAGGTCTTGTCGTCGTTCTTCCAGCTATAGAACAACGTCGCGTCGGGCTTACCTTTGCCGACCATGTCGTTGTAGTTGTAGCCGATCGAACCGCTGAAAACGTCCGGATGCCACATCGAGCGGCTGCACCGAATGCATGATGATGGTGCCGCCGAGCGAACCTTCCGGCAGACGCGCTTCCGGCGATCTTGTAGATTTCCAGCGAGCCGAGCACTTCCGGCGCGAGCAGCGAGAAGTTGAAACCGCGGTTCGGCGAATCGCCGTACTGCCAGATCGCCTGCGCAACCGGATGGCCGTCGAGGAAACTCAGGTTGAGCGACGGATCGGTGCCGTCGATGCTCACGCGCTGCGTGGCGCCGAGTGCGCGATCGATGGTCACGCCCGGCACCTGCGCCAATGCTTCGGCGACGTTGGTGGCGGGGAATTTGCCGATGTCTTCGGCGGTGATCGCTTCGATGATCGCATCCGCATCGCGCTTTTTCTCGAGCGATTTCTTCAGACTTTCGCGAATGCCGATGACTTCGATCGTGCCCAGTTCCTGATCGCTCTGCGCCGTCGAACCGCCGCCGGTCGACTGCGCATCGGCCGCTGCGAGCAGCGGCGGTTGCGGAGCGTTCTGCGTATCCGGCGTGGCCGGCTGATACACCGCCTGCGCATGCGCCGCGGCGCTCATGGCCAGGCACGCGACGATACTTGCGGTCAGTAATTTCTTGCGATGTAGATTCTTGAGATGTTTCATGGCTCTCCTCTCTCGGTTTTTGTTTGGTGTGGCCGCCCAAATTCCTATAACTGCCGAACCCCTTCAGATGGCTGCCGAACTTTCGTCGCACGGTGAATCGGGTGCCGCTTTTTCTGCCCTCGAAATTATTGGACTTGCTGTTGTTCCACGTACCATTGCGCCGCGCCGATCACGCCGAGCTGGCCGTGATCGACAAGAACCACCGGCACGCGGTCGAGCACTTCGCGCATCTGGCCCTTGTCGCGGAAACGCGCGGCGAAATCGCTGCGCACCAGAAAATCCTTGATCTGCGGCAGGATTCCGCCCGCCAGATGCACGCCGCCCTGCGCGCCGTAAACCAGCACGAGATTGCCGACCACGCTGCCGAGCCAGCCGCAGAACACGCGCAGCGCTTCGGCGGCCAATGCATCGGAACCGTCGATCGCGCTTTCGGCGATCTCGCGCGGCGTGAGCGCAGCGATCTTCGCACCGCGCAACGCGCCGAGCGCCGCATAAAGATTCGCAAGACCCGGTCCCGACAGCATCTGTTCGACCGGCACATGCGACGACGTCGCGCAACAACACGCGCAGCATGTCGATTTCGAGTTCGGTCGACGCGGTCAGCGCCGACTGTCCCGCTTCCGTAGAAAGAATCACCGTCGATCGCGCGGTAGGAATGCGCACGGCAGCGCCAAGGCCTGTGCCGGGTCCGACGACCAGCACGGGGCCTTCCAACGGCGCCGACGCTCGCGGCGATGGACGTGACGTCTCGCGCCGTCACGGAACTCGTCGCGTGCGCGATCGCGGTGAAATCGTTGACGACCTTGAGATCGTCGAGGCCCAGTGCGCGGCGTGTCTGCGTCGAGCGACACGGACCAGGGCAGGTTGTTGTTGATGATCGTGTCGTCGAGCACGTAGCCCGCGATGGCGATCGCGCCGCGGCTGACACGCGCATGCGCCGTGATCGGCGAGAAAACGCTCGAAGATCGCAGCGAGGCTCGCGAAGTCCGCGCAGCGATAGCGCTCGAACGTGCGCACCTGCGGCGCGCCTGCGGCGACGTTCACCAGCCCGATGCGGGCGTACGTACCGCCGACGTCGGCGGCGAGCAACGCCGTTGCCGCGGACGGATTGATTAGCGAATTCCTGACGAGCAGCTTCGGCCACGCTGATGCAACTCCCCGATCCTGCGCACGGCGCCCCTGCGCCCTGCGAATTTTGGCGGAGTCTGGTCCCGCAATGACAACGTTGTCAACAAGTTTGTGGTTTGACGACTCGCGCTGCCGCGGCGCAACATGAGGTCGCGCCGTAAATGACGCATTAGCACGGGTTTTCTCGCCAGTATGTGACGCAGCGCAGCAAGGACATCGCGCAGACGTTTTCACCTCTTTTCATTGCTCGACTGCGTGCAATCCGCGCCGAATACAGGCAGGATATGACAACGTTGCATTGCGCCGGGCGCGCATTGTAAAAAACTATACTTGTTAGCAATCTTTCCGAGGGGCGAAACCCATGAGCACGCCTGCCGTCGCGCGCAGCCACGCCGGACCGATCGTCATCGTCGGCGCCTTGTTCTTCATCTTCGGATTCGTGACCTGGCTCAACGGCCCGCTGATCACTTACGTCAAGCTCGCCTTCGATCTCGACGACGTCAACGCCTTCCTCGTGCCGATGGCGTTTTACCTGTCGTACTTTTTCCTGGCATTGCCGTCGTCGTGGATCCTGCGCCGCACCGGCATGAAGCGCGGCATGGCGCTCGGCCTTTTCGTGATGGCCGTCGGCGCGCTGGCGTTCGGACAGTTCGCCACCATGCGCATTTATCCCGGCGCGCTGATGGGGCTGTTCGTCATCGGCGCCGGATTGTCGTTGCTGCAAACGGCGGTGAATCCTTACGTCAGCATCCTCGGTCCGATCGAAGGCGCCGCGCAGCGCATTGCGATCATGGGCATCTGCAACAAGCTCGCCGGCATCGCTGCGCCGCTGATTCTTGGCGCCGTCGTGCTCAACGGCATCGGCGAATTCGCTGATCACGTCACCCAGGCGCAAGGCGCCTGCGCGCGATGCGCTGCTGGCCGATTTCGCCGGCAAAGTGCGGCTGCCTTACACCGTCATGGCGGTGATGCTCGCGCTGCTCGCGGTGTGGATCATGCGTTCGTCACTGCCCGAGATTCGCGCATCCGAAGTCAACGCGTCGGCAAGCGCGCGCGAGAAGAGCATTTTCAACTTCCCGCATCTGTGGCTCGGTGTACTTTGTCTCTTTCTATACGTCGGCGTGGAAGTGATGGCCGGCGACGCCATCGGCACCTACGGCCGCGGCTTCAATTTGCCGCTCGACGAAACCAAACTGTTCACCGCGTACACCTTGGGCGCGATGCTTGTCGGTTATGTGTTCGGTTTCGTGCTGATTCCGAAGTTCATTTCGCAAGAACGCTACCTCGCGCTCTCCGCCGTGCTCGGTGTGATCTTCAGCATCGGTGCGTTGTTGACCAAGGGTTATGCGTCGGTCGGCTTCGTCGCCGCGCTCGGCTTCGCCAACGCGATGATGTGGCCGGCGATATTTCCGCTCGCCATTCGCGGCCTCGGGCGTTTCACCGAAATCGGTTCGGCATTCCTGATCATGGGCATCGCCGGCGGCGCGATCGTGCCGCAGATTTTCGCGCACCTGAAAGACCGCTACGATTTTCAGGTCGTCTTCTGCGCGCTGATGGTGCCGTCGTACCTGTACATCCTTTACTACGGCCTGAGCGGCTGTGCCGTCGGATCGAAGGCGCGCTCCGTTGCCGCGGCCGCGCGCTAGCGCAACGCTGGCGAACGCCGGCGATTCCAAGCAGAATCCCCGCAAGCCGAAAGGCGACAGCGGGCCTTCGATGCGCAACCCGACCATCAAAGACGTGGCGAAACGCGCGCGCGTTTCGCTGAAAACCGTCTCGCGCGTGATCAACAACGAGCCGTCCGTGCAGGAGCGCACGCGCGCGAAAGTGCAGCGCGCCGTCGATGAGCTGCATTACCAGCCCGATCTTTCCGCGCGCAGCCTGCGCAGCGCGAAGTCGTACGCGCTCGGACTCGTCTACGACAACCCGAACCCGTACTACGTGATCAGCATGCAGAGCGGCGTGCTGTCGGTGTGCCGCGAAACGGGTTACGGATTGCAGATTCATCCGTGCAATTCGTCGTCGCCGCATCTGGCGGAAGAACTCATCAGTCTCGTGCGTCACGCGCGGCTGGCCGGGCTCGTGCGTCGCGCCGCCGATGTCGGAGCGTCCGGAACTTATCGCGCAGCTGCAGCAGAACGGCATCAAGTTCGTGCGCATCATTTCCGCCGCCGAAGATCCGAACGACGGCATTCCGTCCGTCTTCGTCGACGACCGCGACGCCGCGTACGACATCACCGAACACCTGATCCAGCTCGGCCACGAACGCATCGGATTTTTGTGGGGCGGCGAGTCGCACCGTTCCAGTCCGGAGCGATTCAAAGGCTACGAAAGTGCGCTGAAGGATTACGGCATCGCCATCGACAAGAAGCTCATCATCCCCGGCGACTATTCGTTCGACGACGGTTTCCGCGGCGCGCGGCGATTGTTCTCGCTGAAGGATCGTCCGACCGCGATCTTCGGATCGAACGACGAAATCGCCGCGGGCGTTCTGGCCGCCGCGAAAGCCAACGGCATCGACGTTCCGTACGAATTGTCGATCGCCGGTTTCGAGGACAGCCCGTTCTCGAAACAATCGTGGCCCGCGCTGACGACGGCGAAGCAGGGCACCGAAGACATCGCGCGTCATGCCACGCTGCTGCTGCTCGCAGAATTGGAGCAGCGTATAAAAGTGGAAAACAAGGGCTTCAGCCCGCAACTGGTGATCCGCGATTCGACGGCGCGCGTACGCACGCCGTCGACGTGATGCACGGCGGGCGCGATGAATCGCGCCCCTACGACATCGTAGCTATTTTGTAGGGGCGCGATTCATCGCGCCCGCCCTACGCAACAGCGCATCCAATCATCGAACTGGCGCGGCCGCTTTCGCGAGAGCCGTGATGCCTTTCCAATCCTTGTCGCGCATCATTGCCGCTGGCGTCAGCCACGATCCGCCAATGCAGATCACGTTCGGCAGTTCGAAATAATTCGCCGCCGTCTGCGCGCGGATGCCACCGGTCGGACAGAACAATATCTTCGGCAACGGCGCCGCGAGCGATCGCAGGAAATCGACACCACCCGCCGGTTCCGCAGGAAAGAATTTCTGCAGACGATAACCGCGCTCGGACAAACTCATCGCTTCGCTGGCCGAAGCGGAACCCGGCAGCCACGGCACGTCGGATTTTTCCATCGCTTCGATCAATTTCGGAGACGCACCCGGCGAAACGAAAAACTGCGACCCCGCGCGCTCGGCGGATGTCACATCGGCCGGCGTCAACACCGTTCCCGCCGCGACGCACGCCTCCGGCACCTTCGCGCGGATCGCCTCGATCGCACTGAGCGCCGCCGGCGTGCGCAGCGTGACTTCGATCGAGATCACGCCGCCATCGACGAGCGCCTGCGCCATCGGCACGGCGTGCGCGACGTCGTCGATCGTCACGATCGCGATCACCGGCGAAGCGCGCAGTAGCGGTTCGAGTTTGTCCTGACGTTCCTGCACGGTGCTCATGCGATTTCTCCGAAAATGCTTGCGCCTCGATCGGCAGAACCGACCACGTGACGAAAGTTGGCGAACAGTTCGCGGCCGAGTCCGACGTGATGCGACGCGTTGTCGATCGTCGCGCATTCGCGTGCATCGAACGTGGCGGCGTCGACCTTGACCTCGAGCGTGCCCGCGACCGCATCGAGACGCACGATATCGCCACTGCGAATCTTGCCGATGTTTCCACCGGCCAACGCTTCCGGCGTCACATGAATCGCCGCCGGGACTTTCCCTGATGCGCCCGACATGCGTCCATCCGTGACCAATGCGACGCGATGCCCGCGATTCTGCAGCACGCTCAACGGCGGCGTCAGCTTGTGCAATTCCGGCATGCCGTTCGCGCGCGGACCCTGGAAGCGCACCACCGCAATGAAATCGCGATTCAATTCGCCGCGCTCGAATGCGGCCTGCACATCGTTCTGATCATCGAACACGATGGCTGGTGCTTCGATGACGAATCGATCGTCCGGCACCGCCGACACCTTGATCGTCGACGTGCCGATATTTCCGTGAAGCACGCGCAACCCGCCATCGCTGCGAAACGGTTCGGCGGCGGTGCGCAGCACCGAAGCACTCCTGCTCGCGGCGGGCGACGGTGTCGCGTCGAACCTTGCCGTTCTCGAGCACCGCTTCGCTGCGATATGCACTCAAGTCCTTTGCCGAATACCGTGTTCACGTCGTCGTGCAGCAATCCCGCATCGAGCAATTGCCCGATCAGAAATCCCATGCCGCCCGCCGCGTGGAAATGATTCACGTCGGCCGATCCATTCGGATACACGCGCGCCAGCAGCGGCACGGCTGCGTGACAAGTGATCGAAATCTTCCCAGCGCAAATCGACGCCGGCTGCGCGCGCGATGGCGACGAGATGCAACAGATGATTCGTCGATCCGCCGGTCGCGTGCAATCCGATCACGCCATTGACGACAGCGCGCTCGTCGATGACGCGACCGAGCGGCGTGTATTCATTCGCCTGCGACGTAAGCGCAACCACGCGATGCACCGCTTCCACCGTCAACGCATCGCGCAACGGCGTATTCGGATGCACGAAACTCGCGCCCGGCAGATGCAGTCCCATGATCTCCATCAGCATCTGGTTCGAATTCGCCGTGCCGTAAAACGTGCATGTGCCGGCGGAGTGATACGACTTCGCTTCCGCTTCGAGCAGTTCATCGCGGCCGACTTTGCCTTCCGCGAACAACTGCCGCACTTTCGATTTCTCGTCGTTGCTGATGCCGCTCGGCATCGGTCCGCCCGGCACGAAAATGCCCGGCAGATGGCCGAAGCTCAGCGCGCCGATCAACAGGCCCGGCACGATCTTGTCGCAGATGCCCAGATACAGCGCCGCATCGAACATGTCGTGCGACAGCGCGATCGCGGTCGACAGCGCGATCACGTCGCGCGAGAACAGCGACAACTCCATGCCGCCGCGGCCTTGCGTTACGCCGTCGCACATCGCAGCGACGCCGCCGGCGACTTGCGCCGTCGCGCCGACGTCGCGCGCCGCCTCGCGGATGATTTCGGGATAACGCTCGTACGGCTGATGCGCCGACAACATGTCGTTGTACGCCGTGACGATGCCGATGTTCGGCTTCACGTTGCCGCGAATCGAATCCTTGTCGATCGCATTGCATGCCGCGAAGCCGTGCGCGAGATTGCCGCACGACAGACGGCGACGATGCGTGCCGTCGCTCTTTGCCGCATCGATCTTGGCAAGATAGCGCGCGCGCGACACGCGGCTGCGTTCGATGATGCGATCGGTAACGGCGGCGACGGTAGGGTGCAGGCTCATGTGATTTCTCCGTTCGTCACGGACACCAGTACACGATCGGTGTCACGCGCGAGGCTTGCAGAACGTTGCGGATCGGCGCGGACGATTCGTGTGACGGACATACGCTCGATCGAACACCGCCTTCTTGTCCGCACCTTCGATGTGCATATACAGCGCGCGCGTGGCGATGAGCGCGGGCAGCGTCAGCGTGATGCGCGGCTCGGGCGCATCCGGCGCGCGCATCGGCAGCACGCGTGCTGTCGTCGTTCGGATCGGACGCTTCGGCAAGGTTGTCGCCATCGGGAAATAACGACGCCGTATGGCCGTCCGATCCCATGCCGAGCACGATCACATCGAACGGCAACTGCAATTTCGCGACATTCGCCTGAACGCTGCGACAGCGCCGATTCCGGATCGGGCGAGTCGACGTAAAGCGGCACGAAGTTGGCCTTCGCGGCGTTGTTGCGCAACAGCGTTTCGCGCAGCAGGTGTTCGTTGGATCGCTCGCTCGTCGGCGGCACCCAGCGATCATCGCAAAGCGTGACGGTGACGCGGCTCCAATCCAGTTCGCGATTCGACAGGCGCTTGAGAAATTCGCGCGGCGTCGATCCGCCGGATAATCCGATCAGCGCGCGGCCGCGCGCGTCGATCGCCGCGCGCAAATTGGCGGCGACGGTTTCTGCGAACGATTCCGCCAGCGCGGCATCGTTGGCGAACGTGCAATCAATGGTCGATACGCGCATCGTCACTCCTCGTGCCACGTGCGGCCGTCGCGTTCGATCAGCGCGACGGCGGCGCTCGGCCCCCAGCTGCCGGCGGTGTAGGGTTTCGGCTCGTTGTCGCCGCATGCGCCATGCGGCGAGGATCGGATCGATCCATTTCCACGCCGCCTCGACTTCATCGCGACGCATGAACAACGTCTGGTTGCCGCGCACGACATCCATCAGCAGACGCTTTCGTATGCGTCGGGATAGCGCACGCCGAAGGCTTCCGCGAAACTCATGTCGAGCGGCACGCAGCGCAGGCGCAATCCGCCGGGCCCGGGATATTTGATCATCAGCCACAGCTTCACGCCTTCGTCGGGCTGCAGGCGCAACACCAGCTTGTTCGGCGTGATCGGTCCGGCGGAATCGCCGAAGATCGAATGCGGAATCGCGCGGAACGCGATCACGATTTCCGAAACGCGTTCGGCCAGCCGCTTGCCCGTGCGCAGATAAAACGGCACGCCGGCCCAGCGCCAGTTTTTTATTTCCGTTTTGAGCGCGACGAACGTATCGGTTTGCGTGTCCTTGAGTTTGGATTCTTCGAGGTAACCGGGTACGCGTCCGTTCGGCGTCGCGCCGGCGCGATATTGCCCGCGCACGGTCAGATGATCCGCGTTGTTCGCGGTGATCGGCGCGAGCGAGCGCAGCACTTTCAGTTTCTCGTCGCGAATCGCGTCGGCTTCGAGCGACGCGGGCGGCTCCATCGCCACCATGCACAACAGTTGCAGCATGTGGTTCTGGATCATGTCGCGCAGCGCGCCGGCATTCGCGTAGTACGACGCGCGCGTTTCCACGCCGACCGTTTCGGCGACCGTGATCTGCACATGATCGATGTGCTCGGCGCTCCACAACGGCTCGAACAGCGCGTTGCCGAAACGCAGCGCGAGCAGGTTCTGCACCGTTTCCTTGCCGAGATAATGATCGATGCGATACGTCTGGCCTTCGTCGAACGAAAGCCCGACCGCATTGTTGATCGCCGCCGCGGTCGCCGAATCGCTGCCGATCGGTTTCTCGACGACGACGCGCACTTCGCCCTGCGTAAGTCCGAGTTGTTTCAGATGCTCGCAGATCGGCACGTAGATCGCGGCACTCGTGGCGAGATAAAACACGCGCACGCGCAATCCGCCTTCGTGCAGGAATTTGCCGAATTCCTCCCAGCCGGAACTGCTCGTCGCATCGGTCGGGCGATAGCTGACCATTTCGAGAAACTTGCTCGCGCGTCTCGCTATCCTTCGCCACACCTGCGCGGCCGAGCGCATCGGCCACGCGCCGACGATATTCCGCGTCGTCGATACCGTCGCGCGCGGTGCCGATGATGCGGCTGCCGGGCTGGATCTGTTCATCGGCGAAGCGCTGGTACAGCGCCGGCAACAGCTTGCGGTAGGCGAGGTCGCCCGTGCCGCCGAAGATGACCATGTCGAAGACGTCGACCGGTGGGGAAAGTCCTGTCACTTCGTCACCTCGTCTGAAATCAGCTCGAAACACAAGACCAGTTCAATACCAAGCGGCAATAAGAGTCGCCTGAATGGCTCAGCTTGCGAAAGTGGTATGGTACTGGTATTTTGATCGCATGTATAGCGCCATTGCCGCCGAGTACAAGCGGACCGCGAGCCACGACGGCAGCCGTTCGCTCGCGTACGTGCGCGTGCGTCAGTCGTTGCAGCGCATGATCGAGAAGGGGCGGCTCGCGCCTGGCCAGGCGCTGCCGAGCGAACGCGAACTGGCCGATCTGCTTTCCTTGTCGCGCGTCACCGTGCGCAAGGCCATTGCCGGACTCGCCAGCGACGGACTGCTCACGCAGCGCCATGGCGCGGGAACATTCGTGGCCGATCGCATCGTCAAATCGTTCTCCAAGCTCACCGGATTCACCGACGACCTGCGCATCCGCGGACTCAAACCACGCGTGCGTTTCCTCGATCGCAGCACGGGCGAAGTGTCGCCGGAAGAAGCGCTCGCGCTGCATCTGTCGCCGGGTTCGCGCGTGATTCGTCTGCGCCGACTGCGCTTCGCCGGAGACAAACCGCTCGCGCTGGAGAATACCGCGGTTCCGCAATCGATCCTGCGCGATCCGAAAAGCATAAAGTTATCGCTGTACGACGCGCTCGAACGCATCGATTGCCGTCCGACCCGCGCGCTGCAGCGCTTGCGCGCGGTCGCACTCGATGCCGAACAGGCAAAACTGCTCGGCCTGGAAGCCGGAAGTCCTGCGCTCGCCATCGAACGGCGAGCATTCCTCGACGATGGACGCGTCGTCGAATTCACCTCCTCACTCTATCGCGGCGACGCCTACGATTTCGTCGCCGAACTGCATTCGGAAAAACAGTCATGAATCACGGAACGATCAAACCCGAATCCACGAAAATGTTCGCCGAAGCGCACGAGGCGGCCGATGCGGTCGCGCGCCAGTTGGAAGCCAACGACGCTATCGTGCGCGATCTGGCGCAACGCCTGCGCAACAATGCGCCGCGCTTCATCGTCACCACCGCCCGCGGCAGTTCCGATCACGCCGCGACATTCGCGAAATACGTGTTCGAGACGCAGGTCGGATTGTTCACGGCGTCGGCGTCGCCGTCGGTGACATCGATTTATGCCGCGAAGCAGAAGCTCGACGGCGCGCTGTACATAGCGATTTCGCAATCGGGCAAGAGTCCTGATCTGTTGCAGCATGCGCAATCGGCGAAGGACGCCGGCGCGCATGTTGTGGCACTGGTCAACGCGGAAGATTCGCCGCTCGCACAACTTGCGCATGACGTCGTGCCGCTTCGCGCCGGTCCGGAACTGAGCGTCGCGGCGACCAAGAGTTATATTTGTTCGCTTTCTGCCATTCTCCACATTGCCGCAACATGGCGCGGCGACGAGCAACTTCGCGGTGCGCTGTCCGCCGTGCCCGATGCGCTGCGTGCCGGCTGGAATCTCGATTGGTCGCCGCTCGTCGATGGACTCGTCGACGTCCGCAACATGTTCGTCATCGGCCGCGGGTTCGGCTTCGGCGCGGTGCTCGAAGCGGCGCTCAAATTCAAGGAAACCTGCAGCCTGCACGCCGAAGCGTTCAGCGCCGCGGAAGTGCGGCACGGCCCGATGGCGATCGTCGGCCGCGATTTTCCGGTACTCGTCTTCGCGCAGCGCGACGACACCTGGGACGGCACGCTCGCGCTCGCGCGCGAGTTCCGCGCACGCGGCGCGCGCGTGTGGGTAGCCGCGCCGGGCGAGGGCGATCTGCCGGTTCCGGCATCGACGCATCCTGCATGCACGCCGCTGCTCACGATCCAGAATTTCTACCGCGCGGCGAATGCACTGTCGGTGCGGCGCGGCTTCAATCCCGACGTGCCGCCGCACCTGCGCAAAGTCACGGAGACGGTGTGATGCGCACCGCGCTGGTCAACGGACGCGTTCTGACCGATGCCGGAATCGAGGATGGCCTGACCGTCGTCATCGACGGTGAACGCATCGTCGAGGTAACCGCCGCGCGCACCGATGCCGATCGCACGCACGATCTGCAAGGCCGCATCCTCGCGCCGGGTTTCATCGACTGCCAGGTCAACGGCGGCGGCGGCGTGCTTTTCAACGATGACCCGACGGTCGATGGCGTGCGCCGCATCGCGCAGGCGCATCGCCGCTTCGGCACGACCGGCATGTTGCCGACCCTGATCAGCGACGATGCAGCCGTGATGCGCAAGGCCGTCGATGCCGTCGCGCAGGCGATCGCGCAACGCGTGCCGGGTATTCTCGGCATTCATCTGGAAGGCCCGTTTCTGTCGCGGCCGAAGAAAGGCATTCACGATGCCGCGAAATTCCGCGCGCCGGACGCCGCGGACGTCGCGCTCATCGCCGATAGCAACGCCGGACGCACGTTGCTGACGATCGCACCCGAAGAAGTGTCGCCGGACGTCGTGCGTGAACTCAGAAGACGCGGCGTCATCGTCGCAGCGGGCCACACCAGCGCGACGTACGAGCAGACCCGCGCCGCGCTCGACGCCGGTCTGCGCGGTTTTACACATCTATACAATGCGATGTCGCCGCTGCAGAGCCGCGAGCCGGGCGCGGTCGGCGCCGCGCTCGACGATGCGGAGAGCTGGTGCGGCATTATCGTCGACGGCTATCACGTACACGCGGCTGCGCTGCGCGTGGCCCTGCACGCGAAGCCGCGCGGAAAAGTGTTCCTCGTCACCGATGCGATGCCGCCCGTTGGTTCCGACGATCCGACATTCCGTCTCAATGGCGAGACGATCACGTGCAGCGAAGGCAAGTGCACGAACGAGGCGGGCACCCTCGCCGGATCGGCGCTCGACATGGCCAGCGCCGTGCGCAACACGGTGGCGATGCTCGGCGTCGATCTCGCCGAGGCGCTGCGGATGGCGTCGCAGTATCCGGCGGCAGTTCATTGGGCTGGACGATTCGCACGGCCGCATCGCACCAGGTTATGCGGCTGATCTTGTTGTGCTCGACGAAGAGCAGGTTACCGATACGTGGTGCGCGGGACAGCACGAGCGCGCTAACTAAGGCACGCGCGGCCTGCAGACTTCAAAGCATTGGTGAGGCAGCGCAGCACGGACCAATACGTGCTTGAAGTCAGGCGATCAATTTGTACCGCTTACCGAGTGCGCTGCGCAGCCCGCCTTCGCCATCCGCGACGAGTTGCTCGCCGTCCGGACCAAACCAATGCGGACGCAGCTTGTACTCGATCGGCCCGTCGGACGTGGCGACGATCTGCGATTCGTGTACCTTCGAAAGTTCGACTTCGTTGCCGTCGTCGTCGAGCGCCTTGCGGAATTCGGTGGGCATCGTCGTGCTCTTGAGTCTGCCTCGAAGTTACCAGTTTGGGCTGATCCGGGAATGAACGCCTTGATCAGCCCTGCAACAGCTTCGAACCCTGCTCGCGACCAAACCTCCAGAACGCGGGCCAATTTTCACACGCGTCGGCTACGGTCTCGAGTTCGTCGGTCAGCGCGTGCGCGCATCCGGCGGCATCGATCCCGGATGGCCATTCGGCAAGACGAGGCGGCGAAGCGGCGAGCATTTCCTTCGCGTTGGCTTGCACGATCGCGCGCACGTCGGCCTGCCAGTAGACGGGCGCGGCGGCGGTCTTCTGCAATTGCTGCTGCAGGCGGTTGACGATGTCGGCGTGCACGGTTCTGCGATATTCGGTGAGCTGATCGATTCGCGTCTTCGCGCTCGCCCGTGCGAGATCGCGCATCACCTGCGACAGGAAGGCGAGTCGCTCGCCGGGATCGTCGGACTTGCACGCGTTGAATTGCTGCGCGACAAAATCGCGGAGGAAATCGTTGACACGCGGCGGGTTCGCGCCTTGCGTGTGCGAGAAACGCGTGCGCAGCGATTCCTGTACATGACCGATCGCGACCGGCAATTCGAAGCCGACCGAATCCGGATGGCAATAGTGCGTCAACGCAGCGGCGAGGCTGTCTTCGGCGCGTCCGACGGGATTGGTACACGGCAGCAACGTGCTGTTGTCCATCGTGAACGGAGTGAAGCCGGGGACATCGGTGATCCGTGCGCGGTTCTGCGCCGTAAACGATGTGATGCGCTTGTGCGTTTCGCGTATAGCTCTCTCGATCTCGCCAGAATTCTTCGCGACCCGCCGCGTCGAGTGCGTGGAAAAGCCACAGCGTCGATTCGCTGCGGGAGCTTCCGTAGCTGCCGTGATGCGTCGTGACGATGCGCGCGTCGGCTTTGAGCAGATCGAGTCGGCCCATGTTCAATCCGCGCAGCCTGTCGGGGCGCAGCGGGTAATCGGTATCGATGCAGTTCGCGAGCGTCTGCCCGCATGCCTTGAGATGCAGCTCGAACGGATCCTCTTCGACATCGGTTCCGCTGGCGAGCGCTTCCTGCATGGTGGCGCAGAAGCGCGTGCTCGCGATCGCGTCGGGATTGGGATCGAAACCGGATTCGGCGAACGTCGGGCGCCGCAGCGGCAGGCGCAAGTCGTCGTCGAGCAACGCGAGTCGCGTGCCCGCCGACAGCAGCAATGCGAGATTTCGCCCGCGCCCGCCGCCGAAGCGCTGTGCCTGCGGGTGCGCGTCATTCAGCAGCAGATTGCGTGCGGCCTGTCGCGCGTGACGGGAAAATTTTGGCGAGTCCTTCGGCAAGTTTTTGCGATTCCGATTTGCCGATGTAATGGACTTTGCATCCGCTCGCGTCGGCGAATGCGCGCAGGCGGTCGCGCTGTTCGTCGCGATGCGCGGCGAGGCGTGAGTCGTCGATGAGCACATAGCGGCGACCCGCGCGATGGCGACGTTCGTAGTCGATCAACGAAGCGAACAGATGCGCGAGGCGCTCGGGACGATCGCACGCGCGGATGAAGACGGCATGCATCGGCGGCAGCACGCGTGCCGGTTTTTTTGCGAGACGCGCGAGGTAGGCGTCGTCGCCAACGAACAGTTTGCGCTGGATGAGTCCATCGAGTACGCGTCGGATATCGCCTTGTTTGCCCTGCAGTCCCGGAACTTCAGACGCGATGCGTGCGATGTGCTCGTCGAGCGTACGGAATTCACGGCACACGTCGAGCGCGTGCAGGACTTGCAGCGTCATCACGTGCGGCTGACCGCCGGTGCGCGTGACGAACAGGCATTCTTCGGCGGACAGCGGCGAGGCGTGGCCGTCTTCCGAGGCGTAGAGCCGCTCGTTCGGAGTGCTCCACGCGGTGCTGCCGTGAGCGTATGTCGTTTGGAAATTGAATGTGCTTTCCACAGAATGATCCGTCAGTCGAGAGCGGCGAATACGAGCGTCGGACATCGGTTCGCCAGTTCGTGGCGTCCCCACGCGCAACGTGTTTCCACGAAACCGGTGCGCAATACATTTCTGAATTCCGCGAGCGTCGGCAGGAAGTAGCGCGCGGTCATGCCGCGGTACGATTCGATACCGACGATCTCTTGCGCCGTCCAGCCGCGAGTGCCTGCGAGACGCGCGGGAATTCGTGCCGCCATGTCCGACCACGCTTGCCAGACGTCGTCGAGACGACTACCCGCACCGCTGGCGCCGTGAACCGCCGCCAGCAGACGCAGCTTGATCGCGTGCACGCTGCCGATGGCGCCGTTGGCAAACGCTTGCGCAATCTCTTCAACGGTTTCGGCGCGATCCGGACGCAGGAAAACACGAATGACATAGCGGCCTCCCGCGCGAATCACGCGCCGCACTTCGCGTGTGAGGGCGGCGTATCCGTCGGGGAAATCCAGCAGCACGTAGCATCCGTCGCCGACGACGATGTCGACCTCGCCCGTGCGAATCGGCATCGACAGCCAGTCGCCGAGCGACGCGTGCGCATTCGGCGGACCTTCGTGCGGCGGCCACAGCGAACGCATCATCGCGCGGCTGTGATCCACCGCGAGTACGGAAACGTCGGACGGCCAGTCGCATGCGAGGATTTCGGGAGTGAGCCCGAGCACCACCGCATGCGCGCCCGCACTCAGATCGGAAACGGCGCGCTGCACTTCCGCGGTGTCGTCCGGCGACGGCCGCAATGGCGGCCCAAAATGCGACCACTGCGGCACGATGTGCGAGAAATGATCTCGCGAGGCCACGGCCGCATCGCTCATTGCGATCGCCTCAACAAGGCGTGCAATCCAGCGGCGAGGCGCGCATTGGATGCATCGATGTCCGGGCTCGGCGGTGGCGCCGATGGTGTCCGGTTCGCGTCGAGCAGAATCGCTTTACCGTCGACGACAACGAAATCGAATTTCCCGTAATCGAAGCCGAGCCGTTCGCGTTCGGCGCGAAGTTCGTCTGGCACTGGCACCGGTTCGCGAAACGTGATGTGCGCGGTTTTCACCACGGGTTCGGCGGCGCAATAGCGCGTGCATCGTTCGGCATCGCCGAAGAAAACCCAGGCGCGCAGCCAATATCCTTTCGCATCGCGTTCCGGAAGAAAGCGCTCGACGACGAGACCTTCGTTGTTCCACACCGAGTCGGGCACGTCGTTCGAGGAATTCAAAACCGGATACGGTTGCGTGGTGGAAACGACTGTATCGGGCACGATGTCAGCGGGTTTTTCGTCGCGGTAGAATTTTTCGAGCGCGTTTTTTTCGGGAATGCCGCCGCAATTGAGATCCGTCTTGACGATCACGGGCCCCGTCCAGCCATCGCCGCGCGCAACCAGATTTCTGCTGACGCGCCGCTTGCGAATGTCGAGAGCACCCGCATTCACGACGATCGGATAACGTTTGTTCGCCGCGGAATACGCGGGCGGCACGACCGAGACATCCATATGCAGTGACGGCTGCATCCGCCGCGGGCCAGTTTTCCAATCCGGCAGTTACGGCGACGTCATGACCGGCGTCGATCCAATACCGAGCCAACGCGCCCAGCAGGAATTTTCGATTCCGGAAATCGTCGTAGACATGCGTAATGAGCACGATGCGAGACATGCGTTCCCCGACACGAGTCCCCGGCGGCGGAAGAGGGTTCCGCGCGATGGTCATCTTACACCGTGGCGACGGTACCGACCTGCAAAGACGAAAAACCCGGCTTATGGCCGGGTTTGGACAACGTGCTGGAATGATGTGGGCACTACAAGGATCGAATCTGCGCTTGCACAACTTCGGTCGGATCTCCGTAGTTGTCAGAATGGACAATACGCTCAGAGAGCGGCCCGCGGTTCTCCGCAGCATCCCTACGCAAGGCCGTGAACAGCCAATACATAAGCCCGAGCCCCAGAACGAGGACGATGGTGTCTGTGAGCAGCAGCGCAATGTGGCGACTGTGCGCATATCCCTCGATTGCTTCAACGAGGTTTCCAGACTCTGGATCGACCGTATGCGGCTCGAGAGCGTTGTTGAAGATGTCGAATGCCAAATAATCGATGCCTATCACGCAAAAGAACGAAACGGCGAGGAACAGCAAGCGTCGATCGAGTTTCCGCCAAAGTACAGCGGTGACGATAAAGGGCAGCAGGAAAGGGAAGGCGACTGCTGCAAGCAGTGTCGTGATGGTCATCAGCCTCGCTCGAGGTAAGGGCGGAATTCATCGATTCTTCCGACTCACACTAGTCGGACGCGGGAATGCAGACAATATAGACGTAACAGCCAAAGTCAAATCGATGTTGGATTTCTCGAACCCTGCTCATCGTCAGGATACCGATGAGAAACGTCTACTTGTCATTGCTCATAACCATGTCGCGACCACACCAGCGCGAAGCTTCCGGACGATTCATCGAGCGATACATAGACTGCCGCATATTGACCGGATTTCGGGCACGCGAGATCAAACGAGTCCGAGTCGTCGGGCCGCACTCGAACACGGTGCCAGTTCACTCCATCAACGCGCGGTGATGCAACGCGTTCAACGGCTTTGGGCGCGTCGGCGAATTGCATCAAGGGCTGCGCGTAATAGATCGCACGTGTTGATCTATTGCGGATTGTGTACGTGCAGTCGCCGGACCGTTCATTCGTTTTGAAGGAAACGGACACAACGGCGTCGAGGGAAGCGGCGGCGCAGAGTTGCGTCGTCGAGCAAAGCAGGAACAGCGAAAACCACAATAGACGTTGCGTCTTGTTCATAGACTCCTCGTCCGTGTCGGTTCTTGGCTTGTCGGAGTTGGTGAAGCGGCGCAACCGCCTGATCTTCACTTACAAAAAACCCGGCGCGGGCCGGGTTCGTGATTTCGTGGTGGGCAGTACAGGGATCGAACCTGTGACCCCTACCATGTCAAGGTAGTGCTCTACCGCTGAGCTAACTGCCCACGAAGGGGCGGCAAGAGTACCCGACCGCCGCCTTCCAGACAAGATTTTTCGCTATCCGATCAGTCCGATCGCCTTCACTTTCTGCAGCTCGTCGCGTGTGCGCGCGGCTTCCTCGAATTCGAGATTCTGCGCGTGCTTGTACATCTTCGCTTCGAGTTTCTTGAGCTCCTGCGCGAGTCGGTCGGGGCTGAGCGATGCGTAGTCTCGCGTCGGTTCGGCGACGCGTCCGGCAGCGGATTTCTTGCCTTTGCCGCCGCCCTTGCGTTCGGCTTCGGCGTCGGCGCGCGCGCCTTCCATGATGTCGGTGATTTTCTTCACGACCGACGTCGGCGTGATGCCGTGTTCCTCGTTGTAGGCAACCTGCTTGGCGCGGCGGCGATCGGTTTCGTCGATCGCTTCTTTCATCGAACGCGTGATCGAATCGGCATACAAAATCGCTTTGCCGCGCAGGTTGCGCGCGGCGCGGCCGATGGTCTGGATCAGCGAACCGCGTCGAACGCAGAAATCCTTCCTTGTCGGCATCGAGGATCGCGACGAGCGACACCTCCGGCATGTCGAGACCTTCGCGCAACAGATTGATGCCGACCAGCACGTCGAATTTGCCGAGGCGAAGATCGCGGATGATTTCCACGCGCTCGACGGTGTCGATATCCGAATGCAGATAGCGCACGCGGACGCCGTGTTCCTGCAGATAATCGGTGAGGTTTTCGGCCATGCGCTTGGTCAGCGTCGTGACGAGCACGCGATCGCCGATGGCGACGCGCTCGTTGATCTGCGACAACAGATCATCGACCTGCGTGCGCACCGGACGGATTTCGACTTGCGGATCGACGAGCCCGGTCGGACGCACCAGAAGTTCGACGACGCTGCCTTTCGAATGTTCGAGTTCGTAGCGGCTCGGCGTCGCCGACACGAAAATGCTGCGCGGCGCGCGCCGTTCCCATTCCTCGAATTTGAGCGGACGATTGTCCAGTGCGGAGGGCAGACGAAAGCCGTATTCGACGAGCGTTTCCTTGCGCGAACGATCGCCCTTGTACATGCCGCCGAGCTGCGGAACCGTCACGTGCGATTCGTCGACGACGAGCAACGCATCCGCCGGCAAATAATCGAACAGACACGGCGGCGGCTCGCCCGGCGCATGTCCGGTCAGATGCCGCGAATAATTTTCGATGCCGTTGCAGTAGCCGATTTCGGCCATCATCTCGATGTCGAACTGCGTGCGCTGTTGCAGACGCTGCGCTTCGACCAGTTTGTTCGCCGCGTACAATTCTTCGAGACGGACTTTCAGTTCGGCCTTGATCGTCTCGACGGCTTCGAGCACCGTGCGGCGCGTCGTGACGTAATGCGAACCGGGATAAACCGTGTAGCGCGGAATGCGGCGCGTGACGGCGCCGGTGAGCGGATCGAACAGCGACAGATTTTCCACGGTGCCGTCGAACAATTCGATGCGCACCGCTTCCATTTCATTTTCGGCCGGGAACACGTCGATCACTTCGCCGCGCACGCGATAGCTGCCGCGCTTGAGTTCGTAGTCGCCGCGTTCGTATTGCAATTCGGTGAGACGGCGCAGCAGATCGCGCTGATCGATGCGATCGCCGCGCACCATGTGCAGCACCATCTTGTGATATTCGCCCGGATCGCCCAAACCATAAATCGCCGACACCGTCGCCACGATCAGCGAATCACGGCGCTCGATCAGCGCCTTCGTCGCCGACAGACGCATCTGCTCGATGTGTTCGTTGAGCGCGGAATCCTTGTCGATGAAGGTATCGCTCGACGGTATATACGCTTCAGGCTGGTAGTAGTCGTAATAACTGACGAAATATTCCACCGCGTTGTGCGGGAAAAAATCCTTGAACTCGCCATAGAGCTGCGCGGCGAGCGTCTTGTTCGGCGCGAGCACGAGCGTCGGCCGCTGCACGGCTTCGACGACGTTCGCGATGGTGAACGTCTTGCCCGATCCGGTGACGCCGAGCAGCGTCTGATGCGCGAGTCCCGCCTGGAAACCGTCGATCAGTTTCTTGATCGCCTGCGGCTGATCGCCGGCCGGCTTGTAAGGCGAAACGAGTTGGAAACGGTCCGACATCGAGCACTCCGCTGAACGTAAAAGTATAGCGCCGCACGGAAAATTTCAGCGGCACGGAATCGAGTTTTTCCTACATGATTCGGCGCACACAGCCGATTCGGCGCGGCGCTGGCGATCGATACGATGGCTTCATTCAAATGGAGGCCAATCGATGAAAATTCAAACGCGCAAAATGCACGGATTCACCATCGTGGAACTGATGATCTGCGTCGCCGTCGCCGCGATTTTGTGCGCCGTGAGCGCGCCTGCGCTCGGCAGTCTGATCCATGGCGAAACGACGCGGGCCTCGCGCAACGTGCTGGTCACTTCACTGAACCTGGCGCGCAGCACGGCGGTGGCCGAGCAGAGTCATGTCGTGGTCTGCCCGAGCAGCGACCAGCGCACCTGCAGCGACGGCGCCTGGTGGCAAAACGGCTGGATCGTTTTCGTCGATACCAATCGCGACGGCCAGCGCAACGCGAACGAGCGGCTGCTCGAAACCGTGCAGACGCAGAACGGCCTCGCGATCCTGACCAGCGAAGCCCGCGAACGCGTGACTTACCGCGGCGACGGAACCTCGCCCGGCACGAATCTGACCTTCACGTTCTGCGACCGCTTCGGCGCGCAGAAGGCATCAACGGTGGTCGTCAGCAACGCCGGACGGCCGCGCCAGGCCGACGCCACCCACGAGCAGGGCACCGCGTGCGTCGCCGGATTGCCGAACCGCGCTTGACCTTGCCGCCGCGTATCGCGAAAATAGGCGGCTCCGCTTTACATTCCCCGATAGCTCAGTCGGTAGAGCAAGTGACTGTTAATCACTGGGTCGGCGGTTCGAGTCCGTCTCGGGGAGCCATACTCACGAAAAGCCTCGCTGAAAAGCGGGGCTTTTCGCTTCAATTGCGCTGAGTTTTGCTGATCTCGAACCGGCAATCGCAACGATTGCGCGCAAGTCCGGACGGGGATGGACAAGAAGGCGCTAACTGAGGCGGACATCCGCTCGAAATTCATCACACCGGCGCTAGTCGTTCGCTGGGACTCGATGACACAGATTCGTGAAGAGATTGGAAACACGGGTCAGAGTGCACTTTTTCCCATGAAGTCATATCTCCATAAAACGTTCGACATGTGTAACGTTCGACTCCAGCGTGATGACACAAAACACTTCGCAAGTTTCTCATCGCCACGCTATAGCGTACGACCCATCTCCACTAAGAGTACAAAAATCCTATAGGCGGCGTCGCAGCGCCTCATAGTTTCGCTGCAGGCCTTTTGCTTGCTCTACACTAAGACCCGTAGGGAGGCGAGTCGCACCCAAGAGAGTCAGGCGCACTACACCCCTGCTGCCCATAACATTGCCTGCATCGACGTAAATTGTGCCAACACGTATTTTCATGAGCGGCCGCTGCCTATCTTTCTCCCAGCTAAATCGAGCAAGAAGTTAAAAGTATACTTATTGCGGACATTGCCCCGCGGTACTTTCGGCACGCTCCTTAAGCCTCAACGGTGTTTAAATTCCAGCGCATCGATCATCGCGATCCGTTGCAGGGATGGACGATTTGCCAACCGTCGACCGCCGAAAGTTCCTGAAACTCTCCGTCGCGCTGGGCGCTTCGCTGGCCTGGGGCTGCTCGGCCGTGCGTCCGTCGTCAAGCGGTTGGCGCGAGCGCCGCGACCTGTATCCGCAGGGCGTTGCGTCAGGCGATCCCGACGACAACAGCGTCCTGCTCTGGACGCGACGCCCGTATACGGACGGGCGCAAGAGCGCCAGCTTGCGGGTGGAAGTCGCGGAAGATGCGGCATTCACACGCGTGATCGCGAAGACGTCGGCGCGGGTGCAGGATGCGTCCGACTGGACTTGCCGCGTGCTGGTCGGCCACCTGTCGGCAGCGCGTGAATACTGGTATCGCTTCACGGACGAGGACGGCAACGGCAGCCGTATCGGCCGCACGCTGACGGCGCCGAACCCCGATGATCCGCGGCCGTCGCGCTTCGCCTTCGTCAGTTGCCAGGACATTTGCATCGGTCATCTGAATGCCTATCGACGGATGATCTGGGAAGACGAGCGCGCGCAACCTGAGGAAAGGCTCGGCTTCGTGCTGCATCTGGGCGACTTCATCTACGAAGTCGTGAGTTACCCGGACCAGGTGAAGAACGGCCGTGAGTACGATCGCGTCGTCACGTTTCCGATCAAATATCCGAAGGGCAAGGTGGTCGCCAAGAACCGCTTCTGGGTTCCGGATTCGCTGGAGGATTATCGCGTCGCTTATCACGCCTACTTGCAGGATCCGGATTTGCAGGATGCGCGTGCGCGCTGGCCGTTCGTGGCGATGTGGGACAACCACGAATTTTCCTGGAACGGCTGGCAGTCGATCCAGGAGTTCGCGGGCACCGAGGGTTGGGTGCCGGCGCAGACGTTGAAGGTGGCGGCGAACCAGGCCTGGTTCGAATACCAACCCGCGCGTGTGCTGCCGCCCGGCTCGAAGCTCGATACGTTCAATGCGCCGCACGTTGTCGACACGCCGATCAAGGATTTTGACGACACGGGTTTGGGAACCGAACCCAACAACCTCGCCGCTATCAACAGCCTGATCGGCTATCGCGCGTTGCGATGGGGGCGGCACATCGACTTGATCATTACCGATCAGCGCAGTTACCGCTCGCGTGATCCCGGTAATCACGACGAAATCAATCCGCTGTTCGAAGGCGACAAACTTGGTTTCGTTCCCGAGGAATTGCAGGCGCAGCTCGACGCCGGCCGCGACTTCGCCAATGGCAATCCGCCGGCGAAGTTGAGCTTCGGCGACAAGAGTGTGGCCAACTACCGCGCTGGCGAAGCGCCACAGACGATGCTCGGCGCGAAGCAAAAAGCCTGGTTCCTCGAGCGACTGCGCAGCGCGAAGGCCACGTGGAAGATCTGGGGCAATACGCTGGGACAGCTCGACCAACGCGTCGATCCGCAGAACCTGCCGCCGGAACTCGGCACGTGGAAGGGCGCCGGCTATGGCCTGATGGGCACCTGGGACTGGGGCGCCATGTATCACGAGCGCGCCGAGATTTTCGACGCCGTGCGCGACGCGGGCATCACGGGTTTCGCGATCGTCGCCGGCGATCGCCACAGCTTCTGGGCGGGATATGCGGCCAAGGCGTTGCCGCCTGCCGCGTTCGAGCCCGTTGGCGTCAGTTTCGTGGGCGGCTCCATCACTTCGATCGGCTCGGCGGAAGCCAACGAACACAATCTGAAAAACGACGATCCGTTGCGTCCGCTCTACGTCGCCAATCCGGGCGGCGGGCCGCCCCAATGCACAGAGAACTTGCTGTTGCATCATGGCGTGCGCTCGGCGCTCGAATACGCCAGCAGCGGCGATCTTGCGAAAGCGCACGCGGTGCGCAATCCCGAACTGGCTCCGCACCTGACCTTCGTCGATGCGGGCGGGCACGGCTACGCGACCGTTCGCGTCGACGCCAACACCATGGTGACCGAATTCGTCTGCATTCCCCGACCGATCGAGCGCAGTACGACCGCGGACGGCGGTCCGCTGCGCTATCGCGTGCGTCACGAAGTGCCGCTATGGCGAGCCGGCGAAAGACCGCAGATGCGGCAGACAGTCGTGGAGGGTGATGCTGGACTGTCAGTGTAAAAGCATTGATGACGAATTATTTTGGTTTGTATCCGGCTGTTCCGTGATCGCTGCGCGAAGCGTTTCTCGTGATCCCATCTTGCCGGTGAATCCGTGCGATGAGTGCCGGACTAATCACACTGCCTGTCTCGCGCTACGAGACGACGTCGACCTATCCTGAGGCAATGGAATGTCGAGGAATGAATCATCAAGCAACGTGCACGTGTCGACGATCGAACGCTGTTCCGTCTGGATTTCGCCCTGCGCGGGCATGGCGCGTACGTGACGCCGGCAGACTTGGAAGCTCTGGCGGCGCTGGTGGAATCGGCGAGTCGGGCTTTAGGAGCGCCGTTGCTGCACTTCGTTGCGCAGCACCGGGAAAATGATCCGACACCCGCGGCGAGCGAGTTGGTTTCAGAACGGTAGACTCGACTCGCAGATGGTGACGTGTGGCACCATCGATGTCCCGGCGCTCGCGCGTTGTACACCTGGCGGTGGATCGTGATTGCTCGAATCTGGCACGGCAGGACTGCTCTCGACAAGGCCGACGAATATCTGGCGTTCCTCAACGAGCGAGCGCTTCCCGACTATCGCGGAACTGCCGGCAACCTCGGCGCTTTCGTGCTCCGCCGCATCGATGGCGACGTCGCTCATTTCCTCACCGTGTCGCATTGGGAATCGCTCGGCGCTATCGAGGCGTTCGCCGGAGCGGAGGTTCTGCGCGCGAAGTATTACTCGGAAGACGTCAACTTCCTGCTTGAGTTCGAGCCATATGTCGAACACTACGAGCTGTATTCTTGACCAACGCCATGAATCTGCAACGCGTCGGAATTGCAGTTGCAGCTCAGTTGCGCGCTTAGTTGGATTCTGCGACCAGAAATCGCGCCTCGAAGTCGGCGGCGGGCAGCGGCTCGCAGAAAAAATAGCCTTGCATCTCGTCGCAGTTGAGCAATCCAAGAAAGCGCGATTGTTCCTCGGTTTCCACGCCTTCCGCGACGACATGGAGTTTCATCGAATGCGCGAGGTTGATAATCGTGGAAACCAGCGACAGTCCGGCAGGCCCCTTGGTCATGCCGGCAGTGAACGATTGATCGATCTTCAGCGTGTCGATCGGCAACTTGGATAGGCAACTCAGCGAAGAGAAGCCGGTGCCGAAATCGTCAATGGCGATAGCGACACCCATATTCCGCGTCTCATCGAGAAGTTCAATCGTACGTTGCACATCCTCCCTGATCACGCTCTCGGTGATTTCCAGTTCGAGTCCGGACGCGGCGTGAACGTCAACTTGAATCTGCGATTTGATCAGCGCGAGGAAATCGCGGTGCCGCAGCTGCACGGGCGACACATTCACCGCGACGCGCACCGCGGGCAAGCCGCCGTGCAGCCATCGCAAATGGTCGCTCAATGCCTGACTCAATGCCCAGCGGCCGACGTCGTGGATAAGTCCGGTTTCTTCCAAGACTGAAATGAACTGTCCGGGCAGAACCAGACCGGCCTGCGGATGATTCCAGCGGATCAGGGCTTCGGCGCCGCTGAGCTTCCCGCTGGAAAGACTGACTTTGGGCTGGTAGTGCAAAACAAATTCGTTGTTTCTGAGCGCTTCGCGCAAGCGGTCTTCCAGCGTTACGCGGAAAGCGAGCGCATCGGTCATTTTCTGAGTGTAGGCCAGGACCGTCTCGCCGAACTCCTTGGCGTTCTTCAAGGCGGCTTCCGCTTTCTGAAACAGCGATAGCGCATCGTTACTGTCGGGAGGAAACAGTGCGATGCCTACCTTGAACGCGATGCGTAACGACGACGCGCCGATCTCGAACACATCATCGCGAAATGCCTGACGTTTCGTCTCCAAATATTCGATGACGTCTTGTTCGCTTGCGATGTCGGGTACCGTGACGGCGAAATGATCGGCGTCGATGCGCGCGATAAGACTGGTTTCGCCGAAATTGCTGAGAAGCCACTCCGCGACGTGTTTCAGCAATGCATCGCCGGCCTTTTGTCCGAGACTGTCGTTGATGTTCTTGAATCGTTCCAGATCGATCAAGGCGACGGCGAGCGTCTTGTCTGAAGCTTCCGCGCTGCGCATATCTTGCGCGAGCCGTTCGAGGAACCGACTCCAGTTAGGCAATCCCGTGAGGACGTCGTAATAGGCGAGATAGGTCAGCCGTTCGGTTTTCTGGATGTGATCGATCGCGAACGCGATGTCGTTCGCAAGTTGATTCAACAGTTTCAGTTCTTCTTCGTGAAAGAAATCATCTTCGCTGGCATACAAGGCCAGCACGCCGACCACGACGTCGGCGATGATGATCGGCACGATGACCATCGAGCGCACGCCGAATTCAGCATGCTGCTCGGTGAGGAGCGCGCGCGCATCCCGTTGCGATGGGGTTGCGACAATCGCTTTTTTCTCCTTGATCGCTTGCGCCAGCATGTCGGGCGGCGCGCCTTGACTCGACGACAGAACCGCGCGGATCGCTTCCAGAAGTGATTCGTTTTCGCCCGCCACCGCAACGGAAACGATCGTCGCGGTGTCGTGATCGATCATGCCCACCAGCGCGGCGGGAAAACCGCCGACATCCACGGCAATCTGCGACGCTTCCTTGAACAACTCGTCACGCGTGCTGACGCGCACCGTCAGCGCATTGATGCGGCTCAGTATCGCGTATACCCTGTTGAGGTGCGCGATCTGGTCGGTTGCGTATTTGCGGTCCGTGATGTCGCGTACGAAAGCAAAATCGTATTCGCGCCCTTCGAACTCGAACCAGTTGAGTTCCACTTCCACCGGGAAGATACGACCGTCCTTGCAGCGGTGTTGTGTCTCGAACGTCATGCGCTTGCGTTCGCGCAACTCCTCCCAATGCGTTCGCCAGCGTTCCATCGGAAAGTTGGGATCGAGGTCCGGCAGACTTAGCTGGAGCAGTTCGTCGGCGCTGTATCCCAATTGCTCACACGCAGCCCGATTCACGCGGAGAATTCTCGCGTCGGCATCGATCCAGTAAGTCGACACCGACGCGATGCTGACTGAAAACTCACTGAGTCTCAGCGCGTCTTCCGCTTTCTTGCGTTCAGTGATGTCGCGCAACACGCTGACAATCAGCCAGTGGGTCCCGGACCGATAGGCTTGACGACGTGCTTCGACGAGGAAACGCGTGCCGTCTTTACGCAGCAGCTCGATTTCCGCCAACTCGTCGGACGGATGGCGTGCAATCACGGCATCGTAGACGTGCTCCCATTGTTCGGGCATCACCGTGGACGTCTGCGCCGGTCCGATGTTGAGCAACTCTTCGCGGAAGTAACCGAGCATGACCCGCGCGGTCGTATTGCTGTCCACGAATCGCATCGTGGTGCGGTTGACGAGGAATATCGCGTCACCCGTTGTTTCCAGCGCCATCCGGAAACGATGCAGGTCCGCTGTGCGCGCTTTGATCGTTTCTTCGAGCGCCGCCGACTGGTTCTCCGCCAAATCCGTGTAAGCCTTCAGACGCAGCAGGTTGCGCACGCGAAGCACCAGTTCGCTGCGATCGACGGGTTTGGTCAGGAACTCTTCCGCACCGGCGAGAAGACACGCAAGACGCGCCTCCGCATCTTCGTGTCCGGTCACCATGATGATGGGGACCTGCGCGGTTTTTGGATCGGTTTTGAGAGACCAGACGATTTGGCATCCACCGATGCCGGGCATGAGAAAGTCGACGAGGATCAGGTCGGGTGACGTCTCGATGATCAGCGCCGCAAGGCCGTCGCCACCGTCCGAGCTGGCCGTGCGATAACCTTCATTCGCAAGCAGCGTTTCAAGCAACTTGCGATCGAAAGCCGAATCGTCAACGATCAGAATTATCGGCGCCTGCTTGGGCGCAAGTGCCTCGGACGTGTCCTCGACTGGAAGG
Organism: uncultured Gammaproteobacteria bacterium; assembly: GCA_963814225.1. Taxonomy (GTDB): domain Bacteria; phylum Pseudomonadota; class Gammaproteobacteria; order Xanthomonadales; family Rhodanobacteraceae; genus Rudaea. Next base: position 325,308 of record CAWFCC010000005.1, on the reverse strand, counting down.
AGTTGCACGCTACTTACCGGCGCGCGCGCAACGTGTGAATTCCACGAATACGAGTTTGACGCCGGATTATGGCATCCACCTTCGGGATCCTTTTCATCCCTCAATCCCCAAAGCCGTTCAAATGGCGGAAGATCAAGTTCAAGAAAAGAACCGAATCAGGCGCGGCCCGAGCCGTGAAGACTATCTCGGTCACGACCACTATGCGCTCTCCGTGCAGGAAAGCAATCCACCTTAATAGCCAATCGGTATTCCGATCGAATTTTGCCCCGGCGCTGCCGAAGCAAGTCGATATACCGTTGGTCTATTCATAGGTCGAAGCGGCTTCTATCCAACCTGCGAGACTTTTGTTACGGAACTGAAGGCAGATGCTCGTTTCAGCGAAGACCGATGAGATTTCGCTTTGGGTATCGTCTCCAGCAGGTAGCGCATCCCGCCCGTCGGAAGAAATCCGGCAGGACCGACAACCGCCCGTCGTCCGCTTAGTGGTGTGAAATGAGGCAGTGGCGCGGTTCGCACCGGATTCTCGATGATCGGCCGAACCTTCAAATCGCAGACTGGAGCGCCATGCGGGCGGATGTCCAATTGCGATCGCAAGTGCGCCATCGCGCTTGCTTCTATTTGGCAGACACGGCTGGCAGTCAAATCGAATTGCTCGGAAATCTCCGCTTGCGTGGCACCCTCACTGTAGCGAAGCGTGATGACGCTCTTCTGTCGCACGTTGAGTGTGCCTACTGCATCCGAAAGTGCCGTGCGGAATTCGATATTTTCGAGATCCTCGGCTGGGGTACAAACCGATCCCAGCATCTTGATGCTCTTGATGTCATCAGACTCCAGCGCATTCAAACTTTGAAGGTTGGCGCGAGCAGAGTCCGATCGCGTGCGGTCGATATCGCCAACGGTCGTGTTGAGCGCGTCTGCAACCTCGGTCAGGGTTATTGATCGTCCGGCTTTTTGTTCCAATTGCCGTGTCGTCTCGGCGATGCTGCGCAGCCGAGCCGACATCGAGCGAGGCGCCCAAACTCGCGAGCGCAATTCATCGACCATCGCGCCCCGCACCCGGCTGGACGCGAACGTGTCGAATTGTATGCCGCGATCGGCGTCGAAATTTCTCGCCGCTTCGATAAGACCTACGAATCCCGCTTGACGCAAATCGTCCACGTCCGTTCGCAGCGGAAGCGTTTTCGCCAACTGCCGTACAAGAATTTCAACAAGCTTCAAATTATCGGAAATCAGGTGTTCCGAAAAATGTTGTGAAGCGCCGATCTGTCGTGACGATGTGCTCTGAAACGTTTGCATAGTCATTCACCCGTTGATGGTCCAGCGATCAACTCGCCGCGTCCGAGTGCCGGAGGGGAGCGATCGAAGGATTCTTCGTAAAGACCGTGGCCGGTGCTACGCCGCCGACGGCTTGGTTCCTGAGGGACGCAGCGTGATGTGTGGCAATGGCCGAGGCGTCATTGCCCAACTGCGTTCTTGCGGCGTGAGGTTCGCGCCAATAGAGAGCGTGCCGCCTTGCCGATGGTCGCGTCGCGTCTCGAGCAGCGCATCGCTGTGGAGATTCTATGTTCGCGACATTTTGCGTTGTCGGAGAAGCTATCGTCTCCGCGCAGAGCCACAGTGCGCCTTTTGTTGCTCGCCGTCCGATTTATCAGATAGGCGGTATGTTTTTCGGACCGATTGAGCACGCAACCTCAATCCGCATGACCGCGCTTACTCGAAGCCATCCCCGAAAATCAGATCATGAACGATCGTACCCGTCGCGACCGGCGTTGCGATTGCCGCGCGATATTGCGAATTCATCAACACCGAAATCGACGCGCCCAGATGATTACCGATCACGACGTCGGGCCTGCCGTCGCCATCGATATCCGCGGCCGTGATGGCGCCAGGACCCGAACCCGTGGCAAACGTGCGCTGCGCGTCGAAAGCTGGCGTGGTCGCGCCGACGGCCGTCGCGTTTCTCAGCAGCGAAACGGTGTTGGTCGCATAGTTGGCGACGAGCAGATCGAGCCGGCCGTCGCCGTCGACGTCGGCCGCACTTATCGCGATCGGGACGACGCCGACGGCGAAATTCACCGCCGCAGCGAAGGTGCACGTTGTCGCTCCGACGGGTGTAGTGCCGAATAGCACGGAGACATTGTTCGAAACGTTGTTGGCAGTGGCGATGTCGAGAATGCCGTCGCCGTTGAAGTCGCCGACCACCACGGCATTTGGGTCGGTGCCGGTGGGGAACGACTTGCGGCGACGAAAATGCAGCGGTCGTCGCGCCTGCGGCTGTCTTGTTGAGCATCACCGCGACGACATTGCCGGTGAACGATGTCACGAGCACATCGAGTTTGCCGTCGTGATTGACGTCGCCGACGGCGAGCGCGTTGGGCGACGTCGTTGCGGCGAACGTCTGCTGCGCGGCGAAACTGGTCGTCGTTGAGGTACTCGTATTGAGAAGTACCGAAATGGTGTTGTCGCCGAAATTCGATACGACGAGATCGGAAAGCCCGTCGCCGTTGACGTCGTACGTGATGATCGCATTCGGACCGGTGCCGACGGCGAACGTGAGTGGCGTCGCGAAGTTCACGCCGGACGCATCGCTGATGTTGTTCAACACCGAAACCGTATTGCTCGCGTTGTTGACGACGGCGATGTCCAGCCGTCCGGACTGACTGAAGTGGCCGGCCACCATCGCAAACGGGTCGCTGCCGACGGCGAACGTTTGTTGTGCGGCGAACGTCGGCGTCGCTGAACCGGGAACTGTTGTGCCGCGCAGGACGGACATCGAATTCATGTCGAAGTTGGCGCTCACCACATCGATGATGCCGTCATTGTCGAAGTCGGCCGCGATGACTGCCGACGGTCCGGCGTCGGTCGCGAACGACTGCTGCTCGGCGAAATTTGTGAGCGGCGCGGGCGTCGCGGTGGTGTTGAGCAACATCGAAAGTGTGGAGGCGTTGTGATTCACCACGGCGATGTCGGGCTTGCCATCGCCGTTGATGTCGCCGGCAGCGAGCGTGAAGGTGCCGGATCCCGTCGCTAACGTTTGCTGCGTGGCAAACGATGCGGTGGAGCTGCTCGGCGCAGTGGTGTTGAGCAACACGGAGATCGTACTGGCGTTGAAATTCGTCACCACCAAATCGGGTTTGCCGTCGCCATTGACATCGACCGGCGTGATGAATTGCGGATTGGCGCCCGTCGCGAACGACTGCGGATTTGCGAAGGTCGATGTCGTCGAGCCGGGCGTGGTCGTGTTGATCATCACCGTGACCTGATTGCTGCTGCTCGTCAGGATCACGTCGGGTTTGCCGTCGCCGTTGATGTCGGTTGTCGTGACGGAAATCGGAAAGCTTCCACCAGCGAATGTCTGTTGAGACGCGAAGTTCGGCGAGGTGGCGTTGAGCAGAACGGAGAACGTGCTGTCGATGACGTTCGCCACGATGACGTCGGGTTTGCCGTCGCCGTTGATATCGGCGATCGCGGCGGCGTTGGGCGCCTGCCCGGTCGCGAAATTTTGTCGCGCGGCGAAGGTCGGCGTCGCGGCGCCGGGCGCGGTCGTGTTGAGCAGCAGCGAGATGTTGTTGTCATCGAGATTCGTGACGATGACGTCCGGTTTCCCGTCGCCATTGACGTCGGCGATCGAGACGGAAGTCGGACCCACTCCCATCGGAAAAACTTGCTGGGCGGCGAACGTGAATGTGCTGGAGCCGGGCGTTGTCGTGTTGAGCAGCACGGAAAGCGAGTTGCTGCCGTCGTTGGCTATAACTAAATCGGGTTTGCCGTCGCCGTTGATGTCGGCCACCTTGACTGAAATCGGATCCGATCCCGTCGCGAAGGTCTGGCGCGCAGCGAACGTCAATGTGGTGGCGCCGGGCGCGGTGGTGTTGAGCAGCACCGAAACCGTGCCTTCGTTGCCGTTGGTGACGACGGCGTCGGCTTTGCCATCGTTGTTGATGTCGACGATGACGGCGGATTGCGGACCCGAGCCCGTCGCGAATATCTGCTGAGTAGCGAAGCTCGGCGTCGGTCCGATGCCGGTCGCATTGTCGAACTGCAGCTGGAACGTAACGTTCGCACCGCTGCCGGTGTTGGCGTTCAACATCACAGGAATCTCAGCCGCGGGCGTTCCCGCCGGAATGAGAAGGCTGCCCGATACGGCCGCGTAGTCCGTACCGGCTACGGCGGTGCCGTCGATCGTGTGGTAGTTCAGTATCGTGTCGTAGCCGAGATCGCCGCTGCGCGTGAGCGGGAACACCATCGTGATGGGCGCCTTGCCGGTGCCTTTGGTTACATCTGTTATCGAGAGTGTCGTCGTGTCGGCGTGCGCCGCGGCGGACAGAAAAATAGCCAATGTCCCAAGGAATGTCGGCGTGCGTAGCGTCGGCCGTAGATGCCGAATAGAAAGATGCATGGTCGCGATTCCCCGGTCGACTGAAGAACCATCATGACACGGACGCACAACGGCGTGTCGTTGCGTTTCGCAGCTCCGTCGGAATGCACCGAATGCGGGATGCGCAGCAGACTGCGCGCACCAAACTTGCTCACGCCTTCTGTCGATTGCGCTCCGGTGCGACGCTGTCGCTTTGCATCGCGTCCTGTCCGTAGCGCAACAATTGTCATGCGAGCAGTGCCGCAAGTGCGCGCACCCATTGCGTTTCGGGAATTCGCAGATGATGCGGAGATTGGCCCACATCTCGGTCGACCAGGCCGTCGCGTTCATAACGCTTTTCCAGCACGGAAGTCTTTCCTCGGCTGCCGTCGCGCTGCACTTGTCGGAGGAAGGTTTTCGACATCGGCTACTGACGCTGGAAGAACGGCTGGGTGCGCAGCTCTATGAAAAAGAACGCGGGCGGCGCGGCGATGTGCGCATCACGCAAGCGGGGCGACTTTTTCTCAATAAGGCGCGACAGTTCGTACATGACGCGAGGCAGCTGACACAACTTTTCGAACCCGGGGCGCAGCAGGAAGACCTGCTCATTGCGGCGAGCCAGTACGTGACGTATTACGTATTGATCGACGCAATCCAGCGTTTCCGATGCGAGTTTCCTGCCGTGAACGTCAAGATCGTCACGCGCAGTGAGCAGGAAGTTCTGGCGAGTGTGCGCAGCGATTCGCCGACGACGGTCGGTGTCTGCGCGCCGATCGAACATCCGACCGACGTGCTGTGCCAGCGCTGGTTTTCGCTCGACTGGTTTCTCGTGGTTCCGAACGATCATCGGTTATCGAAATATCCCAAGGTCGAGTTGGGGAGTCTGGCCGACGAGTCGCTCATCGTTTTCGAACCCGGCTCGACCGGACGCCAACATATCCTCGAAGCGTTTTTCGAAGATGCCATCGAGCCGAACATCACGCTCGAGGCCACCTCGACGCAGATCATCGTCGGCATGGTCGAGGCGCGACTGGGCATCGCCATCCTGCCGCTGCTTCCATCGGGCGTTGTCACCGTCGGCAGGAACGTTACGGTTGTGCCTCTCGTACAACGAGTTCGTCCGGTCGAGACGTGCATCCTCTCGCGAGGCAGCGCGATGGAAAGCAAGGCGATCAGCAATTTCCGCGATTTCCTGCTTCGTCAGTCGCTGTGACATGCCATAGCGACGACAGACTCTGCACGTCGCGAACGTCAAACCAAAAAGAAAACACGTAGTCCCCCAATAAGTAGCGTTTCACAACAGCCAAGCGCTGCGTGAAAAATCCGTTGTGACGAAACAGTTGCTTCGGATGATTCTCATGGCGAGCACTTCTACTTGTGACGCGGAGTCCACGGCGCCCCATCCCGGGCTCGACGAAACCGTCGATATACGTTCGAACGAGCGCGAAAGACCGTTACGCCGTCGGCGGCGTGTGCGCTTCAACTATCCCGCCTCATTGGTACAACTCGCGATCGATCTCCAGCACCGGGTCGGTATGCGTCGGACCGCCGGATTGCTGGGTCTGCAGCTAAGTACGCTTTATCGCTGGGTCGGCCATCACAACGCAATCCGTCGACGTTCCCATTCAAGTACGGCGCAGCCGGTGAACGGCGCGGTGTTGCTGCATTTGCCGGAAGCCGCTGCCTCGCATAAGCGTGAGCGCCATAGCGCAATACGGGTCGACGAACACTCATTCAATGCGCGCGACGTTTTGGTCGTCGAGCCTGCATCCGACGGCACGCGCGACAGGATCATGATCGCGAAAGTGCTGCTCGATCAGCAATTCGTCGAGCCATGGACGTGCGCCGGTCTCGCCGTGCGATGCGGAATGTCTCGCTTGCACTTTATCCGCATGTTCGCGCGCCACGTCGGCGTCCCGCCGTACCAATATCTGACGCGCGTACGCGTCGCGCGTGCACGAGAACTTTCGATGGAACCCAACCGGCCACTTCGCACCATTGCGCGCGAGGTTGGATTTCGTTCCGTCTCGTCCCTGCATCGCGCATTTCACCGCTATCTCGGTGCGCCGCCCGGCGAGCTTTTCAATCGCGCAGGCAATTTCTGATGCGTGTTGCGCAACGCGCGCTGATCGATCACTGGAAACAATATTCGAGCACTGAATACCGACGTGCCGTTACCAAAATCGCTGCCCGCAAGAAACAGCACTATCACTGACCTAGGAGAAAGTTATGAGACTCGACGCAACTAAACTGTCGTCGGCGGTTCGTTTGGCACTATCGCTGGGTGCCGTCGCTTCGGTTGGCCCAGTCGCCGCGTTCGCGCAGAACTCGCAGACCAGTCCGGATTCGAAAGGGCCGTCCCTCGAAACGATCGTGGTGACCGGTTCGAATATCCGTCGTGTCGATATCGAGACGGCGAGCCCCGTCGTCACGATCGATCGTACGCAGATCCAGGCGTCCGGCAAAGTGAACCTCGGCGATCTGGTGCAGCAGTTGCCATCGATCGCGGGCGCGGCGATGAACCCGCAGGTCAACAACGGCGGCGCGGGCACGGCCGGTGTCTCATTGCGCGGTCTCGGATCCAATCGCACGTTGCTGCTCATCAACGGTCATCGCGTTCCGTTCCAGTTGCAGGATTTGAACCTGTTGCCGGTCTCGGCGGTTGAACGTATCGAAGTGCTGAACGACGGCGCATCGGCGGTGTACGGTTCCGATGCGATCGCCGGTGTCGTCAACATCATCACACGCAGCAATTACCAGGGTGCAGAATTCGGCGCCGACTACGGCATCGCCGACAAGGATGACGGCGAACGCCGCGCGATCCATCTGCTGTTCGGTCAATCCAGCGACAAAGGCAACATTCTTTTCGGCGTGCAATACGACAAGCAGGAACCCGTATCCGCTGCGAACAGAAAGATCTCTGCGAACGCGCAATACCTGTACAACTCCGGCGTCAACTCGAAGGCGGGTTCGTCGCGCACGCCCGGCGGTCGCTACTTTCTTCCGGGAAACAGTCCGATCATCCAGCAGCTTGGATGTGCAGTAAAAAGCGGTGTGAGCAGCGTGACACTTTCAGGCAACAAGCTGCCGAGTTTGACGTCGCCGCCCACCGCGGCCGATTTCCGCTGCTACAACGCGAGCACCGACGGCTTCAACTTTCAGGCAGTCGGCAACTACGACATGCTGCCGAACGAACGCACCGGCGCATTCGTGCTCGGCAACTACAAGCTGACCGACAACGTCGAAGCGTACATGGAACTGCTGTATCACAAGATGGTCGCGCATACGCAGCTGGCGCCTTATCCGTTCGATCTGGTCAGCAACAACGTCGTCATTCCCGCCAATCAGTACTACAACCCGTTTGGCGTCGCTTTCGGCGACAACGGCGCATCGAGCACCATCGCGTTGCGCCTGGCTTCATTGGGCAATCGCGGACTGAAGATCGCCAACACCACCGAACTCGCCAACACGGGCCTGAAAGGCACCTTCGGAGAATCGAGCTGGAACTGGGATGCTCATTTCAGTTACGGAAAAGTCACTGTCGAAAACCAGAATCTGAACTTCCTCAACTTCAGCCAGATCGTGCCGGAGCTGCAATGCACGACGGCACCCGGCGCCGGCAACTGCACGCCGCTGGATATCTTCAATCAAAGCGATCCGAGCACACTCGCATTGCTCAAAGCAGCGGAGATCGATCCATATCTGAATAATCTTTATCAGATGAAGGAATGGGACGCCTCGGCCAATGGTTCGCTGTTCAGCCTGCCGGCGGGCGATGCGCAGCTGGCGTTGGGCGGCAGCTATCGCAAGGAATACGTCGGCGGCAATGTGGATCCGCTGATCCAGAATTCTTACAGCGTCGTCAACGGTGTCGGATCGTTTGTCTGTCCGGGCCCCAATTCAATTTGTTCCGCAGCCGCGCAGGGCGGTTTCAATGTGAAGGAAGCGTATGCCGAATTATTGGTGCCGATCCTCAAAGACGTGCCGTTCGTACATTCGTTGAATATCGACATTGGCGACCGCTACTCGAAATATTCGAATTTCGGCAGTACCAACAACTGGAAAGTAGCGATCGAATATCGCCCGATCGAAGACCTGCTCCTGCGCGGCACCGTGTCGAAAGTGTTCCGCGCACCGACGCCGACGAATCTCTTTTTAGGACCTGTCGGCGATGCACCGACAGCAACGGACCCGTGCGCCGGCGTGAGCGGCGTTTCCAGCAACAAGGCTTGCCAGGGCTTCAACGTGCCGCAGCAGATCTTCTCGCAGCTCACCGCTTATGTCATGGGCAGCGATTTCGCCAACGCACACGGCCTGAGCACAACGCATCTGCAACCCGAGAACGGCAAGTCGTTCGATTACGGCGTCGTCTACGATCCGGAATGGATACCGGGACTGTCGGTGAATGCCGACTACTACCGCATCCTGCTCAACAATCTGATCGTGTCCGGCGCCGGTATCTCGCAGACGATCCTGACCGACTGCTTCAACACGCAGAGCGCGATCTGCTCGAACATCTTCCGTTCACCGGACGGGTCGATCAAGTTCATGGTCGAAAGTCCGTTCAATGCCGGCAACCTCGTCGATCAGGGTCTGGATATCGGCGCGCACTACCGTCTGCCGACTACCGACTGGGGCAACTTCCGCATCGGTGTCGATGCGTCGTACATCCAGAAGTACAACGTGGCCGAACCTGGGTTTACCCAACACCTCGCCGGTCATTTCGACAAAACGTTCGGCAATTTCGCGCGCGTGCGCGCACTGGCGACGCTGGACTGGAACATGAATGGCTGGAACGCGAACTGGACGACGCGCTACATCGGCCGCATCACATCGGGCTACGCCAACCAATGCCTGGGTCCGTCAGCCGCGAGCGGCGACACGCCGGACGGCGCGAACACGTGCGACAACTACATCGGTCAGGACACCGGCTTCGCGGTTCAGCACTACGGCGCGGTTACGTATCACAACGCATCGCTCGGCTATAACATCGAGCCGATCAACACGTTCGTCAGCGTCGGCGTCGACAACATCTTCGACAAGCAACCACCGTTGCTGTATCTCAACAACGTGATCAACGCGAACACCGACGTCAGCACGTATGACCTGTTGGGCCGCTACTACCACGCGAGCGTGACGGTGAAGTTCTAGCGGAACGGCGCCGGCCACGTGAAAGGTTGCACGTGGTCGGCGCCTGGTTTTTTGCAGGCGGCGGCGTCAGGATACGGCCGCGGGTCGAACTGTGAATCGCCCTGCACGAAGCCACTGCGATAGACTCTGTCAAGGGCGACAGGGTGCGCGATGCAACAAGCAGGCGAACCAGCGGGTTTCGAGGCCGATGTTCTCTTCGGCCAGGTCTACGATCGCCTCAAGGCGATGGCCGGGCGCCAGCTCGGCGCCGGGCGTGACACGCTCGATGCCACCGCGCTCGTGCACGAACTTTACCTTCGTATCGGCGGCGATCACGATCTCGTCTTCGCACACCCGAATCAGTTCTTCACGTACGCGGCGCGCGCGATGCGACATCTGCTCGCCGATCGCGCGCGTGATCGCCTGCGCCAGCGCGCCGGCGGCGACTGGATACGCACGACGCTGACCGGCAGCGATTGGCGCCTCGCGCTCGACAGCGCGGAACAGGCGCTCGATCTGGATGAGGCGATGCAAAAACTCCAGCAAGTCGACGCGCGCGCCGCGCAGGTCGTCGAACTGCTTTGCTTCGCGGGTTTGGAGCACGATCAGGCGGCGCAGACGCTCGATATCGGATCGCGCACTGTCGCGCGCGACTGGCGCTTTGCGCGTGCGTTTCTCAAGAGCGAGCTTGGCGAAGGAACCTGAGATGGCGGGCGAGGGCGCCGTCCGGCGTTGTCCGGACGCATGAATACACCGTCGATGAACTTGCGCGAGCTGTTCGAGTCGGCGCTCGCCCTGGCGCCGGCCGAGCGTGTCGCGTTTCTTGATGCGCAATGCGCCGACGCGGCCACGCGCGCGCGCGTCGAGTCGCTGCTGCGCGCAGACGCTTCGCAGGACGAGCCGGTCTCGAGCGCGAACTTCAACCAACTCTCGCAAGCGATCGGCGACGCCTCCGCACCGGCACCACCGCCGGGCAGCCGCATCGGTCCGTTCGAGATCGTGCGCGTGATCGGCGAAGGCGGCTCATCGACCGTGTTCGAAGCGCACCGCGAACTCGAAGGCGCCCGGCAAGTCGTCGCGTTGAAACTCTTGCGCCAGAATCTGCTGAGCCCGGAAGCGCGGCGTCGATTCGGACGTGAGCAGCGCGCGCTGATCCGACTCGAGCATCCGAACATCGCGCGCATGATCGAGGCGGGGCTCACGTCGCAAGGTCTTGCGTATATCGCGCTCGAACTCGTCGACGGTGTGCCGATCACCGATTTCGCGCGCGTGCATGCGCTCGGCGTGCGTGAGCGTCTGCAGATGTTCGCGACCGTGTGCCGCGCCGTCGATGCCGCACATCGCGCGCTGATCGTGCACCGCGACATCAAGCCGTCGAACGTGCTGGTGACGGCGGACGGCGACGTCAAACTGCTCGATTTCGGTATCGCCAAACTGCTCGCAGACGAGACCGGTCCGGATGCGACCGTCGTGCCGGCATTTACGCCTGCATATGCGGCGCCAGAGCAGATTGGTAACGGTGGGATCACCACGGCGACCGATGTATACGCGCTCGGCGTGGTGCTCGGCGAGCTCCTGACGGGCGAACGAACGCATCGCGTGGCGACGCCAGCGCCGGACTTTACCGTTGCGCATGGCAGCGATGCCACGCGCTCGCCGCGAACGACGCAGCGACTCTCCGGCGATCTCGATGCCATCGTCGCAAAGGCGACGGAAGCAAACCCGTTGCAACGCTACGCATCGGCGGGCGAATTCGCCGAGGATATCCGCCGCGTGCTCGAAGGACACCCGGTGCACGCGCGCGCGCAGACGCGCTGGTACCGCACGCGAAAGTTCGTCACGCGGCACAAGAGCGGTGTGGCGACGACGGTCGCGTTTCTTCTGGCGATCCTCGCGGCGTTGGGCATTGCAGTGTGGCAGGCACGCATCGCACGCGAGAATGCGCGCGCCGCGCAAGCGCACGCGAACCGCGCCGAGGCGGTGCGGCATTTCATGGTCGGTGTTTTCCAGAACGCGAGTCCCGATGAGTCGGGCGGAAAGCCCATGACCGCGCAGGAACTGCTCGCGAAAGGCAGTCAGCAGGTCGAGACGGGTCTGCGCGGAGAACCGGCGCTAAAGGCAGACGTGCTGACGCTGCTCGGTCAGCTTTACATCGAGATCAGCGATTTCGACAAGGCGCGCGACCTGCTCGGTCGCTCGCTCGAGACCAGTGCAAGCAGCGGTGTGCCGACCGACGTGCGCGTGCGCGCGCTGACCGGCATGGCGTGGATCGAAGAAGAGACCGGCACCTACGACACTGCGCTCGACCACGCGCGCCAGGCACTCGCGTTGCTGACTCAGGCGAGTTTGCCGGACGCAGCGGATGTCGCCAACGCGCATCAGTTGATCACCCAGGCATTGGTCGGCAAAGGCGATCGCAAAGACATCGAAGCGATACTGCGGGCGAATCTCGCGAGTGACGAGGCCGCGCTCGGTCATGGCAACGAGTACGTCGCCGATGGCTGGTTGCAGCTCGGCGTCGAGCTCGGTGAACAGGGGCGCTACGACGAAGCCGAGAGCGCGTTCCGCAATGCGATCGCGGCCTTTGGCTTGCGCTTCGGCGAGAACAGCAATCGCGTCGCGCATGCGCTCAACGAATACAGCAACATGCTCGACGACAAGGGTGATCTCGCCGGTTCCGAAGCCGCGCTGCGCCGCGCGCTCGCGATCCGCGAGGCGACGGTCGGCGTGAATCATCACGATACGATCACCGTGGCCGGCAACCTGCTCTATGTGATCGAAGCGCAAGGGCGCTACGCCGAGGCGCTGCCGCAGCGGCTGGCGTTGCTCGATCGCGCAGCCGCGGCAGGCACGCTGCACGAACGCGATATCAGTGCGGTGTGGAACGCGATCGGCAGAGATTATCGCGAATTGGGCCGGCTAGACGAGTCAGAAGCGGCCGTCCGTAAATCGCTGGATATCGTGACGCATTCGCAGGGACCGCGCAGCGGTTGGCGCGCCAAGGCGCTCGGTCATCTGTCGTTGACGCAGTCGCTTGCCGGGCGTTTCGGTGAAGCCGAGACCGCGCGACGTGAAGCGTTGTCCATCATCAAGGAAGGTGAGCCTGCCGATTCGCCGTGGCTGGCGAGCCAGCACGCCGAACTTGCCGTGATCCTGCTGCGCCAGCATCGCGATGCCGACGCGCTATCCGAACTCGATCCGGCAGTCGCGGCGTACAAGTTGGGAACTGCACCGAAAGATCCGTTGTGGCCTGGCGTGCTCGCCACGCTCAGTGAAGTCCGCATCGCGACCGGTGCGAATGCCGACGCGCTCGCAGCAGCGCAAAGCGCGGTGGAACTGGCGCGGCACGCTTATCCGGCAGGGCATTCGCTGCTCGGTGCGCCGTTGTATGCGCTTGGTCGCGCACATCTAGCGGTCGGCGATGCGGCAGCGGCAGAGCCGATGCTGCGCGAAGCGCTGGCGGTTCGCAGTCCGCCGTATCCGTCGGGTGATCCGCGTGTGCTCGAAGTGAAAGTCGCGTTGGCGGCGGCGTTGCGCGCGCAAGGTCATGCACATGACGCCGACCAGCTTGGCGACGAGCTGCGGCCATTGCTGCGCGCCTCGACATCGCCTTACGCGCGCGACCTCGAAGCGCGTCTGCGCGTGGAGTAGGCGTCCACCGACACTGGCCCGCTTCGACGCGCGGCCATTGGCTGTCCTCAGTACGTTTCGGCGTTCCCTGGCAACGAAGCCGCTCCATCGCGCGGCGCGTTGCTCAGGAGACCGACCATGTATCCGTTGCGCCCTTCGTTATCGCTTCATCCACTCGCTGCGAGTCTCGCGCTTCTGCTGGGCGTGTCCGATATCCACGCAGCGCCACTCGCGGCACCGGCTGTCACCAACTGCCTCGATCACGGCGCGGGCAGTCTGCGCCAGGCGGTCATCGACGACACGACGAGCGCACCGATCGATCTCACGCAACTCACCTGCGGCCGCATTACGCTGACCACCGGCGCGATCAACGTGCAACGCGCGCAGCTCATCCAGGGGCCGGGTGCGTCGAAGCTCGAAATCGACGGCGCTCGGCTGGACCGCGTCTTCAGCCAGACCTCGACGCAAACGCTCGCGCTGTACGGATTGACCATCCAGAACGGCTACACGAATTCCTTCGGCGGCGGCTGCGTATACACGGCCGGCCCGCTCCAGCTCAATGGCACGGTAGTCAGGAACTGTGTGGTCTCCGATAGCGCGAGCACCAGCACCATCAAGGGCGGCGGCGCGGATGTGCATGGGGCGCTCATCGCGATCAACAGCTCCATCGTCGACAACCAAGCGCTACTCGGCATCCGGCAACGTGTTCGGCGGCGGTGCTTCGGTCGAGGGCCTGGCGCTTCTCGATCACAGCACGGTCAGCGGCAATGTCGTTTCGAATGCCGGCACCAACATCGCCGCGGTCGGCGGCATCGACGTGGCCGGTCAGTTGACGATGACGTACTCGACGGTCGCCAACAACCGCGTGTCCGCCCCGGCGAATGCGACGGCCGCGATCGGTGGCCTTCGCGTCGTTCGGCGGCGCGGCCATCACGCAATCGACGATATCCGGCAACAGCGCGAGCGGCGTCACCGGCGGGCTTCGCCTGTACGGGCTAAGCGCGCCCAACATGATCATCAGCAGCACGATCTCCGGCAATTCGTCGCGCAGCCTGGGTGGCCTGTATGCGAGCGGCAACACGTCGATCAAGAACTCGACGATCGCGTTCAACGTCGAAACGGTATCGCAAAGCGGCGGCGGCGCGCGTTTCGTCAATACAACCGCCAACCTGCAAAGCACGATCATCGCCGCCAACGTGAGCGGCGGCGGCGCGACGCAGAACATTGCGGTCGCCTCCGGCGGCTCGGTGGCCGGCGCCAACAACCTGATCGGTTCGTCGCCCTCGGTGACGCTGCCGGCCGGCACGATCGGCGGCGATCCGAAGCTGTTGCCACTGCACGACAACGGCGGTCCGACGATGACGCATGCGTTGCGCCCCGGCAGCCCTGCCATCGACAAGGGCAACCTCGACAGCGGCGACACCACCGACCAGCGCGGCACGGGTTTTCCACGCGTCGTCGGCGCGCGAGCCGACATCGGTGCGTTCGAAGGCGTCGATGCCGATTCGATTTTCTTCAACGGATTCGAGTGACGCGATGCGGGTTGCGTGGCTGTCGCGCAGCTCGAACGGCGTTACTTGGTTCGCCAGCAATGCATTCCGGGAGAACACGGTCATGTTTCCTAAATTCGGTTTCGCTCTATTCGCATCCATCCTGACGTCCGCGATCGCGCACGCGGCCGTGTTTACGGTCGGCACCGACGGCGCCTGTACGCACAACACCATCGAATCCGCAGCGGCCGCGGCGGAGGCCAGTCCCGGCGCGGACACCATCCGCGTCGCGTTCGTCAGCGGCAACCCGACTTACTTTCAGCAAGCGATCACGATCTCGGCGAGTCAGGAACTCGATATCGTCGGTGGTTATACCGACTGCTCACAGGCGCAGAGTAGCGGCAGCCACATCATCCTCGACGGTGGCGGCGCCGGACCGGTGTTCCACATCACGGTCAACAGCGGCGGCTACGTGCGGCTGGGTTATTTCACGATCCAGAATGGTGTCGTAAATAGCAGCGGAAAGGGCGGCGGTATCTATTTCACCGGCGAGGGTGGCCTTCAACTCGACCACATGTCGATCGTGCAGAACACCGCAGGTTCCGGCGGCGGTATTTATGCCGACGGCACGGGCAGCGGAGCAGGCAGGCTGGTGATCGGCACGGACGTTGCGATCGTAAATAACAACGCTCTCGGCAATGGCGGCGGCGTCGCGGTAAGCAACATGGACATGACGATGATTCAAGCGAACAGCTACATCGCCAATAACCACGCGCCAAGCGGCAAAGGCGGCGGCATTTACTTCATCGGCGGCCAGACGAACCGCCTTTTTCTGGGCAGTTCGGGCTTCGGCAACGCGGGCGCGATCTATCTCAATAACGCCAAGCAGGGCGGAGGCGTGGCGGTGCAGGGCTACTTTCCCAGCAGCGGCGCGGAACTGCATTTGTTCACGACAGATTCCGCGCGTCCCGTTCGCATCAAGGGCAACACCGCGAGCGATAAAGGCGGCGGCATCTACTTCGCCGACAACTACACGCAATATTCGCTGTGGGCATGGAACGCGTGGATCGAAGACAACATCGCGCCGCACGGCGCAGCGATATTCGGCGTACAACTTGCCGACGCCATCGCTTTCAACGATCCCAGCCATCGGCCGGCAGGTTCGGTCGATTGTCCGGTCGGCAGTCCGTGCGGCGGCATCGTCGGCAATGCGGCAGTAGATGAGAGCTCGCAACCGACCGGCGGCATTGTCGAAGCCAACTACGATGCCAACTGGAATTTCAACCGCATCACGATATCGGGCAACACCGGCCGATCCGTCCTCACCGACGACCACAAGCTCAACTTCCTCGCGCACAACGTGGCGATTACCGGCAATACGGTGACCGGCAGCGTGATCTCGACCGACAACGACAATGACGATGTCGAACTGTCCGACGTGACGATCGCCGGCAATGCCATCGGCGACAGCACCGTGCTGCGCTTCGGCAACACAGGACGACACGTTCAACGGCAAGCTGCTGCGCTCGATCATCTGGCAGCCGGGCAAGACAACGCTGCAGCTCGACGGCGATCCGCTCGATCTGCTCGACGACATGGTCAGCGAGCGCGGCTCGGTCGATGGCGGCAACACGCCGAATGTCGTCCAGCAAAATCCGCGCTTCGTCGATCCCGCGCATGGCGATTATTCGTTGCGCGCCGGATCGCCCGCGATCGATCGCACGACTGGAGTTGCCGGCGACGACAAGGACCTCAACTCGAACCGGCGCGATGTCGATCTTCCCATCGCCAATAATCTCGGCGTGCGCGATCTCGGTGCGATCGAACGCCAGACGTTGCAGCCGCTCGTGCTCAATTCCGATTTCGATGCAGACCTGCGCTTGTGGGACACCGCGATCGCGGGCACCACGACGTGGGATACGAGCAAGAATGTGAGCGGCGCTCCCGGCTCGGGATCGGCGCACGTCACGGCACCGAATGCGTCGACCGGTTCGCAAGTAGGCGGCCTCGTGCAGTGCGTGCACCTTCCCGGTCCAGGCATTTACGCGCTCAACGGATGGGGACACGGCACCGGCACCACGGTGACTGCGGGCGATATCGCCGAACTGTATTGGGAATATCGCAAAACCGGCGGCGAGAGCTGCACGGGCGGCGCGCCGAACGCGACCGGCACGCAGGTTCTCTCCAGCGGAAATAGCTGGAGCAAGCCCGCGACGCCTGCTTACATCGAAGTGACGGCGCAGGACTGGACCTATACCAGTTCGATCGCCGTGACGCTTGTCGCAGTCGAAAATGGCGCATCGGGCCCGCCGACGAATGCGTGGTTCGACGGCATCACTCTCAGCATCAAAGGCGAGGATACGATCTTTGCCGGCAGCTTCGAGGGGCCGTAGACGAGTGACTGACGTTTTAAAACTTTTTGCTGAAAGACGTGCAAATCGCTCGTGTCGTCTTATCGATTGTGAAGTGAGATGATCTCCTTGACGGCACGGCATCTGGGGAGGACCGAGTCTTCGCACTTCTCGTTACCATCGGGCTTGCGCTCAACCGAAGTTGAGCGCGGCCGTTGCTGCGGCATGTCGATGCCGCGTCGAACGCCGCACGTTTCGAGTCAATCCTTTTTGGAGAATTCGCATGAATCAGGTTCGATGGGTAATGCTGTTGGTGCTGGCGTCCGGCGCTGCGTCGGCAGCTGCGTTGCCGAATGGCGATTCGTCATCGACTGCGCCGCAAACGGCCAGCAGCAAAACGTCGCCTGCAGTCAATCAGCCGCGGAACTACGTGACCGCAAACGCGGCAGGGCTTGTCATAGCAGTGGATCGACAAACAGGCACGACGCGCGCGCTGACGGCCGAAGAAGCACAACACCTCGCGCAAGGCATCAAACAATTGCTGAATCAGTCGACCGACGGATTGGTCGAGGTGCGGCGCGCCGACGGATCGGTGTCGATGGATCTGCAAGGTCGATTCCAAAATGCGATGCTGGCGAAAAAAGAGGAAGACGGCTCGATCACGCAAGCGTGCGTCGACAATGAAACGGACGCCGCGGCGTTTTTCGAGATCGATCCCAATCTGCTCGATGCCGCGCAAAACGCGGTGAGCCAGGCAGCGACGCCGGCGGAGGTCCGCTAAGCCATGCATCCGAACCTTCTCACGACTCGCATCAAACGTTCAGATCGCGCGCGCCGTCTGAGTGCGCTCGCGCTGTTTGCTATTTCTGCGCTTGGCACGGCACCGGCATTTGCAGCCGCCACGATCGTCATCGTCCCGAACGATGCACCTGGCGTCGGATTCAATGACGCCACCGCCGTTGCGCCAGTCGGCGGAAATCCGGGAACCACGCTCGGCCAGCAACGCCTGTTCGCATTCCAGACCGCGGCCGCCAAGTGGGGCGCAACGCTGGACAGCAACGTCACCATCACCGTTCGCTCGCAATGGGTTGCATTGACCTGCACTGCCACCACTGCCGTGCTGGGTTCGGCAGGCGCGGTCGCAATCTATCGTGATTTTGGAGGCGCTCCGTTCACTGGCACCTGGTACAACGAAGCGCTGACCGGCAGCATCACCGGCGCAGACCCGAACACCAGCCAACCGGAAATCAACGCGAGCTTCAACGTCAATCTTGGTCAAGCCGGCTGTCTGACAGGAACGCCGTTTTACCTCGGGCTGGACAATAATCACGGCTCGGCTGTCGATCTGATAACCGTGCTCACCCACGAGCTGGGCCACGGCCTGGGCTTCCAGACATTCACCAACGCTGGCACCGGCGCACCCGCCAGCGGCTTCTTCTCGGCGTATGACCACTTTCTGATGGATCTTACGTCGGGTAAAAGCTGGCTGCAGATGACCGATGCCGAGCGTGTCGCTTCTGCGCTGAATACGCACAAGCTCGCATGGAATGGTCCGCAGGTCAGCACCGATTTGCCGGGTGTACTTGCGTTCGGAATTCCAATTCTCAAAATCACCGCGCCGGCCGCCATCGCCGGAAAATACGACGTTGGCACCGCCGCATTTGGTCCGTCGCTAACCGCAGCCGGTGTGAGCGGTTCGCTGCTGCTGGCCAACGACGGCGTTGGCACGGTCACCGACGGATGCGACTCATTTGCTGCAGGATTCTTCACCGGCAAGATCGCGCTGATCGATCGCGGCACTTGCAACTTCAAGGTCAAAGCACTGAATGCACAGAATGCCGGCGCGGTGGCGGTCGTCATCGTCAACAACGTCGCCGACAACCCCGCTCCCAATATGGCCGATGACGCCACCATCACGACCGCGATCACCATCCCGACGATTTCCGTGATTCAGTCCGACGGAAATCTGATCAAGGCGCAACTCGGCAGTGGCGTGACCGGCACCGTGCAACGCGACAACACCGTGCGCGCAGGTGCCGATGCATTCGGCAAGGCGTTGCTGTTTACTCCCAACCCGTTCCAGTCGGGTTCTTCCGTTTCGCACTGGGACACGATCGCGTTTCCCAATCAGTTGATGGAACCGACGATCAACGGCGATCTGACGCACAACGTGACGCCACCATCCGATCTCACCTTCTCGGAACTGCGCGATATCGGCTGGGTCGCGATGCCGTCGCCCACCACGATCGCCACGACCGGCGGCAACAATCAGAGCGCAGCCATAAGCCACGTGTTCGCGACACCGATCAAGATCACGGTATCGCCGGCTTTGAGTGGCGTGACGGTAACCTGGACCGTCAATCCTGCCGCGAACGGCGCAGGTGCGATCTTCAGCGGCACCGGCACGCGGTTCGCGGTGTCGGTCACGAACGCGGCGGGTCAGGCCACCGCACCGACGTTGACCGCAAACAATGTGATTGGGTCGTATCCCATGAATGCCACCGCGCCGGGCGCGGGAACGACGTCGTTCACGCTGAAGAATATTCCGTCGGACCGCATCTTCGCCAACGATTTCGAGTCGTTGGGGAATTGATCGTGATATCAGGCGGGGTGCGCATCGCATCCCGCCTGATTCGCGACGCGCTATTCGATTCGATCAGACATCGAATCCGAGGAAGAGCGAGAATTCCCAGGTGACGTTTTCTATCGCGCCTGTCCGCGGAGCTCCTGCGCTTTCGCACGGCTGACCTGCAGGATCGTCCCGTCGGCAAGTTCGGCGATCATGCGTCCGTCGGGCTGGCGCCGGAATGCCACGACGTGATCAAGATTCACCAGATGGGTGCGGTGGATTCGCACGAATTTATTGGGGTCCAATCGTGCTTCGAGCTGGCTCAGCGAGACGTGCAGCAGATGCTGCGCGGCGCCGGTGTGAGCGGCGATATAGTCGCCGACGGCCGCAAACCACGAGATGTCGCTCACGCTCAAAGGCACGATGCTGCGGCCGCTGCGCACGAACAGCCGGCTCATTGGCGCATGACTCATCGTTTCGCCGAAGCGGTCGAACGACGACGTGCGAGGTTCGCCCATCGCCGCACGGATGCGCGCCAATGTCGAGCGCAATCGATCTTCGCCGAACGGTTTCAATAGATAGTCGAGCGCACCGAGTTCGAACGCAGTGACGGCATGTTGTGCGTACGCCGTCGTGAATACGACGAACGGTTGGTGTCGCACGCGCGTCATTACTTCGGTGCCGGCCAGACCGGGCATCTGGATATCGAGGAACACCAGTTCGGGTTTCAGCGTATCGATCGCCTGGACAGCCGCCGGTCCGTTCGCGGCTTCGCCGATGCATTCGATCCATTCGATTTCCGCGAGCATGTGGCGAATGCCCGCGCGCGCCACGGATTCGTCGTCGACGATGAGCGTCCGGATTCTGGCCGAATCACTCATGCGCCGTGGCGAGTTGCGGCACGAACAAGGTTGCAGTGAAGCCGCGGCCTTCGCTGCTCACCAACGTCAACTGTGCGCTGTCGCCGTAGAGCCAGCGCATGCGCTCGCGCATGCGTCGCAGTCCCGTGCCGGCACCGTTTTCGATTTGTGTCACGTCGGCGCCGTCGCCGTCATCGATGACGCTCAGCGTGAGCGTGCGATCGTGGAGCGCGGCGGATATCAAAATCTGCGTGGACTCGATTCGCGGAGCCGCCGCATGCCGGATGGCATTTTCGACCAGCGTTTGCAGGGCGAACGAGGGCAGCGAAGCCATACGCGCGTCGTCGGCGATATCGACGTGCACGCTCAGGCGATCGCCGAAACGAATGCGCTCGATCGCGAGGTATCGTTCCACGAAAACCAGTTCCTCGCCGAGCGCGATGATGTCGCGCTGCTCCTCGATCGTCGAACGCAGCACGCCGGCGAGTTGCTCCACTGCATTTGTCGCCGCGCGCGGATTCGTGGGAATGAGGTGCACGACCGTGTGCAGCGCATTGAACAGGAAATGCGGATGCAGCTGCGAACGCAGCGTATCGAGCTGCATGCGTGCGGCCTGCGCTTCGATTTTCGCCGAGCGCTGCGCGGCGAGATTCGCATACGCGACGCCCGCCACCACCATGTAGAGCCATGTGCCGGTGAGCATGAAAATGCCGTGACCGGGCCCGGCTTCGACGATGACGCGGCCGAGCACGAGACTGTCGATCACGCAGATGAGCACGTACCAGACGATGGCGTACAGGCCCGCAGCCAGAACGTGAGCGACGACGAAGACGATCCGGAACGGATGCGGCCAGGGCAGGCGCGATGCGAATTTGTATACAACGAATCCGAGCAGCGCCGCCGGTGCGATCATGCGCAGCGATCCGATCGCCGCGTTTGCCGGCGACAACCCATGCGCGATGACAATGATGGCGGCGAACAGCGCCCACATCGGCAGCCAGGCAATACTCAATTGCAACCATAGCCAGCCGCGAGCCATGCGCTATCCGGGTGCCGCTTCCGCTGCGACGCGCCTGGCGTCCACGGTCAGTGTGCCTTCTTCCCAACTCTGTCCCGCGTCGGTGGAGCGATCCTGCGTCATGCGAAAGCTGTCCGGGGTGATGTCGTAGTAGCGAGTGCGGGTCAAGGTTTTGCCGTTCGCATCGCTGTAGCTTCCTTCGAGATGCATCTCGGCACCGTGCATTTGCCCGGTCGCCTCGCCCGTGCGTTCTTTGTCGTGGTCACGTGCGGTGATTTTCCAGCGCCGTTGCGTCGCGTCGTAGGTGCGCACCGAGTGATTCGAGGATAGCGGGTTGCCCGAGCTGTCGACAATACGGATTTCGTCTTCGATGTCACTGGAGTTGGCAACCCGCCACGCTTTCCACGTGCCGATCAGTTTTGGTGTTCCGTGGATCATGGCGGCAAGACTGCTCACTTTCGGATGCACGTCCAGTTCCCATTGTCCGAGCAGGAAGTCGAACTGTTTTGTCTCGGCGGGCGCCGAAGCGTTGCCTTCCTGTTGCGCGAATGCCGCGAACGGGATTGTCAGAAGCAAGGTGAGAAACGCAATGCGAAGATGATTCATGGGAGAAGGTCCACTCCTGGCCAGAGCAAGCGACGAAACCTTGCCAGCTTCGATATTCGTGCAGGCCGACTTTTCGCCGAACGGTTCGCCCTTGCCGTCGAACGGCTGCGACTCGAACGACGATTCGCCGAAGCGTCGAATGGAACCTGTGAACCGTCGGCGGCAACGCGCCGTGCTCGCATAGAGTGAGGTTCGCCTCGTTCACCACGTCGGAGCGCGCCTGTGACGCCACTGGAAAACACCGATCCCGCATCCGCGCTGATCCGCTTACGCGATGTCGGTAAGGTTTACGCGAGTCCGGCGGGGTCGTTCAGCGCGCTCGCAAGCATCGATCTTGTCATTCATCGTGGCGAGTTCGTCGCCGTCGTCGGCCAATCGGGGAGCGGCAAGTCGACACTGCTCAATCTGCTGGCCGGCATCGATCGACCGAGCAGCGGCGAGATCACCATCGACGGCCACGCGCTACACACGTTTTCTGAAGGAGCACTGTCGGCGTGGCGCGGACGTGCGGTCGGTATAGTTTTCCAGTTTTTCCAATTGTTGCCGACGCTCAGTGTTGCCGAGAACGTCATGTTGCCGATGGATTTCGCCCGGCGCTGGCCAGCGCGCGAGCGACGTCCGCGCGCCCTCGCGCTGCTCGAGCGTCTGGGCGTGGCCGACCAGGCGGACAAGTTGCCTGCCGCGTTGTCGGGCGGACAACAGCAGCGCGTCGCCGTTGCACGCGCGCTAGCGAACGAACCGGCGATCCTGCTCGCCGACGAACCGACCGGGAATCTCGATTCGCGCACGGCGGAAGGATTGCTTCACATCCTCGGCGAACTGGTTCACGCAGGTCAGACCGTGGTCATGGTCACGCATGAACACGCGGCGATGCGCCATGCGAGCCGCATCGTCACTCTGGCTGACGGACGTATCGTCGCTGCGGGCGCCGATGTTTAGCCCGCGCTGGCGAAAGATGTTTGCGCGACGCGTGGCTGCACAAGTCGCGATCGCTGCTGGTGGTGTTGGCCGTTTCGGTCGGCATGGTGGCCGCGGGTGCGTTGCTGGATGCGTGGTCACTCGTGCAGCGCACGACCGCGCAAACCTATCTCGGCAGTCATCCTGTTTCGGCCACGCTGCACGTCGATGACATCGACGATGCAGCGGTTGGCGCAAGTGCGCGCGCTGCCTGCCGTCGCTGCGATTCGGCTACGCCGAACGGTGTTTGCGACGGTGGTGACGAGCACTGGCGATCTGACCGCGGAACTGTTCGCGTTGCAGGATTTCGATGCGCGAGAAATCGGTCGCCTCGAATCCGAACGCGGCATATGGCCGCCGCGCGACGGCGAGATCAGCATCGAAAAATCCTCGCTCGAATTTTCCGGCGCAGCGCTCGGCGGTTTGCTCAAAGTACGGTTCGGCAAGAATCCGCCGCAGGCGTTGCACGTGAGCGGCATCGCACATGACGTGAGCCTGCCGCCGGGATGGATGGACCACGTGGTCTACGGTTTCGTGACGCCGGCGACGCTTGCTCAACTGGGCGCGCCGGCAACGTTGAACGAAATCCAGATCGTGCTGCGCGACACGAGCGCCGATCGCGATGCGGTGCGCCGCATCGCCAACGACATCAAGACATTGTTCGAGCGCAGTGGCGGCCACGTCACATCGATCGATGTTCCCGTTCCGGGTCAGCACGCACATGCAGCGCAAATGAATTCGCTGATGCTCACGCAAGGTGCATTCGGGCTTTTGACGTTGCTGGTGTGCAGCTTGCTGATCGTCAACCTTTTCACCGCGATGATGGCCGGGCAGGCGCGCGAGATCGCGGTCATGAAATCACTCGGCGCCGGCGCCGGCCAGATCGGTGCGATGTACTTGGGTTCGGCACTGCTGCTCGGCGTTTTCGCATCCGCCATCGCGTTGCCCGCTGCCATTGCGATCGGTCGCCCGTACGCTGCACTGAACGCGAACATGCTCAACTTCTCAACGACGGGTATCGCGATTCCGTGGTGGGCGATCGCACTGCAGATCGCCGCGGGCTGTGCGTTGCCGGTGATGGCCGCTGCCATTCCGGTGAGGCGCGCATGCCGGCAGCCGGTCGGCACTGCCTTGCGCGACGCCGGAATCGCGGCGGAAGGTTCGTACCTGCGCCGCCGAATTTCCATCGACTGGATAAGCAGGCCGCTGCTGCTGTCGCTCGGCAACGCCTTCCGCAGACGTCAGCGGATGCTGCTGACACTGCTGATGCTGGCCAGCGGTGGTTCGGTTTTTCTGGCGGCCGACAATCTGCGCAGTTCGGTTCGCGAATCGGTCGATCTGATGTTTGCGGGCGAGCGCTACGATGTGGTGTTGCGCCTCAACGATAGTTACCGGCCGGCCGAAAGCGAAGCGGTCGCGGCAAGCGTGGCGGGCGTTGAGCGCGTGCAAGCCATCAGCAGCCTGAACGCCACCGTGATGCATGCCGATGGGATGTCTGGCAACGCATTCACCGTCATTGCATTGCCGCCGGATTCACCCATGTTCGTGCCGCACGTAGAGCAGGGGCGAGCGTTGATGTCGTCGGATCGCAACGCGCTCGTGATCAGCCGTGCATTGCAGAAAGACGAACCCGCACTCGTGCCTGGCGCCGACATCTCGTTGCTCATCGATGGCGAGTCGACGCAATGGCACATCGTCGGTGTCGAAAGCGCGGTACAGCCGATTGCGTATGCGCCGCTCGCCACGTTGAACGGCTTGCGTGGGAACGATCGTGCCGCCACGCTCGCCGTGACCACCACGAGTAGTAACGCCGCCGCGCAGCTCGACGTGATCGCTCGCCTGCGCGCGAGCTTCGAACGCGCCGGCATGCCGGTCGTGAACAGCCGGTTGATGAGCGAAAGCCGTCGTGCCGTGGAAGATCATCTGGCGATGGTGGTGCAGTTTCTCGGCGTCATGGGCTGGGTGATGATGGTCGTCGGCGCTCTGGGCCTCGCCTCGACGATGAGCCTCGCCGTGCTCGAGCGTACGCGCGAGATCGGCGTGATGCGTGCGATCGGCGCCCCGCATCGCTCGATCCTGATCATGATTTTGATGGAAAGCCTGGTGATCGCCGTGCTTGGCTGGCTGGCCTCGCTCCCGCTTTCCGCGCCGATGAGCTGGCTGCTGGCCGATGCATTCGGACGCGTCATGTTCGCCGTACCCGTGCACTTTCTGCCCGCAATTCGCGGAGCGGGGACGTGGTTGCTGATGGTGATCGTCGTTTCACTCGTCGCCTCGGCATGGCCGGCAACGCGTGCGACGCGAACTCGCGCAGCCGTGGCCCTGAGCTACGAATAATTCGTACCCGCGGCTATTGCTTCAGCAATTCCACCCGCCGATTCTTCGCGCGTCCATCTTCCGAATCGTCGCTGGCGATGGGCGATGTCGCGCACAGGCCTCGGGCGACGAGGCGGTTCGATGCGACGGAATAGCCGTCGACCAGCGACGTCACGATCGCATCGGCGCGCAGTTGCGATAGACGCTGGTTGTACTCCGCGCTGCCCTGGTTATCGGTGTGACCGGTGACGGTCAATTTCAGATCGGTACGATCGTTCATGAGCGCGGCGATCTGTGCGAGCTGTGGTTTGGACTCCGCTTTGACATCGGCTTTGTCGAAATCGAAATAGATGCCGTAGATTACGGCTTTGCCGGTGGTCATCAGGCTTTGGTCCAGTGCGCTCGAGGTCACCATCACCATTCCTTTGTCCATTGGTTTGCTCTCGACAACCATGACGTAAACCGCTGGGCGCTGACGTTCCGGCAGGTCTGCGGCCATCACCATCACATGGAGGTCGCCTTGCGGACGGGTGAGCGTTGCGAGCAGATAGCGCGGCCGTTCGGCGAGCGTGAATCCGTCGTCGGCGATCTGCGTGCCGGTCAGATTCAAATGCATGATCTGCGGCGCGGTGTGCAGGAAGTCGGTGCCGCATTCGATGTCCGAACATGTCCAGACGACGCTCATGCCGGCCTTGGCCAATGCGTCCTTGTAATTTGAAAACACTTCGAGCGCACTGCGTTCGCGCGGCGCAAGATAGAACAGACGCGTGCGCTTGCCGGTGACGTTCAGCGTTTTCGGCGCGACAGGCTCGCCCGCGTCGTTTTGCGTAACGGGGCCAATCGGCAACGCCGCTTCTTCGAACGTCTTCATGTCGGCGCCGAACAGGAACGAGCCCGGATAGCGCGCGAGCATCGGATGATCTTTGCAGCCGTCGCAGTCTTTGGCGTCTTCGTCGTCGGCGCTGCACAGCACGGGCATGCAAAGCAGAAGTGCGAACATGATGAATGGGCGGATCAATCGCATGGTGAACTCCTGACGTTTAGTTGAAATCGAACCCGTTCATGAACAGACGATCGGTTGGGATGGATTTATTGAGAAACACGGTGATGCTGTCTCCGCCCAAATTCACGACAACGAGGTCGGCCTTGCCGTCGTGATTGAAGTCGGCCGATGCGATTGACCCGGGGCCGTTGAGTCCTCCGGTGAAAGTGAGTGCCGTGTCGAATCCACCGTTGCCGACAGTGCGCGCGCGCAACACCGCGATGGAGTTGTCGGTGTAGTTGGCGAAGACCAGGTCCGGATGTCCGTCGCCATCGAAGTCCGCCGTCGTGCCGCTGTACGGATGCGCATTGACCGCGCCTTCGCTGTAGATGCCGGCAGTGGCGAATGTGCCGTCGCCATTGCCGCGCTGCATCGATACGTCGCCGCTGCTGGCGCGTGAGATGGCGACGTCGGCATTGCCGTCGCCATCGAAATCGGCGACGAGAACGACGCTCGCGCTGAGTGTCGTCAACGGACCTTTGACGGTCGGAAAGCCACCGCCGCCGTTGCCGAGATAGACGAGGAAATCGTCGCTAGGGAAACTCGTTATGACGAAATCGGTATCACCGCTGGCAGTGAAAACTCCGGCGGCGATCGTGTCGGGTAATACGCCGGGAAATAGCGTGGCGCCGGTATAGAACGTCCCGTCGCCGTTGTTTCGCAGCAGTGAAACGGTGCCGCACGGATTGAGTGGTGGACCGCACACGTCGCCTCGGTTCGCGGTGACGAGATCGACGTAACCGTCCGGATCGTAACTGCCGGCGGCGATGGAGTTCGGCAGCGCACCGACGCTGTAGCCGACAGCCGTTGCGAACGACGAACCGCCTTGGCCGATCAAGATCGACACAGTGCCGGACTGGCGATTGGCGACGGCGAGATCGAGCTTGCCGTCGTGGTTCAGATCGACAGCGGTGATCGCAACGGGTTGCGATCCGACGACGTAACTGACGGCAAACGAAAACGTGCCGTCGCCATTGCCGTTATAAATGTATACGCGATTATTGCTTTCCACGGTGACAGCGATATCCGGGTTGCCGTCGCCGTTGAAATCGCCCACCGCGACGGCACTCGGACTAGTGCCGGTGGGCATTGCCGTCTTCGCCTCGAACGCGAGTTGAGCGAAAGCCGAGCCGCTAGCGAAGATCAGGCACAAGAGGATCGGCGACACGTAACGCGCGACGCGGCGCGATGGTTCATTGCGGAAAATCGGTTCGTTGCGTGACGCGGCTCGCATCTGTAACTCCCGAAGCGCAGCCGGTTTGGACTGCTAGTTCCGAGAGATACGTTTCAGCGCAGCAAGATCAGACATTCATCGGCGCGAAACCGATGAAAAGGGTTCAGGCGTTCGGCAGGGCGTGGATTGCGTCGCGCACCTGGACTGTCATCCAGTGATTGGCGCCGCGCGAACGCTGCAACATCGCGAGCGCGGACTGCAGTTCCGCGCGCGCGGCTGCAAAATCCTTGCGTGCAGCGAGACATTGGGCGTGCGCAGCGAGTGCGTCGGCGTGTCGCCAGCCTGTGGCCGGGTCATCGGGTGGGCGCAGCGTCAGTGCCTTGTCCGCCGCCGCGCAGGTCGCGGGCATATCGTGTTGCGCAAAGGCGATACGACTCTGCGCGATCAACGCGTCGGCGATTCGTTCCGGATTGATCGGCTTCATCTCGTTCAATAGCTGCAACGCGATGCCGATCTGGTCATGCGCTTGCGGCAAGTCGCCGACGCCGAGTTCGCTTAACGCGAACTGCACATGCGCCGCCGCGAGTTCCTGCGGCGGCATGCCGGCGACGCCTTCGCGCATCGTTTGCGCGAGTTGATGTTGCACTATCGCCTCGGCCGGACGGCCGGACAGACGCAGCACGATACCCAACTGATCCATCGTGAACGACACCAGAAAATGTTTGTCGCCGAGCTGCTTGCGCCGTGCGGCGAGCACCGCGCGGATAAGACGCTCCGATTCGACCAGATCGCCGGACTCGCGCAAGGCGACAGAGAGATTCGCCTGCGATCCTAGTGCGAACGGATGCTCGGGTTTGCCCTGCGCGGCCCAAACGGCGATCGCATCGCGGCTGTAATCGGCACTCGCCGAAAAATCGTTCAGATGCATGCGCAGCACGGAAAGATTGTTGAGGGTCGCTGCGACATCCGCATGCTGATTGCCGAGCACGCGGCGCTGCATCGCGAGCGCTTCCAGATAAAGCGGTTCGGCATCGGTGTAGCGGTTCATGCGGTCGAGCGCGCGTGCGTGCGTCGTCAGCGCGGTGGCGAGCAGCGGATGATCGTTCGGCAACAGTCGACGATAGATTGCCGTCGCCTCTTCGAGCGGTGGCAATGCCTCGGCGGCATGGCCGTTCTGCATGCGGAACGAGCCGAGGTTGATGAGATTTTCCGCCACGTCGATATGGTTTTCGCCATACAGCGCGCGGAACATGGCCAAGGCTTCTTCGGTGAGCGATGTGCCTTCATCGAGATTGTGCATGTCGCTGTCGAGCACGGCGAGCTGATTCAGATCGCCGGCGATATCCGCGTTCGGCGCAGTGAGATTCGCGCGCGCCATGGCCAGCGCGGCGCGCATCAGTGGCTCGGCCTTTTTGAAGTCGCCCTGACGGCGCGCGATCTCGCCCTGCAAAACCAGATCGCGTGCGGCGGATGCGCTGGAGTCGCCGTCGTCGCGTCGATGTTGAGCGAGCGCGGTCGCGACTGTTTTCTCGGCGGCGGGATAGTCGCCTTTTTCGTACTCGGCACGGCCCAGTTCGGTCAGCAGATCGGCGTCGTCGGTCGTCGCGCCGCGCATGTCGATCGCGTGTTGAAGCAGGGCGATGGCGCGATCGTATTGTCCGAGCTCGACATAGATCGTGCCCATCACTTCGCCGAAGCGCGCGGCCAGTTGCGGTTGGCTGGCCAGTTGCGCATCGAGCCGTTGCGCGCCGGCGTCGAGCACATCGACTGCGGTCAGTTTTACGCCGCCCGGTGCGCCTTGCGGATCGGCGACGCGAAAAATGTCGATCACGAAGCCGGTAACGAGTTCTGCGCGGCGCGCCTGTTCGCGCGCGACGCCGGCTTGCCACAGCGCAACGCTCGTCGTCGACAGCAAACCGATCACAGCCAACGCGGCGAGCGCGACGCCGACGCGATGCCGCGCCGCAAATTTTCCGACGCGATACCACGCGCTGTCGCGTCGCGCGCGAATCGGTTCGGCGGCGAGACATCGTTTCAGATCCTGCGCCAGAGCATCGACGGTGGGATAGCGCCGCTCCGGTTCGCGCTTGAGTGCCGTCAAAACGATCGTGTCCAGATCGCCGCGCAATTGCCGCGAGGTGACCGGTGAATCGGCTGTCACGCGGGAACTCGGCGCAACCGGCGGCGTCGTATCGACGAGTTTGCGAATTTCCTCGAACGTGGTCGTGTCGGCGAAGTGATAGGGGCGCTCGCCGACGAGCAATTCGTAGAGAACCGCGCCGAGCGCGTAGACGTCGGTGGCCGTGCTCACCGCTTCGCCACAAAGTTGCTCGGGCGCCGCGTACGCGGGCGTGAGTGGTCGCGATGACGACTCGCGCGTTTGCGTCGCCTCGATGTCGTCGACTAGGAGTTTCGCGATGCCGAAATCCAATAGTTTGACCGCACCGTCGGCCGTGACGAGCACGTTCGACGATTTCAGATCCAGATGTACGATCAGCGCGCGATGCGCGAACTGAACCGCTGCGCAAATGTCCACAAATAAACTTATGCGTGCGTCGAGGCCAAGTCGGCGTTCGGCGCAATGTTCGAGCAGGGGTTTGCCGTCGACGTACTCCATCGCGAAGTACGGCCGACCTTCATCGGTGATGCCGCCATCGAGCAGCCGTGCGATGTGCGGATGTTCGAGTCGCGCGAGGATTTGCCGTTCGCGCAGGAATCGGGCGAGCAATGTCTCGCTGTCCATGCCGCGTTTGATGAGCTTGAGTGCGGCGCGCTGCTCGAACTGGCCGTCGGCGCGCTCGACAAGCAATACGATGCCCATGCCGCCGCGGCCGAGTTCGCGAAGCACTCGCCACGGACCGATAAGCGAGCCGTCGGCGACGGTGACGTCCGGGGATTGCGCGTGCGACCACTCATGCGCGAGGTCCGCGTGCACGGCGATGACGTCGCGCTCGAACGCGGCGTGTCGCTCATCGGCGAGGAGCAACGCCGAAACCTCGCGGTGAAGTTGGCTGTCGCCGTCGCACAGATCGGTCAAAACGCCGGCGCGTGCCTCTGTCGGTGCTTCGAGTACGTGATCGAAGATCGCACTGACGCGATGCCAGCGCTCCGCATTCACGGCGCGCTTGGCGTTTTCGCCGCGTCGAGTTGCTGCGCCAGAAACGCGCATGCCCGGCGCCAGTCGCGCGCGACGGTGCGTTCGGTAACGCCCTGCAACGATGCGATCTCGGCCATTTCCAGGCCGCCGAACACACGCCATTCGACGAGTTGGCCGCAGCGCGCGTCCATGTCGGTCAGTTGGCTCAATGCGCCGTCGAGGGCGAGAACGTCGACGGGATCGGCGTGATCTTCTGCAACGAATTGCGACGCGCCCGTGGTCAATGCCACTTGTCCACTGCGCCGGCGCACGCCGCGATGACGCGCCTGATCAACCAGGATCTGACGCATGGCGCGCGCAGCGAGCGCAAAAAATTGGGGCCGTTCGACGCCGACCAGATCCGGCGAGCGCTGCAGTTTCAGATATGTCTCATGCACGAGCGACGTCGTGTCCAACGTCGGTTCGTCACGGTGCGCTCGCCGTTGGCGACGTGCCAATCGGTGCAATTCGGCGTAGACGAAAGCAAACAGCTCCACGGGCGTGCTAGCCGCAGAGCTGTCGTGCGCGGATGTCACACTCGTTTTATCAGCCGTACGATCAGCAGCAAAATGATCGCGCCGATGGCGGCATAGATGATCTCGCCGACGATTCCGCTCAAGCCGATCCCAAAACGCGGCAACAGCAAACCGGCGATGAAGGCGCCCAGTATGCCGACGACGATATCGCCGACCAGTCCGAATCCGCCGCCACGAACGACGACACCGGCGAGCCATCCGGCCACCGCACCAATCAACAGGAAAATCACGAGCGCTTCAACAGTCATGCAGGTATCCCCGAAAAACGACCGCAGCGGCCGCGAGGTCATTGTGCGCCTTGCAGGACGCGATGGCAGATATATTTTTCCACTTTTCGTTATCGGGCAAAAATAGGAGTAGTGTGTACGTGCGCTTTGACGCAACGCGTCGCACAAGCGCCTCAGTCTCGCGGTTCGCTCACTAACGCCATTTGAGTACGCGTCCCGGAATCTCAGCCGGGACCTCGGCTTCGGCCGCCTTCGTTTCGCCTTGCGCGAAACGCAAAATGGAAAAGCTGCTCATGAATGACCAAAAACCCAATTCCAAAACCGATCTCGTTGAAACCGCCGCGAACCAGGGTTCGTTCACGACATTCAGCAAGGCGCTGGTCGCCTCCGGACTCAACGAGACGCTGCGCGGTCAAGGCCCGTATACGATTTTCGCCCCGACCGACATCGCGTTCCAAAAACTGCCCGCGGGCAGGCTCGACCGTCTGCTCAAGCCGGAAAACAAATCCGAGCTTGTCGCTATCCTCAACTACCACGTTTCGCCGGGACGCGTCTCGGCGGAAGAAGTTGGAAAGTTGACCGAGACGAAGACGCTGCAAGGTCAATCGGCACAAATCAAGATGATCGACAAGAGAGTCACGATCGACGGCAGCAACATTACGCTGATCGATATTCCGTCGAGCAACGGCGTCATTCACGCCATCGATGGCGTGCTGATGCCCACCAAGCATTGATGTTCCACAGGGGTGTGTGGCGGGAGTAGTCCCGCCACACGCTTATGCGTGACAAGCCTCCGGCGGCCAGGCGCGGCAGCCCATGCGGATGCGAGCGCAGCGAATTTCGCGACGCTCCTCTGCAAGGTCATGGAAGTACCGAGCCTCGATTAATCGAGGCTTTTTCTTTTGCGTTTTGAGTGGGCTTGTTGCGACCCGACGCCCCATCGGGGTGTCGCTCGCTTATACGATTTCGCTGCGTATCTTCAGGAACGAATCGTTCGAGATGTAGCCGCGCAGCGCCAGAAAGGTCAGTGCGTCCATCTCATTGGCACTTCGTGCCTCGATGGCGTGCTTGAGTTCATCGAGCGAACATCCGCAACGGTCCGCGAAGACTTGAAGGGCGTTGTCGTCCTGCGAATCTAGTCTAGCCATGACGACTCACCTGTATAGCTACGCCGCGCACCAGTCGGCCGGTCGGGATTTGTCCGTGTTGCGCACGTGCGCCACGAGCGGAACGTGACCGAGGCGGCGAGCTTCCTCAACCGCACCTTGCTGTGTTGCGAAGGTTCTGTTTGTAACACGGCTGCCATCGAGGTGTTCCAGCACGAAGTGGAAGATTGTAGTCCCCTCGGGGCGGCCTTTGGGTTTGGGTTCGACAAAGACGTTCAGCATGGGGACTCTGCAGCGGTTCGAGAGCGCGCATTCTATGTGCGCGGTGCTGCATGGAATCGGAACGGACGATCGCGCTGGGTGCGAAGGGATCAGGTTTTCTGCAACAACCACTTGGCCGCGCGGCGTTGTATGCGATAGTAATCTTTCAATGTTGCCCAACCGGAATTTTCCATGACCCGACGTTCATTCGCGCTCCGCTCCGCCGTTTTTGCACTGGCGTTGTCGTCCCCGGCTGCATTCGGCTCGCCGCCTGCGGATGATGCCAACGCGGCATTCATGCATCTGGCCGACGAATACTTCGATCAGTATTACTTCCCGGCCAATCCGACGGTGGCGACGACGACCGGCCTGCATCAGTACGACGGCAAGCTCGAAGACTTCAGCCGCGCGGCGATCGACAAGCAGATCGCGACGCTGAAGGATTGGGAAAAGCGAGTTGCAGCGGTCGAGGAAAAGTCGCTCGACGTGCAGACGCGCGGCGACCGCGACCTTCTGCTCAACAGCATCCGCAGCACATTGCTCACGCTCGAAACCATCCGGCCGTGGGAGAAAAATCCGGATACGTATTCGAGCGGCATCACCACCAGCGCATTCACGATCATGGAACGCAAGTTTGCGCCGCCGGCCGATCGCCTGCGCTCGCTCATCGCGCGCGAGAAACAAATGCCGGCCGCGCTGCAGCAGGCGCGAGCCAACATCAAGCATGCGCCGCGCATCTTCACCGAGGTCGCGCTGCAACAGTTGCCGGGATCGACGGACTTTTTCCGCAAGGATGTTCCGGCCGCGTTCGCCGATGTCACCGATAAAACGCTGAAAGCCGAATTCGCGAAGTCCAACGCCGCTGTCGTCAAAGCTCTCGTCGACTATCAGGCGTGGCTGAAAACCAAAGTGCTGCCGACGTCCGATGGCGACTTCAAACTCGGCGCCGATACGTACCGCAAGAAACTCGCCTACGACGAAATGGTCGACGTGCCGCTCGATCGCCTGGTCGAGATCGATATCGAGAACATGCACAAAAACCAGACCGAGTTCGCGCGCGTCGCCAAGGAACTCGAACCGTCGAAGTCGCCGAAGGACGTGCTCGCCGAGATGAGCGCGAACCATCCCGATCCGGCGAAATTGCTCGACACGTTTCGCGGCACGCTGGACGGGCTCGTCACCTTCATCAAGGCCAAGCACATCATCACGATTCCTTCCGATGTGCGGCCGATTCTCGAAGAGACGCCGCCGTTCATGCGCGCGATCACGTTCGCGTCGATGGACACGCCGGGAGCATACGAAACGGTTGCGAAAGAGGCGTATTTCAACGTCACGCTGCCGGAACCCGGTTGGGGCAAGAAGCACGTCGACGAATTCATGGCGCAGTTCAGTTTTCCGGTGATCGGCTCCGTCGCCACGCACGAGGCGTATCCCGGACATTACGTGCAATTCCTGTGGATGCAGAAGGTGCACGATCGCGTGCGCAAGCTGCTCGGCTCGTCGAGCAACGCGGAAGGTTGGGCGCACTATTGCGAGCAGATGATGCTCGACGAGGGTCTCGCGCAGGCGCTGTATCCGAACGATGCGCGTCAGCAGAAATGGCTCAAGCTCGGGCAGTTGCAGGACGCTTTGCTGCGCAATGCGCGATTCGTGGTCGGCATCAAACTGCACACCGGCGAATTCACCTTCGATCAGGGCGTCGACTTCTTCGTCAACGAAGGCTACCAGTCGCGCGCCGTCGGTACCGTCGAAACCACGCGCGGCACCGCTGATCCGACCTACCTCTACTACACGCTGGGCAAGTTGCAGATCCTCAAACTGCGCGCCGACGTCGAAGCAAAAGAAGGCAGCGCGTTCAATCTGGAGAAATTCCACGACGCGTTCATGCAGCAGGGATTCGCGCCGATCAAGATCGTTCGCCGCGCCATGCTCGGAAACGATTCGCCGACACTCTGACGTTGTGAGCACGGTCTCGAACCGGGCAGTTCGCAAAGGATCCGGTGGGTGATCGTTCGTCTCGCCTGCCGGAGGCGTCGTCGGTGCGCGTCAGCGCCCGGCTGCGGACGGCATGACCCTTGCTCTCGTCCGATAAGATTTTTTTCGATAACGGATCTGCGAGGAGCAATGGCCATGTCACACAATTTCGAAGATGCAAAAAACGCCGCGGGTGAAGTGAAAGACACGTTCAACCAAGGTGCAGCGCAGGTTGGAGACGACGTTCGCGTCGCGGCGCTGGATGCGCGCAACGCGGTGGAAGATACCGCCGATGTGGCGCGCAAATCAGCGCCATCGCTGGTCCGCGGCGCGAAAGCGAAGATCCACGACTATCGCGCGCAGACCGAAGAAGTTCTCGAATATGTTTACGAGGACGCGATAACGAAAATTCGCGCACGTCCGTTGTCGTCCGTTCTGGTTGCGGCGCTCGGTGGCGCAGCGCTGGCGCTGCTCGCCCGTCGCGCGATGGTGTAAGCGTTTGTTGGTCCGCAGTGGGCGCATGAGCGGACGCACACCATAAAACGATTTTGCATAAGCTCGCTGTAAACACAGCGAGCTATGTTTTGGGCATGCCTCGGCGACGCGATCTGACGACGAGAGGGGCGATTCTTTTCTCAAATTACGCGACCGGCATTCCGTTCCGTCATTTCGGCACCATATAGTTCTTCACGTCCGTCGATCGTGCATCCGGACGCGGGCATTCACGCCCGCTCACGCGTAAATCAAAATAATTGGAGAAGAAATGGCAGGCCTCAAGGATTGGCTACTACGACGATTGCGCCGCGCATCGCCTTCGACGACGGCGCACACGGCGAGCTCGATCGAGAAGACCATCAACGATGCGCTGACGCGCGCGGGTTTGCTGTCTGGCGCGAAAACGTCGGCGCCGGTCGATTCCATATTCCGGCCCGCGCCTGCCGCAGAAGAAACGACCGGCCGGTTTTTCTGGTGCGATTCCGATAACAGCCCCGGCGCGCTGCGCTACAAGCTGTACGTGCCGAACTCATATGCGGCCACTGCCGCGAAGGTGCCGCTCATCGTGATGCTGCACGGTTGTACGCAGGACCCCGATGATTTCGCGCTAGGCACGCAAATGAATGCGCTGGCTGAAAGCGGGACGGCGCTGGTCGCGTATCCGCAACAGACCATGCATTCGAATGCGCAGAAATGCTGGAACTGGTTTCGTCCGGAAGATCAGTCGCGCGGTTCGGGTGAACCCGAACGCATCGCCGCGATGGTGCGCCAGATCGCTGCCGAATACCGCGTCGATCCGCGCAAGGTTTTCGTCGCCGGCCTGTCAGCGGGCGGCGCGATGGCGGTGATTCTCGGCCAGTGCTATCCCGATATCTTTGCCGCCGTCGCCGTGCATTCGGGATTGCCGTACCGCTGTGCGAACAATGTCGTTTCGGCTTTGTCCGTCATGCGCCACGCCGCGTCGGGGCATGAGGAGCAGGCGCGACCGCCGTTGGCAATGCCGACGCTGGTCATCCGCGGCGACGACGACAAGACCGTCGATCCGGCCAACAGCGATGCCATCGTGAGCCAGGCCGTCCGCGACTGGCCGGCTGCCGATCAGCTCACGCCGGATGCGACGACCACCACGACCGCAGGCGGCCGCGGCACGACGTGCGCGACATTCCGCAACGGCAATGGACGCGTGGTTATCGAATCGTGGAAGGTCAGCGGCGGCGGACACCACTGGTTCGGCGGTGATGCACGCGGTTCGCACACGGACGCATCGGGTCCGTGCGCATCGGAACTGGTGATGCAGTTTTTCGACGATCAAGCGAGCGGCTGACGACCCGCTTCGTTATGCCTGCATCGCATCGCGAAACGAAACGAGCTGGCGTTTGTGCTGATCCCACAGCACCAGCCGCACGCAACGCAGGCTATCGAGCAGCGTGATGCGCCCGATCGCGCGCAGTTCCGGATACGCGCGCAGCACCATGGGCAACCGATAGAACGGAATGCGGCTGCACAGATGATGCACGTGATGGATGCCGATGTTCGCCGAGAACCAGCGCAGGACCGGCGGCAGGTCGTAATACGAACTGCCGTGCAGCGCTGCCTCGCGCACGCTCCACGATTTGCTTTCGTCCCATCGCGTGGTTTCGAACTGGTGCTGGACATAGAAAAGCCAGCCGCCGACGGCGACGCTCAGCAGCATGAGCGGTCCGTGCACCAGAAGAAACGTGCGCCAGCCGAATGTCATCACGAGCAGCGTGACGAGCGCGGCAATGCCGAGGTTCGTGGTCATGACGCTGATCCACGCATTGCGACCGCGCATGAAGCCGGCGGGAATGCGGTTCTGCAGGACGAACACGAACAGCGGACCGATGGCGAACATCACCAGCGGATGGCGGTAGAGTCGATACAGCCGCCGCTGTCGCGCCGAGCGCGCCCGATATTCGTCGACGGTCAACGTATCGATATCACCGACGCCGCGTCGGCTGAGATTGCCGGATGTCGCATGATGGATCGCGTGCGCGCGCCGCCAGTGCGAATAGGCGGTGAGCGTGATGACGCTGATGGCGCGTCCGATCCAGTCGTTGCCGCGGCTGCTGGCGAGAAACGCGTGATGGCCGCAATCGTGCTGGATCAGGAACAGCCGCATGAAAAATCCAACCGCCGGCAGCAGCAGGAGTGCATATACAAACCAGACGCCGTGCATGACGGCCCACGCCATGCCGAGCCAGCACGCCGCGAACGGAAGCGCAGTAATCAGCAGTTCGAACATCGCGCGCGGAATGCTCGGCGTCTGAAAGCGCGCGAGCCGGCGCGACCATTCCAGCGCAGAGGCAGCGTCAGATTCTTGCGTCGAAGTCATGGCGTGATTTCCTTGCAGAAGGGTGAACGCTCATCGACGTCGTGCAAACGGAGCGAGACAGTATCTTGCAAGGGGATCATACTCCGCCCAAGGTTAAAAGGATTTGCAAATGCCGTCGCTCGTTTATCGGTTCCGGCTCGGGCCGAAGCATAGCATCGGCCGAAAGGATCTCTTGCGCCTGTGGGCGGCGGCGTGTCGATCCGACAACGTGTCGGTCACGCGCAGCGCATCGGTTCTGGGTCAGCACGAGAAGGGATATATCTATTCGCTGGAGGCGGCCATGATTGCCGACAGCCCCGACGTGCGTCAGCGCATCACCGCCGCGCTCACGGCTGCGTTGCCGACGGCGTCGATCGTCATTTCGAATCAATTTTTTACGTGACGGCGCCGCGCAAGGCCCGACAATGCAAGCGCGTCGGTGCCGCTTGCCGGTGATTCGTGTCGATACAAGGAAGCACCATCCATGATCGAGTTTCTTCTGCGCAAACTGCGCCTGAACCGGCTTGCCGCGCGCCGCAACCGGCACGCGCGTGAAACGGAAATAGAAGAACCGTTCATCTCCGAACTCTACAACGCCGACCAGATGGCGCAACACGGGCAGCTGCTCGCCGCGGCGCATGTCGAAATGGCGACGCACGGTCCGGACCGCTTGCTGCCGCGCCTGGCCGACAACGAAAGCATTCTGGTTCAGACGTCCAAACTGCTGACCGATGCGATCGCCGCGGACCGCCGCATCACGCCCGCGGGCGACTGGCTGCTCGACAATCTCTATCTCATCCAGGAACAGATCCGCACCGCGCGGCGCCATCTGCCCACGCGCTACAGCTGGAGCTTGCCGCAGCTGCAAAGTGGTTTTCCGCGCGTCTACGACATCGCCGCCGAAGCCATCGCGCATGGCGATGGCCGCGTGACGGCGGACAGCCTCACCAATTTCGTCTCGTCGTACCAACGTGTCACCACGCTGACCATCGGTGAACTGTGGGCCATTCCGATCATGCTGCGCCTCGCGCTGATCGAAAACCTGCGCCGCGTCGCCGCGCGTATTGCGACGGATCGCATCAACCGCAATCTCGCCGATTCGTGGGCCGATCGCATCGTTGATATCGTCGCCCGCGATTCGAAAAACCTCATTCTCGTCGTCGCCGACATGGCGCGCTCCAATCCGCCGATGCACAGCGCGTTCGTCGCGGAGTTCG
This sequence comes from uncultured Gammaproteobacteria bacterium, assembly GCA_963814225.1. GTDB lineage: Bacteria > Pseudomonadota > Gammaproteobacteria > Xanthomonadales > Rhodanobacteraceae > Rudaea. Next base: position 286,524 of record CAWFCC010000005.1, on the reverse strand, counting down.
TGCGGCGTCTGCAAAGCCATGGCCAGTCGCTTGCGTTGCCGCTGACCTGGCTCGAGCAGTCGCTCGCCGAATCCGGCTCGACGATCGCGCAATCGATCCAGTCCGAAAACCAGCAGCAGGCCGGCGATCAGTTGTCGATCAGCAACAGCATCGGCAGCCTGCGCACGCTGAGCGTGATCGACTGGCGCGAATTCGTCGAATCGCTGAGCGCGGTGGAGCGCGTGCTGCGCGAAGATCCCGCCGACATTTACGCGAAGATGGATTTCGCGACGCGCGACCGTTATCGCCATGTCGTGGAATCGCTGGCCAAGCGCAGCGGAACGGATGAAGAGAGTGTCGCCAACGCCGCCTTGCGGCTGGCCAAGGACGCGCAAGACGACGAGCGGCATCGCCACGTCGGCTTCTACCTGATGGACGACGGCCGCCTCGGAACTCGAGCACGCGATCGATCTGCGCGCGCCGGCGCGACGCGCGTTGCGTCCGTCGCGTGTTCGCGTCGCGTTTTATCTCGCCGCGATTTTCCTGATCACGTTTCTCGGCACCGCCATCGCCGTGCTCAAGGCGCGCAGCGATGGCGTGGGCGTGGGCTTGACCATCGTCGTCGGCATTGCGTCGATGCTGTGCGCGAGCCAGCTCGCGGTCGCTATCGTCAACCGCATCGCCAGCATGCTCGTGCCGCCTGGCGTATTGCCGCGCATGGATTTCGTCTCGGGCGTTCCCGAAACCGCGAAGTCGATCGTCGTGGTGCCGTCGATGTTCGGCGACACCGCAAGCGTCGATGCGTTGCTGGAACTGATCGAAGTCCGATTCCTCGCCAATCGCGATCCCAACATCCACTTCGCGCTGCTGACCGATTTCACCGACGCCGACACGGAAACGACGCCCACCGATGCGCCGCTTCTCGAACGCGCGGTAACGCACATCGAACGATTGAACACGCACTACCGAACCGACGCGAATCCGACTCCGTTCTATCTGCTTCATCGCCCGCGATTGTGGAGCGCGGAAGAAGATGTGTGGATGGGCCGCGAACGCAAACGCGGAAAGCTCAGCGATCTGAACGCGCTGCTGCGCGGCACGGAAAACAATTTCTCGAAAACCGTCGGCGACATCGCTGCGCTCACGGCGGTGAAATACGTGATCACGCTCGACACCGACACCCAGCTTCCGCGCGACACCGCGCGCGAACTGATCGCGACGATGGCGCATCCGCTCAACCACGCGCGCTACGCGGCGGACGATCGCCGCGTCGTCGGCGGCTATGGAATTCTGCAACCGCGCGTCGCCATCGGCGTGCAGGGCGCGCAGCGCTCGGAATTCGCACGCCTGCATTCGGGCGACGCAGGCATCGATCCGTACACGCGTGCCGTATCCGATGTCTATCAGGACGTATTCGGCGAAGGTTCGTTCGTCGGCAAAGGCATCTACGACGTCGATGCGTTCGAACACGTTCTGAAAGATCGTCTGCCCGACAACCGCATCCTCAGTCACGACTTGCTCGAAGGCTGTTACGCGCGCTCGGGATTCGCGAGCGACATCGAACTGCTCGAAGATTATCCGACCAGTTACCTCGCCGACGTGCGCCGTCGCCATCGCTGGATTCGCGGCGACTGGCAGATCACGCGCTGGCTCACGCCGTTCGTGCGCACGCGCGACGGCAGTCTCGTGCGCAATCCGCTGAGTGCGCTGTCGCGCTGGAAAGTGCTCGACAATCTGCGCCGCAGCCTGATGCCGAGCGCGTCTGTGCTGCTGCTCATTCTCGGCTGGACGGTGTTGCCGTCGCCGTGGTTCTGGACGGCGGTGGTGATCGGCGTTTCATTCATTCCCGTGCTCGGCGCGAGCTTTTTCGATCTCGCGCACAAGCCCGACGAGCTCGCGATGGATCAGCATTTCCGCGACGTCGCCAAAGCGATTGGCCTTTACGTTTTCAACATGCTGTTCGCATTGGCGTGTCTTCCGTTCGAGATGGTGTTCAGTCTCGATGCGATCATCCGCACCGCGTTCCGCATGCTGGTCAGTCGCAAACGCTTGCTGCAATGGACGCCGTCGAGCACCGCCGATCGCCAATCGACGACCTCATTGTTCAATTCGTACGAGACGATGTGGGCCGCGCCGATGCTCGCGATCGGCACGTTCGTTTTCCTCATCGGCGCGCGACCCGCGGCGCTGATTTATGCCGTGCCGCTGCTCGCACTGTGGATCATCGCGCCAGCCGTCGAATCGTGGCTGAGCCGGCCGGTTTCCGGTGTCGACGTGCAGCTCGATGCGGATGAAACCGCATATCTGCGCGGCGTCGCGCGGCGCACGTGGACATTCTTCGAGAACCTCGTCGTCGCCGACGAAAACTGGCTGCCGCCCGACAATTTCCAGGAATCGCCGCTGGCGGTCGTCGCGCATCGCACCTCGCCGACGAACATCGGCCTTTCGCTGCTGGCGAATATCACGGCCAACGATTTCGGCTACATCACCACCGGCACCTTGCTCGAACGTTGCGCCAGCACGCTCGAAACGATGGGCAAGCTCGAACGCGAACGCGGCCATTTCTACAACTGGTACGACACGCAATCGCTGAAACCGCTGAATCCCGTTTACGTGTCCACCGTCGACAGCGGCAATCTGTGCGGCCATCTGCTCACGTTGCGCATCGCGCTGCGTGCGCTGTGCGCAGAACCGATCATCAGCGTGCGCACGCTGCGCGGCATCGACGACACATTGCGCATCCTCATCGAAACCGCAGCATCCAATCCGGCCATCGATGCGTTCCGCCACCGTTTGCGCGACGCGCTCGGCCACGACGCGCCGACGATGCTCCACATCCACAATGCCGTCAGCGAATTGAGCGCGCTCGCCGCGCCGATCGCCGATTCGATTCCCGCAACGAACGATGCCGGCGTGAAGTGGGCGCGCGCGCTGCTCGATCAATGTCTCGATGCGAAGACCGAACTGCAATTCCTGCTGCCGTGTCTCAAAAACGATGCGCTCACGACGCGCGCTGCGGATTTCCTGAAAGACGCGCAACCGCCCACACTCGCAGATTTGCCCGCGTTCACGCGTGCCTTATTCGCTCGCCACCGGTGCTGCGGGCGATGGCTACGACCGCATGCTCGCCGATGTCGATCAGGCCGTCGCCAAACGCCGCGCCGAAATCGAACGGCTCGCCAGCATGGCCGGCGATTTCGCGCAGATGGATTTCGGCATGCTGTACGACAAGGATCGTCATCTGCTGACGATCGGCTATTACGTTACCGATCGCCGCACCGATCCGAGTTTCTACGATCTGCTCGCCTCCGAAGCGCGGCTGACCAATTTCGTCGCCGTCGCGCTCGGGCAAGTGCCGCAGGAAAGCTGGTTCGCGCTCGGACGTCTGCTGACCAAGAGCGGCGGCGATGCCGCGCTGCTGTCGTGGGGCGGCTCGATGTTCGAGTACCTGATGCCGTTGCTGGTGATGCCGAACTACACCGGCACGCTGCTCGATCACACGTACAAGGCATCGGTGAAACGCCAGATCGATTATGGCCGTCAGCAGGCGGTGCCGTGGGGCATTTCCGAATCGGGTTACAGCGCGGTGGACGCCGCGCAGAACTATCAGTACCGCGCGTTCGGCGTGCCGAGCCTCGGGCTCAAGCGTGGACTTGCGGCTGATCTCGTCATCACGCCGCACGCGACCGCGCTCGCGACGATGGTCGAGCCGCGACAGGCCGTGCAGAACCTGCGCGAGCTCGCCGCGCTCGGCGCTGTCGGCCAATACGGCTATTACGAAGCGCTTGATTACACGCCGGCGCGTCTGCGTCCCGGGCGAAAAGTTCGCGATGGTGCGTTCGTTCATGGCACATCATCAAGGCATGAGCCTGCTCGCGCTCGGCGAAACGCTGCTCGAAACGCCGATGTGCAAACGCTTCGTCGCCGAACCGGTGTTCGCCGCGACGCTGCAACTTTTGCAGGAACGCGTGCCGCGCGAAATGGCGAGCTACTCGCAAGGCAGCGACCTCGCCGAAAGCCGCGCGCAAAGCGATGCGTCGCAAATGCCGGTGCGCGTTTTCACCGCCGCGAACACGCCGACGCCGGCGATCCAGTTGCTGTCCAACGGCCGCTATCACGTGATGCTGACCAACGCCGGCGGCGGTTCCAGCCGCTGGAACAATCTCGCCGTCACGCGCTGGCGCGAAGACAGCACGCGCGACAACTGGGGCACGTTCTGCTACGTGCGCGATGTCGACAGCGGAAAATTCTGGTCGAACACGCTGCAGCCGACGTGCGGCGCATGTACGACATACGAAGCGACATTCACCGAACCGCGCGTGCAGTTCCATCGCCGCGACGACGAAATCGAAACGCACACCGACATCGCCGTATCGCCCGAAGACGACATCGAACTGCGTCGCGTGCGCATCACCAATCGCTCGCGCGTTCGCCGCACTATCGAGGTGACGAGCTACGCCGAAGTCGTGCTCGCGCCGCCGATGGCCGACGACACCGGCCAGGCGTTCAGCAATCTGTTCGTCGAAACCGAAATCGTCGAATCGCGCGCGGCCATCGTGTGCAAGCGGCGGCCGCGTTCGAATTCGGAACATTGGCCGAGCATGCTGCATCTGGTCGCGCTGCACGGCGCGGTGAGTTCGGAAACCTCGTACGAAACCGATCGCATGCGCTTTATCGGGCGCGGAAACAGCGTCGCCGAACCGGCGGCGATGCGCGCCACAACATTGTCGGGAACGCACGGCGCGGTGCTCGATCCGGTCGTCGCGATCCGGCATCGCTTCACGTTGGAGCCGAAGCAGTCGGCGACCCTCGACATCGTCACCGGCATCGCCAACGATCGCGCCGCGAGTCTCGCGCTTGCCGAGAAATATCACGATCAGAATCTCGGCGATCGCGTGTTCGATCTGGCCTGGACGCACGCGCAAGTGGCGCTGCGTCAGATCAACGTCACCGAAGCCGAAGCGCAACTGTACGGACGTCTCGCCGGACGCGTGGTGTACGCGAATGCATCGCTGCGCGCCGATTCGAAACTCATCGCGGGCAATCGCCGATCGCAGTCGGATCTGTGGCGTTATGCGATTTCGGGCGATCTGCCGATCCTGCTGCTGCAGATCACCGATGCGGCGAATATCGAACTCGTGCGCCAGCTCGTGCAGGCGCATGCGTACTGGCGCAGCAAGGGATTGGCGGTCGATCTGGTCATCCTCAACGACGATCACGGCGGTTATCGACAGGCGTTGCAGGATCAGATCATCGGCATGATTTCGGCCGGTGTCGGCGGCAATCTCATCGATCGGCCCGGCGGCATTTTCGTGCGTCCCGCCGAACAGATCGCGGCGGAGGATCGCGCGTTGTTGCTGTCGGTCGCGCGCGCGATCATTTCCGATGTGAACGGCTCGTTGCTGGAACAGGTGAAGCAGCGCGATCTGCTTGAAATTCCCATTCCGCGATTCGTGGCCACGCGCAGCGAACGCGCGGCCGTGGCGCCCGCGACGAAAGTGCCGCAACGCGAACTGATGTTCGACAACGGCATCGGCGGCTTCAGCGCAACGGGGCGCGAATACGTCATCACGACGGGCAAGGGCAAGGTCACGCCGCTGCCGTGGGCGAATGTCCTGGCGAATCCGAATTTTGGCACTGTCGTTTCGGAAACCGGCGCGGCGTATACGTGGGCCGAAAACGCGCACGAATATCGCCTGTCGCCGTGGCAGAACGATCCGGTATGCGATCCGTCCGGCGAAGCGTTCTATCTGCGCGACGAGGAAACCGGCCGCTTCTGGTCGCCGACACCCGCACCGTGCGGCGGCGAAACGCCGTACGTCACGCGTCACGGATTCGGCTACAGCGCATTCGAGCACACCGAAGACGGTATACAAACGGAATTGTGGACATATGTGGCGCTCGATGCGCCGGTGAAATTTTCCGTGATCCGCCTGAAAAACGTGTCGGGCCGATCGCGGCAATTGTCGCTGACCGGTTACGTCGAATGGGTGCTCGGCGACTTGCGCCAGAAATCGGCGACGCACGTGGTGACGAGCATCGATCCGGATTGCGGTGCGTTGTTCGCGCGCAATTCGTACAACGGTGAATTCGCCGACCGCGTCGCGTTTTTCGATCTCGACGATCCACTGCGCACGCTCAGCGGCGACCGTACCGAATTCATCGGCCGCAACGGCTCGCTGCAAAAACCCGCCGCATTGTCGCGAGGGCGGCTGTCCGGAAAAGTCGGCGCGACGCTCGATCCGTGCGCGGCGATCCAGACATCGTTCGAACTCGGCGACGGCCAATCGCGCGAAGTGATTTTCCGGCTGGGTGCGGGCGAGGGCATCGAAAAAACCAGCGATCTCGTGCAGCGCCTTCGCCAGCCCGGCACCGCGCGCGACACGTTCATCGCCGTGCGCGATTTCTGGAAACGCACGCTCGGCGTCATCCAGGTGCAGACGCCGAACCGCGAACTCGACGTGCTCGCCAACGGCTGGCTGTTGTATCAGACCATCGCGTGCCGGCTGTGGGGACGCAGTGGTTATTATCAGTCCGGCGGCGCGTATGGTTTTCGCGATCAGCTGCAGGATTCGATGGCGCTCGTGTTCGCGGCGCCCGCGTTGTTGCGTCAGCAGATCCTGCGAAGTGCCGGTCGCCAGTTCAAGGAAGGCGATGTGCAGCACTGGTGGCATCCGCCTTCCGGACGCGGCGTGCGCACGCGCTGTTCGGACGATTATCTGTGGCTGCCGCTCGCGGTGTGGCGCTACGTCACCTGCACCGGCGATCGCGATGTGCTGAATGAACGCAGCGCGTTTCTCGAAGGACGCCCGGTCAGCGACGGCGAAGAATCGTATTACGATCTGCCGACTACCTCCGGCGACAGCGTCGATCTGTACGAACATTGCGTTCGCGCGATCCAGCACGGACTGAATTTCGGCGCACACGGTTTGCCGCTGATGGGCAGCGGCGACTGGAACGACGGCATGAACAACGTCGGCCTGCACGGCAAAGGCGAGAGCGTGTGGCTCGCGTTTTTCCTGCATCAGGTATTGGTCAACTTCGCGCAGATCGCCGACGTGCGCGCCGATGCGCCGTTCGCGACACGTTGCCGCGATGAAGCGCGCGCACTGTCGCAGCACATCGAGCAGAACGCGTGGGACGGCGCGTGGTATCGCCGCGCGTATTTCGACGACGGCACGCCGCTCGGCTCGTCGACCGATGCCGAATGCAGGATCGATTCGATCGCGCAGAGCTGGTCGGTGCTGTCGGGCGCGGCGGCGAACGATCGGCGGCAGATGGCGATGGAATCGCTCGATCAGCATCTGGTCGATCGCGAACATCGCTTGATCAAACTGCTCGATCCGCCGTTCGACAAATCGCCGCTCGATCCCGGCTATATAAAAGGTTACGTGCCCGGCGTGCGCGAAAACGGCGGGCAATACACGCATGCGGCGATCTGGGCCTCGATGGCGTTCGCCGCGCTGGGCGATGCGGAGCGCGCGAACGAATTGCTCGGTTTCATCAATCCGGTCACGCACGCGTCATCGGCGCAGGCGCTCGAGGTGTTCAAGGTCGAACCGTACGTCGTCACCGCGGACGTCTACGCCGTTGCGCCGCACACCGGACGCGGCGGCTGGAGCTGGTATACCGGTTCGGCGGGATGGCTGTATCGGCTGATGACAGAATCGATTTTGGGATTGCGTCTGGACGGCGATAAGTTGCACATCGCGCCGTGTGTGCCGAGCGACTGGGCCGGCTACAAAATCACCTATATGCACGGCGACACGCGTTACGACCTCGCGATTTCCCGATCGCAGGATGCGCAACTGCGCATCACCGTCGATGGCGTGGAACAATCCGATCGCACCATCACGCTCGCGCAGGACGGCAAAACCCGTGCAGTTGCAGTGCTGCTGCCGGCGAATAAAATCGATGACGGGAACGAATCAAGGAAGACATCATGAGTCAGAAAATCGATCCGCTTGCAGGTAAACCAGCGCCGGCTTCGTCACTGGTCGACGTGCAGAAACTGCTCGCTGCCTATTTCGATCTGAAGCCCGATCCGTCGGTGCCGGCGCAACGCGTGGCGTTCGGAACGTCGGGCCATCGCGGCAGTTCGTTCGATCACAGTTTCAACGAATGGCACATCCTGGCGACGACGCAGGCGATCTGCGAATACCGCGCATCGAAGGGCATCGATGGGCCGCTGTTCATCGGCGCGGATACGCATGCGCTGTCGCAGCCCGCGCTCGAATCGGCGCTCGAAGTCCTCGCCGCGAACGGTGTGCAGACCATGATCTCCGCGCGCGGCGAGTTCACGCCGACGCCGGCAATTTCGCACGCGATACTGGTATACAACCGCGGACGCGATTCGGGATTCGCCGATGGCATCGTCGTCACGCCGTCGCACAATCCGCCCGACAACGGCGGCTTCAAATACAACCCGCCGAACGGCGGACCGGCCGATACGGATGTCACCGGCTGGGTGCAGAACCGCGCGAACGCGTTGCTCGAAAACGGCCTGCGCGACGTCAAGCGCGTGCCGTACGCGCAGGCGCGCAAGGCGGCGACGACGCACGAACACGATTATCTCGACGCGTATGTCGCCGATCTCGCCAACGTGATCGATTTCGAGGTGATCCGCAACGCAGGTGTGCGCATGGGCGTCGATCCGCTCGGCGGCGCGGGTGTGCATTACTGGGCGCCGATCGCGCAACGTTACGGCATCGACATGACGGTCGTGAGCGATGTCGTCGATCCGCAATTCGCATTCATGACGCTCGACTGGGACGGCAAGATCCGCATGGATCCGTCGTCGTCGTATGCGATGCGGCGTCTGATCGGATTGAAGGACAAATACGACGTCGCCTTCGGCTGCGATACCGATCACGATCGCCACGGCATCGTGACGAAAAGCGCGGGATTGATGGAACCCAATCACTATCTGTCGGTGATGGTGGATTATCTGTATCGGCAACGTCCGCAATGGAATGCGCAGGCGAGCGTCGGTAAAACGCTAGTCAGTACGGCATTGATCGATCGCGTGACCAAACGACTCGGACGCACGCTGTTCGAAGCGCCAGTCGGATTCAAATGGTTTTCGGCCGGATTGTTCGACGGCTCGCTCGGTTTCGGTTGCGAAGAAAGCGCGGGCGCGTCGTTCCTGCGACGCGACGGAACAGTGTGGACGACCGACAAAGACGGACTCGTCGCCGCATTGCTGTCGGCGGAAATCACCGCGCGGCAGGGCAAGGATCCGGGCGAACTGTACGCGCAACTCACGCGCGAACTGGGCAAACCCTTCGCGAGCCGGCTCGATGCGAAGGCGACACCGGAACAGAAAGCCAAACTATCGAAGCTGTCGCCCGCGCAGTTCACGAGCAGCCAGCTCGCCGGCGAAAAAGTCGAGCAGGTGCTCGACCGCGCGCCCGCGAACGGCGCACCGATCGGCGGCATCAAGGTCGTCACCGAAAACGGCTGGTTCGCCGCGCGTCCGTCGGGCACCGAGGCGATCTACAAAATTTACGCGGAAAGTTTCAAGAGCGACGAACATCTGCGCGCGATTCTTTCCGAAGCGCAGCGCACGGTCGACGCGGCGATCGCATGACGGGCACGTCCGATTCGCGCGAGCGAAGTGAGTCGAAGCCGACGCTGAATATTTATCTGGTCAGGCACGGTGAAACGGAATGGTCGCTTTCCGGAAAGCACACCGGCCGGACGGACATTGCGCTCACACCGAACGGTGAACGACAAGCCGCAAAATTGGGCGAGTCTCTGCGCCGGATTTCATTTGCGGGTGCGATGTCCAGTCCGCGTCTGCGCGCGCGACGCACGGGCGATCTGGTGAATATCGGAATTCCCGTCGTGATCGATGAAAACTTATCCGAATGGGATTACGGCGATTACGAAGGGAAGACGTCGTCCGAAATAGAAAGCGGCCGGCCTGACTGGAACTTATGGTCCGACGGTTGTCCCGGCGGCGAGAGTCCGCATGATGTTTCCGCGCGTGCCGATGCGGTCATCGCGCGTTTGCGTGCGATGTCCGGAAATGTTGTGGTTTTTTCTCACGGACATTTCTGTTGCGCACTCGCTGTGCGCTGGATCGAGCAACCGATCCGATGCGGCCAATATTTTGAACTATCGCCCGCATCGGTGAGCATTCTTTCCTTCGCGGCGCATCACGCATCGGCGCCTGTGATTCGGCTCTGGAACGCGTCAGCAATCTAAGAATCAAATCAATTTCGAAAAATGTTTCCGCAGATTTCGCGTCATTGCAACGACGGCGGCGCGCCGAAACCCACGGCGAAAATCGTATCGGTATCGCAGTTCGAGTACCACGGACTGACACGCAAAAACACATTCCACTGCGTATTGTTCACGGGCGCGAAAAAGTTGGGACACAAATCCACCACACCCGATCCCAACTGCGTCGGATTCGGCGGATTGGGCATGACGCCGCTGAAGCGGTTGTCGGCAATGTACAGATACCGCAACTTCGTCAATGCGCTGAGTGAAGGAAATGCGCCGGTCAGGTAATTCGCGGAAACGCTCAGGTAGACCAGTTTCGACGACAGCGCGAGCGATGGCATCGAACCGGTCAATTGATTGGCGTCGACGCTGAAGCCCATCAAGTTGGGCATCGAGCTCAGTTGCGGAACCACGCCAGTAAAACCGTTGCCGTCGCCGCCGAAATACTGCAGATTCGGAAGGCCGTTGAGTACATCGAGACTTCCACTCAGTTGGTTGTTCGACAGCACGATTTGCGTCAGTGCCGGCAGGTTCTGAATCGAAGCGGGAAGGGCGCCGGTCAGATGGTTGCCGACCGCGCCGAGTGTCACCAGGCCGGAAAACGCGCTCAAATCCGGAAGCGTGCCGATCAGATTATTGTTTTGCAGGTCGATCGCGATGACATGCGGCGTCGTATCGCATGTGATTCCATACCATCCGCATTCCGTACCGTTAGGGCCGCTTCCGGAAAAATCCCATCCTGTTTTCGTCGTCCACGCGCTGCCGCCCGTCGCGTTGTAGAGCGAAGCCAACGCGCTCCACTCGTCCTGCGCAAGGTAGCTTGCGATGCGCAACGACACGGTGGCTGTTTCCGTGTCGCCGAGCGCTGATCCGTGAATAGTGATCGTTGCGGTGCTGCCGAGGATTGCGCTGCTGCTCGCCGCGATCGTCAACGTCGTAGATACACCGGCTACCACCGAAGGCGGATCGAAGCTCAGCGTTACATTCGACGGCTGTACTGCTCGCGGTGAACGTGATGCTTTCCGCGATTCCAGTGACGACAGCGCTCGAAATCGTGACGACACCGCTGTGCCCCGGTGCGACTTCGACGGACGGCGGATCGGCCAGCAACGAGAACGTGTTCGATTGAGCACTGGCATTCGAAGCCAGCATCAATGCCGCGACAATCACGCCCACATAGATGGCCATTCCAAGTTTCATGCATCTACAGCCATCCGCCGTGAAAGCAAGAGTGAATTAGCTCGGCAACGATCAAGGAAGGTTCGACACGAGGACAGCGGTCGAGGTGTAAATGTACTCTTTTGCACGTCGTAACGCTGCACCGTCGCGAAAATTCCGTTTGCCTTTATGATGACCGCACGTCGAACTCGGCGGGTCTTTACTATGCGCACGGCGAACTTCCGGATCCGCGAGCTTTCTTGTCCGGCTATGACGAACGACAGGTGGCGACGCACGACCGGCCAATTGCCTCGATCGATGACGCAATACGGCCGTGTTTTCCGTTCTGATGAACGCGGCGAATCTCCGCGCATCCAATTTTGCTTAGTCCTATGAAGAAATCGAATCCGCTTGTGAATGTGTCCGCCGCGATTTATGGAACGATCGCTTATGTTCTGGGTCTGGGAACGATCCTCTATCTCATCGGCTTCGTCGATAACGTGCTCGTTCCGAAATCGCTCGATACGGGCGGCGCCGCGGACGAAAGTTTGATCATGGCCGTCGTCATCGACGTGCTGCTCGTTGCGCTGTTCGGTCTGCAGCACAGCCTGATGGCGCGGCCCGCGTTCAAGCGGGCGTGGACGCGCATCGTTCCCGCGCCCATCGAGCGCAGCACGTACGTCGTGTTCGCCAGCGCCGTGCTCGGTCTGCTCATGTGGCAATGGCGTGCGATTCCCGGCACGGTGTGGGAGTTCGGATGGAACGGAACCGTCGTCATGGTGGCGATCGGTTGCGTGGGCTGGGCGCTGCTGGTCCTCAGCACGTTCCTGATCAATCATTTCGAACTGTTCGGATTGCGCCAGACGTTCGCCAGGATCTTCAACTACGCGGACGGCGAGCCTGAGTTCCGCACGCCGTTCCTGTATCGCATCGTGCGGCATCCGCTGTATCTTGGGTTTCTGCTTGCGATGTGGGCCGCGCCGAAGATGACGCTCGGGCATCTGCTGTTCTCGTCGCTGATGACGATCTACATTGTGTTCGCGATCAGTCTCGAGGAATCCGATCTCATCGACGTATTCGGCAACGCCTACGTGAAGTATCGCGAGAAAGTCGGCATGCTGTTTCCGCGGTTGCGCGGCGGCTGACCGGGTGGAATCTTCGACATTGTCGCGATGGAACAAAAATAGGAATCACTGCGTGAAATGCGATGAATCGGCCCTGGCTTTGGGCGATGTTGGTGATCCGCAGCGTTGACTGAAACGTCTTTCCACGATGTCGTCGTACTCGGCGCCGGTGCCGCGGGCTTGTTTTGCGCGGCGGAAATCGCGCAAAGCGGCAAGCGTGTCGCCGTCATCGATCACGCGGCGACGCTCGGTGAAAAAATCCGCATTTCCGGCGGCGGCCGCTGCAATTTCACCAATCGCGAGACGAAGCCCGAGAATTTCATTTCGGAAAATCCCGGGTTTTGCCGCTCCGCGCTCGCGCGCTACACGCCGCAGGATTTCATCACGCGCATCGAGCGTCATGGCATCGCCTGGCACGAAAAGCACAAAGGCCAGTTGTTCTGCGATGGCTCCGCGCAGCAGATCGTGCGCATGCTGCTCAGCGAATGCGCCGAGGGCAACGTCGAGGTGCTCAACCCGGTCAAGCTCAATCACCTGCGGCGTATCGAGTCGGAGAAGGCGCGCTATGCGCTCGATACGAGCTGCGGATTGCTGCAATGTTTCGATCTCGTCGTCGCGACCGGTGGGCTTTCCATCCCGAAAATCGGCGCGAGCGATCTGGGTTATCGCATTGCGCGGCAATTCGATATTCCCGTCGTTCCGACGCTGCCCTGCGTTGGTTCCGCTAACCATCGAGCCGGACATCTGGGCGCCTTTCGCGCAATTGGCCGGCGTCGCGTTGCAAGCCGTCGTGCGTTTGCCGCGCGACGAAGCGGCAAATCCAAATCGCCCGAGTTCACCGAGGATTTGCTGTTCACGCATCGCGGTCTGTCCGGTCCGGGAATTCTGCAGATATCGAGTTACTGGCAACCGGGAGAAACCATCGCGATCGATCTTGCGCCGGCCGGCTCGCTCGATGACGCGTTGATCGAACGCAAAACGACCGACAAACGCGCGTTGCACAACGTGCTGGGCGATTACTTGCCGCAACGACTCGCCGATCATTTCGGCGGGCAAGTCGGCAATGAACACGCCGGCAAAAAACTTGCCGACCTGCCGCGACAGCCTGCTGCGCGAGCTCGGCCGCCGCATCAACGACTGGCGCATCACGCCGAACGGCAGTGAAGGCTATCGCAAGGCGGAAGTGACGCGCGGCGGCGTCGACACGCGCAGTCTCTCATCGAAAACGATGGAGAGCTACGGCGGTGCCGGGTTTGTATTTCATCGGCGAAGTCGTCGACGTCACCGGATGGCTCGGCGGCTACAACTTCCAGTGGGCGTGGGCGAGCGCGGTTGCCGCGGCCGAGGCGATCAGCGAGCGCCGCTCAGTCGATGCTGAGCGCCACCGCCTCGGCCACATGGATGCCATCGACGCCCGCGGAAAGTATACCGCCGGCATAACCTGCACCTTCGCCCGCCGGATATAGCCCGCGCGTGTTGAGACTCTGCAGCGATTCGTCGCGCTTGATCCGCACCGGCGAAGACGTGCGCGTTTCCACCGCCGTCAGCACGGCGTCGTGCATGTCGAAACCGCGAAGCTGTCTGCCGAACGCCGGCAGCGCTTCGCGAATCGCGGCGATGGCGTAGTCGGGCAACGCGCTGTCCAGCGCTGCACAGCGCTCACGCCCGGCTGGAACGATGGCGTAACACTGCCGAGTTCGACGTCGAGGCGCGGCCCGCGATGAAATCGCCGACGAGTTGCGCGGGCGCGTTGTAGTTTTCGCCGCCGAGAACATAGGCGTGACGTTCCAGCGCGCGCTGCAACGCTATGCCCGCCAACGGACTGCCGCTCGCATCGAACGGCGTGAAATCGGCCGGATCGATGCCGACCACGATCGCCGCATTGGCGTTGCGTTCGTTGCGCGAATATTGGCTCATGCCGTTGGTGACCACGTGTCCCGTTTCCGACGTCGCCGCGACCACCGTGCCGCCCGGACACATGCAGAAGCTGTACACCGAACGTCCGCGGCCCGCATGATTGCCTTTGCAGTGATGCACCAACTTATAGTCCGCCGCGCCGAGAATCGGATGTCCGGCCTGCGGACCGAAGCGCGCCTTGTCGATCAGCGATTGCGGATGTTCGATGCGAAATCCGATCGAAAAAGGTTTCGCCTCGACGTAGACGCCACGCCGGTGAAGCATCGCGAACGTGTCGCGCGCGCTGTGGCCGAGCGCGAGCACGACATGATCGGCGCGGATTTCGCTGCCATCGGCGAGGATGACGCCGCGCACGTGGCGCTGACCGTTCGCATCGATCTCAACATCGATATCGTCGACGCGCTGCCCGAAACGGATTTCGCCGCCGAGCGATTCGATTTCCTTGCGCATGTTCTCGATCATGCCGACCAGCCGAAACGTACCGATATGCGGCTTGGCGACATACAGAATTTCTTCCGGCGCGCCGGCCTTGGCGAACTCCGACAACACCTTGCGGCCGCGATGTTGCGGATCGCGAATCTGGCTGTACAGCTTTCCGTCCGAAAACGTGCCCGCACCGCCTTCGCCGAATTGCACGTTCGATTCCGGATGCAGATTGCGTTTGCGCCACAGATCCCAGGTGTCGCGTGTGCGTTCGCGCACGGCTTTGCCGCGTTCGAGAACGATCGGACGAAATCCCATTTGCGCGAGCACGAGTGCGGCAAACAATCCACATGGACCGAAACCGATCACCAGCGGACGCAACGGCAAATTCGCCGGCGCGTGAGTGACCTCGCGATAGCGCGTATCGGGCGCGGGAACCACATGCGCATCGCCGTGGAACCGCGCGAGCACGCCTGTCTCGTCGCTCAGCGTCACGTCGAGGGAATAAATCAGCACGATCGCGCCACGCTTGCGCGCATCGTAGCTACGTTTCGCGATCTGCACGTCGAGCAAATCGGAATCGGCGATTTTCAGCCTGGTGAGAACCGCATTCCGCAGTGCGGATTCAGCGTGGTCGAGCGGCAGCTTTATGTCGGTGAGTCGAAGCATCGATGGAATCCTTCGTGCCGCGATACGCGCGGCGGGGGCTCGAGTTAGGAGCCAGATCGACATTATCGCGGATTTGCCGCGAGTGAAGTCTCCACGTTTGCTAAAATAGCCGGATGCTTCGTTTCGATGATCTCGCGCTCCGCCGCGGCCCCTTGCTCCTGCTCGAACATGTCGACCTGGCCCTCCACTCCGGCTGGCGCGTCGGCATTGTCGGGCGCAATGGCGCGGGCAAATCCAGCCTGCTCGGCCTGATTGCCGGCGAATTGCAGCCCGATGCGGGACATTTCGAACGTCCGCGCGACTGGACGCTCGCCTTCGTGCGTCAGGAAGTCGCCGCGCTCGATCGCAGCGCGCTCGATTACGTGCTCGATGGCGACATCGAATTCCGCCAGCTCGAACGCGATCTGGTGAAAGCCGAAGACGAACACGATGGCAACAAGATCGGCTCGATCCACGAACGTCTTTACGCGATCGACGGATACTCCGCGCACGCGCGCGCCGGCGAACTGATGCACGGTCTGGGATTTTCCAGCGCGGATGAAACGCAGCGCGTCTCCGATTTTTCCGGCGGCTGGCGCATGCGCCTTAATCTCGCGCAGGCGCTGATGTGCCGATCCGATCTTCTGCTGCTTGACGAACCGACCAACCATCTAGATCTCGACGCAGTGGTCTGGCTGGAAACCTGGTTACGCAGATATCAGGGAACGCTGCTGCTGATTTCGCACGATCGCGAATTCCTCGATGCCGTCGTCACGCACGTGCTGAACATCGCCGATCAGAAAGCCGAATTGTTCGCGGGCGATCTCACCGGCTTCGAACGCAAACGCGCCGAACGGCTGATCCAGCACAACATCCAGTACGAAAAACAGCAGCGCGAACGCGCGCATCTGCAACAATTCGTCGATCGGTTCAAGGCGCAAGCGTCGAAAGCGCGGCAGGCGCAAAGCCGCATCAAGGCGCTGGAACGAATGGTCGACATCGCGCCGATCCGCGCCGCATCGACGATCAGTTTCGAATTCCGCGAACCGCGCAAACTGCCGCAACCGCTGCTCGTGCTCGACGATGTCGCCGCGGGTTACGGCGAGCGCCACGTGCTCGATCACATCAAGCTCAATCTTTCGCCGGGCGATCGCATCGCGCTGCTCGGCGCGAACGGCGCGGGCAAATCGACGATGATCAAACTGCTCGCCGGCGTGTCGTCGCCGCTCGGCGGGAACCGAACCGAAGCGCGCGATCTGGCGATCGGTTATTTCGCGCAGCATCAGCTCGAGCAACTCGTGCCGAGCGCGACGGCGGTCGATCACATCAAACGCCTCGACGAGTCCGTCGGCGAAAAAGAAGCGCGCGATTTCCTCGGCGGATTCGGATTCTCCGGCGACCGCGCGCTCGAACCGGTCGAACCGTTTTCCGGCGGCGAAAAGGCGCGGTTGTGCCTCGCGTTGACGGTGTATCAACGACCGAACCTTCTGCTGCTCGACGAACCGACCAACCATCTCGATCTCGACATGCGCGAAGCGCTCGCCGAAGCGCTGAACGATTTCACCGGCGCGCTCGTGCTCGTCGCGCATGACCGCTCGCTGATCCGCACGTGTTGCGACACGTTGCTGCTCGTGCACGACGGCTGCGTCGAACCGTACACAGGCGATCTCGACGACTATGCGCGCTTTCTCGCCAAGCGCGATGCGAAGCCCACCGCCGCCAAGCCGGTGTCGCCGAAACGCGAACGTGCGAAACCGCGCGTCGATGCGGCGCCATTGCGGCAGCAACTCAAACACATCGAACGGGAACTCGCGAAGTCGGAAGCGCAGAAGCGCGACGCCGAAACCGCGCTCGCCGATCCGTCGCTTTATGGTCAGCAGAATTCCAATCGCATCTCGGAACTGCAGCGCGATGTGGCGCAATGCGCGATGACGATCGAGCGTCTGGAAAGCGAATGGCTCGAAGCGCAGGGTGCTCTGGAATCCGCCGGTTCCGATTGATCTAGGCAGGAAAACCGTCCGCAGGCGCGGGCGGCAACTGATCCGCGTTCGGCAGCCTGACCACCACCCGCGTGCCCGGATGCGCGTCGAGCCAGCTCACTTCGCCGCGCAGCTGCTGCGTCAGACTTTGAACCACGCGCGTGCCGAGTCCTTTCGCCTGCGCCGACGGCGGCATGCCCACGCCGGCATCGCTGACTTCCACGACCAGAGTGTCCGCTTCGCACCGGATCGAAACGCGCACTTCGCCGCTTCGGTCGGCATAGGCGTATTTGAGCGCGTTGGTGACCAGTTCGTTTACCAGCAGCCCGAGCGACACGGCGCGATCGGCGGAAACTTCGATCGAAGGAACTGTCCAGACCAGCTGTTGCTCGGGATGCGCCACCGCGATGCGTTTACACAAATCGCCGATGAAAACATCCAGCGGCGCGCGTTCGCCTTTTCCGTAGCGCGCGAGATGATCGTGCACATCGGCGATGGCGTGCACGCGATCGCGCGCTACTTCGAGCACGTCGTCGATCGTTTCGCCCTGGCTTGCGCGCTGCGTCATGTTGAGCATGCTGATGACGAGCGCCAGACTGTTTTTGACGCGATGATGAATCTCCAGCGCGAGCAGATGCTCGTGCTGCACGCTTTTTTCCAGCAACGCTTCCTTGCGCTGCAGCTCCTGCTCCAGATGCTGCCGTCCGATCGCCGCGCCGAGCAGATGCGCGAAGCCCTGCAGGAAATCGCTGTCGGCCGCGTTGTAGGGACCCGCATCGGACGAATCGGTTTCGAGTACGCCGTAGGGTGTGCCGTCGACGCGAATGATGACATTCACCGCGCGCCGCACACCGTGTTCCATGAGAAGGGCAGGCGTGCGGAAGCGCTGTTCGGTCGCCAGTTCATTCGAGATCACCGGCTCGCCGACTTCGATCGCGTAACCTGCCGGACTTTCCGAGCCTGCGCCGATGCGCGCCTGGCCCACCACGCCCGGCCGCCAGCCGACGCCGGCGACGATGAGAAAATCGCCGCGCGAAACACTGAGCTCCATGATCTTGCACAACTCGCTGCGCAACCCTTCCGCGCACGCGCGCGTGGCTTCCTGCAACAGCGCGGCGACATCGTGCGTGCGCAGTGCGAATGCGCCGAAGTCGCTGGTCAGCTTCTGCTGATGCAGGCGGTATACAAGTTCATCCACCGACAGCGAAGCGGACGATAGATTGACGGGCATTTGCGCTTCCATGTGAAACCTCTAGGCAGCGACGTGCCCATATGCGGTGCGAATGTCGTTCCAACTCACTGCGGCATTGTGGGCAACGTTAGCGGAGGATGGAGAGTTGCGCAGCAGGAAAAATTTACACCACGCGCACCCACATGCTGGTTTTATACAGCTTGCGACGTATGGCGCTTTTGTGGCGCGGATCACACAAATGATTTTCACGAAGAAAGCGCCGCAAGATTTTCGTGACCTGCAGGGTCTGTTGCAGGTCTGCAGGCACACAATGAAGAACAACTTGCGGACGGGATATGGGGTTTATCGCGCGTGACCAGGCGCACCATTCAACGTTAGGAGACTGCCGTGTCGATCCTCGTGCGTTCGATGTCATTGCTGTGCGCCGTTTCGTTCGCACAATTTGCCCAGGCCGCCGACCACATTTTCGCGGACTCTTTCGAGCTGGGGTCGAAGATCGCGCAGGCCGACGTGGAGCAGGCCTTCACCGACGACACAGTGTGGGCAACGCTAAAGACGCGCTGCGACAACGATCTGAACGATGTGATCAACGACATCTACGCCGGCTTCGATTGGCGCCAGGCCGCGCATGATTACGGCCTCTGCTACAACGTCGGCACATTGCGCGGCGATCCCAAAGCACCGATTTATTCGAAGAAAGCGATCGCCATGCTGAAAACGCTGGCGCGCAGTTTTCCGGTGATCTCGCCGCGGCAGAATCATCAGTTCCTCGCCTTCGGCAACGGCACCACCAAAGTGTTCACGTTGCCGATGACGCCGCTCCCGAGCACCACGGTGAGCGTCTTTTCCAATCCTACTGCGGTGAAATCGCTTACCTACAATGCGGCCGGGCAGGTCGATGTCACGCAGGAATTCGATTCCGGCGCGATGTATCCGATCCTGCGCATCAGCAACAGCATGGCGGGCGCGACGTCGAACGCGGCGGCGGAGTATACAAAGGAAGTCGACTGGCACGTTTCGTTTCGCGATCAGGTCAACGGCGACAGCCAGTTCAACGTACTGCATTGGCTCGGCGCGCATCATCCGGCCGGCGCGTTCTACATTTCGACGATCGCGAACCAGAACGACACGGCGGTATCGTCCGGGAGTTTTTCCGTCAGCGGAACAACGCTTACGTTCACCACCGCGCCCGCGGCCGGCACGGCGTTGTTCGTGCAATACGTTGGCAACGACTACACGCAGACCAGCAATTTCTACGGCGGCGTCGAGTCGGTGAAACCCGACGGTCCCGGCTACAACATGCGCGCGATGAGCGCGGGACTCGCCTACGGCTACGACGTGATGCGGTCATTCGCCCGATTTCACGCAGGCATTGCGCGAAGAATTCTACGGCGTGCTGAACGGTCAGCTCGACTGGTACATCGCCGACGGTTACGAAGGCCCGAACCTCCGCCCAAATCCGATCGGCAACTACTGGATCGAGGGCTATCTCACCAGCACCGTATTTATCGCCTACGCGACCGATTCGGAAAACCCCCGCGCGCAATCCGGCGGCGATCTGAAACCGCTCGCGCATCAGGCGATGCATCAGACATTCGACAAGATGCAGACCTCGTTGCCCGGCGGATACGGCCCACAAGGAACGTATTCGGAAGGCACCAATCAGGACATGCTGCAGCTTTACGATCTGTGGAAACGCCTGACCAGTGCCGAAGGTGCGACGGAGGATCTCGCGCCGCAACTGGAATGGACCGCGAATCTCGTGCCCGCGATCATCCACGGCACCAAACCTGATCGTGTCACGTTCTACGACGGCGGCGACTGGAACGAGTTGCCCGCCACGCCGCTGATCGGATCGATGCAGGCATTCGTGCGATATCTTCCCAGCTTTCGCGACGGCGCCATACGCACGCCAGTTCCTCGCCGACGAAGGCGAGCCGGTTGCGGGCCCGACGGCGGATTACAAAACCGGCGCGACCGCATTTCCGCTGTCGTATCTCGCCGAAGGTCACCGGACCGGTGTACGCGCGTTCGGACTGGAGCACGTCCGCCGTGTGGCTGAGTCTCGCCGATGGCCCGGTGATCGAAGACCATCAGCACATGGATCAGGGTCACTTCACCTTGCAGCGCGGCGCGGATTATCTCGTCATCAACTCCGGCGCCTACGGATTGCTCGACACGCTGCCGTATCACAACACGCTCGGCTTCGATGATCGCGGTGCGGGCGATCACATCGTCTATCCGCCGGGACAGGGCAGTTGGGGTCCGGCGGCGAAGATCACGCGTTACGAAGATCAGAACACGTTCGTCTATGCCGAAGCCGATATCGCGCCGGCGTACGTGAACAACGATGAAGTCACCAACTCGGTGAAAAGCGCACTGCGCACGCTCGTCTATATACGACCCAACATCGTGTTCCTGCACGACGAGACGCAGGTCGGCAAACGCAGGCGTCAAGAAAATCTTCAACGTGAACTTCAACGCGGCCTCGCTGCCGCGCAACGGCGACATCGTGCGTGCAAATCGCGGCACCAGCAAGGTATTCATGCGCGGACTGGTGCCGGCGAATCCGACGCCTGTCATCAAGAACCTGAGCTACAACAACGGCACCAACAACGTGACGAACTATCAGGTCACGACCACCGGCGCGACGGCGGGTACGTTCCTGCATCTGTTCGAACTCGCCGATGCGAACCAGCAGAACATGACGGCATCGAGTTACATCGTCTCGTCGGACGGACGCGAAGAGGGCGCCGAAATCGACCTCGGCGCGCGGCGCTGGATCGTGATGTCGTCGACTGGTCCCGCGCGTCGTGCAGCACACGAGCGCGCTCGCTTACAACGTGCCGCAGGCGTGTCCCTGCACGCATGTGGTGACGAATGTTTCGCCGTCGACGTCGTATCAGATCGCCGTGACAGGCGGAGCGGGCGGCACGGTGTCCGCGGCGAGCGATGCGAAAGGTGTGCTGACGTTCCAGACCGATGTCGGAACCACCAAAGTCACGATCCAGTAGCGCGGCATCGTCACAGGAGAACATCCGTGAAGCGAGTCTTCGTCGGCCTCTTGGCACTCGCGTGCGCGAGGGTGTGCAGCGCTCATTTCGCCGATTTCAAAAGCCCCGGACCCGGCATGCACTTCACCGTCGGCCAGCCGGTCATCGTGTTCGCCGATGTGTTCGACGCGAACAACAACCACGGCATGATCGTCTGTCCCGGCACGCAGACAGCGATCGTGCCGACCGGCGGCGGTCCTGCCACATGTTCCGGCGGCGGCACACCGGTCGGCTGGCCGCAATTCCAGGTTCTGGTCGATGGAGTCGCGCAAACCGACAGCGTGACCCACAGCACCACCGTGCGCGGAAGCACCGACTTCGATCCGAACGGCAATCCCGATCCGATCAACTTCTACCGTTTCAGCGTCACCGGACTTTCTGCCGGCACGCATCAGATGATCGTCCGCGGCCACTTCGCACCGCCGCCCGACTCCGATGGCGCGACCGTCGACAGTCCGCCGATTTCCATCGTCGTCGATCCGTTGCCGGCGGGGAAAACCACGCTGAGCCTCAGCGCAAACGTCACCGGCAACGTGAATTGGCAAAACCTGATCGTCATCGGCAACGGCCACACCGTGCGACCGAACGGCACCGTCACGATCAAGGATTGCGTCGTGACCGGACTGGGCTCGTCGTCGATCGACGGCATCAGCGGTACCGCGACCGCACTCGATATCGAGAACACGATTTTCGAATCCACCGGCGCGGTGACGCTGACCGTCTCCAACGGCGCAACGTTCAGCAACAACGAATTCCGCTCGAACAATCTGCTGGGATTCGAAGCGTCCGATCCTGATGTGCCCGCGGATCGTCGTCGCTGAGCGGCAAAACGGCTGCACAGAAATTTTTCCAGGGAAACCGCATCGGCGCGGGACGTCTGGTTTTCGACAACACCAGCCATTGGCTGATCGGCGGCGACAGCGATGCGGCGAGCAACATCCTGATCGGCCCGCGCTGCACGATCAATCTCCTCGGCGGCAGTTCGGACATGATCGTGCGCGGCAACTACTCGCACCACAACTACCGCGGCGGCTGGAGCCAGGGCTTCAACATGGTTGCGTCGGGAGTGGGCGCGAATGTCTTGATCGAACACAACGTGTTCCGCGGCTCGTCGTGGAACGTGCAGGACGTCGCCGGCGAATTCCGCTACAACCTCGTCTACGGCTACGGACACACCTGGCTGCGCAGCGGCAACGACGGCGCCGCCATCCATCACAACGTGTTCGCGCCCGAGCAGGGCGGCGGCGAATCCGATCAGGGAATCTGGCTTTATTCCGGCGAAAAAAACGTACAGATCTACAACAACACGTTCGATGGCGGCGGCGACGCGGTCGCCGAGAATTTCGCGATCGGATCCTTTCCGTTCACCGGTCCCGTCGTCCAGATCAGCAACGATTCGCACGTGACCAGCCTGCGCAACAACCTGATGACCTTCACGACCAACTTCGAAAATAGCGCAGGAAATCCGCATGTCGTCGGCGACGCCAGCACATTCGGCACGGTCGACTACAACGCGTTCTACTCGCCCGACAACGACACGCGCGACAACTACGCGATCAGCGGCAAGAGCGAAGGCGTGACCGCGGGTTTCGCCGCGCACGACGTGAGCGGCAGCGGCGCGCTTCGGCGTGAAGGACGGACAGCTGTCGAAGTCCCCATTCGCCGCCGCGCGAATTTTTCCGTACGCGACCGTCGTCGACGAAGCCGCCGTGTGGAATCGCACGCAATCGCTATCGAACGTCCTCGCCGCATTCCGCGCGCACTACACGCCCGCGGCTGCCAGCCCGGTCATCGATGCCGGCGATCCTGCCGACAACGACTCGCACGGACGACGCGCCGACATCGGCGCGATCGATGCCGATGGCCACGATCTCGACCAGTTCGGCAAATTCGCGCTGTCCGACGACATCTTCAAGAACGGCTTCGACTGAAGTCAGACGCGCCGTATCGCCGCATTCAGCGGCATTGCTGCAACGCAAGTTGACACCGGTGTCAAACTTTTCGACACTTTGCGCGTGCAGAATTGACACCGGTGTCAATTTTCCGGTGAATGTCGTTCGCAGCTTGCGCGGGGAGCGCAATGGCAGCAGCAATGGATCATCCAGAACCGCACCCAGATTTTTCGACGCAGCCGTTCGTGGCTGCCGATGTCGGCGGCACGCACGCGCGCGTTGCGCTGGTGCGCGTCGCGGCAACGGGCGATCACGGTCTCGATGTGCTTAGCTACCGCAAATTCGCATGCAGCGAATTCGCAAGCCTCTCCGACATTCTGAAATCATTCCTCGCGCAAGACGCGCGCACGCCGGCGCGCCGCTGCGTGATCGCCTGCGCCGGTCAGGTGATGGGCGACGAAATCCTGCACGACAACCTGGCGTGGCCAATCCGGATTTCGCAATTGCGCAACGCGGTTGGTTTCGACGAAGTCGCCGCACTCAACGATTTCGAAGCGTTCGCTTACGCGCTCGACGATCCGTCGGTCCGCGCGGGGCGCCTGCTCTGCGGGCCGGATGTTCGCGAACGCGGCCCGGTTCTGGTCATCGGTCCCGGCACCGGGCTTGGCGCCGCCGTGCGTTTGCCGAACGGCTCCGGCGACAGCGTTCTGACCACCGAAGCCGGCCAGATGGATTTCGCGCCGCACTCGATCCGCGAGCGCGAAGTCCTCGCGCACATGGCGCCGTATGGCGGCTATGTCGCCTACGAACGGATCACGTCCGGGCCGGGCCTGCTGTATTTGTATACGAGCTTGTGCGAACTGGACAGAATTGCGCCGCGCCTCACATCGCCGGAAGCGGTAACGGCGGCCGCGCTCGCGCACGAAGATGCGCACGCCGTCGAAGCCGTGGAAATCTTCTGCGCCACGCTCGGCAGTTTCGCCGGCAGCCTGGCGATGGCGTTCATGCCGACCGGCGGCGTCTATCTCGGCGGCGGATTTTTGCATTCGATATTCGCGCTGCTCGAGCGCAGCGCGTTCGTCGAACGATTCCTGCACGGGCGCAGCGTGCGCTCGTTCCTGTCGCGCGTGCCGGTGCGGGTAATGGAGCACGGACGTCATGCCGTGCTCGGCGCGGCCAACTGGTATTTGAGGCACGCGGCCGTTGCGCAGGAGACGCGCGGATGAAGTTCGTCGCCGCGCTTCTGAGCCTCGCTTTGCTCGCTGACGCATCAGTCGGACACGCGGCGAATTCATGGTCGTTGTTGCCGCAACCCGTCGAAGGACGGCTTGCCGGAGGACCGCCCGTCGAGATCGCCAATGGTTCCACAATCGACGTGCGTGGCGCGAACCATGCGCAAGTTATCGCCATCGCAGAACGCTTCGTGAAACGCGTCGCCGATACGCGCGGATTGCAGTTGCGCGTATCGGAAAAGCCCGACGCACACGCCGCGATCGCATTTGAAGTCGATCCGCACGCCGATGTCGTCGGCGATGCCGGCTATCGCATCGTCGTGGACCATGCGCGGCATAAAAGTCAGCGCGCGCACGCCGCAAGGTGCGTTCTACGGCAGCGTCACCGTGTTTCAGTTGTTGACGCAAAGCCGGCTGGAAACGCGGCGAGTCCGCTTCGATTCCCGTCGGGCACCATCGCCGATCATCCGCGATTCGCGTGGCGCGCGCTGATGCTCGATTCCGGCCGGCATTTCCAAAACGTCGATGACATCAAACAACTGATCGAATGGATGTCGCTCGACAAGTTGAACGTCCTCGTCTGGCATCTCACCGAAGATCAGGGCTGGCGCATCGAGATTCCCGAGTTTCCGGAGCTGACGCGCATCGGCGCGTGTCGCAAAGCCGTCGGCGTCGATGTGGACGCAACCGGCTCCAGCGAAAAACCGTATTGCGGTTTCTACACCGCGGCCCAAATCCGCGACATCGTCGCGTACGCGGCGGATCGATTCGTCACCGTCGTGCCCGACATCGATCTGCCCGGCCATTCGCAGGCGGCGGTGGCATCGTATCCGTGGCTCGGCGTGACCGGCGAACGGCCCGCCGTGTGGACGGAATGGGGCATCAGTCCGTGGTTGCTGAAGCCCGACGAAAAAACGTTGCGCTTCGTCGATGCGGTGCTCGACGAAGTGATGCGGCTGTTTCCGTCGCCTTACGTTTCGATCGGCGGCGACGAAGCGGCGAAGGATCAGTGGAACGCGTCGCCTGACGTGCGCGCGCAAATGCACAAGCTCGGATTGAGCAACATGGATCAGCTGCAAGGCTGGTTCACGCAGCAGATCGCCGATCATCTGATCAAGCACGGACGCAAGCCGGTCGGCTGGGACGACGAAATCGTCGCGGGCGAAAAACTTCCCAAAGCCGAAGTCGTGATGTCGTGGCACGGCAATGACGGCGAGCGCGTTGCGCTCGATGCGCTTCGCCAGGGTCATGACGTCGTCATGGCGCCGCAGGAATCGTTGTACTTCGATCACTATCAATCCGACAGAACCGACGAATGGTCGGGCCCCGCGCCGGTGTCGACATTGCAACAGGCTTACGACACCGTCGTCATTCCGCAAGGCGCGACGGCGGCGCAGGCGCGGCACATCCTCGGCGTGCAGGCGTGCCTATGGACAGAGCAGATGCCGACATTCGCCGACGATCAGCACGCGATATTTCCGCGCATCGCGGCGTTGTCGGAACTCGCGTGGTCGCCAGCGGCCGCGCACGACTGGAACGGATTTCTCGATCGGCTGCCCGCGGAAATCGCACGTTACGACGCGCTCGGCATCGCGTATGCCGACAGTGCATTCGCGCCGGCATTCAGGGTGACCGCGTCGAACGATGGCGCAACGCACGTGACGCTGTCGAAACAAACCGAACTTGGAAACATGCGATACACGACGGACGGTTCGGCGCCGACGCCGACCTCCGCATCGTATTCGCAAGCGCTCGATTTCCCCGCGAACAAACAGACGACCTTGCGCGCGGCAACCTTCGCGCCCAACGGTTTCGCACTTTCGGCGCCGCGCACGCAACATGTCGATGCCGATGTGCTGCTCAGCATGGACGGCAACAATCTCGCGCCTTGCTCCGAGAAGGCCGAACCGATGCGCGTCGTCGGCACGCGTTCATCGCAGGGCATTCGGCCGATCTACAAAACCGACGTCGGCAACATGTGCTGGCGCTGGCCACACGCGCCGTTGAACGACATCAAGCGTGTCGTCGTGACCGTCGGCCACGTCGCGTGGCAGTTCGGCGACGAGGCGGCGGATGTCATCGCGCGGAAAAAAACAGGCGACGGCGAAATCGAATTTCACGCGGACACCTGCGAAGGGCCGCTGCTCGCGCGCGCGCCGCTGCGGACCGCAACGTCCGACGCAAACCGAATTGACCGCTGACATAGCGACAGCCGCCGAGCGCAGGCGCTCACGACGTATGCATCATCGCCACCGGCGATCCGCGCGAGGGACTTGTGGACGCTCGCGCACATCACATTCCAAAAAGGCGGCGCGGCAAAATCGCGCGCGTCGAACTGAAAGCCGACAGACATAACGAGAGGGGAGAAGTTTATGCCGACCGCATATCGTAAACACCCACTGTCATTCGCCATCGCCATGTCGCTGTTCGCGGCCATGACGACGTGTGCCGCGGCGGACCAGCCCGACACGGCCGATGCGCAGCGCAGCGACGCAGAGCGCTGCGCCAGCAGCCGCGTCGCCGAAATCGGCGGACACAACCCGACCGAAGAAAGAAGACGAAGCGGACACGCTTTCGGTTGTCGAAGTGGTCGGCGTGCGCGCCTCGCAGGAACGCGCGATCGAAACCAAACGCATGGCGCAGGACATCCAGGACAGCATCACCGCCGAAAGCATCGGCCAGTTGCCGGACGTCACGCTCACCGACGCACTGCAGCGCATCACCGGCGTGCAGATCAATCGCGATGCGGGCACCGGCACGTCGGTCGACGTGCGCGGATTGCCGGAAGTCGGCACCATGTTGAACGGCGAAGTGTTCATCACGCCGGATCAGATCGATTCGCAGCAGCCGGATTTCACCATGTTGCCGGCAACACTGTTTCGCGGCGTGGACGTGCTGAAATCGCCGACCGCGGCGACGACCGTCGGCGGCATCAGCGGCGCGCTCGATCTGCACACGTATCGGCCGTGGGATCTGCCGAGCGGATTCACCTACAGCTATTCGGCGAATGGCGAGCGCGGCGGCACCACCGACAAATGGGGACGCTCGGCGAGCGGGCTGGTTTCGTACAACGGCGGCAACTGGGGTTTGCTCGTATCGGGCGACTACTCGGATACGAAGCGACACAACTCGAACGAAGGTCTGGATCAGTACGGTGTCGTCCTCAACGGCGAAAACGCCGCGAGCGCGGGCGGCTACAACGGATTCCTGACGCCGTGGAACGGCGCGCCGATTCCGTCGAAGATCGTGCAGAACGCCGACGGCACCGTCGACGTCAACGGCGACGGCAAATCCAACGGCGTGTTCATGGGCAGCCAGGATATCGGCCTGTACGACATCACCACCGAGCGCAAGCGCAAGTCGGGCAATACATCGTTCCAGATGGACTTGAGTCACGGCCTCACGCTGACCAGCGATTTCTTCTTCGCGAGCCAGACGCAGCATGATCGCAACATCGGCATCCAGTTCAATTCGACCAACTGGCAGGGCGCGACGTATGTGCCGCTGCAGTCGCGCGATACCGGAAGTCCTGCGCTCGGCTCGTACGGCACGCCGGAAGACGGCTGGGACAACATGCATTTGTATACAACGCAGGTTTACGAAAAGTGGCCGGGCGATGTCGAGTCGTTCACGCAGAACACGTTGCGGAAATCGGTCGCGCAGAAACTTCAACCTGCAGCTGGATTTCGACAACGGCGGTCCATTCACCGGAAGCCTGCGCGGCATTCGCGACACCGCGCATCAGTCGAATGTCGAAACCGACACCAACATTTCCGATTCCGACGGCGCGCTGTGGCCGAACGTGCTCAAGGACGGCGTGCCGGATGATGCGGTGCCGCCCGGAACCTTCATCTATCCCGGCGGCAATCGCGTGTTCAACGCGAACGGCATTCCGCAAAACACGATTCCGATCATTGCGGATTTCCGCAACCGCAACATCGGCATCGACCTGCCGCCGACGCTCGCGACCGCGTTCGCCGATCCGAACGGCTGGACGATGAAAACGCTGGAATCGGCCGGCGATTACGATCGCAAAGTCAGCCTCACGGCATTGCGCTTCGACGGGCATTACGATTTCGGCGGCAACTTCAAACTCGATTTCGGCGTGCGCAACAGCAATCGCAACGCCGACAACATTGGCTTCGCATTGGTCACGCCGGTATGGGCCGGGCAGGGCGCGAGTGATCCGAACGGATGTCTGGTGCGCTATGTCGGCGCCGACGTGGTGTTGAACAGCGGCGATTGCACCGCGGGCAACGATTTGGGTTATTTCCGCGGCGGTCCGTTTTCCGCACTGCAAATTCCCAATGAACCCGCTCCGTTGTCGAGCAACTGGCGCCAGTACACCAATCTGTTGGGCTCCGGCATCACGTTCTGGGGTATCGATCCGCGCGCTATGGACGATCCCGAAAAATTCTGGAAGTCGCTCTATCCCGACACCATCCGCCAGGAAGATCCCGGCACGACGTGGGCGGTCGGGATGCGCGAAAGCTCGGGCTACGTGCAGGCTGATTTCCAGGGCGAGATCGGCACCATGCCGTACAGCGCGAACGCCGGCGTGCGAGCGATCGATACGCATCTGCGCGTCACGCAGCATCTCACCGGCGCGCCGGGCGCGTACGGCACCAACGCGGTCGACAACGGAATCCAAGTTACCAGTCGCAACTATTGGGACATCCTGCCGGCGGCAAACTTCGCGCTGGACATGACCGACAGCCTGAAACTGCGACTCGCCTATTCGAAAAACATGATGCCGCTGAACCTCGGCACCTGGGGCGGCGGTCTGACGCTGAACTACTCGCTGGTCGAAACGCCGCAAGGTCCCGTGTTCCGCGTCGCCGAAGGACAGTCCGCCGGCGATCCGAATCTCGATCCGTGGCGTTCGACGAACTACGGCACGTCGCTCGAGTACTACATCAACTCGACGACGATGGTCAGCCTCGCACTGTTCCGCATCAACGTGCACAGCTTCATCGAGAACGGCAGCGTCACCAACTGCACGCTTCCCGACGAAGACGGCGTGGTGCGCAATCATTGCATCGTCATCACCGAGCCGGTGCAGGGAACAGGCAACAGCATTCACGGCGCCGAATTCGACTATCGCCAGGGCTTCACCTTCCTGCCGGGACTGCTGTCGAAAACCGGTATGGAATTCAACGTCACCTACGCGCCGAGCGATTCGGGCAAGAAAGATTTGGCGGGCAAGAGCATTCCGTTCCAGGACAATTCCACCAAGTCCGGAAACCTGATTTTGTGGTATCAGGACGATCGCTTCGAGGCACGTGTCGCCTACAACTACCGTTCGCGGCGCGCGGTTTCCGAAGACGAAGGCAGCATCAGCGGCATGGAACTTTACGAATCGCCGCAGAAATATGTCGACGCGTCGGTTTCGTACAAGTTGAACAAGTACGCAGAAATTTTCGTGCAGGGCACCAACCTGACCAACGAGTATCAGCGTTTCTATCTGGTGTGGTCCGATCAGCTCGCGCATTCGAATTTCTTCGAGCGCACGTATATGGTTGGCGTACGCGGGCACTGGTGAGAGGAGGGTTCGTCACGAACGTGTGTCACTGTGGGCGACGTGCGCGGACCCTAATATCGTCATTCCCGCGAAAGCGGGAATCCAGCGACTTTGCTGTTTAGGGAACGAAATAAAGGCACTGGATTCCCGCTTTCGCGGGAATGACGAGCGAAACAGCGTGGAGTCGCCACGCGATTTATTCGAGTGAGGTTTATGTCAACTCCGAGAGTCACCCAGCCAGATCGCGGCACCGGTTTCCATCGGTCCATCGGCTTATTCTCGGCGACAGCGATCAACATGACGCAGATGTGCGGGATCGGGCCTTTCATCACGATCCCGCTCATGGTCGCCGCAATGGGTGGGCCGCAGGCAGTCGTCGGCTGGATCGCCGGCGCGCTGCTCGCGGTGGCCGACGGCATGGTGTGGGCGGAACTCGGCGCGGCGATGCCGGGTTCCGGCGGAACGTACGTCTATCTGCGTGAAGCGTTCCAATATCGCACCGGCAAACTGATGCCGTTTCTTTTCATCTGGACAGTACTGCTCGCCGTTCCGCTGACGATGTCGACCGGCATCATCGGCATGGTCGAATACCTGCAGTATTTTTTCCCGGACCTGAGCTGGCTCGCCGCGCACACCATCGGCGTAGTTTCGACGGCACTCGTCGTTATCCTGCTGTACCGGCGCATCGAATCGATCCGATCGATCACGATCGCGCTGTGGATCATCATGCTGATTTCCGTCATCGGCGTGTCGGCGGCGGGACTCTCCAATTTCCACGCAGACCTCGCCTTCACGTATCCGCCGGATGCGTTCGGCAGCCATTTCTTCGTCGGACTCGGCGCCGGTCTCATCATCGGCATCTACGATTACCTCGGCTATTTCACGACCGCCTACATGGGCGACGAACTGCGCGATCCCGGTCGCACCATGCCCGGCTCGATCATCATCTCGGTGACGGCGATGATGTTCGTCTATCTCATCCTCAACATCAGCGTTCTTGGCGTGGCGCCGTGGCAGGAAATCGCGTCTTCAAAATCCGTCGCGTCACTGGTGGTGGAACGCAGTTGGGGACACACCGCGGCGAACGTGATGACCGTGCTCATCGTCATCACCGCGTTCGCGTCGGTGTTCGCCGGATTGCTCGGCGGATCGCGCGTTCCGTATCAGGCGGCGCACGAGAAAGTATTCCTGTCCGTGTTCGGACGTCTGCATGCGCAAGGGTTTCCCGCATATCGCGTTGGTGACGATGGGCGTGGTGACCGCGATTGGAACCTTCTTCGATCTGCAGGAAGTCATCAACATGTTGCTGACGGCGAGCATCATCGTGCAGTCGATCGCGCAGATCGCCGCGCTGGTCGTGCTTGCGCAAGCGGCAACCGGAGTTGCAGCGGCCGTACCGGCAATGGCTGTATCCGGTGCCGTGCATCGTCGCGATGTTCGGATGGCTATACGTCTATGTGTCCGCGTCGATGCTGTCGATCGTGCTGTCGAGTGCGTGGATTCTGATCGGACTCGTGGTTTTCGTGGTGTGGGCCAGGCACAACAAATCGTGGCCGTTCGCGCCGGTGGAAATACGTGAAGCCTATGTGGGGAACGACTGACGCCATGCAATCATTCTTGATTCGAGCTGGAATCGTAGCGGCAGCAGCGATGCTGATATTCCCGTCCGCGCACGCGGAAAACGCCTTCGTGCCGGTGCAAATCAGCGAGGCTGTCGGTACTACCGCGATCGATCGCTGGGAAATGCAATCGAGCGCCAAAGTGCAGCAGAGCGGCGCAAAAGTATCGAGCAGCGACTTCCCGACGCACGAATGGTTTCGCGTGAGCGGTCGCGCCACGGTCATGGCCGGCTTGCTGGAAAACGGCAAGTACCCGGACATTTTCGTCGGCGACAATCTGCGCGCCGTCGAGGTTCCGGATTCGGGCGGCAACAAGTTCGTCGTCCCGTGGTGGTACCGCACGCAGTTCACGCTTATGAAAGGCGGACACACGATTCTGCGCAGCAACGGCATGATCGCGAGCGCCGACATCTGGGTGAACGGCGAGGAAGTTGCCGATCATGCAGCCGTCGCTGGCGCTTATCCCGTACACGAATTCGACGTGAGCCGATGGGTTCACGAAGGCGTGAACACGCTCGCGCTGCGCATCTATCCGGCCGATCCCAATCTGGCGTTTTCCACCGGCTGGGTCGACTGGAATCCGATGCCGCCCGACAACAACATGGGCCCGTGGCGCGGTCGTCGATATCGTGCGGACCGGACCGGTGCGTCTGAATTTCGCGCACGTCACGCCGGTGCTTTCGCTGCCGAATCTCGATCGCGCCGCGTTGACCGCGAAAGCCGAGTTGAACAATCTGGACAGCGCACCGCATGACGTGACGATCAGCGGAGAAGTCGCCGGCGTTTCGCTGCGCCGCACCGTCCATCTCGATGCGGGCCAAACTCAGACGATCGTGTTTTCACCGGCGACCGATCCGGGCCTCTCACTGAGCCATCCCAAAATCTGGTGGCCGGCGGGCATGGGAGAACAGCCGCTGTATCCGTTGCAACTGACCGCCACCGTCGACGGCGCAACATCAGATCGCGCAGAAGCGAAATTTGGAATCCGCGATGTAACGTCGCGTCTGACCAAACAAGGCAATCGCCAGTTCTTCATCAACGGCAAACCGGTGCTGATCCGCGGCGCGGGCTGGGCGCCCGACATGTTCCTGCGCGAC
Organism: uncultured Gammaproteobacteria bacterium; assembly: GCA_963814225.1. Lineage (GTDB taxonomy): Bacteria > Pseudomonadota > Gammaproteobacteria > Xanthomonadales > Rhodanobacteraceae > Rudaea. The sequence goes on along the minus strand of CAWFCC010000005.1, from coordinate 253,460 downwards.
GATCCCAAGCGCATGGATGCGGAATTCGCCTACGTACTCGACCTCGGACTCAACACCATCCGCCTCGAAGGCAAGCTCGAAAACCCGCGCTTTTACGATCTCGCCGACCGCCTCGGCATCATGATCCTGCCCGGCTGGGAATGCTGCGACAAATGGGAAGCGTGGGCCGAAACCGGCGCCGCACCGTGGGATGACGCGGACCTCAAAATCGCCGAAGCGTCGATGCACAGCGAAGCGCGGTTGTTGCGCAATCATCCATCGGTGATCGGATTCCTGATCGGCAGCGACAACGCACCGCCGCCGTCGATCGGAAAGAAGTACATCGACATCCTGCGCGACGAAGACTGGCAGACGCCGATCGTCGCGTCTGCATCGAGGCGCGAAGCGAGCGAAGCGCCGATGACGGTGAACGAGAATCCTCCGATCCCGAAATCCGCCGGCTCCGGAAAAATCGCGGATGCGTATCCGTCCGGATTCAAAATGGACGGACCGTACGACTGGGTGCCGCCCGATTATTGGTATGGCGACAAACTCGGCGGCGCGTTCGGTTTCGATTCGGAAGTGGGCGCGGGCGCGACCATTCCGCGTCTGGAAGACGTCACGCGCATGCTCTCCGCGCAGGAGCAGGAAGCGTTGTGGAAATATCCAAAAGTTCGCCAATATCACGCGGCTGAATCGTGGTCGCCGTTCGCGGCGCTCGAAACATTCGACAACGCGCTGGCGAAACGCTATGGCGCGCCGAAGGATCTCGCCGATTTCGTCGCCAAGGCCCAGCTCGAAAACTACGACAACGTGCGCGCGCAGTTCGAAGCGTTCAACGCGCACGAGAATGCGTCCAATCCGGCGACGGGCGTCATCTACTGGATGCTCAATGGCGCGTGGCCGTCGCTGCACTGGAATCTGTACGACTATTACCTCAATCCGGCCGGCGCCTATTTCGGTGCGAAGAAAGCGAATGAACCGGTGCACATCCAGTATTCGTACGATACGCGCGCGATCATGTTGATCAATCACACGCTCACGGCGATGCATGCGTTGCAGGCGCACGTCCGCGTGCGCAATTTCGACGGCAGCGTGCGCTACGAGAAGAAGCTCATGAACATCGACCTCGCCGGCAACCGTACGCAACAGCTAACCACCGTTCCGCAACCGTCGGGAATTTCCGGCATCTATTTCGTCGAGTTGAATCTCGAATCCGGCGATGGCCAGCCGATCAGCCGCAACGTCTATTGGTTGTCCGCGCAGCCCGATGTGCTCGACTGGGCGAAATCGAACTGGTATCTCACGCCGGTGTCGCAATACGCTGACTTCACCGCATTGCAATCGCTGCCGGCGCCAACGATCCAGGTGCATGCGTCGACGCGCCGCGACGGCAACGACGATGTAGCGACGGTCACACTCTCGCTGCCTGAATCAGCGAAATCCGTCGCGCTGTTTCAGCATCTTTCCATCCGACAATCCGCGCACGGCGATGGCGTGCTTCCGATCCGCTGGAGCGACAACGACGTTACGCTGTGGCCCGGCGAATCGATCACATTGAGCGCGCACTATGCAGCGCAAGGCGCGACCGCACCCGTCCTCGAACTCGAGGGCTGGAACACGCCGACGCAAACCATCGCGCTCGACGCAACACAAGGATCAACGCACTGAACATCACCGGACGCCCGCGATGCGCGCAACCATCGAAGACGTAGCCAGCGCCTCGGGCACGTCGAAAAAAACCGTTTCGCGCGTGCTCAACAACGAGCCGAACGTGCGCGAATCGATGCGCGAGCGCGTGCTCGCCGCGATGTCCGCGCTCAAGTATCGCCCGCTCGCGTCGGCGCGCAGCCTGGCGACGAATCGCTCGTTCCTGATCGGCCTGCTGTACGACAACCTCTCGCCCAGCTACATCATGGAAGTGCAGGCCGGCGTGCTCGAAGCGTGCGAAGCGCAGCACTACAGCATGATGGTGCGCCCGCTGGTTTCGACTGCCGACGATTTCGTCGAACGCGTCGAAGACATGCTGTCGCGTCACCGTCCGGATGGACTGATCCTGACGCCGCCGATCACCGATCACGCGAAACTGCTCGACAGCCTGCGCAAGCACGCCGTTCCGTTCGCGTCGATCGCGCCGCGACATCCGAAGCGATCGGTCGGCGTGATGTTGAACGAACGCGAAGCCGCCGCGGCGATGGTGGCGCATCTGGTCGCGCTCGGCCATCGCCGCATCGCGCACATCATCGGCGATCAGAAACACGGCGGCGGCGTGTGGCGCCTCGCGGGTTTTCGCGATGGGCTGAAGCACGCCGGATTGAACGAAGCGCCGGCGTACATGGTGCAGGGCGAATTCTCGTTCGAATCCGGCGTCGCCGCCACGCGCAAACTGCTCGCGCTCAAGCGCCGCCCGACCGCGATCTTCGCGGCCGACGACGACATGGCCGCCGGCGCGATCTGGGCCGCGGCCGAAGCCGGTGTTTCGGTTCCCGATGAACTCTCGATCTGCGGATTCGACGACACCACCATCGCCGCGCAGACGTGGCCGCCGCTCACCACCGTCCACCAGCCGGTGCGCGAGATGGGCAAACGCGCGACGCAGGAATTGCTGCGCGTGGTCAGCGGCAAAGGCGACGCGACGATGGTCGAAGTCGGCTACGAAATGCGCATCCGCACCTCCACCGCCGCGCCGCCGTAACGTTCTGCGTTCGATTGAGTACACTGTGGATACACAGCGTTTGAGCGATGAAGCGTGCAGCGGTGCATACCCGCTCATCTTCTTCGCATCCACGCACGAATTCATGGAGATCGCATGCCCGCCGCATCCGCCGTGACACCCGCGCGCAAATTCCATTTCATTTCCGGACTGCCGCGTTCGGGCAGCACGCTGCTCGCCGCCATCCTCAACCAGAATCCGCGATTCCGCGCGGGCATGACCAGTCCGCTCGCCGACATCATGGGCGTGGTGATCGCCGAAGCGAGCAGCAAGAACGATTTTTCGTTCGCCGTTTCGGAAGAGCAGCGCGTGTCGCTGCTGCGCGGTCTGGTCGAGAATTTCTACGCAGGTTCCGCGGGATCGGATGTCGTCTTCGACACCAGCCGCCTGTGGTGCAGCCGCATGAAACTTCTCGAGGCGCTGTTCCCGAAAGCAAAAGTCATCGCGTGCGTGCGTGATCTTTCGTGGGTGCTCGACAGCATGGAACGTCTGGTGCGCAATTCGCCCGTCAACGTCAGCAAGGTGTTCCGATTCGACACCAACACGACGGTCTATGCACGCATCGAAGCGTTGACCGATCCGCGCGGCATGGTCGGCTTTGCGTTTCAGTCGGTGAAAGATGCGTTCTACGGTCAGTACGCGCCGGGCCAACTGTTGCTTCTGACCTACGAAAGCCTGGTCAGCGATCCCGCCAAAACGTTGCGCGCGGTCTACCAGTTCATCGGCGAGCCCTGGTTCGAGCACGATTTCGACAACATCGAATACAACGCGAACGAGTTCGACGAACGCGTCGGCATGCCGGGATTGCATACGGTGCGGCGCAAGCTCGAAGTGATCGATCGCACGCCGATCCTGCCGCCGGAGATTTTCCATCGCTTCGCGCGCGAGGCATTCTGGCTCGACCCGAAGAACAACGTGGGACGCGTCCGGTGCTGTGAGGCCGGCTTCAATCCAGTTGCTGATCCGCCAGCCACTGCGACAACTGTCTTCTGCATCGCCTTGAGCGGAGTCGAATCCTGCGCAGCTTTCGATAGATTCATCGCGCCCGAATACGAGGCGACGATGAACGACGCCGCAGCGCGCCGCTGATCCTTGCTCCACTGTTTTCCGCGCGCCGATTTCGCGATGCGTGCTTCGAGCGCATCCTGCCATTCCACAAATACCGAACGCAGCGCATCGCGCATGCGCGCGTTGGTCAGCGACAGCTCCATCGCCAGATTGTTGAGCGGACAACCCGACACCTTTCCGCGATCGTCCAGTCCGCGAATGATGTCGGCGAAAACAGCGACGATACTTTGACGCAGATGCACCGCTTCGCGAACCGGATCGATCCACGCTTCGCGCACCGCCGGCGCCACGCGTTCATCGATCACCGCCATCGCCAGCGATTCCTTGGTCGGGAAGTGATGATGGAAAGCTCCGGGCGACAAGCCCGTTTTCGCGATCACGTCTCGCATCCCGGTGGCGTGATAACCCTGCGCCTGGAATAGCGTCGGCCGCGGCGTCGAGCACGCGCGAGCGCACGCCTTCGGGATCGTTGCGGCGCTTGCCTGGAATCGGCTTGGAACGCGTGCGTTTCATGGAAACCATTTGACAACAGCATCGCACACTCGGCAAACTGAAACAAACAGGTCGAGCGGTCTGTTTATATAACAACCAGAGGACGAAGCCGTGCTCAATCGACGCGAATTCATGGGGACGACAATCGGCGCGGCAGTGGCCGCCGGCGTGCTGAGCGGAAAGGCGAACGCGGCGACGAACGCAACGTCAGAATCTCGAACGCATCCGGACACCATCGTCGAACTTCGCCAGTACACGCTGCGCGGCGGCAAGCGAGATACGTTGATAAAGATGTTCGAAGAAAGTTTCCAGCAGCCCCAGAACGACGGTGGCATACACGTGATCGGCACCTTCCGCGATCTCGACGATCCCGACCGCTTCGTCTGGCTGCGCGGTTTTCGCGATATGGCTTCGCGTCCGCAAGTGCTGTCGGCGTTTTACTCCGGCCCGGACTGGAAGGCCAAACGAACCGAAGCCAACGCGACGATGCTCGATTCGGACAACGTGCTTCTGCTGAAGCCGGCCGGCCCGGATGGCGGTTTCCAATCGTCCTCCACCACGACGGCGAACAAAGACGAAATCATCGGCGCGAACATTTACTACCTCGCCAACGTCGACGCGCAGGCTTTCGTGAAGTTCTTCGACGAGACGATGTTGCCGCACCTCGCGTCACTCGGCGCCAAGCCGATCGCGCGTTTCGTCAGCGAAGAATCGCCGAACAATTTCCCGGCGCTGCCGATCCGCGAGCACGATCGCGTCTTCGTGTGGTTCGCGCGCTGGCCGAACGCCGAGGCCGAAAATGCATTCGCGACGCGCTTCCACGCATCGAGCGGCTGGCGCGACACCACGCCCGAAGCGCTTTTCCCGGCACTGACGCGCAAACCGGAGCGGTTGCGTCTCGCGCCGAACGCTAAATCGGAACTGCGTTGATGACGGGCTTGCGATCGATCTTGCTAGTTGCGGCGGGTTGCCTCGGCACGGCGACCGTCCCGCTGCGGAGAAACCGTGGACATCGTCCGTCCACGATTTCGACTTCCTCATCGGCAACTGGTCCGTGCACAACCGCTTTCTCGCACATCGCCTCGCCGATTCGCACGAGTGGATCGAATTCGAAGCTGAAGATTCGTTCCACACACTTCCCGGCAATCTGGGCACCGAAGAAAACTACCGCACCGATCACTGGCCGTCGTTCAACGCGATCGGCCTGCATTTATACGATCCGGAAAAGAAACGCTGGACGCTGTACTGGGCCGATTCGCGCAACACGCCCGGAACGATGCAAACGCTCGCGTCCGGCAGCTTCGACCGCGACACCGGCATGTTCTACGCACCGGATACGTTCAACGGCAAACCCATCACCGTGCGCGTCGTCTGGAAACGCAAGGACGACGCGCACGTCTACTGGGAGCAGGCGTTCTCGCCGGACGACGGCAAGACGTGGGAGACGAACTGGGTCATGGATTTCCAGCGCGCCTCGCCATGAGTTTGTCGAGTTTCGACGAGCTGGCTTTCGTGGCCGGCGCGTGCGCGTCCGGTCCAGACGTCGTCGTGCATCGCATCGAACGTGATGCGGATTTTGACGCCGTTCGCCGTCGCTTCGAGTTCGACGAGCGTCGCCACTTCATACGGTTCCACGCCGGGCACGAAATCCGCGAGCGTCGTGTAGGCGAGCCGTGTCGGCGCGGAAACATCGGTGTACGAAATCTTGCAATCGGTCGACAAGCGGCATGCCGGCCTGCTTCATGAAGGCGACTTGCTCCGGCGCCGGTTGCAGTCATGCGATACAGCAGTCCGCCGCCCGCGCGCAGATCGAGTGAGAGCACGGTGACCTCGAAACCTTCCGGTCCCCACCACGATTCGATGCCGTCCTTGGTGGTCCATAGCGCCCACGCTTCTTCGAGCGTCGCCTCGTACGTGCGCTCGATCGTGAATTGCGCGCGGGCGGATTTGGATGCGGTGTTCATGAATTCTCCTGATCATCGTTGGTGGTGGCGCGGCGCTTTTTGAGCGCGGCGCCGAATCGGTCGAGTCGTTTTTCCCAGTGGCGGCGATACGCCGCGACCCACGCTTCGAGTTCGTCGAACGCTTCCTTGCGCAGCGAATAAAGCCGACGCTGCCCATCGGGGCGCATCTGCACGAGGCCCGCATCGGCCAGGATGCGCAGATGCCGTGACACGCCGGACTGATGGATGTCCATGCGTTCGACGATATCGTTGACCGCGCATTCGCCGGATTTCATCGCCTCGACGATGCGCAGGCGGGCGGGGTCCGACAATGCCTGGAATATATCGATATGTGTGTTCATGCATATGCATGCTAACGCATATATCGGCAATGTCAAATCCCGCGCGATGCGACACTAACCGAATCGCCTCCGGCTGCATCCAACAGACATGGCCACCGACGAGGAGCGCTGGGTCCAATCGGCCCGGCAGGGAGACCGCACCGCGTTTCGACATCTCGTCGAAGCGTACGCGCGCCCGCTGTTCGCCTTGTGCAGCCGCATCACGCGCGAAGCGGCGATGGCCGAAGACGCCGTGCAGGAGGCGCTACTGAATGCGTATAGACATCTCGCCGATTTCGACGGCCGCTCCTCGTTCAAGACCTGGCTGCACCGCATCGCGGTGAACGCGGCGCTGGAACAGATTCGACGTCAGGGCAAATTCGACTACGTGGAAAACGACACCGAACAGGAAACCGATTTCCTCGAACGCTGCATGGACGAAACACCCAGTCCGCGCCATCACGCGCAGGGCGCGGAAATCCGCCGCAGCATCGACCATGAACTCGAACGCATGACCGCGCTGGAACGCAGCGCATTTCTGCTTCGCCACGTCGAAGGCCATTCGATCGACGACATCTCGCAGGCACTCTCGCTCAACATCAGCGCCTGCAAACAAGCCATTTTCCGCGCCGTGCGCAAATTGCGCGGCGCCCTGCAACCGCTGCGGTGAACCCGATGCCGACCAATATCACTCAGCCGATTACCGACAACGATCTGATCCTGTATTTCTATCGCGACGGCCTCGACGCGCGCCGCATCGGTGAAATCGATGATGCACTCTTCGCATCGCCGCCGCTGCGCCGGCGTTACGATGCGTTGAAGCGCATGCTCATGAACGTCGACAGCGCGCCGGCCATCTCACCCGATCCGGAATTCACCGAACGCATATGGCGCAAGCTATCGGCGCAGATCGACGACAAGCCGCTGCGCCGGATGACGCCTCGACGCGTATATACACCGCTGAAATTCGCGATGGCCGCGTCGGTGTTGCTCGCTGTCGCAGCCAGCATCGGCTATTACGCCGGTCGCGCCAGTTCCCCAGTGCCGGTACAGAACGCGATGGCCTCGCGCGTTCTGGACGCCTATGTGGCCGATCACCTGCGCGCCACCGAAGGCCTGCTGCTCACCGCGAGCAATAGCGACAGCTCGGAAGTCCTCGCGGGCAATCGTGCGCTGGCGCAGTCGCTCGTCGAATCCAACCGTCTGTATGCGCTCGCCGCCGTGCGCGCGGGCAACACGCGGCTTGCGGACTTTTTGCGCCAGCTCGAACCTGTTTTGCTCGATCTGGCTAACCAGCCGGCCGATGCGTCCGTCCAATCCATCGACGGTTTGCGCGACTACCTGCGCAAAACCGATCTGCTGTTCGAAGTGCGCGCGACACAGGCGCGTCTCGATACGGCGGACAAACACAAAATCTGACGAGGAAAATCCATGCACGTCGCCTCACGCTTCATGCTTCCCACGATGCTCGCCGCTGCGATAGCGTTTGGCCTCGGCCTGTCCGCTAACGCGGCGGACGACAGTGCCGGTCCATCGGGCGACAAGCAGCTCAACCAGCTGTATTGGCAGGGTCAGCAAGACCTCAAGAAATCTGACTGGAACGCGGCGCTGAAACATTTCGGCGATCTCGAAACGCAATTGCGCACGAAGGAACCCAAGAGCGCCGACACCGCGTTGTACTGGAAGGCGTACACGCTCGTGCAGGCCAAGCGCACCAGCGAGGCGAAGGCCGCCATCGAACGTCTGCATCGCGATTTTCCCGACAGCCGCTGGAGCAACGATGCCGATTCATTGTTGCGCCAGACGCAACCCGCGGCCGCACACGACGCGCAGGCCGACGACGAAGGCATCGCCGAAATCGCCGTCGAAGGATTGATGAACGCACCGCCGGAGCGCGCGGTTCCGCTGCTGAAAAAAGTGTTGCAGAGCCAGCACTCGAATGAAGTGAAGAAGCGCGCGCTGTTCGTGCTCAGCCAGATCGACGAAGACGCTGCACTCGACGCCGTCGTCGATGTGGCGAAAACGAGCAACGACAAAGCGCTGCGCGAAGATGCGATCCGCATGCTCGGCGTGAGCGGTGAAGATCGCGCCATCAAACGTCTGCGCGAGCTGTACACGGCGAACGCGGACGCGACGGAAAAACGCGCCATCGTGCAGGCATTCCTCAGCGCCGATCGTAAGGATCTGATTCTGGAGATGGCGCGCAACGAAGCCGATCCGAAAGTACGTCGCGAGGCGATCCAGGCGCTCGGTGCGATGGAGGCATCACAGGAACTCGAGCAGTTGTTCGCAAGCACGCACGACGTGCCGAATCAGCTCGCGATCGTGCAGTCGCTCGGCGTGGCGGGCGCGGTGCAGTCGCTCAGCGCGATCGCGCAGGGCAAGCAACCGGATGAAGTCCGGGTCGAAGCGATTCGCGCGCTCGGCATCGCCGGCGACAAGGGCGGTGCGCAGGCGCTGGTGAAGTTGTATCCACAACTCGACACGCCCGCGCAGCGCGATGCGGTGTTGCAAGGCCTTCTCATTGCGGGCGACAGCGAGGCGATGGTGCAGCTTTATCGCCAGGCCAAATCGAAGGAAGAAAAACAGGCGCTGATGCGCGCGATCACCGCCGAAGGCGGCGACGCCGCGCTCGATCTCATCGAAACCGAGGTGAACAAGAAATGAGAACACATCTGATCGTTTTGCTCGCTGCAGGCGCGACCTTCGGCGGCGCAGCCGCCGCTAGCGAAGCCGATTTGTCACGCGAGATCCAGCGTCAGGACGGCTGGATTGCCTACGACGTGCCGCTGGCCAGCGGCGCCGGTGCGTCGTGCTGCTATGCCCGCGACAAACGCCGGCATTGCGTTGCTCGAAGGCAACAACTGGAGCATGGAAACGGACGATCGCGATCCGCGCGCGAAGGCCGATCGCACTCTGACCGTGTATATGCACGTCGACCATGGCGCTGTCGACAAGGTGCGCGCATTCGGTTCGACGTGTGTTGTCGACGACGCCGGCCAAGCGCGACGCATCGAGCACGTGGCGACCGCCGACAGCATCGCCGTGCTGGCGCGACTGGCGCAGGACGCCGGCAAACACGGCGTGCTCGACGAAAGCCTCGCGGTGATATCGATGCACGACGATCCGGCCGCCGTGCCGACGCTCGGCAAGCTCGCCGAAGCGAACCATCCGGCCAAGCTGCGCGAACAGGCACTGTTCTGGCTCGGCCAGAACGGCGGCGTCGACGGCGCGCACATCATCGAGCACGTCGCCACCACCGATGCCGACGACAAACTCCGCGAACAGGCGATCTTCGATCTTTCCGAAACGCACGCCGTCGACGGCTACGCGATCATCCACCGCATGGCGCAAACCGATCACGCGCCGCACGTGCGTTCGCAGGCATTGTTCTGGATGGCGCAGAAGAACGACAAGCGCGCCAGGTCGGACATCGTCGCCGCCATCGAACACGATGCCAGCGATGAAGTACGCGAGCAGGGCGTTTTTGCGCTGTCGCAACTCAAGGACGACGAAGCCGCCACCGCGCTGATTGCGCTCGTGCGCGGAAATTATCCGCGCAAGGTGAAAGAGCAGGCGCTGTTCTGGCTCGGGCAGTCAGGTTCGGAGGCGGCGATGAAATTCCTCGACGACGTGCTCACGCATCAGGCGGCCAAAACCGACTACTGAGCGCTCGTCACGCGCCAGACGACGTTGCCCACGTCGTCGGCGATGAGCAGTGCGCCGTCCTGATCCTGCGTCACGCCCGACCGGCGCGCCGTAGAGTTGTTTCTCGTCGTCGGAATAAAAACCGGAGACGAGTGTTTCCGGAGCGCCGGCCGGTTTGCCGTCCTTGAACGGAACGAACACGACCGCGTAGCCGCTCAGCGGTGAACGATCCCAGCTGCCGTGCTCGCCGACGAATGCGCCGTTGTGATACTTCTCCGGCAGCGCGTTGTTCGACGAGAACCACACGCCGAGCGCCGCCACGTGCGAGCCGAGCGCGTAGTCGGGTTTGATCGCCTTGGCGACCAGATCGGGGCGCTGATCCTTCACGCGCTGATCGACGTTCTGGCCGTAGTAACTGTATGGCCATCCATAAAAACCGCCGTCGCGCACCGAGGTGAGATAGTCCGGCACGAGATCCGCGCCGATTTCGTCGCGCTCGTTGGCGATCGCCCACAGCTGTCCGGTCTGCGGCTCCCAGCCGAGTCCGGTCGGATTGCGGATGCCCGCGGCGTATATACGGCTGCCGCGCGTCGCGACATCGATCTCCAGCACGTTCGGCGCGCCGGTATTCGACTTCCAGTCCGTTCTCGCCGACATTGCTGTTGGAGCCGACGCCGACGTACAGCTTGGTGCCGTCCGCGCTCGCCAGCAGCGCTTTGGTCCAGTGATGCTCGACGGTGCTCGGCAGATCGGCGAACTCGGTGCCCGGCGTTTTGATTTCGGTTTCGCCGGTTGTGATACGGGAACTTGAAGATCGCATCGGTGTTGGCGACATACAGCGAATCGCCGATGAGCTGCACGCCGAACGGCGAATGCAGGTGTTCGATGAACACGTGCTTTTCCCACGCGCCGCCTGCCGCGTTCTTGCGCAACAAGGTGATGCGGTTGCCGCCTTTGTTGCCTTTGCCGGAGCGGTTCTTGACCTTGCTTGCGATCAGCGCCTTCGGCGTGGAGATCGCTTCCAGACCGGGCCCATTGCCTTCGACGACGAGCACGTCGCCGTTCGGCAACGTCAGCAGTTGACGCGGATGTAACAGATCGTCGGCGATCTTTTCGATCTTCAGTCCCGCGGCGACTTTCGGCGTTTGGCCGTCTTTCCATCCGGCATAATCCGGGCACTTGCATCGGCGGCAGCAGGAACTTGTGTGCTTGTGGAAGCGTAGGGTCGGCGCCGGATTGCTGCTCGGGATCGAGGCTGGCTTTTTCGTCGCAGCCGACGAGGGACGCTACGCAGCAGGAGAAGTACGGTGCGGCAAATATAGTTCTGCATGTCCGTATGCCTATCGCGCGTAGCGCACGGCGACCATGCCGTGGCTGATGGTAAGGAGAATAACCGTCGCCGCGGAAAGCCAGAGGCCTCCCGGCATCGATCCGTATGCATCGCGGCTGTGCACGAACGCGTTGATGATCGCGAGCACGATCGCGACGAGGTTCAACAGGAAATCGACGCGGTCGACACCTTCGGCGAGATCGCGCGACGTGATCCACACCTGCGCGAGATTGATCAGGCGCGGCACGATCGCAGCGACCAGGCCGAGCGCGATCAGCCACGCGGCGGCGTGATCCCACATGATGAACGCGCCGCGGTAGTAAACGATGTCGAAGATGAACGCGGCGAAGAAACAGCCGTACGGAATCGGATCGAGAATGTTGAAGACGGCGCTCGCAAAAACGGAGCGGCGCAGATGAAGTCTGGATGCCATCGAGATCCCTCTCTGTAATGAAACTCAAGATCCATCATGGACCTGATGCAGATTGCACCACATCCGCCGCTCGCGGTAAATGATATCGCGGTGTATTTACATTGCGGCGCCGCATGTCGATCGACGTGCGCCGGCGCTTCTGGAACGGGCGTGATCGTTGCACGCGCCGCCTGAGCAAAATGCGAGGTGACGATGAACGACGCGGATGGCACGCGCGCGGACGTGCTCGTGGTCGGCGGCGGAGTGGCCGGCCTGTCGTGCGCGGTTGCACTGTCGGATGCGGGACTGCGCACGATCGTGCTCGAAGCAAGTGCGGTCCTCGGCGGCCGCGCGCGTTCCTGGCCGCACGCTGCGACCGGCGATACGGTCGATATCGGTCCGCACGTCGTGCACAGCGAGTACGCGAATTTCCTGAAATTCCTCGAACGCTGCGGTACGCGCGAATGCATCACGTGGCAACCGCAGCCGGTGATCACCATCGCGACGACACCGGCGTTCCGTTTGCGCCGGCATGCGCTGCCGCCGCCGCTGGAAGTATTTCCGGACATGCTGCACGCGCCCGGACTGAAATTGCGCGACATCCTTTCCAACATGAAGCCGTCGCTGCGCGCGCTGCAGCTCGAGGAAAGCCGTTTGCACGCGTTCGACGCGATGACGGGATTGGACTGGCTGCTGTCCTGCGGCGCCACGCCCGCGATGATCGACTGGTTCTGGCGCCTGGCTTCACTGGCGACGATGAACGTGCCGCTCGAACGCTGCTCGGCGGCGGCGCTGATGCGCGTGCATGCGCAGATCACGGGACATCGCGGCTTCCATTTCGGTTTTCCGCAGGTCGGGCTTAGCGATCTGTATGTCGACCAATCCGTCGCGATCATCGAATCGGCGGACGGGTGCGTCGTGTTCGATTCTCGCGCGGCGCGCAGCGAACGCGAAGGTGATGGACACGTCGTGACGACCGATGACGGCCGACGTTTCGCCGCGCGACATCTCGTCTATGCCGTGCCGCCGGCGGAACTTCGTGAGCTCGATGCCACGCTTTCACCGTCGTCGCCGATCGAGCCGAGTCCGTACAAAAGTATCTACCTGTGGTTCGACCGACCGATCACGCACGAACTTTTCTGGGCGCAGCAACCTGCGCCTGGTCGGCTGAATTGCGATTTCTATAACTCTGATGCGGATTCGTCCGGCGCTGCGCGACGGTCCGTGCATCATTGCGAGCAACATCGTGTACAGCCACGCGGCCGAAGGATTGTCCGAAGAAGAGATCGTGCGCCGGACGATCGAGGAAATCGCCGGATTCGCGCCCGACGTGCGCAAAGCGCAGCTCGCCCATGCGGACGTCCATCACATCCCGATGGCGATTCCGTGTCCGCTGCCGGGATTCGAATCGATTCGTCCGACGACGCTCACGGCATCCGACAATGTATACCTCGCCGGAGACTGGACTGCCACGGGACTTCCCTGCTCGATGGAAAGTGCCGCGCGATCGGGCTACCTCGCCGCCGAAGCCGTGCTTGCGCGCGAAAATAAAACGGCAGCGCTCGCGATCACGCCGCGGCCATACGACGCATTGGCCGGCTGGATCCACCGCCGCGCGCAGCGCAAATCGCGAGCGTCACGCGCCGCGTAATCCGCCACCGTAGTCTTCGCCTTCTTCGCCCGGCGTTCGCTGATCTTTCGGAGGGATTTCTGTTTTCGCATTCCCGTCGCGCGACGGTTTCTCGCGTGAATTGCGGTCGGTCTCTTTGTTTGCGGCGTGTTCTTTTTTCATCCCGTCTCTCCTGAAGGCGCTCATCGGGTTGCATCGTCGATGCCAGCAAAGCGGCATATGCAATGGGACGCACGCGGCGAACTACAGCGGCGGGCGGCGTCCGCAAAGCGATCACTGATCGTCAGCTCGGCGCGCGTGGACGCAGCGGCAGTGCGGAGCCGCGCAAGCGCACGCGCCGCAGCACGAATCGAGCGCGCGGCAATGCGGGCAGGCGACGGAAATTCAGATCGAGGCGGTGGCCGGCGACGTCGTAGTCGATGCGATCGACGAGCATCGCGATTGCCGTCTTCATCAGCGCGACGGTGATCCACTCGCCGGGACAACGGTGCTGCAGATGATGATCGCCGCCGCCTTGCGGAATCAGCGTGTAGGGGTCGGCGGACCAGGCCAGAAAGCGTTGCGGCGCGAATTCATCGGGCATTTTCCAGACGCGCGGATCGTGGTCGGTGCCGTACAGATCGAGCAGCACGCGCGCGCCGGCGGGAAATTCGTACTCGCCCCACGTGAAATGCGTCTTCACCCGCGCGACGACGGCCGGGAAAAACGGATAGTGTCGCCGCACTTCCTGCGCGAAGGCGTTGAGTAGACCATCGGTCGCACCGCGCAGCGGTTCGCGGCATTGTGGATACATCGCGAGCGCGTGTGCGATGAAGACGACATACACGGCGACGGCGACCGTCGGCCGCACGAGGTTGAGCAACTCGACCGCCGCGACAGAAGGCGGCAGGCATTCGCCGTCGACATCGCGAAACGAAGCGATGGCATCGAGCGGCGAACGGCGCGGCACTTCCGCCGCGCCACCGCGCAGGCGTTCGACGATGCGCGCGATCCAGCGATCCGCGTGCCGCCGCGAAAGACGCGAGCGCCAATGCCGCGGCCCGACCGCACCCGCGCCATCGAACAGCGCGACGATCTGGCGCGTGCGTCGCGTCACATCGCGCTTCGGTAACGGCACGCCGGCCCATTCGCAGACGGCCGTCATCAGGATGCGCTGCATGCGCCGGTACAGATCGACCTCGGTCGTGCCTGTCCAGTTCGGCAGATCGCGTTCCCAATGCGCGGTGAACAGATATTGCAGACGCTCGATCGCGATGGGCGTCATCATCGACATGAAAAGCTGCTTGCGGCATCGGTGTGCTTCGCCATCCAGCGTCTGCACGCCGCCGGGACCGAACAGCGATTGCTGTAGACGCAGTGGTGCGGCGCCGGCGCGTTCGAACAGATCGGTGCGATAGAAAAGTTTGGCGGCTTCCGGTCCGCTCATGCAGAGCGTTTCTTTCAGGAGCAGACGTGTGCGGAACACGTCTGCGCCGAGCGCGCGACAACGCCGCGCGATGTAACGATACGGATCGCGCAACAGCGCGAGTGTGGCGTCGGGCAGCGGGTCGCGTGGAATCGGATTCATCGCCGCGGCGACGCAAGCGATATGCCATCGCCTTGCGCGCGCGAACGCGCTACGTCCCTTGCAGCCCGTCGTTGCTGCCGCGCCCGCGTTGTTTTTTCTTGCCGCGCACCGATGATCCGCCAAGAGGTTCCTGGCCTTCCATCGGCGTCTTGCCGCGACGCGCACGCTCTTTCGCCAGCCTGAGTGTCCGTCAGACTTTGCGGTGCGCGCGAGGCGGCGATCGGACGTCTCGTCGGCTCGACGGGCATGTTCTTCTGCTGTTCGCGCAGCACTTCGCCGACGTCGTCGTGCGCCTTCTCTCTTGCGTGTCGCCATGTCGCTCTCCTTCGCGATGAATGGCCGATCGCCGAGCAACGTCTATGCCGGAATGCTGAAAACATTGCAGCGGTGCGTGAAAACTTGTCCTGCTCGCGGCCATGTGCGCGCGCGGAAATCCGTGTTCTGCGCGCTGGCATTGCCCATGCACTCGCGACGCAGGAGATTCGATCACATGGAAGGCGGGATGTACGCAAGGATATCGCGGCGCACGGATGATCGCCGCGGCAGACACGGCGCAAGGACGCGCCGGCGGGCGTGCGCATGAGCGCCGACGCGAGCCTGTTCGCTTCGTACTGGCAGGCCGGCTACGAAGGCGCCGACCACATCAACGGGTCCGGACAGCCGTTGAATCTCGCGGCGATGAATGGCCATCTGCAGCGCATCGACGAGGACTACGCGGCGCTCGCGCCGTTTGGCATCCGCACCGTGCGCGAAAGCGCGGGCTGGCGTGTGTGCGAGCACGACGGCGCGTTCGATTTCCGCGACGTGGAATTGCGCGAGCATGCCGCACGCCGCCACGGATTGCAGATCGTGTGGACGCTGTGGCACTACGGCATTCCCGAAGATCTCGAATACTTCTCGCCAGAATTGCCCGCGCGATTCGAACGATTCTGCACGGCGTTCGCGCAATGCATTGCACGACTTGGCAGCACCGAGTTTCCGCGCGTGTTCGTTCCGATCAACGAAATTTCATTTCTCGCCTGGGCAGTCTGCGACACAGGATTGATGTCGACGAATGTTCCGCGTGAATGCCACGATGCGAATGAGCTCAAGCAGCGGCTCGTCGAAGCCGCGCTGCGCGGCACGCGTGCAATTCGTGAGGTGATTCCGGACGCGCGCTTCATGCATGTCGATCCGCTCATCCACGTCATTTCCGATGGCGACGGCCACGTGCGCGCGAGTGCGCGAACCGAAGGCCAGTTCGAAGCACTCGACATGATGTGCGGACGTCGCGACCCGCAACTCGGCGGAAGCGCGGATTGCATCGACGTGATCGGACTGAATTACTACCACTCCAATCAGTGGGAGGTCGATACCAACGAGCGCCTGCATTGGCATCTCGCCGACGCACGCCGCAAGCCGCTGCCCGAACTGCTCGCGGATGTTGCCGCGCGTTACGGCAAACCCATTGCGATCGCGGAGACCAGTCACTTCGGCGACGGCCGCGCGCGCTGGATCGAAGAAATCGCACGCGATCTGAACACGTGCGCCGCGCGCGGATTGCATCTGCACGGCGCGTGTCTGTACCCGATCGTCGATCGCCCGGATTGGGAAGAACCGCAACGCTGGCACCACTCGGGATTGTGGGACGTCGATCCGCACGCCGACATGCAGCGCCGGCTCGATCCCGCCTATGCACACCATTTGAAGCGCGCTCAGGCGTTGCTCGATCCGACGCAGCGCGTCGCTACCCATCAGGAGAATTTCATGACGTTGGTTGTTTTTTCGCATTTGCGCTGGGACTTTGTTTTTCAGCGTCCGCAACACCTGATGACGCGTCTGGCCGAGCATGCGCGGATCGTGCTGGTCGAAGAGCCCGTCATCGGCGATCACGAAGGCGTGGAGTGCCTGCATCCGTTTCCGAATATCGACATCCTCCGGCTGCACACGAAGAGCCGCATCGGCGGATTCGACGACACGCACGCCGACGCGCTGCGCGCGATGGTGCGCAATCATCTGCGCGAGGAAAACATCGACGACAACATCGTCGCGTGGTTCTACACGCCGCTCGCCTTGCCGCTGCTGAAAGGATTGCCGGCGAATGCCGTCGTGTACGACTGCATGGACGAACTGAGCGCATTCAAGCACGCGCCGCCGCAGCTGCTCGCGCGCGAAGCCGAGTTGATCGCGATGGCCAACGCCGTATTCACCGGCGGGCCGAGCCTTTACGAAGCACGACGCGACCGCAATGCGCAGACGCATTGTTTTTCGAGCAGCGTCGATGTTGCGCATTTCTCCGCAGCGCGTGATCGCCGCATCGCCGACGAACGTTTTCGCTTCGACGGACCGGTGCTCGGATTTTTCGGCGTAATCGATGAGCGCTTCGACATCGAGCTCGTGCGCGAGATCGCCGCGCTGCGGCCGCAGTGGCATTTCTGCTATGTCGGGCCTGTCGTGAAGATCGATCCGGCCGCGCTGCCGCAGGCGCCGAACATCCATTATTTCCCGCAGCAATCGTATGCCGCATTGCCGGCGATCGTGGCGTCGTGGGACGTGTGCCTGATGCCGTTCGCGATCAACGAGGCGACGCGATTCATCAGCCCGACCAAAACCCTCGAATATCTCGCCGCCGGAAAGCCCGTAGTGAGCACGCCGATCCGCGACGTGATCACGCTGTACGGCGATTGCGTGTGGATCGCGTCGGACGCGAACGCATTCGTCGACGCGTGCGAAGAAGCTCTGCGTCCGATGACGGCAAAGCGCATTTCGGCGATCGAAAAAACATTGGCGCGCACCTCATGGGACCGCACGGCTTCCGCGATGCGCACCATCCTGCAATCAGCCGTCAACGACGGGCTCACTCCATCGGCGAAGCGTTACGCGGCGGAAGAATCCGCGGGGCGCCGCTCCGTACCCTTTCTCGTCATAGGCGCAGGACCGACCGGACTTTCCGCCGCGTATCACCTGGGCGAAGGCAGTCTGCTCGTCGAAGCATGCGAGCGCGTTGGCGGCTGGTGCCGCTCGTATCGTCGACAACGGATTCCAGTTCGACTACGCCGGACACATCATGTTTTCCAATGATCCGTACGTGCACACCATGTACGAGCGCCTGCTCGGCGACAACGTGCACTGGCAGGATCGCGAAGCGTGGGTCTACAGTAAAAATGTATACACGCGCTATCCGTTCCAGGGATCGTTGTACGGATTGCCGCCGGAAGTGCTGAAGGACTGCATCGTCGGCGCGATCGAAGCGCGTTACGGCAGGCTCGAAGGTGCGCGCGAACCCGCCGCGCTGGAGAAGGTGGCGTCCGACGAAAAAACAGATTGCTGCGCCGACGGCGTGGTGCCTCACGAAAGCAACGTGCGTGCTCTGGCGTGTGCGCGGAACGAGAAGCCGACGTCGGCGGCGCCGGCCAATTTCGAGGAATTCATTTATCGCGTGTGGGGTGCCGGCGTCGCCAGGCATTTCGCCGTGCCGTACAACACGAAGCTTTGGACTGTACCGCTCGCGACGATGGAAACGTCGTGGCTCGGCACGCGCGTGCCGCTGCCGAATCTCGAACAGATGATCGAAGGCGCGCTGAGTCCCGCGCCGAAGCCGATGGGTCCCAACGCGCGATTCGGCTATCCGCTGCGCGGCGGATTCCAGGCGTTGATGGATGGATTCCTGCCGCATCTTCGCGGCGAGCTCATGCTCAAACGCGCGGTCGTGCGCGTGGCGCCGAAGTCGCACACCGCGTGGCTGGATGACGGAACGCGCGTCGACTACGACAATCTCATCAGCACGATGCCGTTGCCGCGCCTGATCGCCATTTGCGACGACGCGCCCGCCGATGTGCGCGAAGCCGTCGCGAATCTTCGCCACGTTTCCGTGCGCTGCGTGAATCTCGGTATCGGGCGTCCGGCGCTGACAGACAAACACTGGATCTACTATCCGGAAGACACGATTTTCCACCGCATTTTCCTGCAGGGTAACGCGAGCCCGCACTGCAACGCGCCCGGCGGGTTTGGGCTGACGTGCGAAATCAGCTATTCGCCGACCAAGCCGCTTCCGGCCGATGGCGACGCGCTGATCCGGCGATGCATAGACGATTGCATTCGTGTCGGCATCTTCAATGAAGACGATGCGATTGTTTCGGCTACGCAGATCGATATGCCCTACGCCTACGTGATCTACGACCACGCGCGCGCGGCGAGCATCGCGTGCGTCCGCGAGTGGCTTGCCGATCACGACATCGTTCTCGCCGGCCGCTACAGCGAATGGGAATACTACAATTCCGATCACGCGTTCATCGCCGGCAAGAAAGCGGCGGAAGCGGTGAGCGAGGCAGGCGCCAACGCCATGAGCCTCATCGCCTGAGAGGCTCAACGCGGTTCATGTTCGAGGACAGCGCTTCCTTGCCACAACGGCCGATCCGTTTTCTGCTGCGCTACGTGCGTCGCCGGCCGTGGCAGTTTTTGGGTTTGCTTCTGCTCATCGTCGCTGCGGCCGGATGCGCGGTGGCCGTGCAGTACGGCATGAAGCTGATCGTCGACGCGATGTCGGGCGATCATCGCGGCAGTGCGGATGTGTGGTCGCCGTTGATTCTCTTCATCGGACTGATCGCCAGCGAAAACGTGTGCTGGCGGTGCGCGGGATGGCTCGGCTGCAACACGATCGTGGCGACCGGCGTCGACGTGCGACTCGATCTTTTCGATCATCTGAGCGCGCACTCGATGAAGTTTTTCACCGACACGTTTTCCGGATCGCTGGGCAACCGCATTACGGCAACGGCGGGCGGCGTGGGCGCGATATTGAGCGGGCTGACCTGGAATATCCTGCCGCCGTGCGTCGATTTCATTGGCGCGGTCATCGTGCTGGTCACCATTGATGCGCGCATGGCGCTTGCGCTGATCGCATTTGTTGCGCTGGTCGCGTGCGTGGTTGCGCGCGTGGCCGCGCATGGACGTCGGCTGCATCAGGCGTATGCGGAAGAGGGCGCGCGCGTCAATGGCGAACTCATCGATGTCGTCTCGAACATCTGGACGGTCAAGGCGTTTTCCGCGCGTGCGCGCGAGCGTGAGCGGCTCGCGCACGAATTCGGCGGCGAAGCCATCGCGCAGCGGCAGAGCTGGCTATATCTGGAACGCACGCGCGTGCTGCACGATTTGTGTCTGTGGCTCATGGCCGGCGGCATGCTCGTCTGGGCGGTGCTCGGATGGCGTGCGGGACGATTGAGCGCGGGCGATGTCGTGGTGATCAGCGCACTGACGTTCCGTATCCTGCACGGTTCGCGCGATCTGGCGTTCGCGCTGGTCGGACTGTCGCAGCAGTTCGGCGCGATCGCGCAGACGCTGCGCGTGATCGCGCGTCCGCACGACGTGCGTGATCCCGCAGATCCCGCGCCCGCACGTCCGACGGTCGGTCACATCACCTTCGACAGCGTGCGTTATCGCTATCCGAACGGCAGCGATGTGTTCGGTGGATTGAATCTGCGCATTCCCGCGGGACAGCGCGTCGGTATCGTCGGGCTGTCGGGTGCGGGCAAGTCCACGCTGCTGTCGCTCTTGCAGCGCCTCGACGACGTGCAGCACGGCCGCATCCTCATAGACGAAGTACCGCTCGACGCGATGCCGCAGGATCGGCTGCGCGAACAACTCGCGGTGGTGCCGCAGGACATCGCGCTGTTCCACCGTTCGGTGCGCGAGAACATCCGGTATGGACGTCCGGATGCGAGCGACGACGAAGTAATGTTGGCCGCTGCGGCCGCGAATTGCGACGGCTTCATCCGTAAACTGCCGAACGGCTATGACACGCTGATCGGTGAACGCGGCGTGCGTCTTTCCGGCGGCCAGCGCCAGCGCCTGAGCCTCGCGCGCGCATTCCTGAAAAACGCGCCGATTCTTCTGCTCGACGAGGCAACGTCTGCGCTCGACAGCGAAACCGAGCGCGACATCCAGCACGCGCTCGATCGCCTGATGCGCAACCGCACCGTGCTGGCTGTGGCGCATCGGCTTTCGACATTGTCGCGTTTCGATCGTGTCATCGTTTTGTGCGATGGCTGCGTGGTGCAGGACGGAACGCCGCAGCAGTTGCGCAACGAAAGCGGATTGTTCGCGTCGTTGTGGGAGATGCAGTCGGCGGGATTCTCGCCCGGCGTTCCGGATGTGCAGCGGCAGCATGCGACCGCCGAAGATGCGGCCGTCGCCAATGCGTGAGTGGATCACTGCATCCTGCAACTCGCAGATCGGGCGTACAGGCAAGATGCCATGCCGTCGCTGGCCTGATCGCTTTTTTGCCTGCGATCGGCGTTGGCGAAAAGTTTGCACGCAGGTGTCGAACTTTCATCACGCAGGAGCAAGCGCATGGCGACGGCACGCAAGAAAGTAGCGAGCAAGAAGACCGCAAGCAAGAAAGCAGCAGGCAAGAAGTCTGCGGGCAGAAAGTCGGCCGCGCGCGCGCAGGATGCGCTCGCCTTCCTCCGCGCCGATCACGACGCGGTGATCGCGATGTTCAAGAAGTTCGAGAAGTCGAATGACGATCAGCAGAAACAGGAACTCGCCGATCGCATCTGCAAGGAACTGACGGCACACACGCAGATCGAGGAGGAAATTTTTTACCCCGCGATCCGCGACGCGCATCCGGTCAAGGGCTCGGACGACATCCTCGACGAAGCCGATGTCGAACACGACGGCGCCAAGAAGCTCATCGAGGAAATCCAGTCGAGCTCAGTCGGCGAGGACAAGTTCGATGCGAAGATCACGGTGCTCAGCGAATACATCAAGCACCACGTCAAGGAAGAATACGACAGCATTTTTCCTGCGGCGAAGAAGGCGAAAATCGATCTTCAGGCGATGGGCGAGCAACTCGCCAACCGCAAGCAGGAACTGATGGGCGAAGAAGCCGACAACGAGAGCGCAGAGTAAAAACTGACGCGGGCCGGATGCGCTGATCCGGCCCGCGATTCACTGACTACAGATACGATTACTTTTTGTCGTTCATCGACATCGACGCGTTGCCGCCGGTGCTGATCTTGCGAATCATCTGCAGATGTTCCTGCAGGATCGGCAACGTCTGCTGCGCGAACATCTTCACGTCGGGATTCTTGCCGTCCTTGGCTTCTTTCTGGAACAGCGACACGTCTTCTTCGTGGTCCTTGATCATCTGTTCGACATAGGCTTTGTCGAACTCCTTGCCTTCCATCTTGCCGAGCTTCGACGCGGCCATCTTGTGTTTTATGCCGGGCTGGTCGGGCAGGGTGATATTGTCTTTCGCCGCGATCGACTTGAGCTGATCGTTGGCCTTGCTGTGATCGGTGACCATGCGTTGGCCGAACATGCGCACCTGCGGATCGCTGGCTTTTTGCGCGGCGAGCTGACCCGTGATGACTTCGGCCATGCCGCCGTCGGCCGCCTTCGCGGCGAAATCGGTGTCGTCATTGGCGGCCTTTGCGGCGAGGCCGACCGAGCACGGAATCAACAGGCTGAGCATCAGAATTTTCTTGTCCATGGAACCTTGCTCCTTGTCGTGGGACGTGGTGAGGAGCAAGTTGCATGCCTCGTGCACGTGCTCGTTTGCGCGTGCGCCGGTCGAGGGATTGCGAAAAAATTTCCCGCTACGCAAACGGATTGCATCCGGCACGAACTCTGCAATCGGCACTGCGATCCATGGAGGACCATCATGCGCGCAGGAAGCGGAAACACCCTTTCTCTCTGGCAGGCGACGAGTGCGTTGCCGACGTTTGCGCCGCTCGGCAGCGACGTGCGCGCCGACGTCGCCATCGTCGGTGCGGGGATTTCAGGGCTTTCCTGCGCTTATGAACTCGCGCGGCGCGGCAAGCGCGTCGTCGTCATCGACGAAGGCGGAATCGGCAACGGAGAAACCAGCCGCACGTCCGCGCATCTCGCTACAGGTCTGGACGATCGCTACTACGAACTGGAGCGCCTGCACGGCGCGCGCGGCGCGCAACTCGCCGCGCACAGCCACGGCATTGCCATCGATTACATCGAAGCCGTCGTGCAGGATGAAAAGATCGATTGCGATTTCGCACGAGTGCCGGGCTATCTCATCCCCGGCAGCAACGGTTCGGCCGATGAGATCGACCGCGAAGAAACCGCAGCCACGCGGGCCGGCGTGTCGGTGCAGCGTATGCACGGCGCGAAAGTCGCCGCGTCGCATCTGGAAGAAGCGCTGCGGTTCGACGCACAGGCACAATTCCACCCGCTGCGGTATCTGGCAGGGCTGGCCGAAGCCTGCCAACGCCGCGGCGTGGAAATCTACACGCACACGCGCGCGATCGAGATGCACGGCGGCGCGCCTGCGACGGTCAAAACGGAATCGAGCCACACCATCACGGCGGATGCGTTGATCATGGCGACCAACTCGCCGATCAACGACCGCTTCGTGATCCACACCAAGCAGGCGGCGTATCGCACGTTCGTGATCGCGATGGCGATCGACGAAGCGGTGTCGCCCTCGCTGATCTGGGATACCGACGACCCGTATCATTACGTGCGCACATGGCGCGACGAAGCCGACGATACGACGTGGCTCATCGTCGGCGGCGAAGACCACAAAACCGGTCAGCCCGAAGGCGAGCAGGCGGCGTTCACGCGTCTGGCCGACTGGACGCGCGAGCGACTCGGCTATTCCGGCGAGGTGCGTTTCGCGTGGTCGGGCCAAGTGGTCGAACCGTTCGACGGACTCGCCTTCATCGGACACAATCCGGCCGATCAGGAAAATGTATACATTGTCACCGGCGACTCCGGCAACGGACTCACGCATGGCACGCTGGCCGCCATCCTGATCGCAGACCTGATCGTTGGCCGCAACAATCACTGGGTCGATCTGTATTCGCCATCGCGCAAGATGGTGCGCGCGCTCGGTGAGTTCACGAGCGAAAACGCGAATGTCGCGGCGCAGTACACGGATCTGGTCACCGGCGGCGAAGTCGCCGATGAAGCGGCCATCGTGCACGGCACCGGGGCGATTGTGCGGCACGGCGTACACAAGATCGCCGCGTACCGCCATCACGATGGCCGTATATACGTCCATAGCGCCGTCTGCACGCATCTCGGCTGCATCGTGCATTGGAACTCCGTGGAGCGCTCGTGGGACTGCCCATGTCATGGCTCGCGCTTCGATCCGCGCGACGGCCATGTGCTGAACGGCCCGGCGCTGTCGCCGCTGGCGCCCGCATCCAATCGACGGCCGACGAACATGCCGAAAAAACCGAAATCAAAGCCAGGAAAGAAAGCAGTGACGACCGAACAGACACCTGCAAATCCGCCAACTGAACCGCGCAAGGAATCCGTGGATCGCAAACGCCAGAAAAATGCGGACCCCGACAAGGCTGAAGAACGCGGCGCCGATACCGGCAGCGGCAAGCTGATTCCCGGACACGATCGCTGACGCATGAAATCGACGAACACGCCCGCCGCGCTCGGACGCAGCGCCGCGCTGCTGCGGTTTGCGCTGAAATACCGTCATCTGTGGGAAGACGCGGCCGGTCCGCGCGCGCACGAGGAAGCCAAAGCTTTTGCCGACGACATCCAGTCGCTCGGGCCTGCGTTCGTGAAGATCGGACAGGCGCTGTCGACGCGGCCGGATCTGCTGCCGCGCGAATATCTGGATGCGCTCGAGCACTTGCAGGACGATCTCGCCGTCGTTCCGTTCGATGAAGTTCGCGCGATCGTCGAGAGCGAATTGAACGTGCGCGTATCGCACGCGTTCGCGACGTTCGAGGAAACGCCGCTCGCGGCGGCGTCGCTCGCGCAGGTGCATGCGGCGACGTTGCGCGATGGACGCGATGTCGTGGTCAAGGTACAGCGTCCGCACATCGTGCAGGAAATCAACGCCGATCTGGCCGTGCTGCGCCGCCTCGCGCTCACTGCCGACACGTTCACCGAACAGGGCCAGCGCGTGCAGTTCGCGCGCTGGATCGACGAGATGTCGGAGACGCTGAGCGAGGAAGTCGACTACTACCTCGAAGCCGACAATCTTCGCCTGTTCCGCAAACAGCTCGCCGACTATCGCTCGCTGTTCGTGCCTGCATCGCTGCCGGATTTCTGCAGCCGCCGCGTGCTGACAATGGAGCGCGTGCACGGTACGAAGATCGCAGGCTCCGCCGGCTTGCGGCGTCTGGATCAGCCGCTCGACGATTACGCCGCCGATCTCATGCGCGCGTACCTCGATCAGATTTTCGTGCACGGACTCGTGCATGCCGATCCGCATCCGGGCAACGTATTGCTCACCGACGATGGACTCGCACTCGTCGACTTGGGCATGGTCGCGCGGCTGAGTCCGCGCACGCGCGAAGCCTTGCTCGCACTGTTCGCCGCCGCCGTGCACGGCGACGGCGACGAAGTCGCGCGGCAGATGGAATTGCTCGGCGAGAAGCTCGAATCTTACGACGAACGCGCGTGGTATCGCCGCTGCGGACGGCTCATTTCGCGCTTCGCTACCCAAGGCGACACAGTGAAGTTTCGCGCCGGATCGCTGATGATCGAGCTCACGCGCGACGCCGTCGCATCGGGTGTGCGTCCGCCGCCCGAGATCGCGCTGCTCGGCCGCACGCTGCTTGCGCTCGAAGGCGTCATGGAATCGCTCAGCGACAAACTGTCGCCGCGCGACGTGGTGCGCGAGCATCTGAATGTCGTCGTCGCCAAGCGCGTGCAGCAGCAGACGTCGTGGTATGCGCTCAATGTCGAACTGGCCGACATCGCCGGGCTCGCGCGCGATTTTCCGCGGCATGCGCGCGCGTTCCTGGAAACACTCGGCAACAACCGCCTGCAGATGCGCATCACGGGTCTGGAAGAATCGCGGTTGCTGGAAAGCCTGCGCAAGATCGCCAATCGCATTTCGATCAGCGTCGTTGCCGCAGCGCTGGTGATCGGCGCGGCGCTCGCGTTACGCGTCGATGCGGGGCCGCATCTTCTCGGTTATCCCGGACTCGCGCTGGTGATGTTCGTGCTGGCGTTTTTGCTGTGTATCGCGATGATCGTCAACATGCTCGTGTCGGATCGGCGGAGCGTGCGCCGCCGCAAGCGAAGTTCATGACGCCCGCGTTCCTGATCGTGGCCTACGTGCTGATCCCGCTGTGGCTGATGGCGGGGCCTGCCGACTGCGCGATCCGCAATTGCAGATGGCTTATCTCGTCGTGCTCGGCATTTCCGTTGTCGTTCTCAACGTGTTGCCGTGTCTCGAAGAGTTCGTGCGCGGATTGCGCGCGCGTCAGTTCAACGTATACAGATAAGCGGCGATGTTGCGCGCATCGGCTTCGGTGACGCCGAGTTCGGGCATCGCGGTTTTCGGCTCGACCGCATGCGGATGCATGATCCACTGCACGAGGCTTTCCGGCGTGTTGCGCAGCTCGCCGGCGATGTAGGTGCGCGCGCCGAAATTGGTGAGCGGCGGGGCCGACAATCCGTGTGCGCCGACGACACCGGGAATGTCGTGACATCCGCCACAGCCGTAGCGCGCGGCGGCGTCGCGTCCGGATTGCGGATCGCCGCCCGTGAGCAGCGCGGCGTGTTCGGCGATGCGTCCTTGTTCCTTGTAACCGTCATAGGTGAAACCGACGATCAGCGAGAGCAACACGACCGCGATGCATATTGCCCAATAGCGAAGGCTAGTGCGCATTGCCGCGCTCCGTCTGCCGCAGCACGCCGGCGAACAGCGTGATGGCGACGCCCAGATGCACCATGCCGCCGGGAATCCACATCAGCAGCCCCGCGATCTGCTGATCCTGCGTCGGCGTGAGCCCGAACGGCATCGAGTCCGAGCGCGCGATAACCCGCATACCAGGGGCTGCTCGAAAACGCCATCAGCGCACCGAGCGCGCCGCTGATCAACGTCGGTGGCGAAGAGGCAACATCGACGATCGTCATCGGGCGCACGCGGCGCTGGCGCACATTGAACATCGCGCTCCAGAACAGCAGCGCGGTGATCAGGAACGACAGGTGTTGCGCGATGTGCCAGCCGTCGGAGCGCAGAGCGAGATCGAACAGCGGCGGCGCATGCCACAGCCACAGCGCGGCGGCCTGCAGGCTGTCGCAATGACCGGATCGGTGAGGCCATGCCAGGTGCGCGCGAGCGGCCGCGTCTGGAAAAAACGCGCGAGTCCGACGCGTGCGTCATGCGGCAACGTCCACAACATGACACCTTGCACGCGCGCGGCGACGAGCAGCGGCGCGGCCACGAGCATCAGCAGTTCGTGCTCGAACATGTGCGCCGCGAACGAGTGTTCGCCCGCCTGATGCAGCGGCGACACGAGCGCGCCGGCGAGCACGCACCAGCCGGCGACGAACAACATGATTTGCCGCATCGACAGCGGCGGTTGCGTCGCGCGTGCGCGTACCCGCGCGTAGCCGATGACGAACGCGGCGAGCGCAATCGCGAGCGGACCGATGACCCACGCGTCGAGCGTCCAGCCGAATGCATCGGCATCGCCATGCGCGAGGACGGATGTGGCGATGAGCTTCGCTGCGATCATGCGCCGCAGCCCGGCAGGATCAGCGTCGCCGCGGTCTGGAACACGAGCGCGAGCAGGAACAGCGCGGCGGCCATCACGCTCGACAGCGCGATGAATCGCTGCAGTTCCATTTCACCGCGCGCACGCCACGACACGATGCCGCTCGCGATCAGAATGATCGCCAGCACCACGAACGACACCACGCCTTTGACGCCCGATCCGAGATGACAGTCGAAATGCAGCAGGCTGGTGAAGCCTTGCTGATTCAGCGCCCAGCACGTCGGACCGGCGATGAGTCCGGCCCACGGCGCGATTCGTGCGCGCAACGTCGATGTCACGACACGATCCTCGGCGTCCAGTAGATCAGCACGTACAGCACCAGCCACGATACGGCGACGAAGTACCAGTAGGCCGCGTTGTCTTCCACATCGGAAAACTTGCGGCCATCGACGCGCTTGAAAAAAAGAATCGCGGCGAGCGGCAGTGAATCGTACAGATCGGTGGCGAGATGGATCGTGTGGATCACGAGAATCGCCCACAGGATCGAGCCGTAGGCATTGGTGTCCCACCGTTCGTTGAGCGTGGTGTACTCGAATCCGCGCAGCACGAGCAGCGCGAATCCGATCGCGATCATGATGAGCAGCATGATCCGGGCGCGGCGCAGATCATGCTCGTGCGCGGCGCGAATGGCGAGGTGATTCGGAATCAGGCTCAGCAACATCAACACCGTGAACGCGGTGCCGTAACGCAGATCGGGCGGCGGTCCGGCCGGCGGCCAGTGTTGCTCGAACGGCATCAGGTACAGATACGTGCCGATCGCGAGCACGAACGCCATGCCTTCGATCAGCATGAATCCGAGCCCGCCCCACCAGTCCGAGCGCGATGGGGCCGAAGGCGTAATCCTTCAGATGCGAAACATCGCCGACGATGTCGATGCGGCGGCTCATTCTTCTTTCTCCGACTTCAGGCCCGGATCATCTTCCTTCGGCCAGAACCAGCCGGTGAGCGCGACGGCGAGCGGAATCGCGCCCCACACCACGGCCCACGAATCGAAGATCGACCAGATGAAAAGCAACGTCACCGCGAGCGTGGAAAGGAACGGCCAGATCGACGGCGCCGGCATGCCCCAGGTGATCTGCGGTTCGGCGTCGGTCGCGCGCGTGAGCAGGATTTCGCGGCGATCTTCGCGCAAGCCGGACAGCGCGGGCATTTCTTCGCGCGACGTCCACAACGGAACGAGACTTTCCACGCACGGAACGGCGGCGAAGTTGTACGCCGGCGGCGGCGACGACGTCGCCCATTCGAGCGTCGGCGCATGCCACGGATTGTCGCCGGCAATCGCGCCCGAGCGCAGCGAACGCACGACGTTGATGATGAACAGCAGCACGCTCACGCGCGATCATGTAGGCGCCGATGGTCGCGATGAAATTCCAGATATCCCAGCCGAGTCCGGATTCGTACGTGTACACGCGGCGCGGCATGCCGATCAGTCCCAAATAATGCATCGGGAAAAACGTGACGTTGAAACCGATGAAGAACAGCCAGAAATTCCATTTGCCCAATGTTTCGTCGAGCATGCGTCCGGTGAATTTCGGGAACCAGTAATAGAACGCGCCGAAAAGTGGGAATACGCCGCCGCCGATCAGCACGTAATGGAAATGCGCGACGACGAAATACGTGTCGTGCACCTGCAGGTCGAGCGGCACGGAGGCGAGCATCACGCCGGTCAATCCGCCGAGCACGAAGATGGCGAAGAAGCCGAACACGAAGAGAAGCGGTGTGGCGAAGTAGCGGTCGTCCGCTGCCGATGGTGGCGATCCACGCAGAAAATCTGCACGCCGCTCGGAATCGCGATGACCATGCTCGCGGCGGTGTAGAAACTGTTGCCGAGCGCGGGCAGGCCGGTCGCGAACATGTGGTGCACCCACAAGCCGAACGCGAAGAACCCGGTGGCGATCAGCGCGAGCACCATCATCGTGTGCGCGAAAACCGGCCGGCGCGAAAATGTCTCGACGATCGACGAAACCATGCCGAGCGCCGGCAGGAAGATGATGTACACCTCGGGATGGCCGAAGAACCAGAACAGGTGTTGCCACAGCAGCGCGTCGCCGCCTTCTGCCGCATTGTAGAAATGTGTACCGACCAGCCGATCGGCGATGAGGAAGCTCGACGACAGCATCACCGCGGGCATGGCGAAAATCACCATGAAGCTCGTCACCAGCATCGACCACACGAACAGCGGCATGCGCGCGAGTGTCATGCCGGGTGCGCGTGTCTTCAGAATCGTAGCGATGAGTTCCACGGCGATGGCGAGCGCGGAAACTTCCGTGAACGTGATCATCTGCGCCCAGAAATCGGTGCGCTTGCCGGGCGAGAAATCCGAACTCGACAGCGGCACGTACGAGAACCAGCCGGCTTCCGGACCGACGTTCATCGCGAACGCGATCCAGATCATGATGCCGCCGGCGAGATACACCCAGTAGCTGAAGGCATTGAGGCGCGGGAACGCGATGTTGCGCGTGCCGACCATCAGCGGAATGATGTACACCGCCACCGCTTCCATGATCGGCACCGCGAACAGGAACATCATCGAGGTGCCGTGCATCGAGAAAAGCTGGTTGTAGCGATCCGGACCCATCAATCCGTTTTCGGGTTTGGCGAGTTGCGTGCGCATGGCGAGCGCGAGCAATCCGCCGAGCACGAAGAACACCATCGCGGTGGCGATGTAGCGGCGGCCGATGCGCTTGTGGTCGATGGTGGTGAGCCAGCCCCAGAAGCCGGGCGCGTCGGACCACGTGCTCGCGAGCATCGGCGAGCCGTCGCTGAAGGTCTGCGGCTTCACGTTCGCGTTGATGGTTTGTTCGATCGTCATGGGCGCGAAGTCATTGCAGCGACATCAGATAAGCGACCAGCGCGTTGAGCTGATCGGGTTCGAGATCGATGGTCGGCATGTTCGTACCCGGCTTTTGCGATTGCGGATCGGCGAGCCACGCGGCGAGCGATCCGGCGTTGAACGGCAACGCGCCCGCCGCGAGCGTGTGTCGGCTGGCCAGATGGGTGAGGTCCGGACCGGATTTCGATCCGGCGATCGTGCCGCGCACGGTGTGGCACATCGCGCATGCGCTCGAGCACGAACAACTGCTCGCCTTGTTTGGCGACATCGGACGGCAATTCGTTGCGCGATTGCACCTGACGCTGCCACCACGCCTTGAAATCGTCTTCCTTGTCGACGAACACGAACATCGCCATCTTCGCGTGCTGCAGTCCGCAGAATTCCGCGCACTGGCCGCGGAACGTGCCGACCTGGCGCGGCGTCAGTTCGATGGTGTTGGTGCGGCCCGGAATCAGATCGCGTTTGCCGGAAAGATTCGGCACCCAGAAACTGTGGATCACGTCGTTCGACAGCAGATCGATGTGTACGGTTTTTCCGACGGGCAGATGCAGTCTCGTTCGCGGTCATGAAACGTTGCGACGCATCGTCGCTCACGTATTCGACCTGCCACCACCATTGCAGCGCGGTGATGCGGATGTTCACGTCGGCGTGCTGGCCGGGAATGAGTTTTCGATCGACGAAGAAACTGCCGAGCGTCAGCACGATCAGGCCGGCGACGATCAGCACGGTCCACGACCACGAGTGCGTGCGAAATCTGCGTGTCGCTCGGCGCGGCGGGCGTCGATTCCGGCGCGACGCGGCGCATGCGCCAGATCGCCGCGGCGACACCGATCAGCACCAGCACATAGAACGGGATGCAGATCCACAGCATCAAGTGCCAGATGCCATCGATCGCCTGCGCCTGATCGGCGGCCGGCGCGAGCGCCGACTGCAACGCGTTCAATGCTGCGGCTCCTGTTCGCTGCTCTTCGGCGGCTGTGCGGACGTGCGCGACAACGGCGGCGTTGCCGACATGCCTTCACGCCGACTCGGCGCGGCATCTTTCGGCACGTTGCCCGACATCGCACGGACGTACGCGGCGATTTCCCAGACTTGCTGATCGGGAATCTTGCCGCGGAACGACGGCATGCCGAACGGACGTCCATCCATGATCGTCGCGTAGATCTGATCGATGTTGCCGCCGTAGCGCCATTGATCGTCCATCAGCGCCGGACCGATGTCGCCGCCGCCGTTGGCGTGACAGCCGTTGCAGTTGAACCAGCGATACAGCCGTTCGCCCTGACTGATGTGATACGCGTTGTTCTCGTATTCCTTGCCGCGCGGATCGCTCGCCGGCGGCGCCGCGCCGGCCGGCTGCAGCGTGCTCGTGGTTTCGGCGTGCGGTCCGTTTTCCGGCAACGGCGCGGCACGGTATTCGCGCTTCTCGCGGTCGCACGCGCACAAATATACGATGCAGCAAAGTATAATCAGCAGGCGAGGACTATTTCGGCAGCGCAAAGACATACAGCGTGCCTCCTGCGGTGGTGCGGTCCTTCAGATCGACAACGGCATTGGCCATGCCTTTGGCGGCCGTCTTGTCGCGCGGATCGAGCTTGCCGACCACGATGTCGCCGACCCATCCGCCGACGCCGGACAGGATCGCGATGTACTGATGCCCGTCCGGTCCGCGATAGCTCACCGGCTGGCCGATGATTCCCGAACCGGTCTTGAACTGCCATTTCAGCGTGCCGTCGCGCGCGTCGATCGCCTTGAACCAGCCGTCGAGCGTGCCGTAGAAAACCAGATCGCCGGCGGTGGCGAGCGCGCCGCTCCACAGCGGCAGGTCTTCCTTGATTTCGAAACGCGGCTTGCGCGCGACCGGATCCCACGCGGTGAACACGCCGCGGTTGCCGCCGGGTCCGGCGAACATGCGCACTTCCGCGCCGATGAAGGGCGTGCCTGCGATGTAATTGACCGGCGCGGCCTGCCAGTCCATGCACAGGTTCATGTGCGGGATGTAGATGAGGTTCGTGTGCGGCGAGAAGGCGGACGGATTCCAGTCTTTCGCGCCCGGCGCGGTCGGGCAGATGTTGCGGATGACTTTGCCGACTTCGGGTTTTTTCTCGTCGTTGTATTGCAGGCGTCCGGTTTTAAGATCGACGCCGGTGGAAGAATTCACCACACCGAATGCGTCGGCGGAAAGCACTTCGCCGGTGGCGCGATCGATCACGTACAGATAGCCGTTGCGCTCGGGGCGCGCGATCACTTTGCGCGGCTTGCCATCGATGGTGAGATCGAGCAGCAGGTTTTCGTTGATCGAATCGTAGTCGTACAGATCGTGCGGCGAGAATTGATAGAACCAGCGCGCCTGTCCGGTGTCCGGATTGCGCGCGAAAATTCCCGCCGTCCATTTGTTGTCGCCGGGGCGTTGCTCGGCGTTCCACGGACTCGGATTGGCCGTGCCGTAATAAAGAAGATTCAGATCCGGGTCGTAGGAAATCCAGCCCCACGAGGTGCCGCCGCCGTTTTTCCAGCCATCGGGCGGCCAGGTCGAAACGCCGAGATCGTGGCCTTTGTCGGTGTCGTAGAACGGCTTGAAC
Organism: uncultured Gammaproteobacteria bacterium; assembly: GCA_963814225.1. Lineage (GTDB taxonomy): Bacteria > Pseudomonadota > Gammaproteobacteria > Xanthomonadales > Rhodanobacteraceae > Rudaea. The sequence goes on along the minus strand of CAWFCC010000005.1, from coordinate 220,434 downwards.
TCCGCGCCGATCAGCACGTCGCTGTCGGGACCGGTCGCGTACGCTTTCCACGCCTGCTTGCCGGTGTTCGCATCGAGCGCGACGAGCCAGCCGCGCACACCGAACTCGCCGCCGGAATTGCCGACGAACACTTTTCCGCGCACGACGAGCGGCGCCATCGTGGTCGATTCGCCGGAGTTGATGTCGCCGACTTTGGTTTTCCACAACTCCTTGCCGTCGCGCGCATCGACGGCAACGGTGTGGCCGTCCAGCGTGTTGAAGATGACTTTTCCTTCCCATAGCATCGCGCCGCGCGTGACGTGATCGCAGCAGGCGACACCTTGCGAGGCCTGCTCAGGATGCGGTTCGTATTTCCATTTCACCGGCGCGCCTGGTTTGGTCAGATCGAGCGCGTACAGCGTGTTCGGATACGGCGCGACGACATACAACGTGTTGTCGGCAATCAGCGGCGCGGCTTCCTGCCCGCGCGCGACGCCCATCGAAAACGTGAACGCGACCTGCAGCTTTGCGGCGTTATCGGTTTTTATCTCGTCGAGTTCGCTGAAGCGTGTGCTCGCGTAGTTCTTCGCGGGCATCGTCCAGTCGCCGGCTTCGTCGGCCTTCGCGGCAGACAGGGTGAGAAGGCTCACCATGACGAGCATCTTGACCATCGTTCCTCGATGTAGTGTGCGTTCCATGCGCACGCTTGTATACATCGCGTGCGCAGGAACGTTCAAGCGAAATTTCACCTCGATTTGACACGATCGAACACGATGGGAAAAAATTTCTTACACAGTTCATTTTGCGCGAACGTCAGTGCGACGATTTGCTCATGCAGGTGTTGTATTCGTCGCGCGACAAACGGCCGTCGCGGTTCTTGTCGCAGGATTTGAAGTTCGACGTCAGCCACTTGTTGGACGAGACATCGCCGGGTTGCAGGTAACCGCGCTGGTTGCGATCCATCGAATCGAACGTGCCCGATCCGTTCATCGTGCCGCTGGTCGAACCCGCGTTCATGCCGCTGTTGCTTCCCGTACTCGAGCTGCTGCGACCACTGCTCGATCCCGTTCCGCTTGTGCCGCTCGAATTACGCGAGCTGCTCGAACTTTGTGTTCCGCTCGAACCTTGCATTCCGCTGGAACTGTTCGAACCACGCGTGCTGCTGGAACGCGAACTGCTGGAACCTTGCGTGCCGTTCGAACCTTGCGTGCCGTTCTGATCCTGTGACTGACTACCGCTGCTGCCCTGCGTGCTGGAACTGGAGTTCTGTGCGAATGCCGAGCCGGTGGCGAGCAGTGAAACGATTGCGATGACGAGTGCCTTTTTCATGTGGAACCTCCTTGTGTGATGGCGCATATGACGAGCATCGCTTGTGCCAGCGCTTTGCACGCGAGAGTGAATTCGAATCGCATGCGGCTAAAGAGTTTTTTTGGCGGGTATCTGATGCGGCAACGCCAACGCGACTGCGGGGCATGGCCTTCGCTCGCGTGGCGGAGTGGCTGGGACCGTTTTACTTGCCGATCGCGGACTGTTGCCGACCATCGTTGTGATTTTCACGACGGCACTTCTGCACCGTGGCATTGCGCATCGGAGTATGCGTCGGAGAAAGGTCGAACAGATTCGAAGTGGTCACGCAGGGCAGGGTAACGATCGTGGTGCGCGACGGACGAGTGGATCGCGGTGCGCTTTCCATCGCATCCATTTTGAACGATCGCCTGTTTTCGGACTTGCGCGGCCAGCGCATCTTGCAGTTGGGCGAAGTGCGGCGTGTATATCTGGAAGCGTCAGGACAGTTCAGCGTGTTGCGTTTCGGCGAGGAGCGCCCGGGCTTATCGCTGATGCCGGAAGGTCATGCCGGAATCCATGAGCTCGAATGCGACAACGAACGGTCGGCCTGCACGGGTTGCGGCAACGTGGTCGAACATCGTGAAGCGCCGGCGGCCTGTGCCTTCTGCCATGAGACGCGCTGGGCGCCAGCGTATCGTCACGCGCGCAAGTCGTGAGTGCGACGACGGCGGAACGCCAGCCACGCACCGATGACGATCATCAGCGCGCCCCACGCAAGAAAACCCATGTCCCACCAGATCCACTGTTCGGCAGGCACGCGTTCGTTGACGTGATGGATGCCGAGTATCTCGTGATCGACCAGACCCTCGACGACGTTGAACACGCCCCAGCCGAGCAACAGCGTGCCGATCAGCAGACGTGTCGACCAGAACAGATGCCGGCGATGCGCACTGCGCCAGAGCACGAACAGGCCGGCGACGACGAACACGTACGTCGAGGCATGGAATAGCCCGTCCCACAACGTATTCAACTGCAGGTTCGGCACCGACGTCGGCGGATAGGCGCTGCTCACCATGTGATGCCATTGCAGCACCTGGTGCAGGACGATGCCGTCGAAAAATCCGCCGAGACCCAGTCCGAACAGCACGCCTGCCGTCAATGGAAAGCGCGGATCCGCATTCGCTGTTATGGTGTTCATGGGCGGTCGACGGAGCATTGCGCGTGCCATTCGCACGACGCGTGCGTGCGCGTTGCAGTGCTGCACTGCGTGTAAAAGCTGCACGCGGCGCGGACAAATTACTGCGTGGTCGCGCGCGCCGTCCACGTCATCGCGTTTCGCTTCGTGGCATACGCGATGCTGTCGCGTCGTTCCGAAAAAAAGTTTCAGGAGATCGAACGATGGCGCTCAACTGGCTCGACAACAAAGGCGTTGCATTGGAGAAGCAGCAGTTCACATGGAAGGAACTTGCGCCCAAGCCGATCAGCAAGCTCGACGACGACGCGTTCACCCGCGTGCGCATCATCCTGATGACCGGCATCGAGACAGATTCGCTGCGCTTCAAGCACATTGCCGCTCGTCTCCATGGCGAGCATCGCCTGCTGATGGCGCAGCTGCGCCGCGTCGAGCATCACCAGGCGACGATGATCAACTGGCTGATCGGTGCGGATCATTCGCCGCTCGACACGACGATCGCGTACGAGCAGGTCGCCATCGAAGTGACGGCGGCGCTCGCGCAGCAGGAGCCCGATCCGTATGTCGCGCAGACGATGCGCTTCGGACTGCTCGAAGACTTCGATCATCTGTACCGCTATTCGGCATTGATGGACCGGCTTGAGGGCAAGGACGCCAACAACATCACGCAATGCTATACGGACATTCTCGCCGGCCGTCCGACCGTGATCGAACATCGCGCGCCGCAGGACGACATCCGCAAGCCGTACGATGCGGCGACCGCGGCGCCGTTGACCAAGCTGCACAGCGTCATCATCACCGGCAGCGAATACCAGACGCACGATTACTACATGGTGGTCGGCCCGCAGTTCGCCGATCCCGTCGCGCGCCAGCTCTATGCCGAGATCGCCTCGATCGAGGAACAGCACGTCACCCAATACGGCAGCATGATCGATCCGACGCAGACGCTGCTCGAACAGTGGCTGTTCCACGAAGCGGCCGAAGTCTACATGTATCACAGCTGTGCGCGTTCGGAGACCAACCCGCGCATCAAGGCGATCTGGGAACGGTGTCTGGATTACGAACTCGGTCATCTGCACGCGGTGTGCGAGCAGTATCGGAATGAGACGCGTCGCGATCCGGAAGAACTTCTTCCGGCGGAATTTCCCTATGCGCTCGCCTTCGAAAGCCAGCGCGATTTCGTCGCGCAGACGCTTGCCAACGAAGTCGACATGCGCGCGTGCGATTCCGAATACGTCGACATCGACGGCGAAAGCGAAGCAACGCTGCGCTATCGCGAGCATATGAATTCCGAAGGTTCCCCGACCGAAACCGTCGCCAGCAATTACCGCTGGATGCCGGGAACCGAAGTCCTCAACAAAGCCGCTTAAGGAACAACGCCATGAACCAAACCGCACCGCTGGGCATGAACCGAACCGGGATGCAGACCTCGCCGATGGACGCGAAACGTCTGCTCCAGGCCACCCAGGAATTCGAACCGGAGAGCGCCGTCGAAGAACTCGCCGACGTGCGCACGATGATGATCGAGGAAGCCGATCCGGTCGGCTCCGTGCCGCCGCCGGCGACGATGAAAGGCATGGCGACGGCCGGCATGGAAATGATGGCCGGCCACAAGGCGCACGCGATGCTCGACAAACTCGCCGAACGCCTTGCGTTCGAGCGCGCGGGGACGCGCCTGTACGACGCGTTCTGTACCAAATGCGAAGCGAACGAAAGCGAGCTCGGCGTGATCGATCTGCAGACGCTGCGTCATTTTCGCGATGAAGAAGCCTCGCACGTGCGGTTGCTCGATGAAGCGATCCGTTCGGTCGGAGGTGATCCGACCGCCGCCACGCCGTGTGCTGATCTCACCGGCGTGGAAAGTATGGGTTTGCTGCAAGTGGTCACCGATCCGCGCACGAGCGTCGTGCAGAGCCTGCACTCGGTATTCGTCGCCGAACTCGCCGACGAACCGGCGTGGGATCTGCTCGCGTCGACCGCCGAAGAGATGGGCCAGTCGGATCTGGCCATGCGTTTTCGCAGCGCGCTTGCCGAAGAGCGCACGCATCTGGAAACCATCCGCAATTGGTACGAATCGATGACGCGCGCGGTGCTCGGCCTCGCCGCATAACTTCTCGACACGGAGCGATCATGGAACTGCAGAAGACAAACGGTGAATCGCGGGTGCGTCGCAGCATCACCATCGCTGCGCCGCCCGAAGAAATCCTCAAGGCGTGGTGCAGCATCGAAGTGCAACAGCGCGTGCTCGGGCCGGTGGCGACACTTATCTCGGGCAGCGAACAGATGTCGCGCTGGCGGTTCGATACGCCGGCACGTTCGCACGAAGTGGTGTGGCGGCTGGTCGATCGGCCGGGCGCAAATGAAGTGCGGCACACGATCGATCCGGTCGGATCGTTGCAGCTCTCGACCACGATGTCGGTGATGCCGGCCCCCGCCGACTTTGGCACCGCGGTTTCGCTGTTCGTCGAATTTCATCTGCCCGGCGGCGCGATCGCAGAAACGGTAGCCAAGATGGTCGGCATGTCGCCGCACCTGCTCGCGGGCAAGACGCTGTATCGGCTGAAAGCTCTGCTCGAAGCGGGCGAGATTCCGACGCTGCGCAACAATCCTTCGACACGCGACGAATCGCGGGAGGCGGCCTGACATGCGCGCACTCTGCTGGAACGGCATCAATGATCTGCGTGTGGAAACCGTGCCCGATCCCGTAATCGTCAATCCGCACGACGCGATCGTCAAAGTGATCCTGTCCACGACGTGCGGATCGGATCTGCATTTCATCGACGGCTATATCCCGACCATGCGCGAAGGCGATGTGATCGGCCATGAGTTCATGGGCGAAGTCGTGGAAGTCGGACCCGCGGTGCAGCGCATCCGTCGCGGACAGCGCGTCGTGGTGCCTTCTTTCATCTCGTGCGGACGGTGCTGGCATTGCCGGCACGAGCAGTTCTCGCTGTGCGACAACACGAATCCGAACGGCGAAATGCAGGAACCGCTGCTCGGCTATCCGACCGCCGGCATTTATGGTTACACGCACGCGTTCGGCGGATATGCGGGATCGCACGCGACCTACGTGCGCGTGCCGCACGCCGACGTCGATTGTTTCGAAATTCCCGACGGCGTGAGCGACGAAGATGCCGTTTTCATTTCTGACGCCGGTCCAACCGGTTTCATGGGCGCGGATTTCTGCGACATCCAGCGCGGCGCGACGGTGGCCGTGTGGGGCTGCGGCGGCGTCGGCATCATGGCGCAGCAGAGTGCGCGCATTCTCGGTGCGGAACGCGTCATCGGCATCGATCGCATTCCCGAACGTCTCGCGCTCGCCGAACGCTTAGGGTCCGAAGTCATCAACTACGAACAGACCGACAGCGTCACCGATCTGCTCAAGGAAATGACCGGCGGCCGCGGACCCGATGCATGCATTGACGCCGTCGGCATGGAAGCGCACGACAGCGGCATCGGCTACGCCTACGATCGCGTCAAGCAGATCCTGCATCTGCACACCGATCGCGGACAGGCGCTGCGCGAAGCGATTCTCGCCTGCCGCAAGGGTGGCGTGCTGTCGATCCTCGGCGTATACGGATTGATGGACAAATTCCCCATCGGCGTGATCATGAACAAAGGGCTCACGGTGCGCACCGCGCAACAGCATGGGCAGCGCTATGTGAATCGACTGCTCGAACTCGCGCGCGACGGGAAATTGAAATCGTCGAGCCTGGTCACGCACCGTTTGCCGCTCGAAGAGGCTGTCACCGGATACGATCTGTTCAAGCACAAGCGCGACGGGTGCATTCGCGCGGTGTTTGCGCCGTAGCTAAAAAAACGGGCCGCGATGTGCGGCCCGTATTTTTTGCGCGGACCACCGATTATTTCAGATCGAAGCGATCGAGCTCCATCACCTTCGTCCACGCCGCGATGAAGTCGGCGAGGAAAACCTCGCCCGCATCGCTCGATGCATACACTTCCGACAACGCGCGCAACTGCGCGTTGGAACCGAACACGAGATCGGCGAGTGTCGCCGTCCATTTCAGTTCGCCGGATTTGCGGTCGCGGCCTTCGAACACGTTGGCGTCGGTATCCGAGCGCTGCCACGTCGTGCGCATGTCGAGCAGGTTGACGAAGAAGTCGTTCGTCAGCGCGCCCGGAGTGCCGGTGAACACACCGTGCTTCGCGTTGCCGACGTTGGTGCCGAGTGCGCGCATGCCGCCGATCAGCACCGTCATTTCCGGCGCGGTGAGTTTCAGCAGATCGGCTTTGTCGATCAGCAGTTCCGTCGTGCGGTTCTCGAACCCCTTGCGCACATAATTTCGGAACGCGTCGCCGACAGGTTCGAGCACCGCGAACGATTCGACGTCGGTCTGTTCCAGCGCTGCATCCGTGCGGCCAGGCGTGAACGGCACGGTCACGTTCTTGCCGGCCTTCTTCGCCGCCGCTTCGATACCGGCGCTGCCGCCGAGCACGATCAAATCGGCGAGCGAAACTTTCTTCGTTCCGGCGTTGAACTCCAGCTGGATTTTTTCGTACGCCGCGAGCGTCTTCTTCAGTTCCGCCGGATTGTTCACTTCCCAATCGATCTGCGGCGCGAAGCGGATGCGCGCACCGTTGGCGCCGCCGCGGCTGTCGCTCTTGCGGAATGTCGAGGCCGACGCCCACGCGGTGCTCACCAGTTGCGACGGCGCAATGCCTGCATCGAGAATCTTGCGCTTGAGCGCGGCGATGTCCTTGTCGTCGATGAGCGGATGATCGGCGGCGGGAAGCGGATCCTGCCAGATCAGATCTTCCTTCGGCACGAACTTGCCGAGGTAGCGGATTTTCGGACCCATGTCGCGATGCGTGAGCTTGAACCACGCGCGCGCGAACGCATCGGCGAATTGCGCCGGGTCGGCCATGAAGCGGCGCGAGATTTTCTCGTACGACGGATCGAAACGCAGCGCAAGATCGCTGGTGAGCATCATCGGCTGATGCGTCTTCTTCGCATCGTGCGCATCGACCACGCTACCTGCGCCGCCGTTGTCTTTCGGCTTCCACTGCTGCGCGCCGGCCGGACTCCTGGTGAGTTCCCAATCGTATTTGAACAGCGTTTCGAAGTAGCCCATGTCCCACGTGGTCGGATTCGGCTTCCACGCACCTTCCAGACCGCTCGTGATCGTGTGCGAACCTTTGCCGCTTTCGTACGTGCTGCTCCAGCCAAAACCCAGATGTTCGATATTCGCGCCTTCCGGTTCCGCGCCGACATGCGTCGCCGGACCCGCACCGTGCGCCTTGCCGAAGGTGTGTCCGCCCGCGATCAGCGCGACGGTTTCTTCATCGTCCATCGCCATGCGCGCGAAGGTTTCGCGGATGTCGCGCGCGGAGCCCAACGGATCAGGCTTGCCGTTCGGACCTTCCGGATTCACGTAGATCAAACCCATCTGCACCGCTGCGAGCGGATTGGCGAGTTGTCTGTCGCCGCTGTAGCGCTCGTCGCCGAGCCAGCTCGATTCCGGACCCCAGTCGATGTTCTGCGGTTCCCAGATGTCGCGGCGTCCGCCGCCGAATCCGAACGTCTTGAAGCCCATCGATTCGAGCGCGGCGTTGCCGGCGAGGATCATCAGATCCGCCCAGGAAAGTTTGCGTCCGTATTTGGATTTGATCGGCCACAGCAGGCGGCGCGCCTTGTCGAGATTGCCGTTGTCCGGCCAGCTGTTGAGCGGTGCGAATCGCTGTTCGCCCGCGCTCGCGCCGCCGCGTCCGTCGTAGATACGGTACGTGCCGGCGGCGTGCCACGCCATGCGGATGAACAGCGGTCCGTAATGGCCGTAGTCGGCCGGCCACCATTCCTGCGAATCGGTCATGAGCGCCTTCAGATCGTTCATCACGGCGTCGAGATCGAGCGACTTGAATTCTTTCTTGTAGTCGAAGTCCTCGACCATCGGATCGGACAACGACGAATGCTGATGCAGCATCGCCAGGTTCAACTGGTTCGGCCACCATTGCGAATTGGCGGGACCTTTGCGGCTCGCGTGCGGGAACGGACATTTCAGTTCGGCTGCCATCGTGCTTCTCCTCTGGGCGGCTGCCGCGATTGCGACAACCGAGGCAGCATCCTCCGCACGCGTGCTGCGAAGGAAATCGTTTCTTACGATGACTGCGATTGGGCCAGCCTATCGGTATCCCCGTTTCGATAGGCGCTACGAGCGGGTCGCCTGCCGCTTCAGACCCGCGATATGGATCGCATGGCGCGGTTCGAAATCCGGACAATGCACCGTGCAGTCGCGCATTTTCTTCAGTTCTTCCTTGTCGTGGAAATCGCGATACGGCGTGAGATCGAGGTTGCTCGGCACCTTCGCCAACGCCTCGTCGCCGATCACCTTGATGTTGTCCTGCATGAATGCGTCATACGCTTCCCACGTCACGCCTTCGGCGCGCACCGCGGCCTGTTCGGCGTGCAGCGCGATCTGATGCGCGTGCAGATAGTGCATGCCGAGAACTGGATCAGCGATTTCTCCACCGCTTCGTGCACGATCAGGAAACGATCCGTCGAGACCTTGCGGCTGCGATACACGAAACTCTTCGGCATGTGACGATCGATGAAGATCGTGTGACCGTCGAGGCTATAGCCGGCGAGATACGGGATGTCGTAATCGCGTTCCAGATGCGTGCGCGAGCGGATCGACTTCATCGCGTGGTCCATCATCTTCTGCCCGATCAGCCATTCCGGCCGATGACTGCGCAGCGGCGGTTTGATCGTCGGCGCGTAAGCGACGTGCATTTCTTCGTGGCGTTGCGTAGTGTGCATTAGAGCTCCGGCGGATGGGGAAAACGGGCAGGACGTTCGGAGGCTACCTTGCAGCACAATCTAAAATTGGACAAGCGGCGGAATTTAAGGATTGCAAGGAAGCGGAAAGCTATACATCGACCCTTTGAGAGCTCTTTTACTGAATGGCTGTTTTTTTGGCTGAGTTGCGCGATAGCAGCCTTGCGTCTGTTGAGTAACGCGCTAGACCGGCACTACGGGCTTGAGCCCTAAATGTTTTACGAATGGCTCGAAATCGCGGTCCGTGAATAGCAGCTCATGACCGTCCACGATGCATCGAGTAGCAATGACGGTGTCGATGGTCTTGCGGATCGTTACTCCCAGCGAGCGGAGCTGCCGATACCACCGCGCCGCCTGGACGGCGATCGGTCTGTCCGCCCATTTCCACGACCTCCAGCGAGGTCATCAGGCGCCGGGCGTCCTCGAAAGCCTTGTCCTGCCGGAAACCTTGCAACACCTCGACCAGCATCAGGTCGCCGATGGCAAGTAAATCACTCGCGAGCAGCGAATCGAGCTTTTCGGTATGCGGATTATCGAGGCCGTTGAAATATTCGATCCAGACGCTCGAATCGACCAGGATCACTTATCGGTTCTCATGCGGGCGAGATCGCCCGTCCACTTGAGTTTGCCGCGATAGGATCGGATGGCGGCTTGCTTGCGCAGACGCACCACGGTGCGAAGGCCGAGTTCCACGGCTTCGCGCTTGGTCCGAAGCCCAGTGAGCCTAAGGGTTTCCTTCATGAGCCGATCGTCGATGACAATGTTGGTTCTCATATGTGTATGATGCTGGCGTAAGATACACATAGCATAGATGCACATTGCGCCCAGGACAACTTCCTTGAAATCGCACCGAAAGCCACAGGTTTGCGTACTCGGCAGCGCCGAGCCCGGTTCGCGGGCGTACGAACTCGCGGGTGATGCGGGCGAAGCGCTGGCGAAACTCGGCGTGACGGTGGTCAGCGGATGCGGCAGTCCGGCGACGCGCGTTGCGGCCGAACGCGCGATTCAGGCGAAAGGTCTGGTGCTCAGCATCGTTCCGCCGGACGAGATGCCGCCGGCGGACTGGCCGGCAACGGTAGTGATTCCGTGCGGCATGGGCGATGCGCGCAATCTGCTGATGGCGCTTGCCGGTGATGCGTGCATCGTCATCGGTGGACGTGCGGGCACGAAGTCAGAAGTGCATCTGGCGTGGCTGCATAAGCGTCCGCTGTTGCCGCTGACCGGCTGCGGCGGATGGTCTGACGAGTTGCTGGCCAATCCGCCGGATGAGCGCGCGAATTCGAGGATTCTGCCGTGGAATTCCGTCACGGAGTTGGAAGCAAATCTGCGCGAATTGAAGCTGATCTGACGACGCGTAATTTTCCACGCAATTTAAATGTCAGCACCTGACGAGGATTTTGTAGGGGCGCGATTCATCGCGCCCGTCGGCGCACAGCGGGCGCGATAAATCGCGCCCCTACTAAGGCATGGATCTGGTTTTTCGCTGCGGTTCTGTTGATCCGGAACGCGCGCGAGCGCAATCATGGCATCGAAGCGGCCACCGGCAGATACACCGCGCTAGCGGTATTGCCGCCGTAGTAGACACTTTGCGTCGCCGCCTTGTACGAATCGCGTGGCGCGTTGAAGATGTTGTCGACGTACGTCTGCGGATTGCGGTCGTACAGCGGGAACAGCGTCGACTGCACCTGCACCATGATGCGATGGCCGGGCAGGAATACGTGATCGACGTTCGGTAGTCCAAATTTATACTCTTCCACTTTTCCAGGCGTCAATGCCTGCGGTTTGTCGAGCGCGTGCACGTAGCGTCCGCGGAAAATTTCGATGCCGACCGGCAACTCGAATCCGGCCATGCTCGGGCTTGGATCCCTGGTCTGATCCTTCGGGCGAAACGTCCGGATACACGTCGACGAGTTTGACCACCCAGTCGCTATCGCTGCCCGATGTCGCCGCGAACAGATCGGCCTGCGGCGGGCCCATGATGTGCACGGGTTTGTCGAGCGGCGCGGTCTGATACACGAGCACGTCGGGACGGTCGGAAACGAAACGCTGATCGCGCACCAGCCACGGTTTCCATTGTTTGACGTCGCCCATGTTGATCGGACGCGGGATGAACGGCACCGGCTTCATCGGATCGGAAACGTAATCGTCGTGACCCGATTCGTTCGGCGACGCGAAACCCGCGCCGAATTTCGAGGTGAGATACAGCGGCGTCGGTGTGCCCATCGGCCAGCGCGGCGATTCTTCCCAGCGATTCGCGCCGGTCGCATACGTCAACACGTGCGGCGTGTGCGGATCGGGCGCGCCTTTCAGATGATGATCGAAGAACGGCTTCACGTATTTCGTGCGCCACTCGAGCGCAGTGTCGCCGGTGAAGGTGAGCGCGCCGAGATCGTAGCCGTAGTGATTCGCGCCGGAATGACGCCACGGTCCGATGACAAGCGTGACCATATTGTCGTTCGTGTCTTTCGGCTTGATCGCCTTGTACACGGCCGGCGCGCCATAGGAATCTTCCTGATCCCACTGACCGACTTCGAGCATCGTCGGCACCGTCAGCGGATGTTCGGCCATCCATTTGTCGACGGCCTGCAGCGACCAGAAATCGGTATACGCCGGGTGCTGCATGACTTTTTGCACCGACGGATACTGATCGATGCCGTAACTGCGCGCGTAATCGCCGATCGAGCCCGCGTTGAGATAGCGCGTGTAATCGTCGCCGACGCCCGACGGAATTTTCGAATCGTCGTCGCCTTTGCCGGTCGACATCTCGACGATGTAATCGAACGTGCCGACGCGGAATGCGCCGTTGTGGAAATCGTCGTCGCCTTTCCAGGTATCGACCATCGGGCTTTCCGGCACCGCCGCTTTCAGCGCGGGATGCGGATTGATTTCCGACATCAGCGTCGTGAAACCGAGATAGCTGCTGCCGATCGTGCCGACTTTCCCGTTGGATTCCTTGACGTGTTTCACCAGCCAGTCGATGGTGTCGTAGGCGTCGGTGGATTCGTCGATGCCGGTTTTGTTGAGCGGGCCGGCGAGCGGGCGCGTCATGACGAAGTCGCCTTCGGAATGATGCATGCCGCGGATGTCCTGCGTGACGATGATGTAGTTGTCGTCGACGAATTCGCCGTACATCGCATCGAGCACTTCCGATGCGGTCTGGCCTTTCACGCGCTCGGTGGAACCTTTCGCGTCGTACGGCGTGCGCGTGAGCAGGATCGGCGCGTCGTGCGCGCCTTTCTTGAACACGATCACCGTGTAGAGCTTGACGCCGTCGCGCATCGGAACCATGACGACGCGATGTTCGTAGTCGGCATCGGGCCGCACCCAGTTGTATTCCTTGACGACGTCCGGCGTCATCGCCGTGATGTTGGCGTCGGCCGGTTTCCTGTCGGCGGCGGCCGCGGAGGAAAGTGCGAGTGAAAGGCAAAGCGTCGGCGCAAGGATTCTCATGAAGCGGGGTCCGGCATCGGGGAATCGTCCGAGCATACGAAAATCGGCGGCATGCCGCGAGCGCCACTAGTACCATTTCTTGCAGCCGGTTCGGATACGAAGTAAAACGGCGCGGGGAGGGCGCGGCCGGATGTGGAAACAGATTCTTCTGTACGGCGTATTGCTGGCGGCCGGCACGTTCGCGCTGCAATGGCTCGATTACCTGCATCTGGCGCGCGCGCATGCGGGCGATCTGTACGTTTTCCTGATCGCGACGATCTTCCTGGCGCTCGGCGTCTATGTCGGTGCGCGCGTGATCGCGCCGTCGGCGCCGCCGTCGTTCGACGGGAATCCGAAGGCGCAGGCGACGCTCGGCATCAGCCCGCGCGAGCTGACCATCCTGCAGGAAATCGCGGCGGGCCGTTCCAACAAGGAAATCGCTGCGCGGCTCAACGTGTCGCCGAACACGGTCAAGACGCACATCGCGAACCTGTTCGAGAAACTGCAGGCGCGCCGGCGCACGGATGCGATCAACAAGGCACGCGAACTCGGAATCGTGCCGTGATCGCCATTTTTCCGGCTGGATTACGGGTGAATCGGCCGAAATCACCCTTTTATCCGATTGCCGCAGCGGCGCGGCGCGGCCTAAATGGCACCTCCACCCATCATTGAAGGAGAAGTCGTCGTGCTGAAAACCATTCTCGTGTACGGGCTGATCGCGGGCGTCGTCGTGGCGATCCCGATGTTGCTGCAGGCCACCGTGCTGAACGGGCATCCGCCGCTGGCGTGGTCGATGGTCGTCGGCTACGCGACGATGCTGATTGCGCTCAGCGCCGTGTTCATCGGCATCAAGCGCTATCGCGACGTGCAGCTCGGCGGCGTGATCCGTTTCTGGCCGGCGCTGGCGCTGGGCCTGGGCATCAGCGTGGTCGCGAGCGTGATGTACGTGTGCGCGTGGGAACTCACCGTGGCCGTCACGCACATGGATTTTGCGACGGGCTACGCCAACGCGCTGATCAAGCAGAAGCAGGCGCAAGGCGTGACGGGTCCGGCGCTGGAGCAGTTCGTCGCGGAGATGGACAAGTTCAAAACCGACTACGCCAATCCGTTTTTCCGGCTGCCGATGACGTTCATCGAAATCTTTCCGGTCGGCGTGCTGGTGACGCTGATTTCCGCGGCGCTGTTGCGCAATGCCCGCGTGCTTCCGGCGCGGCCGCGCGCGGCGTGATCAGCGCCAGTGTCTGAGCGTCGGCCAGATATCGGCGAACGACGCGAATTTCTTGTGCCGGCAGATGTACACCGGGATTTCCACCTCGAGCGCCCAGCGATTGGGCGCCGAGGTGGCGACGAGCTGCACGTCGCTCCAGTAGTTCTCGAGCACTTCCTTGCGATCGTCGAGCACGATCATGCAGTCGCCGGAATAGTTGCGCGGTCCCCACAGGAAATAGGATCGATCGCCGCTGATCGCGGGCGGCAACCCTTCGCGACGGCCGAAGAAATCGACGGCGCCGGCCTGACCGTAATCCTGTCCGAAGATGCCGCAATCGGCGCGGTCGTTTTCGGGTAGCAAGTTCCACGCTTTCACCGTCGCATCGGAAATTTCCTTCCAGCCGAATTGATCGGCATACCACTGCGGCAGCGCGGCGCGTTCGTGCGAGTGTTCCATCACCGGCAATTTGAACGGAAGATAATGTGTGTACGCGATGAAATTCTCCGGCGAGAAAACCGGCACCACGATGGGCGCGAAATAGATTCCACTGAGCGTCATCAACGCCACGATCGGCACTTCGAGCCAGCGCATGCGCCGCCGCGGATTTTCGAGCGCGGCTTCGAGCCACGCGGCACCGGCGGCGAACAGCATCGGATAAATCGCCGCGAGATAGTAAACCTTGCCGTGTACAGTGAAGAGCACGCCGAAGCAGACGAGATAGCTCCAGCCGAGAAAACGGAACGGCGCGAATTTTTTCGCGAACATCAATGCGGCGAGACCCGCCAACCACACCAGCGCGGCGAGGATGCCGGTCAGCAATGTCTGCTGGAACAAGAACGCACCGAACGGCAGCACGACATCGCGGCCTTCGTCGCGGATCGCGCGCATGAGTTGCAGGAACGGCCAATCGTTGGCGTAGTTCCACCACAGGTTCGGCAGGAAGATCAGCAACGCCGCGATACCGCCGAACCAGACCCAGCGGTTCGCGATCTGTCGCCGCTGCGCCGTGAGCAGCAATCCGATGACGATGCCGGCGCCGAACAGCGCGATCGTGTATTTCTCTTCGAGCCCGATGCCGGCGACGATGCCGAACCAGAGCCAGTTGCGCGGATCATCCTGCTTCACCGCACGGATCGCGAAATACGCGCAGCCCATCCACAATGTCGGTTCCAGCGAATTCGTGCCGAGCAGGCTCGCGTTCGACAAATACTGCGGTGCCAACGCCACGCACACGGCGGTCAGCAACAATCCAAATCCGCGCGCGCCGAACTGCCGCGCGATGAGCGCCGACTGCACGATCAGCAGCGACGACGCGAGCGCCGGAATGAACCGCACCGCGCGCAGCGATTCGCCGAGAACGAGCCGCGACAATTGCGTGAGCCACGGAACCAGCGGCGGCTGATCGACATAACCCCAGTCGAAATGTTCGCCGCACGAGAGGTAATCGAATTCGTCGCGGAAAAATCCGTAGCTGTCGTTGAAATAGGTGTGCAGCACCAGCTTCGCGATGGCGATCGCCCACACGACGAGCATCGGCGCATCGAACGCCGACGGCTCGCGTGTGAAGCGGAGTCCGGCCGCCATCAATGCGCCGGAGCGACGACGGGTGCGTTCGATGCGCGCATGAAGATCACACCGATCGCCGCCGCGACGGCCGCGAAGATTCCGCCGACCACGAACGCGACGTGATAGCCGCCGTTCAGCGCGATCGTCTGTTCCGCACCATTCGCGACGAGGTGCGCCGTCGCCGATCCGGCGACGCTCGCCAGCACGGCGAGTCCGAGCGCACCGCCCATCATGAACGACGTGTTGACGATGCCCGACGCGAGTCCCGACTGATTCGGCTCGACATCATTCATCACCGCCATCAGCACCGGATTGAACGCGATGCCCGCGCCGATGCCGAGCAGGAGCATCGGCGGCAGCACGTCGAACGCATAAGTGCCGTCGATCGGCGCGCGCGCGAACAGGAACAATCCCGCCGACGCGAACGCGAGTCCCCACGGCGAGCGGACCTTTCACGCCGAAGCGCATCACGAGCTTCGCCGAAACGCCGACCGACATCGCGCCCATGATCACGTTCGTCGGCACGAACGCCAAGTCCGACCTGCATCGGCGTGTAGCCGAGCACGAGTTGCAGATACAGCGCGGACAGGAAAAACCACGCGAACATCGCCGCCGCCCACAGTGCGGCGACGACGTTCGCCGTCGCGAGATTGCGCACGCGCAACATCGCGAGCGGCATCGAGCGGCACGCTGCACGCGCGATTCGATGACGACGAACACGATCAGCAACGCAACCGAAGCGCCGAGCAAACCGAGCGTCTGCGCCGACGTCCATCCGGCTTCGTTGCCATTGACGATGGCGTAGATCGCCAGCATCAACGCCGCGGTTACGGTGACCGCGCCGGCGACATCCAGATGACGATCCGTGCCTTGCGGCTTCGGCGGCCGGCACCAGCGACAGCGAAAGCAGAATCACCGCGACACCGATGGGAATGTTGACCAGGAATATCCAATGCCAGTCGAACGAATTGACGAGAAACCCGCCGAGCATCGCGGCGATGCTGCCGCCGCCCGAGCATACGAATCCGTACACGCCCATCGCTTTGGTGCGGTCACCGGTTTCGGTGAACATATCCATGATCAGCGACAGCGAAACCGCATCGACGATCGCACCGCCGAGGCCTTGAATCGCACGCGCGACGACGAGCATCGGCTGCGAATTCGGCAAGCCCGCACACCAAGCGACGCGAGCGTGAACAGCGCGATGCCGATGAGAAACAGCGCGCGATGTCCATACAGATCGCCGAGCCGTCCGCCGAGCAAAAGAAATCCGCCGGACGTCAGCAGATACGCATTGATCACCCACGCCAGCGAGCTTTCGGAAAACTTCAGATTCTCGCGGATCGTCGGCAGCGCCACGTTCACGATCGTCATATCCAGCACGATCATCAACACGCCGAGACACAGCACGCGCCAGCGCAAACCAGCGCTGGCGATCGTGAGGCACAACATTATCGGTACCGGCCATGGTCGGTCTTTTCGCATGCGGAAACCGCGAGTATCGCAAACTCACACAGACAGAATGCGACCGCTCGACATTCAATCTGCTAGGAACTCAGCCCGCGCCGGGAGCGCGGGTCCGCGGCGGGCACATGGATGTGATCCTCCGCGGACAACGTCGTATGTGAACAGCTAAAGACGTTTTTTGGTGCCTTTTTGGCGTTTACCAAAAAGGTACCCGCTGGCCGCAGGACAGCGGAAGCTCTTATCTTCGAACGCACAAGAGCAAAGGCACTGGATTCCCGCTTCCGCGGGAATGACGAGCAAGACAAAGGCTGGATTCCAGCGTCCGCTGAATGACGAGCTAGCGTCCGATCCAGCGTCATCAAAGATTATGACAAGGAAACCAAACCCCCCTCACCACGATCGGCCCGATACACGGCAAAATCGATTCCTCGTCCAGCGAAGAAACCGTAATCCCTTCGACCACCTCGACCACGCGCTGCGTGTCGGATGGATAGCCATACTTGGCCAGCAAACTCTCCGCATCCGACCGGGAATGCGCGGTGACGCCATAACCGTCACCCCGGTCCAATTTGAACCAGAACCGCTTCAACATCTTGGATACTCCGCCCTGTACGGAGAATCCCTCATGCAAGTCCGCGGCCAGATTGTGGACCGAATCTTTTCAAGGCGAAGGCGTTTTCGGCGCATAAATCGGCGACGATTTTTGTCGGGATGTGACGCGAGTCCGCTTCTGCGGCGAAACGACATGCTAGCGCGCCGAACGGAACCCGCGCGCAGACGAAACGATTTACGATGGCGAAATTCTGTCCTGAAAAAAACATCCGTGTGTCCGTGACGACTATCAGACATCTGCTGACCAATTCGAGCCGCCAGTTCTGGTTCCTTCAGATCGTCGGATGGACCGGCTATTTCGCGCTCAATTACACGACGATGCTCGCCGACGGCAAGCCGTGGCATTACATCTATTACTCGGCAACGATCGCTTTCATCGGCCTGATCGTGAGCAGCGGATTGCGGCTTGGTTATCGCCGCCTGTGGAATCTGCCGACGCCGCGGATGGCGCTCGCGGCGGCCGGCATGCTGATGCTCGCGCTGATCGTCGATACGAAATTGTATACCGAAGTGCTGTTCCGATTTTGCGACGATTGCCGTCCGAGCAGTCTGATCGGCTACATCTGGTATTTCGTTTCGCATTTCTACGTGATGCTGTCGTGGAGCGGACTGTATTTCGGCATCAAGTTCGCGCGCCAGTTGCAGGAGCAAAAAGAAGCGTCGCTGAAGGCGCAGGCGATGGCGCACGAAGCGCAACTGAAAATGCTGCGCTATCAGCTCAACCCGCATTTCCTGTTCAACACGCTCAACGCGATTTCGACCTTGGTGCTCGACAAGCGCAACGATACGGCCAACGGCATGATCGGATCGCTTGAGCGCATTCCTGCGTTATTCGCTGGATTCCGATCCGGTGCAGCGCGTCTCGCTGGCGCAGGAGATGGATGCGACGCGCTGTATCTCGACATCGAACAACTGCGTTTCGGCGATCGACTGCAGGTACGCATCGACATCGATACCGATGCGCGCGACGCACTGGTGCCGAGCCTGATCCTGCAACCGCTGATCGAGAACGCGATCAAACACGCCGTCGCCAAGCGCGAAAGCGGCGGTTCGCTCGAAGTCGAAGCACGGCATCGCGGTTCGCATCTGGTGATCGTCCTGCGCGACGACGGTCCCGGCGGCAACGAGGTGGCGGAAATGAAAACCAGCCGCGGCGTCGGACTCGCGAATACGCGCGAACGACTTCGCGTGCTGTACGGCGAAGACCAGGAATTCCGCACCGCCAATCGCATTCCGCATGGGTTCGAGGTTCACGTCAAATTGCCGTACGAACGCGCGCCGGCCAACGACACAACAACGGTGCTCGCATGAAAATCCGCACACTTATCGTCGACGACGAACCGCTCGCGCAGCGCGGACTCGAATTGCGTCTGGCGCGCCACAGCCGATGTCGAGATCGTCGGCGAAGCCGGCAACGGACGCGAGGCATTCCATGCGATTTCGACGTTGCGTCCCGACCTCATGTTCCTCGATGTGCAGATGCCCGGCATCGACGGCTTCGGCCTGCTGCGCGCCGTGCCCGCGTCGATGATGCCGCTGACCGTGTTCGTCACCGCGTACGATCAATATGCGCTCGATGCGTTCGCCGCGAGCGCGATCGATTATCTGCTCAAGCCAGTCGACGACACGCGGCTTGATCAGGCACTGGACCGCGTCAGAGCGCAACGCGCCGCGCGCGAGGCGACCGATCAATGCGAGCAACTGCTCAAACTGCTCGCCAACGTTTCGAACACGCCGAATCTGCGTCTGGAAGATGCGCTGTCGGGCGACATCCGCGCAACGGCGCGGAAAAACTGGCGATCCGCGACGGCCAGCGTGTCGTGCGCGTGGACATCGACGCCATCCAGTGGATCGACGCCGCCGGCGACTACATGTGCGTCCACGCCGACGGCAGCACGCACGTCCTGCGCGGCACGATGCATGAACTGGAACAACGTCTCGATCCGCGCCGATTCCAGCGCGTGCATCGCTCCGCGATCGTCAATCTAGCGCGCGTGCGCGAGCTGCGTCCGCATCAGAACGGCGAATATTTCCTCGTGCTCGATTCCGGACACGAATTGAAGCTGTCGCGCACCTACAAAGACAAAGTGAAACTGCTGACGACGTGAGCGTGTCAGTGGGTGCGCTCAATGGCGTAACCACGGGTGGCAACCCACGGAGATTCGCCATGTATCCACGCATCGCCGGCTTGTTGACGTTCGTCTTCATCGCACCGTTCGCGCACGCGGCCGGTTTTCCCAGTGGCACTTATATCATCGGGCGAACACGCCCTCACGTTTGCCGATCACGGAAGGCTGCAGCTCAAGGCGAAAGACGAGGTCGTGCCTGAACGGCACATGGTCGGCGAACGGCAGCAAGGTCACCATCACCGATATCGATGGTTCCTACGCCTGCGAGAAGGCCGAACGCGACCGGCATTTACGCATGGAAAGCCGATGCGGGCACGATCACCTTCACGAAGGATAAGGATAGCTGCAGCGATCGCGTTGAGTCGCTCGACGGCAAAACCTGGAAGCGCAAAACCTGACGCCGGTCGCCAGACGCGACCCTCATCCTGCGAGGGTCGCGCCACGTGCATTTATTTCTTCGAATAATCGATCTGCAGCGTCTTGGCTTCCTTGCCGCCGTGCATTTCGTACCACTCGAACGTGTAGTGCGTCGCATCGACGACATGCACGACCTGACGCACCGCCATCTTGGCGCCGGGTTTTGCATAGTCGGCCATGTCGCCATGGAACGTGTAGCTCTTGGTGGCCGCATCGTAGGTGCCGAATGCGAGCCAGAAACTGGTCGACATGCTGTCGATCCACGTGTTGAAGAACTTGTTCGTGGTGTTGTCGAAGCCCATGAAGCCTTCGCCGTTGAATGTTTGTCCTTCGAACGAACCTTCGAATTTCATGCGTAGGTAGCGTCCACCGAACAGCGATTCGTTATGCGCCTTGCCTTCGCTTTTCTGCGGTGGTGCTTTCGGATCCATGAACATCGAGGTCGTCGCGTTCCAGTCGCCCGCGAAATAGTCGAGTTGCTTGTGCTCCGGCCGTACTTCGCCGGCTTTTGCCATCGCCATCATCATCGCTTGCTGTTCTTTGCTCATCGCGGGCGGCTTGCTGTCGGCCGCGCGAGCGCCGCAACAGCCGACAGCCGAGTGCGCCGGCAAATGTCAAAACACGAAACGTCTGGATCGCGTTCATTCTTCTCTCCCGTGATTTCCCCATGTGGGGAAACACATCCTAGGCTGCGCCGATGAACGGAAAAAGACGCACTGCGGCATCGACATGAATTCGCTCACCGCACGCTTCGACGCGAAATCGAAACCGTTCGGCGCAAGCGACGCAACCTTAGTGACTCCTGGTACATCCAAGCCCGCGTTGCCTGCGCGATGCTCGCGCCACGGCAAACGTCCGGAGCATTGCGATGAAGCTGATCGAAGTCGTCACTGAAAAATCCGATCGCCGTAGGAATGGCGGTTTTGCTGGTCGCCGCCTTTGGTTTCATGAGCCTGCGCGAATTGCCGCTGCAGCTATTTCCCGATATCGAACGGCCGCAGATCGGCATCCAGACCAACTGGCGCGCCGCGTCGCCTGAAGAAGTCGAATCCGAACTGCTCGAGCCGCAGGAGCAGGTGCTGCAAGGTCTTCCCGGACTCGAAGAACTTGACGGCTCCGCCGGCGCCGGCGGCAGCAACATCGAATCTCACGTTCGCGATCGGCACCGATATGAAGAACGCGCAGATGGAAGTGATCGGCCGCCTCAACCGCGTGCGTTCGATCCCGAAAGATGCGGATCGTCCTATCGTGCAGCTCGGCGGCAACGGCGGCGGCAACGCGAACCAGTCGCTGTCGTGGTTCTTCGTGCAATTGCTGCCGGGAACCGCAGGGCCGATCGATCAATACCGCCACTTCATCGAGAACACGGTCAAGCCGCGCATCGAAGGTGTGCCGGGCGTGTCGCAGGTGATCGTCAACGCCGGTCCGCCGGACGAAGTGCAGATCACCGTCGATCCGGCGAAGGCGGCGAGCTTCGGTGTGTCGATTCCCGACATCGCCGCGCAAAGCCGCCAGCGCTGCAGGATTTATCGGGCGGATCGATCGAAGTCGGCCGTCAGCAATACGAACTGCGCTACACGGGCCGCTACAAACCCGCCGATCTCGGCAATCTCGTTTTGTCATGGCAAAACGGCCGGCCCGTGCGATCTCGGCGATGTCGCCGACATCAAACTGCAACCGCCGAAGCGCCAGTTCTACGCCTATCAAAACGGCAATCCCGCGATCGGACTCGACGTGCGCAAATCCGACGGCGCGAATGTTCTCGCGACGCTCAACGAAGTGAAAAAAGTCGTCGCCGAACTGCGCGACGGCACGCTGAAAACGAAAGGCCTCGGCATCGAGCAATCGTTCGACTCCGCGCTGTTCATCAATCGCGCCGTAAGCCTGCTCACCGAAAACCTGATCGTCGGCGCGCTGCTGTCGCTGATCTGCGTGTGGTGGTTCATGCGCGACTGGCGCGCGACGCTGCTGATCGCGAGCGCGATCCCGATCTGTCTGCTCGCCACGTTCTGCGTGCTGCACATGACCGGACACAGCCTCAACGTTATCTCGCTCGCCGGACTCGCCTTCGCCGTCGGCATGGTGGTGGAGGGCGCGATCGTCGTATCAGGAAATATCCTGCGGCTGAAGGAAAGCGGCATGACGCCGCACGAAGCCGCATCGAAAGGAACGCAGCAAGTTGTCGGCGCGCTGATCGCATCGACGATCACGACCGTCGCCGTGTTCCTGCCCGTCGTGTTCCTGAAAGACGTCGAAGGCCAGATTTTCGCCGACCTCGCGCTGACGATTTCGATCGCCGTCGCGATTTCGGTGATCGTCGCGATCACCGTTCTGCCTGCCGCGTCGGGCTGGCTGAAAGCGAAGAAACTCAAATCCGGTTTCGGCGATGGCTGGCCGTGGCTCACCGACAAAATCATGTCGCTGACCGACACGCGCCCGAAACAGCTGGGCTGGATCGCCGCGCTGCTCGTGCTGCCGCTCGCGCTCACGTTCGCGTTCAAGCCGCGCCTGGATTATCTGCCGCCGGTGAAGCGCGCGGCGATCGATGCGTATTTCAATTTCCCGCCGGGCATGGCGCCGGATGTGGTCGACAAGGAAATCGTGCCGAAAATCCTCGCGCGCATGAAGCCGTACATGGACGGCAGCAAACAGCCGCAGCTGAAAAACTGGTACGTGCTGCTGTGGCCCGGCGGCGGCACGATCGGCGCGCGTGTTGTCGACGAGAGCCGCATTGCCGATCTGGAGAAACTTGTGCGCGATCAGGTCGCCGTCGATTTCCCCGACACGCGCGTGTTCGTCGAAGAAGGAAACCTGTTCGGCGGCTTCGGCGGATCGGCCCGTTCGGTGTCGATCCATCTGCAAGGCGAAGACAGTACAAAATTATACAAAGTCGCCGAAGCCGGCCGTCAGTTGCTGGAAAAGAAATTCCCCGGCGCCAATGTGCAGGCATTTCCACCGACCGACGCCGCGCAACTGGAACTGCACGCGCAGCCGAACGATCGCCGCATCGCCGAAGCAGGCTGGGATCGCGCCACGCTCGGCAGCATCGTGCAGACGCATGGCCGACGGCGCCTGGCTCGGCGAATATTTCGACGGCGAACAGCGCGTGCCGATCATCCTGCGCGCATCCGGCGGCGACACGCCCGAGCAACTCGCGCAAATCCCGATGATGACGCCGAACGGCCGCATCATGCCGCTCGGCGATATGGTCAACTCGAAACGGTGCTTGGACCGACGCAGATCCGCCGCCTCGATCATCGCCGCACCGTCACGCTGACGATGGATCCGCCCGCCACGCTCGCGCTCGAAGACGCGCTCAAGACGATCGACAACGATGTCGTGCCCGACGCTGCGCCAGCAACTTCCCGACGGCACCGTCCGCCTCGCCGGCAGCGCCGATCGACTCGATCACATCGTCGCCACCATCGGCACCAACTTCATCCTCGCGCTGTTCGTGCTGTTGCTGCTGATGGGCGCGATGTTCAAATCGCTGCGCCACGCCATGGTGATCGTGCTCACCGTGCCGCTCGCGCTTGATCGGCGGCATGCTCGGTCTGCGCGTGCTCGGACTGTTCGCATTCCAGCCGCTGGACCTGTTGTCGATGATCGGCTTCATCATGATGGTCGGCGTCGTCGTCAATCACGCGATCCTGCTCGTCGATCTCACGCGCACCGCGCAGGAAAACGGCGCGAGTCTCGACGACGCGATCCGCATGTCGCTCAACCAGCGCCTGCGCGCGATTCTCGCCA
This sequence comes from uncultured Gammaproteobacteria bacterium, assembly GCA_963814225.1. GTDB lineage: Bacteria > Pseudomonadota > Gammaproteobacteria > Xanthomonadales > Rhodanobacteraceae > Rudaea. The sequence goes on along the minus strand of CAWFCC010000005.1, from coordinate 196,603 downwards.
GCACGCTTGACCGGCGCGCTCGGTGCGCTGCCGATGGCGGTGAATCCGGGTCCGGGCAGCGTGATCTATCGCGGACTCGCGGCGGTGAATGTCGGCGGCGTCGTGGTGAGTCTTGTCTTCTCGCTGCTGCTCCTGCCGAGCCTGATGCGCCTGTGGTTCCCCGCACGGCAACGCGAAACCATCGCACCGCCGCGCGGACAGCGTCCGCACGCGATCGCCCACGAAGCAGAAGCGGCATGAGAATCAATGTAGGGGCGCGATTCATCGCGCCCGCGGGTATTGCGAAACGGGCGAGATGAGTCGCGCCTTTAAAAAAAAGGAATGCCATAATGTATCACAATTAAATTTATGAAAATCCGCGCGATCGATGCTGGCGCTGTTCGCCCTGGCGATGGTCGCCATATCGGCGAAAGGTCATGCGGAGGAAAAAGCGCCACCCGCCGTCGTCGAAGTCGCGCCCGCCGTCACCGCTAAGACTCGCGCCGACGCGCTGGGTGCCGGGCAGCGTCGTCAGCCGCGACGATGCCAAGATCGCCAGCGCCGAAGCCGGACGGCTCGAATTCGTCGCCGAAGTCGGCACGCGCCTGAAAGCCGGCGAACGGCTGGCCAAGCTCGACGATCAGGCCCTGCGTCTGCGCCGCGAGGAAATCCAGGCCGACGTGCGACGCGCCGATGCGCAGCGCGCACTGTCCGACACGCAGTTGAAGCGTCTGGAAAAACTCGAATCCTCCAGCACGATCGCCAAATCGCAGATTGACGAAGCACGCGCGACGCTCGAAACCAACGCGCAATCGCTCGCGCACTCGCGCGCGCAACTGCACCAGATCGAACACGACATCGAACTCGCCGACGTGCGCGCGCCGTTCTCCGGCGTGGTCACCGAACGCTTCGCGCAGCGCGGCGAATATCTGCAGATTGGCGCGATGATCGCGCATCTCGTCGACACCAATCACATCGAAGCGCGCGTGCAGGCGCCGCTCGCATTGGCCGGAAAAGTGCGCGCAGGTTCGAGCGTCACCATCCGCGCACTGGGCAACGAGCAGCCCGCCGACGTCCGCGCCGTCGTTCCCGTCGGCGACGAACGCGCGCGCCAGTTCGAACTGCGCGTCGCGCTGCCCGGCGATTTCGCGCTGGTCGGCAGTGCCGTTGACGTCGCCCTGCCCGAAGATTCCGGCGACGCCACGCTCACCGTCCCGCGCGACGCCATCGTGCAGCGCCAGGATCAAACCTATGTGATGCGCGTGACCGCCAACAACACCGCCGAGAAGATTCCCGTCACCGCGAACAACGCCGCCGGCGACAAGGTCGAAGTACGCGGCGCGCTGCAGGCGGGCGATAAACTCGTCATCCGCGGTGCGGAGCGGCTGAATCCAGGGCAGAGCGTACGCGTTGCCAATGGACCGCCGAAACTCGCTTCGCAATGAACCTCCGGCGGCGTTGATTGCGCGCCGCCGAACCCCACATTCCGTACTTCTTCCGCGGCTGTAGAATCCGTCTTCACGGATCCTCTACACGCAGCCGCCATCACTGGAGTACGTACGCCATGGCGAAATACCAAAAGACGTCCGAGGCCGTCGCCGCCTTGAACCCGATGCAGTATCGCGGTCACGCAGGAAAGCGCGACGGAACGTCCGGGCACCGGCGAGTATCTCGACAACAAGAAGCCGGGTATCTACGTCGACATCGTGTCGGGCGAGCCGCTGTTTGCTTCGTCGGACAAGTTCGAATCCGGCTGCGGCTGGCCGAGTTTCACCAAGCCGATCGAGCCTGCGCATGTGAAGGAATTGCGCGATGGCACGCATGGCATGATCCGCACGGAAGTACGGTCGGCGCACGGCGACAGCCATCTCGGGCATGTGTTCAACGACGGTCCGCGTGATCGCGGCGGGCTGCGTTATTGCATCAATTCGGCGTCGCTGAAGTTCATCCCGCGCGAGGAAATGGCGGCGAAGGGCTACGGCGATTATCTGGATCAAGTGGAGGACATCGCATGAAAACCGAACGCGCAGTGCTCGCCGGCGGCTGTTTCTGGGGCATGCAGGATCTCATCCGCAAGAAGCCGGGCGTGATTTCCACGCGCGTCGGCTACTCGGGTGGCGACGTGAAGAATGCGACGTATCGCAATCACGGCACGCATGCCGAAGCGATCGAAATCGTGTTCGATCCGGATCGCATCAGCTACCGCGAGTTGCTGGAATTCTTTTTCCAGATCCACGATCCGACCACGCGCGACCGCCAGGGCAACGATCTCGGCGCGAGTTATCGCTCAGCGATTTTCTACACGACGCCGGAGCAGGAAAAAATCGCCGAGGACACGATCGATGATGTGAATGCGTCGGGATTGTGGCCGGGCAAAGTGGTCACGGAAGTGTCACCGGTGGGTGATTTCTGGGAAGCCGAACCTGAGCATCAGGATTATCTGGAGAAGTATCCGAGCGGATACACGTGCCATTTTCCACGGCCGAACTGGCGATTGCCGGTGCGCGCCAAGGCGTAAATAAAAGGCCGGATCGTTCGATTCGGCCTTTTTCGTTTCCGCTAATTTCAGCACCCGGCAATCACATGCCGCTGGAGCAGCTCTCGTATTCCTCGCGCGAGAGACGGCCATCGTTGTTCTTGTCGCAGCTCTTGAAGTTGCTCGAAAGTTTCTTGTTCGAAGCAACGTCAGAGCGCATCAGATAACCGTGGTGGCTCTTATCCATCGTGTCGAAATCGTTGCCGGCGACATTGCTGCGCGCGTTCATCGGTTTGCTCGAACCGTTTTTGGTCGGCACGTTTTCATCGTTGCTGCTCTGCTGGTTGTTGCGCGTGCTGTTGGACTGGTTGTCCACCTGCGAGCGCGTCTTGTTGTCGTTGGATTGCGCGGCGTTGGTCGTGTCCTGCGCGAACGCGGGAGCGGCCAGTGCCAGCGCGATGAGTGCGGTGAGAATCCTTCCTTGCATGATCGTCTCCTTTGCCTAATGCAGTTTGAATGACTGTCACAAAATGCGGCCGCCGAATGGGTGACGCGGCCGGTATGCAGCCGCGCAGTCGTGGGATTAAGACGAGCGCGGCGCGTGGAGGCAGCAAACGACATGCCACGCGCGGGCGCTGGATCAGCGTTGCGAAACGGATTCGCGTTCGCGATAGCGGCGCCTGACCCGCACCGCTTCGCGCCGCGTGATTTCCATGGCGCCGTGCGCGATGGCGCGTGTGCGCATGTCGCTATCGATGTCGAAATGATCGCCCTGGTGCCAGCGCTGCTGCATGCCGATGCGGTCGGCCATTTCGCGCAATTCGGCGTCCGTGTCCGCGAGCATGTGGCACATCACACGCCCGCGGAACGGAATGCGGAAGTCGTCGACGTAAACGCTCACGCTTCGCTTAAGCGATGCTCAGGCAAGCTTGGCGTCCAGCGAAATCTCGGCCTTGAACAGCTTGGAAACCGGGCAGCCGGCTTTAGCCTTCGCGGTGATTTCCTGGAATTTCGCGTCGTCGATGTTGGGGATTTTCGCGCGCAGCGTAAGCGCGACGTGCGTGATGGTGAAGCCGCCGCCGTCCTGTTCGAGCGTGACTTGCGCGGTGGTGTTCATTTCATCGGCGGTGAAACCGGCTTCGCCGAGCATCAACGAGGTTGCCATCGTGAAACATCCGGCGTGCGCGGCGCCGAGGAGTTCTTCAGGATTGGTGCCTTGCTTGCCTTCGAAGCGGCTGGCGAACCCGTATGGATAATCCTTGAGCGCGCCGCTCTGCGTGGAGATGGCGCCCTTGCCATCCTTGAGTCCGCCTTTCCACTGGGCCGATCCTGTGCGATTGATTTTCATGCTTGCTCCTTGGGTTGACTGAACTTACTGGGCCGACTGACGGCGCAGACTCGCCACATCCTTTTCGGTGAGCGACGATGCCTTGGTGCCGAAGCGTGCCGTCACGTAATTGGTGACGTCGGCGATTTCCTGATTCGAATACGCATCGCCGAAGGCGGGCATGTTCGGAGAGCCCGCTACGCTCGCCGATGCCGAACCGCTGATCACGATCTGCGCGACGTTGGTCCCGGACGGATCGTTGATCGCGCGCGATCCGGTGAGCGTGGCATACGGCGAAATATCCGCGATGCCGCTCCAGTTGTGGCAGCTCATGCACGCGCCTTCGTAGATTTTCTTGCCGCGATCGTTGACCGCGAATCCTTCCCGGTGCGATGCCGGCGCAGCGGGTGCGAGTTGCGCGGGCAGGTCGGATGCTGTCGCCGGCACGCTGCGTACGTAGGCGACGATCGCCTTGATGTCTTCCGGCGCGAGACGGCTCAGGCTTTCGGCCACCGCTTCGCCCATCGGACCCGACGCGCTGCCGTGATCGTTCGCATGGCCGTGACCGATGTAGGCGGCGATGTCATCGTCGCTCCACGCGCCGATGCCGCTGCCCTTGTCTTCGCTGATGTTGTACGCGCGCCAGCCGCCGGTCACTTCACCGGCGAATTTTTTGCGGTTGTCGAGCGCGAAGGCGACATTGCGCGGCGTGTGGCATTCGCCGCAATGCGCGAGCGCTTCGGAAAGATACGCACCGCGATTCCATTCCGGCGATTTCGAGGTGTCGGGCTGGAAGCGTTTGTCCGCATTGAACACGGCCGACCACGCGCCGATCGCCCAGCGCTGGTTGAACGGAAATTTCAGCGTGTTCGCGCGCGCGGGCGCGTGCACGGGCGCGAGCGAGAACAGATACGCCTTGATCGCGAGCGCATCGTCGTCGGTCATGTACGTGTACGACGCGAACGGCATCGCCGGATACATCCGCGCGCCGTCGCGGCGCACGCCGCGGTGCATCGCGGCGAGGAAATCCTGATCGGTATAATTGCCGATGCCGGTTTCCTTGTCGGGCGTGATGTTGGTCGAATAGATCGTGCCGAACGGCAGCGCGAACGCATATCCGCCCGCGTACTGCTGGCCGCCGCGCGCGGTGTGGCAGACCATGCAGTCGGCCGCTTTCGCGAGATATTCGCCGCGTTTCACCGCATCGGCGTCTTTCATCGATGCGGGGACCGATGTCGGGTTCGCATCCTTGTAGTCGGCGAGCGCGACTTTCCGGCCGCCGCCGAAATCGAACGGCCCGGGTCCGCGCAGATAAACCGCCGAAAGCGGTGCCGGCGATGATCAGCACCACCACGATGACGAGCAGCACACGCAGAACGCCGCCGCGTTGTTTCATGCCCATGGCTGTTTCCTCCCGGCGAGGACGTCGCGATCGATCGGCAATCTTCGAAGCGCGATGCCGGTCGCCGCATAGATCGCATTGCGCAGGGCAGGCGGGCCGGCCGTCGCACCGGTTTCGCCGATGCCGCCGGGCGCCTCACCCGATTGCACGAGATGCACGTCGATCGACGGCACCTGATCGATACGCAGCATTCTGTAATTGTGGAAATTGGATTGTTGTACACGGCCCGCATCGATGGTGACTTCGCCGTACAACGCCGCCGTCAACCCGAAGATGATGCCGCCCTGAAGCTGCGCGACGACGGTGTCGGGATTGACCACGATGCCCGTGTCCACCGCGCTGGTGATCCTGCGCAACTGCACTTCGCCGTGTTCGTCGACTTCGACTTCGACGACGGTCGCGATGAAACTCGCGAACGACGGCTGCAGGCACACGCCGCGGCCCTGACGCTTGCCGAGCGGCTTGCCCCAGTCGGATTTTTGCGCGACGAGATCGAGCACCGCCTTGAAGCGCGGCCCTTTGTCGAGCATCGCTTTGCGGAATTCGATCGGATCCTTGTTGTGTTTCTTCGCCAGTTCGTCCATGAAACATTCGATCGCGAACACGTTGTTGTTCGGACCGACGCCGCGCCAGAAACCGGTGGTCACCGCCGGCGGTTCGATCGCGCACGTAGCGCACATCGAGATTCGGGATGTCGTACGGCAGATCGACGGCCGAATCGATGGCGTCGATGTCGATGCCTTTCTGGAATGCGGGCGGCAGCCAGCGCGCGATGACCGGCGGAGCCGGCAATCTTGTATTTCCAGCCGGTGACCTTGCCGTCATTCACCGTCGCGGAAATCTCGTCGCGATACACCGGACGATACACGTCGTGCTGCATGTCCTCTTCGCGCGACCACACGACTTTCACCGGTTCGCCGTTCAACTTTTGCGCGACGCGGATCGCCTTGAGCGCCATGTCCGGCTCGAGCCTGCGACCGAAACCGCCGCCGAGCAGATGGTTGTGCACGATGACTTTGTCGTCGGAAACGCCGAGCAGCTTCGCCGCCGTCTGCTGCACGCGCGCGACGACCTGCGTGCCCAGCCAGATTTCGCAACCGCCGTCGGGCTTCATCTGCACCGTGCAGTTCATCGGCTCCATCGTTGCGTGCGCGAGGAACGGCAGCTCATAGACTGCGTGGAACTGATCGCCCGAGGCGAAGGCCTTGTTCACATCGCCGGCCGATTTCGCGACGACGCCATCCTTCGCGCTTTCGTCGCGCAGCTGTTTCCAGATCGCATCGGTATTCACGGTCGCATTCGCGCCGTGGTTCCAGTCGACCTTCAATGCATCGAGTCCGGATTTCGCCGCCCAGAAATGATCGCCGACCACGGCCACCATGTCGTCGAGCACGATCACTTGTTGCACGCCGGGAATCTGTTTCGCGGCGCTGTCGTCGACCTTGCTCACTTTTCCGCCGAGCACGGGCGAGGCGGCGATGGTCGCGAATTTCATGCCGGGCAACATCGCGTCGATGCCGTACACGGCTGAGCCGTCGACCTTGCCCGGCGTGTCGAGGCGCTTCTGCGGCTTACCGATCAGCGTGAAATTCTTCGGGTCCTTCAGCGGCGGATCGCTCGGCGCCGTTTCCTTCGCATGCGGCATCGGCGAGTGCGCCGTAGCTCAGCGTGCGGTTGCTCGACGCGTGTGTCACCTTGCCGTTGCTTGCCGCACAACTCGACGCATCGACCTTCCATTGCTTGGCCGCCGCTTGCACCAGCATCGTGCGCGCAGCGGCGCCGGCGGTACGCAACGGTTTCCAGAACGCGCGGATCGAATTCGAATTGCCGGTCACCTGGATGCCGAACACCGGATTGCCGTACAGCTTGTCGTTCGGCGGCGCGTGTTCGAGGGCGACCTGCGAGAAATCCGCATCGAGTTCCTCGGCGAGGATCATTGCGATCGCCGTATATACACCTTGTCCCATCTCGACCTGCGGCATGACCAGCACGGTTTTGCCGGTCTTGTCGATGCGGATGAAGGCATTCGGCGCGAATTTGCCGGCGGTGTCGTCCCGCGTCTGATTCGGTTCGTTGATGCCGTACAACGGCATGTGGAACGCGAGCAGGAAACTTCCGGCGATGCCGCCTTTGATAAATGCGCGGCGCGAAGGTTTGATGGCGTCTTTCGCGATGGCGCTCATGCCGGCTGCTCCGTCGACGCGGCGCGTTTGATCGCGGAGCGGATGCGTACATACGTGCCGCAGCGGCAGATATTGCCGGCCATCGCGGCGTTGATGTCGGCATCGTCCGGATTCGGCGTCGTGGCGAGCAGTGCGGCGGCCGACATGATCTGTCCGCTCTGGCAATAGCCGCACTGCACGACTTCCTCGTCGAGCCACGCCTTCTGCACCTTCGCACCGACCGGCGTTTTGCCACGCCTTCGATCGTCGTGACGGCGTGATCGCCGATCGCGCTCACCGGCATCTGGCAGGAACGAACCGGACGTCCATCCAGATGCACCGTGCATGCGCCGCACTGGGCGATGCCGCATCCGAACTTCGTGCCGGTCATGCCGAGCACGTCGCGCAACACCCACAACAGCGGCATGTCGTCCGGAACGTCGACCGTCTTGGTTTCGCCGTTGATCTTCAACTGTCGTTGCGACATCTGCGACTCCCGTGGCGAATGATGTGAAGGTCCCCAGTGGGCCGATTTCAGCACCAGCGCCCGGCCGACACAACCGCTGTACTACTAATGGATCAGTCGCGCAATTCCACGGGCCTGACATCGAACTGCAATTTGCGTTCGCGGCGCAGCACGGTCAGCGCCGCCGGCGTATCGATGCGGTCCAGCGAGAGCAGCCGGTGCACGTCGTCGACGCTGCCGCACGGCGTTCCATCGATGCTGACCAAAAGGTCGCCCGGTTCGACGCCCGCGCGGCCGGCCGGACCGTCTTTCATCACTTCCATGATGCGCACGGCGCGCGCGTTCTGCAGATCGAAGAAGCGCACGTAGCGCATCGGCAATGTCGCGTTCTGCGCAGCGACGCCGAGCGATGCGCGGCGCACGCGGCCGTAGCGCAACACCTGCCGCACGACATGTTGCGCGAGATCGATCGATGTCGAAAAACAGATGCCTTGCGCACGCGCGATGATCGCGGTGTTCACGCCGACCACATTTCCATTCGCATCGAGCAGCGGTCCGCCGGAATTGCCGGGATTGAGCGCGGCGTCGGTCTGGATCACGTCGTCGACGAGGCGTCCGGTCGTCGCGCGCAGGCTGCGGCCGAGTGCGCTGACAACGCCCGCCGTCACGGTCGATTCGAAACCAAGAGGATTTCCGATGGCGACGACGAGTTGTCCCACGCGCAGATCGCGCGCGCTGCCGAGCGGCACGGTAGGCAACGCGGTTTTCGCATGCACGCGAAGCAGCGCGATGTCGGAATGCGGATCGTCGCCGAGCAATGTTGCCGGCAGCGACAGACCTTGCGAAGTCAGCACGGTAACGTGTTTGGCCTTGTGCACGACGTGCGAGTTGGTCAGCACCAGTCCATCCGGCGTAAATACAAATCCGGAACCGGTGCCGGTTGGTTTGCTTTCGTCGTCTTCGTAGCGGATCACGCCGACCACGGCCGGGCCGGCGGCGTCATAGACCGACGTGACGATGCGCGAATACGCATCGAGCGCAGCGCTTTCCTGACGGGGATCGCTGCCGTGCTCGTCGGGCAAGGTATCGTTGGCACTGTCGAGCATTCGCTTCAGATGGCGCTGCGCGCAGCGATTGCAAGCCCGCCGTTCAGCGCATCGCGTCGAGTTTGGCGACGGCTTCTTCCGGCAACTGCAGTTCGGCCGCGCGCATGTTTTCGCGAAGATGCACGACGGAGGAGGTGCCGGGAATCAGCAGGATATTCGGCGAGCGCTGCAGCAGCCACGCGAGCGCGATCTGCATCGGCGTGGCGTCCAGCGATGCGGCGACCTCGTCCAGCGCCGCCGATTGCAGCGGCGAGAATCCGCCGAGCGGAAAGAACGGCACATAGGCGACGCCGCGATTGCGCAGTTCGTCGATGAAGGCGTCGTCGCCGCGCTGCACGAGGTTGTATTGATTCTGCACGCAGACGATTTCGGTCGCCTGCCGCGCTTCCTCGAACTGGCGCGGCGTGACGTTGCTGAGTCCGATGTTGCGGATCAAACCTTCGCGTTTGAGACCGATCAGCACGATGAGCGGATCGACGATGGAGGTTTCGACGGGTCCATGCGCGCCGCCGACGCGCAGGTTGACGATGTCGAGCGCATCGACGCCGAGATTGCGCAGGTTGTCGTGTACGGCGGCGACGAGTTCATCGCGCGATTGCGCCGGTATCCATGATTTGTCGTGGCCGCGCCGGAAGCCGACTTTGGTGACGATGGTCAATCCATTCGGATACGGATGCAGCGCTTCGCGGATGATGCGGTTGGTGATGTGCGGTCCGTAGAAATCCGACGTATCGATGTGATCAACGCCGAGTTCGACCGCCTCGCGCAACACCGCTACCGCCGCTGCCGGATCGGCCGGCGGACCGAAGATGCCGGGACCCGACAGCCGCATCGCGCCATAACCCACGCGATTGACCGCGACCTGCGTACCCGGAAAAGTAAACGTGGACCCCACGCGTTCGACGACTGCCGCCATGCTGCTTCTCCGCCATTGACCATCAGGACTTCGGCAAAACGGTGCAACGTTCGACGTACGCGCGCATTGTTCGGTTTGCGTTTTGTACGAGCCATGAACGGCACACGCGCATCGGTTGCGAACGCGCGGTGATGCCCGCATGCTTCGCGGACGCTACAATGGATTGCAGCGAATGATCACCGATAACTCGAAGCGTCTGTTGCCCTGGCTGGTGGCCGTGGCGTTTTTCATGCAGTCGCTCGACACCACGATCCTCAACACCGCCATTCCGGCAATCGCTTCGGCACTCGATGTCGCGCCGCTGAGCATGAAAGCGGTGATGGCGAGTTATACGCTGAGTCTCGCCGTATTTATTCCGATCAGCGGCTGGACTGCCGATCGTTTTGGCACGCGCCGCGTGTTCGCCGTCGCGATCGGGTTTTTCACGCTCGGCTCGCTGTTGTGCGGTGTGTCGCGCAACATCCATCTGCTCGTCGCCTGCCGTGTTCTGCAAGGATTCGGCGGCGCGATGATGGTGCCGGTGGGACGTCTCACGATGGTGCGCACGTTTCCGAAATCGCAGCTGCTGCGCGTGATGAGTTTCGTCGCCATGCCGAGTCTGATCGGTCCGATGCTCGGTCCCGTCGCGGGCGGCGTGATCATTCACTACTTTCACTGGAGTCTGATTTTTTTCCTCAACGTGCCGATCGGACTGGTCGGTTTGTATCTGGTCTACAAGCATCTGCCGGATTACCGCGGCGACACGCCGCATCGGCTCGACGTCGCCGGCCTCGTGCTGTTCGGCACCGGCGTTGCGCTGTTGTCGTACGTGCTCGAAGTCTTCGGCGAACATTTCCTCAGCACGCGCGAAATCCTCGGGCTGCTCGCGTTGTCCATCGCGTTGCTGGTCGGCTACGGTGTGAATTCGGTGCGCACGCGTTATCCGCTGTTGCGCGTGAAACTATTCCGGATACGCACGTTTTTCGCTGCGGTGGTTGGCAGTTTCGTCACGCGCCTCGGCGTCGGCGGCATTCCGTTCCTGATGCCGCTGCTTTATCAGATCGGGCTCGGATGGACGCCGATCCAGTCCGGTCTGATGATGGTGCCGCAGGCGCTTGCCGCGATGAGTCTGAAGCCGGTCATGCCGCGCATCCTGACGCGATTCGGCTACCGCACGGTGTTGATCGGCAACACGTTGCTGCTCGGATTGATGATCCTATCGTTCGCGACGATCGGCGCAGCGACGCCGGTGTGGCTGATCGTCATCCAGGTGTTTTGCTTCGGCATGTTCACCTCGATGCAGTACACGAGCATGAACACGCTCGTCTATGCCGACGTCACGACAAACGAAAGCAGCGGCGCCAGCACGATCGCGAGCACGGCGCAGCAGATGTCGATCAGTTTTGGCGTCGCCACCGCATCGCTGCTGGCGGCGATGTTCATTCCGGATCGTTTCAATCTTGCGCCTGCGCAGATGATGCACGGCATCCACATCGCGTTCCTGATGCTCGGCGCGATGACGATGGTCTCCGTCGTCGTGTTCGGGCGGCTGCGTGCCGACGATGGAAATGCCGTCAGCCAGCACAAGACCATCGTCGCGCCGGCGAGCGAGACCGACCAGTTCGTCTCCACGCCATCGCTCGGCGAGCGCTAGCAGCGCGGTTCAAGGGATTCTTTACGCGCGAGGCCGGATACTTCTGGTTTACAATTTGCCAACGGTTTGGTGCTGCATCGTTTCGGGGAAGGACGGCAGCCGGCAACCGCACACTTTGCGAGCGGACGGACTATGACAATCCCCACGGACCGTTTACCCGAAACATCGCCGCCGCCCGGTCCGCTGGCGCGTCTGTCGGTGACGCGGTTCAATGCGAACGCCGGTCTGGTCTGCGATGTCAGTGTCGGTATCGCGCTGTTCGCGGCCGGTATATACACGAATCGCTTCGGCGCGCTCGCGCCGCTGGCGACCGTGGCGTTCGGACTGCTCGTCTTCAGCCTGATCGAATACAGCTTCCACCGCTGGCTGTTCCACGTCGGGCAGTCGTCGATGCGCGAAGGCCACGACAAGCACCACGACGATCCGCACGGTTACGACGCGTTGCCGTTTTTCTTTCCGCCGCTGGGTATGCTCGCGCTCGCCGGATTGCTCGCGATTTTCCTGCCGACGAGTACGGCGTTGCTGCTTGCCGGATCCACTGCGGCGGGCTATGCCGCTTACGGCGTCGCGCACACGATCATTCACGCCATCCGTTTCCGCAATCGCGCAGCAGTGAAATGGGCGGCGAACCATCATATCCATCATCATCATCCCGACTGTAATTTCGGTGTCACGACGCCGTTGTGGGATATCGTCCTGGGGACGCGCCACGTGCCCGCGCGCGCTCGAGTTCCGGCGATGCCTCCCGACCAACGGTAGTGGGATGACGAAGGCGAAAGGATTGTTGAAGTCGCGTCGCGTCGGCGTGTTGATCGGCGTCGCGGTGATCGTGTCGCTGGCCGTGCCGCTCCTGATCGGCGGAAAACAATCGCTGCTCGACATCCGCGCGCTGCCTGCGCGAACGTATCTGTTGCTGTTCGCCGTGATGGCCGTGTGCTGGCTGATGCGCGCGGTCAAGTGGCATCTGCTGCTCAACCGGCTCGGCGCGGGCACGTCGTTCGCGCGATCGTTCGCGATGTCGCTGGCGATCGATTTCGCTTTCGTCAGCACGCCCGGTGGCCTCGGCGGCTACGCGGCGAGCGTGTATTGCGCACGCAGCGCAGGCATTTCGGTGAGCGCGGCGACGACCGTCACGTTCATCGATCAGCTTCTCGATCTCATCTTCTTCGCGCTCGCGCTGCCGCTGGCCGCACTGACGTTGCTGTGGACGGACGTTCCGCGTGCGCTGTCGCTTTCAGCCTTCATCGCGAGTGCGGTGCTGATCGCCATCGCGCTCATCATCCTGTTCGTGCATCGTCCGTTCGTGCGCTGGTTGTGCGGCGACAATCTCTTCTCGCGACGCTGGCCGCGCCTGCGCAACAAGCAGCATCGCTTGCTCGAGTTCCTCGATCATGTCGGCGCCGATTCGCGATTCCTTTTTTCCGGACCGCCGCTGGTTACTGCAACGCTCATCTGCACGACCGCCATCCAGTGGCTGATGCGTTACGGCGTACTCTGGGTGGCGCTCGCGCTGCTCGGACATACGGTGCCATACGCGCTGACGTTGTTGTCCCAGTCGCTGATCCTGCACGCGGCGTTGTGGACAGGCGTACCCGCCGGCGGCGGGACGGCGGAGTTGGGATTGAGCGCGACGCTGATTGCGATGGTGCCGGCATCGGTGATCGCGACGGCATTGATTCTGTGGCGGTTGGCGACGTTTCATTTGTGCCTTATCGCGGGTGCGTTGGCCATCGCGTGGCTCGCCCGGGGTAAGGCAAACGCCGGTGTCGCCAGTGTTTTAGGGAAATAAACGCCGCAAGACACCACAGTTGCTTGTTATAACGGTTGTGGGTACAATCCACACATGGTCGCCAACCTCAAATTACGCAAGATCGGCAACTCCCTGGGTTTGGTTCTGCCCAAGGAAGTCATTAGCCAATTGAATGTTGTCGAAGGCGACACGATCACGGTTACCGATGGTCCGGATGGCATGCGCATCACCGCCAGCAATCCCGAATTCAGCAAAACCATGGCGGTCTTCGAGTCGCTCAATCGCCGTTATCGCAACACGCTGCGCGAACTCGCGAAATAGTGAAGCGCCCGTACTGGCTGACGCGCGAGGAATGCCTCGCGCTCCACGACATGATGTTGTCGCACTACGGCGGCATCGCCGGCGTTCGCGACAATAACCTTCTCGAATCGGCGCTTGCGCGGCCACAGCAACTGTTCGCATACCAAAAGCCGACCATGCCGGAAATGGCTGCCGCGTACGCGTTCGGTATCGTCAAAAATCATCCCTTCATGGACGGCAACAAACGCACAGGGTTCATGATGTGCGCCGGTTTCCTCGAGCGAAATGAGTTTCGGCTGGACGCCACCGAAGTCGATGCAACCATGAAAACGCTCGCTCTGGCAGCCGGTGAAATCGGCGAAGCGGAATATGCAGCCTGGTTGCGAGAAAACGCCTCGCGTTGTTGAGTTTTCGCATCTGAAACTCAATATGTGAGACGCCGCCCGCGTTTCATGGCGCCATCTGATTTCCGCGCATCGTTCCTCGACTTTGATGCTCTTCAACGAACCCCAAACCCTGCTCGACAGCGAACTTGGCACCGTCCGCTATTTTCCGGCTTGCCTGTCGGAAGGAGCGGCCGCGCACGCATTCGACAGTTTGCAGGCGACAGTACCGTGGGAATCGCATCGGCGGCAAATGTACGATCGCGAAGTCGATGTGCCGCGCCTCACTGCGACATTCGATCTCGACGGGGCAAAGGTGCCGGAGTCGATTCTCGCCGCGCGATCAAGCGTCGAAAAGTTGAGCGAGCATCGCTTCAACAGCGCTGGTCTGAATTTGTATAGAAATGGACAGGACAGCGTTGCGCCGCACAACGACAAGCTCTATTCGCTGACCGAAGGTGCGCCGATCGCGCTGCTTTCACTCGGCTCGGCACGGCTGTTCACGCTGCGCACCAAGGCGCAGCCGAAGCGGAAATTCGATCTCGAACTCGAACCGGGCAGTCTGCTCGTGATGAGCTACGCGACGCAGCTTCATCTCGATCACGGCGTTCCGAAGACGAAGGATCCCGTGGGTCCGCGCATCAGCATCGTGTTTCGCGATCGGCCGGTGAAGTATCGCGACCGTTACGGAACGCCGCTCAAGAAAGCGTGATTCTTTTTTCGGCCGGCTTGCGCGTGCCGATGTACACGCCGATCGCCGCGACGGCGAAACCGGCGATCTTCATCGGTGTGAACTGCTCGCCGAGCACGACGTAGTTCATCGCCGCGGTGACCGGCGGCATCAGGAAAAACAACGCGGCCACGCGCGTCGCCGCGCCGCGGCTGATGAGCAAAAAAAGAAGCGCCATGCCGCCGAGCGAATTGATGAAGATGAGCCAGGCGAGACTGCCGTAGAAAGGCGATGAGCCGTCGAAACGGAATCCTTCATAAAACGCGAGCGGCAGCAGCACGAGCATCGCGCAGAAGTGCTGCAGCGCGAGTCCGGCGCGCAGGTCGATCGTCGACGCGAACCGCTTCTGGTACAGCGTGCCTGCGCTGACGCCGATCAGTCCCACCAACAACGCGAGATACGCGCCGACGCTTGCACTGGTGCCGCCCAGCTTGTCGCTCACGACGAGGCCGACGCCGGCGAAGCCGAGCGCGATGCCGATCCATTGCACGAATCCGACCGGTTCGCCGACGACGCGGCCGAATAGCGCCGTCACGATCGGCATCGTACCGATGACGAGCGCTGCGAGGCCTGCGCTCGCACCGAGCGCGATGGCGAGGTATACGCCCGCGAACTGCAACGCGAGCGACAGGAAACCGGTGACCAGGCTGTGCCGCGACTCGCGCCACGACGGCAGGGATTTGCGTTCCGACGCGAAGTACAGAATCACATAAAGAATCGTGGCGGCGCCGAATCGCAAGACCAGCAGCGTGAACGGCGCGGCGTGTTCGAGGCAGATTTTCCCGGCCGGATAGCCGGTGCACCACAACACCACGAAGCTGCAGGTGAGGAGTAGCGAACCGTAGTCCCTGTTGCGCGCGCCGCTGGAAAGTTGTGCGCTCACGATATCCCCGCGAATGAAGCGGGGGATTCTACGGTGCCGACACGGTTACATAAATGGACGAACGTCGAATGATGCGATCAGCGCGGCGCGGTATAGCCGCCGGGCACGCCGTGCGGACTGAGCACGAGTTGCCACAACTGGTCGCGGCGCGAACGGAACACCGCCGCCGAGGCCGAAAGATAGTAGCGCCACATGCGGTAAAAACGTTCGCCGTATTTTTCCCGGAGTTGCGGCCATGCGTCTTCGAAGTTCTTGCGCCACGCCATCAGCGTCGGATCGTAATAGGCGCCGAAGTTGTGCCAGTCCTCGATCACGAACAGGCCTTCGCGGGCGGCGGTGATCTGGCTGGCGGAAGGCAACATCGAATTGGGGAAAATATATTTGGCGATCCACGGGTCGGTATGGTTCGTGGTCTTGTTGGCGCCGATGCAGTGAAGCAACGCGAGGCCGTTGTCACGCAGGCAGCGGCGGTTCACTTCGAAATAGGTGCGGTAATTTTTCACGCCGACGTGTTCGAACATGCCGATCGAGAAAACGCGATCGAATTTTTCATCGAGCTCGCGATAATCCTGCACGCGGATTTCTACGGGCAATCCTTTGCATAGTTCGGTAGCGAAGTCTGCCTGTTCCTGCGAGATGGTCACGCCAACGCCGCTCACGCCATAGCGTTCGGCGGCGAACTTGAGCGCTTCGCCCCAGCCGCAGCCGATGTCGAGTACGCGCATGCCGGGCTGCAGACCGAGTTTGCGGCAGATGAGATCGAGTTTTGCTTCCTGCGCGTCGTCGAGATTGTCGGCGTCTTTCCAATAACCGCAACTGTAGACAAGCCGCTTGCCGAGCATGGCGCGGAAAAGATCGTTGCCGAGATCGTAATGCAGCTGCCCGACGCGATACGCGCGCCGGCCGCGCTGCATGTTGAGGAGCTTCGCGCGCAGGAACAACGCCGCGTCGTCGACGCCGCCGACGCGTTCGTCGATGTGCGCCATCATCAGACGATAGAACAGGCCGTCGAGATCGTCGGCATCCCACCAGCCATCCATATAGGCCTCGCCGAAACCGAGCGAGCCGTGGGTGATGACGCGTGTGTACAGGCGTTCGTCGTGGACGCGCAAATCCGTCGGCCGGATGCCGTCGATCCAGACGTCGGCGACATCGAGCAGCTCCTGCACGCGCGCACGCGAAGGCGCGTGCGAGTGTTGCGGGAGGGAAGGGTTGTACTCGAAGACGCGTGGGTCATGCCGCGCGTCTTCGACGTTGCTCTCGGGTTTACGCCGCCCGAGCATGTTTCATGTCGCGCATCTGCGCGTGATCACGCAGCACTTGCGGCAGATAGCGCTGGGCGATGGTGCGCACGCCGACATCATCGGATTTCTCAGCCGCGTCGCGGAATGCGGCGAGGATGCGGTCCTCGAACGCTTCGAGTTCGGCGATGTAGGCGTAGTTCTTGTCGGTGCTGAGCTTGGTGCGGATTTCCGCATAGGCCTTGCGCAGCGAACCCGCGAACGAGCCGTCTTCCATGTCGGCGGCTTTGTTCGAATCCTTGGCGACCACCGCGGTACGCAGGTCGGCGGCGATCGCGGATTTGGTCGTGGCCATCTGCGCAAACAGCGTCTTCAGATCGGGGCGGCTCACTTCCGTAGACGCCTCGGCGTAGAACTTCTTTCCGTCATTGAGCACTTCAATGAGGTGGTTGAGCGTGCTGATGTCGTTGGCCATTGTGTTTCTCCTTGTGTGGGCGTCGATGAACACTTCCATCGCGCCAACCGGGGTCCAAGAAGCATGCCACGCGCCAACCACGTGCATCGCTCGCGTCCCGTGCTAAGAAGGTGCAACTTGCAAGAACGCGCCGCACGTATTTTGCAGTGCGCAATCTTTACTTCCGTGCGAGGTGTTGCTGCGTATACAAATATACGCACAGCGGCACGATCCGCGAATGTGTGTCGTGCAGGACGCGGCAATCGCATGGGCGTTGATTGCAAACTGCACACGCGCGCGCTGCGGGAAGCCGCCCCGAATATGGGCCGCAGGATGGCACGGTGCTTGTAATTACCTAATCGCAGCGTTGCTGCCTTCGCGCGTTGTTGTGCGCGTCTCTCATATGGACAAGGAGGATGTATGAACAAATTTCTCAAAACCACGCTCGGTGTAGCGCTGGCGCTGGGCTCGAGCGGCATGGTGTTCGCCGCTGACGAGATGTCCACCTCGGCGGACAAGTCGGCGCAGCCGGGTACGGATACCTGGATCACCACGAAGGTGAAAGCCGAACTCGCGACGACGAAGGGAATCTCGTCGAACGACATCAGCGTCACCACGAAGAACGGCATCGTCACGCTCTCGGGCGTGGTTGCGTCGAAAGCGCAGGTGCAGAAATCCGTGGCGGTCGCGAAGTCGGTGAAGGGCGTTCATAGCGTCGATTCGTCCGCGTTGTCGTCGAAAGACTGATCGCGAAGCAGTTTTATTTTTCAGGAGTACGCCATGAATCAGGATCGCATCGCAGGCCAGTGGAAACAGTTGTCGGGCAAGCTGAAAGAGAAGTGGGGCAAACTCACGGACGATGATCTGCGCCAGGCCGAAGGCAATACCGAATACTTGACGGGTCGCGTCCAGGAACGTTACGGCATCGCGCGTGACGTCGCGGAACAGCAGGTCAAGGAATTTTCGAAAGATCTGAACTAGCCCCGGAGGGGCAGCTACTGCGCAAGGATGCGCGCTTCGCGGTAGCGTCATCGAACTCTCTGCCCGATGACAGTGACGCGAAGAAACGGGCCGACGCTCTCTCAGGGGCGTCGGCTTTTTTATGGGACAACGCTTCGGGTCAGACCGGAAGGGAGATCGTGAACGTCGTGCCGCGCCGCGGCTGCGAGTAGATGCTGATGTTGCCGCCGTGCTGCTGCACGATTTCCTTGCAGATGGCCAATCCTAAACCGGCGCCGCCGCGTTTAGCGCCGATCTGCACGAAGGGCTGAAAGATCAGCGCCTGCTGCGCGAGCGCGATGCCTTCGCCGGTGTCGGATACACGAATGAGCAGCGTGTTGTTGACCAGTTCGGCGCTGAGTCCGATCGATCCGCCGGCCGGCGTGTGGCGGACGGCGTTGCCGACCAGATTATCGAGTACGCGGTCGAACGCGCTGCGGCTGAGCGGAACGTGCGGCAATCCTTCCTGCACGTGGACGGCGATGGTGAGATTCGCCGACGCGACCGGCAACGCGAAACGGTGTCCGCAGTCGTTGAGCATGTCGGCGATGTTGGTCGGCGACAATTCGAATTTCTGGTGGCCCACACGCATGCGCGAAAGATCGAGCAGATCGGTCAGCAGCCCGACCATGCGCGTGATTTCCTGCTGCACGGTTTGATACAGCTCGCGTTCGCGCGAGCCTTCGGCGAAATCGATTTTCTCGCCGAGCAGGCTCAGGCCCATGCGGATACTGGCGATCGGTGTGCGCAATTCGTGCGAAGCTCGCATCACGAATTCGCTGCGCATCGTATCGAACGCGTGCTGGACGGTGACGTCGCGCAGCACCATCACCACGCCGGCGCGATCGCTCTGGCTTTCGACGAAACGATGCAGCGAGTAGGCGATGATGCGTTCCTCGCCGTCGTGCTGGATGCGCAGTTCCGGGCGGCCGATGTCGATGAATTCGCCGCTGGCGAGCATCTGGCGAATGTGCCGCGCGATGCTTTTGTCGCCGATCGCTTCGAAACCCTTGCCGATGGTGGCATCGGGTTCGATGCCGAGCTGGCGTTCGGCCACCGCGTTGATGCGCTCGATGACGCCCTGGTCGGAAAAGATGACGAGTCCGTCGTCGATGCTGTCGAGCACGGCGGTGGTGCGTCGCTGCTCGGCCAGTACGCGTTCTATGTTGGTGTCGCGCAGCACGCTCAGTCGCCGGGCCATCGCTTCCAGATGGTGTCCGAGCGTATTGAACTCGACGACGCTCGCGGCCTTGCAGACGACGTCGTAATCACCGTGGCTCATTTTTTCGACGACGGAACTGAGATCGTCGACCTGAAAACAGATCGCGCGCACCAGGCGCAGCATCGTGAAGATGCCGACGCACAACAGCATCAGCGCGAGCGTGGCGAGCAAGGCGACCATGGTGCGCGTGAAGTCGCGCGCTTCGGCGGCCGCTGCGCCAAGTTGTTGCAACTTCATGTCGCGCAGTTCGATGGCGGCGTTGCGCACGCGGGCATAGCTGCCGGAAATGCGCCGCGCGCTTTCATCGGCCGGTAGCCGGCGTGTGCTCCAGCCGTCGATGGCTTCGGCGAAACCCTGTGTGCTCGAGTCCAGAACAGCGAACGCGGCCTGTTCGTCGGGCAACGTGAAATAGACGCGCGATGCTTCGATCGCCGCCTGCAATCCGTTGACGGCTTCGGTGGAACGCGTGCGATCGGCGGTTTCGCTCACGCCGTCTTCGATGACGGCGCGCATGACGTTGGAAAACTCGGTGCGGATGCGTTCGCTCGAATCGATGATGACCTGGCGGCCTTGCGCGATGCGGTCGACGCGACCGCGCAAATCGTTGATCGCATACATCGCGGCGATGAACGCCAGCATCGCGAGCGCGATCACCACGCTGTGGCTGAGCAGCAATCGCGAGCGCAGCGTCATCGCCCGTGCGCCGCGGCGTTACAAGCCGTACTGCTTGCGCTTGCGGTATAGCGTCGAGACGTCGATGCCGAGCGTTTTCGCGGCGTGGTCGAGCGAGGAAGAATTGGCCATCACGCCGCGAATGTGCGAACGCTCCAGCTCTTCCAGGCTCAGTGCGTCGCCGATGCGCGGGCGCGAACGGCGCTCGGCGCTTTCGGAGATCGACAACAGATCCACGTCGATCTGTTCGGCCGAGCACAGGATCACGGCGCGTTCGATCACGTTCTGCAGTTCGCGGATGTTGCCCGGCCACGGATACGACTGGATCGCATCGAGCGCCGCCTTGGTAAAGCCGCGCGCGGGGCGGCGATAGTTCGCCGCGTAGCGCAGCAGGAAACGTTCGGCGAGCATGGCGAGATCTTCCGGACGCTCGCGCACCGGCGGCATGACGATGGTGATCACGTTGAGGCGATACAGCAGGTCTTCGCGGAACGTGTTGTCTTTCACCATTTGCGTCAGGTCGCGGTTGGTCGCCGCGATGATGCGCACGTTCGCATGACGCGTGATCGGATCGCCGACGCGTTCGTATTCGCGATCCTGGATGAAGCGCAAAAGTTTCGGTTGCAGCGAAAGTGGAACGTCGCCGACTTCGTCGAGGAACAGCGTGCCGCCTTCGGCCTGGTCGACGCGGCCGAGCTTGTTTTCCGTCGCGCCGGTGAAGGCGCCTTTCTTGTGGCCGAACAATTCGCTTTCGAGAAGTTCAGCGGATAGCGACGGACAGTTCACCGTCACGAAATTGTCTTTCGAGCGCGGACTGCATTGATGGATCGTGCGCGCGGCGACGCCCTTGCCGCTGCCGCTGTCGCCGAGGATGAGAACCGTCGCATCGGTGTCGGCGACCTGACGCAGCGTTTCCAGCACTTTCTTCATCGCCGGGCTTTCGCTGTCGAGTTCGGCGGTGCTGGTCGCGCAGTCTTCCTTCTCCAGCGATTCGAGGCGCTGTTCGAGGCGGCGCGCGCGGATCTGCTTGGTCGCAGTCATGCGCAATTGTTCGGGCGAGCACGGCTTGACCAGATAGTCGGCGGCGCCGGCGCGGATCGCGTCGAGCGCGCTGTCGATCGACGAATGCGCGGTGACGATGATCACGCGCATCCACGGCGCGTACTGGCGCAGCTTCGGCAGCAGATCGAGACCCGAGGTTTCGCCGAGACGCAAATCGAGGAAACACAGGTCGAAGACGTCGCTCTGCACCAGTTCCTCGGCTTGCGCGGCGTCGGAGGCCGTCGTCACGCGATGGCCGACATCCTCGAGGCAGAAACGGAACGTACGCAGGATGTTCGGCTCATCGTCGATGAGCAGGATGCGTGTTTTCTCGTCGTTGTTATTGCTCGGATTCGCCATTACCAACCTTCTCCACCATTGTCCGAAATGCGCGCACGCCGGTGCCCGGCGGTATGTCGTCGCGATGAGATCGATGATCGAAGCGAAGTGCTTCGCTCACCGATACATGAAGCCTGTTCGTTAACTATTCAACAAAAAAACATGTTGCCGATACGACGACTGCGCCGCTCGCGCGACGCAGTCGTGGAGATCATCCGTGATCTCAGCCCTGCTTGACGGCGTTGCGCTTGTTGTCGGCCGCGGTTACCGAGGCGTCGTACGTCGACTTCGCCTTGTCCTTGCACTGCTTGTTGGCGTCGCCGGTCTGGCCTTCGCACTGGGCGACGGCTACGTCATACGCTGCGCTCGCCTTCGCCTTGTCGACGTTGTACTGCGCGTCGGCGATATCTTTCGCACCATCGGCGCGCTGCTTGGACATGTCCTGCGAAGCGTCGGTCGCGGCCTTGTTCTGGTCGGACGGCGAGGCGTTCGCGTTGTTCGCATCTTTCTGCGCGTCGGCCTGCGTGTCGGCCATGTTCTTGTTGTTCTTGGCGATGGTCTTGTCCAGATCGGCCTGTGCGTCGGCGACCTTCTTCTGGCCATCGGCCTGTGCCTTGGCGACGTCCGCCTGCACCTTGGCCGGATCGGGACCCTGGTTGCACGCCTGCAGGGTGAGGGCGGCGCTCAGTACCGCGGCGATCGTAAATACGCGTTTCATAATTTTCTCCTTGATGTTGATTACGGGTTCCAGTGAATTTCAGTCGATCGCCACCGCAGAGCGGTCACGTGTCGCATTGCGTTGCCGCAGGAAGCGGCCGATCGCACGGGGATCGGAGCCGACGCTTTCGATGGCGCAACACAACCCCCAGGGCGTCGTGTCGAACAAGTTGCACAAGTCGTGGATGCGATCTTCGGTGAAAACCTCCGCGACGCGTCCGATGGCGCTGGATTCGGTGGAGCTGGAATCGATCACCCGGCTAACGGTCGGCCTGCTTTCGGCCGAAAAACCACCGGCGCGAACGATCTCTGCCATCTCCAAAATCGTGCTCATTGGTTCCTTCCCATTGCGGACTTGCACGATTTTCTATCGCAATGGATGTGCCACATGTTAACTAATTGATTCGTCGTGTTTTTATACCATTGCATAATGCAAAATACCAAAGCGCCTGTTTAGGAATCGTGCAGTTTGCAACGAAAACGACGGGTTGGTTGCGATTCGCGCAGTTCCCCGCGTGGCATGCCGCGTGCTGCTCTCCAGCGGTTTTTCTGCGCAAGGGAGTTGCCATGTTGCTGCGAACTGCACTGCTCGCCACCGCGTTGTTCGCGAGTGGCGCGATGGGAGCGGAAAAAGAGACGCCGAGCACGCTGGACATCCAGAAGCACTACACCGCGATCGGCAACGCGATCGGGCAGGTCGGCAATGTCGAACAGCTTGTCGGTGCGTACCATCAGCGCGCGAACAAGTTTCCGTCGAGCAATGCGGAAGCCGGCGTGAAACCCGGCGGTGCGCTGGCCAGTGCCGATGTCAAATCCATCGACATCACCGGCAACGGCGTGATCGTTGCCACGTTGACCGGCAATTCGGGTGTCGATGGCGGCCAGATCATCTTCACACCGAACATGGAAGACAACCCGGACGCCGGCATGATCCGCTGGGTGTGTACGAGTCCGAGCTACTCGACGATCGCCGATGCCACCGGCGGCAATTGCGAGTACTCCAAGTTGCCCTGATCGGCGACGCCGTTACTTCTGCCATACCCGTTGCAGTCTTTATGCGGATAAGCTCCCTGACTTAGGTCTGGAGGAGGAGCAGCCGCATGCGTATGACGCTCGCCGGAGTTTCGGCGCTTTTTTGCACCCTGGTGTTTTGTAGCAACGCTCACGCCGTGAGCGCCGATGAACTCATCGCGAAAAATGTGCAGGCGCGCGGTGGCGCCGACAAGATCGCCGCGATCAAGGATTTGAAAGTCGAAGGCAAGCTGCGTGTCGGCGGCACCTTCGAATTGACCTTCGTGCAATACGAAAAGGCGCCGAACCTCACGCGCTTCGACGCGACGGTGCAAGGCCTGACGCAAGTGCAGGCATGGGACGGCCAAAGCGCCTGGCGTATTTCGCCGTTCCAGGGCCGCAAGGATCCGGAGCGGTTGTCCGAAGAGGATTCCAAGTCGATCGCCGATTCCGCGTATCTCGCCGGGCCGCTCGTCGATTACAAGAAACAGGGCTCGACGATCGAATACCTCGGCACTGAAGACGTCGACGGCACCAACGCGCACAAGCTCAAGGTTTCGCTGAAAACGGGCGACACGGAATACGTTTATCTCGATCCGGATCACTTCCTGGAAATCCGCGTGGTCGGGCAGCGCCGCGTGCGCGGCACCGAAACCGAAGACATCACCGACTACGGCGATTACGAACAGGTGAACGGCGTGTACTTCCCGTTCTCGATCGCCTCGCGCAACAAGGACGGCAGCGGCGATACCGCGATCACCATCGACAAGGCGAAAGCCAACACCGCGATCAGCGATGCGCTGTTCGCTTTCCCGGCCGCGAAGTGAGGATTGAGAACATGACGACCAAAAACATCGCGGTTCTCGCGCTTTCGCTGTGCGCCGTTTCCGCATTCGCTGCCGACAAATCGCCGAGCGCGACATTCGATTCGGGCACGATTTCAGGCTTGGGCATCCGCAACATCGGCTCGGCCACGATGAGCGGCCGCATCGCGGCGCTCGACGCCGTCGCCGGCAAGGACGGCAAGACCTTGCTGTACGTCGGCGCCGCTTCCGGCGGCGTCTGGAAATCAACCGACGGCGGCACGACGTTCAAATCGGTGTTCGACAAGGAAACGGTGCAGTCGATCGGCGCCATCGCCATCGATCCCGCGCACAACGACACGGTCTGGGCCGGCACCGGCGAAGGCTGGACGCGCAATTCGGTGTCGATCGGCAACGGTATCTACAAATCGACCGACGGCGGCAACTCGTGGAAGAACATGGGTCTGCCGAATTCCGAACGCATCACCAAGATCATCGTCGATCCGCACGCGAGCGACACCGTGTACGCGTGCGTGCCCGGACATCTGTGGAACGATTCGCCGGACCGGGGTCTGTATAAAACCACGGACGGCGGCGCGCATTGGTCGCAGGTTCTGAAAGGCGCGAACCTGTCGACCGGTTGCGCGTCCGTTTCGCTCGATCCGAAAGATTCGAGCGTCGTGTTCGCCTCGCTGTGGGATTTCCGCCGCAAAGGCTGGACGTTCCGCTCCGGCGGCGAATCGCCGACATCGCCTTCGGCGAGCGGTTTGTATCGCTCCGCCGACGGCGGCAAGTCGTGGACGGAAGTCACCGACGCGGCGAACAAAGGATTTCCGAAAAAACCGTTTGGACGTATAGCCGTCTCCATCGCGCCGTCGAACGCGAACATCGTCTACGCATTCGTCGAGTCGAACGAGTCCGCGCTGTTCCGCTCCGACGACGGCGGCAAAACCTGGGACAAGCGCGACAAGAGCCAGCTCATGGTCTGGCGTCCGTTCTATTTCGCGAATCTGATCATCGATCCGACCAATCCCGACCGCGTGTTCAAGCCGGATTTGAGTCTCGCGATGAGCACCGACGGCGGCAAAAGCTTCTCCAACGTCGGCGGCGGCACGCACGGCGATCATCACATCATCTGGGTCGATCCGAGCGATCCGCAGCACGTCTTCACCGGCGACGACGGCGGCCTGTGGCAATCGTTCGACGGCGCCAACCGCTGGTGGAAAGAGAACAACCTGCCGGTCTCGCAGTTCTATCACGTCAGCGTCGACGACACCGATCCGTACCATGTCTACGGCGGCCTGCAGGACAACGCATGCTGGATCGGCGATTCGGCCTATCCGGGCGGCATCACCAACGGCCGCTGGGAAAACGTGTGCGGCGGCGATGGCTTCTTCATGTATACCGATCCGTCGCGATGCGGACTACGTCTACGCCGAAACGCAGGGTGGCGAAGTAATCCGCGTGAACCGCAACACGCATCAGGCGCGTTCGGTGAAGCCGATGGCGAACTACAAGGAAAAACTGCGCTTCAACTGGAACACGCCGATCGCGCTGTCGCCGCATGAAAAGGGCGCGATCTATATCGGTGCGCAGTTCCTGTTCCGCTCGAAGGATCACGGCCAAAGCTGGGATCGCATTTCGCCGGATCTGACCAGCAACGATCCGCAAAAACAGAAGCAGGAAGAATCCGGCGGCGTCACCGTCGACAACTCCGCGGCGGAAATGCACACGACGATTTATTCGATCAGCGAATCGCCGAAGCAGGCGGGCCTGATCTGGGTCGGCACCGATGACGGCAACATCCAGATCACGCGCGACGGCGGCAAGAACTGGTCGAACGTCGATCAAGAACGTGAAAGGCGTTCCGGAACATTCGTGGGTTTCGTGGGTGCAGGCGAGCAATTACGACGCCGGTACCGCGTACGCCTCGTTCGATCGCCACACCTTCGGCGACATGACGCCGTACATCTACAAGACGACGCGATTTCGGCGCGTCGTGGAAACCGCTGGTCACGCCGCAAGCGGACAAAGGCCTGCGCGGCTACGTCCACGTCATCAAAGAAGACATCGAAAAGCCGAACATGCTGTTCGCCGGCACCGAATTCGGTTTGTGGGTTTCGATCGATGGCGGCGGAACCTGGGCGCAGTTCAAGGGCAACGATTTCCCCGCCGTCGCCGTGCGCGATTTCGCTTTCCAGAAACGCGATTCGTCGATGGTGCTCGCCACGCACGGCCGCGGCATCTGGATCATCGACGATCTCACGCCGTTGCGCGCGCTCGACTCGAAAGTGCTCAACGCCGAAGCGACGTTCCTGCCCAGCAAGCCGATCCAGCAACGCATTTCCGCGTTCGGCGGCTGGGGTGAAGGCGACGCCTCGTTCGCCGGACCCGAATCCGCACGACGGCGCCGATATCGTGTACTACCAGAAGTCGCGCCATCTGTTCGGCAAGCTCACGATCGAAGTGCTCGGCGACGACGGCAAGGTGATCGACACGATTCCCGCCAGCGTGCGCCGCGGCATCAACCACGTGTACTGGTCGATGCGCGCCAAACCGCCGCACGTTCCGCCCGCAGCGCAGATCGCCTTCAACTCGACGCAAGGCGCGCTGATGCCGATCGGCGCGTACACCGTGCGCATGACCAAGGCCGATCAGAAATTCGAGGAGAAACTCGAAACGCATATCGACCGCCGCGCGACCTACACCGCCGCCGATCGCAAAGCGCAATACGACGCCGCGCTGCGCGTGCGCGATCTGTTCGGCGAAATGAGCGATCTCGTGTTCAAGATCAACGCCGTCCGCGCGCAGGCCGATGCCGACGCCGCCAACGTCGAAGGGCAACGACGCGCTGCATGCGCAACTCGTCAAGCTGAGCGGCGATGCCGATGAAATCCGCCGCAAGATCGTCGCGACCAAGGAAGGCGGCGCGATCACCGGCGAACAGCGTCTGCGCGAATACACCGATGAGCTCTACGGCGACATCAGCTCGTACGACGGCAAACCGACCGACTATCAGCTCGCCCGCATCGACGCGCTGAAACGCGAGACGGACGAAGTCGCTGCGAGCTTCGACACCTTCGAGAAGAACGATCTGGCCAAGGCCAACGATGCGCTGAAGTCCGCGAAGCAGACCGCGATCACCGTCCCAGCGAAAGCGCCGGACGAAGATGCCGGTGGCGGCGGCGAGCGCGAGAGCGGCGAACATCGCCGACCGTTCGAACGCGACTGACGCTCGCAAATCCGAAACGACCAAGGGCCCGCTCGTCGGGCCCTTTTTTATTGTGCTTTCAATTTGACTTCTGCTAATAGTTCGATAATATTGGAAATATGGAAACTAGTCTCGTACTCAGCGCATTGGCGGCTCTCGCGCAATCGACGCGTCTGGCGATTTTTCGCTATCTGGTCGAAGCCGGTCCCGAAGGTTCAACCGTCGGCCCGATCGCCGATGAACTCGGACTCGCCGCGGCGACTTTGTCGTTCCATTTGAAGGAACTCACGAACGCCGGGTTGCTCGTGAGCCGTCAGGAAGGCCGCTTCATCTGGTACGCCGCGAACTTCGACACGATGAACGGACTCGTCGCGTATCTCACCGAGAACTGTTGCGGCGGCAAGCCCGAGCTGTGCGGTCCGTCGTGCGCGCCGGCGAAACGTTCGAAATCCACTTCATCCCGCAAGAGGGTCTCCAAATGAAACGCTTTCATGTTCACGTTGCCGTGTCCGATCTCGACCAGAGCATCGGTTTCTATTCCACATTGTTTGGCGCGGAACCGTCGGTCCGCAAAACCGACTACGCGAAATGGATGCTCGACGATCCGCGCGTCAATTTCGCGATCTCACAACGCGCGCGCCAGGCCGGCGTGAACCATCTCGGCATCCAGGTCGACGACGCGTCCGAACTCGATGCGTTGCATGAACGGCTCGCGCGCGCGGACAAAAATCTCGTCCCGGAAACTGGCACGACGTGCTGCTACGCGAAGTCCGACAAATACTGGATCACCGATCCGCAGGGCGTGGCGTGGGAGTCGTTCCATACGCTCGGCGAAGCGCCGGTCTACGGCACCGATGTCGCCGAGCCGGCGGCCGCGTGTTGCATGCCGGCGGCGAAGGATGCCGGCAATATCCTCGCGTGAAGGCTGATGCGCAATGCCTGCTCGCCGAATGCGGCGGCACTGCGGTGCTCCTCGCAACGGTGGTCGGCTCCGGAATCATGGGCGAGGCGCTGGCGCAAGGAAACGCCGCGGTGGCATTGCTCGCGAACGCCATCGCCACGGGCGCGAGCCTTTATGTGCTGATCACCTTGCTCGCTCCGATATCCGGCGCGCATTTCAATCCGCTGGTGTCGGCTTTGTTGTGGTGGCGCGGTGCGTGCCGCGCGCCGACGTTCTTCGCGTATGCGGGATTCCAGATCGTCGGCGCGATCATCGGTGTCTGGCTCGCGCACGCGATGTTCGATCTTCCGTTATTCGAAGCCGGCATAAAAATGCGCAGCGGTGTCGGCCAGTGGCTGAGTGAGGCGATCGCAAGCGCGGGTCTGCTCGCAACCATCGTGCTCGCTTCGCGCGAGCACGCGCGCAGCACGCCGGCGCTGGTCGCGAGTTACATCGTGGCGGCGTACTGGTTCACGGCATCGACGTCGTTCGCGAATCCGGCGGTGACGTTCGCGCGTGGTCTGACGGCGACATTCGCAGGTATTCGCCTCGCCGACGTACCCGGATTCGTCCTCGCGCAGTGCGCCGGCGCGATGGTTGTCGCGCTCGCGATGGCCTGCCTCGGTCAGCGCAGTCACACAGGAAAATAGGAGCTCGGATGGATCGCCCGTACAACGTACTTTTTCTTTGCACCGGAAACTCGGCGCGAAGCATCATGGCCGAGAGCATCCTCGGCAAAGACGGCGCGGGACGTTTCAAAGCATTCTCCGCGGGCAGCCGCCCCGCCGGGAAGGTGAACCCGCTCGCGATCGAAACGCTCGGCGCGTTCGGCTATCCGACGGCGGATCTGCGCTCGAAAAGCTGGGACGAGTTCGAGGTTCCCGGCGCACCGGCGATGGATTTCGTGATCACGGTATGCGACAACGCCGCCGGCGAAGTGTGCCCGATCTGGCCAGGGCATCCGATCAAATCGCATTGGGGCATCGAGGATCCCGCGGCGGTCGGCGGATCGCATCTCGAAAAGCTCGCAGCGTTCGCGACGGCTTTCCGCTATCTGAAAAATCGAATCTCGCTGTTCACCGCGCTGCCCATCCAAACGCTCGCAGGCTCGCTCGAAGAACAGATGCGGCTGATCGGCAACAGCGAAGGCGCGAGCCGGGGAAACTGATCCCGGCGCGCGCCGTGCCCGTGTGTCATTGCGTCAGGTGATCGAAGTTCATCAGCGTGTTGAACACCAGCGCGTAGCTGCCGACCGTTTCGCCGCGCCAGATCGGGTTGATCGCAAACAGGATCGTGTGACCCTTGCCGACGCGCGCGTCCACGACGGCACCGTACTGCGCCATGTTGCCGGCGTTGTCGAGCAGGCCCGCGACGAGCAGATCGTCCGCATCGGCGAAGCGCACGAGCGTGTGCGGTCGCTGGTCTTCCGCGAGACGCACGCTCGGGAAAAACGGTGAATAACGCTTCTGTTCGTCGCCCAGCGGAATGGCTTCCCACGGCTTCGGATCGGGAAGCTCGGGCGCCTCCGCAGCGACGCGGCCTTCAGGCGCATCCTGATCGTGCGGACCGCCGCGGCCGGTCGGACGTTTGAATTCCTTCGCCGTCGGCAGGTTGTTGCCGAACACCGCAAGATTGCTCACGCGGAACGACATGCCATCGTCGCTGTAAACCGGAAACGTATCGGCGTAGCCGTACGCGACCGGACTTTTCGCATCGACGACCGTTGCGTTGACGATGGTGCCGACCACACGCAGGTCTTTCTCCGGTGTGATCGACACGCCGGGCGCGAGTCCCATGTCGATCGCGAACTTCGCCGCTTCGCCGGCAGCGAGAAACACGCCGCCTTGTTCGACGAAGCGCTGTAGATGAGCGAGTCCGGATGCGCCGAGTTCGGGACGCGTGTCGTCGGTTTCGTCGATGACCATGTTCGGAGTCAGCGCGGTCTTTTTCCACGGCACGGGATTGCCGACCATCGGCACGCCGTTGAGGATCAGCGACGACGCGCCCGCGTGCAGCGGCGCGAACAGGATCACGTCGTACTTCGATTTCAGGTTGTCCTCGCGCGCGACCGTCTGCGTGCTGATGTAGGCGTAGGGCACGCCGAGCTTGTCGAGCGCCATGCGCCACCAGCCTTCGGTCTGCGTGTCGAGCCACGTGTGCATCAGCGCGATGCGCGGTGCGGCGAGTTTGTGCGTCGGCACATCGGGTTTCGCGGCGACCTGCCAGACGTTCAGGCCCGAGCTGGTAAATTTGGATAATGCCGCATTGTTCACTTTTCCAACAATCAGCGTGCCCGCGGCGTAGTGTCGCCCGGCGCTGTCGAATGCCTTGTCGGCGACGGCGAATTCGGCGTCTTTCATCGAATAGCGCAAGCCGATGAGCGATGCGTCGCCGTGATATTCGACCAGATACACGCCGCCGCTGCCGCTCGCGGTGCCTTGCGCCTGAACCGGATCGCGCACGAGCGTCATCGGCGCGCTGAGGATCGCGCCGTCGGTGACGCGAACCACCTGCGTGCCGAACAGATCGCCGAACGACCACGCCGTATCGTCGTACGGATGTTTTTGCGGATCGTCGGGCGCCCAGTACTGGCGATCGAGCAGCGCGTCGGCGATGCGCGAATAGGGTTGATCCATGCGCACGACGTAACTGCCCGCGGGGAATGTCTTCGCGACGGTTTTCGGTTTCTTGTCGGCGGGCTGATCGGATTTCTTGTCGTCGTCCTTCGGTTTTTCCGCGGCGGCCACTTGCACGGTCGCGGCGGCCGTGAGCTTGCTGATTTCGGCGTGCTGAAGTTGCAATACGCGCAGCAGTTGCGCCTGCGCATCGCGGTGCACGTCGTCCGACGGAAGCACGTACGCGGCCGGACCGGCCATCGACGGTTTCTGCACCGACCGTTTGCCCTTCAGATAGAAATTGTGCAGGAACAGCTTGTCGTTGTCGGCGAAATAATTGAGCGCGATCAGCAGCGCCGTCTGCTCGTAGTTGTTGTTGTCGCGCTGCGACCATTTCACTTTCGGCAGCGGCGGATTCGGCCGATACCAGGTGCGCGCGTATTGCGATGCCTCGAGCTCGCGATCCATCGTGTCCGCGCCGGAATTGCCGAAGGTTTCGTAAAGTCGGCTGATGCCGTTGTGCATCGCCGCCATGAACATCAGATAGCCCGGACTCCACGTATCGAAATCGCCATGCGTGAACACGCCGGGCATGCCGAGCTTGGTCATGCCCTGCACGTTGTCCCAGCCGAGCTGCTGCCATTCGCCGACGAGAATCGGATCGACCCACGCGTTGTACGGTCCGTCGCCGACGGTGTTGTCGTACAGGAACGGCACCGATTCGTGCAGATCGTGCAGCACCTGCGCGTGCCAGCCGAGATACGTGTCGAGCACGTTGCGCGACAGCGCGAGCGTGAGGCCCATCGCATCGCGGTTGTTGTCGTGCGCGACGTAATGGCCCCAATACAGCAGCGGCGGCGGCGTCTTGCCGGGATTGGCGCGATGCCAGTTGTACAGATCGACCATGCGGTCGCGGCCGTCCGCTTCGACGACGGGCGTGATCAAAGTGATCGTGCGCGCGCGGATTTTCTTGATGTACGGCGATTCGTCGACGGCGAGCCGATAGGCGAGTTCCATCAGCGCGGTCGGCGCGCCGGTTTCCGGCGAATGGATGGTGCCGGTGATGTAGTAAACAGGAGTCGATTGCGCGACGAGTGCGTCGGCTTTCGCATCGTCGAGATTGATCGTGCGCGGATCGGCGAGTTGCGCGAGACGCGCGTCGTTTTCCTTCAGACCGGCGAGCAGCGTTTCGTCGGCAATCGCGACCGCGATCATGTCGCGGCCTTCTTCGGTTTTGCCGATGCGGAACACTTTTACGCGCGGACTCGCTTGCGCGAGAAGATCGAAGTAGCGATACACGTCCTTCGAATACGGCAGCATGTTCGGCGCGCCGGCGATGTCGCCGAGCACTTTCTGCGGCGTCGGAACGGTCGTCGAGGCGGGCAGGTAGTTCGTCAGCGGCGAGTTGAACGACGGATCGGTGGTGTACTCGGCGATCTTCTTGCCGTAGGCGTCGTCGACCGGCTGGTTCGCATCGCGTGAGTAGATAGCGTCGGCGAAGACAGGTGCGACGAACGCCGCGAAGGCAAGACCGATCAGTGCGCGCTGCATGGTACGTCCCCGAGGAAGAATCGCGCGAGCATAGTGGCGGCGTAGCGGGCTGTCACTCGCCCTAAAGTCACGGCTAACACGAATCGTTTATGATGATGCGGCCGCGAGAAGCCGTGCGCGGCGGGGAAACACGAGGGGTACGGATGCGATCGTTCTTCGCGGAACTGAAGCGCCGTAACGTCTACAAAGTAGGCGTGATGTATGCCGTGGGCGGATGGCTGCTGGTGCAGATCGTCACGCAGGTTTTCCCCGTGTTCGAGATATCCGCGTTCGTCCAGCGCATCATCGTGCTCGTGATCGTGGCCGGATTTCCGGTCGCGCTCGTTCTTTCATGGGTGTACGAGATCACGCCCGACGGCATCGTCAAGACGGGCGACGTGACGCCGGGTGCGTCCATCGCGCAGCGCACCGGTCAGCGCATGAATTACGTGATCATCGGTTGTCTCGCGCTGGTCGTGGCGTTTCTGCTCGCGCAGCGGTATCTGTTTCCCGTGCGCGCGGCGTCAGCCGTGGCGGACGCTGCGGAAAAATCCATCGCCGTGCTGCCGTTCGCGAACCTGTCGGAAGAGAAATCCAACGGCTATTTCGCCGAAGGCATCCAGGACGAGATTCTCACGCGTCTGGCCAAGATCGGTTCGCTGAAAGTCATCTCGCGCACGTCGACGCAGCGTTACGCGAGCAACCCGGCCGACCTGCCGGCCATCGCCAGGCAGCTCGGCGTCGCCAACATTCTCGAAGGCAGCGTGCAGAAGATCGGCGACTCGGTGCACATCAACGTGCAGCTGATCCGCGCCGCCACCGACGAT
The DNA here is from genome assembly GCA_963814225.1 of uncultured Gammaproteobacteria bacterium. Lineage (GTDB taxonomy): Bacteria > Pseudomonadota > Gammaproteobacteria > Xanthomonadales > Rhodanobacteraceae > Rudaea. The sequence goes on along the minus strand of CAWFCC010000005.1, from coordinate 163,468 downwards.
CATCTCTGGGCCGAAATCTACGACCGCAAACTCGACGACATCTTCGGCGTGCAAGGGCAGGTCGCCGGTGCCATCGCGCAAGCGCTGAACACGAAACTGACCGGTGCCGAGCAGGCCGCCATCGCGGTCAAGCCGACGGACAATGTCGCCGCCTACGATGCGTTCCTGCGTGGACGTTCGTTCGGCCTGCGCGGCTACGACTACAGCATCTCCCGCCAGGTTGCCGAGGCGCTCGCCGAAGCGGTGCGGCTCGATCCGAAGTTCGCCGCGGCGTGGGCCTGGCTTTCGGTGACGACGGGCTATCTTTATTTCAACAACGTCGACCGCGATCGCTACACGGCCGAGTTCATCAAAAACGCGACCGACAAGGCGATCGCGCTCGCGCCGAATTCGAGCGAAGCGGTCCTCGCCGTCGGCAACTACCGCTATCGCGTATTGCGCGATTTCGAAGGCGCGCGCCAGGCTTTGGAAAGAGCCGCGCAGCTCGCGCCGAACGATTCGCGCGCGTGGCAATTCCTCGCGCTGGTCGAACGTCGCCAGGGCCGGTGGGACGAATCGATCGCGCATTTCATGAACGCGGTGAATCTCGATCCGCTCAACGCGGGATTGATGACGACCATCGGCGGCGAAACCTTCGCCAATATCGGCCGCTACGACGATGCCGTGCAGTGGCTCGACCGCGCGCTCGCCATCGTTCCCGAAAGCGCGCTCGCCACCACCTACAAGGCAGTCATCTTCCAATATGAAGGCAAGCTCGATGAAGCCGCGCGTCTGCTCGATGGCTATGCGCAGGACGCGCCCGGTCTGGCCGCGCAGCGGGTTTATCAGCGCATCCTCGAACGGCATTTCGATCAGGCGGAAAAGCAAGCGCAATCCGAACTCGCCAAGCCCGGCGAGCTCGACGGATTTCGTCCGCTCATCGAGCTGTATCTCGGTCAGGCCCAGCTCCAGTTGGGCGAAACGGCTGCGGCGCAGGCCACCTTCGCGGCGACTATCGCGGAGCTCAAGCCGCTGCGCGATCAGATCGACGATTCGCTGATCCCGATCAATCTCGCCATGGCCATGGCGTTCGCCGGCGATCCGGATGCGCTCACGCAAGCGCAACGCGCAGCGCAGCAATACGCCAACGACGCGAACATGACGCCCGCCGCGCAAGCCACGATCGCGCAGGCGCAGATGGCGAGCGACAAGAAAGCTGCGATCGCGACACTCGCTGCGTCAGTTTCGTCGCGCGCCGGCATCCAGAAAGGTCTGCTCAAACTCGATCCGCTGTGGGATCCGTTGCGCGCCGAAGCCGGTTTTCAGGCGCTGATCAAAGATTGAAGAACGCTTCAAACGCGAAGCCGTTTTGTGAACAAGTTTTCGTAGTGCGGCATGCATTCGTCGATCAGTGCGCGATGCTCGGGAGCCACTCTGCGATCGCGCTCCCGCCAACGCTCGAAGCCGGTCGATTTGAGCACGGCGTCGTACCAATACGGCGCCCACACGCCGTCGCTCGCGCGCGGACCGGCGGGCCACTGCAGCATCCGCGGTGTGAAAGATATTTCCAGCCGATCGCACAGCGCACGCAAATGCGCTTCAGGTTGTTTCAGAAATTCATCGGCATCGATGATCGGCGGCTGCGCTGCCGGTGCGATGGGTAACTTCGTCAAACAGCGCTGATTCCTGCGGGACGCCAATGTCATCGGCCGTCGCCTGCGCGCGGGTTTTCAGATACGAGGCGAGCACTTCGCGCGGATCGCGGATCAGGAACACGTGCGTCACTTGATTGAACCACTCGCGGCCGATGTGCGGCAGCATGTGATGCGTCATGTGCTTCTGATAAAACACGGACGCATCGCCCGGCACGGGTCCAGTGAGCATCGCGACGACGTTGCGCCAATCCGTTTCGCCTGCCGCGATCACGTCGTCGCGGCCCGGGATGATCGGATTGCGTCTCGGCGAGATAGTGCGCGTAGAACGGTTCGTCGACGACCGCGCAATCGCCGCGGTTTTCGAACGAGCGCATCATCGCGGTGGAGATGTTGCGCGGTCCCGACCACATCGCGATGCGCACCGGCTTCATGCAGGCAAGCTGCGCGCGGCGACGTCGCGTGCGATCAATTCGCGATACAGATTCTGCAGACGCTCGACCATCGGCCCGCGCGCATCGCTGATCGTGCGTCCGTCGATTTCCGTCACCGGCGCGACGCCGGCGAACGTGCCGGTGACGAACGCTTCGTCGGCGCCGTAGACATCGGTCAGGCTGAAACTTTCTCTCGATCGCCGGAATACCGTTTTCGCGGCACACGCGCAACACGTTCGCGCGCGTGATGCCGGGCAGGCAATACATGCCCGTCGATGTCCACACTTCGCCTTTGCGCACGATGAAGAAATGTGTCGAGTTGCACGTCGCGACGAAGCCGTGCGGATCGAGCATCAGCGCTTCGTCGGCACCGGCTCTGGTCGCCTGGATGCACGCAGTGATGCAGTTGAGTTTGCTGTGGCTGTTGAGTTTCGGGTCCTGCACGTCGGGGTAGCCGCGCCGCACGTGCACGGTGAACAGGCGGATGCCGCGTTCGAGCGTCTCGGGTTTTGGATTTTTGTACTCGGCGATGATCACGATCGTCGCCGGACCGATCGTCACGCGCGGATCCTGATACGGCGTGCGCTTGATGCCGCGCGTGACCATCAGGCGGATGTGCACGTGGTCGGTCATGCCGTTTGCGTCGAGGGTGCGGTAGAGCGCGCCGTGTCAGCTCGTCGCGCGATCATGCCGATGTCCATGTCGATCGCTTTCGCGTCCGTGTAGAGCCGATCCAGATGCTGATCGAGGAACGCGATGCGCCCGGAATGCACGCGCAATCCTTCCCAGACGCCGTCGCCGAGGATGAAGCCGGAATCGAACACCGAAACGACCGCCTCGTTGCGCGGCTTCAGCTCGCCGTTGACGTAAATCCAGATGTCGCGATTGCGCGGATCGTCGACGAATTCGTGGGTGCCTTGTGCCATCGGGCCTTCCGTCGCTGCTCGGAACAGCGATCGTAGCCGATTGACGACCTAAGCTCGCACGAGGATTCGATCGATTCCTATCTTTTAAGACCCTTTGGGGGGCTTAACTAATACTATTTATGACGAAAGCGGTTGCTTGTCGTGTGCGTTGCTCAAGGCAGCAGGAAGCTCAAAAAAATTGAAAGTCATCGTTGAATATTTCATCTTCGAAGCCTTGCCGTTCGACAGCCCCAGCGTCGCTGTGCGCCCCATACGGCCGCGGCTGGCCACGTTGGTCCTGACTTGGACTTACCGCGTCATTACCGATATTCGTTGCGGAACTTCCGGGACCGATCATGACGGTCTGCGTAAACCCGCCGTTATAGGTGAGCGCAAAGAGTTCTGGGTCAGCCGCTATGACAGTACCACCGCAAAGCGCGCCGGCGGGGCAGCCGTTCTGAACGACACTATTGTCAATTGTTGCCATTGAAACGGGTGTCGCGATTTCTGCTCCTTCGGTAGCGGAATCCGCCCAGAGAATTGAGTTAGTAATACGCACGGTTGACGACGCGCCGAGATTATCTATTGCGCCGCCGCGCTCGGCGTTGTTTGCAGTGAATGTGACGTTGGTAAAAACCGGCGCGCAAACACCGCCCCCGCAATTGTAGAAAGCGCCACCGTAGGAGCTTGCGGAATTGTCTATAAAAGTAGAATTCGATATGGAAGGACTGGCTGTGCCAAGACCGGAGGCCGCGTTAAAAAACGCCCCGCCACTTATCGCGGAGTTTTCATGGAACAGCACATTCTGCAGAGATGGGCTCGCGGTTCCCGGATATGCCTCGCTGTAAATTGCTCCGCCCAGACTGCTGGCTACATTCGCGACGAACGCCGCATTTTTAAATGTCGGACTGGCGTTTCCATTTCCAGCGTGGGAATAGATCGCCCCGCCAAAGCTTGCAACATTGCCTGCAAAGATCGCATTGGTGAAGCTCGGGTTCGCCGAACCGTGACCGCCGGCCTCCAGATAGAGGGCGCCTCCAGCTGTTGCTTGATTGCCCACAAACGACACGTTTCGTAAAACAGGACTGCATTGACCGCTGGTGCCCTCACAATACAACCCGCCACCCGCCCGCGTATTTCCGGAAGTCGCAGAAGAGTCATCAGCTGCGCCGCCGGTAATCGTAAATCCGTCAATGACAGTTGTTGGTCCAACAGCCGGTCCGGACGATCCGTCCAGCCGAAGAACGTTATAACTCGTTGTTGCCAACGATTTGATATGCCGTGCTGTCGACGCCCGCGCTGTCTACGATGTCGTTGTTGTCAATGTCACCAGATAGAATGGTGATGTTTGTCATTGGGTCACGTGATCCGGTGCCGTCTGGAGCGTAGCCGCCAATCAAAGCGGTTCCGGCCGGAACCTCAAAACTGACCGTTCTATCGGTCCCAAGCGTTGGTTTGTAAACGCCCTTCGCAACGCGTATTTCGGCGCAGCTCGGATCGATCAACGCGAAAGTAAGCAGCGTGTATGCGTCGGTCCAGGAACTGCCGTTATTTAGACCTGCAGCGCTCGCGTTGACGAAACAAGCAGCGTGCGCGCTACTTGCCGTTCCAAATGCCAGCGCCACCGACAACAGCCGGGATGCGGGGAAAGAAATGAGTGCACGTTGTGTATTCATGATCGCCTGGACCCAGCCTGATGAGGAGGTGATTCTGAGCGCCCAATCGCCAAACAAAAGGACAAGAAACCGACAAGAGTCGGACATTCGGAATCGTCGAACATCGAGGGCGCAATCTGCAGATTGAAGCGTCGTCCGTCCCGTGACAAAATGGCTGATCAGATTCAAGGTGGCCCGCGCCAAACGCCGGCCGAGTGTGCGACATGTCCACGCGAACTTTCGACAACTGATCGACCCCGCCCAGTCGCCACACGAAGGCGCTGCGGCGCCTTTTTTGTTGCCTCACACGTCGTCATTCCGGCGAACAAAGTCGCTGGATTCCCGATAAGAGCGTTCGGGAATGACGAGCACAGAAGAATCGAAGGACGTTTGCCATGGTCAGCATCACTCTCCCCGACGGCAGTCAGAAACAGTTCGAGAACGCACCCACGGTGCAGGATGTCGCCGCGTCAATTGGCGCAGGTCTCGCCAAGGCGGCGCTCGCGGGAAAGGTCGACGGCAAGCTGGTCGATACCGAGTTTCCGCATCGATCACGATGCCAAGATTGAAATCGTCACCGAGAAAAGCGCCGATGCGCTCGACATCATCCGCCACTCGACGGCGCATCTGCTCGCGCAGGCGACGCAGCGTCTGTTTCCGGATACGCAGGTGACGATCGGTCCCGTCGTCGAAAATGGTTTCTACTACGACTTCGCGCGCAAGACGCCGTTCACGCCGGACGATCTGACCAAGATCGAAGCGGAGATGAAGAAGATCGCCGCGGAGAACGTGCCGGTGCAGCGCTCGCGTCATGCCGAAAGACGACGCGATCAAGTTCTTCAAGGACAAGGGCGAGATCTACAAGGCCGCAGATCATCGACGACATCATTCCGCCGGGCGAGGAAATCTCGCTGTACGGGCAGGGCGACTGGATCGATTTGTGCCGCGGCCCGCACGTGCCGAGCACGGGCAAGCTCAAGGCGTTCAAGCTGATGAAAGTCGCGGGCGCGTATTGGCGCGGCGATCAGAACAACGAGATGCTGCAGCGCGTTTACGGCACGGCGTGGCTCAACGAAAAAGATCTCAACGCGTATCTGCATCAGCTCGAAGAAGCCGAAAAGCGCGATCACCGCAAGCTCGGCAAGCAGCTCGATCTTTTCCACATGCAGGAAGAAGCGCCGGGTCTGGTGTTCTGGCATCCGAAGGGATGGTCGATCTGGCAGGTGGTCGAGCAGCACATGCGCCGCGTCTATCGCGAAAGCGGATATCAGGAAGTGCGCTGTCCGCAGATCCTGGATAAGTCGCTGTGGGAAAAAACCGGGCATTGGCAGAACTATCGCGACAACATGTTCACGACGGAATCGGAGAACGCGCGAATACGCGCTGAAACCGATGAACTGCCCGGGCCACGTGCTCGTCTACAACCACGGACTGCACAGCTATCGCGAACTGCCGATCCGCTACGGCGAATTCGGTTCGTGCGTGCGCAATGAACCGTCGGGCGCGCTGCATGGGCTCATGCGCGTGCGCGGTTTCGTGCAGGACGACGGCCATATCTTTTGCACCGGAATCGCAGATCGAAGCGGAAGTCGTCGCGTTCCATCGGCAGGCGATGAAGGTGTATTCGGATTTCGGTTTCAGCGATATCGCGATGAAGATCGCGCTGCGTCCCGAACAGCCGCATCGGCAGCGATGAGGTCTGGAACAAAGCCGAGGCTGCGCTGCGCGATGCGCTGCGCGCCTGCGATGTCGAATGGCAGGAATTGCCGGGCGAGGGCGCCTTCTACGGCCCGAAGATCGAATACCACATGAAGGATTCGCTCGGCCGCGCCTGGCAGGTCGGCACGATGCAGGTCGATTTCTCGATGCCGGGCCGCCTCGGCGCGGAATATGTGGGCGAGGATTCGGCCCGCCACACGCCGGTGATGCTGCACCGCGCCATCGTCGGATCGATGGAGCGTTTCATCGGCATCCTGATCGAGCACCACGCCGGCAATTTCCCGGTCTGGCTGGCGCCGGTGCAGGCGGTGGTGATGAATATCACCGACGCGCAGGCCGATTATGCCGGCGAAGTGGCGAAATCCCTTGTAAAACAAGGCTTCCGCGTCGAGGCGGATTTGCGTAACGAGAAAATTGGCTATAAAATACGTGAACACACGCTGCAAAAAGTGCCTTTCCTGCTTGTAGTCGGCGACCGCGAGAAGGAAAATGGGCAGTTGCCGTGCGCGCACGATCCGGCGAAGACTTCGGATCGATGCCGCTCAGCGCGTTCGTCGAAAAGCTGACAGCTGAAAAGCTGGGGTAGCTTTTTTCTTTCCGCGAGGGTTCAGCCCGAACACTTTCGCGGTTTCGCACACGGGTTTGATGGAGTAGTGAGTTATCGCCACTGAAAAAGCTAACCGCAAGAATGCGGAAATTCGCGTTCCGCGGGTACGTGTGATCGGCGCCGACGGTGAACAGGTCGGAATCCTGACCGCGACGAAGCGCTGAAAATGGCCGAAGACGTGGGCCTGGACCTGGTCGAGATCCAGCCGACGGCCGATCCGCCGGTCTGCCGCATCATGGACTTCGGCAAGTTCAAGTTCGAGCAGCAGAAGAAGGCGCACGCGGCCAAGCGCAAACGAAGCAGGTCGAAATCAAGGAGCTGAAGTTCCGTCCGACGACCGAAGTGGGCGACTACGACATCAAGCTGCGCAACCTGAAACGGTTTCTCGAAGAAGGCGACAAGGTAAAAGTGGTGGTCCGGTTCAAGGGGCGCGAGATGGCGCATCAGGAACTGGGCGAGGCGATGGTCAAGCGCATCCAGCGCGATATCGTCGAGGAAGCGGTGATCGAAAGTTTCCCGCGCTTCGAAGGTCGCCAGATGGTGATGATGATCGCGCCGAAGAAAAAGATTTAGCGTTCGAAGGAAGTGGCACCCCGATCCGCGTCCGCGTGACGGATCAATAAGCTGAGCACGAGCATGGACGGAAAGTTCTCACGCAAGTGGGACGCTCGCGCAGGTATTAAAACTTAAACCAGGAGATGGGCAATGCCCAAGATCAAAACCAATCGGGCCGCTGCCAAGCGGTTCCGCAAGACGGCGTCCGGCAAATTCAAAGCCGGCCACGCCTTCAAAAGCCACATCCTCACGAAGAAAAGCACCAAGCGGAAACGCAATCTTCGCGGTCCCAACATCGTGCGCGCAGAAGACTCCGGTCGTATCGCGCGCATGCTGCCCTACGCATAAGGAGACGACCTCATGGCACGTGTAAAACGTGGTGTGACGGCGCGTCGCCGTCACAAGAAAATCCTGTCCCGCGCGAAGGGCTATTACAACGCACGCAGTAAGGTCTTCCGCGTCGCGAAGCAGGCGGTCATCAAGGCGCATCAATACGCCTATATCGGCCGCAAGCAGAAGAAGCGCCAGTTCCGCTCGTTGTGGATCGTGCGCATCAACGCGGCTGCGCGTCAGTTCGGTCTGTCGTACAGCCGCCTGATGAACGGCCTGAAGAAAGCCGGCATCACGGTCGACCGCAAGGTGCTCGCCGACATCGCCGTCCACGACATCGCGGCGTTTGGCGCGCTCGCCGAAAAAGCGAAAGCCAGCCTCGCGGCGTAACTGTTCAGATGTTTCAACCTGCCGTGGGGAGTTGGTTCTACCGACTCCCCATTCGCATTTTTGCGCCATGGAATTTTCTGGATGAGTGACACGCTCGACAAGATTTCCGATCTCCTCGCGCAACTGCGCGAGAAACTGACGCCCGATCAGGAAGCGTCGGATCGCTTCCGCGGCATCGCCGACAAGATCGGACTGCTGCGCGGCATCCAGGAAATCAAGAAACGCCAGTCCGCGCTGGACGATCTGCGCGTCGAACTGCTCGGCAAAGCGGGCGTCATCACCGCGCAACTGAAATCGCTCGGCAAATTGCCGCCGGATCAGCGCAAATCGGTTGGCGAATTCGTCAATCGCGCGAAACAGCAGATCGAAAGCGCCGTCGCCGACTTCAAAACCTCGCTCGACGAAGCCGCGTTCGAAAAGCGCCTGGCCGAAGAACGCATCGACGTCACGCTGCCCGGCCGCGATGCCGATCTCGGCAGCATCCATCCGATCACGCGCACGCTCGACCGCATCGGCGAAATCTTCGCGCGCTTGGCTACGTGCAGGCCGACGGTCCCGAAATCGAAGACGACTACCACAACTTCGAAGCGCTGAATTTCCCGCCGCACCATCCGGCGCGCGCGATGCACGACACGTTCTATTTTCCCGACGGAAAACTGCTGCGCACGCACACCTCGCCCGTGCAGATCCGCGCGATGAAAAACGCGAAACCGCCGCTGCGCATCATCGCGCCGGGCAAGGTTTATCGCAGCGATTCCGATCAGACGCACAGCCCGATGTTCCATCAGGTCGAAGGCCTGCTCGTCGATGAAACCTCGAGCTTCGCCGATCTCAAAGGCACGCTCAGCGAATTCCTGCGCGCATTCTTCGAGCGCGATCTGGAAATGATGTTCAAGCCGACGTATTTCCCGTTCGTCGAACCGGGCGCCGACGTCGTCATCCGCTGGCAGTTGCCGGATGGCGGATCGCGCTGGCTCGAAGTGCTCGGCTGCGGCATGGTGCATCCGACCGTGCTGAAGGCGTGCGGCATCGATTCGGAGCGCTACACCGGTTTCGCATTCGGCATGGGCGCGGAACGTCTGGCGATGCTGCGTTATGGCGTTACCGATCTGCGCGCGTTCTTCGAAAACGATGTGCGTTTTCTGAAACAGTTCGCCTGAGATTTTTCGTGCTCGTCATTCCCGAACGCTCTTATCGGGAATCCAGCGACTTAAAGGCACTGGATTCCCGCCTTCGCGGGAATGACAAGATCAAGAGGATTCGCCGAGTTAATGAAATTCTCCGAAAACTGGCTGCGCAGCCTCGTCGATTTGTCGGCCGACACCGCGACGCTGGAACGCCGCTTCAACATGATCGGCCACGAAGTCGAGAGTCTCGAACGTCTCGGCGCTTCGCTCGATGGCGTCGTCGTCGCGCGAAATCGTCGCGTGCGAAAAACATCCGCAAGCCGACAAGCTGCAAGTGTGCAAGGTGTCGATCGGCAAGGAACAGGTGCAGATCGTGTGCGGTGCACCGAATGCGCGCGCCGGACTGAAAGCGCCACTCGCCACTGGTCGGCGCGAAACTGCCGAACGGCATCGAGATCAAGAAAGCGGCGCTGCGCGGCGTCGAATCGAACGGCATGTTGTGTTCGGCGAAAGAACTCGGGCTCGATGCGGATGCGTCGGGTTTGCTCGAACTCGCGAGCGATGCGCCGGTCGGCAAATCGCTGATCGAATATCTCGGCTTGCCGGACAACGTGATCGAACTCGGCCTCACGCCGAATCGCGCGGATTGTCTGTCGCTGCGCGGACTCGCCATCGATGTCGCCGCCGCATTCGACGCGAAACTGAAATCCGAAAATATCGAAGCCGGTCGCGCCGCAATCGAAGCGCACCGATCGACGTGAAGTTGAACGCCGGCGCCGATTGCCCGCGCTATGTCGGCCGCGTCATCGAAGGCGTCGATCCGAGCTGCCGCATCGCCGCTGTGGATGACCGAACGCCTGCGCCGCAGCGGCATCCGTCCGGTCAGCATTCTCGTCGACATCACGCAATACGTGATGCTCGAACTCGGCCAGCCGATGCACGCGTACGACGCGGCGAAGCTCAACGGCGCCGATCGAAGTTCGCCGCGCGCGCAAGGACGAAAAAATCAAACTGCTCGACGGCCGCGAATACACGCTCGCGCCTGAATACCTCGTCATCGCCGATGCGAAAGAAGCCATCGGCCTTGCCGGCATCATGGGCGGACTCGATTCGCGCGTGACCGACACGACGCGCGACATCTTCCTCGAAGCCGCGCACTTCGCGCCCGGCGACGATCATGGGCCGCGCGCGCAATCTCGCGCTGCACACCGATGCGTCGCATCGTTTCGAGCGCGGCGTCGATCCGGAATTGCCGCGCATCGCGATGGAACGCGCGACGCAACTCGTGCTCTCGATCGCCGGCGGCACGCCGGGACCGATCGGCGAAACGACGATCGAAGCGTCACTGCCGAAACGTCACGCGGTGTCGCTGCGTCGCGCGCGTCTCGCGCGCGTGCTCGGCATCACGGTCGCCGATGCGGAAGTCGAACGCATCCTCACCGCGCTCGACATGAACGTCGAGCGCACCAGCGACGGCTGGAAAGCCACGCCGCCGACGCGCCGCTTCGACATCGAGATCGAGGAAGACCTGATCGAGGAAGTCGCGCGCATCCACGGCTACGACAACGTGCCGACGCACGCGCCGAGCGGCGAACTCGCGTTGCACTTGCGTCCGGAAAAAGAAGTCTCGACCGCGCGATTGAATTCGCAACTCGCCTCATCGGGTTATCGCGAAGCGATCTGCTACAGCTTCGTCGCGCCCGAGTTGCTCGAAAAATGGTCGCTCGCGGATGGCGCCGTCGCGCTGGCGAATCCGCTCAGCGCCGATCTGGCCGTCATGCGCACCTCGCTGCTGCCGGGGCTCGTCGAAATCCTCAAGAGCAACCGCAATCGCCAGCAGGAACGCGTGCGGCTGTTCGAAACCGGCCTGATTTTCAACAACGCCGGCGGCGAATTGAAACAGACGCCGAACATCGCGGCGGTCGCCTGCGGTCGCGCGCAGCCGGAATCGTGGACGGGCGACAAGCGCGTGGTCGATTTCTACGATCTGAAAGCCGATGTCGAGGACCTGCTCGGCCTCGCCAGCGGAAAGCGCGCGGTCGAATATCGTCCATCGAATCGTGCATATCTGCATCCGGGCCGCAGCGCGGAAGTGATCGTCGACGGCAAATCCATCGGCATCGTCGGCGGCCTGCATCCGCGCCTGCTCAAGGCGCTCGATCTCGACGAAGACATTCAGGTTTTCGAACTCGATGTCGCTTCCGTGACGGCCGGTACCGTGCCGAAGGCGCAGCCGGTTTCGCGCTTCCCCTCGGTGCGCCGCGATATCGCGGTTCTAGTCCCGGATTCGACGCCCGTATGCAAGCATCGAAGCGACCGCTCGTCGGGCGCTCGGACCCGCTTTGTCGGATTTGCTGGTTTTCGACCAGTACCTAGGCCCTAATCTCGGTTCTGGGCTAAAAAGTCTCGCTATTGGCTTGATTTTGCAGGACGATTCACGCACTCTTACGGACCAGGACGCCGACGACTTCGTGGCTAAAGCCGTCACGGCCTTGGAACAAGAGTGTCACGCAAGGCTTAGGGGATAACATGGCATTGACCAAGGCAGAGATGGCCGAGCGGTTGTTTACCGATGTCGGCCTGAACAAGCGCGAAGCCAAGGAATTTGTCGATGCATTCTTCGACGCCGTGCGCGATGCGCTTGAAAAGGGGGAGCAGGTCAAGCTGTCTGGGTTCGGCAACTTCGATCTGCGCCAAAAAAACCAGCGTCCTGGGCGTAACCCGAAAACCGGCGAGGAAATTCCGATTTCCGCGCGCCGAGTGGTGACGTTCCGTCCAGGCCAGAAGCTGAAAGTCCGGGTCGAATCCTATGCTGGATCAGGGCAGCAATAGCGAATTGCCGGTCATCCCGGCAAAGCGCTATTTCACAATCGGGGAAGTGAGCGAGCTGTGTGGCGTCAAGCCGCATGTCCTGCGCTATTGGGAGCAGGAATTCCCCAATCTTAAACCCGTCAAACGGCGCGGCAATCGCCGCTATTACCAGCGCCACGACGTGCTGATGATCCGTCAGATCCGATCGCTGCTGTACGACCAGGGTTTCACGATCACCGGTGCGCGGCAGCGGCTGGAAGGCGCGCAGGCGCGGATGGAAGTGAGCATCACCAGCCAGATCGTCCGCCAGACGCGGCTGGAACTCGAAGAAGTCCTGCAGATTCTTCGGCGCTGACGTTCGGCGTCGGCCGAGAGCGCAACCACGCGTGCGCTTCTGGTAGAATCGACGTTCGGTTTTTCGGTCGGGGCGTAGCGCAGCCTGGTAGCGCATCTGCCTGGGGGGCAGGGGGTCGTGGGTTCGAATCCCGCCGCCCCGACCAATTTTCGGCTTAAAATCAATGATTTAGTTGGCCTTAACTTCTCCACCGCATCGCGCCGCGCTAATTTCGAGCTAATTCCGAGCTAATTTCAGCCGACCTTCACCTCCGTCCACGGAATATCGTGGCCCTCTAGGTAGTGCTCGGTCATCGCCTCGCTCGTGTGCGTCATCAGAGCTTGCACCTGTTGTTTCGTCCAGCCGTGTTCCAGCAGCAGCGCGCCACCGAGTGAGCGAATTTCGTGAAAAGTCGGCGGATTCTCTCCAGTGATACCGGCGCTGTCGCGCGCGTCAGCAAATGCTCGTGATAGCTGTTCCGGAAGTACCTGCGTGTGGTGAAGACGCGTCGTCGCGCGCTGCTGGGCAGCGTTCGCCCTATCTGGAATGCGATGTATCAAGAACGGCGAAACAATATCGTCACGGCAACGGGCAACAGACCTCGCCAGCTCGCTATCCGGTGAGTATTTGATCTTTAGCTTTACGCCCGTCGTGCCTTCCGTCTTGCCTGGCACAACCCAAATGGTGTTTTCACGGACATCCGCGAAGCGAAGAGTGACAACGTCCTCGCGACGCAAGAGCGTGTGGAGGCTAAGGTCCATCGCATTGCGGAGCCAAGGGGCAGCCACATCGTAGATTTCGTCATAGACGCCTTTTGTCAGGCGTTCGCGTTTGCGTTTGAAAACGCCTTTGCGCGTCTGCAGCGCAGGATTCGTCTCCATCCAGCCTTCTTCGACAGCGCCCGCGAGTACCCACTGCAGCGCGAGCCTAAACTGTTGCCGCGCGCGTTTTGATCCCGTGACATCCCGAATAAATGTGGCGCAGTCGCGAACAGTCAGTGAGGCAATTTCCCGTTGGCCGATCGCCGCGGACGTGCGCTTCAGGATGTTTTCGTAGAGCTCCTCGGTTTTCTTGGCCCATCCGCGCTCTGGCTTTTCTTCTTCGCGGAAATGCGTGATTGCATCGTCTACTGTTTCTTTTCTGCCAACGACCTTAGCGACCAAATCATTACCCGGCATCAACATCGCATTCAGCTTACGAGCAGCTTCGAAAACTGCCGCTTGATTTTGCCCCATGTAAACGCGCTTTCCCGTCGCGGGATGCCGATAGATAAAGCCGCCGCTACCGGTTGTCACGTTGTCCGGCCATCCCAATCGTACACGTGAGCGAGTTCTTCCCATTTACTTATCCTGCAAGCACTCGTTCCACCAGTATATCCCCGTCGGAAAGCCACGCATGTTCATCGATAAACCAGCTCCCGCCGATCTTCTTAGCCGGAACGGCGCCAATTTGCATCCATCTGCGGAGCGTGGGTTCCGGTGGCCGGCTATCTTCCGCAAAGTATTTGTCTAGCCAAGCCGACGAAGTCATGTAGCGCACGTAGTATTCCTCAGGTCTGTTTAAACACTGTTAGCTTAGACTATCTAATTTGTCTAATTGTTTCAATCAGGGTAGCGTTTTAATCCTGTTCTGCAAACGCAAATGGTGGTCGACCTTGGATTACCTAGGACCGCAGGAAGCGGAGGGCGAGGATTTCGGCGTTCATTGTGACCGCCGTTCGATATTAACCAACAAACACCAGGCTACGGACTCGTGGTGGCTCTGGCGTTCGAATCCCTCTCTCTCCGCCAGTTTGTGAGGTATATCATTGAATTTACTGATATTTCCGCGAAACGCTCGCTTTCTTACCTACTTTTTTACCTACCCGTCGGCACAGGGCGGCGATTGAGGCTGTAGGCGCAGCACTGATTCGAAACAACTGGTCATCTAACCCATGCTTGATGCGTTGCGTCTGCGCGTCGAAGATCGATACGTGGTACACGCTGATTAATGAGAGCGAGTGACTTTTAATCACTGGGTCGGCGGTTCGAGTCCGTCTCGGGGAGCCAGAATAGTATCCGAGTAAGTCCAATCAGCTCCGATATTAAACACTAACCCCGCGTAATTTCGGGGTTTTTTATGTCAATGAGTCCGAGTCAATCCAACCGCATCCTCGCTGAAGTGACGGTATGGCTGACGGTATCCAGGGTGCCTTGACGTTAGATACCGTCAACTCTACCCTTCGTTCATGGCGCTCACTGATATACAAGTTAGACAGGCGAAGGCGGACCTCAATAAGCCTATCAAGCTATCGGACGGCAAGGGTCTCTACGTGCTAGTGACGGCGTCCGGCAAGTATTGGAGGTTTGACTATCGCTTTGCCGGTAAGCGGAAGACCTTGGCGCTTGGTGTTTACCCGGATGTGCCTCTAGCTAGCGCGAAAATTTTGAACGGCATGCGTGTGATTGGCGCGCGTGAGCGTCGTGATGACGCTCGGACATTGCTCGCCCAGGGGATCGATCCGAGCGCCGCGCGTCAAGCGTTGCGTCAAGCTTCCGTCGAGCGAGCCGCGAATAGTTTCGAAATCATCGCGCGCGAATGGCTGGTCAAAGAGCAGTCTGCACTTGAGGTTACAACGCACAGAAAGGCGAAGGCACTTTTGGAGAAGTGGGTGTTTCCGTGGATCGGCGGTCGCCCCATAGCTGAGATCACCGGGCGCGAGCTTCTCGAGAGCGTGCTGCGGCGCGTTGAAGCGGCGAAGAAGTTGGAGACGACCCATCGCGTTAAGCAGCGTTGCAGCCAAATATTTCGTTACGCCATTGCAACGGGCAGGGCGGAGCGGGATCCGGTCCCGGACCTGCGCGGAGCTTTACAGAATCCGAAAACGACGAGCCACGCGGCGATTTTGGAGCCCAAGAAATTGGGCAGGTTGTTGCGAGCGATCGACGGCTACGACGGTCAACTCGCGACACGTTGCGCGTTGAAGTTGACGCCTCTGCTTTTCGTCCGCCCCGGCGAACTACGCGGAGCTGAATGGGCCGAGATCGATTTGCTTAATGGCTTGTGGAGCATCCCGGCCGAAAAGATGAAGATGGACGCACCGCACCTTGTTCCGCTCGCGATCCAAGCATGCACGATTCTGAAAGAGTTGGTTCCGGTCACCGGATCCGGGCGATATGTATTTCCAAGCTACAGTAATTCCGATCGGTCCATGTCGGAGAACACGGTCAATGGTGCACTGCGCCGCTTGGGCTATGTCGGAAGCGAAGTTGTGGCTCACGGTTTCCGAAGCACGGCATCAACACTACTGAATGAGCAGGGTTGGCCGCCAGACGTTATCGAGACGCAACTCGCCCACGCCGAAAGGAATGCGGTGCGGCGTGTGTATAACCGAGCGAAATACCTCGTCGAGCGTCGAAAGATGATGCAGGAGTGGGCGGATTATCTGGACGAATTGCACAGCGCAGCGGCGGAATGTTGATGCCGCCCCGAGCGACAATATCGGAGAATCACGCTGGGTGAATATAGTTGCGGGATAAGCGCATTTGACCACCAGTGCTTGGTGCGGAGTTTTGATAATTGACGGTTATCGCAACCGTCATGGCGCCCACGCTCGGAAGACTCTGGAGCTGGACACGATCCTCTTGAAGCACTCTGGTTCCAGTTCGATCCAGGTGATAGCAGCCCGTGAATTCCCTCCACCGATGTCGCAACCGCAAGTCACTACGATAGACGCAGCGTCCCCATAATGCCGCCTTCCCCAGCATTCGCGGCATTCGGATCATCAAGCTCAGACGCGCATGGTTTCCCCACCCGTTTGCCTTGATGGACGAAATACACCCGCTTGGCTATCAGCAGAGCGCTTCGGCCTCGTGCCTGTGAATATTCAAGGATTGGGAGTATCTACAGCTATATCGAAGGAACAAGCATCCCAGTTCGCAGGGACAGCGTTACGGGAATCGCCTGAGTTCTTGAAGTGTTCGGCGAATGTTGTCTGCGCCCACTGATCCGCAGTCGCAATTTCCGCATCGGATAACCCTTGGCGAGCCCACGCCAGTTGTGGCTCGTCGTCTTTAGCACCATCGTCGTCGTAGAGACCGAGGCTGTACAGTCGCTTGTATCGATAAGCCATTACCGGGTCAAACCCGGTGATACCGGAGCGGAGATAATTCGGAGTTTCAGAGTAGGCATGCTGCAAGATGATCACTTCGCGCCAATCTCCCGCCGCAATCCCGTCGTCGAGAAGTCGCTGCGCGTTGATGGGATAGTTGGCATAAAGCGTTGGGTCACTCACAACTGCTTGCGGGCTCACGAGCGGACCGCGATGGATGTAGCAAGCGCGAGCATTTGGGTCGCCCGAGCGCGCAGCCTGTAACGTGATCTCGGGGAGCGCACCGAGAACTTCCGGACCCACACCGTCACAAAGGTAAGCAAGTTCGTCTGCAGCGCGATTAAGGCTCGCGATCTTGTCCGACCTGTTAGCTTGCACGTCGGGAGGGTCCGTAGGATCGATAGGAGCGCTCGCCAACCGATCCCGAACATTCATGGTTCGCCATTGCACTTGGGAGGCGTTATTGCAGCGTCCAACGTCGCGGAAAAGCTGTGATGCAGCATGGACGTCTCCGGCTTCGGCTTTTGCCTGCAAGTCAGCAATCTCGGCTTTTAGCGAACGCTGATGTCCCGTCTTCGCTGGCGTTGGCGGAGAAGTAATCGCAGTTTTAAGAGCAGATTCAGCGCGTTCTTTGGCGGACGTTTGACCGTCCGTATCTTGCGCCCGGCGCGCGACAAGTTGGCTCGCACCGCTCGCACTCTCGGCGTGAGAGGTGCTTTGTTTGCTGTAAAGAATATGTCCGGCAACGACGAGCCCGACGGTTATGCCAAGACCTACCGCTGCAATGGCGCGTCGCCGAAAGTTCATACGATAAGAGATTAGCCAAAACGACGTTTTCAGAATGCGCAAAAACTGCAAACGACGCAAGTTTGCTTAGCGCGTTAGGGCTCGCCGCTTTGGGCGCTACGTGGACCACTCTCACGGTTCGCAATGACGCTCTAATACCCCCCTGCGACCGCTGTGGCAGAATCGCGCATGCGTCGACTTGAGAAAACGATGGAAACTGACGATACAGTGCGACCCTCCAAAGGCGTTGTTATCTGCCTTCGCGATATGGGCAACGGAACCAGTCGTCTTTTCTTCGATGATGTAAAAGCAGATCGGGCAGCGAATCCCATCAATTGGTCGTATGAGTCATTCTTCACCTTCACGCCGGCACTATCCAACGGCCTAGTCGACGCCATGAAGCTAAGCGACGCACAGCTTCTCGATATCGGCGTGGCTGTGGTCGCTAGATTGCTCGCGCTCAACGGTCGAGCGTCTAACTTCTGAAAAGCGACGCGTGTGGCGTATCACGGCTTTATGGCATGATCGCGCCCATCGCGGAGGTTCTTGCAATGTCATTCCCAACGTTGTTCAGGCGGCCAAGCGCGTTCCTGCCAGTAGCCATGTCTGCCGCGGCTCTTGTTCTTGTTCTAGTGTCCGTCGCCGTTTTTGGCGCTGTTCGCGAGGCCGATGAAGGTGCTGTCGCTCATCTGTGGCAGCTGCTCGTCGCCGGGCAAGTGCCAGTGGTAGCCTACTTCGGTTTGAAGTGGCTGCCGAGCGCTCCGCGGGCGGCATTGTCCGTGCTTGCGGCGCACGCGGCGTCCTTATTAGCAGCGGTATCGCCGGTATACTTTCTTCATCTCTAGTCGTGCTTCAACTATTGGGTGAAGCGGACCGCTGCGGGCTAGCTGCAGTATCCTGAGACGCCACGACGAAGCGAGATGATCGGATGCCGGCCGGCGGGCTGAAACTCGACCGACAAACACCGAATCAGTTGCGCTTACTTGCGTGCTTGTGCGCATCACTTTGGCTAATCGCGGTCGCGGTTAGCATTCTTTCTCCGAGGAACCTGACCATTTGGTTCGCGGTCGCGCTGTCGCTATGTGAGGGCATCCTGCTTGGATCTTGGATTCGATCTCGTGCGAATGCCATCAAGATTCGCTGAACTCCCTACAAGATTTCACGGCCTGTAGTGAGTGCCGCATTCGGAGATCAGCCGTCGCGTGCACTGTCGCACGTCATGAGACGGACCCACCGTATGAAAGGCGCATACGGAGACAGCAATGAACGAACTGGCTTTGCGCGCCGCACAGCGCGCGGATCTAAAAGTGCGCACGGCCGATGGCCTGGTCGAGCGTCTCGCCAACAAATATTCCGATCGCATCACGGGCTATTTCAGACTTCCCGAGGTGCAGGCGCGGCTTGCCGAGTTTCCGGACAACCTCTCGCAAGCCACGCGCACCGCATTAGCGAGCCGCGGCATTCAACACCTGTACTCGCATCAGCGCACCGCGTGGGACGCGGTAGCGCGGGGCGAACATGTCGTCATCGTCACACCGACGGCCTCCGGCAAATCGATGTGCTATCACCTGCCGGTGATCGAAGCGGTCCGCGCAGCAAAAGCTAAAGCGCTGTATCTGTTTCCCACCAAAGCATTAGCGCAGGATCAGGTCACGGAACTGCTCGAACTCAATCGTGCAGGCGATCTCGGCGTACGCGCGTACACCTTCGACGGCGACACGCCGGCCGATGCTCGGCAAGCGATCCGCCTTCACGGCGACATCGTCGTCAGCAATCCGGACATGCTGCATCAGGCCATCCTGCCGCATCACACGAAGTGGGCGCAGTTCTTCGAGAACCTGCGCTTCGTGGTTATCGATGAGCTGCACACGTACCGCGGTGTATTCGGCTCGCATGTGGCCAACGTACTGCGGCGGCTGAAACGTATCTGCGCCTTTTACGGCGTGTCACCACAGTTCATCTGCTGCTCGGCAACGATCGGCAACCCGAAGGAGCACGCCGAGCAGCTGATTGGTACCGAGGTGACGCTGATCGATGACAGCGGTGCGCCGCGCGGAGAACGACACGTCTTGCTCTGGAATCCGCCGGTGATCAATCCGGATCTCGGCATCCGTGCCTCGGCACGGTCACAGACCAACCGCATCGCGCGGCATGCCATTCGTGCCAAGTTGAAGACCATCGTGTTTGCACACTCGCGACTGATGGTCGAGGTGCTGACCAAGTATCTAAAAGACGTTTTCGATTCCGATCCCCGCGTTCCGGAGCGCATCCGCGCGTATCGCGGCGGTTACCTGCCGACCGAACGCCGCGCGACGGAGCGCGCGCTGCGTGAGGCATCGATCGACGGTGTCGTGACGACGTCGGCGTTGGAGCTGGGTGTCGATATTGGTGCACTGGATGTCGCGGTCCTCAACGGCTATCCGGGTTCGATCGCAGCGACCTGGCAACGGTTGGGACGCGCAGGCCGTCGTCTGCGTCCATCGCTGGGCATCCTTGTCGCATCGAGTCACGCGCTGGACCAATACGTCATCCGCCATCCGGAATTCTTCGAGCACGCGCCGCCCGAACGCGCGCGCATCGCGCCAGACCAGCTTCTCATCTTGTTGGACCACATTCGCTGCGCGGCCTTTGAGTTGCCGTTTCAGGCGGGCGATACCTTTGGAACGGTGCCGGTTACCGAGTTTCTCGAGGTTCTCACCGAGTCCGGTGTGCTGCATCAGGAAGGTGACCGTTGGGACTGGATCGCCGACAGCTACCCCGCGCAGGCGGTAAACCTGCGCTCGGTTGCCGATGGCAATTTCGTTGTGGTCGATCGCTCCGACGGCAAGCAGACCATCATCGGTGAAGTCGACTACTCGGCTGCAGCACTGACCTTATACGAAGGCGCGATCTACATGATCCAGTCGCAGCCGTTCCAGGTGGAGAAGCTCGACTGGGAAGGCCGCAAGGCGTTCGTCACACGGACGACGGTGGATTACTACACCGATGCGATCGATCAAACCAAGTTGAAAGTGTTGCAACGATTCGACGGCGCGAAAGCGGGATCGGGTACCTGCCATCACGGTGAGGTGCATGTTGTCCGGCACGTCTCCGGCTACAAGAAAATTCGCTTTTATTCGCACGAGAACATCGGCTATGGCCCGGTCAGCCTGCCGGATGCGGAACTGCATACGACCGCTATCTGGTGGCAGCTCGCGCCTTCGCACCTGGAGAACGCATTCGCGAGTCGGCAGGATGCGCTCGATGGATTCTTGGGCGCCGCCTGCGCGCTGCACACGGTGGCCTCGGTCAGCGTGATGGCCGAAGCGCATGACCTGCACAAGGCGGTGGGTTCGGGCGATGCAGCATATTTTGCGACACAGGATGCCAAGGGTCGCGGTCAGTGGCGAACGGCTGAAGGCAAGCCGATGCATCCGGACCAGGCGCAGGCTTTTGCGCCAACGGTGTATCTCTACGATAGTTATCCCGGCGGCATTGGCCTGAGCGAGCCGCTGTTTCGACGCGCGACGCAGATCGTGACGGATGCGCAGGCCCTGATCGAATCATGTGGATGCTCAATTGGCTGTCCAGCCTGCGTCGGGCCGGTCTTGGCCAGCAGCGAGTCCAACGAACGCTCGGCCAAGGAGCTCGCCCTCGCCGTGCTGGATCTGTTGGCATGAGTGGACTTCGTGATCGACTCCAGTTGCTGCAGCGGCAAGTCGGCAGAGCGGCGCCGACACAACTAAACCGTGACATCGCAGCACCGCGCGACCTTCGCAGCGATTTGCGACGCCTGCTGCAGTGGCGTGAGAAGAAGCCGTCGCTCCTTGCTGCACCCGGTGGCGTGGAGATCGCGCATGGCGTGCAACTTGTCGAGCAGTCCATCGCGATGCGGACCGAAACAACGATCGCGCTTCCGTGGGACGATTCGACGCCGGTCGATGCCGATCGCCTGGTCTACTTCGATACCGAAACCACCGGACTGGCAGGCGGCGTGGGGACCAAGGCATTCATGATCGGAAGCGCACAGTGGAGTGGAGGTGCGCTGCTCGTGCGGCAGTGGTACCTGACCGCGATGGCGGGTGAGGAAGCGATGCTGCGGGCCTTTTGCGAATCGTTGCCGGCATCGCCGATTTTTGTTTCGTACAACGGCCGATCCTACGACGCGCCGCTATTGAAGGGGCGCTATCGCATGCATCGGCGGTTGCATCCCTTCGAGGAGGCGAGACATGTCGATCTGTTGTACCCCACGCGTCGGCACTATCGCGGTCGATGGGAGAATTGTCGATTGCAGACGATCGAACGCAACGTGCTGGGCGTCGTGCGGGAGGACGATCTTCCCGGAAGTGAAGCGCCGAAAGCATGGCTCGATTATTTGCGGGGAAAAAGCAGTAAGAACCTGGGTCGGGTCGTTTTGCACAACCGGCAAGATCTTGTGTCGTTGTCACTGCTGCAACAGCACCTATCTGGTAATGACACCACTATCGGCCGCTTCGATGCATCTATCGACACTCTCGTCATCGGGCGGCATCGAACGGTGATTTGATATTCCGAAGTGGCTGCCAGGCCGAAGTCGCGATCTCCAATCACATCGTGCACGCTCAAACTCCATGGTCCAATTCGTTTCCCAAGTTGCTCCGGCGTCCGCGGAAAACGCCTGTTGCCAACGGGCGCTCGTTTCGGTGATGTTGGACCATACGAAACGCACGCGTATGGGCACACCCTCGAACAATTCTTCACTGAAAAAAAATCCCAAGCCGTCGCGGAATCGACCAACCAGTGGTTTCTCAGACTGCAGTGGGTGGCGCGGGCTGAAACGCCAGAGCCGCCAGACGCGAGTTTGAACATCAAAGCATCTCACCGTCACCGTATTGCAACAATCGGCGGGAAGATCGAATGAATTCTCATCGATCATTCCGAGCCCTCCCAGAATTGAACTTGCAGTACACCGACCGCGAAAACGTTCCCATGTGTTGCAGTGTTCGAAGTGAGTTTTTAGCCGCTTGTGGTGCACAAACCAAGTGCCCAACAGAAAGTCGAAATCGTGCCGACTCGAGATGCCTTCTCGATTGCTTGATCCCGAACAGGTACGAGCACTTCGGAAATCATCCATTGAGCGTGCCTTGGCTGCGAAAGAAATCCATCGCTCAATTCCTTTGTGTGCTCCGAACTGATCGCTTAACGAAAAGATCTGGCATTGGATAGCACAAAGCAGCGAGCCAACACTTCCGTATTTACGGAAGTGTTGCCCCAACTTGCTTGATTAGACTCTCGCGTCGAACGACTAGTTAACAGTGGTCGCCGTGAAGACGTCGGGAAAAGCAGCAGTGACTCAGCAGAACGTCCCGATCAAGGGCTCCGTAATTCCTTTTTTGCTGATTGATGGCGCGATCGAAGCGAGCAAGTTTTATGAGCGAGCGCTTTCGGCCAAGGTCGCACACATTTTTCCACCCGATGAAACGGGGCGCACCATGCACGTGCATCTATACATTAACGGTGCTTCGCTGATGTTCAGCGATCTATATCCCGAGCACGGCGCGGCGCAATCAACGCCGACGGGATTCATCTTTATGTTGCGAGTGGCTGATGCGGACGCTGCCTTCGATCAGGCAGTCACGATGGGTTGCCGCGAACGCATACCGCCTGCAGACATGGTGTGGGGTGACCGTATTGCTCAAGTGCAGGATCCGTTCGGCGTCATCTGGTCATTTGTCGGACCTCAGCATCAACTCAACGGGCCATACGCTGCAGCCGTTGAACGACCCACATTCGGCGCATCGCGATGACTAACTTGTTGAGTGCACTTCGGAGTAGAGAATGAGCTTTCGGATAAAGACGCCCGACAAGCGGATCGCGTGTTCAAGTCGGAATCTTTCGCGGCCGCGACACAACAGAAGCCGGCGAGTGCGCATGAGCTATCCGGCAGCTCTGGTGGAGCTTGCGCTTTTGCTCTGCGGAACGTTTGGAGCATCGCGCGCGACATCGGAGCTCGGAATAGGCAAAAGCACTCTGTACCGCTGGAGAAGCGCCTACCGCACGGCCTGGATGCCGCACTATCGTAAGGCTATCGACGGACGACCCGATCGCTGGGACGAGGTTGCCAGCGAACTTTATGCCCGCTGCGAACGAGCGGGATTTTGCATACGTTCATCGTCCCTTCGTGCTTCGGTCGGAGCGCATGTTGACAGTGCAGCCGCCCCTACGAGAGCAGGCGCTCGCGTTGTCGTCTCGGAACAACTTCCTTTGAGTCACTGTAATAGCCTTATTCCGGTTTGTTCGGAATCAAACTCCGCCCCCGAAAAGATGATTCGCGCAAAGCGCGAAATCGACAACAACTACGCGTCGAAGCAATCGATCAGTCGCCTAGCGAACTTGGTTGCATTGTCGCGGATCAAATTCATCAAGGAATTCACCGCGACGTTCGGTGTATCGCCATACCGCTATCTTCTCGGAGTGCGATACCGGCATGCAGTGGCACTGCTGGAATATTCGAGAGCGTCATTCGCCGTTGTCGCGTCGGCCACGGGTTTCGGCACGGCGTCTTCAATGCAATACGCGTTCAAACGTTTTGCCGGCGTCACTCCCGCCAGGTTGATGAACACGATTGCGCCACACCGCGATGCTCAGGTGCGCAACCGCACTCGGTGCTTGTGTGACTCCGGCGTCGACCAGAGACCCCAAACGACATGTTTATGCCGATCACGAACTGCGCTGGTGCGCCAGCCGCCGCAGGGGAAGCGAAGTACGTTGGCGGTCCTGCGGTTCCAGGAAGGAACCTGTCCCGAAACTTTATAAAAACTGACCTTGGAGAGTGCAATGAATTTCGAAACCAATAGGCTGTCGTCGGCCGTCAAGCTAGCGTTGTCGCTAGGTACGGTAGCGACGGCCAGCTGCGCAGTAGCATTAGCGCAAGACAGCGCAACGCAGAGTGCGCCGAAGGGCCAATCGCTGGAAACCATTGTGGTGACCGGTTCGAACATTCGCCGTGTCGATATCGAAACGGCTAGCCCGGTGGTCACCATCGACCGCGCGCAGATCCAGGCTTCGGGCAAGGTCAATCTGGGCGATCTCGTGCAGCAGTTGCCGTCGATAGCGGGTGCAGCTATGAACCCGCAGGAAAACAACGGCGGCACCGGTACGGCCGGCGTTTCACTGCGCGGGCTGGGCTCGAACCGCACGTTGCTGCTGGTCAACGGCCATCGCGTGCCGTTCCAGCTACAGGATTTGAACATCATCCCGATCAGCGCGGTTGAGCGCATCGAAGTATTGAATGATGGCGCATCGGCGGTGTATGGGTCTGATGCGATCGCCGGCGTGGTTAACATCATCACGCGCGCAAACTACCAAGGTGCGGAATTCGGCGCCGACTTCGGTCAGTCCGACAGGGACGACGGTGAGCGCCGTGGCTTCCACTTACTGTTCGGCCAGTCGAGCGACAAAGGCAACATCCTGTTCGGTGTGCAGTACGACAAACAGGAACCGGTCTCTGCCGCGAACCGCAAAGTGTCGGCAGTGGCCCAGTACATCTACAACACCCGCGTGAACTCGCACGCCGGTTCCTCGCGTACACCAGGCGGTCGTTTTTTTCTGCCTGCCGGTTCGCCCATCGCCACGCAGCTGGGATGCACTTCCGTCACGCTGTCCGGCAAAAATCTACCGAGCCTTACCTCACCGCCCACGGCAGCAGACTTCCGTTGCTATAACTCGAGCACCGACGGCTTCAACTTCCAAGCGGTCGGAAATTATGATTTGGTTCCGAATGAGCGCACCGGAATGTTCGCGCTAGGCAACTACAAGCTCACTGACAACGTAGAAGCCTACGCGGAATTGCTCTATCACAAGATGGTCGCACATCAGCGCTTGGCGCCCTATCCGTTTGACTTGACTCAAAACGGAATCGTTATCCCGGCTAATCAGTACTACAACCCATTTGGAGTTTCGTTCGGCGGCAACGGCTCGTCCAGCACGATCGCGCTGCGCCTAACCTCGATCGGGGACCGCGGTCTGAAGATTTCCAACACGACCGAACTCGTCAACACTGGACTAAAGGGTGCTTTCGGCGATTCCAGCTGGAACTGGGATGCTCATTTCAGCTATGGCAAATTGACATTGGAAGAACAGAACATCAATTACCTGAACTTCAGTCAGTTGGCGCCGGAACTTACTTGCACGACCGCGCCGGGGGTTGGCAATTGCACGCCGCTCGATATCTTCAATCAAAGCGATCCGAATAGCTTGGCCTTGCTGAATCAGTCGAAAGTCAGTCCATATCTGAATACTTTCTACCAAATGAAAGAATTCAACGCGTCGGCCAACGGATCGTTGTTCAGCCTGCCGGGCGGCGACGTGCAGCTGGCAGTGGGTGGAAACTACCGCAAGGAATTTGTAGGTGGCGACGTCGACCCGCTGATCCAAAACAGCTACAGCGTTACCAACGGCGTTGGATCATTTACTTGTCCCGGCCCGCAGTCGATTTGTTCGGCGTCTTCCAATGGTGGATATAACGTCAAGGAAGGTTACGCCGAGTTATTGATCCCTATTTTCAAGGACGTGCCTTTCGCGCACTCATTGAACGTTGACCTGGGCGATCGTTACTCGAAGTACTCGAACTTCGGCAGCACCAACAACTGGAAGGTCGCGATCGAATACCGTCCGATTGAAGACCTGCTGCTGCGTGGCACGGTGTCAAAAGTGTTCCGAGCGCCCACTCCGACGAATTTGTTCGGTGGTCCGATCGGAGATTCGCCGACCGCGACAGATCCATGCGCAGGCGCCAGCGGCGTATCTGGTAACAAGGCATGTCAGGGATTCAACGTACCGCCGCAGGTTCTGCAACAGACCACCGGCTACGTCATGGGTTCGGATTTCGCTAACTCCAAGGGCCTGAGCACAGCGCATCTCGGACCAGAAAACGGAAAATCGTTCGACTACGGTTTCGTCTACGATCCTGAGTGGATGCCGGGATTGTCGGTCAATGCCGACTACTATCGAATCCTGCTCAAAAACCTGATCGTCCAGGGTGCCAACATAGGACAGACCATTCTCACCGATTGCTTCAACACCCAAGGAGCGATCTGTTCGGACATATTCCGTTCCCCAGACGGTTCTATCAAGTTCATCGTGGAGAGCCCGTTCAACGCGGGTAATCTAGTCGACCAAGGTTTGGACGTCGGCGCGCATTACCGACTGCCGACCACCGAGTGGGGCAATTTCCGAGTCGGTGCGGATGGTACGTATATACAAAAGTACAACGTCGCCGAGCCGGGCTTCACGCAGCATCTTGCCGGCCACTACGACAAGACGTTCGGCAACTTCGCCCGCGTACGAGCTCTGGGTACGATCGACTGGAACTTGGGTCCGTGGAACGCGAACTGGACTACACGTTATATTGGCCCCATCACGTTGGGGTATGCCTTGCCGAGCCTCGGGCCGTCGGGTGTCTCGTCGAGCTCCAATCCCTACTTCCCGAACCCCATCGGACCGGTCCATCATTATGGCGCGGTGACGTACCACAACGCGTCGGTCGGCTATAACATCGAACAGATCAATACATATGTGGGTGTGGGTGTCGACAACGTCTTCGATAAGCAACCGCCGTTGCTGTATCTGAACAACGTTGTGAATGCCAACACTGACGTCAGCACGTACGATTTGCTTGGTCGTTACTATCACGCGAGCGTAACGGTCAAGTTCTAGAACAATACTTCACGTTCGTTTTCGAATCGCGCGGGCATTTCCCGCGCGATTTGCTTTTTGCTCCTCGAAACTTTCAAACGGCGACGTATAGGCCCAGTCGGCGTTCGTTCGGAATGTCGGAAGGCAGTCCTCAGGCCTGGACTGATTTCAGACTAGTGCATCGCTCGGACGGGAGAAAATGCAAACCGTCGTACGAGCTTGTCGAGCGCCGCGCACCAGCCCTGTTCATGACTCGGCTCCGCATGATCCCTGAGATCCGCATGCGTAAAGGTAAGTTCGGTTTCGCCACCGATCGGTCGTAACGCCATCTCGACGCGCGATACGTTTCCAATTTCGAGAGGCTCGCCTCCAGAGGCCCAGCGAAAACTCATCACCACCCGTTCAGGCCGGACGATCTCTAGATACTCGCCGCGCGCTTCGTGTTCCTGGCCGTTCATCATTCTGAACCGCACGATGTAACTACCGCCGACGCGCACATCACTTTTCGCCTCTATCACTGGACCATCGTCGGCCCTCCACCAGTCGGCGATACCCTCGGCGGTCGTAAGCGCGTCGAATACAATCGAAGGGCGCGCTGCGATCCTCCGCACAATGGTCAAACTGCTCATTTTGTTTTGCTCCGCGCCTGGGCTTCGTTTTTCTCAGCGTACGTGGCCAGACGGTCGAGGCGTGGCGACCAGAACCGCTCGTAGCGTACGAGCCATGCTGTGGCGTCTCGCAGAGGTGCTGCGAACAAGCGAACTTCGACAGTTCGGCCTCGCTTCGATCGTGTTATGAGCCGTGCATCGGCCAGCACGTCCAGGTGCTTCATGATTGCGGGAAGTTTGATCGCAAACGGTTCGGCAAGTTCGCTGACGGATAACGTGTTGTCGCGTTCCAGTCGCAACAAAATTGCACGGCGCGTCGGATCGGCCAAGGCAGCAAAGGTTCGACCAATGCCGGGTGCAGGACGAATCGCCATCAATGCTTTCCCAGAAAAATCGTCATTCCATCCTACCAGTTTCACAACATCGCGAGCCCCAATCCCTCCGAAGTAACGCCTGACGAAAACTGCGCGAACGACGATAAAGATGCGTACGAGCTGCTGGCTTTCCGCGTGTCAGCATGACTGCCTACGCTTGGCCGAAGGACTATCGCCGCAGCTATCTCAATCGTCGGGTGCGTAGGCATTTCGATTTAAAACTTTTTTTGCGTGCGACGCTTCGGCCCAGCACTTCGTCTGTGTTGATGTTTAAATGGTTCACCATATGGCAAAGTGTAGTAATAGACATTCTGAGCTGTCAACCCGGGAGGTCTCAATCGACGCGCAGATAAGCACCGAAAGATATTCCTTAGGCAGCCCGCAATTTTCTCGGCAATGAGCCATCGTGACCCCATCAGCCGTTTTCACCTTGCAGAGGCCGGAGCATTGATTGCTGAGCCACCTCGCGCTGCGATAATGATTGCACTTCTGGATGGAAGTGCGAGGCCTGCTACAGAATTGTGTCGCCTGTCCGGCGTTGCCACGGGGACGGCCAGTACACATCTGCGAAAATTATGCGAAGGCAAGTTGCTGACGGTTGCGAAGCAAGGACGCCATCGATTTTACCGACTTGCCAATGAGGAGGTTGCTCATCTGGTGGAGGCGTTGTCGTTTATTCGGCAGCCGCGCGGACAGTTGCCGCGAAAGCTTACGAACGATTCCGCCATTTTGAGTGCAAGGATTTGCTACGGCCACCTTGCAGGCCGACTCGGTGTTCGGCTATTCGGGCGGTTCTCGGATATTGGAGGTCTGCAGATTTCCGATGCTTCGATCCGCCTCACCTCTGCCGGAATCGCGTTCCTCGTGGACAACGGGTTGGCTGCACGCGGCGATGATCTGGAGCAGATAGTAGGCGGCGCCTGTCTGGACGCCATCGAAGAACATTTCCATCTTTCTGGCCCACTCGGCAGATATGTCCTGCAGCGTTTCCTGGAACTGGGCTGGGTTCGCTCGAACCGTGAGAACCACGCGCTGCACATATGTCCAAGCGGCCTGAAAGGTTTCGTCGAAATCGGAATCAGTCTGGCAGGCATCGTGTAGATAGAATCAATTATTGAATGGAAACTGCCAACCCAAGCCGCATCCTATCGGTCGCCCGCCGATCGCGACGTGAGATGATCAGTTCATGCTCCCGTTGACGATTGCTTTGTCCCCCGCAGATGAATTGCATTCATGACGGCATTCCCGCACAGCGCAATTCAGATCTGGATTTTGAGCGTTAGTCGAACTTGGCGCGGCTCGCCCGGATGAACCGTTATTCCGTCTGACACGATCGGTTGGGTCTGCAGCAATCGATAATCCTGTTCGTAGGCGATATCGTCGTAGGCGCGATCGAACACATTGAGAACATCCATCATCAGCGTGACCCTCGTCGTCAACATCCGCTGAATGCGCACGTTGGTAACCGCTGCTGAAGGCGCACGAAGTTGTCCGTCTTGCGACAACGGATACGGGCCGATGTATCGCATCTTGATGTCGCCGGACCAACCGTCGATGTCGTGCACGGAAAATCCGAGCGACGCCACCTGTCCGACGGCGTTGGGAATCTGAGAGCCCAATTGACTGTTGTCGTTGCGGTTGGCGAAGCGCGCATGCGTGGCGGCGAAATCGGCGTCGACGAGCAGCCAGGTGTTGAGCGCGTAGTGATTATTCCATTCAACGCCGAATCGGTGGCTCGCACCGTTTATTTCCGTGCCGCCGGAGTCTGCGCTATACACGAGTTCCGACGCACTATTAAGCGACCACACGGATATCGAACTTTGCAAGTTCGCTATAGCTTCGGTCCGCATGCCGATTTCCTTGCCGACACTGCCGACGAGTGCAGGCGCTCGGTTCGTGGCGTCGCCCGTCGCAGGATCGTAACGATAGATGACCCCGCGCGCGTCGTTGCTGTGAAATCCGTTGCCGGCATTGACGAAGAACTCGGTTCTTTGCCACGGTCCGAAGATGAATGAAACTTTTGGCGAGACGCGGCTGTCGTGCGCGCTGCCGCTGTTCGCCGCGTAGGTCTGAGAAGTCAGATCGAGACGAATTGCGTCCTCGCGTAATCCGATCAGCGTTCGAAACCAGTTCGTCCAGGTGGTCGTGTTTTGGACGTAAACCGCCGCTTCCGTTTCATCGACGAGGTTATCGCTGACGGTCGCGAACGGCGTGCGAGCTTGTGTGTCGAACAGCGAGACATGAATGAAGTCGTGCCGCAGCTGAGTGCCAACTTCCGTGATCGAATCTTGATCCGCCAGGCTGTGATACCAGCCCTTGACGAAACTGCCACCTTCCAGATCACGCGCGTCGCGCTGATTGAACTGATCGCCGTGCACCGGGTTATTCTCGAAATAAGTGAAGTTTGACCACAACTGCAGACGGTAGTGCTCGGCGTACGCCGCATACTTCAGATAGCCCGCATCGTCCTGTTCGTGCCATTCACCACTCAGGAGTTGTCGCGCCGTCCGCCCGCCGTCCGTTGGATCGAATGCGCAGAATCGACACAGTGTGCCATCGTCGATCGATTGCAATGGCACTTGGTCGGTAGCGTTCCATTGCGCAGCGTAGACGATCCCGTCGATGGACCAGCCCCGACTCGCGTCGCCATCGCTCAGTCGAACAAACGAATTGAGTTTGCGCATCGCATCCGGATGAATCCACGGTCCATCTTCTTCGACGCCTTCAGCTGCACTCAGGACTCGCAGACCGTTCTCCGAATCATCGAGCCGACTCGAACCCGCCGCGAGCATGCGTCGGTAGCCGTATTCGCCCACTGTGAGATTGAGAAGCGACGTGTCGAGCGCGTCGCGATAACGGACGTCAGCCGAGCCCGCGGACGAGAAGTCGCCATTCGACGCGAAGTACGGACCTTTCCGATAGTCGATGCGCTGTACGAGTTCGGGGATGAGGAAATTGATGTCGGTGTATCCCTGTCCATGGCCGTTGGTCGGCATGTTCACCGGAACACCGTCGACGCTCGTGGCGAAATCGGTGCCGTGATCGAGGTTGTAGCCGCGAAGAAAATACTGATTGGCTTTGCCTTCGCCCGAATGTTGTGTGACGACGAGTCCCGGCACCGCCTCGAGCACTTCGCCGGGGCGAAGGATTGCGATGTCTTGAAGCAGCGAGCCCATGATCACGCCTTCGGATGCGGCGTCAGACGAACCTACACCATTGTCGTAATGGCCGCTGATTTGTACGGGCGCAAGTTCAGTGGCGGCGTCAGCATCGGCAGATGCGTAAGCGGACGCAGCTCTACAAAGCACAACCGCCACGCCGGCCGCCGCGACTTGAATACGATGCATGTGACGTTGCACTCCGATCTGCACTCATGCGCATTGGGTCAGGTGACGAGTGAAGAGGAGGTGTCCGCGTGAAGGTCTCGACGCCGATCTATAGCGCTCACGGATTCGTTGCGGCTTTTACGCGTTCTTAGGGGGTCCCGCAGTGCCGCGCCGCGAGGGTTAGGGCACTCGTCACGCTGATCAGCGTTCCCTTTGGGTGTCTCGCGTTCCACTGCTCGGCTGATTCTCGGTCCATGCCAGAAGGATAGTCGGCGGCGTCTCACCGGTCGCGACAGTTAGCGTGAGTGGTTCGCTATCTGCGCGAGAAACCGATTATTGGCATAGCTGTAAACACCCACGGTCATGAAAACAATCCAAAAGAGACACGCGAGGGCAACCTTGACTTCCGTGTGCTCGCGAAACCACTGGTTCGACGCGATGCTTGCGTCAGAACTTACGGTGACCGCCAGCAGTGAAATCCAAGCAAGCCCTACCGCAGCGACCAAGATGATTTCTCGCGTGGACAATTCGCGCTTATACGATTCCCTAGGCCGGAATGCCCAGTTGAAAAGAACAGGTAGCACGAGGAACTCAGACAAATAAATGGACGCAATGCAACAAAGCGTCACACCGACTACCCATAGCAAGAACAAGACGAATCGCGCGGTTTTAGACATGCACTCTTTCGCCGTCTTTTTTGACGTCGCAGTATAGTTCCGCACCAGGCTGGCAGATCAGGCTGCGATGTTCATAAGGTTACCGGCCGCGACGCTGGGCGCTATGATTGTGAACATGAGGACCACGAAGCGCGAATTGATCATGCTCGTCTGGCACATTGCCACGTGGGTGTTCGCAGCCGGATTGGTGATCAGTTTGGTGCTAGTGGTATGGGATCGGTATCGCCCAAGATGAGCGTCGTTCGTGATCTTCAGCATCGTGAGTTGATGCATGTGTAGATTCGGATTGCTCCACTGCAATTTAGCTTGTGTTAGAGGAAATGCCGTCTATCGACGTGAGAAATGTTCCCGTTGCTTCTCACTCAATCATATAAATCCACTCCGCCGACGGCGTGCCAGACGCCATCTTTTAGAACGTAAGAATCGACATATCGAACTTCCATCGGCTCGCCCGTTTTCTTCTTGGTCCGCATTAGCGAAAACGCTGTCGCCTGGTCCCCCACGACGATCGCTATGGTGTCAAGTGGAGGAGGCGAAGTTGTCGCGCCTTTGTTTTTCGCGACACGTTCAAGCAGATCCTCCTTGCTATGTGTCAGACGATCCTTTGTTGCGATCACGCGGTACCCTGGCACAAGCAAACACTGCAGAAACTCTGTGTTGCCACTGTATTCCGCCGCGAGCCAATCATGCTCGATGCGGATAATCGTGTCCTCGTCCCGGCCCTGTTGTTGGGTTTGCAAAGATGAGCAATCGGACGCGGCATATGCATTTACCGCAAGCGCTGGGATGACGGCGGCGAAGTAACGGCAAAGTTGAGTCATTGGATTTTTTCCTTTGGTGAGTTCGTGGATTCAGCAGTGTCTGAACGTCGTCGCAAGCACCCATCCGACCCAAATGCGGGGTCATTCACACACCTATTGAACGGCTCATAGTGGCGGCGCGATCGGAACGATGCCCTCAGCTAGGTGGCGAAGATTCCATATGCACTGCCCTGTGACTCATGACTATTTCAGTTCAGCTTGTGCATCACCTGCGCTCATTTCTAAAATGCTCGTTTGTTTCGTAAGCTGGCTCGTCAGCTCGGAAACATTACGCGACGAGTTAGGAGGAAATGCGCAAATGTCTAGCAGAAAGAATGAAGTTTTATCGCGGTTATTTTTTCACGCATCGCGAAGTGCTCCGATCGCCGCCGATCGCGACGCGAGATGATTGGTCATGAGTCTCGAATTTCGAACCTTGCGGGCCGATTTCGAAGTCGTCGAAATTGCGTCGATCAACTGCGAGGCGCACCTGACGTTGCGACTTGACGCACGCAAGATAAAGGCGAAGGTCATCTTTGAGGCACCGACTGGATTCCGTGTCCTCGACGAACGCGACCTTTGCGATTTCTGGGCGGCGGGTATATCCAGCAAAGTCGGATGGCTGTTCGAAATCATGGCCGGAGGATGGCTGGATAGTGAAAAGAAACGGAAGGGTTTCATCTCGGCGGAAATTGCCAGCCAGCGCGAGTTTCTCGCGATCGGCATTGATTGGTGCGTGTCGGTGATTAGTGCTGACGAACCGATAGTAGAGTGGTCGGTCGTGGCATGATTGTGCGCATGCGCACCAACCGAATGCCGCGCATGTCGGCAGCTCAAGACACTCAGTTTCTCGTCCTTGTCGAGGCCGGCGCTCTGGAAGCGCAGGCATCCCTGCTCTGCAAAAGCCTTCGTTGTTTTGGTGGTCGCTACGCAAAGGCGCCGATCGTCGCCGTATCGCCTCGACGTTCGCGCCGTCCGTCGCGCGACACTCTGCGAGGCCTTGCGAAGCTCGACGTCGAATACGTGGAGGCAGAGCTTCATAGCCCGTGTCCTGAGTACGGTCCGTCATATCGCGTGAGCGCAGCGGCACTCATCGAAAGCCTTCCCGGACCCGATATTCTGGTACAGGTTGACAGCGATACGCTGTTTCTCGGCGAGCCGGATTTCGCTTTGACGGGCGTTGACGTCGCGGCGCGACCAGTCGATGTGCGTGGCATTTGCGCTGTCGGCGATGATGACGCGTGTGAGCGCTACTGGCGTCAAGCGTGCACATATTGCGGCGTCGATTTTGAACAATTGCCATGGGTGACTACGACGGTCGACAAGCGACGTGTCCGTGCCAACTACAACGGTGGATTAATCGCGGCCCGTCGCGGAGCCCGCGTCTTCGCGCGTACCGAGGAGTTTCTGTTGCGCTTGGTGCGCAATGAACACGCGTCGCACCCGCGACCGGCTTCGCCCGTAAATATTGGCTCTGGCGAGATCAGTGCTGAGGGGTTCCGCTACTGGGGCACATCGCAAATCACGCTATCGTTAGCGTGCGCTGCGCAAGCGGCACGCGTCGCCATGCTTCCCACTTCGCACAATATCCCGCTCCACTATTTCGATGCTCTCGCACCGCTCGATTTCCCGCCTGTCCACGTGCATTACCACTGGCTGGGTCGCGCAGAGCAAGCCTCGGCAAATCCTCTTCTCAACGGTCGGCTCGAGTTGCCAAGAAAACAGATGAATTGGGTTCGCGAACATCTGCCGATAGACCGCCCCGAGCGGCCAATCCCGAACATGTGGACGATGTTACGTCGCACGGTTGCCGGCAGTTGAAAATACTTCCGGGATGATCTTCGCCCAGTACGTTGTACTAAACATGCGAGAGGCTGGCGTAATGGAGTGCGCATCGCGCGGCGGCGTCGCGATCACTCCGACAAAGTCACCAAGTGGTTCTTACTCTTGCGCCCAGTACGCCGGTAGTGCGCCTTCGAGGCCCATGATCACCTGTTCAATGCTCCGGCTATAGGTAATCCCCTTGTGCGCCATCGCGAGGGCAAACACGTGCGCTTCGCGGGGACTTCGGATTTTTTTTCCGTGCGCCAGATATTTCTCGAAGTCCTCATGCATCTGCTTACGCAGCTTGCCTTCGGTTGTGTCGTTACCGTTCGACGGCCCAGTCATTCCGTTTCCCTTTAGCAGTTCAACATTGTGCCTTGTCGACGTTGCGAGCGGGCATAGAACCGTCATGCGCACCGAATACGCAGTTGCGCTTCCACGGCCCAGATGATGCCGCGAAAGTCCCGAAACGACTGATCGGAAATTTTCTCTACCTTGATCCCGTCCATGCCGCAGACGATCAGGCTCGCCTTTATCCATGGGCGAGTGATACGGATTCGAAGTTGCGGAAATGGTTCCGCTCTGACCCTGTGGCCCTCTCGCGGCAATATCGATGGCAGCATCCTTGGCTGGCATCGTCCTCTCCCTAGGCTAAACAGTTTAGCTGACACACCGCTCTCCTGCTGTGTCGTCAGCGGTGGCCGGATCAAGGTTGTCCTCTCCAGGTCGCAATAGCAGAACTGCGAGGGCGATACACTGGCGGGACGCAACGATGCGCGCACGCGAAGCAGCTGTCATCGCTCGAAACTCAGCAATCCACTGCCGCCTGGTGGCGATATAGCCGCGTAAGGTCGCGTCGAAATCGCAATCTGCCTCTCGCTGTGCCCCATTGCGCGACTGAACCATCCGTTGCAGCATGCGCGCGAGAACGTAACTTTGCGTTCCGGTGGAGCGTTGGAGTTATTTCCTTTCGGAGCAGAGTCACTGGGTATTTCACTCAGGGTGTCGTGCAAGTCACGCAACATTATCCTTGCGGAGGCGAGCAACCGCCGTGCTTCCTCAGTGAGCTCACTACTGCGCAGCCTGAGCGCCCGGGCCCGATCGATGGCGACTCGCAGTTGGCGACTTAGCTCCTGGTCCTTCATAGGGTATCTCCGAAACACCTTCTAACGGCAGCATGGAATATGCCGCGCCCATATCAGGCGCACCTGCACTGGCGCTGAGGAAGAATGTTCTCGTGTGAGGAAAAAAAAGTGTGTGCAGCGGTCGCGGAGGAGAAAGCCCGGCGCAGCGGAGAAGCAACGCCGGGGACCTTGCCGCTATTCGTTGCCGATTGATCGGCACCGTGACCACCTCGCATCGATCAGGGTGGGGCAACGCCAGACCGTTCGAACGACCCAGCCTATCTGCTTCGTCGTCCTGCCGATCGCGACGTGAGATGATCGTGTACCAAATGCGGATCTACTCTCTACTGCTTGTGCTTTGCCTCACGCCCGCGCTCAGCGCGGAGCCAGTCATTCATGCTCCGACTGAGCCCGTTTCTCGCTGCTTCGCGTTCGACAAAGGTGCGGTCTCGCTAACAGGCACTCTGTTTACGCGGATCTACTTTGGATCGCCAAACTATGGCGAGAATCCAGAGACGGATGGACGCGACACTGCCGCGCTGCTCCTGCTCGATGCACCGGTTTGCGTACACGAGAATCGCGAGACGTTTGCGCAAGACGAGTCTAACGTCATGATCGTGCAAGTCGACGCCATCAGTGTTCCACCAGCGCCCGTGTTTGAAGCTGTCGGACATCGAGTAGAAGTGCGCGGCAGCCTATTCTACTCAATGACGGGACATCACCGCACGCCCGTACTGATGGATGTAGGCCAGATCAAGATTCTCCATTGATCTGTGTCGTGGCATGATCGCGCGCATCGCGGCACGCGAAAATGCGGCTTGTGAAGTTCTACATTCTTCATTCGCTGCCGGAACTCGCGCCAATTCCTGTAGCTGTATTTCGGGAACCCAACGTCAGGACACCGTACATGAAAAACGTTTCTGTTGACCGCAAGCAATTAATTTTCGTATTCCTGCTCTTCGCGGCGCAAACAGTTCACGCGGCCACAGGAGATTTGATCGTCTTCGATGATTCAGATGAAAACGGTTTTAATCACGCCGCAGCGACTTGCACCGGAGCGGCACAGTTCGGCGAAACATCCGTAGTACACGGTGGAAGTGCGGCAGTCGGCATCCAGAAAACGGACAACAATGGAGCGGGATGGCAGGCTCCGACGATTTATTCTGCCGAGTCCGACTACGACGGGATCGCCTTTTGGTTCAACGCTGGTAGTCAGAGCACAACGCTGACGAGTCTAGCTATCTACGACGGCAGCAACACAGCGCACTTTGCGCACCTGGAAGATGATTACGGCGGCCCGCTGCCTGCGAATACATGGATCAGGTTTCAAATTGCCTTCGCATCGCCTTTGTTTGCGAAGGCGGGCTCGACTGCGTCGACGACCATCCAGACGGTCTGTGTCATCGATCACAGCAGCGGTGGATCCCCACCGTACATCTTCATCGACGACATCGCCCTTACGGGTGCGGACATCTTCAAGAATGGTTTCGAGTGATGGCCGAAATCGTGTCGGCCAATCGTTTGATGTGAGACAGCCAGTAATCCCTCCACCGATGCCACAGCCGACTTAGATTACGCGTCACGCTTCTTCGATCTCGACCTGATGGCCAGGATCAAGGCTGTAGCGACGCAAATCAAAAACCCACAATGGCTGCGATGTCTACGATGTGCTGGGTCACGTCGATCATCCATCCGTTGCTCTACCGTACTGTATTGCCGATTTTACGGGCCGCTTGCCAGCCAATTTACGTCGCGGTTTGTGCGAATAGCGTCTCTCCGCTTCGCAGGCTCGCGCTGACGCGCGCTCCCTTCGGTGTCAGTAACGATGCCTGATTGTCGTTACGCTCACGGAGTCCATTCTCTTCGTCGGGAGATCTGTGTGAAGAATATCGTTTTCGTCGTCATTTGTTTCATGTGTTTCCCATCCAGCACTTTTGCGGTCGAATTGGATGGGTCGCTGCCGATGTATCCGCGCGGCAAAAACATGAACGACATGCCAGCAGCCGCCATAGCCAAGGGCGTGCCGTTGGTATTGCAAACGGAAGACTCCGTGCAGACCGTGGACGCTTGGTACGCTTCGAATGCTCCGAAGTCGTGCACGCGGAGCGCAGAGAAACAGGGCGTCAAATACGCATGTCCCGGCGGAAGCGTGATGATATACAGCAAGGGGAAAACGCAGATCGCGCTCATCCCACCAATGGGATCAATGTTCGGTCACTGAATTGTTGATTCAAGAACAGCGCCGAGCCGTAGTACGAATATCGAGTAGCGGCGTGACCTAGCGGCTGATTCTCGGTCCATGCCGGGAGGATAGCCATCGGCGTCTCACTGGCTGTGACGGTTAGACGATCTTACCCCGCGCGACGCAGTTGCCTGTCCCGATGAGCAGCCTCACGATGGGCTGACCGCATCGAGGAAGTTCGTGGCACCGCTTGCTGACGCGTAAGATCTTCGATGTGCGACAGATGTTCGACCTGCGATTGGCAGCTCACCTCGAACAGGTGCAACAGCTCACGGGCTTGTTTTAATGGCTGTCGCTGCGACCCTAGCAGCGCGATCAGCCGACGCTGGTTGACGATACGCATCTCGGCATTTCGAACATGGCGTTGCGCCATGTCGAGGTCGGTTTCAGGGACGAAATTTGCCGTAACCATTCGCCAGCATACACGTAAGCCGTGCGAAAGCGGGCCAATGGTGTTGTGCGAGCGGTTCGTGTCTACGTCGGCTGGAAAGGGTGGTTTCTATATTCAAGTGCAACAGTGTGCATTGAATGGAGAGATCACCGATGGGACGCAACTATGATCAGTTAATCGCACAGGAACGTGGTGCGATCGCGATACTCAAACAGGACGGACTCAGCATCCGCGCCATCGCTGCGAAGCTTGATCGCGCGCCGAGCACCATCGCGCGCGAGATCACGCGCAACGGGGTGTATGCAATGGGCCGGCGCTGGAGCCGTCCACCGCTTGGATACGATGCGCTG
This sequence comes from uncultured Gammaproteobacteria bacterium, assembly GCA_963814225.1. Taxonomy (GTDB): domain Bacteria; phylum Pseudomonadota; class Gammaproteobacteria; order Xanthomonadales; family Rhodanobacteraceae; genus Rudaea. Next base: position 124,724 of record CAWFCC010000005.1, on the reverse strand, counting down.
CGCGCCAGTGAGCGTGCGCTCAAACGCCGGCGTCGACCGCGTCGTGTGCGCAAGCTCACGCTCGGAACCAGGCTGTGGGCACAGGTACATAGGCTGCTGGCGCTGCGCTGGTCGCCCGCACAAATCGCCGGCACACTGCGCCGGGAGCACCCTTTAGATCGAACCTGGCACGTGTCGCATCAGACCATCTATACGGCGATCTACGCCATGCCGCGCGGCGGGCTGCGACGGACATTGACGCGCTGGCTGCGCTGGCACCGCGCCGAACGAAAGCCGCAGCGCAAAGGCCCGGAGCGGCGCGGCCGGTTGCCGGATTTGCCCAGCATCCACACGCGGCCGAGCGAGGTCGACGAACGCATCCTGCCCGGACACTGGGAAGGCGATCTGATCATCGGCGCACGCAACCAGTCGGCGGTCGGCACGCTGGTGGAGCGCAGTACGCTGTGGATCATGCTGGTCAAGCTCGACAGTGCGGGCGCCGAGGATGTGCTGGAAGGCTACAGCCGCAGCTTCAAGGCTTTGCCCGCGGAGCTGCGCAAGAGTCTGACCTACGATCAAGGCAAGGAGATGGCCTTGCACCGGCAGCTGACCCAGCGCACGGGGCTGAAGGTGTACTTCGCCGATCCGCACAGCCCCTGGCAGCGGGGTATCTGCGAAAACATCAATGGTCTTATTCGCCAATACCTGCCTAAGGGTACCGATCTGTCAAAGCACAGCCAGCGCGCACTCAACCGCATTGCCGAGAGTCTCAACACGCGGCCACGCAAGACGATGCAGTTCCGCACACCCCAAGAAGTGTTCTACGAGAAATGCCATTTGCCGCCGCCGCCAAAACATCCGGCGTTGCACTTGTAAGTTGACTACGCCCTTAGATAAACGAGCGCCGACACTTACGCTCGGGCAAATTGAGGCGGCGCATCGCATTTTGAACCGGATCAGCTGAGAGGAACGCAGCGCTCCAGCTCTCGTATGAGTTCTTCAATCGCAATTGGTTTCTGAATCGCGCCACACGCGCCGGTCTCTCGTTGCGCTCGGACAAGGACGTCGCGAGGCGCTGCCGAGAGAATCACGACCTCTGGCAGCCGCATTCCCGCTTGGCGCGCATTCTCGATAACAGTTTCTCCCCGATCTGTGCCGAGTTGTAGATCGAGAACGATGGCATCGAAGTCCGTATTGCTCAACTCCTCAAACGCGCCCTGCACGGTTTCCACTAGTCGCGTTGCATGTCCGAACATGTCCAGCGCTTCCGCCGTAATAGGCCCTAGCACCGGGTCATCTTCGACCAGGAGCAAAACAAATCGGCGTTTCATATGCGGCGAACTGCATCATCTGCGCCACGATGACAAGCATGTATGGCGGCCGCGAGTATGAGACCGATCAGGCGGTTGAAACCGCGTGTCGCATTGCACCGCAAACCTGCTCAATAGAGATCGGCTTGCGAAGCACCTCTGCTGCCCGAACGATTTCTGCCGCGCGTTGGATTTCGGATTCGCTCTGGGCCGAGATGATGACTACCGGCGGGACCTGTATGTCCATTTCGCGCAGTCGCACGAAGATGTCTTCGCCGCGATCGTCGCCCAATCGCAGATCGAGCAGAATCACGTCGTAGTAATGGTAATGCGACAAGACATCCAGTGCCCGACCTAGTGAACCAGCCACGCTGACGACGTGACCTGCATCCGTGAGCCCTTCTACCATTGCATACTGGACCGTCAGGTTATCTTCGATGAGCAGGACGTTGAATGCTTGCGTCACTGGTACCTCGCGGCGAAAGATCTTGACCGAAGGGCACTGCAAAATTTGATCCCAACGGTTTACGGTTTCTGCGAGGGCTTTCCAGGGGGAGCCGAGGGTGAGTGACCGTACTGGGAGTGATGAGGCGATGTATCTGCGCCTGCAGAAGCAACCAGTGGATTTTCAGCGCGATTCTTAAGGATCGGCGTGACCGTACTGATATCGGGTGGCAGCGTGTGAGATAACAGCTCGGCAGAAGTGGCCGAATCGCATTTCGGAACAGGAGAGCAATGTGGCTTTGATCAAGTGCAATGAGTGCGGTGGACAGATGAGTACGCGTGCGTGGGCTTGTCCGCATTGCGGCGCGCGCGTGCGATCAAGCAGCAACATGGCCGTTCTCGTTGCAGTGGCCGCAACGCTGCTTATGGCAGCCGCTGGAATGTATATCGCGATAAGCGCTCAACCGCCAGGTACGACCGTACGACCGTAGCTTCAGCTTGCTCGAAGTCGAAGCGTGCCGATTTACGGCGGGCTGGCTTGTGTGCGCGCATTAGGTGGAGAAAAGGTGGGGAAATGGCGCAGGGATGGTGCCGCCGTACCACGCGCCGCGACGCGCCTTAAATGGCTACGCTATTCTGTAAGAAGCCGTCCGGCTCGCAGGAGATCCCAATGAGCAAGATTCTGTTTCTCGTGCTGGGTTTGTGCTTCGCTGCAGGATTGCGAGGCGAGGAGACCGATTCGCAACATGATCCCCTCAAGGTGGCTGGTACGTACTACAAACTGGTTTTTGAAAACGAGCGCGTGCGGGTGCTGTCTTTCCATGCGCCACCCGGTGCGAAGTGGGCGCTACACGCGCACCCGGATTCGATCGTTATCTCGATGACCGATTACAAGGTCAAGAACATGGTGCCCGGTAGCGAGCCAGTCACTCGAGACGCGAAAAAAGGTGCGGTACTTTGGATACCAGCCCGTTCACACACCGGAGAGAATGTGGGGACCACTGATATGGATTGCGTGCTCGTCGAACTGAAAGAATCCAAAGCAAAGTGACATAGTTATGTGCTACTCCGCACAAATCGAACGCGACTGGCGCAAGTACCTTCGGATCATGGGGACCGAAGCCACGCTCAACCTCGACGATTTCATCAAGAAATACTGGTGGAGGGTTGAAGACGCCAAGGTCAAGATTCCGAAGGCGATCGATGCGTGGTTCGCGAATCCGAAGACAGACGACGAAGCAAAGATTGCGGAGGCGATCAAGCGCTACAACACCGAACGGCTCGCCAAGTGTGAGCAGACCGTCTTCGCCCAGCGCAAGCGCGTGGCCGACGCCGAGCGTTCACTTGCAACCAAGGTCACGAAGAAAGCGCAGGAAGACGTGCGCATTGGCTCAGCGAAGGTTGACGAGAATCTCGGCTGGATCGCCGACATCAAACGCGCCGAGTTCAAACCACGCGATGCGAGGATGTTCCCGGGCTGGTATGCACCTGTCATCGTCAGCGAGAACGGCCAGCCCATGGTCAAGTTGATGCGTTACCAGTGCCGCCCAGCAGGCAAACCGAAGTTCTACGATACGAAGTACCCGGGCACGTACAACGCGCGCAGGGACAATTTGACGGGCTTCTGGAAAGACCTGTTCGGGTTCCAGCACGGCATCATGCTGGCGACGACGTTCTTCGAGAACGTCAGCAAGCACAAGGTCGAGCAGCGCGAGCTAGCCGAAGGCGAAAAAGAAGAGAACCTCGTGCTGGAGTTCAAGCCGCGCGGAGTCGATACGATGTTCGTTGCGTGCCTATGGTCGCACTGGGAGGAAGGCGGCGAAGCGCTCGACTCCTTCGCGGCCATCACAGACGAGCCGCCAGCGGAAGTCGCCGCGGCGGGTCACGATCGCTGCATCATTCCGATCAAGGAAGAGAACATCGCTGCGTGGCTGAACCCTGATCCCAAGAACATCGAAGCGATGCAGGCGATCCTTGAGGATCGGGCGCGACCGTATTACGAGTATCGGATGGCGGCGCAGGGAGACTCGGCGCTGGAGTGCGCCGAGTCGTCCATTGCTCCTACGCGTTACGGTCGCGCTCCCATGCGTCTTTTATAGCAGGCGAGGCGTGGTCCCACGTCAGACTCTTTGAGGCAGGGTGCGCATTCCATTCGTTGCGCAGCTTGTCTTGCGACTCGTCCCACGACGCGGAACCGGACCGAGCGCGAGATTCCCACCCGTAGCGATAAGCCGGCTGATAGACATCGTATGACTTACCTTGCGCGTACGGGCGGGATGAATAGTTGTTGCGCCAATAGGTTTCCTCGACGGTTGGGTCAATGCCCTCTGCCACCCCTTTGCCTACTAAGCCGCCGACCACTGCGCCCACGGCTGCCCCGACTGCTGTTCCGACTGGACCTGCAACAGTGCCAACTGCAGCGCCAGCGGCAGCGCCTCCGGCCAGACCGCCGACCGCCGTGCCGACGGGATGCGCGCCAGTTGCGCCTGAGATTGGATCGCGGTTCTCTTGCGGGACCTTCCTGTCATTTGTCATCTTCGTGCTCCTTGTTGGGGCGAGCACGGTAGGCATACTCAGATGGCCCGAGTCTGAACGCGCGTTGCTGCACTGCGCCAGCTGACAGTATGTGGCTGGCGCATTTGCACCGTATGCAGCAGGAACACTGAGTTCAACGCGGGGACACTACAGGGACAGCGACGGCAACCAACTGCAATTGATGACGAACTTCCGGGTGACTTTCTCCCGAACGTTTCGTCGCCCACGATTGCGTTCGGCTATGGATTTTGCGCAAAAGCGATTTTTAATTAGTAGGTCGGGGGGGGGCGAGTTCCCTCCGCCGACACCACACCATCAGCGAGTTCTGGCCTGCCACGATAGCTTTGATCGGTCTCAGCGGCGCTCTTAGGACATCGCTGCCAACAAGCCGTACTATGGTGATCGAAGCGGCACGAAGCAAAAAGCTCAACGTGTAGCCAAGCCCCATAGATCGTCAGCATTGGCTGAAAGAAATTGTTCAAGCTCGCGTGTCTGCTTTGGCCAACGTCAGGCGCCGGATGCCCACGAATGCTTACTTCGAAGCGAACGCGCCAATACAGCAACCCGCGTCAACGGATCGCGATCGCTGTAGTAGTCTGAAGACCATTGCATCCGAGACGCATCGCTTATGATGTCTCACGATCCGCAGATACTCAGGGGGCGCGTATGCAGTCTTTTTTCAGCGAGCTCGAGCGCCGCAATGTACTGCGTGGGGCAGCGCCTTACATCGATTCGGCGTGGATGGCCGAGGGATTGTTGAGCTGCGCTGTTCCAGACCTTCTCGTCACTCGCCGGACGCCCCGCGCGCCAACTACCTCAGTTCCCGGATTTGGTGCGCCGGAGCTGACTGGCCGAACGGGCGGCGGCCAGCACGGCCACCCGAACCTGCCAGCGTTGCGTGCCCGGCGACTATGTTTGCAAATGAGATGAGCTATCAACATTTGCACACCGAGTCATCGCCATGAACCTGCGCCGCATCACAGCAAACTTTCGCCGCCAGGATTGGACCGCGCGGTCCCACCCCAATATCGTGCCGTACCTGCGGTTGCGCATCGCTGATATCGAAACCCGCCTCGGCGACCTGACCAGCAACAACAGCGACATCATGGAAAACGTTCATGCCGTCGCCGGGGAAAAGCCATGATCTTGCACCGCGTTACCGGTTATCTGCGCTGCAGGGACGGAACGGACTGGTCGGGTGCCAGGAATGTGCGCGCCCGAACCCTGGCCATACCCAGCGTACATGCAGGGAAGCAATGACATGTCGTTCATCGCCGAAATCAAGCGCCGGAGCGTGATCCGCATCGTCGGCTTGTACCTGGGCGGCGTGTGGCTGGCCGTGCAGGTTGCGGGAACCGCGCGTATCGAGGATCCGTTGCATGAATGAATTCCTGCAACGCCTGAAGGAACGAAAGCTCGTGCAGTGGGCGCTGGCGTATATCGCAGCGGCGTTTGCGCTGATTCAAGTCCTCGACATCGTCGCACAGCGTTTCTTCTGGCCCGAGCAGGTCGTGCGCTTGGTGATCGTTGTGATGGCGATTGGTTTCTTCGTCACACTCGTGCTCGCCTGGTATCACGGCGAGCGCGGTACGCAGCGCGTGAGCGGCACCGAACTGATGATTCTTGCGTTGTTGTTGGCGCTCGGCGGTATGGCGGCGTGGCATCTTGCACCGGACAAGCGCGAAGCCGCGACCAGCGCATCCGCTTTAAGCGCGACCGATGCCGGCGCTAAGACGGCATCGGCCAACACGACGTCGGTGTCCGACAAGTCGATCGCGGTCCTGCCGTTCGTCGACATGAGTCAGGCGAAAGACCAGGAATATTTCTCGGACGGATTGTCCGAGGAACTGCTCGATCTGCTGGCGAAGGTACCGCAGCTCAAGGTGATCGCGCGCACCTCGTCGTTCTCGTTCAAGGGAAAGAGCGTCGACATCGCCGAAATCGCGCGCAAACTTGCGGTCGCGACGATCCTCGAGGGCAGCGTGCGCAAGTCGGGCAACACGCTTCGCGTTACCGCGCAGCTGATTCGCGCATCCGACAGCGTGCACCTGTGGTCGGACACATACGATCGTGAACTGACCGACGTGTTCAAGATGCAGGACGAGATTGCCGGTGCGGTCGTGGCGGCACTCAAGATCAAGCTGCTGCAGGGCGCGACGTCGGAGGGTCTGGGCCGGACCGACAACCTCGAGGCGCATAACCACTACCTGCGCGCCATGCAGTTGATGGCCCACGAGGTCAGCGAAGCGCATCGCCAGGCCGTCGTCGAATTCCAGCGCGCGATCGATCTCGATCCGAACTACGTCTCGGCCTACACGGGCATGGCCAATGCCTACTCTTTCATCGAAGATATGAGCGCCGATGCTTCCGCGGCGGATCTGTCGGTTCGCGCCATCGACAAGGCGCTCGCGCTTGCGCCGCACGATCCCGACGCGCTCGCGATTCGGGCATGGATGAAGGCGACGTATTCGTGGGATTGGTCGGGCGCGCGTGCGGACTACGAGAGTGCGCTGTCCGCGGACCCCAATAGTGTCGCTGCGCTGCGCCGCTACGCCTGGCTACTCGGTTCCTCCGGGCGCCTGCCCGAAGCGGTCGCGATGGCGAGCCGCGCGCATGAACTCGATCCGCTGGGCAAGGAAGGACTCTGGACCCTCGGTCTGCTGCTCAATGCCACCGGCCAGTACGCGCGCGCCGCGGACCTGCTGCAGAAGAGCGCGGCGGATGGCGGGGAGTACACGAGCATGGTGCTCGCCGAGACCCTGGTACTCGCCGGGAAATATGCCGACGCGGTTGCGCTCGCACCGCGCAACACGCGCACGGGCCTGCTCGCCTCGGCCTTTGCCGAGGCCAAGCTCGGTCGACGCGATGCAGCCGACCGTGCGCTGGACGACCTCGAGCGCAATCACGCAGCGGGGCTCGCTTATCAGATTGCGGAGATCCATGCGTGGCGCAACGAGAAGGACCCCGCGTTCGAATGGCTGCAGCGCGCGTACGATCAGCACGACGGAGGATTGTCGATGATCAAGTACGATCCGTTCCTCGCATCGTTGCGCGACGACCCGCGCCTCGCGGCGCTGGTGCGCAAGATGGGGCTGCCTGAATGAACCTTTCTAGTCTCGCTCCAGCTATTGGGGTGAAGCGAACCGCTGCGGGCTGCTGGGGTATCCAGAAACGGCCGTAAGGAATCTTAGGACGCAAGTTTTCCTCTTACGGTCCCTCAAAACCATCACGGAAAATTGGGACCTCTGTCCCAGCTACCTCAAACGCCCATTCTTCAGCTCTCTGCGTGACATCCGTCGACAGTAAAGCTTCGGTTGTTGCCGAGCCGGTGAGTTGTTGCAGTCCCGGGCTGATCGTTTGAGAAGAGGTGCTGGAACCATAGGCCGGGAAGACGGCTTGAGATTGCGTGTTGGTGAACCGGAACTGGTATTCGCCCGCAGGCAGACTGATGTTCAGACCGGAAATCACGCCCTTATATAGTTCGTAAGAGCTGAAATAATTGCCTAGGTCCGTCACGGCCAGCGAGGTGTCTGTCGGAGCAACAACTTGATCACCAGTCGTCGTGAATATCGCAAATCGCCAGCCCGATGTCGGTGCGCCGCCGTCGCTCGAATCAAGGGAAACTATGTAGACGGTAATGTCCGAGACGATCCAGGGTCCAGGATTGCTGAAGTTTTCAGCCAGGGCAAAACATGATGCAAAGGAGCAAGGCCCTCCCCCCGTCCACAAGGTTCCTCCAACGATCGTCCCACTCCAGTTCGTGAACAGTGTATCGGCGTTGGCTTCTTGCCCAGTTGCGCACGCCAGAGCGAAGGCTGCAATCGACAAGTGTTTCAGTGACCTTGACATCGTATTCCCCTGTGGTCTGACGGATCTCCGCCGCGAACGGTTAGACAACTCGCGCACTCACTCGCTTGGCATGAGCCGATCGAAATCCATCAGCGTGTCAAATCGCGAGAGTCCCCGAGTCTACATCATGCGCTGCGCTGACCGGTCCGGCCTAACAGGCCATAGGTGCGGTCCTCCATTCGGGCGTCTCCATTGCTCGACTGACCCGGGCTATGCGGAAGACAATCCCAAGTGCGTCTCGGTCGCGGACGTGCTCTGCACGGAGTTCCGCATTAGAGCTCACGATCGAGAGGCGCTGCCAAATTCAGAAGTTCCAGGTCAACGTGAGTTCGTTAGCGTCGACGCCAACAGTTGGGGCCAAGCTTATGCCCCGCTCACGTACTTCTCGGTTGAATTCGACTAAATGATGGCCGATCAATCCACCGATCAGTCCGCCAGCGATGACGTCGCTCGTCCAGTGCGCGTTTTGTTCTATGCGGGCGACAGCAACCAGACTGGCTATTCCGTAAGCGGTCGCATCCACCCAGGGCGAGTCGTAGTGCGCCGCGATGACGGAAGCGAAGGTGAAAGCACCGGTTGCGTGTCCGGATGGAAACGAATAGTCGCCTTGTAGTGGTCGGAAGTGACCGGGGCCAAATCCTGTATTTGGACGAGCGCGTCCGACGACACCTTTGATCGTCGAAGTGACGAGCGCGCTTATCACGCTTGCCGAAACGCCATCTAGAGCAGTCGCCTGGGCATTGTCGTCGTCGCCGATTTTTCCGTAGACGTAAAACCCGGCAAGTACCGGCAATCCATATTGTTTCGTTCCAAACTTCTGGACCTGACGGAAAAAGTTATCTGCGCCCGTTGTCCGATTGCGTTGTGCGGCATCGCGTATCGGCCTGTCGGCGAATGCGCCAATGGCCACCAGGCCGCCGGTCACGAGCCCGACATTGCGCCAATCTTCGCCGTCCCAATGGAGCGGCTCTGTGGCCGTCTCTTTCGTGTCGGCCCAGACAAGTTTGAGATAGTCGAACGAGATGGGATTTTCGACGGCGGTGTGCGCTTCTGCGGAGGCGTGTTTAACTTCAGTGCCATCCGACGTTGCAGTCGGCAAAGACGTTTTGTCGGGTTCCACCGCGTACGCGAAGCGGAACCCGCCGAGAAGAAAAATCGCGAATAAAGCTTCAGAGACTATACGCATACAAACAACTCTAGATCGCGATGGAGCTGTGCGAATCCGAGCAAGGGGTATGCCCAGAGCAGCTCAGGGACAAAGCGATATTCCTGGGCCTGAGATTTTTAATCGTTTTACACGGCGAAGAAAAGTTTTCGACCTGATGGAATATTGGGCCTCATTGTTTGTATGCTTTTCTTCCTTATGTGTTGCAGCGTCTGAATTGAGCGCGACTGGGGCATATGATGATTCGCGATCTTCAGTACCGGTTGACGGTGGAACGTCGCGACTACGTAATCGAAGTCTGCGCACCTGGCAGGAATCCGGCGCCTGTGTCGGCCGGTCCGTTCGATGTGCACATCGGCGTGGATGTCGCAGAGATCATTCGCGAGTGGCGCGGAGCAGAACCCGAGCCCGTTGTACGCATGGTCGTCGATTACGTGAAGCCTCTCGTGCCGAAGTCAGTCAGGCGCGATCAGTCGACGAAGTTTGCGGACGCCGTGCTGGCTTGGGCGTGCGCGCACCATGCTGAAGCGGCCAAAGGATAATTGCCCATGTGCTACTCCGCCCACATCGAACGTGACTGGCGCAAGCGTTTGCTAGTGATCTTGGCCGTGCTTGCATTGGTTCCCGTTCCGGCATCGGCGCAAACAACTCAGCAGCACGTCCACGACTCCTCACATGGTGTGATGCCGTTCGAAATGTCGAAGACTGTCCACACCTTCAAAATGACTGAGAACGGTGGCGAGCAGCGGGTGGAAGCGCGCGAGCCCGCCTCGGTCGGTCAGATCAAGATGATCCGCATGCATCTCGCACACGAGGCTGAGGAGTTTGCAAAGGGTGACGTCGGCGACCCAGCGCACTTGCATGGTGCGACCATGCCTGGCCTGGCGGAACTATCGGCTGATGCAAATGGCCTGAAGGTAAGCTATGCCGACGCGCCGAACGGCGGCAAGATCATTTTCGAGGGCGCGAACATCCAAATCGTGACAGCAATACATCGCTGGTTCGGCGCGCAGCTGTCGGAGCATGGCGCTGACGCAAAGGCAGAATGAGCATAGATGCATGCGATCTTTGAGGACCACCGGGCGCGGCCGTATTACGAGCATCGGATGGCAGCTTGAATAAGCGACTTCGAAACCGGCTGATAATCGCCGCACTCTTCGCAGCGGTTGCCTTAGCCTCTTGGTTGACGCCATACGACTACGCAGGGTGCTCAGCCATTTCTGCGCCCGGGATTAGATGTCTATTCCGAAATTCGGGACTGACGGTAGTCCGCACGTTGTCCGTGGGGATTCTGATTTTGGTGCTGATCACGCCATCGAAGAAAGGATGATCGGTTGGATTGGCTGCTCAGTTGTCGATCGAGATGCGTTTTGCCGACCAGGAGAGCTAGATGGCGATGACCAAGTGTGATGAGTGCGGCGGGCAGATGAGCACCCGTGCATGGGCTTGCCCGCATTGCGGTGCGCGCGCTCGATCGAACAAAAGAGCCGTACTAGTCGCCGCGATCGTTGGGCTGCTCATGGCGGCGCTTGGGATGTACTTGGCTATCGAAGCACATCCGCCGATTCCGACCGCACAACCGTAAGCTTCGGCTTGCTCGACGTCGCAGCGTCAGCGATATACGCCAACACCTGGTGTACAAACGTGCCTCCGATTTCCTGTTTCCACTGTTCGGCTGATTCTCGGACCATGCCGGAAGGATGGTCGGCGGCGCCTCACCGGCCGCGACGTATGGCATTATCTCGATCGCCACACTCGGGCCGGAGCGACATTTATGTACGAACGCATGGCAATGATCGCGTGCGCTAGCTGTGCATTTTTGAGCGGATGCGTCGGCGTTTCCGTGACTGATGAGAAGCCTGCGAGCTTTAGCCGCTACGCAACGATCTATTTCTCTTCCGGGTCGAGCGAGCGAGTTATCGTGCAAGGACTGATCGAGAAGTCAATCAACGGGAATTACAGCGGGCTAGCGATGCCCGATCGCAGATTGCCGGAGCCTATGTATCTCACTCCAGGCTGGGTGCAAGTAACTTACGCCTGTCCGCAGCAACCCCTAAACGTTCACGTCGCGATGGTCGGAATTTCGCACGCCAACAAATATTATCTGCAGTGCGACGCTGACGATCGCCTGAAAGCGTTCCCTCTCTGATCCCTTAGCCGCCGATGTGCTACTCCGGCCAGATCGAGCGCGGCTTCGTCTCGCCGATCGCGACGTGAGATGATCGTTCGGCGCGATCCATATGTAGACACGAGGTTCAACGATGACTCGAATGGCTTTGACTCTCATTCTAACTGGCGCGTGCATCTCAATCACAGGCTGCGTCGGCGGATTTAGGAGTGATGCGAGCTTCCAAAACTACGTATCGAACCTTCGCCTCGATGGCATGGACGTCGCGAGTGCAGCTGCCAGACTAAAGGCTGATGGGTTCACTTGCGAGATCAATACGGATCGAAAGCTCCGTCCGCTACCATCGACCTATTGCCGGAAAACATACGGCGGAACGCGGACCTATCAGGTATGGCTAAGCCCTCTCGAAGCGGATCCGAACAAATCGAATGTAGAGGCGTCTGTCTCGATCGTCGTGGCATGATCTCGCGCATGCGGCACCGTTAGGAGCTTTTGCGAAACTCGCAGTTGGCACCCCAATCGTGTTTCTCGCACTCATTGGCTGCGTAAATCTCTCGCCGAAGCCGAAATTGGAAGCAGCACTTCTCGACTGCACGTTAGAACGCGGCGGGTGGGCGGGTAAGCTTGCTACGGACATGCCACAAAGCGAGCGTGCAACTTATCTAAATGCCGCAACTCGATGGGCATTGCGTCACGAGTATCTGCCTTGCAACGTTACTGTTTGCGGTGCGGTCGTCGATGTTGAGCCAAATCGAGTCTCTGTATTTATTACGGGATATGGCGACTCCAATCTATCTGCCATGGTCACGTTCTCGCGTCCGGGACTCACTCTCCGTCAAGAACGACTTTTTGAAAGCGGCTGCCCCAATGGAATATTCCCGCCGACGCGACAGAAGGGCTAACCACTCGCTCAAGTACATCGCTGCGGGCTAGCTGCGGTATCCAATATCTGTGGCATGATCGCGCGCATCGCAGCGGCGGCGCTGCGTTCGCGTTTATACTGAAACCGGGTGTATTCGGTTAACGAACTAGGACGCCCACTGCCGTCTGATATTTGTTATGCCTCCTAAGACATTCCATCTCTCACATAAGCAGATTCGGCCGCTCGCCAACGGGCACGGCAGCTGCCTAGCTACCGATCGCATCGTCGTTGGCGGCGAGAAAGTAGGTTATTTCTATCGTGACATGCCCAGCTCCGAGTACGACAGCGGCTGGCGCTTCTTTGCTGGCGATGAGTCGCAAGAGTACGTCGACGACGCGACTAACCTGGGCTTATACGACGTCAACACTGTGGCCAATTACGACCCCCAGATTATTCCTTTCCTGGAATCCCCTGAAGGTTCAGCGTTCGAACGCAGTTCCTCAGGCGCGTTCGTTGCGGTTTTTTTTATTAGGACCGGCGAGGCATAACTATTTGGGCAAGCGGCCGCTGCGGGCTAGCTGCGGTATCCTGATGGTCATCTAACTGGAAGTTCGATACGCCTGTTTCTGAAGCAATTCTCATTGCCACTGGCGTATTCGTTGCGATGACCGTTTCGCCAATCATATTTGGATTCGTTGTTGGGCGAAGCCGAATCGCAAAGCAGGTAGAGGTGCGCGACGAATCACGTGCGGCTTGGAGCAACGTTCGAGATCGGCTTCACAACGCTGCGAGCCACGTCGATGAGGCGAAAGCGCGAGCCGACGAAATGCGCTCCCAAGCACTGGAGCATCGTCAGCGTGCGGAGGCTCTCCACGAAAGGGCGGAACGCAATCAAGATCGCTGGGAGAGAATTCTTGATCGAGTTGAATCATTGGTCGACAAAACGGAATCGAATCGCTAGCTACAGACCGGTGAATTCCTTCCGCCGATGGCGCAACCGCTGCTGATGATTTTAATGCCTTGTGGCATGATCGCGCGCAATGCGGCAGCGTCCGCCTGAGCAAGGCGTCACATTGACATGATTGTGCAGAGGATGTTCCGGTTCTACGCGCAATCCGAAACTCTGCTGGAATATACTTTGAGAGGCCTCTCGAAGTTCGCGGCGCTGAACGAAGAGCGCGAACGATTTTTTTTCACAAATCTTGCAGGCCAGCCGAAGTTCAGCTTTGAGTGCCACATCGTCGAGGACGGAATTGACGTGGAGGCGAGAGGACAGTTTTTTTCTTTTCTAGGTGCGCTAGTTGAAGCGCTTATTGAGGAGTTCGGAAAAATTTCCATCGAAAAAAAGTCATGCTCATAAAACGCGCATAACTTCTGCGGGCTAGCTACGGTATTCAACATCTGTGACATGATCGCTTGGGATCGGGAGGGATTACTCGCATGACCGATATCGAATCGTGGCGTTTCCTGATGGACTACGGCCCGCTGATGTTTCTCGGGGCGGTAATTCTTTTTTTTGGTGGGTGCGTTTGGCTGATCCTCGCTCTGATGAAGCGCAATCACCCTTCGGCATGATCGCGTGCATCACGGCTAGGTCGAGAATCGTCGTTCTAACGGTTGGAGGTTCGCAGCGTGAAATGGATAGCTCTCTTACTCCTCATTGCCGCTTGTAGTTCTGCGCATGCTAAAGGTGACCTATTCGTATGCGTTCCCGGGAACGACAACAGCAAGGGTGCTTTCACGTTCGAGATTTCGCGCGCTCTAGATATAGCGCACAATCCAACTCAGTTTCGGCTTTGCGATTTTGCAAGCTCATCATTCTTATTAGTGAAGACCAAGGTGGCCGGAAAGTTCAAGGTAAAAACCGTTAATCTTGATGCTGAGCAACTGGCGATGGTCAAGAGTCTGTTTCAAGCTGCCTTCGATTCCAATTTCAAAGACGAGACGTTCGGCGTCGATGGTTCAACGTGGTGTTTAGAAGCGAATAAGGTGAACTATCTCAAGGCGTGCTTCTGGACGCCTACCTACAACACAAAAGCGCGCGGAATCGAAGAATTTGTAGCGCTGGGCACGGGTTTGTGGAATCTGGCGAAAATCGATGCTAGCAATGGCGAGCTACGCTAACGCAAATCCGCCGTCACCACGAAGTCCTCCGCCAGCTTTGCATAATCTCCTGCAAGATTTCGTGGCATGATCGCGCGCATCGCGGAATCTGTTTCCGTTCGGCGAAATAGGTAGTCAGCAATGGTGAATTGGAAGCGTGGCATCACCCGGCTTTACATTGTCCTTTGGGCGCTCTGGATACTCGTTCTTTTGATCAGAGCGTCACCTTTGATGATGTTGGGGAACTTTCTCTCGATGGATCAATTGTGGCCAACGATAGTGGGCGTAGCATTCTTCGGTCTTGTCGTTCCCGGTTGCGTATTGATCGGCCTTCGCTGGACGATAGATGGATTCGGATTTGAAAAGCGCGGTTGAATTGAGTCGTTGGACTATCGGGGTATCATCGCGTCCATGCCAAATGACAACGAACTGGATTTGCTATTGCTGTCGAAAGCCGACCATCGATGGCGGAAAGTCCATTTCATCGTTGGGTCATGTCTGATCGCTTCGCCTTGCGATTTAACTGACGAATACTTGATCCGAAGGGTTGTTGAACTTGTAGGTCAAGGATTGCTCGAAGCGCGCGGTGATCCTAAGCATTCAGAATATTGCGAAGTGGAGTTCCCAGCTTTTTGTGGACAGGCCTAGCATCTGATTTTGCGGATGTGAGAGAGCACCATGTCCAAGCGAAATTTGCTGAGCAAGGCGAAGCGGGCCTATAAATTCATTGAAGCGCATCAAGGAGAGTTCGGCATCCGCGCGATGTGTCGACTTCTCAGCGTTGCGCCAGCAGGGTACTACGCTTGGCTCAAGCAACCGATTAGTGATAGAGCACAAGAAGATGCTCGGCTGCTGCGACTCATTCGCGCATCCTTTACTGCCAGCCACGGCATCTATGGTGCGCCGAGAATCTTGCATGATCTTCGGGAACGCGGGGAGACGTGCAGCAAGCATAGGGTTGGACGTTTGATGCGGGAAAACGGATTGCAGGCACTGCATGGCTATCGCATTCGCCACATCCCCGTGGCCAAACCGCAAGCGCTGATTCCGAATCGATTACAACGTCAGTTCACGACGACCCGACCGAACCAAGCGTGGGTCACGGACATCACCTATATCCGAACCTGGCAAGGTTGGCTCTATCTCGCCGTGGTCCTCGATCTTTTCTCGCGCAAGGTCGTCGGGTGGGCTGCCAAGCAGACGATTCATCGCGAGCTGGTTCTAGAAGCACTGACAAAAGCCATTCGACGCCGACGACCGCGCAAAGCGCTCATCCATTCCGATCAAGGCACGCAGTATGGAAGTGATGCGTGGCGTCGCTTCTGCAGAGCCAACCGGCTCGAACCGAGCATGAGCAGACGCGGCAACTGCTGGGACAACGCCGTAGCGGAGTCGTTCTTCAGCAGCTTGAAAAAAGTGCGCATCAAGAAAAGGATTTACGCCGATCGAGAAACGGCCTTACAAGATGTAGCCGACTACATCGAAGGCTTTTACAATCCGAAGCGTCGCCACAGTTACTTAGGTGGCGTCAGTCCAGATGAGTTTGAAGCGACGCACCGACAGCGTCGATCGGGTGTCCACTAAATCCTGGTAACTCCAGCATATAATTGAAAGACGGCGCGAATTCTCTCCCAAGTGAAGCGATCTCCATGTCAGCACGTGTCATCGCTTTCGCGTTGATCGTCATCTCGATCCCGGTGTCGGCGTCGCAATCGACGCCGTTGCAAGAACTCACGTCAGTCGTAGGTGATCGCGCTACGTCACTCGACGATTTAGATGTTCGATACGGCCATTTGAACGACTGCACAGAGAGACCCATTGCGTCTTTCGATAACTTAAACGCAGATCCCCACGCGCAGTTTATATACAAGTGGATGTTTTTCTGGAATCTTGTCAAGTCGGACCAAGGCACCTGTGTTTACCTGCAGAAACCCGAGCGACGAGGGCTATCAAGAACCGAAGCGCAAACACTGCTGTCTGCGACAACTTTGACTTTCCCGACAGAGTGGGCGACGCCTACCTGCGCGCATCCTTTCGCCGATCAAATGTCTGAAACGACTACTGAAATCGGCGAAGGCGATGGATACACATATCAGATCAGCTATGCCGTGCTGGACAAATCGCTTTCGCCACTCGACCGGGCACAGCACGAATACGCCAGCCGGTTAATCGACGCCGCCGCACACGCTCGCTATGCACTCGGTGCCGACCTCACGAAGACGGTTAGGTTGAGCGCGATTTTTTCTCTGGCGCAGGCCGGTGGTTTTGCTAGTTTGGTCGTCAGTTCACACGCACAATCTGGTGCCTCCACTCCGCTATATCACGACACCATGACATCCGACGCGTGGTTGCTCCACGTTTCGTCCGGGCAACTGTTGCGGTTCGATGATCTTGTTCAAGATGCTGCCGCGACAGGAGCCGGCATTTTGAGCACGGCCCGGCCAGCCATGTTGAAGCGGCTCACCCAAATTTACGTTAATGATCCTACTGAAGCCGGACGCCAGCAAAGAGAGGGCGTGGTCGCAAAGGGCATCCTGGAGGCGACGAAGGGCTCACCACACGATTGGCGGCTGTCACTCTATTTCGGCGAACCATGCGCCCCAGCGGTGTTGATCACATTCGACCCGAAGACCTTGATTCCCGACAATAACGAGCGACCGGCAGTACACGTCTCTTGGGAAACACTTCGGCCTTTGATGAGGCCACAATTTCGTGACGCCGTCCCATTGGTTGACTAATGCAAAACTGCTCTCTCTTCTCCTCGTAAGAACTTACATTTCGAGACCCCGCGCGCGAATCGAATTGAATTAGCACTTGCTGCGCCGAGAAGTTCAACCACACCTTCAGATTGTCTCTAGTTATTCTCTATCGCGGTTCCGGTCACGGACTGACTCGCTCAAGTCGTATCACCGTTTCAAGCACGCGGTCGCGGCCTTCAAAGTAGTCGCGCGATGTGAACTCAACCGGCACGTCCGGGACTATTGTGCGCCGGCGTGTTGAATGTCGCGCAGGATTGAGCCACCTTGCTGAACAGTTTTCATTTTGCGCGGAGCCATGAAACATCGTCGAGAGGAAGAACCGCTGCGAAATATGGCGGCTCACTTTTCAGTGAAAATCCCGGCTCGCTATTCAGCGCAAATCAACAGGTTTGGATTTCAAAAAGATCGGGGCTGCTGCTGCGCATGGAAACAGATATAGCCGTTGGCGGCGCTCACGGTAAGGATCATTCCGAATCGCGCTTCGACTACGTGCACATCGAGCCTCCCGCCGCTTAAGTATTGTGCTTGGTCCGCGTCCGAACGCCTGTGCGTGCAGCAGAGCGAATGCCCAATGCTGCGCGCGTGTTGCGGTCCGCGCCGATAGAGCCACCGGTTCCCGCATCCATCCTCAAAAATACGGGACTTCAAAACCGTTCAGAAGGATTCCGTCGAACGGCGCCAGGCGTGCTACCGCAATGTCGCTTGCGGATCCTGCTTGCGTCGAACCGACGACGACGAGCCTGTCTTTCGAAAACGCCGCGGACATGCCGGTGTTCGTCGTCATCAGCAAGCCGAAGCTGTCCGGCCGTGTATTGAAGTAAACCGTTGTCGGTGAGCCGCTGTGGAACGTCGGATCGAACTGGAAGGTGCCCACTTGCGGAAGCGTCAGCCGCGCAATGCCGAACACCTGTCCGTGCGGCGAACCTCCGAGGCGACCCGAGCCCACCGCGTAGACGTTCGGAAATTTCGTGTCGTACGGATCGACGATAAGCTTGCCGATCGTATTGACGGCGCCGGCGTTGGACTGCGAATAGGCGAATGCAAATTTCGCCGGCACGCAGATGTTGACGCAGTCGGTTTCGATGAGCGCGCCGTTGGGATCGAGTAAGGCCAAGGTCGCCGCTTGAAAGGTGCCGCCTGTTGTCGGCTTGGTCGAGTTGCCGCCGAGGATGATGTAATCGTTCTGCACGGCGACGGTGTTGCAACTGTCGAAATTGTCGCCGCCGTAGTCGAAGGCTAGCGTCAGGGAGCCGTAGTCTTGCGGATCGATATCGTTGAACGTGCGATCTACGTCGTAGAGATCGCGCGTGATGCGGATGACGGCGCAGTCGTAGTTGCCGGCGGCACCGCGGTGATATCCACTCACCAGATATCGCCCCTGCCTGTCGATGGCGACACCGAGCGCATGGTCGTCCTGGTTGTCACCGCTGCCGAATGCGAACTGGAACGGTTCGCTGCTCTTGCCGTCGGCCGCGACGCGCGTGAAGTGGAACTGGTTGTTGTTGGTGCTTTGCTGATGGTATGTGCCGGCGATGGCGATGGTGCCGTCGGTGTCGAGGGCAATGCCGCCGCCATATAGCGCGTCGCCGCTTGCAGGTTCCACCGAGGTGTAGCCGGGACTCGTTCCAAACGACGTATCGATGTCGCCGTTGGCGAGGAGCTGTGCGACGAAAATCGCACTGCCGACCGCATTGTGAAACGCAAACACGATGCGCCCATCAGGCCGTACCGCGACGCCATCCGGCGTGCCGCAGCAGTACCCGAAGAATCCGGCAGGTAGGCCATCCTGGACCCCCGCAAAAGTCGAGTCGATGTTGCCATCGACATTCAGCCGGACGACGAACGCCAGATCGCGGTCGTCGTGGCCGAGAATGACGAGCTTGCCGTCTTGCTGCACGGCGACGTCGGTCGCGGTGATGCTTGTCATCGCATTCAATTCCGCAGACGCGGGAATCGTGACTTTTCCGCCGGCACCGAAGGTCGCGTCCAGCGCGCCGCTATCCGACGGCGCGCCCGCATAGGCAAAAACGCTATTGAGCATCGGTGCGATCAGCGTGAGACCCAGAAATCGTTTGCGCATTACCCACCTCGCCTCCGCCCCGTGGCGGTATTGAAGTGGTTACGTCATATCGATGGCATTACTGACACGCAATTGGCAAGAAGCGTCCACCAATTTCCGGATACTCGGTGGGATCTAGCACGCGGTATGCAGGTAGAGATGCACGCGTGACGAAAATCTGACAGACCATTGCTCGCTCTCAACAATCTGCCATTGGGGGCACTTACATGAAACCCTGCAAATCAGGTGGGCTGAAACAGCGGTCAGTTCTCCGCCGACATCTTGACGGATGGATGAGCACCAACTGCTGCGATTGAACTGCCGAGGCGCTCACAGCGTGACTTGCACGCATATTTTCCGTGACAAATTCGACTGAGTAAATGTCCCGATGTTTATTCTTGAGAATGCCCGTTAGACTCGGGCGGCTCTTAGGGGAAATCCAAACAATGACTATTCGTTTCACATGCATGCTTGTTGGTGCCGGCTTGCTGTTCGGCAACGCCTTCGTGTCGGATACCCGAGCGCAAACGGCACCTACTTACAGCGTTGACTGGCATCTCATCAATTCCGGTGGATCGACGCTCGTCGGCGGAACATCTCGATCGAGCTGTTTTGTCGTCAACGGTACCGTGGCGCAACCCGTGCCTGGTTATTCCAGCGGCGGAATCTACTCGGTCTATGCAGGCTTTTGGGTGGCTGCGCAAACCACGGGCAACGACGAAATTTTCTATAACAGCTTTGAGGGGTGTAATCCATGAAACGCAATCGCCTATATGCACTCGTTGCATCGGCACTGATTTCGATGGGCGCGGTAAGCACCGTGGCCCAAGCGCTGCCGCAGACCACAGCTTTCACATATCAAGGTCAGCTTAATGCCGCCGGCGCGTACCCGTCGGGGAATTATCTATTCACGTTTACTCTGTACGACGCGTCGGTCGGCGGCAACGTCGTCGGCTCGCCTGTGTCGGAGAACTTGCAAGTCATCAACGGTCTTTTCACGGTCGATCTCGACTTTGGTGAAGCGTTTGGCGTCACGCAATATTGGCTTGAGCTGTCGGTCAACGGTCAGGTTCTGGAAAACAGGCAACGTGTTAACGCGGTCCCGGTCGCAGACTACGCGTTGAATGGCAACCCGGGCGCTACGGGCGTCACCGGACCGGCAGGTCCGACCGGGGCGACCGGGGCTGATTCGAACATCGCTGGACCGACCGGACCGACCGGGGCAACGGGTTCGACCGGCGCGACGGGGCCTACCGGTACTACAGGTATTCAGGGCGTGACGGGCGCTACCGGATCAGCGGGTGCGACGGGCGCTGTTGGCGCCACAGGCCCGGCGGGTGCGACAGGCCCAGCAGGTATTACAGGAGCTTCGGGCAACACCGGCGCGACAGGCGCGGTTGGGCCCACGGGCGCGACAGGTAACGTAGGGCCGATTGGATCCACCGGTCCGGCGGGATCCACTGGTGCGACAGGGCCAGCCGGGCCGACGGGCACTGGCGTGCAGGGTCCAGCTGGGCCTACGGGAGCGACGGGCACTGCCGGCGCCTCGAGCGTCGTCAAGGACGCAAACGGAAATTCTCTCGGCGCTTTGATTTCTTTCTACGGCAGCGAAGTAACCGTTTCAACTCAAGGCTACGTCGTCAACATCGGGCTGGACGGACTGTTCCCCACGTCCCAGATTTGGTGGACCACGGCGAGCAGTTGCACGGGAACGGCTTACTTGAACGACGGCTACGGCGGCGCTGGCGGCCAGCCTATCTACTACCACAGCGTCCAATATTCGGGTGCCGCGAACTCGCTGATGATCCCGTCAGGCACGGCGGTCAAAAACATTGTGACGTCGGTCGGCGCTGGCAGTGCCGATCACAGCATCGAGAACTCCGGATCTCAGAACGGCAGTTCCGATTGCAGTACGAACCAGGGACCCAACGGGTTTGGCGGCTGGCCACTTCAGACATTCAATGCTCATACCGTATTGGGGTGGACCGTGCTCAGCAACTGCACTTCCGAGTTGAACGGCGGAACGAGCAACAACCGCCTTTGCGTCGCAGGTCCGCTGCAGCTGCCGTAACAGCGGCTTGAGAGTGCGCCTGTTTGTCGGGCGCACTTTGTTCTATCACGTGCACCTCGAAGCGCGGCTCAATCCCAACTGGAAGTCTCGACGCGACGCAGCGATCTTTGAGGACTGGTGCGGCCAAATTGGGGTTACCGTATAGCGGGTGTGAGCCTCAACAGCTTGGCAGATGGGTCCGAACCGTATTTCTGCATCGGAAGAGCCAACGTGGCCTTGATCAAGCGCGATGAGTGCGGTGGCGAGTACGCGTGCACGGGCTTGCCCGCATTGCGGTGCGCGCGTCCGATCAAGCAGTAACATAGCCGTTCTAGTCGCAGTGGCTGTAACGCTTCTTATGGCAGCTGCTGGAATGTATATAGCTATGAGCGCTCAGCCGCTTGTTCCCAGCGCACGACCTTAAGCTGCATCTGCTCGAAGTAGAAGCGTCAACAATGTTCGGCGTGGTGACCTTTGAATGCCCGCCATTCAACGATTTGCCACCGAAGAAAAGCGGCGCCGCACTGGCCACTTGATCCCAGCCCGAACTCGAATAGCGCCCGTGATGAAGTGAAAGTGGATCGCCGGTCCCGACGCTGTTGCTGACCACACCCTAACCATGACTAAGAATTCGCATCAAGTCTCGTCGCGCAACTCAAGCCGTTAAAAAATAGCGGCTATTCGGAAGTCGGACTAGTTATGGCGCTGCGGTCTCGATCTGAGCCGGTTCGCTCCCCGCCGAACTTTCCGACGAGATGATCACCAAATAGTGGGGCACAGTCGGCGCATCGGGCTTGACGATTTGTCGAATTGGACCCAACGCGTTGACGATCGCAGCTCCCGTGGCATTGGTCGTGAAGTTCGCCAGCGACTGCAACGTCGTGGCGTGTTCGCGTTGATCACTGAGCGCGAGTGTGTACGCCGTCTTCGGCTGCAGACCAGTGACTGCCGCCTGCAGGACCTGGATCAATCCTTGATCGAACAAGGTGACCGATGTCGCGCCTCGTTGGCCGGGCACGCCCAAACTGAGATGAACCGCGTTCGCCGCGACGCCCAGCGGCACCAGATTCTGTTTGCCGTCGCCGTTCGGAACCGCGTTGGGCACGTACAGCAGCGCCTGCGCCGCCTGACCGGCGGGAATCGTCGCGATCACTTTGTTGGTGGCCGTATCGATAGCGGCAATGGCATCGGCGTTTTCCAGACCGACGTAGATGCGCGCGCCATCGCCCGACGGCCACACGCCGTGCGGCAGCGATCCGACGGGGATAATCGCGACTTGCGAGAAGTCATCCGTGCGGAAAACCTTGACTTCGTTCAATCCACCAATGGTGACGTAAGCGAATTCACCATCCGCTTTCGCGGCGAAGTTGACGTGGTTGGTGATCGGTCCGGTGTCGAGCGTCTTGATCGGCGCGAACGGTGGATGCGCATCGAACACCTGCACCTTTCCAGAATCCTTCAGCGTGAACCACACCTGCTTGCCGCTCGGCGTCGCGGCGAGATCGGGACAGAACGGACTTTCCTGTTTGACGTGTCCGACGATGCCGTGCGACTTGACGTCGATGACCACGGTTTCGGGATTGAACGACGAACACACGTAACCGTATTTCCCATCGGGAGAAAATATCTGCATGCCCGGCCCGTTCGGCACCTTGATCCGCCGGCGCTCTTGATACGTTTTTGCATCGAGCGCCGCGATGTAATCCTCGCCGCGCACGGTTACCCACACTTCGGAACCATCCGGCGTGAAAAACGCTTCGTGCGGCGAGCGGCCGACGTACGTCGTGTGCTTGACCGCGTTCGTCGCGGTGTCGATGAACGTGACGGAGTTGCTTCCGATCGAAACGACGGCGAGCGTTCTGGAATCCGGCGAATAGCCCATGCCGTGGACGAGTAGCTGGCCGCGATACAGCGGACTCAGGTTGCCGGGTGCCGGATCGCCGAGACGAATGACGCCGAGCAGTTCGTTTTTGTCCGGATCGATCACCGATACGGTGTTGGAGAATTGTTCGGCCGCATAGACGCGATCATGCGTACTGACGGGAATATTTTTGGCAGCGGCAGCGAGCGGCGGCTGCCCGGACCAGACTGGCCCTGAGAAAAGAGCAAAGCAAAGGACGACAACGCGATTGCCAATCATGCATCTCTCCAGATCTTTCGGACATGCCCCTCTATTTCTTGTGTGCGTTGCTCACCGCGAGACGCATCGCTGTGATTTCCTGATCCTGATCGACGATGATTTCCTGCGCGATGCGACGCAGTGCTTCGTTGCTTCCATATTGCAGTTCGGCTTTTGCCATGTCGATGGCGCCTTGATGGTGCGGGATCATCATTGCCGCGAAATCGGTGTCGACGTCGCCCGTCGCATGGATGTGCATGCCCGACATCATCGTCTTCATCGCGTGCTCGTTCGCCTCCAGAAAACGTTTTTCGTCGTCGGAAGACGTCAGCGTTGCGCCAACGCAGAGCGCGGCCGGAACGATGATGGCAACGATCCACGGGACGACTTTCAAGCAGCGATTCGAACGCATGGTGGGTTCCTTCTCATCGCAGTCACGCCGCAGCCGCAGCTACAACCTTCGCGGGTGTGAGCAAACGTCCACGGGCAAGCAGGATCAGTGTCCTGAGTAACAGGATGCCGATAAACACATTGGCGAAGACGAACAGCGGAAGCGCCATCTGCGCGATCGGTCCAGTGACACCAAACCTGATCAGGCGTAAACATGCCGCAGGCAGCGCGGTGACACCAAAACTGAAAGCCCAATAGCTCGCCGTAAACGGTTGCTGGCCGATCCACCGCGCCAGACGAAGGAGCAGAATCGCCTGCAACAGCGCGTAGCCGATGAGGCATTGCGCAAACATGTCGACATGTCCGCCGTTGATCGACAACCAGGCACCGGCCGCGACCGCCGGTGGCGCAAGCTGGATCCCGAGCAGCGGACGCAGCGGTGGCGCTAGCGTCTCGTGAATGTACAAGCGGTACAAGACGATCGATTCCACAGCGAGCCACGCAAACATGCCCGCGCCGAAAAACAGGATGCCCCACTCCGGGTGACCGAGGTTGCCGAGCGCCAGCGTCGCGACAAAGTTTCCGGCTACCAAGGGAAGATAAAGCACCGGCGTCGTGGTATTCGCTTCGCGGCCACCCTGCCACAAGCTTCCCGTGCGGTAGATCGCGAATCCGAATTGCGCGATCCAACCGATCCAGAACAGGAGCCATGCAGCGGTTATTGAATATGGAATCGCGGCGGCGGCGATCAGCAGCGTCGATACCCCGCCGAGGCCGATGAAACAGCACAGTACCGGATGGCGCCATTCGGCGATGGCCGCGTCGCTGGCGAAGATCCACTTTCCGGCATACAAGCACACCACGATGAACCACACCGCCAACGCTACGGCAAAACAGATTTCACCGATGAGCGCAGGAACGGCCCAGATCGTCGCCGCTAGTCGCCAGACATTGCCGATGCCGGCCAATCCAAGGACGATTCCGAAAAACGATGCGGGCACGGTAGGAAATCGCATCATGGGGTTTTTCCATCGGCGACTGATGGCACACCTGCCGCGGCGCGGATAAGAGCGGCCGCGCCCTGGATGTTGGCTTCGAGTTCGGACGGCACAGCGTGACGGCCAATGACATACGCTGGCTCGTTGAATGCGATCCAGGTGACGCCCTCGGTGTCTTCATAGGCGAGCGCCTTGAGCGGCAAGTCGAGACCGACACTCGGCGCAGCTTGCAGCAGTGGCGTTCCCGCTTTGGGGTTTCCGAAAATCAGCAATTGTTCGTCGCGCAGGAACAAAGCGGCGTCGTGCGCGTCACGTGCGAAGTCGATGCGTGCAAACACTTTCAGACCTTTGCCAACGGCGAGATCGCTGAGCCTGTCCAACGTAGTCGCTACATCGTAATGCGACTGATACCTCGTAAAGCCAGGAGCCATTGCCATTGCCATTGCGATCGCCGGAAGCAGTAGAAGTGAGAAGAAGACGCCACGCACTGAAACCGAAGAAAAAGCGCGCTGCGCCGGGAAGGCCGAGTCGATCATGCGCCTAGTCGTGTCTCGCCATAAAGTTTCTAATGCGGTTGGCAATTTCCGCCGCGTCGGTTTCCAACGCGAAGTGGCCCGCATCGAGCATGTGTATTTCTACATCGGGCAGGTCCTTCCTGTACGCCGCGGCGCCAGCGGGCGTGAAAACGAAATCGCCTTTGCCCCAGACGACGAGCATGGGCGGCCGATACTTCCGAAAGTACGCGTGCCATTCCGGGTATCGCTCGACGTTGCTGCCGTAGTTGGCGTGCAGCGCGAACTGAATGTCTTTGTCGCCGGGCCGGTCCATGCCCCATTGCGCATGCTGCCAGGCATCCGGACTCACGCGCGATGGATCCCGGACACCTTCCAGATATTGCCGTTTTGTGGCCGGCAACTCGAACAATTCCTTGAGGCGCGACTGCGCTTCGGGGCTGTGGTCCGTCCACGCGCGAAGCACGACATCCTTCACTCCCTGCGACACGCCCTCTTCGTAGGCATTCGCGTTTTGAACAATGAGCGCGCTTATCTGTTGCGGCCTTCGTGCAGCGAGCCGGAAGCCGACCGGCCCGCCGAAGTCCTGCATGTAAACGGCGTAGCGCGTGAGATGCAATGCATCGACAAATCCTTCGACCACGTCGGTCACATGATCGAAGGTGTAACGAAATTCGGTCGGGCTCGGCCTCGCGCTGTAGCCGAAGCCCGGATAGTCCGGCGCGACGAGATGATAGTGATCGGCCAGCAGGGGAATGAGATCCCGGAACATGTGTGAGGAGGTTGGAAATCCATGCAACAGCAGCAGCGTCGGCGCCGTGGGATCACCGGCTTCCCGGTAAAAGATCTGGACGCCGGCGACGTCGACCGTCCGGTAGTGGATTTCCAATGGCGATGCTTGCGACAACGACGGCATGATCATCAAAGCCCAGACGAGAACGAGGAATTGCCAAACGCAATGCGGGAGAGCCTGGCGTTCTGCAGAATCGATTCGCACTGTCGTAGCCCAAACCTGGCGGGTGACTTACGCCGCTGGAGCATACGCGTCATGATCGATGTGGGAATCTGCTTTATCCGAAACGGTTAATTGCATAATCTGCAACGATGGACAGAATCGATGCCATGCGTGCGTTCGTTGCCGCGGTGGAGCGCGGCTCGCTCGCAGCCGCAGCGAGAAGCGTAGGCCGTTCTGCCGCGAGCATCACGCGCGCGATCGCTGCACTGGAGCGCCGCCTAAACACGCGTTTGCTGCATCGAAATACGCGAGGTTTGCATTTGACGTCCTTCGGCGAGCGCTATCTCACGACGTGCCGCGACGTGCTCGCAACGCTCGACATGGCCGAGCGCCGGGCGGAAGGCGAACAGGAGAAGCCTAGCGGCGTGCTAACCGTCACCTCACCGTTGATGCTGGGCCAGTTGCATGTACGCCCGGTCCTCGATGCATTCCTTGATGCCAACCCGAACCTGCGTGCACGCCTCCTGCTCTTCGACCGGGTCGTCAGTCTCGTCGAAGAAGGAATCGACGTTGCCGTTCGCATTGCGCATCTAGCCGATTCGACACTTTGGGCGACTCACTTAGGCCAAGTGAGACGCGTGTTGTGCGCATCGCCTGATTATCTTCAGCGGGCGGGATCCCTGCGTAGCCCCGACGCCCTGCTCGACCATCATTGCATCATGGAGCGCGCCGATGCAGAGACTGAACTCTGGCGATTCACCACGCGTGCCGGCAAACCGCTTCGTGGCATAGCCGTAGTGCCGCGACTGGTCGTGAACTCAGCAGCGGCCGCCGTAGATTCCGCCAGAGAAGGTCACGGGATCGCGCGAGTGATGTCCTATCAGGCCGCCTCGGCCGTGGCAGCGGGCGAACTGGTGATCGTCCTACCTCGGTACGAACCGCCACCATTGCCTGTCCACCTCGTGCTCCCTTTTCCACGCGCCCGGACCGCGAAGCAGAATGCCTTCGTTCGCTTCGCCGCTCCCCGCTTGCGAGCAGCTCTTCGACGAGCGGAAACGAACCTGGAAATCAGGACCACTTGACCTGACTTCGGATCCTTCGCGCGGACGCGAAGAATCATTCTCGTTGGCTGAATTTTCTGAGGATTCGGTCGATGCCACGTACACGTATCCCTTCTCGTACCCTGAAAATAGCGTCCGTGCTGGGAGGCCTTACGCAGAACTCGAGGAGGTGCGGTTACCACATGAAGCTTATGAACTCTTCTTCGAGCGACTGTTTCGCTACCCTTCGTAGCACCCCGCGGCAACTGCCACTGGATCAAGTCCGTACGCAGAACTCGAAACTTTTGGCTTCATTGTTTGAAAAGTCTGCGAATTCTAGCGGCGCGTAGCGCTAGTGCGCGCCTTGTACGCCGAGAACGCTGACGCAGCGCAGTTCGCTTTCGTGTGCCGAGTGTCGCCGCGACATTCTTCAGCTAATCACAGCGGGCAGGAAACGCCCTCGAACTCACTAGAGAAGACGAGGTCATCGAAACTTGTTTGGATGGTTCCAAACTCGGAGCCAGTTACAAATTTCCCGCTGGAGTAGGCAACGCCGTAGGTCGGGCCGGGCGTATGAAGCAAGCCCCTTCGCCACTCCTTGCCATTAAAGGTAACGTAAGAATCGCTCGCGCCAACTCCCACGAACTTGGTGCCATCGTATATGAGACTCGAAAGCGAATTTGCAGGGCAGACGTCGCTCCACTGTAATCCGTCATTTGAGACCGCAACGCCCGCGTTGCCCACTGCAGCAAATTGACCTCTACCAAAAGCGACAGCATTGAACACATTTCCGCCGGCCGAGTAGGCATGCTGCCATGACTGTCCGTCACCGGAATAGTAGATATCGGAACCAGCAATCACGAAATTACCGTTTCCAAAAGCAACATCGTTTACGGAGTATGTGCTTAGCGATTGCGCATTCCAGACCACGCCGTCGATGGAACTCGCAAAGCTTCCAGAATTTCCTAATGCGATGTAGCGGTCATTGACCCATTGCACACGCGTCACGTACTGCCCAATACCGATGTCATACTTGTTCCATGTCGATCCGTTGTAGATAAGCGCGGATCCAGCTTCGGTCACCGTCACGAAAGCGCCGTCGTGCGAAGCCAGACCAAGAGGGACGCTACCCAATTGACCCGTATCCAGCGCGGACCACGTCGTGCCTCTGTCGTGCGAAATTAACGCCAGATCAAGCGCTGAGGTGTTGGAAAAACTTGATCCCACCGCCAATACGTCGGGTCCATCGGCAGCCACCGCAGTTATCCGGCTGTTGAGATAAGGCAGACCCGAATTCATCGTGGCCCAACCCCCGGCTCCGCTCCAGAACAAATGAACTCCGGAGTTGCCCACCGCGACGGCTCCCGAGGCACCAACAGCGATCGATCGAATAGTCAGGGCGGTTGTTGAAAGGCCTGGACCCGCAACCTCACTGACCCCGGATGCGTCGGCCAACGTGAAGGATTGGTCAGGCGTTATGAATATTCCGTCACCGAACGTCATCGCTATTATCGGTGGCGTGGCAGAGAACTCGAATGGTGCCGAACCCCAATGGATACCATCGGCGGAATACAATGGATACGGTGGTCCCAACGCCACGAACTCTCCGTTTCCGAATGCAACGGAATACAGCGACGTCGTGATGTCGCTTTCCAAAACCAAGGACCAGGATATCCCGTCGGCGGACTCCAAGATGTCGCCGAAGTCGCCGACCGCGACGTAGCGATTTGCGCCGTACGCTAGCGCTCGCAAAGCGTGTGCCGTGCCCGAGTTCTGCGATTGCCAGATGAATCCGTCCGGAGAGGTCAGTACCGTCCCACCTGCTCCTACCGCTACAAATTCGGCGCCATTGGTAGCAACCGAAAGCAGGTTCGCCGTAGTTCCAGAACCTTGCACCGCCCAGTTTGTCCCGTCGGATGAACTAAGAATGCAGCCCCCATCACCTACTGCAATATACGTCCCATTGGCGTATGCAATTGCATATAAGTCATTGCTTGTTGCTCGCGCTTGAATGCTCCAATCGACACCGTCTTGTGATGTTTGTACCTCCCCTCGGTCTCCTACCGCGACGAAAAGGCCTTGTCCAAACGTGACGCCTCGAAGCGTGTCTAGCAGATCGAAGGCTCCGGTCATCCAGTCGACGCCATCGGTCGAATACAAGAGGATTCCAAAATCCCCCACCGCAACATAAGTTCCGTTGGCGAACGCCGTGGCGTGCAGCACGGGCGGAGACGAGATGCTCTGATAATTCCCATTCAAACTATAGAAAATCGATTCTGCGAGCCAATTCGATCCGTCGCTCGAGTGAGATATGAAGTCACTCTGCTGCACGACGGACGACAGACCAATGCACGAGCTGCCGTCGGCGCAGACTGCGGACAATGGGTAGGTGTTTGTTCCCGTTTCAGCAGTCCAGTTGATTCCGTCCGGCGACACCTCCGCCAACGATGTTCCGCCGACGGCGATGAAGTTCCCGTTCACGAAATCCAGTGTCCAGAACGCCTGATTTGAAAATGAGAACAGTGTCCAATTGACACCGTCCGCGGAGCCTAGAACGCATTGTTCGTAAGCGGCCACGAATCGTCCGTGCGCAAAAATAATCTTGCCACTATCAGGTCCACCATTGACGGTTTGATTGAACAAACAGTTGTAGGGAAGCGTATGTGGCGTCCAGGTCTTCGCATCGGACGACGTCAGGAAATTCGCCGAACCTCCTGCAAGCACGTACGTGCCGTTGCCAAATACCAGATTGTCTACGGGAAACGTCGCGCCGGTTGCTTCCGGTATCCACTTGATCCCGTCGATGGAGTGGACGATCGTTCCGTCAGAAGCGGCCGCGAGGAACTCCCCATTCGCGAAAATGAGCGCTGTGAGCGCCGAGGGCGTATTGCTCTCTCGGTGGATCCAATGCTTTCCATCATCCGAGGCGGCGATCGCCCCGTTAGCCCCAACCCCAACGAATTGCCCTGCGCCGGATGCTATCGAGAATAGAGCGTTGCCAGTGGGGCTCGGATTCACGGGCGACCACACGAGCTGGGAATGGCATATCGACGACAAAAATAATATGAATACCGTAAACCAGGCTCGGAGGACTGACACCTGAGTGACTCCCGCTAGAAAGGGCGATTTCCGGTAACGCACGCGCACGGCAGACGCTTGAGCATCTGGTCAGCAACTAGTGTGCGCAGTCGCCAACACTAGTGTCAATGTCATGCTTGCGGCCAATTCGATATCTTGCGGGACCGGACAAGTTCCGCGTCGACGGCCAAATGCGCAGTTGTATGACTGATCGCTTTACTGCACTCGAGTGCAAAGATTGCGTATTTCACCACCCGAACCGCGGCGGACCGAGATGAATCGGTTTCGATAAGTAGGTATTATCGAAAGTGGTCAGGGTGGGTCCGGTCATGGCGTAAGGCCTGGCAGATCCGGTTGCATGCTGGCGGGGACGATATCGGCGCGTGCGGCATTCAGTTCAGGCAACAGCGAACGCAAGTCGTTGCGAAGGGACTGGGCCGCGCTGGGGTCGCAAACACCCGTACTGGCCATCATCACGTCTTCGACGTGTCGCCGTAACTGAGACGCTGGAAGGGGATCGAGCGTTCGATCGGTGATGCCGCTTTCGCATTGGAAGATCAGCCAACCCAAGGCTAGGGCGGGGGAAGCCGCGCCCGCGCTCGTGAGGCGACGAACTAATCCTGGCTGGCGTCGAAGGAACAATCGAATGGCGGCAAGGCCGGATCGGGTGTGTCGACAAAGGGCCGCGGCCATCAGGCCGTGAATCGCATCGCACGCGGAATCGCTTTGCGCGGTTGCCTCCACGTGAACCTCTGGATCGCGGCAATAACACTGTGCGAGAGGCAACATCGCCGCGAGTCCCTCGCTATCGCGCGAGCGCATGACGACATACGCCAGGGTGTCGTCGATCTCGGATCGGGTTAGCAGCGCCTCGACGGCGTCAGCTTGGAATGTCGACCAGGGACGAAAACCCGTGGCCGTGCGTTCCGTCAGTCCACATGCGAGCTGCCACGCGATCGCCCGAGATAGAACATCCGCCGTGCCGTTGCCTGCGACGGCCACCCATGCATCTGCAGAAGTGGCGGCCAGGCTAGCGCGAATAGCCGCGGTGCGCGGCGAGAAATCCATCCAACACGACAGCTCGCAGGCGGTGCGATTCTTGATCGACTCGCACAGTCGCAAGACCACGTGACCGAGTAGACGCACCTCACCGAGACGTCGATGCAGCGCACGCTTGCCGCCAACAGCAATGATGGAAGCCATGAGTTCCGCATCTGCTAGCCCCACGTCTTCGACCGCGATCACGCGCAAGCGCCGCCACAGATACGCCGCATCGAGCTCGTGGAGTTTCAGGGCTGCGCTCAGCGCGAAGTACACGTGACCGCGACGAACGGCTTTTTGGAGTTGACTGGCAAGCACCCAGCGATCCGACGTCGGTGACGGTCGCGGCAGGTGTGTGTCAACCAGGTCGTCTGCGAGCTTTGCCAGGAGATGGGCTTCGATGGTGCCCATTCGAGAACGGATCGAATGGCCCGGCAATAAATCCATTTTCAGATATTGAGCATGACAATGAAGCGTAACTTTTTGACTGCCTTTGTAAATAGGTAATTATGGTGACGACGGAAATTGTTGCCCATATTTGGCATTTGGACACGACGGCGCGATCTCGATATGGACGACATTCTCTCAACGGAAAGTCGGGGACGCGATTTCGACTAATGGACCGGGCGTATTCGTGTCGAGCGCCGTCGCTGGGGCTTGGCGATCCGCGCTCCACTGTGAAAGGCGCTGTATTAAGTTGGTCCGACCCGCCGAATGTTGAGACATGCGGTCGACGGGCGCAGCGTTCAAATTGAGATTGATCATGGCATACGAATTTTTGAAACAAAATCGAAGGTGACGCAGAGCTCCAATCATCAACAGTGTGTGTCGACCGATCAGACGTTTCATGTTGGAACACGACAGGGGCCTTTCCTACACGGATGGCGATGTCTGATCATCAGTGCACGTTTGTCAACTCGCCCACACCACCGGGACCCATCAGTGACGTAGCGTCACTCACGAGACCATTGCTCACGGCGCCAAGCGCGGGCGCACTCTGTAACCAGAGAGTTGCCGGCGACCACCACGCGGGCGCTAACTGAGCCAATCCATTTTTCACCATCGTCACTTTCTTCGACGGCAGCGTTAACAACGAACGGTAGGCCAGTTGAGCCGTCATGCCGTGAGCCACGCGCGAAGCAAACAGGCCCATTAGCCCTTCGAAATAACCCGCCGCCAGCTGCGCCCGCGACACGACGAGCAATGACGCGAACGGATTGCTGAGTTTCTGTTTAGCCGCATCGTCGACCAGTTCGTTCAATGTGCGCACCGATTTCAGCAGCAGGCTCGCCTCGATGCGAAGCAGTGCCTCTTCATGTGCGATGCCGTCCTTATTCAGCTCAGCCTGTTTGTCGTAAATACGCAGCTCGCGACTTCCTGTGATCGATCCGATGTACAACGTCCCGGCCGCCTCGAATTTTGTCGAGCACCGCTGCAGACGCGTGTCGACGAATCGGAAGTCGTGGAAGTGAGCCTGCGGTACATCGCATGCGAAGTCGATTTCGGCGACGCGGCCGTGGGCACACAAGTCCCCGTAACCGGCAGGAAAGAAGTCTGCTATGAGGTGGTCCAGTTGGTGCCAGGATGCGTTGGCAATCATTGCAGGATTGAACTGCAGGAACGCCTTGCGCTGTCCGTGCGACTGACCGAACTTCAAATGGATGACCGCACCATCGGCGAATTTGACGTGGGCGTATTGAAAGTGCGGCTTGGTCTGCTTGCTGAACTTCCAAGCGGAGTCGGTTGATCCGCTGTTCCAAAACAAGTTACTGATGATCTTCAAGACGTCTTTGCAAAGAGGGCAGTGCGTTCCGTCGACCCCAAGTTTCAAACGGTCTACTCGGAGGTGTACGTCCTTCGTTTGTGTATGGTCAATGCCTGTCTTGCCAGTCTCCGTATCTTCATTGATAGTTTCAGTAAACATATGTGCTCCTATATTGGTCTAATCAGGCTTTTTGGGTGAACTTGCTGCCTGGTTATAAGAAGCGACGCTGGCCCGACGGTAACGAAGCAGCTTCGCGCCGAATTTTTTCCACTCCGGCCCGCCCCCGCGCTGGCGCAAGCGCTCGAGTTGACGCTTGGTGTGGCCCGTGGCCGCGGCGGTACCGTCCGCAGACATCCATGCCTCGCCACCGCCCGGCATGAACGCGTCGAACTCCACGAAGGGGATCTTTTCCGATCCCCCGATCTTCGTGAATTTCAGCGCACCGGCGCTCGCGAGGTTGTCGATGTGGCGTGTCGAGAAGCCCGAGTAGCGGCTGCATTCCACGCGTGTCAAGTTGCCTTTCTCCGCCACTCTCGCGTGGTAGCGCTTGTCGGCCCGCTGTTGATTTTTCTGAGATCGTTTTGACATGGGGCTGCCTTTCGTATGTCGACAGAAGATGACTAGGCCGCTGCCTTCAATGGCAGATCGGTCGGCACGTAGCGAACCTGACAACCCACACGGAACCACGGCGGTCCTTTGCCAGCCACGCGCTGGTGTGCGAGGGAGGAAAAGGACATCGTTGAGACCGTCGCTGCCTCACTCGGCGTGAGGAACGTCATCGGCTCGGTCCACGGGTAGAGATGCGCCTTGTCGCCGAGGATCCACTTGTTGACAGCCGTGATCCGGTACCAGCGACCGCCCTCCTGACGGAAGAACGGTAATCCGTGCTTCTTGCGCAATGTATACAGCGTGCGTGCCGATACCGACTTCAAGTAGCCGCGGACTTCGACATCGTTCAAACACTGTTCGGCTTTAATCGTTTTCATTGCAATCTCCCGGTTTTTTTGGTCAACACAAGCCCATGAGGACGGGTTTCGTCCCCTTGATGGGGTACAGCTGGTTATGCGAGGAGTTCGTCAGGCGGACTGCGTCGGCTCGAGCAGGTAGCGCACGGAGGAGTAAAACCAGAACGGCATCTTGCCGTCGTACCCATCGGGTCTCGGGTAGCGACCGCTCTTTACGCCCGCATAGAAAGTTGAGCGGGATACATCCAGCGCTCGGTAGAGCGGAATTGCACGGACGCGACGTGGCGTAGCCTTCAATGGCAGCAGTACGAGCGATTCGTCCCGCGCGCGTGACAAATTCTGGTAGCTCACGTGGTTCACTCCATGCACTTCGATAGTGCGACGGTAGCGCGAGCAACAATAAACTTTCGATGGTGAAGCTAGTTACACCCTTGTCTCGAGAAGTCGGTTATGGCTGTACAGATAATTTATTACGCACTTCGATAATCCAATTTCGGAGCGTGTCTTCACTGACCATTCTGTGCCCGCCTTCGCGAGCCAACTCCTCAGCCTTTGCGGTAGTAGCCACCAGGACGTGATCGATCGTGTTCGGAACGCAATGGAATTCCTCAATGAACTTTTTCACCACGTCTCTCAGCGGATGAACACGTTCGATAAGCGTTTCTTCGTCAATGTGCGAGTCGTGAATGCGAGAGTTGGCGATGGCGCGCGTCGCAAACGCGACAACATCACAGAAAGTATTTGGCTGCGAGCTCCTTGTCACATATAGACTCTGAGCTTTCATCAGAGCAACAACCGCGAGGGCATGAGACTTAGTGATGCGGGTGTGAACTCCGGATTTGCCCTTCGCGCGGCGCCAATGCTTCTCCAATCGCCCCGGGCTGATTGGTCCGAAGGCAGCGAAGTCACTTAGTTCAACCTCAGAGTTCGCCGTGCTGAGATGTGAAGCGTGCTTAAGCACGCACTCGGCAATTTTGGATCGTTCGCTTACGCTGAAGTGAGCTAGAACTTTATCGGCCTTATCGATTGCTTCCAACACACGACTTGGCACAATGGCTGACAGTTCTTCTTTGAGTCCCCAAGCTGTTGGGAAGAGATGCGATTCCATGTTTAGATTGCTCTTGAGGCGCTATGAGAGAAGATAAGCATTTGGCTTCAATGAGCGGTAGTAAGTATTCTGTCGCTAGCGGCGATTCGTGACGGTACAAATGACGGTACTTTTCGGACAACTAGACAAATAAAGTAACCCGAATAAATACATACCTATCTGCTTCGAGTCCGTCTCGGGAGCCATTTAAATCAAAGGCTTGCAGTAATGTAGGCCTTTTTTGTTTTTCTCGATCAACGCAAAGGTGATACCTTAGGTGATACAAGCTTGGAAAACGATTATGCGCATCGGTACCGGCATGCAATTGCGCGAAGGTTGATCAGGCGACGCGGCTCTTTCCAGTCAGGCACCTTCCAGTAGGTCCGCAAGCGCGGGGTCGATTTTCTCCCGGATGCGCCGAGTGTCTCCGATTTCCTGATCTTCGATTCGCGTGTCGTAGCGGACCCTCCGCAGATTCTGTTCGGTTTCGAAGTTCCGGACACTCGACCGTTCTATCGGATCGCGAATCAAACGCTCCAGGCGCGCGTTGATCGTGGCTTCGGCGGTATCCACAAACGAAAAGCGGATTTGATCGACCATCATGCGAAGCGCTTGCTGAATCTCAGGGTGGCGCACGCCATCCACAATGAGCCGCTGCGCGGTATTCGCCGTGGCAAGCACCTCACGCGCAAACCAAAACGGCTTGGTATCTACAAGCCTTTGCCCGAACACCTGCAACTCGTTTTTCTCCGGTGTGCGCTTCAGCTGCGGCTGGAGCTGCAGGCGCAGATAGTCGCCGAAACTGACCACCGCGGAGTCGTTGAAAATCTGCTGATGGATAAGACCCGCAACGCGCCGGTGGTCACTGCCGGCCTTGCCACTGATCGCATACGCGTGCGTCCACTGAAACCGTGGAAGGTTGGCGAGCGATTCAAATCTTTGTATGAGCGTGCGCGAATTGGTTCGAAGGCCCGCATCGCGCTCCAGCCGCGTATACCATTCCAGCGTGCGATCCATCTGCCCTTTCGAGGTCGTCAGCCAAACCGCCGTGCGAATGACATCAGAATCATGCGCAACCTGCCGCATCAGATCGGCAACGGCGGAGTTGCGCGTGCGGATCACCAACCTCAATGCCTGCTCCGTCCACGTGACCACACGCGCAAACGCTTCTTCCGAAGGCAGCACACGCACCCGGCCCTGCTCGGTCTCCACCGACGCGTCGGCATCCAGCAACGGCAACGAGAGGCCCAGCCGTCCCGCTGCATCGGCGAACTC
The DNA here is from genome assembly GCA_963814225.1 of uncultured Gammaproteobacteria bacterium. Classification (GTDB taxonomy): domain Bacteria; phylum Pseudomonadota; class Gammaproteobacteria; order Xanthomonadales; family Rhodanobacteraceae; genus Rudaea. Next base: position 88,256 of record CAWFCC010000005.1, on the reverse strand, counting down.
GTGGCCGATCCAAAACGCGACATGGGTTCCCGCTTCTAGTTGTCGTCCCAAGTCTAGTTCCGACGCAACTGCACGCGCCTGATGGGACGACATGAGTTCGCCAAGTTCGGCATCTCCCACCGAGCGGCGCATGACCTCACTGGCAAATCCATGGGTGCGCAAACGACCCGTATTGGTATCCCTGCTCACGAAGGGGACTGCGCCCATCGTCCGCGAGCGGGGGCTGTCGAGCAAGGCAGTCAGGTATTCAGCCATTAGATACGTTCCAGAGCGCCCAAAAATGCGTGTTGAACCGGCTCCGTTTCGAACCAATGCAGCCCGTCGGGAAGAAACGTCAGTCCCAAGATACGGACACGCGCCGGGACGTCAACGTTTTTGAAAAATAGGTCTTGAAGATATTCGCCATTTTGCGGCGAGACGACTAGGTATTGATAGTCGTCTCGTCTCGGAGCCTTCCCGAGCCGGACCTCCCAGGTCCAAAGGCGCCGGTCCATTTTGGAAATATCATCTGCATGGTTGATGCAGTCCTGGCGGATATCAACCCACCGCTTGGCGTTCGGCTCCTCGCCCGCGACGTAACCTTCAAACGACCGGTCATAACTGGAGCGGACCTCGTCGCAAAATGCGCGCCACCAGCGTCGGAAGGGCCGACACGCGACCGTGATCGATTTCATCGCCATGTCGCGCTCATGACCTGGAACGCAGGCAAACCCACCGTGTCCGCCTTCCAACCCGCCGGTGTCGCAACGGGTCACGCCAACGGTCGCCCGCTGGGCCCAGCGTCGCGACAAGATGAGCCCCACGGTGCCCAGGTCGAAATGAAGCGCGCCAACGAACGCATACAAAGGCCGGTCGGCGCCCGGTGCTAGCCGGCGTTCGGCCTCCAGAACGCCGGGCCGCAGCGGCGCGCGTGGGGTCAGTTCGAGCGCGCCGTTGACGAGGTCCAGCGCCTCGTGAAGGGCGGAAGCCTCCGTCTTATCCACGCCGCGGAGCGCATGTCCTAGGCCGATCGCAGGCGCCCAATAGGGCCACAGACGTTTTCGAAGCGCGACCCAAAAACCCATGAAGCCATTCTAGCGAAAGTCCTTGCATTAAATTCGACACATCATTATTGTTGTGTCAAGAACGAGGTTGCAGGTGTGATTCCTGGATTTACTTCAAAGGGTCTTTTGCCGCAAGGCATCCATGAAGCCAGCTGGACCGAAGTGGCCAAGCGCTTCGGAGTTGGCCACCAGCGCAGCTGGTTGCTCTCTGGATTGCGCCGTGCCGCGCGACATCTCGCCAGCATCGGTTGTGCGACGCTGTATCTCGACGGCAGTTTCGTGACCGCGAAATCCAGCCCGAGCGACTACTATGCATGCTGGTCGGTGACCGGAGTCGATGAGGCATTGGTCGATCCCGTGCTGTTCAAGTTCGACGACGGGCGCAAAGCGATGAAAGCGAAGTATTTCGGCGATCTGTTTCCCGTCGATTTCGTCGAAGAGAAGTCGGGCAAAACCTTTCTCGATTTTTTTCAGTGCGACCGCGAAACGGGACTACCGAAGGGGATCGTTGTCCTGACCATATCGGACCTTCATGATTCGTAACGAACGCCAATACCGGATTTCCAAAGCGCAGCTGGCCAAGTTTGCCGATGCGATCGCCTCGCTTGCGCCGCCGAGTGGGGCGCCCTCGCTTGCCCCGATCATGCGCATCCAGGCCGAGGCACTGCGCAGCCAGCACGATGATTTGAAGACGGAGATCGAACAATATGAGGCATTGCTCCACGCCCGTCCCGCCTGGATCGAAGCCCGGACGCTGTCGGAGTTGCCTCATGCCCTCATCCGGGCGCGAATCGCCATGGGCCTGACGCAAAAAGATCTTGCCGACCGGCTGGAGCTGAGCGAGCAGCAGGTTCAGCGCTATGAGTCCACCGATTATGGCGCGGCCAGCCTGACGCGTCTGCGTGAAGTGGCCGAGGCCTTGCAAGTGCGGGTTGGCGATCGGTTGTTTCTTCCTTTGCGGGTGCTCGACGCGGACGCCCTCTACCAGAAACTCGATGAAGCCGGATGCGATTCGGATTTTGTCGACCGGATCCTTCCGCAGAACCTCGTCGATGGACTCCATTCGGACTCGATCGACGAACAGCGGAAGTCCACCGAAAGTGCGCTGGATGTCTTCAAGCGTCTGTTTGGCTGGACCTCAGAAGGGGTGCGGGGCACGGCGGAACTGGAGTTTCCGCTGGCTGCGGCCGCGACCGCCCGGTTCAAGATTCCCGCTGGTCGGCCAGGGCGGCGCGTGCGCGCATATATTGCCTACGCGCACTACCTGAGTCTTGTCGTAGCCAACGCAACAACAGACCTAAGCAAAGCTCCTCTGGCGAACGCAGCGGCAAAATTTCCAAAATCGATGGCCAGGCACGCGCGATCGTGCAACCTCCGCGGGCTAATCGAAGGATTCTGGGATCACGGAGTGCCGGTTCTCCCACTCGACGACGCGGGCGTGTTTCACGGCGCGTGCTGGCGCACGCAGGGACGCAATGTCATTGTGCTCAAGCATCGAACCAAATTCTTGTCTCGCTGGATTTTCGACCTGATCCACGAGTGGTGTCACGCCGCGCAGCATCCCAAACGGCTCAATCACAGCTGGATCGAGGAAGGCGAGTTCACTTCCTCGCGCCGGAACTCCGATGAAGAACAAGAGGCGAATCAGTTCTCGGGAAATGTGGTGTTGGATTCGCGGGCGGAAGAGTTGACTCAGCAATGCATGGAGCGCACGGATGGCGATTTGCGCCGCTTCAAATCCGCCATCGTAGCGGTCGCACGCACTGCGGGCGTGAGTGTGGACCATCTGGCGAACTACATCGCCTGGAGACTGTCGCTTCAGAATCAGAACTTCTGGGGCACGGCCTCCAACCTTCAGACCAAAATCGGAGACGCCATGGAAATCGCGCGCACCGTGTTTTGCGAACGATTTGATTTCGGAAAGATCGATCCGATTGATTCGCAACTACTCATCCGAGCCATTGATGGAGGAGTGAACTGACGATGGCGCTCGCACATCTAGCACCACTTAAAGTGAAATGCACCGATCATCGGTGCGAGGACAACCTGCACTGCTTCAAATTCCACAGCCGCAAGCTTCGCGAAGACCAGCGAGGCTGTTGCCGCGAGTGTGGTGCGGATCTCGTGGATTGGTCACGGATCCATTCGCAGGATTTGTCCGACGCCGACCACACCTTCAGCGCGCTCAAGCAAGAGTTCATTCGACACCACTACTGGCACAAAGCCATCGACGACAACGCACGGACGAAGGCCTTGCACTCGGGTCGCGCCGGTCTGGAGGAACAGATGCGCAAGCGTCTTGCGTCGTCGGTTGGCAAAGAACAACCGTTCCGCGACGGCACGCAGACACCGCTAGAAGGCGACATCCGCTATTACGCCCAGCACGCGACCGCTTCGTGTTGCCGCAAATGCATGGAATACTGGCACGGCATTTCGCAAGGACGCCCGCTTGAAGTCCACGAAATCGACTATCTGGCTGAGCTCGCGTTGCGCTACATCGACGAGCGCCTTCCCGATCTCCCCCAGGAAGCCACAGCAGTTCCCCGGAAACCCCGCGCGAAGAAGTAGTGCCCGCGATGCTCGACACAGCGCACATGGTCGCCCGGCTTCGCCCTCGTCTCATCGATGTTGCGGCGCGAACGATCCTTGTCTCGCGGATGGCCGCATCGGATCAGGAAGTGGATCTCAGCGCGCCCGTGAACTGCGCGGGCTTGGGTCGTGTCCGGCATTTTCGAAAACAGACCGCACCAGGCTGGCCGATCAATCCATTGCCCATCGACCCAGCTGCCGACGCGCTGGGAATCCCATCACCCGATGCCATGAACGCGCAGGTCTTTCAAAACGCCGGCTGCGCCTGGCGCTGCTGGTATTGCTATGTGCCCTTTCCTATGCTCGCGGCAAATCCGAAGCTGTCTAAATGGGCGAGCGCAGATGAACTCGTCGAGCTTTATTTGAACGAGCCCAACCGCGCACCGGTGCTGGATTTGACAGGCGGCTCACCGGACCTGACTCCCGAGTGGATCCTGTGGACGATTCAAGCGCTCAAGCAACGCGCAGGCACCGAAGATGTGTATCTTTGGTCCGACGACAACCTGAGCACGACCCTGTTCTGGGATTGTCTGAGTGAATCCGAGCGCGAAGAGATTGCCGCCTATCCACGCTATGGCCGCGTCGCCTGCTTCAAGGGCTTTGATGCCAATTCATTCGCGTTCAATACGGGCGCCGAACCGGGCGCCTTTGACGCGCAGTTCGATACCATGCGGCGACTCATCGCGTCGGGTCTCAACTGCTTTGGGTATGTCACCCTGACTGCTGACGATTCCGCCGACTTGGACAACCGGATGGATGCGTTCATCGACCGGCTGCAGCGCATTCATCCCAACTTGCCCCTCCGCGTGGTTCCCTTGCGCATCGAAGTGTTCTCACCGACCGCGCATCGCCTCAATGCGCGCCGGCGCAAGAGCCTGTTGATTCAGGAAGCGGCCGTCGCAGCGTGGAACGCGGAGATCGACCGGCGCTACTCCAGTGCGGAACGGTCAGCACACATGAACCGCGTGGTGATTCGCTGACGCATGACTTCTGCCTACGACGCTCGCATGGGAATCGCCGTAGCGACCGCCGTTCGCCAACACTCGCTGGATTTTGCGTCGTTGTCGGAAGTGTTGCCCGGCGTCTATCCGCAAGAGCTACTGCGTATACTTCGGGAATATCGCTTCGAAGACTCCCTGATGCCGCGCATCGGCGCGATTGCGGACTCGGCGTCTTTGCCCAGTAGCAAACCAGAGCGGCGCACGCCGGACGACTTGCCGCACCCATTGGATTATGAGTGGCGATTTACGGCGGAAACGATGGAACGCTTGCGCCAGATCGTCAATCGCTTCGCACCCATCGCGCGGCGTGGCGCCGCGGTCGCGACCCCGTCGATTGGTGCTGGCCTCGATGCATCCAAGCGTTCGGCGGCCATCGACTACTTTGGGCTTCCACTGAACCCAGCAAGCGACGCTGGGTTCGCGCATTGGCAAGTCTGTGATTTGTTACGCTGGCACGAAGTCGAGCAGCGCTACGACTTCGTGATCACCGATCCCCCTTGGTATCCGGATTACATTCATCGGTTTGTCGACCTCGCCTCGCGTCTTCTGGTTCCGGGAGGATTTCTCTTCCTCGCCATCCCCGCTATCGGAACGCGTCCGGGTATCGAGTCGGAGCTGGAGCAGGTGGGTCGGAATCTGCACGAGCTCGGCATGATCGTGCGGGACAAAATCGAGCGCGTGGTGAACTACGAAACCCCGCATTTTGAAAAAAATGCGCTCAACGCGGCAGGCATCCTTAACGTCCATCCTCGCTGGCGCTGGGCCGATCTGTGGATCGCCGAAAAAGTGGGACCCCGCATCGCGCAGTGGCCGGGCGATCTGCTCCTCCCACTCTGGAAGGAATATCGGTTTGGACCGGTGCGCATTCGGGCCCGCTGCGATAAACGCGCGTCGACAAACCGTGGTGCCTCCCTGGATTCGCTGGTGCCCGGCGACATCCTGCCGACCGTGAGCCGGCGTGATCCGCGACGCGCAACTGCCAGCGTGTGGACCACCGGCAACCGCATCTTTTCCGCGAACAACTTATCGCAGTTGCATGCGATCCTCCAGCGCATGGCAGAGCGACTTCACAGCAGCGGCGATACCGCACTTCAGCTGTCCCGTCTGATTGAAACCGAGCTTCATGAGCTCTGAATCCTTCGCGCAACTCTGTCGCGATCTTTCCGCAACGCTTTCTGGCGAACCGTTCTGGAGCGAAGAGCTGGAGCGTTTGTTCGCGCACAGCGAACGACGGGCCGCTTTGCACATCGCGGTATTTCAAGAACCGTTCTTGACCTGGATTTTCGACGGCCGCAAATCGGTCGAGTCGCGATTTTCCAAGAATCGGGTGGCGCCTTATGCAGAGGTTCATGAGGGTGACATTATTGCCCTGAAAAGTGTAGGAGGACCGGTGGTTGGGATCTGTCGCGTTGCGGCAGCATGGAACTACCGTCTGAGTCGGAACAGTTGGGCGGAGATTCGCGACCGCTTTGCGCTCTTGCTGGGAGACGACATCAGTTTTCTCGATCACCGTCAGGAGGCGCGCTTTGCTACGTTGATCTCGATTTCGCACGCAACGCGTATCCGCCCGATCGCGTTCCCCAAACGCGATCGACGCGGTTGGGTTGTTTATCAGACCCAGCACACGCAACGAGGATTGGACCTGTGACGCAGCCATTAGCAGTTGGATTCAGTGGGAAGTTCGGTAGCGGAAAAACGACGCTGTCTCGCGCATTTGCATCGTCCAATAAAGCGGTGTGGGTCGGTTTCGGTGACTTCATTCGCGCCCAGGCACGAGCCCGTCAGCTGGATGATCAATCCGGCCGCGTCCTTCAAGACCTCGGCCAGCAACTGATTGATACCCGGGGCAGCGAGTGGCTTGTGAACCAAATCGTCGCTCCCTGGCTCGCAGGCACCCGCGACGGTCCGCTTGCGATTGACGGGATTCGCCATCTTTCGGTGCTTAACGACCTCAAGCGTGTCGTCGAGCCAACACGCACCAAGCTCGTGTTCATTGACGGAGCAACCAAGAATCCTCGACAGACCATTGATGACCGGCAAAGCGATCATCCGACCGAGTTGGACGTAGTCTCCGGTCTACGCGAAGCCGCCGACCTGATTATCCCGTCCACGATGACCATGGACGACGCGCTCGCTCGCTTGAATGACGCCTACGAGCGTTGGCGGACGGACAGCAGTCGGGAGCACTTCGTCGCAAATTAAGTCGAGAGCGTGAGGCTGTAGCGACGCTATCTGTCGTGGAGGTCGGAGCTATCTTACCCGGGCGCAATGATCACGGGCGTGGCGCGGATGTCCGTGCGGCCTTTCCTGGGCGCGTCTGAGAGCAAAAAGAACGATTAGTCACCAGCCTCCAGCCAGTTCCACGCGTAATCCGACGTGGAAACACTCCAACCACTGGCACGCGGTCTGAAGTGTTTTAAGCTCCTCACTCAGGGTTTGCGCGTCGTAGCGAAAGGCTTCGACGATCTCATCGTCCGTATTGACGACGACGAGCGCGCTCACCGCTCCGCGTTTCGATGAGTCCCACTCCGCCAGCTCTTGTGACGAGATGGTTTTGTTGGCTGACTTGGCGGCATTGGACTCGGTCGGGTAACGGAAAAATGCGCCGCGGGCGTCCCAGCCGTCAATCGTGGCAATCGCCGCATCGAGTTCGGGCGGCATCGGCAGCCACTGTGTCTTCGCCTGCGCTTCAAGTGCGACGCGGTGCTGCGTGAGCATGCCCACGAACTCGGCATAGAGCACGGCCAGACCATGAACGGTGGTCAACGGCTTCCGTTTCCCGTCGACGGATACGCGCGGAAGGGAGCCCGACTGTTTGGCCAGGAAGCGGTGCGCGATGATCAAGCCACTTTTTAAAAAGAGTTCGGCGCCGTGCCGCAAGAGAAAGCAAGTCGGCAACTCGCGATGCGTGACCGAATCGCGCGGCTGCGCCAGAAGCGTCTCAGCACTGGTTTTGAACGCCGTGCCCATGGCGCCGAACCCGTCATCGGCGTGGCGATCAAACGGCGTCAGTAACCAATGCATCGGCGTGTCCAACCATCGCCAACGCGGGCGGCACCGCAGCACGCACGCTGCTCGCCGACGGTAGTCCAAACCGACGCGACATACTGCATTTAGCGCTTCAGGATGAAATAGGTTTTGCCGTTATCGGTCCCAGTTACGATGCGCATGCGTTTAGCCGCCGGCTGATCATGGCGCATCAGGCCATTCATGTCGTAGAGCAAGGCATCGGCTTGGGCAAAGTAGGTGTGCCCCAGCAAATCCAGATCGAAGTCGGGAACGGCAACGGTATCGATGCCATCGACAATCGTGAACGGCGTGTAGTAACCGGCGCGTGGATTCTTGTGCAGGATTTTCGATAGATGGACGGCCTGATCTCCGCGTGAGGAATACAGCGTGGTGCGCACGCTGCGTGGCGAGCGGTAGTGAACGGCCAGTTGTTCAAACAGCCGGCGATCGACATCGGGCGCAGCGAGGAAAATTTGTCCAAACCGCACGCCTTGCGTGTCTGCCTTGGACGCAATCTGCTCCATCGCCCGGAGCAGTCCCCGGTTGCCCATGCTGTGCGCGACGAGATGGACGACATCCGCACCGCTGCGGCGGGTGAAGTCAGTCAGGAACTCCACGATGTCGGGAACACTGGCTTCGATCGTGGCCTCGTCGGCCATATATCCCTTCGTCTTACCCATCGACGGCCAGCTGAAAAATGCAGTCGCGCCGGTGACTTCCAGGTCGCAGCCCAACTGCGCCGCGCGAATCGCTGCACCCTCGAAGCTGCTGTTGAACCCATGGATGAACACGAGCGCTTGCGCCCCATCTCCGGCTGCGCGTGACGCCTCGATCCGAGCGCGCACTTGCGCGTAGAACGTGTCGGGTTCGAGCGTGAGCACTTCGCGCAACTGCAAGTCGCCATGCTTGAGATCGAAATGTTGGAGCTTGTCGAGCCACTTTCCCTTGATCGCACCTCTTTCGTGGGACTGCGGAATCCACACATCAGCGCGTCCGCGCGTCAGACTGCTTTGTTCGGACCCAAACGTCACGCCCTTCGTCTTCGACAGGAGGACATTGCGGTTGGTGCCGAACCACACGGGAAAAAGCACATCTTCGTCGCGCCGCGGCATGAGCGGCGATTCAGACGGGAGCGAAGTTTCGTCGAGGGCTTTCTCGACCGCCGTCGCAAGTTCCCTGATTCGAATATCGTCGCCCCCAAACCCATCAACGATATTGCTGTGGGGAATGAACTCCACCGTGAAGCTCTCTCGCCGTTCGCTGCCCGCACCGGGACGCGTCCGGCGCGCGGCAACCTTCCGAATCGCGGAGTTGCCCACTTTTCGGGTAGCGCGTTTCGCCGGCCCTGGCCCTCTTGTCGTTTTTCGAACCGCCTTCTTGGGCACAGGCCGCACCGTCCGCTTGGCAGCTTTTTTGGCCGGACGAATCGCACGGATGGGCTTGCGCGTGGCCTTTTTTGCGCTCGCTTTCGCCGAAGGCTTCCTCAGCGCACGCGCCTTGGGTGTGCGCCGCGCAGCGCGCTTCACCGGTCGCAACCCCTGCCGGCTGGAGCGTGCGGCACTGCGCTGCGTGTGCAATGATTTCCGCGCAAACCGAACCAGCGCATTTGCCGTGCGAATCGCTCCGCCGTGGACCGCCGCGAGGATCTCCTCAAAGCACAGCAGCGCTTCGGGCCCGGTTAGCTTGGGTTCGGTCTGGACGACAAACGCAACGAAGGGCTTTGTATAGAGACGCCGAAAGGTGCGCTCGGCACTTTTCTCGTTGCGGGCAATCGACCGCAGCAGCTCAGGATCGACGGAGGCAAAGGGTGAGCGCGCTCGCGACGCGGATGGCATACCGACATCTCCCGAACTCAGTTGCAACACGGACATCGCACTTCAGCAAGGCTTCAATCAGCGGCGCTCCGCATCGCGTCGCAGTCGTTTGCATGCGAACAGCAACGACACTGATCGCTGATTCGGTTGTATCACAGGCTTGGATGTTTGACTGCTGTTAGAACGGACAGCGAACGATCGGATCAACAATGCATGCCAGACCATTAGCGTAGACGCGGAGGTCGCGGCCGCCGCGACGGTGCCGATCCGCGCGCGACGTCGACCCGTTTGGGTTCGATCCCCCGTCTGCGCTGAAGCCGGCGAAACTCAGCCCACTCGCGCGCCGTTCGGGGTGCGCCAGATGAGCGCGCGTGCGTTGGGCGGATGGGATTCGACCGTGCGCGGTGCGAAGGGTGAGCGACGGAGGCTGACCTCCTGCGCTTGGGCGATGCATCCGATTGAACAGTTGGTGCGAGCGGTTGCACCGGCATGTCGGCTGCGACGAACATCCGGTCGTAAGCTTCGGCAAACTCCGCATCGGCTTGGACGCTTTGCCGCATGGCGCGCGCCTGCGCATTGAGCAGTGCGGCATCCTGCCCGCGAGCCTGTTCGATTCGCGACAGCGCTTCGCGTCTGGGAATCGCGGCCGTCGGGTGGCGTGCGGATTTGCGGTGCGACAGCCGAGCGAGTGTGCGCGCCAGTTGCGCTTGATTGTCGGTGCGCACGGACTGGTTGCGTTGCGCATGATCCAGCAATCGGCCCTGGCGCACTTGTGCGACGACTTCGCGCGGCTCGTGCCGCGTGGGCTCGCGCGTCAATCGAGCAGCGGCTTCGAAGTCGCCGCGCCGTTCGGCATCGAGCGCCTGAGCCTTGAGCGTGCGGTGGTCTACGCGAACCGGCACGCCGGCGCGCCACAAGGCTACGTTGGTTTTTTCGGCCACCACCTCCCGAATCGCGCGCACTTCAAGTTTTCCGGTTCTGCGGTCGTCGAGGACGCGGACTTTTTGTTCGAAGCCATGATGGGCTACGCGCCGCGTCGTCATGAGCAAGTGGGCGTGAAAGTTGCGCTTGTCGCCCTTTCCGTTGGGTGCGTGGAGCACGGTCATGACCGCAATGCCGTAACGCGCGACCAGCCACTCAGCGATCGCGCAGGCGAGGACGTCGCGCTGTTCGGGATCGAGCTCCGCCGGCAATGCCACGATCAGTTCGCGTGCCACCGCCGCGTTGGAGCGCACTTCGGCTTGCTCAACGCGCGACCACAGCAAGGTGGGATCCGTCGCCCATGCGGGCGCCCACTTCGGCGCATGAAAGCGCACGCCAAGGACACCCGGTTTGCGCTGATAGTTGTGCCAAGCGCCCGTGCGCTCATCGCGCAGCGCGCCACCCATACGGTAGGCGGCCGCGGCAACTGCAGACTGACCCTTGGCTGTTGAATGTCGCGCAGGATTGAGCCACCTTGCTGAACAGTTTTCATTTGCGCGGAGCCATGAAACATCGTCGAGAGGAAGAACCGCTGCGGAATGTGGCGGCTCACTTTTCAGTGAAAATCCCGGCTCACTATTCAGCGCAAATCAACAGCTGTTGAATGTCGCGCAGGATTGAGCCACCTTGCTGAACAGTTTTCATTTTGCGCGGAGCCATGGAACATCGTCGAGAGGAAGAACCGCTGCGGAATGTGGCGGCCCACTTTTCAGTAAAAATCCCGGCTCACTATTCAGCGCAAATCGACACTGTCACGCTCTCGACGTTTCTATCGAGCGAGAAGATCGCCAGGTCGGAATGGATGAGCAAGTTCTGGGACTACGATTTCTTGTTCCGCGTCAGGAAACATTTGCCGTACGGGCTCAGGAAAAAGATTGACCACGACTACGTGGTCGAACGTTCTTACGCTGGTCACTGGCACTACCACGGACTGCTCGCGATGCCGAAGGAAGCGGCCGACAGGATCTACAAGGATGGTCAGATCAAGCGACAGCTTGAACGGGATCTCAAGGCGCTGAGGAAACCGGGCAAGTACAGGAAGTTTGCCGTGAACTCAGTTCTGATTGAGCCGAAAAGACCTGGTCTTACACTTGGCGAATGGATCAGCTATCTGACCAAAACTCATGACTACATCGTGTCCACGCATTGATGCACGTCGAGAACGAGAGGCTATAAACCATTGACAGGCGTTAGTTATGCGATTGTTTTTTTGAGTGTCGATTTACGGCTCACGCTGATCTATTGGAGCGTTGGGTAGAGTCTGATGAAAAAAGCGGATTGCGGATTTCTTAGCTATTAGCGATGTTCAATTGAGAACAGACCTGACCCGAGTAGTGGATTTCAACACCCACTTAGGGCGATGTTCTTGACGACACCTAACATCGGCGGCAACCCCAGGTGTTCCATTGAGTCACGTCCAACGCAAAAGCTAAGAGTGTCTTCACCGCGAGGACTAGGAAATCCTAGCCGTAGTCGGCCGTCCCACTGTGCGCTTACAAAGTCATCTTTCCGTGGGGAGGGGTCGCACGAAAAATGAAGTTCCCGTTTGAGTCGTAATCCTCAACGAAGAAAAACTCACTCAAACGTTTCAACTCCGGAGGTCGTTGAACGAATTGAATGAGCCGAACAGACGTCCTTTCAGTCGCGAACGAAGCTGCCCAACCGAATTCGTTCGCTTGATTTCCCTCGATAAGCGCACAGCTTCGATACAACAACGCGAGCCGCACGATCGAATCTCGCCAGTCGAAGCTACAGTTTTCGACTACTACCGCCATCAGGCCTCGCCGCAGCGCGTTCAGGCTTCGTTGGCGGACCGCTTGCACTGCTTGATCATCCGCATACGAAAACAATAGGAATGAAATTTTCGGATTAATCGCGCCGAAAACCACCGCTTTGTCCTCTCTGCTCAGCTGCGGGAAGCTTTCTATTACTTCATCCAAACCGGACTTCTCTGCGACGTCCAAAGACGACCTATCCTGCCGCGAGAAAGACTCCAATAGCGAAATTGTCGTTTGCAAATTAATTGGCATCAATTGTCGTCCGGCGGGGTGAGGAACTCGCTCCCATCCATTGTGTAGTCAGCTCCAAGTACCTGGCTGATCTCCTCGCTAAAAATAGTGTACCCACCATTGTAAGCACCCCCATTATAAATATTGTCTTCGACGAGCGGCGACGCGAGCTGAAAAGTTGCGTTGTCGTTGATGCCACCTTGAACCCACTGGAAGTTTTGGGCGGGCGTCCAGTTGGGATCGCCGATGTTCGTTGCATACCCTGGCTGGCCCACAAACGGCTCGACGTCCGCTGCGCGTCCGATCACGTACACGGGTACCTGCGAAACAGACTCTGTCGTGGACGTGAGCAAATCGCTTGCGAAATTCGCGGAAAGGTCCGCCCATAACGCCGCTCCTCTGCTCACTAACGAAGGAGCGAATAGGTCTAGTGGACTGCCGGTCGGCGTTATTGAGTCATCGCCGGGCGCATTGCGACTAAATGGGTTACACATGCATGCGAAGGCAACAAACTGTGCTTCGCTATTCGTCTTGTAAAAACGCTCTGGGTTTGCAGCATCGACCGCTTGTCTGCCACTCGGATCGTATTTGGCGTAAGGACTATTGAGAGCGTAGGAATAACGATTGAAATTCAAACCGGTTGTGCTGTCCACGTCCGCAGGATCAGCACCAATAAATCGCCTCAAATAGGGGTCATAGGATCGCGCGCGGAAATTTACTAGACCGGTGCCATCCTCGTATCCGCTGGCGAACCCCGGTTGGCCGCCGTCTCCGCCCTGATACCACTGTCCAAACGGAAAATTTTGGCCACTAGCGACAACATTTTGCGACGAGTCTGTTTGAGCGACGGGTGTGCCCAGCGAGTCCGTATGTTGGTAAGTGACATATTCGTCAGCTGGAGTTCCGTCCGTAAAATCTTTGGCAACTAGGTGCGCGCCCAGATAGATAAATTTGACGTACGAAGTGGAAACGTTCGGTGGATTTGGGGGATCGGCTGTGGTGTTTGCGACAATGTTATACAGCGTGCGATTTTGGGAATGAACGCTGATAGTCGTAATAGATCGACTTAACGTGTAATCGGATTCGGTGTAGTACTTCGAGATGTTGTTGCCCAGGCCATCGTAGTCATACTGGCCTGTGCGGTTGTAAATGCAGCAACGATAGTTCAGCAGGGGCTGAACCGTAGCGGTGAGTTGGTTGCTCGCATTAAAAGTCGACGGATTCCCAGACTTGCTCGTTATATTCCCTTTTGAATCGTAACCAAGGCTATATGAAAGCGGGCCGCCACTCATTGACGTCAAGCGATTTGACACTGCATCGACTGAGTAGGTGAGGGTCGTAGTACCGTAGATTTCCGTTGTCAAATTGTCGAGATTGTCGTAAGTGAATGTCTCAGTACCCCATAGATTGGGGGCAGCGGCCGTTCGCAGCCGATTCGAAGTATCATATGTCAGGGTTTTGTTGTTTGTCCCACCGAGGTGATCAACGATGGTGAGAGGGTTTGCGAGTCCATCGTACGTGTAAGAATAGTCCATTACTCCCGGTTCGCTGATTTCGCCAGGCAGAGGGCGACCGTCAGAGTACTGATTCATGGAGTGGACGATTCCGTTGCCGTAAGCGAAGGATTTAAGCGCATCGTTTGGGTAATACAGAATATGCGTCGCATATGTGCCGACGATTGTTGGACGACCCAGGGCGTCAGGTGAATACGAGACAACGCTGTTGTCGGGATACGTTAGTGACGTCCTAACGCCAAAGTGGTCATAGCCATAACGCACGGTATAACTTGCCGAACCAGTGTTCGTGACTTCAGAAGTCAAGTACCCGGACGTGACGTCATAACTCTCGTTCTGCGAATATGATGCACGGGAAGCGCTGTTTAGCGTTCCGTTCTTGTTCCAGCTTAGAGTGACGGTCGGGTCGCTATTTGAGAAAGTGCGCGTGGTGAGACGCTCGCGACCGTCATAGGCCCTCGTTTCGATTACGTTGTCGCTACGCGTTACCGTTTTAAGATTGCCGGCACCATAATACGTGAAGGACGTGCTTCCCGACTCCGGATCTGTGCTTGTTTGCAGTAGTTGGTTGGCGTTGTAGCTTCTGGTACGTGTAATGCCGCCGCGCACGATCGTTAGCGGCTTTCCCCAGGCGTCGCGGTTGATCGTCGTGGTGACTGTCGACGTGTAGAAAGGTGTGACAATCGACTTCGGCCAAGCCGCGCTTGGAGTGTCGTAGTTCTTATAATTGTAAGTCGTGGTATGTCCGTCGGCGTCTTTCACAGCTAAGGAGTTGCTTGCGGGCGTGAATGTGGTTGTATTCCCTGCGACATCTTTGGCCTGGGTAAGGCGGCCGAGCCCATCAAATGTGTACGTAATTCCTCCAGCGCTACCCGGATAGGACGCAAAGGTCGTGCGCCCGTCGGCGTCATATTTAAAAGTGCGCGTGCGTAAGCCAGCTCCTTCGTTGATAGTTATCGGGCGCAACAACGCGTCGTAGGCGGTGAACTTTGTATACGCTCCATGCGTTTCCGAACTGCTCCAGCCCGACTGCGGTGTGGACGTGGTGATTGTCGTTTGATTAAGTGGATCCGGCCCCGTTATTCCATTGAGTCGGTGCATCAAGTCAAATGAGTACTTCGTGAGAAAGTTATTGGCGTCGGTCCATTGGGTCAATTCTCCATAGTTATTCACACCTACTGACTCGTGACCGCCGTCGCCATATGAAGTAGTCGTCGGGACCCCCCGGAAATATGTACCAAACGTCGTTTTGTTACTGCTGCCGTCTGTCACGCTCGACACAGTTCCATCTGAGTTGTAGGAAAAAGTTCTATCCAGGCGACCAAATCGATAGACGTACTGTGGCAGGTCGTTTGTATACAGAGTGACCTTCACTTCCTGTGTGCCATTTCCATCTAATTCAGTCACCGTTCCTAGCACCCATGCACTTGTGTCATGGTGGTACGAGTAAGTGTCAGTCTTGGTGTCCGTGCCCGTCCGGGTAATAGAACTCGGAAAACCATATTGGTCGGAGGATGAGACCGACTGCGTGTAGGTAGCCCCATCTTGCGTGGTGGTTCTTTTGCTGACTGGGCGCAGTGTCGTAAGTGCACTCACGTCGCCTCGAGTTTGTGCCGGTGTTCCTGCCACGCTCGGGTAGGCTTGTCCTGTAGCCGGGAAGTACAAGTAGCTGTCTGTTCTGAGGTAGTTCAAACCAGATATGCCGCCACTCTGCACGGTCTGCAGCTGTCCCTCAGTGTCGGTGTTCGCATTCGTGCTATAGAGGGCACCGAATGTATAGTTTGTATCGTATCCCCGCGCATCAGTGATTTTCGTAGTCTTTGTGGCATTGCACGCCGTAGCGCTGCATCCGCCATAAGCAGTGGTCCACGTCATGGCGCTAACGTTGGGTCCCGTGAGCACTTTCTTCGTTAACGACAACACGTCATAAACGCTGGGCTCTACCCGTGCGAACTGTAGTCCAGCGGTGTTCTGAAGGCATGTTGTAGGCGCACTGTTTCTGCCGTGGCGCGTGACGGTGAACGTAAAAACTCCTGATGCGCCGGTTGGGCCGGCGATCGTACCTGACACAGTTCCATTCGAAATCGAACTTCCAGTCGGATATGTTGGCGAGGGGAGTGTTGAGCAGGTGGCATTCGTATAATTCCAGCTTGCTTTGTTGAGATTCGCAAAAGTGATCGTCCAGTACGACGAATCCGGAAGGGTGACATTTGTGAGCTGGCTGTTTGTGTAAACATAATGCCAAGTGTTGAGCTGGTCGTTTATCGAAGTAACAACTTTATTGGCGAAATCGGTACTCCAGGTGAGCGTTATCTTTCTTGTATCCGCGTTGTAGTTATCTTGTGCCGTGATGGTGTTCAGAATCAGTTGACCGGCCGAAGTTGTTTGGTAATCGTAGAGAACCTTGTTTCCGAAACGGTCTGTTACCTGGGTCGGCAGAAGCCAAGCCTGTTGTCGGGGAACGACTGCCATTACGCCGGTCTGAGTTGTATTCGCTGGTCGCTGATACGACGGATAGCTCCGCACCATATATTGAATAAATGAGTAGGTAACGCCGTCGGGCGAAGTAATCTGAAACGCTTCGTCCGGCGTACCGACTGGCGCCCCATAGCGATGCACACAAGCTGCTTGCCACCAATCGTTTGTAACAACTGGGTACGACACACCGCCTGGGGAGTAAGGGTTGTCGGAGGCGCGCAGCAACAGTTCATGGCGGCCTTTCCCGGGGACAACTATGGCGAAGCCACTGCTATATTCGCTTGAAGGAACTGCGGTCGAGACTGTGCCGCTCGACGTTGCACTTGTTACGGTGACCGGTGGCGGACTGCCAAAATCCGTGCAGCGTTCATCAGGGTAGCCACCGGGTACGGTCCAACCCGCGTCGGTCGCGATAATCCCTTCAATGTGCGGGATCTCTAGGTCCCAATCGCCGAAGGCACCCTGTAGCGGACCCCCGGCCTCATTCATTACATGGAACCGCCTTCCGACGGCCACTGGTAGCACAGAGTTGCCTGGCAGACTCACATCTGTTGCAACGAAATCAGTCTGACCGGTGTAGTAGTCTACGGTCTCGCCCAAGATGCCGGTCCCCTCCGGGGCTACGACATTTTGTGCGCGGACGAGTTCGCTGTAAGAGGTGGGTGCGTCGAGACTCGACTGTGCAAGTGCATTCTCGAGCGAGAAAGTCAGAAGAACAATAAATGCCGTGGCGCACGAAATGATGCGTGTGGTCGATTGCATCTGAGGCTCCGAAGAATACGTGTCACCGCAATGATGAGAGATTGTCGACATCAGCTGGTGACGTTCTCTCGCCCAGATACTGTCGAACGGTCCGGCAGCCCTGCACTTGGGACGCTAGGCGCAATTTCGTTAAGACTTTCCAAATTTCTAAGTGAACCTGTCAACTTTGACAGGTAGACCCGTGCAGCAATCAACTATCAGTCTGGTATTGAACTGGAGTTCCCAGCTTTTTGTGGACAGGCCTAGCATCTGATTTTGCGGATGTGAGAGAGCACCATGTCCAAGCGAAATTTGCTGAGCAAGGCGAAGCGGGCCTATAAATTCATTGAAGCGCATCAAGGAGAGTTCGGCATCCGCGCGATGTGTCGACTTCTCAGCGTTGCGCCAGCAGGGTACTACGCTTGGCTCAAGCAACCGATTAGTGATAGAGCACAAGAAGATGCTCGGCTGCTGCGACTCATTCGCGCATCCTTTACTGCCAGCCACGGCATCTATGGTGCGCCGAGAATCTTGCATGATCTTCGGGAACGCGGGGAGACGTGCAGCAAGCATAGGGTTGGACGTTTGATGCGGGAAAACGGATTGCAGGCACTGCATGGCTATCGCATTCGCCACATCCCCGTGGCCAAACCGCAAGCGCTGATTCCGAATCGATTACAACGTCAGTTCACGACGACCCGACCGAACCAAGCGTGGGTCACGGACATCACCTATATCCGAACCTGGCAAGGTTGGCTCTATCTCGCCGTGGTCCTCGATCTTTTCTCGCGCAAGGTCGTCGGGTGGGCTGCCAAGCAGACGATTCATCGCGAGCTGGTTCTAGAAGCACTGACAAAAGCCATTCGACGCCGACGACCGCGCAAAGCGCTCATCCATTCCGATCAAGGCACGCAGTATGGAAGTGATGCGTGGCGTCGCTTCTGCAGAGCCAACCGGCTCGAACCGAGCATGAGCAGACGCGGCAACTGCTGGGACAACGCCGTAGCGGAGTCGTTCTTCAGCAGCTTGAAAAAAGTGCGCATCAAGAAAAGGATTTACGCCGATCGAGAAACGGCCTTACAAGATGTAGCCGACTACATCGAAGGCTTTTACAATCCGAAGCGTCGCCACAGTTACTTAGGTGGCGTCAGTCCAGATGAGTTTGAAGCGACGCACCGACAGCGTCGATCGGGTGTCCACTAAATCCTGGTAACTCCAATCTGCAAAGTCGATCTGGATCAATCAATGTAAAGCGTATCTCCAGTTGCGCGAACTGAATCGGCGCAGTTCAATGGCGTGTCTAGACGAAAGCGTGCACTTCGTCCAAGCGAACAGGTGAACATATCAGCGTGCCCATGTGGAGCAGTTTGGACCGAGCCCTCCGCGCTTCAGCGGTGAGCACGGGGATACCGCAATCATCGCGCCGGTCGACTAGAGTAAGTAGCTATTCAAAGCCGGTCTGAAAAATGGAATCAACGTCGTTAGGCAGCGTCGATAGCTGCCATGCCGAGCCCGAATGCAAGTCAGTCGTGTCCTGCACAGTCCGAAGCGTGCCATCGCTAGCGAGAACGGCTTGCCAGAAGAAACATTGGTCGACGCCGCACGGCTCATAGCGAGAGCCGATCATCACGCCGTCGGCCAAGCGTAGTCGTGTCCACCGAGTGCGATCACCCCAGCTATTGAACGTAAACGCGACGTCGTTTGCCGAATCCAGTACAAGTGCTGGACGCTGGCCGAAAATGTACGGGATGGGTGTTCCCCATTCGAGGTGCCCGTCGGATAACGCAAGCTTGACCACCAGACTGTTGAGCGTCGGATACCCGAATGCGTAGTTGTAGCTGAGCACGGCATACAAAGCGTCCGATGTGAATCGCATAGACAACGCGCGGCTATAGCCGCCTGTGTTGGGCATGGTGGAGCGCCATAGAGTCGACCCGTTGGCGTCGATACGTTCCAAGGTAGGTGGCGTGAGACCGTCTTGCAGAATTGTCGTGCCATCTGGGCTCAAGGTTGCATAGGTCATCGACGGACCGGACGTGACGGCGAATACGCGCGAGCCATCCATCGCGATTTTGATTGCAATGCCGTTTGTGGTGACAACGATCGATTCGCCGTTAGTGTTTTGACTGGCGTTCAAGAATTGCTCGGTCGCCTGTAGTGGTTCAATGTCATGCATCAATTGGCCGTGCGTATCGATCAAGGCGTGGTGCAACGCCCCATCAGATGTCTGATACAGAATTACCAGTTCGCCGGTCGTGGTCGCGAGTGCTTGCGTCCAAAACTGATAGACAGAAAGCCCATTCGCGAATTCGAGAGCTGCTGTCTGTTTCCCATCGGCCAATCCATAGCAGCGGACGATTTCGTTGCCATCCAGTTGACCTGTCAGGCACACATCGCCGACGCGCAGGCTCAAGGTGGCGCTCGTAAGTCCCTGGTTTGTCCACGCGCTCGCTTCGGCCGTGTGCCAGCGCATGGCGCCGTCAGGCTCATACGCCGTCACGCCAAAGCTGCGCACATCGCTGTTAGTCGCCACCAAATAGGCGCTCCCGTCGGGCCCAAGAGCTTCGGTCAGATCGAGACTCGTTGCCGTAGTAATGGCCTGCGTTTGCGGTGTTGACTGAGGTCTGCCGCTCGCATCGAACCGATAAAAACCGCTGGCGACACCTAAGGTCGTGTTGTCGGCCAAGGCCGCCAACTGTAGCGGACCGAAAGCCGGAACCGATGGTTGGAGCTGCCTACTGAAAAGAAGCGATCCGGCGGTATTCCATCGCTCCTGTTCGAAAGTCAACGCATAGTCCCCCGTGCTGACGTCAAAACCAGTCTGCGTGTTCATCGCTACCGCGACCTCGTTGTTCGGCATGGTCGCAATTGCAATGTCCGGCACACTGTTCGATGTCGGCAAAGTGAAGCCGCTGGATTGGTGCCATTGCCGATCGCCTGCAGCCGTGAACGACGAGACTTCCGGAACGCCACTCGCCGAGCCGCTCTGCCAGGCAAATGTGTCCCAATGAACGGTCGATACGCCGCCGTCTGCGCGCGCCGCCACCTTGACGAGTGCTGCGTTCACCGTCGTTGTTACGGTGCCGCTCCATAAATAGGAACCGTCGCTCCCGACATGCAGTCCATACAGTTGTTGCTGCTGCGCGCCGAAGGCCCACAAGCTTCCGTCTTGACCGACGACGACGTCATCAAGCATGGCGTCCGCATCAGCGATGGGAGCTGGGCACATCCACTGCAATCCGGCTGCGGTCAACTTTCCGATCACCGGAACACTGTCGGTGGCGTCGGTTGAGGATGGCACCGTTATGCCCGCGACGTAAATTGCTGGCTGCATTGGATCAGCTGCAACTGCGTTGGCATTTAACGAATCAAAACTGAACCATGCAGCCTGGCCTCCTCGGCTATCGAGGAGTTCGACGCCACCACTATCGAACACCCACAGCTCGCCCTGTCCATCGATACGCGGATTTGCGCACGCGGCACCGAGTTGCGAGTCGCTCGGCCAATTCGTCGCTACACTCCAGAGTTGCTCACCGGTGGCGTCAAATCGGCGCAACTGGCAGGCGGCGACATCACCGTTTATTATCTCGATATCCGTCGTTACGGCGCCGCCGTCAGGCAAAGAATCGACCCACGCATCTGACGGCTCGATGGCGAGCGGAAATCGAATGAACTGCGGTGTGCCATCAGTTGCGTAGCGCACAAGCAGCATCAGGCTGTCGGACGTGCCGACTGCCAGAACCCCTGCGCAGTCCAGGGCGTTGTCCAACTCGGCGTGAGGTTCCCCGGCAAGAAGCTGTCCGCAATGACCGGCGTGCTCGCGAAACTCAACGACGGCAGCATTGCACCGAGGAAACTGGCAAACGCGGTGACGATCCGACGTAGCATAACGGAATATCCGGCAACATATTTCTGTCTCTCCAATCCCAGGCGCGCATTGATCAATGGCACTGCCGTTCCCCAATGTTTCGACATAGAAGATTGGATCGGTTTTGTGACCGAGACGAGGTGACGAACGCGATTAGATTGCTCCAAGTTCGAGCGCTCTCGCGACCGTTTGCACACGACCCTTAGCATGCAGCTTGCTGGCGGCATTCATCAAGTGAAACTTGACCGTGGGCTCGGTGATTTCAAGAGCCGAGGCAATGCGTTTCGTGCCGTGGCCTGCGGCGGCAAGCCGCAGGCAATCGCGTTCTCTCGACGAGAGCAGAGCGGTGTGCTCATCCAACCAGTATCGCGCTTCCGCAATCAGTCGCGCGAATTCGTTCGTCCGATCGCCCATGCAATTGACAAGCTCTGCCTGCGGAAGCGCGAGCGCATCGGAGGTCGCCGTGGACAGGCGACGAGCGCCGAGCGTGAGCGCGACCCCATGCAACGCTTGCGCTTGCGCGCGCCAGACATCGATCGTAATTTCCGGAGCGATATCAGTCATTGCCTCGACGCAGGCGGTCGCATCGGCAATCGATTGGTCGATGAAGCGCTGAATGAGTTCATTGTCGCCCAGCGCCCGAATCCCCGAAAACACCTTAGCGTCAATCGGATCTTCACCGAAGACGAGCGGATCGGATGCGGAGCGGTTTCGGGTTGCAGCGGCAAGGGCAGCACCCAATTGTTCGCCAGTGACAGGTTTCTTGAGCACAATGCTGACGCCGGTGGCGTTCGCTTCCGCGACAAGCGCGCCGGTCGGCATGCTCGTCATGCTGATGACTGTCGATGGCCGCAACGACGACACATCGCAGCGCCGCAGCAGTTCGAAGCCGGACATGTCGGGCAAATGCACATCGATGACCGCGCAATCGAACACGGATGCGGCGAGTGCAGCGAGCGCGTCCGTGCCGGTGGAACATTCTCGGACCTCGTGCCCGGCGTGATCGAGCATGGCGCGAACCATCAAGCGAGTGCTGGGTTGATCGTCCACCAACAATACATTGAGCGTCATGGTGTCCGGTAGACTAGACATAGGAACGCCGCGATCTGCGCCCATTGCGGGCAGTGGCTACACAACATGCATAGCGCCATCGTTCAAGATATGAATCAGAAAAACTCCGAGGATCTCGGCGAACTCCGGTGTTGGCCAATAGATTCGGCGTGCTCGCCGAATGTGGAAGTTCCGATCTGGAATCCACAAGCGCTGCACGAACTCGAAGCCATTGGCGGAGAGCCGCTCGTTGCAAAAGTGGTTCGACAGTGCGTGATGGATGCCGAAGGGCACCTCCAACATATCGTGAGACATGGCTCTGATTCTGCGTGGCGAGAATCGGCGCACGCGTTGCACGGCATTGCGCTGAATGTCGGCGCAATTCGATTGTCGTACCTTTTGGAGACGACGCTTGCCGATCGAGAGGCGCCTGCCGAGCAATGGACAGCGCTGCTCGCGAAGGAGTTCGATGATCTGCGAGACGTTCTCGTAAGTCGTTTCCCATGACGCGCATGGACCTCGCGCCTTTCACGGGGCTACTCACAACTGGTTTCATGATTGTTGCTTTCATGCTGGGCTTCCTGGCTCACATCCAACGGCGCGAACTTCCTTTTGTTCAAACACCTTTCAGCGCTTACTTGAGCGGATCGACCCGTGTGCTCGGTTTGGCGGCTTACGTGGTGTTGTGCGGCGGAATCGCGATGTTTGTCGCAGCCTGCTTCTCGTTTCAACACACAGGTTCTTTCAATATTGCCGGCGGACTGTATTTGCTGTGCATCGTTTTCGTCGCTATAGCGGCGGGAACCGCCAATGCGAAGCAACCCGCACCGATCGACAATCCGCGTGCGCGGCAATGGCATCGCGTTGCATCATTGGGTGCGTTTGTGTCAGTTCTGACAGGCGTCGTCGTGCAGTCGTGGGCATGGTATCCACATTCGAAGATTTTGATCGCCCTTGCATGCCTTCTCTCTGTCCTGTTCGTTGCGCTGTACGCGGTGCCTGCACGGATTCATGGTGGTGTGCAGAAACTGCTGATGGTGGGCTTCCTTTTGTGGTTCTCATCGGCTTCTGTGTTAATGGAACCGTGAGGACGTCTCGGGACTAGCGGCTTGTCACTCCGTCGCATGCGTTCGATTTAGCGATATGGCGGGCTCTGCGTTCCGTCCAGCGTGGCTCTGTATTGGTGCTTGAGCGGATGCAGTCGCTCGATGACGCCGAGGATCTTCACCGCCGAGATCGGCTTCACGAGATATTCGCTGACCCCTGAGGCGTACGAGGTTTCCGCGGCGTGCTTGGTGACATCGGCCGTCAGGACGATCACAGGCGGCACGTGCTGCGTCGCTCGAACCTTCGCGAGATCGCTTAGAACCTGCAATCCGGAAACGCCGGGCATGTGCAGATCGATAAATACGAGGTCCGCTTGCGCGTTGGTAATTTTGGCAAGCGCGTTATCGCCGCGGTCATGGAAGATCACCGTATGGCCGGCCATTTCGAGAATTCGGCCGATCACGAGTTGGTTGGACGGCGTGTCTTCGAACACCACGCAGCGCAGTGACGGGAACAAACCTCGATGCACAGCGAGCGCGTCCAAGGTCGATGCGTGCGAGAGATGACTTTGGTGGGCGAATGCAGCAGTTGCACCCGCCATGTGAAAACCGTCCCGCCGCCCGGATTGTCGGTCACCTTCAAATCGGCATACATCAGGTCGGAAATGTTCTTGACGATGTACAGGCCAAGTCCGACGCCCTCGTGACTGCGGCCCAATCCTTGTTCCAACTGCCGGAATGGTTCGAAGATTTGCTCGCGCTTTTCCGGCGGAATGCCGATCCCTGTATCCGTGACGATGAACGACAAATCGACGAAGTCGGCAATCTCGGAAGGATTTCGTTGAGCCGTAAGCGTCACGCGGCCGCCGGGCGAAAACTTGATCGCGTTGGTGACGAGATTGGTGAGCACTTGCTCCATGCGCCCGGCGTCGCCAATGACCGATACGTCGGCGTCGGACTCCAGGTTGACGCTGAGTTCGGCCTGCGTCTCCGGCACGGACGCTGCAGATTGCGTAGACCGCGCGCGCCAGATTGCCGATTCGCACCGGTTCCATCTGCAAACTCAGTTGCCCGCCGTCGATTGCGGCGATGTCGAGAACATCGTTCACGCGATGGAGGAGCGCGTTGGCGTTATAGGTGACCGCCTGCAGGAGGGCGTGATCCTGCGGCTTGAGCTGCTCCGGATCGATGAGCACCGCGCAGTTGGTCAGGCTGTTGAGCGGCGTGCGCAGTTCGTGGCTGACCGTGGCGATGAATCGCGTCTGCGCCTCGCGCGCACGGATGGATTGCAACGTTGCGTACCGCAGAGCATTGATGATGCGCGCAATGAGGATGGGTAGCGCAACCGTGAATGTCACGGCGTAGATCGCATACGCGGGGCGGCTGATCCAATATCCCGGCGGCCCTGCGGTGAACAAAATCACGACGCTGATCGCGAGACACCAGTAGAACAGGCGGTCCCTGAAGCGCACGGCGACCGCAATGGCCGTGAACGGCAGAAGAGCATTGACGGAAATGAGTAGATAAAACGCCTTTTGCGCAAAGATCGTGATGAAAACGAGGTTCGCGGCAAGGCCAATGCCGTCAGTCGTCTTGCCAGGCCGCACCCAGCGCCGGCGAATGCTGATAAGCCAACCCAAACTTACAGCAAGAACTCCGATCGCCCAAGGCCGTACCGCGACGGCATCTGCAACGAGAATGGGTTGCGGTCCGAAGCACCAGAACAATACCCACAGCACGATGAACGTCATGACGAGAACGCGGGCGATGGCCGTATTCTCTTCGCCGAATGATCGGAACAAGTTGGCGACGCGTTGATCGCCGAGCCGTTCGATGGCGGCGGTCAAATCATTGGTGTCGCTGCTTAGATGCAGCCTGCGCGAGTGCGCCGTTACCGCCTTCATCCTTGATTTCCTCATGAGCAATCGATGGGATTGCTCGATCCATTTTTTTCAGCGCGTGAAAGTGTGTTTTGCCAAAGGCCACAAAGCGCCAGTGCCCATCATCATTTCGTCGAACGGCTTCGGCGACGTGACCGCGCAACCTCTTCGACCTGTTTGAGCAGATCCGAACCCCGCATTTTCAAGCCAGCCGCCACCTTGTAGATCGTCTCGATGCTCGGCGCACGTTCGTCGAGCTCCAGCAGTGAAATAAATTGCCGGTTGAGCCCACACTCGAACGCAAACGCTTCCTGCGACAAGCCACGCTGAGTGCGTAGTTCGCGCAGAACGCGCCCAAAGGCTCGCTCTGGATGCAACGACCTCTCCGCCATCGGGCGAAAAGGTAAGTGGCCCGCCTGTCCGTTGTCTTCCGACAACTGTTGGAATAGAGCGATCCCGTGGACTAAGTTGCACAGCTCGTCAGATTCGAGAAGCTGCCAGGCAGGTCAAAGGAACGATCGGATCCGAATTGACGCCGACTGCTAGAGAGGGCTGCCGTAGTATGAGGCGGCGAATGAGCTACTCGTTGCAGATATTTCGACGGTGTACATCGATCGGAGAAAGCGAACGACCCGTTTCATCGACCTGCGCGCTGCGCAGTTCCGGGCGAGCCTTCAAGCCAGCAGCCTTGGAGCACTGCCATTCGAATTCGCTTTCGCTCAGTAGCCCGGTCGCTTTGAGAGTTGCACATCTGCCACGCTGATTGCGTTCACCGGCGATCTAACGTCCGCGGAGCGTTGGCGCGTTAGCAACACATCAATGCGTGCAAGCCAACTTTGCGCTATATCGAGGGCATATCGGTGCGTTGGGCCGCCACGCTCCGTATCAGGCGTAAGAAACGAAACAGTTCGCACGGGTGATGCGGGGTCATCGACAACAACGCGCAGTTGCAAGGTGGTGACACGTTCGCTGGTGACCTCCGTCGACTGTCCGCCTACAGGGACACCAAAATGCCCCAACATGACGATGCCCCCTCCGCCACCCGATCGGACCGTGCGGGTCGTACCATCCTGTACGATCTCCGCGCGGACAATGTTGCGCGCATCAACGACGGTTGCCGCTATTCCGTCGTATCCGCGGCTCAAGAAGCAAAACTTCGCCGTCGCATTGTCGAAAGCAATACCCGTCTTCGCGCCGACATCAACGTATTGGGCAGACGCGGAGAAATTGGGCACGGCGCCGATAGCCCGCGGCATTTGCTTCTGCCGCTTTCCTTCCACCCATAGCGCAGAACTACGATTGCGGCAAAAATGCCGGCTGCGTCCAAGATGAGCCAAATAAGTCCCACGAAAATTCTCCGCCACTCCGACGTAGCATTTCATCGAACACGACTTTCGCGAGGACGCTGCAGACTTCGATGAAGCTGCCTGCGTTTAAACGTCCTTCAGTTCAGAAGCGTCCTACAACCGCGCGCCGGCATATTGAGTGGACGATGCGCGGAAGGGGCATCCGATTCGTGGGCGTGAGTTCTCATTTCGCATGCGAAATGGAGGCGCAACATCACACGGCGATGAACCCGCTGCGACTCGCTTTTGCGATCGCTAGGGCCAGCCACGCGTTCCCGATTCGGCGGCTGCATTGCCCGAGGTGGAAGTCCACGGTGCCGACGCCTATAGAAAGTGTTTGCGCGATGTCTCGGCTGCACTTTCCCTCCGCCGCCCATGGGAGGCAATCTTTTTCGCGCGGAGAAAGTGTAACCGTCCAAGCGAGCTGCCCAGGCAAGTGTATGGATCGTCGCAAAAATGTTGCGAATTGGCGTAATCGGAAATCATCGACGTGCGCGGAAAGCAGCACAGCTTCAGCCTGATTGAAACCAGCCCGAAGGGACCGTGCGGATGGTCGCTTTGCATGTTATATGGTCTAATTGGTCTATATGCATCAAGCAGAAAACACAAACGTTTTCTCAGGAACGGAGACCGAGGTACGTCGCCGCCGCTTTGTTGAGCAGGCTCCGGGCGATTCGCGATGCCGATGCGCAGAAGGCAGGCAGCCTCGGCTACACCGCACGCTTCCTCACGATCGCGACATTGCCGCACCGGCGGCAGCCGGGCGACAGCTACGTGCGAACCAACGGAGGATATCGCCTGGTCGTGCAGGCGTTGCCGGGCGCTGGATTGCCGTTCGGCAGCTATCCGCGCCTGCTGTTGTCCTGGATCACCACCGAGATTGTGCGCACGCGGCGCCGCGACTTGGGGCTTGGCACCTCGATGGCACAGTTCCTTCGCGGTCTCGGGCTGCACACGAGTGGAGGCAAAGGGTGCAGCGGCGCGCGCACCGGCCAGCCGCATAGCGCCGGAACCATTGTCCGGCTGCGACGGCAAATGGTGAGTCTCTTCGGTGCCCGGTTCGTGCTGCAGCACCAGAATAGCGGCGGCGAACACGTTGAACTGCTTCCGGTCGGCGAGAGCATCCAACTTTGGAACGAGGGCGAGTTCGCCGGCGGCCGGTTTCCGGCGGCCTTGACCGTGAGTGAACGCTTCTACGAGCACGTCCTGCGGGCTCCGGTGCCGGTTGACCTGCGCGCACTGCGCGCACTCAAGCGCTCGCCGCTGGCGATCGACCTGTACACGTGGTTGACGCATCGCAATTTCGTTCTCAGCAGCGGTGGCCGAGCTGCGACGTTCATTCCGTGGTCGGACTTGCAGGTCCAGTTCGGCGCGGACTATCCGCTGGATAGTCGTGGCCGAGCGGATTTTAAGAAGGCGTTCTACGCCGCGTACCGGAGCGTGCAGCTCGTCTACAACGATGCTCGATTGCGCGATTCCGGGCCCATGCTCCAGGTGCTATCCGCTGCTCCGCACGTTCGTCCACGCAAGGTGGACTGATCGCTCAACGCGATTTGCCAGCAGCGTCTCTGCGCTTGCGCGCGTGGCGATGATTTGCGCGCAGGAATCGGGTCACTCGTCAAATTTCTGCAATCACGCACGGCGAGCGCGTGCCTGTGGGTATGTGGATAAGTACCCCTTTTTGAGCGAGTTATCCACGCCGCTCGACTCCCAAGTTCACGCCGCTTCACTCTCAAAAGTACGCCGCTTGACTCCCAAGATGGGACGAAATCACGCCGCTTGACTCCCAAAAGCACGCCGCTTGACTCCCAAATCCACAGCTTAACTCGTTGACGAAACGGGCAAATGTTTTCCTATGTATATCCTGTATTTCTTCCTGTATGTCCTGTAGCTCAGGTAGTAGGCGCAAAAAGCAGTGGATAAAGTCCGATAGTTGCAATAAGCAAAGCATGCGGTATAGTTGGTCTAATTGTTCCACGTGGAGCGACGCATGCTTGAACTTGCAATCGCCATTTTGCTCGCCGCAGCCGCATCGGCGGCCGCATATCCCGACGCGCAAAACGATACCTACCGGCTGACCGTCACGCCGGGTACGCGATTCGAACTCGAACGCGATCCCTCCGAGGCGACGGTTCTCGTGGAACGAGGCGGCCGGCGTTTCGCGTTTTCGCCGAATGCCGCCGTTGAACTTGTCCTCGATGCGGCGACCGTGCCGATCTATCTCGAACTGGACGGCGACTATTTCTCGGTTCCTGCCGGCACATTGTTCGAGTACGTGCCGGGTTCCTGGGTCGTACCCGCCACGTCGATGACAGCCTGCGGGCGTCGTAACGGCCAGGTGCAGCAGTTCTCCTCGTTTTCGCTGCTGTACGGTCCGAACCTGGACATCGTGTACCTCAGTACCGCCGAAGCGAGCAGCAGCTACACCTGCGCGGGGACGTCGGCGCATGAAGCCTGCGTGCTCGCGATGCGCAGCACGACCGACGACATCGTTTGCGGCGGCGCCGTCGCCGCACCCGATCCCCTCTTCGCCAACAGCTTCGACAGCCCGTAAAGGGCCGTCGTCATTTCTCAACAGGAATTTTTCATGACCCGCATCATCGCGTGCGCGAACCTCAAGGGTGGCGAAGGCAAGACTACCCTCGCACGCCACATCGCCTATCACGCGGCCTCGAAAGGCTTGCGAACCCTCGCGGTCGACCTCGACCCTCAAGGCAACCTGTCCGATTCCCTGCTGCCGGACGAAAACGCATACACGAGTTCGGCGGCCCTCTTCGATCCGGACTTCGATCCGTCGGACTTGTTCCTCGCCTCATCCGAAGCAAACCTGTCGTTGCTCCCGGCCGATGCACGTTTGGACGCGCTGGCCGAGATTCCCGGTGATCGCGCCGTGTTCGTTCTACGTGTGCGCGCGAACCTGCGCGCGATAGGCGGCTTCGATCTGATCGTCGTCGATACGCCAACGAACGCACCCATTTGTTACCTGAGTGGCTTGGCCGCCGCCGATGGCGCCGTGTCTCCGGTACAGATGGACGCCTACGGCATCACCGGCGCGGTACGGTTGACTCAAGCGATACAGCGCGTGCGTGCGCATCACAACCCGAGGCTCGTTCACATCGGCTTTGTGGTCAACCGCTTCAACAGCCGTGCTGCCTCGCATGGTGAACTGCTGGCGCAGTTTCGGGCGAAGCGCCTGCGACTTCTCCCGACCGTGCTGCGCGAGCGAGTGGCGGTGCAGGATGCGCTCGGCCGGCGAACGCCGGTTTGGCGCGGCCCGCGCGGGCGCGTGAACACCCGCGCCGCACGCGAAATGCGCGCCATGTGCGCCGAAGTGCTGGCCGGTGTCGGCCTATGAAGAAGTCGAATGTAACGCCGTTGCGGATCGAGAACGCGACTGACTTCCGCATCGGCGCACTCGACCAGCTCGCGGCGGCGGACGCGCAAGAACTCGTGCTCGAACTCGACGTCGGACTGATCGATGCCGACCCGAATCAGCCACGGCACTTGTTCGATGACGCATCTCTCGCTGAGCTGGCCGACAACCTTCGGCGGCTCGGGCAGATACACCCGATCGAGGTGCGCGAAGCAGGCGACCGCTACACCCTGATTGACGGCGAGCGGCGTTGGCGTGCCGCCAAGCTCGCCGCTCTATCCAAACTGCGAGCGCTGGTGCATTTTGCACCCGGCACGCCGGACGATGTGCTCGATCGCCAGTTCGCTGCGAACTTCTTTCGCGATGCGATGGCGCTCATCGACCAGGCGCGCTATCTCGATACGCGCGTGAAGAGGCTGGGAAGTGTCGACGCCGTCAGCGATGCGATCGGCTTGAGCGTACCGCGCATCTTGAACATCGTAAAGACACTGCATGCGGATGGTGCGGCGGCGACGCTGCGCGACAGCGGCGTCACCCGCGACGCCGACACGATAGGCGCCGTGGTCGAAGTGCAGAAGCACGATGCCGTCGCGGCAAAAGCGCTGGTCGAACGCGCCATCGCGACCGGTACGTTGAAGCGCAAAGACGCGCAGGAAGCCGCGCGTCTTGCAAAGGGCAAAGCGACGGGCGGTCGTTTGGATAACGAAGGAAACCATGTCGCGCCTGAGCGCGATTTCGTCAAAGGTCGCGGTGGCAGTCGCCGCGCGCGAGTCGCCGAACCAAGGCCCGTCGTGCTGCTCGTCTGCGACGGCAACGACGCGCAGCGCGCGCAGTGGAACAAGCTCTCGTGCCAGCACGGCCGCGCACGTCTGTCGCTGGTCGCGACGACCGAACGAGTCGGCTGTGTTCTCGTCAAATTCGGCGATCACAGCGAACCGTTTCCGGTGGACGCATTGCGCATTCTCGACGCCCATTTCGAGACGGAGAAACAGCGATGAGTACGGACCGTCTGGAGCGAGTTCGCGGTGTAGCGAACGACCCCATCGATCCATCGAAAGAACCGCTATTGCTGACCGAAGTGGCACTGGAATATCGATCGAACCGGCGCTACCGCCTGCTGTTCGGTGTTCCCTTCGACGTGATCGCGATGGACCAGCCGGCGCCGCCGGGTGGACGCATTGCCTTCTTCCGTCCGGGCGATCGTTTCGGCCTTGCCTTGTGGGAGGCCAACGATTTCGGGACGACGGCGTGGCGCGTGCTGGTGTGTCGCGCACTCGCCGCCGGCGAAGCCGGCAGCCGCGTTCCGCAAATCAAACCCGGTGCGCACGTGCTGCTCGATGTCGAGGGCGCGACGCGCGCGAAAGCGGCGCTGCAATGGCTGCGCCGATACATCGAGACGGGCGACGCGCTAGCCCTACCCGAGGCGCGCTTTATCGAAGTCGATTTTCGGCTCAGGAATATGCCGCTCGCGCGGCTCAAGGCGTATGCGGAGAGCGGCCTTTGAAGCGGTCACTGGTGCGTCATTACGTGCTCGCCGCCGTGATCGTCGCGACGGCTTTCAGCGTAGGAAAAGTAATCGAGGCGAGCGGTCATCAACTCATCGTCAACACGTCGCCGAGCATGCCCAGCGGGATCTACTGGATGGTGCGGAACGAGCGTTCGGTGCGACGCGGCGATGTCGTCATGTTCGCGCCGCCCGACGCGGTAGGTGCGATGGTGTATGAGCGCGGCTGGTTGCCCGACGGCATGCCGTTGCTCAAGGCGGTCGGCGGTATCGCCGGCGATGTTTATTGCTTGCGCGGGCAACGCTTCATCGTCGACGATCGTGACATCGGCCCGACTTTCTTGCTCGACACGCAAGGCCGGCCGCTACCCCAGATCGCAGGCTGCCGGCGCGTCGGCACCGGCGAGTTTCTTCCCGTGTCTGGCTTCATCGATCGCAGTTTCGACGGCCGCTATTTTGGCGCGGTGTCGTTGGACAGTGTGCTCGGCGTGGGTCATCCCCTGGTGACCTTTTGATGCCGCTCGCCGACCTCTACACGACGTGCGGTCCGTGGGTGCACCCCGACACAATCGCCGCCGTTGTTGCCGTCGAAAGTCACGGCCATCCGTGGGCGATCGGCACCCCGCATGGCGCGCTTTTTCCGCGTTCGCACGCGCAAGCTGAACGTGTGCTCGCCAGTGCGCTGCGCTTCGAATCGAGCGTGGATATCGGCCTTATGCAGATCAATTCGCAGTGGCTGCCGAAGCTCCACGTACCGGCGACTGCGTTGCTCGATCCTTGCACGAACGTGCGGATCGGCGCGGCCATCCTCGCGCGCAATTTTGTCGCCGCATCGCGTCCCGGACGCACGCACCTGCAAGCGCTGATCGCCGCGCTGTCGATGTTCAACAGCGGCTCGGAAACCGCCGCGATGCCGTACGCAGACCGCGTGTTGTCGACGGTTTCGCCGCGAACGGCCACGGAGTGATTTCACGTCAGCATTCGGTACGTGACGGTTACGGCAAGTCGGGAGAGAAGGAGCGATTCAATGCGGCAATGCGGTCCAATCCGGAGCGAAAGTGAAGGGCAGCAAGATAAAAGGGTGTGTGGTCGGCATCGCTGGAACCCGCTTCGCACAAGGCGTTGCGCGACAACATCGCATCTAAACCGACAACACACGTCCGCTGCAGCCCTTCTGCCATGCGGGATTTTGTGCACCATCGTAGCTTAAGTGATTGATGGGCTTGAATGAGCGACGACACGCCGGATAAACAGGACAAATCTCTCCCGGAACGCCTCTCGGCACGCAGCGGGACGCCGGCGCGCAGCGCCGATCAGCCGTGGCTCGGCCGCAGTCCGAGCACGTCTGCGGGGAAGGCCGGCGCGGGATCCAAGCGCGCGCTTCGACTGGCGCGCAACGGGCTTTCCTCCCGATCGAACGGGATGCTCAAGTCCGCTTTGCGAGCGGCGGCCAAGAGCGGTCGCAAGGCAGGTCAGCGGCGCTCGCCGAACATCCGTGGCGCGGGCGTGCGCGGCGTCGGACGACACGCGCAACGTGTCGTCGTCAAAACACGCGTCGTACCCTTGAAGGGAAAATCGCCCTACGACGTGATGCGCAACCAATTGGCGTATCTCGAACGCGACGGCGTCGATCGCGACGGCGAGCGCGGGCAGTTATTCAACGGCGACGGCAACCTGGACCGTGAAGCGGTCGCTGCCTTCGTCGAACGCGGCGTGACGTGCCGTCACCAGTTCCGGTTCATCGTTTCGCCGGAGCGCGGCGGTGACCTCGACTTGACCTCTTTCACTCGCGATCTCGTCGGTCGCATGGAACACGATCTCGGGTCGGCCCTCGACTATGTGGCGTGTGTTCATTACGACACCGACCAGCCACACGTCCACATGGTCGTCAACGGTCGCGACGACCGTGGCGGCGATCTCGTCATCAGCCGCGATTACATCGCCAGCGGCCTGCGGCATCGGGCGGCCGAACGAGTGACCAACGAACTCGGGTACCGCAGCGATCTCGAGGTGTTGCAAAGCCTCGATCGGGACGTTCGTGCCGATCGGTTCACCGCGCTCGACCGCCGACTGCAAACGCTGGCAGAGCGTGATTCGAATGGCAGGATCGACATGCGCCGTACACCGGTGGACGCGCGCGCCGCGCAGCAGCGTCGACTCCTCCTGGGGCGACTTGCGCATCTGGAGGGAATGGACCTCGCCAGCGAAGTGACGCGAGGCATTTGGCGTCTGGAGCCTGATGCGCTTGACCGGCTGCGTGGGCTAACGCAGCACCGTGAGGTTCAGCACCAGGTCGAACGACACGTTCACGCCCAGGATCGCGCGGGTTCCGTCGTCGTCGTCGACAAGGCTACGCTCAAGGTGCCAGTCACCGGTCAGGTGCTCGGTCGTGGCCTGGCCAACGAACTCACCGGTACGGTGTATCTCGTCGTATCGGGAACCGATGGCAAGACGTACTACGCCGCCTTGTCGCCACACGCCGAACGGCATCTCGACCGCGGGACGCGCGCTGGCGATATTGTGACGTTGCGCCGCGTTGAACGCCAAGCCAGCGGGCATGCCGATCGCAATGTCGTGGCTTTCGCGAAGCGCAATGAGGGCTTCTACGATCCGAAGCTCCACGAGGAATCACTCGGCGACGCAAGGCTGCCGCATGACGCAACGCCGGAACGTTACGTCGAAGCGCATGTGGCGCGTCTCGAAGCGCTGGTGAGCCGTGGCGTCGTGACGCGCGAGCCGAACGGTCGCTATCGCATTCCGCCGGACTTGATCGAGCGCATTGACCACGAGGGTTCGGTAGGTCGCGACAACGCGTTCGTCAGAGTCGACGTGCGTGGTCGCGACTTGCGTTCGCAGTCAACCGTGCGGGCGTATACCTGGCTCGACGAACAGCTGATCGCCGGCGTGCCGCGACAGCTTCGCCAGAGCCCGGTGCGCACGCGCTTTCAGGAAGAATTGATCGCGGCGGCGGACCGTCGCGTCGCGCAGCTCGTCACGCTCGAACTCGCGGTACAGGAAACGAATGCGGTGCGGCTCGATCCCGCTCTTCGAACGAAGCTCGACGCCCTTGAGCGGAGCGATGCGACGGTTCGCCTAAGTACGCAGTACGGCAGTGCGGTCAAACTCGATGCCGTGCGCCGCTTCGATGGCCGCGTAGCGGCGATTGAGACCTTGGCGAGCGGTCCGCATGCCGTCGTCGTCGCCGGCGATCGTTTCGCACTGGTGTCCGCCGAACGGGGACTGGCGCGCCATCTGGGCAAAGACGTATCGCTCATGCTCGATCGCGCGCAACGCGATGCAAACCAGACGCGCATTCGTTACCGCGTGGTCGATTCGCTCGACCTTTCTCCCGCACTCGGACGGTGACTCGATGACGAAAAACCCGAATCGTTCCCGCACACCCGGCGGCTTGGTGCTCGCGCCGCTCGCCATCATTCTCATCGCCTGCGTGATCGGCTGCTGGTGCGCGACCGAGTACGTCGCCGAAGGACTCGCTGACCAGCCGCAACTCGGCACGCCGTGGTGTTGGATCGGCGGCCACGCCGTGTACGAACCGTTCGACTACTTCGTGTGGCTGAACCGGTGGAGCGCCTACGCGCCGCATCGCTTCGACCTCGCGCTGTTCTGGTTGTACGGTGCCGTACTCGGCGGCATCGGTGTGGCGATCGCATTCAACGTCTGGCGGTCGCGCGGCAGCGTGGTCGCGACGACGTACGGCTCGGCGCGCTGGGCCGATCGCGGCGACATCGAGCGCAGCGGTCTGATCGGTCACGGCGGCGTCGTGCTCGGCCGCACCGAGCGCGGCGAATACCTGACGCACGACGGGCCCGAGCACATCGAAGTGACGGCGCCGAGCCGATCCGGCAAGGGCGTCGGTATCGTCATCCCGACGCTGTTGTCGTGGCCCGGCTCGGTCGTCGTCAACGACATCAAAGGCGAGAACTGGACGCTGACCTCCGGCTATCGTCGCCGCTTCGGTTACGCGCTCGCGTTCAATCCATCCAGC
Source organism: uncultured Gammaproteobacteria bacterium (assembly GCA_963814225.1). Classification (GTDB taxonomy): domain Bacteria; phylum Pseudomonadota; class Gammaproteobacteria; order Xanthomonadales; family Rhodanobacteraceae; genus Rudaea. The sequence goes on along the minus strand of CAWFCC010000005.1, from coordinate 53,004 downwards.
CGCGAAACGTGCCGCTTCAATCCGCTGATGGAGATTCGCCAGGGCGACAACGAAGTCCGGGATGCGCAGAACGTGTGCGACCTGATCGTCGATCCGGACGGGAAGGGTAAGCCGGACCACTGGAGCAAGGAAGCCGACGCCTGGTTGCTCGCCGTCATCCTTCATGTGCTCTATGCCGAACCCGATAAGACGCTCGGCGGCATCGCGCGGTTCTTGGATGACCCGAATCGCACGATTCACGAATCTCTCGAAACTATGCTCGTAACACCACATCTGCCGAGCGGTCCGCATCCAGTGGTCGCGATTGGTGCGCGTGCCATGTTGAATAAGAGTGCGAATGAACGCAGTGGCGTACATTCAACGGCGCGTTCATTCTTCAGCTTGTATCTTGATCCCGTTGTCGCAGCCGCGGTGAGCGAGAGCGACTTCCGCATTGCGGACCTGATGCAGGCGGACTATCCGTTGAGCCTGTATCTGATTTCGCCTCCCAGCGACAAGACACGACTGCGCCCGCTGTTCCGGCTGCTCTTCAATCAATTTTGCCGGCGCTTGACGGAAGAACTGAATCCGCCCGCTAACAAGCACCGGCTGTTGTTGCTCCTCGACGAGTTTCCCTCGTTGGGCAAGCTCGATTTCTTCGAAGACGCGCTCGGGTTCGTCGCAGGCTACGGCCTCAAAGCGCTGATGATCAATCAGAGCGTGAATCAGATCGTGAAGTACTACGGCACGCACAACACGGTGATGGACGGCGCACACGTCCACGTCTACTACGCACCGAACACCGAAGAAACGGCAAAGAAGATTTCCGACCTGCTCGGCACGAAAACCGAAGTGCACACGCAGGAGAACTTCGCCGGTCATCGCTTGGCACCCTGGCTCGGCCACATCATGGTCTCACGGCAACAGACCGCGCGTGCGCTACTCACGCCGGGGGAAGTGCGCGAGCTTGCCGCCACGGACGAACTCATCATCGCTGCGGGGCTGCCACCGATTCGCGCGAAGAAGCTGCGCTTCCACGACGATCCGACGTTCAAGCACTGTGTTCCGCCTACCGATGGCAACGGTCGACTCAGCGAACCGACTCATCCGCTCAATCCGCCGAATGCGTTGTCGCTCCGCCCGTATCCCTATGGGCCGCCAGCGCCTTCGCCGGCATGGCGTATTTCGCATGCGAAATTGCATGCGGAGACCAAGAACGCCGAAGCCTTCAGCGAAGGACTTGAACACACGATCGGCACCGATCTCGATGCGGCGGTTAGTGCCGATGCGCTCAGTGCACGGGACCGTTTGGATGGCGAGGGCAGCGCACCTACGGGCGTTCGGCTGGGCGTATTCGGTTTCGACGATCACGACCGCCATTCCAAAGCCGATCCCGACCTCGGCTGGAATCTTCCGTCATGATGAAGCCCGACAAAGATCGCTCGGCGATCATTCATACCCGATTTTCGCCGCGGTTAAAGCGGGCGATCTTGCGCGAAGCGGGCGAGAGTCAAGTTTCGCTACGCGCAATTTTAGAAGCCTCGGTGCGCGATCGTTACGATCCGGAGCGCACGGCATCGCACTGGCAATCGGTGACCCGCGAACTGAAAACAATGCGGCGCGAGATCGCTCACGTCTCGGCCGGCAATACCGTGCTATTGGAGTCGTTGGCGCTCCTCGTGAAGAACCTTTTTTCATCACTGGCGCCGCCGACCGCGGAAGGACGACTGGCGGGCGACGCGTTCTACGCGCGATTCATGGATGCCGTGGTCTCCGCCATCGAAAGCGATCGGATACTGATAAAGCGGGTGCTCGCGCTCGCGATCGCCCAACACGACGGCGGTACGCGGAACCAACCTGTTACGGAGGCACGTGTCGATGACTGAATCAATCCTTCGAGAGACAACGCATAATCGGCTGGTCGAGATGATGACGAACGCGATGGGCGCTGCGGTGGGCGACCTGCTGCACGATTCCGCGGTCGAAGAACTACGCGCCAATCCCGACGGCCGCTTGTGGTGTGTTCGGGAGGGACTTCGCTATGACACCACGAAGATTCTTGGTTCGGCCGCGCGACGTCAATTGATCAACATCGTTGCGCACGCCGTGGGCATCACCGTCGATGAAAACAACCCGAGCTTTCCTGCGGAGTTGCCGGAATCGGGCTATCGCTTCCATGCGGTCGTGCCGCCGCAGAGTCCGGACGGTCCCACGTTCGTCATTCGCAAGAAACCGACGCGGGTCCTTTCCCTGGACGAATACGTGGCCGCCGAGACAATGACAGCGGAGCAGGCCGGTTTCATCCGCCAAGCCGTGGCGAACCGTGAAAATATTCTCGTCGGGGGCGGGACAGGTTCTGGGAAGACGACGCTCACCAACGCAATCCTGAAAGAGATCGGTCGTGTGGCCGGACGCGTCCTGACGGTCGAGGACACGCTCGAATTGCAGGTGGAGGCCGACGAGGTGGTGCGGCAACGCACCGTCCGCAATGGCGATGCCGTGCGCCGCACGATGCAGGATGTCGTGCGCGACATGCTGCGTCTGTCACCGGATCGCATCATCGTCGGCGAAGTGCGCGGACCCGAAGCCATCGACATGATCCAGGGCTGGAACACCGGGCATCCGGGTGGCGTCGCGACAATCCATTGCAACTCAGCTCCGGATGCGATGGAACGTCTCGAAGATCTTTTGATTCAGGGCGGTTACACGCCGGTGCCACGGCAGTTAGCCAAGGCGATCAACGTCATCCTCTTCATCGGTCCAATTGCGCTGCAAACAGCGACGCAAGTGCATACCGTGCGGCGCTTGCGCGACATTGTGCGGGTCACCGGCGTGCATGCCACGTCGGACGGCCACGAATACTGTTTCGAGCGACCTTTCGACATCGAGTAGCGTCACGTTCGAGTGGCGTGCAGCCTCACGCCGGCGTACAACGTCTCGATCACCGTTTGAGCAGCCCATTGACTATGTTTCGCAAAACAAAAGCGCGACGCCGCCGAACCATGAAAAAACCCGCGCATTGACGTTCGCTCACGTTGGCGATAACCGCGGGATTTGGAGGTGTCCTGTTCTATTACTTGAAAATATTTGCCTTATATATCGAAAGCGGAAATAAGAGTTCGGCGCTCAAATGTGTCGAAGCCATGTCGATCGCGCTCATACTGCTCGGAATCATTCTCGAATCGCTGCCGAACTTGTTTCTCGATCTACAGAGCCTCACGCATCGGACGGGGCGGGCAAGACATCTCATCCACAGTGTCGAGCGAGTTGGAGCCTGGACACTGGTTTTCGGGGTCGTATGCGAATTCGGTAGCAATGCGCTGGGCGCAGCCAACTTACCGTCTTCAGTGCCGTGCGTTGTTTTTTGCGCGTTCGCGGTGTTATGGCCGTATTTGATTTTTTGGCTTTATTGGACGATGCGGCGAGCGTTGCCCTGATTGCCGATTGCAGCAACCCGAGTACCGACGAGCGTCGGCGCTATTTTTCGCAATTCCAATCTCGCTGCATTTTTTCGTCGCGTCCCACGACGTCTCGCGCGATCCACTGGCGTTTGCGCGAATAGACCAATTAGACAAACGAAATGTAGCTCGGTAGATTCCGCACCGCCGCTTCGGCGTTCACGAGAGGAATCACCATGTCGGGCAACAGTCGTCGGTACTTGCTGCTTGCGCTGCTGATCGCTTTAGTTGTTCCTGCCATTGCGCACGCCTCGGGTTCCGGCATGCCGTGGGAATCCTGGCTGCAAAAGGTGCTCGATTCGATCTCGGGTCCTGTCGCCAAGATCATCGGCGCGATCGTCATCATCCTTTCAGGACTCGGCGCGGCATCGGGGGAGGGCGGCGCCGGCACGCGCAAATGGGTAACGATCGCCTTCGGCCTGTCCATCGCTTTCACGGCATCGAGCTTCTTTCTGAGTTTCCTCGGCTTCTCCGGCGGAGTGGCGTTCTGAGCATGCAATCCGCCGATCACGTTCCCGGCTTCGAAATCCCCGTGCATCGCAGCCTGACCGAACGCATCCTGTTCGCGGGGGTGCCGCGCGAAGCGGCACTCCTCAACGCGACGTTCACGGCCGCCTTCGCGTTCGGGCTGCAGTGCTGGTATGCGCTGCCGGTTGGAGTCGGCTTGCACTGGCTCGCCATTCGCCTCGTCCGGCGCGACGACCGCTTTTTCGACGTGGCCCGACGCTCGCTACGCTTCCGGGTGTTTTACCGGGCCTGAGGCATTTCGCATGCGAAACGCGCCGGCTCGATCACTGATTCATTTCGCATGCGAAATCGCCGCTTCCGTTTCGCACACGTCCAGATTTTCCCTTTCCCCATTTCGCATGCGACATAGCCCATGCCTCTGAGCTCAGTTCTTCTTCCTGCTTTTTCCGGTGTCGCCGGTTCACTTGCACTCGGCGTCGCTGGCTGGCTCGGCGTCGAAACCGTTCGACTGAATCGCTCGCGTCGTGCCGAAGTGCCGAACACCCTGGGCGACCTCGTGAAGTGGGCGGCGATCGTCGCGCCGGGCGTGGTGCTCAACAAGAACGGCAGTTTTCAGACGACGTTCGCTTATCGCGGCCCGGACCTCGACAGCGCAACCGAATCCGAACTGGTCAGCACATGCGCGCGGCTCAACAACATCGTGCGGCGGCTGAGTGCCGGGTGGGCGATATACTTCGATGCTGTCCGTCGCGAGAGCACGGCGTACCCGGATTCGCACTTTCCCGATCCGGTCAGCACGTTGATCGACGAGGAGCGGCGGGCGGGTTTCGCATCCGGCGAACACTTCGAGAGCACGTACTACTGCACATTGGTCTGGCTGCCGCCGCCGTTGATCGAAGCGGCGGCGCAAGCCCTGCTTTTCGACGACGATGCTGAGCCGACCGGTTTGAATCGGCGCGAAGCGAGTCAGCGCCGTGCCGATCATGCGGCACGGGAATACCTTGCCGCGTTCGTGGCCGAACGCGGCAGACTTGTCGCGCAGTTCGCGAATCTGTTTCCGAGCGTGGTTCCGCTTAACGATGCGGAGACGTTGACATACCTCCATTCGACCGTATCGACCAAGGTGCATCCGGTCGCCGTGGCCGACGTGCCGGAATGCCTCGATGCGCTGTTGACGGACGAGCCGCTGACCGGTGGCGGCAAGCCGAAACTTGGCCGTCAGTACATCGGCGTGCTGTCGGTGAAATCGTTTCCGAACGAGAGCTATCCGGGTTTGCTAGATGCGCTGAACCGGCTCGGCTTTGCCTATCGTTGGGTGACACGTTTCGTCTGCCTCGACAAACCCGATGCCGAGAAGCAGATCGACGCGTTCAAGCGCAAATGGTTCGCCAAACGCAAGAATCTTTCTGCGCTCATCAAGGAAGTCGTCTCCAATCAGCAAAGTGCGCTGGAGGATTCCGACGCGATCAACAAGGCCCAGGACGCGGATGCCGCTCGGCAAGAGCTTTCGGCTGACGCCGTGCGCTATGGCTACTTCACACAATGTGTTGTGGTACTCGACCCCGACTATGCCTCGCTTGAAAAGAAGCTCTTGCTGCTCGAACGCGAGATCAACGGCCGCGGCTTCGTTGTTTCCAACGAACTCGACAATCTCAACGCACTGGACGCATGGCTCGGCTGTCTGCCGGGCCATTGCAATCACAACGTCCGCACGCCGCTGGTCAACACCCTCAATCTCACGCACCTGATGCCGGTGTCGGCGGTATGGGCGGGACCTCGCGAATGTCCCAACGATCTTCTCCCGCCGCATTCGCCGCCGCTGCTGACGGCCGTCACGAACGGCACGACACCTTTCCGCTTCTCCAACTTCGTCGGTGATGTCGGCCACACACTCGTGCTCGGTCCGACCGGCGCGGGCAAGAGCGTGCTGCTCAATCTCATGGAGGCGCAGTTCCTGCGCTACACGAACGCGCAGGTCTACATCTTCGACAAAGGCGGCAGCTCGCGCATTACGACGCTTGGCGTCGGCGGCACGTTCTACGACTTAGGCAGCGACGGCGGCTTGGCCTTCCAGCCGCTGGCCGACATTCATTTCGGCGCTGAGCGCACGTGGGCGAGCGAATGGCTGCTCGACATCCTTGCCACTGAAAAGGTTGCCGTCACGACGGCAACGAAGAAGGCGCTATGGGAAGGCTTGTGCACGCTCGCCGAGAGCCCGCGTTCGCATCGCACGCTGACCGGCTTGTCGATCATGGTGCAGGACGCCGAGATCAAGCGCGCCCTGCACCCTTATACGATTCAGGGCGCGCACGGCGCACTGCTCGATGCGAAAGAGGATCGCCTTTCGCTCGGCACGTGGATCGCCTTCGAAATGGAGGAACTGATGGCGAGCAAGAGTGCAGTCATGCCCGTGCTCTCGTATCTCTTTCACCGGCTGGAGCAACGCTTCAACGCCGGCATACCGACAATTCTCGTTCTCGATGAAGCGTGGCTGTTCCTCGATCATCCCGCCTTCGCGGCGAAGATCCGCGAATGGCTGAAGGTGCTGCGCAAGAAATGCGTGTCGGTCATCTTCGCCACGCAGTCCCTGGCCGATGTCGATGCCTCGCCGATCGTGGCGACGATCAACGAAGCCTGCCTGACAAAGATCTACCTCGCCAATCCGAATGCGTTGAGCGACAACGTCGCGAAGGTGTACGCCAAGTTCGGGCTCAACGACCGGCAGCTGCAAATTCTGCAGCACGCGCGGCCGCGCCGCGATTACTACCTGACATCGCCCGAGGGCAATCGGCTGTTCGATCTGGGCTTGGGGCCGCTCGCGCTCGCGTACTGCGGTGCGACCAGCGCTGAGCTGCAAGCGCTCGCGAAGTCGATCGAGCGTGAGCATCCGAACGATTTCAACGTGCGCTCTCTCGCAGTTCGCGCCAACGATCCGTCGCTGGAGCGTCGGCTGTCCGTCGAATGGGCGGTGAATGCGCTGCGCTCGCCTTCTTCCCGTTGATCCCGAGGACTTCATAATGCTGACGAACCATCGTGCTTTGTTCATTGCCTTAGCTGCCGTCATAGTCGCGGGCCTGCCGACGCGAGTGCCCGCGCAATTCGCTGTCATCGATGCCGCAAACCTCAGTCAGAACTATTTGAACGGTGCGCAGGAAGTGCTCACGGCCGCACGCACGCTGCAGTCGAACATCAACGAAGCGCAGATGATCGCGAACCAGATTCTCAATTTGCAGAATCTGCCGCAGGAGATCATCAACAGCTACGTGATGCGCTTCCAGCACATCTTGAACGACGTGCAGCACCTCACCCAATTGGTCGGCAACTACGACAGTCTTTCCTACGCTTACGCGACCCGCTATCCGAATCTGCGCTCGTCGCCGATGGATTCCACGAGCATGTTCACGCTGCAGGCGCAGTGGGGCGACCAGCACCGGCAGAACCTTCTGCAAGCCATACAGCAAGGCGCGGGAGTCCTCAAAGACCTGCAGTCGGTCGTCGGTGACACGAAATTCATGTCGTCAAGTAGTCAGAATGCGGTCGGTGCATTGCAGGCGATCCAAGCCGGCAACCAGCTCACGATGCGTGTCAACGACGACCTGCAACGACTGAACACGCAGGTTGCAACGTTCAACGGCGTGATGCTGGAAAAGATGGCGCGCGAGCAGTCGGAGAACGATGCGACGGAGGCGCTGCGCCAACAGCTCCATGCGCACGACAAGGATACGTATACGCCGATGCCGGCCCGCGATCCGCGTTACTGATCGATCCGCAACCTTCTTACTTAAGGACTTTCCGATGACGCCCAACAGCGGGACGTTGACGCAACTCTTGAACGCATTCCTGACCGTCTTCAACGGCGGCTGGAGTGTGCTTCAGCCCAAGGCCATGTCGCTGTTCGGCATCCTGGTCGGAATCGAACTCACGCTGTCGGGTTTGTGGTGGGCGATGAGCGGCAACGATGCGGTGAAAAGCCTGCTGCAGAAATTGCTCGTGATCGGCCTTTTTCTGTTCTTCATCCAGCAGTGGCAGATGCTGACCACGACCACGATGCAGTCCTTCGCGCGCGCGGGCGCCGCCGCGGCTGGCGCCTCGGATTCGCCTGGTTCTCTGGACTTGTCCGATCCGTCCGCGATCGTGTCGGAAGGGCTCAATGCCATTCAACCGTTGAGCGACAAGGCCGATGCGCTGACGTCCGGCACGTGGACCGCGCTGAAGAACCTCGGCACGTTGATGCAGCTCGGTCTCGCCATGATCGGGATTCTGTTTTCGTTCTTCCTGATCGGCATTCAGTGTTTTCTCGTCTATCTCGAGTTTTACATCGTCGCGATTCTGTCGCTGATCTTGCTGCCCTTCGGCGTCTTTCGGCCAACGGCCTTTCTCGCCGAGAAAGCCTTCGGTGCCGTACTCGCCCACGGCATCAAGTTGATGGTGCTCGCCTTCATCATCGCCATCGCGCAGCCGGTGCTCGCGCAGATCACCATGCCCGCGGATTTCAGTTTGCGTGATGCGTGGTGCACGCTGTTGGCGGCCATGACGATCTGTTTCCTCGCATGGCACGCTCCGAGTCTCGCGGCAGGATTGTTGGCGGGATCGCCCTCGTTGCATGCGGGACACGTGGCGGCACCATTCCTCGAAGCCGCCGGTGCGGCGGCGATGCTCAACCGCCGAAATGCCGCAGCGGCTGCCGCAAAAGGGAGCGGAGCCAACGGCGCAGACGGCCTGCGATCTGATGGCGGCGCGCTCGGTGCGACGGTGCGCGCCGCTTCTTCGCTCAAGGCGGGTGCGGAACTTGGCGCGGGCAAAGCGGCCGCAGCGGGTGCCGGGCCGCTCGGCAAAGTAGTCGGCGCGCTGGGCGGCGCTGCCAAGGTTGCTTGGAGCCCGGTGACCGAGGCGTTCAACCACCAGGCCGAGAAAGGTCGTGAAGCGGCGAGGAAGGCACATGCGCCACCGTCTAAGTCCGGTGCATCGTCAGCGAATACGGATGAGTTTTCTTCTGGCGATGCGGCCGGAAGTGCGGCATCGACCTCGGGCTCATCGTCACCGAACCTGGACGGCGCGAGTAAACCCGAACACGGCCTGTCGAAGGGAACGACTGCTGACGGTTCCACGTTTGCCGCGACATCGCAAGATGGACAGCCGCCGGGTCAAGCGGGCGATGGCGTCACACAAGGCGCTGCGCGACTGCGCCCGAGCGAGCGCCGGTTCGACGACGCTGCAACACCCGAAGTGCGATCGGCCAGCGGCGCCACATTGCACCGCGACGCGTCGGCACCCGCTGCCGCAACCCAAGCAACGCGAAAGGCCGCCGATGCCGCACCGCGTGACGTGCCCCACGAGCCGAAGGAGTGATCGATGTCGCTCGCCGATGAATTGTTGAACGAACCGATGGGGCGCAAACCGGAGCGCGCACCGACGACACCGTACAGTGCCGCGCAGCGACATTGGGATGATCGGCTTGGCACCGTCGTGACGAACGCGAAGCATTGGCGACTCGCGTTCTTTGCCGCTATGTTCGCCGTGCTCGCGTTGACAGGCGGCGTTTTGTTCGCGATGACGCGGTCGCTGGTCGAACCCGTCATCATCACGCTCGACAAAACTACCGGTGTCACGAATGTGATCGGCAAGGCGTCCGAGCACGCCTATGTGCCGCAGCAGGCGGAGATTGCCTACTTCCTGACGCACGTCGTGAGGCTGTTGCGCACACTGCCGCTCGATCCTGTCGTCGTGAAGACGCAGTGGAACGAAGCGTACAAGTTCATGCGCCAGTCGGCGGCGCTGAAGCTCAACGAATGGGCGCGTCGTCCGGATAGTCCGCTCTCCAAGGTCGGCCAGGAGACCGTCACGCTGCAACTGCAAAGCGTGCTGCCAATCGCGGCCGACACCTACGAGCTGCGCTGGTCGCAATCGACGTATCAGCGCGAAGGCGCATTGAAAGAGTCGTCGACCTGGACGGCGACGTTCTCGCTCGAATTCGAGCCGCCCGCGACCGAAGACGATATAGCCGTCAATCCGCTCGGGATCTATATCAAGGATTTCGAGTGGCACCGCGACCTCACGTCGCCTTGATTTTTCTTTTCCAGCCAACGAGGAGAACCATGCGTATTGTTCTTGCGCTCTTGCTTTGCCTGACGTTCGGCGTTGCGTTCGCAGCCGACGACGCGCGCCAGCCTATCGTGCCGTCCGTGAAGGATTTCATTCCAACACTGCCGATGATCAAAGTGACCGATTCCGTATCGAAGGTGCAACCGCCCTTGTTGCTGCCTCCAGAAGAACCGGCCGAGATCGACCCGGCAGCCGCTTCGCCGGTCGCCGAGCTTCCCGCGGACCTGGCATTGCCCATTTCGCATCCGAAATCGTCCCGCGACAAGGCGGCCGATAGCGCGTTCGAACGGACCAAGGACACGTTCGATGTCGAACAGCACGCCCGCGTGGCTGAATACGTCGGTAAGGCCACCGAGCACCCAACGACGGCACACAACGCTGGCGGCGCAACGGTCTACGGCTACCGGGAGGGGGACCTATATATGGTGTACGCCGCCTTGGACCGCTTGACCGACATCGAATTGCAGCCTGGGGAGAACCTGACAGCGGAGCCGGTCGCGGGTGATACGGAAGGCTGGATCAAGGCCGAGTTCACCAGCGGCAGTGGCAGCGATGCACGGACCCACATTGTGGTCAAGCCGCGCGACGAAGGGATTGAAACGAACCTGATCGTGCCGACCACGAAACGCGTCTATCGCCTCGATCTTCGTTCCAAACCGGATTGGTACATGCCGGCCGTGCACTGGTTCTACCCTGATGAAGAGCTTGCAGCGATCGCCAGGAAGGACGCGGATGCGCAGGCGAGGGCGGACAGGTCGGAAAGTCTCGCCGTCACGCCGGACAAACTTAACTTCCACTACCGCATCAAAGGTCGCGACTTGCCGTGGAAACCGGCGCAGGTGTTCGATGACGGATTGAAGGTGTATCTGGCTATGCCGGAGAGCATGACGACCAGCGACGCCCCGGCGCTCTTCGTGATCGAGGACGGTAAGCCGTTGCTCGTTAATTACCGCGTCAAGGACCGGCTCTACATCGTCGATCGTCTGTTCGCGAATGCGCAGCTTCGCGTCGGCGACAAGTCGATCGATGTCGAGCGCTGCGGTGCGCACGCCTGGTTCTGCCACTAAAGGACTGCCGATGACCACTGAAACCGGCTACATCCCGCCCGAGTCGGCCCCACCGATCGACTTGCGCGCGCCGACTCCGCGCGTGAAGCGCCTGAATCGAACGGCCGTGTTCTCCGTCATGGCGGGACTCGCCATCCTGATTGCCTTCGCGCTGGCCGCCGCGCTAAAGCAACCGGAGAAGACGACCGCGCCGACGAAGGCCAACACGCAACTCGTGTTGCCGTCGGACGCTCTGAATGACTTGCCGAACGATTACGCCACAGCAGCTGCGCGCGAGCGGCGCAACGTGCCCAAGCTCGGAAATCCGATTGGTGGTGAGTTCGGCGCGGCGCAGGTTGACGTCCGCAGCGAGGCTCAAGCTCGCAACGGCACCGTGGCGGACGATCCGGTAGGAAAGCTACTCGCCGATATGACGGTTGCGCGCCTCAAGCGGCGCGCCGCGGCGCGAGATGTCAGCCCAGATTTCGGCGATGGCGCGAAGTCATTGGCGACGACTGCAACGGCCGAGCGTCCAACGGTGAACAACAGCACGGTGACCAGCGATGCAACGCATTCGGCGCGTGACGAGGACAATCGGCAGGACGACAAACGCGCCTTTGTCGACGCGCGCCGCGCGGGCGAACCCTACCTGGCCCAACCGTTATTGCCACCGCCGCACGGCGACATCGTCGGCGCAGGCACGATCGTCCCGGCCGTGTTGCTGACAGGAATCAATAGCGACCTACCGGGCACGATCACCGCCCAAGTCGCGGAGACTATCTACGACACGGTGACGGGCAAGCGCGTGCTCATTCCGCAGGGCGCGACGTTGATAGGCGAATACGACAGTCGCGTCACGTACGGCCAGGAACGGATCCTTTTCGTATGGACGCGCATCCGCTTTCCCGACGGTAGCAGCCTGAGCCTTGAAGGGATGCCGGGGACAGACTTGTCGGGTTACGCCGGCGTTCACGACAAAGTGGACAATCACTGGTGGAAGCTCGCGCAGGGCGTCGTGCTCGGCTCGCTCTTGAGCGCGAGTACGCAAGCGTCCTACGGCGGCGGCATCAGTGCAACCAATCCGTCGATTGCGCAACTGGCCGCTGCCGGCGGGGCACAAAACCTCAACAACGCCGGTCAGCAACTAGTCCAGAAGAACCTGCAGGTGCAACCAACGCTGATCGTTCGACCCGGACAGCGCGTTGCGGTCCTCGTCGCGAAAGACATCCAACTGCCACCGTACCGAGGCTAGAAACCTTATGTCCAAATCGTTGCCAGACATTCCCGTCAAGCACGTGCCGGTGCGCAAAGTAGTGAACTTCACCAAATCACTTGACGTGAAGGTTCGCGCCTACATCGCGTACTACACCGAGCGACACGGTCTCGATCCCAAGCAGGCGCCTTCCGAGTCGGACACGATTGCTGCGTTGGTCGATAGCTATCTGTCGCGCAACAGGATGTTCGGTCGGTACCTGCGCGCCAAAGCAGCATCGCAAGGTGCTCAAAATTCCGCGTCCGCTTCCAAATAGCAGTGCGGTTCGTAACCATTTTCCTGTACGTCGAAGGGCCATCTGCCGCAGCGACCACTATGCGACTGGATAGGTGCGCGAACCGTTGACGTCGGGCACCATTCGCGCTCCGCGTTCCGACGAAGTGACGCGTAACAACTAGACCAACCTGTTCAACTCACTAGTACACAACGATCTTTCAGATGAACAAAAATCGCCATCTTCTCCGCACCCCTTTGAAGACACCTATGACACAACCTAAAGCCGAAGCTCGCGCACTGGCCATCAAGGCTGTTATTGACTTCTTTCCCAATCAACAACTGATCTCTCGCGACGTGGAGCGTACGCACGGCCCGCCGATGGTCGCCGCCGTTGTCAAGGAGCTGCGGCGCTTGCGCGCTGAACTGCGTAAGCTGCTAAAGGAAATAAAATCGACCAACAATACCAATCACACATGAAAATCTACTCTTGCAGGTTCGCCGGCTTCCGAGTAAAAAGCTCGTTGCGAGGGACGGTGCTGAGTCCGTCCAGATCGACAACTTCAGGGGAGCCGAGACAATGGAACATCCCGCAACACGCAGTCGCAAGAAACTGGATAAGGTCTACGTCCTTATGGCAAGACAGACGCGGGCACGGCTCAAGCTCGTCGCCGGTTTTAAGCAAATGCAATTCTTCGACCTGCTGGACGAAATCAGCCAGGACTACATTCGCGGCTGGGAGAAGTTCAACAAGCTCGATCTGGACAAACTCCAGGGCGGGAAAAAAGCGAGTACCAAATCAGCCCGAGGCAAAGCGTAGCTTCGGTTCCTCGAACAACGATTCGTCGTTGGGTCGATGCGCTGATAGCAGCACAGATTTCGATTTCCTATCGAAAGTTCAATTAACGGTGCTGCGCGGTAGGCCTCGCAGCAGTCCGACCCCACACATAACTTGCTTCGATCGAGGTCAGCCGCCACTTGCACGTCGATCTCTGCCCGGTCAAACCCTAGCCGCCATATTCGTCTGCTACGAACGGACGCACAGACTCCTCGCCGAGGGTTATCACGGGCGCAGTCGACACATTGCAGGAGACCGAAAAACGGAGGTCGGATCGCGAGCAGTATCGCGCGGTCCGCGCATGTTCGTCGAACCTCCGATCCGCGTTATGAAATTGAGCAACCCCATGCAGCGGGCGCTACTTGCGTTTTATCCACTGCTAATCGAGTCACGCTCATGAACAACATCGTTCGTGCCGATTCGATGCTGGACAAGTTGCTCGATCAATCGCTGTCTGCGGTGGCAAAGACCGTTGAGCCAGCCGGTTGTGTTGTCGCACACCTGCATGCACTTCTTGCTCGACTTGCCGCGTTCTTTCGTATGGCGAAGGCGACGTTATCGGAGGCTGTGCTAGAGCCAGGTTGCGTCAGGATCGAAGTAAGAGGCAACGTTGTACTCGCCCCGCGTTTGGCCATCCAATGTCGCCGGTCTTACGAGTCCTTTGATGAACCTCTCACGCTCCTATATGTGCCAACCAGCGCGACACACGTTGAATTGCGCGTGGCCGCGCGCGGTGTTGTGCGAACTGCCGCTACCGGTATTTCGTGGACGGGCGAGCGTGGGTGGTGTTTCCCTTCGCTCGGAAGCGACGTGAGCTGCGAGGCGCATACGCAATTCCTGCGTGTTGCCTTCTGCGACGTCGGGCTGTTTTCGAAGGACACGTTGGCCCTGGAGGTTGTCTGATGCAACGGTCGAACGTGGAAAATTGCTTGAGTCAACCCACCCGCATCCTCCGCATTCGCGATGTCATGCTGCGGACGGCGTTGAGCCGCAGTCAGATTTATCGACTCATCGACCGCGGCGAGTTTCCTCAACAGATCCGACTCGGGGAGCGGGCGGCTGGCTGGATCGAAGAAGAAGTCGCTCGATGGTTACAGTCGCGCATCGAACTTTCCCGCAAGGCGCGCGTTGCGTAGCGGCCGAGCCGTGTCAGATGGCGGCCTTGTCAGGCTGTTGATTGTCGCGCAGGATTGAGCCGCCTTGCTTATGAGTTTCATTTTGCGCTGAGCCATGAAACATCGTCGATAAGAAGAACCGCTGCGGAATATGGCGGCTGACTTTGTGGTGAAAATCCCGGCTCAGTATTCGGTGCGAACCGACCGTTGCTAAGCTCATCGATCAAACGGTACTCGCCGCGGACAGGATTACGACCTCAGCATACGCAATCCGGCTTCACGCACAATGTCGATAAGGGTTTCTCCCCGGTCAGCGCCAAGCTGCAGGTCCAGAACAATGGCATCGAAGTCTGTGTTGCACAGCTCTTCAAATGCGCTAGACACGGTTGCCGCCAGTCGGGTTGCGTGTCCGAATATGTCGAGCGCTTCTGCTGTGATGGGTCCGAGTACCGGGTCGTCTTCGACAAGAAGCAAAACGAATTTGCGTTTCATGTGGAGCGAATTGCAGCATCTGCGCCATAATTCAAAACGATCTGATGGGAGGGTGTTGATTTCCGCCGAATAATGAGCGGGGGGGGTGCGGATAAAAAGTTGGACTGGTTTATGCGGTGATGGCTAGGCTCTCACGATATTGGAGAGGACTGAGTGCGCCGAGCGATAGTTTGATGCGTTTTTCGTTGTACCAGCGGATGTACGCATCGAGTGCGGCCATGAATTGCTCGATGGTGACACCGCGCCAATCGCGCGCATAAAACCATTCGACCTTGAGTCGTCCGAAAAAGCCTTCGCAGGCCACGTTGTCGGGTGAGTATCCTTTGCGCGACATGGAGCGAGTCAGCCCGGCACGCTGCATCCGTGCAAGCCAACCTGGCCAGCGGTAGTGCGCGCCGCGATCAGAATGGACGATCGGGCGGGGCTGATCATTCGCTAGCGATTGAATCGCTGTATCGAGCATGGTGTTGACCAACTCAGCATGCGGGCGCATGCCGATCGACCAACTGACGACGAGACCATCAAAGCAATCGATCATCGGCGACAGATACACCTTACCGGCAGGAAACTGGAATTCGCTCAGGTCGGTGAGCCATTTTTCATTCGGTGCGCTGGCGTGAAAATCGCGCTGAATGAGGTTGTCGGCGGCAATCCCAATTTCGCCAAGATAGGAACCGTAGCGCCGCCGTTTAGCAACGGCGGCGACCAAGCCCTCTTGCCGCATCAGGCGGCGTACGACCTTCTCCGATAGCCTCACTCGCGGATGGCGCAACGCGGCCCAGATTCGGCGGTAGCCGTAGCAACGCATATGGCTCATGAAGATATCGGCCATGGTGCGACGCACATCGGTATACTTATCAGCGGCAAGCTGCCGGCCGCGATGGTAGAAGTAGGAGCTACGCGCAAGCTTCACTGCCGCGAGCAATTCGGGCAACGCATAGGTGGATTTTAGGGCATCAACCAGCATCGTCTTCTCCCGATTGTTCAGGAGCTGTGCCGTGATGCCCTGGCCTTTTTTTAGCAGTTCAGCGGCCTTCTTCAAGATGTCGTGTTCGAGTTGCAAGCGCTGGATGTCGTGCAGCAGCGATTGACGCTGCTGCACCAACTCGTCCAGCTCGGTGACTGTTGCCGATGGATGGTGACGTTTCATGGATGCTGGAGCCTCGCGTCCCAGTAGCTGGTGTTTCCAGTGATAGAGCATCGATCGGCTCATGCTGAACTGCTGCGCTACCGCATCGGCACTCCTGTGACGCGTGCACAGATCGATGACGGCGGCCTGTTTTACCGCGTTTGACTTCGCTGGGCCGATGGCTTCACCAACCCAGCGCTGCCTGGCATCAGGAAGCAACTCATCAATCCAAGCGGTAAGTACCGCACGACAGGGATAGCCTAACGCTCGTAAGGTCGCGGCAATGCAACGGTCGTGGGTCGCATAGTAATCGACTGCCGCCTGCTTCTGCTCTGCCGTAAACGTTGGCGAACGCGTATAGCTTCGAGGCGAATCCTCGCTGCGCATGTATTGCCGATACCACAAGCTAAGCGCGCCCTTGGTCGGATACGCCAACTGCCGCCGTGCCGCCGCGCTACGTTTGCCTAGCTTGATGTAAAGCTCAACAGCGCGAACGCGCTCTTCATACGAGTACATGAACTACCTCCAGGTAGTCCAAGTTTTCGTCCGCACCCCCCCCCCCCCCCCCCTTGGCTCACTATTCGGTGCAAATCAACAGGTTGGGCGATCTGACGCCCCACGAGTACCGTCAGCAAGCAACCGGAAGTTCTACTTTTGAAGTGTCTGCTTGACGGGGAAGCTTACGAAAGTACCGCAATGTCGCTATCGCGTGCGCCTTCGGTTTTGACCTCATGGCCGGCACCCCTCGGGCCCACCTTGATCACGAATTAAACTGTTCGGATCGTCCGTGATCAGGGAGGCTCGTAAACCTGCGAAGATCTCCGCGAAGTTAGATCTCCACTTGCGTACCCAGTTCGACCAGTCGGTTGGTGGGAAGGCGAAAGAAAGCCGTAGCAGAACTCGCATTGCGCGCGAGGAATGCAAACAATCGATCACGCCACAGCGCCATTCCCGGACGATCGGTCGCCACCACCGTTTCGCGGCTGACGAAGAAAGTGGTATCCATCATGTCAAAGCCCAGGCCTTTCGCTTCGCAACGCTGCATGGCCGCAGGAATATCCGGGTCCTCGGCGAAGCCAAAGCGCAGCACGACACGAAAAAATTCATGGCCTAGCGCTATGATTTTTATCCGATCCGTGCCTTCGGCGACGGGCACTTCCAGTGTCTCCACCGTCATGAGCACATTTCGCTCATGCAATATTTTGTTGTGTTTCAGATTGTGCAGCAAGGCGCTCGGAACTGAGTGCGCATTGGCGGTCAAAAATATTGCCGTCCCCGGAACGCGCGGTGGCGGATGGTCCGTGACGCTCTCGATGAAAGGAGCCAGCGCCAGACCGCTTTGCCTGAATTGACGAAGCACCAACTCGCGGCCTTTTCTCCACGTCGTCATAATCACCAGCACCACGATGCCGAGTACCAAAGGAAACCAACCGCCTTCTTCGATCTTGATTGCATTCGCACTAAACAACGATGCATCGATGGACAGGAACACGAGGCCCGCGGTACCGACCAGGATTCGGCTCCAGTGCCATCCGCGCCGCGCAACGATCAACGCCAGGCAGGTCGTGGTGAACATGGTGCCAGTCACCGCGATGCCGTAGGCGGCACCCAGTGCCGCGGACGAACGAAACCCAAGTACTGCAGCAACGACGAGGACCAGCAGCAATCGATTGATCCATGGCAGATAGATCTGGCCGCGCGCGCGATGCGAGGTATGCACGACCTCCATGCGCGGCGAAAAGCCCAGCTGTATCGCTTCACGCGTCATCGAGAATGCACCTGAAATAACGGCTTGTGAGGCAATGACTGTTGCGATCGCCGCGAGGATGATCATCGGAAGCAACAAGGCTTGCGGCACCATGCGATAGAACGGATTGTCTACAGCATCCGGGGTCGCCAGCAGCAGTGCGCCTTGACCGAAATAGTTGAGCACGAGCGCGGGGGAAACATAGCCGAACCACGCCACACGAATCGGGTTTTTACCAAAATGCCCCATGTCTGCGTAAAGAGCCTCGCAACCTGTCACGGCGAGGACCACGCCGCCGAGTGCCAGAAATCCGTGCCATCCGTTGTTGCGAAAGAACTCAATGCCATACCAGGGATTCAGTGCCGCGAGAACTTTCGGTTCATGCGCGATTTGTAGTCCTCCCAGAACGGCGAGCGTTGCAAACCACAGCACCATGATGGGTCCAAACACGGCGCCAACCCGCGCAGTGCCATGACTTTGCAACAAGAACAAACACAGGAGAATGGCGATGGAGAGCGGTACCACCCAGTGCTCGAGCGTCGGAGTAAGAACCTTCAAACCTTCGACGGCTGATAAAACCGAAATTGCCGGTGTAATTACCCCGTCGCCATAGAACAGCGAAGCACCGAGCAAACCTAAAAGTACGATTCCCCACCGCAGGTGTGCGTTTCCTTGAGCGCAGCGCTGGGCCAAGGCCATGAGTGCGACAATGCCGCCCTCGCAGTTGTTGTCGGCGCGCATGATAAAAACGACGTACTTGAGCGAAACGATCAATACAAGTAGCCAAAACATGATCGAGAGCACGCCAAGGATATTGCCCGCATTGGGTGCAATCGCCGCGTGTGTATCGGCGAACGTGCTTTGAATCGTATACAGAGGACTAGTGCCGATGTCTCCATACACGACACCGAGAGCGCCTAGTGTCAGATTGGCGAAGGCACGTCGATTCGCAGAAGAAGAATTTAGAGTTGTGGCCAAGCGGATGTCTCTCACCAGTCGAGTAATACCGCGGATCGCGAAGTGGCCAGCATCAGCCTCAGACGGACCCAGCGGGACACTCTAGAGCGGTCCGCGTAGAAACGGCATAGAGAACCTGGCTGTATGTATAAAGAACGTATAAAGAATGCCGCTTGCTGCGCGCGATGTCGGGGAGCAGAAACAAGCGCCTACAGCCAAGGAAGCTGTCACCTGTGTGCTGCTCACCAACGATCCACCCGTCGCGGCGCGAGTTGCTCGTCGTCGTCTCCACGCGCTTGCCAGAACACGCGCGTAGGTCAAGCGTTGATGTTTGCTTGTGCAGATTTCGAGTTGAACTCACCGCGCGTGCTTTGTCTCCGGCACCCCGCGCGCGCGGCTTTCGTTTGCGGCCTGCGGTGGCATCTATAGCGTACCTCGAATGCTGTATGATCTTAGCGAGAGTGGCGAGATATGCAGCAAGCATTGCATCTCTCGCTGATGCGCGAGAACTGATGGCAGACGTCGCACCGATATCACATTGGCCAGCTGCCGGTCGTAAAATCGCAAGTCCTGGTTCTAAATTGATGACAGCGCCAGTTCATGATGACGCGGCCCAACGAAGCGTGAGTCACCGACATCACCTACATTCGCACGTGGCAATGTTGGCTTTACCTTGCCGTTGTCATGGACCTGTTCTCTCGCAAGATCATCGGTTGGGCGGCCCAACAGACGATCCATGCGGAGCTCGTTCTTGGGCCTGGCAAAGCTGTTCGACGCAGTTGGCCGCGTGAGGCGACGATATATTGGGAGCAGGTAAACCAGTATGGAAGCGACGCATGCCGACGCTTCTGCAAAACCAACCACCTAGACGGCCAGATACAGCCAGCCCTGCCACGTGCGCAAATAGGTGATGTCGGTCACCCAGGCCCGATCCGGTGCATCGACGGTGAACTGCCGTTGCAATCGGTTCGGCGCAACGATCGAAGGACGTCCGACGATGCGTCGCGGTGACTTGTAACCGCGCAGCGCCTTGATTTTATGTGTGCGCATGATCTTGGCGACCCGGTATTTGCTGCAGCCTTCACCGGCTTCGCGCAGATCGCCGCACACGCGCAGCGAACCGTACACGCCGCCGCTGGCAACATACGATTCGCGAATCTTGCCCAGCAAGCGCTGATCTTCGATCGTTCGGTCCGACATCGGTTTGTGCAACCACTGATAGAAACCGCCGCGCGCCACTCGCAGCACGCGGCACATCGTCGCGATCCGGAACTCGTGCCGGTGATCGTTGATGAAGCGGTACTTCACTCGGGCTCCCTGGCAAAGTACCGCGCGGCCTTTTTTAAGATGTCGCGCTCTTCTTCGATGCGACGCAATTGCGCACGCAGGCGCAGGATCTCGCTTTTCGCATCGTTCAACTCGGTCGCACGTTGCTCCGATTTATCCGGCGCAACGGCTTTGACCCACTTGTACAAACTGTGCGCCGACACGCCCAGTCGCGCAGACACTTCTGCGACCGAATACTTACGATCAACAATTTGTCGGACCGCTTCCTGTTTAAATTCCGGGGTAAAACGCTGGCTGCTCATGCACTTCCTCCTATGCTCAAATCATAGGCCGGAAATGTCTACGATCTACTGGTCAGTCCACTTTCCCATGCCGCAGCAACCATTGGCATGGGGACAATGGTTGGCACCCTGAATGTCAGAATCCAAGCAACAAGCAGCGCCACCAACAAACCGGCGCAATGGCGGGCCACGGGTTTCCAGAGCATTCCGACGCCGCATAGGACTGATATGCACGCGCTGGCAGTGATCAATACGTCGCGTCCTAGCACAGACGCCGAAACCGGGGACCAAAGCGGCGCGAAATTGTGGCCGACAAAGCTCATCATGCCGAGCGCTACAAACGTTAGCGCGAAGACGAAATGACTGAAGAAAAACTGCGTCTGCTTCACGGCGAGGACTCCGATTCCAGATCGCGCAGGTATTGTCCTTCCGCCGCGCCGATATGCACCGCGGTGTCGTACAGCACGAGCCCAAATAATCCGATCGCAACAGCCAGCGCGCAAAACGCCTTGATGTGCTTGGAGCCGAATGTGTGGATAGAGCGCGCGTACGCGATAAAAGCTAGCAGGGCGGCGATGACGATGGTCGCATCGACGCTCGCCCGCTGCCAGTAACTACCGCCCAAATGCAGCCACATGCCGAACTCGTCGAAGGTTAGCGCCATGGCTGCGCCGTACGCGAACGCGGAGAGGCGCAGTAGGCGCCCGCATGGCCCGTTGAAAAGAACGAATCCACCGACGGCCGCCAACAGAAAGATGCCGTAGTTCAGATGGTGCACGTGCGTGCCGCGCAGAAAAAAATAGAAATTCGGGATTCGCTGCGACATGATGAGAAAAACCATCGTGCGCGCGGCGACAAAGGTCAGGATGAAGGCGAGCAAGGCGCGGCGCGCCAATTCATCCGTGGTGACGGTTAGAGCGGGTTGGTTCATGTGTAGTGACTGTCGACTAAAGATGCGCCAGCGTGTGGCGAGTTTTTCAATTTCCACCAAGCCGAGAAAAAATGTCGTGAGGGAAAACTTGTTGTGGGCTAAAGTAACTCAGTGTTCCAAAGTAAATCCCCGCTCATTAGTCAATGCACCCTAACACGCAGAACAGCCGTCGCAGATCGAGGACGTGTGCCTCGCCAGTTATATGTGGGGGTGGCGGCGTTTTCGTGGTTACGCAGGCCCATGTGTCCAAAGCGGCGACATAATATATGCCGTGTCGTCAGGATTCGCAGCTGCGACAGTCACTCTGGCAAACCCGGTGTATTGGATGCAACCCTGAGCGCGACGAACGTTTGATGGGCAACGTCGCGAACCAGTCGGCTTCCAGAAGGAATGCATGATGAGCAAGTCTCCGCGGGAAACTTGGCTCAGGAGAACGACGCACGCGCTCGGTCCGGGCGTGACGACCGGTGCGGCCGATGACGACCCATCGGGAGTAGCGACCTACTCAATTGTTGGCGCCCAATACGGCACTTCGTTCTTATGGTCGGCGCTCATCACGTGGCCCCTCATGGGGTGCGTGCAGATGATGTGCGCTCGCGTTGGGATGGTCACCGGCATGGGACTGGCGGGCGCGTTGCGTCAGAAGTTTCCGCGCTGGATCGTCGCGATGATCGCCCTGGCACTCCTTGTCGCAAATACGATCAACATTGCTTCCGACTTGTCCGGAATGGCCGATGCTGCGCAGATGCTAGGAGCCGGCCCGTCATCGGTATACGTATGGGTGTTTGGTCTGGGTATCTGCGCGCTCACGGTGCGTCTGCGCTATCACCAGATCGCAAATGTGCTCAAGTGGCTCGCAATCGCATTGTTTGCTTACGTCATCACCGCCTTCCTAGTTCACCCACAGTGGTCATCGGTGCTGCATGACACCGCCTTTCCAACCTTGCCAAAAGAGCCCGGGGCTTGGGGGGCACTCGTAGCCATTCTCGGCACTACCATCAGTCCGTACCTGTTTTTTTGGCAGGCAGGACAGGAGGTAGAAGAAGAGAAGGCGAAAGGTCGGCGTCTAGTAATCCATCGACACGGCGCTACGCGTAGAGAACTTCACGATCGCCGCTTGGACGTGGGCGTTGGAACATTTTTCTCCAATGTGGTCATGTTCTTTATCATCCTGACGACTGCGTTGACCCTCCACGCTCACGGTATCACCACCATCGCAACGACTAAGGACGCCGCGGAAGCGCTGCGTCCGCTGGCCGGCGACTACGCTTACTTTCTCTACACCCTAGGAATTCTCGGCACTGGTTTGCTGGCCATTCCAACCTTGGCCGGTTCCGCAGCCTATGCGTTCGCAGAGACGTTCGATTGGGTGTACGGGCTTGACGAGAAATTCAAGAACGCCCTGTCGTTTTATGCCGTCTTCATCATTGCGACCGTTGGCGGAGGCGTTCTCGATTTGTTGCGCGTGGATCCGATCAAGGCGCTGTATTGGTCGGCCATTGTCAATGGTCTGTTGGCGCCGTTTCTGCTTGTCGCGCTGCTGCTTGTATCGAACGACGAGCGCATCATGCGGGGCCAACCGAGCTCTTGGATAAGCCGATCAGTCGTCGTTGTCACAACCATTGTGATGTTTGGTGCAGCAGTAGGGATGTTCGTTTTTTGATTCTGGCAAGTTGCCAGACCGCCCTACCCATAAGCCGGGCTATGAACAACGTTACGAGTGACCTGACATTTTGAATCGTTGAAGAATTCGTTAACGGTTCGTGCGTAAAGTTATCAGCGCGCGCCCGTAAGCCGAGTCCGGCTCTTTTCGCGACCTTCAACTGCGCTTTGCAGACGCAAGCGCCATGAGACTGTCATGCACCGCTCACAAGGACTGGCTTCTGCCGCCGTTTGCTGGATCGCGCTAGTCGCCCACGCCGACACGCCGGCTCTGGGCGCCCTGACGCTCGATCAGGCGCTGCAGTTGATGCGCAACCGCGACCCAACGCTCGTGATGCAACGTGCTGTCGTGGATCAAGCTCAGGCGGACGTATTGGTGGCAGGCGAGCGCCCGAATGCAACACTTGCTTACAGCACTGCGCAGATAAATCCCGCCGGACACAACGGCCCAGGCCCTGTATGGGACAAGCACTTCGATACGATCGTCAACTTGAGCCAGCCTTTCGAGCGAGGTGGCAAGCGGACACATCGTCTGGCCCAGGCAAATGCGAACGCGAACGCCGCTCACGCCGATTACGCTGATGTGACGCGAACGGAACAGTTCGCAGTGCGGCAAGCGTATTGGGAATTGAAGAGGAATGAGGAAAAGTACTCGAACGCACTTATGCTGCAGACGATCGAGCATCGGTCGCTCGAGGCAGCTAAGCAGCGTTTCAAAGTCGGGGACGCGCCGCGGCTCGACGTGGATCGCCTGCGGGTGTCCGCGGCCGAAGTCGACAATTCAGTCGACGAATCGCTGCAATCGTTGCATGAGGCCCAAGTTTCGCTAGCGGTCTTGCTTGACGTCACGTCTCAGTCTGAGAAAATCGCAACGGCTGATGAGTGGCCGCGCGCGATCGATGCGCCCTCATACGACCTCGATTCCGCAATCGCAGGGCGCCCCGACATCAAAGCGGCGTCACTACGGGTTCAGGCCGCGGAAGCCTCGCTGGACGTCGCGCACGCGCAGCGCCATCGCGATGTGACCGTTTTCAGCCAGTATGAGCACAATCCCGATGCGAACGGCCACACGTTGCTCGGCATCGGTTTGTCGATCCCGATCTTCACGGGCAACAATTTCCACGGCGAAATTCAACGCGCCAATGCCGACATCGAAGCTGCAAGAGCTTCGCTAGCACACGTGCAGGCGCTCGCGCGGGCGGACGTGGATCGTGCGCTATCCGATCTGCGCAGCACGACGCAGCGCGTGCGGCGTTTCGACAGCGACATTGTTCAACGCGCCGCAGATACGGAAAAGGCGATCGAGACGGCTTACACGCGCGGCGGCTTTGGATTGACTGACGTTCTGGACGCGCGCCGCGAACTAAGCACGCTTGAGAACGATGCCGCCGACGCGCGAGCCGACTACGCCGAAGCGCTTGCGGCTTTCTATGCCGCCACACAAACCGACGAGCACGCGCCTTCTCCATGAAACTCCGATTTCTATCGACCTGTGCTCTCTTGTGTCTCCCACTCACCGCGTGTCATCGCGATGAGCCAGCCGCCGCGTCTAAGCCGGCGACGGAGCCCGACACGCTGCACTACACGCCCAATTCCGAGCAACTCAACTACCTCGACATCGAACCTGTGCAAGAACTCGTCGCGCCAACATTGCAGGCGTTGCCTGGCCGGCTGGTTTACGACGAAGAGCGCACTGTACGCGTATTCTCACCAGTGCTCGGGCGGGTCGTTCAGATCGTCGTGCAGCCAGGCGAGCATGTGAAAGCAGGGGATCCGCTTGTGTGGCTGCAATCGCCCGACTTTGCGCAAGCGCGCGCTGACGCACGCAGGGCGGACGCCGACATCGTCGTCAAGCGCAAAGCGCTCAACCGCACACGTGAACTCAACACGCTCGGTGTCGTCGCACAAAAGGATTTGGAAGCGGCGCAAGCTGATCTCGTCCAAGCCCAAGCGGAGCGCGATCGCGCGACGAGCGTGCTCAAGAATCTCGACCCGAGCGGCCGCGAGGATCGTTATGCCTTGCGGGCCGGTGTGGCTGGCATGGTGGTCGATCGTGCTGTTAATCCCGGCATGGAAGTGCGGCCAGATGCCACGAACCCGCTGTTCGTCATAACCGACCCGATTCACTTGTGGTGCACATTCGAACTATCCGAGCAGGACATTGCTAAAATCCACGACAACCAGCGAGTGCGAATCGACGTCGACGCATTTCCCGATACACATTTCGGCGGGCACGTCATTTACGTCGGCGGCGCGCTTGATGCCATTACACGGCGCGTGACCGTGCGAGCCGTCGTCGAAGACCCAGATATGCGGCTTAAACCTGAGATGTTCGCGAGAGTCAGCCCGCTGGCCGACGATGGACACAAAGAGATTGCGGTCCCAAATAGCGCGCTGCTCAGCATCGGACTGAAACATTTCGTTTTTGTTGAGAAATCGCCCGGCGTGCTGCAGCGGCGTCCGGTTGAGCTCGGTGTAGTGGGCGAAAAGGATGCTTTCATAGTTGCTGGATTGCGCGCTGGTGATCGCGTGGTGACGCGCGGCGCGGTGCTACTTAACGGTGAAATCGGGCAAGGCGAATGACGTGCTGAAAGGACTCGTAGAGTTCGCGCTCAAGCAGAGGGTGTTCGTTGTCGCGATTGCTGTGCTAATCGCGATTGCGGGCATCTACGCTTTTTCGGAACTGCCGGTCCAGGCGTTCCCCGACGTGCAGGACGTTCAGGTTCAAATTATCACGTTAGTTCCCGGCCAGGCGCCAGAGGAGGTCGAGCGATCCGTTACTTTACCCATAGAGCGAACGGAATACGGCGTTCCCAAACTAACGCAATTGCGCTCGATCTCTATGAGCGGGCTGTCGGTCGTGACGATGACGTTCGCTGACGGCACGGACGATTATTTTGCGCGCGCGCAAGTGTTAGAGAAACTCTCCCAGATCACGCTGCCCACAGGCATTCAGCCAACACTCGCGCCGCTTTCCACTGCGGTGGGCGAGATTTATAGGTACGTCGTGGAAACACCAGCGTCGATGTCGCTCGACGAAGCACGCGCGATCGAAGACTGGACTATCGCACCGGCGCTGCGGCAGGTGCCCGGCGTCGCGGACATCAATGCTTTCGGTGGATCCATTCGCGAGTATCAGGTCCATGTCAAACCGGAACTGCTGCGCAAATACAATTTGTCATTGGAACAGGTCGCACAAGCCTTGCAAGGCAATAGCAGCAACTCGGGTGGCGGACTTCTACAGCGCGGCGACGAGGATCTCGTCGTGCGTGCCATCGGTCTGTTTGAGAGCATCGAGGATATCAGTCGCGTTACCATCGCTACGTTCGCGAGTCAGCCCGTTCTGATCAAAGATATTGGCGACGCGGTGATCGGCCAACGGCAGCGGTACGGCATCGTCGGATACGACAAGCAGGACGACGTTGTCGAAGGCATCGTGGTCATGACAAAGGGAGAAGATCCGGCAAAGGTCATTGCCGCGTTGAAAGAACGCATCGCCGACGTTCAACGTCAGCTTCCAGCGGGCGTCACCGTAAAGTCGATTTACGATCGAACCGATCTAGTCAATCACACGGTTGATACAGTCAGGGAAAATCTGACGATCGGCGCGTTGCTCGTCATCGCCGTGCTGGTCGTTTTCTTGCGAAGCTGGCGTGCGGCGATGATCGTGGCAAGTATCATTCCGCTGGCATTATTGATGGCGTTCCTACTCATGCGTCTGCGTGGCGTCGACGCGAACCTGATTTCGCTGGGATCGGTCGACTTCGGAATTATCGTCGACAGCGCTGTTGTCCTCGTCGAAGCACTGATGGTGCGATTGGCGGTAGCCGACGTACCGAAGACATTGGCCGCCCGCGAAAACTTGCTCAGCGAAACTGCGTCGCGACTCGGCACTCCGATCCTGTTTTCCAAAGCAATCATCATTCTCGCCTTCCTGCCAATTTTCACGTTTCAGCGCGTAGAAGGAAAAATCTTCGCGCCAATGGCGCTGACGCTCACGTTTGCATTGATCGGTGCGGTCCTATTCACGCTGACCTGGGTTCCGGCGCTCTTATCGTGGGCGATAAAGCGCGGTGGCATGGAAGACAGGCATAGTCGATGGATGGAGCGATTGCGTGATCGGTATCGCCGCGACCTTTCGCGTTGGGCCGCACATCCGCGCCTGGTCATCGGTATCGCCGTCGCGATCTTGCTTGTAACGCTAGCGCTCTCGCCGCTGCTCGGCAACGAATTTTTGCCGAAGCTTGATGAGGGAAATATTTGGCTTACGGTCGATTTGCCCCCATCGACCGCCTTAGAAAAAACTAAAGAAGTCGAGCGGCACATCCGCGAAATCATGTTGACGTACCCCGAAGTGCGCCAAGTTATTACACAAGCCGGTAGGCCTGATGACGGCACGGACGCGAAGGGGCCTAACAACATCGAGATTATGGCGGACCTGACGTCGAAGTCAGACTGGCACTTTTCGAGTAAAGAGGCACTGATTGAAGACATGGAAGCCAAGGTGCATGCCATGCCTGGCGTGCCGACTAATTTTTCGCAATATATAGAAGACAATGTCGAAGAAGCGTTGTCTGGCGTCAAGGGCGAGATCGCGGTGAAAGTATCGGGTCCTTCGCTGGAAATACTTGCCGCCAAAGGCCGACAGATCGCAGACACATTGCGAAACGTGCCGGGCGCGGCGGACGTCCAGGCTGTAGAGATCGGTGGCCAGACGGAGTTGGACATCACGCTCGATCGCGGAGCGCTTGCGCGTTACGGCGTGAGCGTTAACGATACCGCTACCACGGTTGCCACGGCCCTCGGGGGCACGACGGTCGGGAATTTCTACGAGAGAAATCGCATCTTCGATGTGACGTTGCGATTGGACTCGCGTAACCGGAATTCAGTCGACAAGGTTAGCGAATTGCCAGTGACTCTACCCGGCGGGGCGGGTGTAATCCCGTTGGGTCAAGTGGCGCACATCGAGGTTCGGCAAGGCGCATCGAAAGTGTTGCGCGAATCAGGAATGCGCGTGGCGGCGGTCAAGGCTAACGTGCTCGGCCGCGACCAGGGAAGTTTTGTCAGCGAAGCTATGCGGCGGGTTTACGATGCGGTGCGCTTGCCACCGGGCTATCAAATATCCTGGGGCGGACAATTCGAGAATCAGAAGAGGGCAACAGCTCGATTAGCGGTCATCGTACCCCTGTCGCTCGTCGGGATTTTCGTTCTCCTATTTTGGGCGTTTCGATCCATCAGCAAGGCGCTGCTTATTCTTGCGACCGTTCCATTCACGTTGATCGGCGGCGTCGTTGGGTTGGCGCTCGCAGGCTTGCACTTGTCTATCTCGGCAGCGGTCGGTTTTATAGCGGTCGCCGGTATCTCGGTACAGAATGGCGTGATCATGCTTGAGCAAATCATCAACTTGCACGAGCGCGGTTCTTCACTGAATGAAGCAGTTGTTGAGGGCGCGGCGAGCCGGCTGCGACCGATTTTGATGACGGCGTTGATGGCAGGGCTCGGTCTCCTTCCGGCGGCTCTCTCCCACGGGATCGGGTCCGAAACTCAACGTCCTTTTGCTGTCGTTATCGTGGGGGGAATTGTCTCTGCAACGTTGATCGCTCTCAACTTGTTGCCCCTCATGTATGAGGCGGCGATCGGTGAAGTGAATCCTCCTTTGACTGGTGGCAGTTCCGAGGCTTCATAGCGGAGACATATTGTGCAAACAGTTTTTCGCCCATTTACCAAAGTAGTCGGATTAGCAGCGAAATGCAGTCTCCTTGTGTTGTGTTGCGGATGTTTCGGCTCCTGTGCGATAAATAGGAAAACCCAATTACCTGCTGAGGCCGAATGGAAACTAGCGACAGTTGTCCGAATTGCTCGCGGGGCGGAGATCCAAGACCCTGATCGTCGTGAATGTTTGCGCGACATACCGGCCGACGAACGGGCGGATGAACTCTTCCTTGTTGCACGTTATCGTTCTGGCAGAGCGCATTTTTTCAAGACTGTCTTGATGCCGTCGGCCTTCCGTCCGGCTATTGGGGAGTCGGTTTGGATTGCTAAGAACGACTGCACTGCAACAGTGCGACAAGCGAGCGATGCACCAACAAGTCTCGTTCGATAGGAGATCCGGTTGAAAGGAGGCGCTCTGGGGCCGTGGCGTTGGAGAACCGAAGTACTTTATTCTTGTTGTGAGCTGGAAAGCGCTTTCGTTATTTTGGCCGGCCTCAATGTCATCCACTAAGCTGTCGTTGCGTTATGTCACCTTGAGCTTTCACCGTACTGGTCGACGATAGCCAATACGATGTGTCAGTGCTAGCAGCGGGACAGACCTATGTACGGCAACATCGGACCTTATAAGCTGATTGGAATCCTCGGCCGTGGCGGGATGGGCGTCGTTTACAAAGGCTACGAGACCTCCCTCAACCGTTACGTAGCTATAAAGGTGCTAGCCGATGCAATGGCGCATGACGAAGATGTGAAGCAGCGCTTCCTTCGTGAAGCGCGCAGCATGGCTGCGCTTAACGACCCTCATATCATCCAGATTTATTTTATCGGTGACAACGACGGTCAGACCTATTTCACGATGGAGTACGTCGACGGCGAATCACTGGGTTCGTTGTTGCGCCGGAAAGGGAAACTCACACCCGAGCAGGCCACCAAGATCGTAAATCAAGCCGCATTGGGACTGAGCGCGGCGCACGACAAAGGGGTGATTCATCGCGACATCAAGCCCGGCAACCTGATGATCTCCAGTCGGGGCGTGGTGAAGATCGCAGATTTCGGCATCGCGCTCCAGGCGCATGATCTCACCAATAAACTCACCTCGACAGGCGAGTTCGTTGGGACGCCGGGATATTTGTCGCCGGAAGTGTGCCAGGGTATGAAAGTCGATGAGCGCTCCGACATTTTTGCGCTCGGCATCGTTCTGTTCGAATGTCTCGTCGGCCGCGTGCCATTCACGGATGCGTCGCCGCTCGGTTTGATGCTTGAAGTGGTAAAGGAAGAAATTCCCGATGTTTGCGCACTTAATTCTGATGTCGACAAGAATCTCGCCGCGCTCCTTTCGAAGATGGTTTCGAAAGATCCGGCCCATCGCTTCCAATCGTGCGCGGAGTTGGCGCAAGCACTGGGAGAACACCCGCTCGTAACGCAGACCGGACCGCTCGTTATCGAAGCGCAAAATCCGAAGCTCGCGCCAATTTTGCGTGTGCCGTTGGGCAACGACGCGCCGGTTGCCCGTGCCGCGACCTCTTTCTCAGCGTCACGTTCAACCCGTGTTGCTACAACCATCAAGGCGCCACGTCGGGCTGCATCTGCCGCACCGCTGATCGGCGCGGCTATTTGCGCGGTCTTGCTTGTTCTTGCCGGGTTAGCTTGGCGACAGTTTCCCGCTTGGGCTTCACTCGTGCGGGGAGCGCCGCCGCTTGAGTCGGCGGCGGCTTCATCCCCGCCTGCCAATAAACAAGCGGTAGCGACGAACGCCCAAGGTTCGCTCGACTTAGCATCTGGAAGCGGAAGCGTGTCGCATGCAAGCGAGACAACAGAAGCGCAAGCCTCTGCCGACCCGGAGCTTCTCAGTGGCATGCCGCCGGGCGACGCTCCCGACAACCTGTTTGATGCCGAGCTGGACCCCTCGCCAGATTCAATCGATCCGTTTGGGTGGGAGACTGCGCCATCGAGAGGGCCGTTTTATGCGCCGATGGTATACGCGCCGCGGCCTGAGTCTTTCGCGGCGACACCGTGGCGCCTTGGCATCGGCCTGCACATTGGCGTCGGTTTTCTGGCAACGCGTATCGTCGCGCCAGGTCCAACGTGGTTCGGTCCGCCTTTGCTGGTGCGCCCCGCGTTTTCAGCACCCGCGGGCACGCTGACGGGAACCGGGGCAGCAATCGTGTCGTCGTCCCCTGTCGCATCGCGTCCATTTGCCCCGAATGTCGCACCCCACGTATCGGCAGCAAGCGCCTCCGCTGCTCCATCGGCTTCGACCAATGTCTTGCCTGCGCGCGCAGTTCCTTCGACCACACACGATAGAGTTTTTTCCCAGCCTCCGCGTCCGAACAACTCCGAAGGTGTAAGAAGACCCTCAGCAATGCTTGGTGCACGAGCGGCATTCAATCGCAAAGCGGCGCGGGCGGCGCGAGCCGGCGACAATTCGGAGCTTGTGTCGGGCCCGCATGCCACGGCTCGCGCATCAACGCCTGCTAATGGCAAAACGATGCCGAACGTCGGAAAGAAGCCCTTCGTTGAACACCCGCGTCGACGTGGACGCGGAAGAGAATGACCGGCGCTGAATTCTTTCGACGTTCGACCGATCAAACAACGCACGGCGCGCAAAGCTCGGCAGGACTGCCCCTCGTGTGTAACAAGCCTCCAAGGCGGGAGCGTGCGCTGTTAGCGGGCAAGTTGGCCCGCCGGCTCATCTTACGGTCTAGTGCCGCTGCTGCTTGTCGCCCGAGCGCATGAGCAAATCACTCGGACATCAGGTACCAGCGCCGGCGTCAATGGCGCCAGGCGAATTCTAGAATGAAGCCCAGTGTTTACGTACTGCTCGACCGCGGGACCCAAGGCGATCAGGCGGTGCGACCGTTGACAATGTGCCCGAAAAATCCGTTCACAGAAAAACGCGAGTAGTCGAGCCGTTTTGTCACCGTGGCCGTGAGAAAATCGGGTGCGCGGGCTAGAGCTTATGAGGCAGGACGGAGTACGAGGGGTGAAGACGCGATGGATAGCGGTAAATTCGTTAGCTCTTGCTCTAGGCGTTGCGACACTTGATGGCCGAGCAACTGACGGCGAATCCCCTATGGATTCGGAGGACTTCAACATCCACGGCCAAGCGACGATGGTCGAGCAATACCACCCTAGTTTCCACGCCGCATATAGCGGTCCAAATAGCCTCACCTCGGGTGACAGTGGGCGCGAGACGATTGACGCCACGTTGTTTTTCGGAGCGCGCATTTGGGGTTTTGAGATGTATCTCAATCCTGAAATCGACCAAGGTTTTGGCTTGAGCGATACGCTGGGCGTGGCGGGCTTCCCGAGCGGAGAGGCGTACAAGGTCGGCTCGACATCTCCTTACCTGCGATTGCAACGCGCATTTGTGCGGCGCGTGTTTGATTTTGGCGGCGACACAGAATCCGTTGACGACAAAGCCAATCAGCTAGGTGGCTCCCATACGCACAATAACCTCACCCTGACTCTGGGCAAGTTTTCGGTGGTGGATATCTTCGACACCAATGCCTACGCCCACGATCCGCGCACAGATCTTCTGAACTGGTCAATCATCGAGGCTGGTGCATTCGACTATGCCGCCGACGCCTGGGGCTACTCCGTCGGTGGTGCCCTGGAATGGACACACGATCGATGGACGCTGCGCGGTGGCATATTTGATTTATCGACGGTCCCGAATGCAAAAACCTTCGAGCGTAACTTCCATGAATTCGAGCTCGTTAGCGAACTCGAAGAGCGGCATGAACTCGGCGAGCGCGCAGGAAAGTTGAAGCTGCTGGCCTTTGTGAATCGCGGCCGGATGGGCAGTTACACCGATGCGTTGCGTCTGGCAGCGGAGACCGGCGAAGTCCCCGATGTCGCGTTCGTGCGCCGTTACGCGTCGCGGCCTGGTGTTGCGCTGAACGCTGAGCAGGAAGTCAGCGCACAAGTCGGCGTGTTCGCCCGCGTCAGTGCAAATGAAGGTTCAAAGGAAGCGTATGAATTTACCGAAATAAACCGCAGCGCGAGCGGCGGAATTGCCATCAAGGGATCGTCGTGGGGACGCAGCGACGATGTGCTGTCGTTTTCCGCGGTGGAGAACCGCCTTTCTTCGGCTGCGCGAAGTTATTTCGAAGCTGGTGGATTGGGAATCTTAGTCGGCGACGGCGCGTTGGTTCACGAACGTCCCGAACGCATCGGCGAGGCTACGTACGTGTGGACACTGGCCAAGTCACTCTCATTATCACTGGATTATCAGTTTGTGTCGCATCCTGCGTACAACGCGGACCGAGGTCCGGTGATGGTGATCGGTGCGCGCGTTCACGCTGAGTTCTAAGCGCGATACCCTACGGCTAGAACTTCGACCACCGACCACTTGGCGCGAGAACAAGTCCAGCACAATGGCCAGATACAACCAGCCTTCGTGCGTGCGGATGTAGGTGATGTCGGTCACCCAGGCTTGATTAGCGGTGCTTACGTCGAACTGTCGCGCCAGGTGATTGTTTGCGACGATCGATGGCTTGCCGCCGCGAACTCCAGGGCGACGTCCATAACCCACTTGAGCGCGTAGTCCCTCGCCACGCATCAACCGAGCGATGCGATGTTTGCCGCACGCTTCACCCACGTCTCTCAACTCGCGCGTGATCTTGCGGTAGCCATAGACACCGCCGCTTTGCAGCCACGCGTGCTTGATCAATCCCAGGACGCGTTGATCGTCCTTGCCACGCGCCGACAGGGGCGACGATCGCCACGCGTAGTAGCCGCTCGGATGCAAACCGAAAACACGA
This sequence comes from uncultured Gammaproteobacteria bacterium, assembly GCA_963814225.1. Classification (GTDB taxonomy): domain Bacteria; phylum Pseudomonadota; class Gammaproteobacteria; order Xanthomonadales; family Rhodanobacteraceae; genus Rudaea. The sequence continues at coordinate 19,551 of CAWFCC010000005.1, read as the reverse complement.
CACATACTGCGCAGTCGAAAAACCGTTGCGTGGTCACGCATGAACGCGTACTTCACCCGGACTGCTTGGCAAAGTACGCGGCGGCCTTTTTTAAGATGTCTCGCTCTTCGGTTACCCGGCGCAACTCGGCTTTCAACCGTCGTAGTTCGGATGCCTGATCGGTCTCGACCTGACGTACTGCTGCGGGTTTACCGGAACGCTTCTGCCACGCATACAGACTATGAATTGAAACGCCTAATCGATCCGAAACATCCGCGATGGAATGACCACGATCGTTGATCTGTTTTAACGCTTCGTCTTTGGACCACGCCGTGGCCACCCGGCGGTCCTGAGCGTCTACGAGCACTTCCATAGCGGCTGGGGCGGGATTGTGGGTGTTCGCCTCGTCAAAACAGTCCGTCATTTAACTCTCACCTCCGACGCGCTTGCGCACTATTGAGGAAATATGTGGGTATCGCTGCCAGCTCGCCCGTGCGATCCATGTTTGATCAGGGTGCGCTGCGGAGCCACCCCGGCGTCCCCACTGCGCATCGCTTAGGCGAGCATAGTCACCGTTTCGTCGATACGGACCTAACCGTCTAACTCTCCCATCGTCGCCGTCGCTAGTCCGGAAGTGCTCGGGGCCGAAGACAGTTTTCAGAAAGTCCGTTGATGCGGCATCGACGACCCGGCGGCACGGACAGCAACTGGAAGATCACGTCGAAAAGCAACGACTTCGTGAAACGCGATGCGCAGCGAGTGGCTCGAAGTTGTTAGGCAGAGCGCGTCGCTCCTGCGACGCCACGGCGAGGTGGTCCCGCCGATGTCAGCGACTCATCGATCCCAACGTCGATTCCGATACTCATTGCGGCACGGAACACCGAATACGCGATCAGCACCAAGTAGTCACCACGCTTGCTCGTTGGTCGATCATCTCGCACCTGTACTCGGAGGCCTAATCGTAGACCGTGGTCAGATGGCGGCGGTCGCTTGCGAGACCAGCAGGGCGCCGATGGCGTGCCGAGGAGCCGGTACGCTCGGCCTCGACTCACTGGCCTTGGGAATATCTAATCGAGAAAAAAACAGGCAGAGGGGGGCGGCTTAAGTCAATACAACGGCCCTGGAGGTCCGAACTGACCTGGAGCACTTTGCACGACGTCTCCGATTGCTAAGACAGCGACTGAATTCGCGTGTGCATGTCCGGAATGAAACCGGCGCACAGCAAGATCATTGAACATTAGCAAGCTTCGACGAACGCGCTTAGGAATTCGCGGAGCATTGACGACACTAATTCTGCGACTACCGTAGATGTCAAACCCTCTAGGCAATCACGAAGCGGCGGAGTCCGACGGTCCACCATGAGCGACAAAACGAGAGAAGGTTAGGTGTGGGCCCAGGGCGATCGGTAAGGCGTTTGCCTACGGCTTCATTGGCTGAAGGGATTGTGCTTACCGACTGGCTCGCAGAACTTTAGGCTGTTTTCCACTCACGGACACGGCTATCGGCTGTACAGAATACGGTAACGTAGGCTAAATTGAAGGCTGCTGAGACTTTCTTCATTGCAAAAATGTGGGTGCGGCGCTGCCGCCTGTCGGTCGTCCAGCGCCACTGGTCCGTGGCGTACTTCGTATTCGCGAATTCGCCCCTGACTATCGATAAACTAACGTCGGCTGCAGGTATGGCTATCGCTGCGAAACGCTAATACGGGCTCGTCAGAATTTGTTGGTTCGAAAACTTAAGGGATCGTCAATGTGCTTTTCCGACAAAAAGAACCGCGGCTTCACTCTGATCGAATTGATGGTAGTCGTCGCGATTATCGCCATTCTCGCTGCGATCGCGTTGCCTGCTTACAACAGCTATGTAATGCGATCTAAGTTGACTACCGCACAGAACGCATTGGCCAACTACTACGTCAAAATGGAGCAGTATTTCCAGGACAACCGAACGTACGGTGCAGGAACGTGCGGCGCACCAGTCCCAACTAGCGTTGATTCGAAATATTTCAGCGTAACTTGTGTGAGTACCGCAACGACCTACACCGCGACAGCGACAGGTATTGTGGGCTCAGGGGTTGAAAACTTTGTCTTTACGGTTGATGAGAGCAACATCCGCAAGACGACCAGCGTCCCCACCGGTTGGGCTCTGCCTGCGACTTCCTGTTGGGTAACCAATAAAGGCGGAGTATGCGCCTGACTTCCCACCAACGGTCCGCCGGCTTTACGCTCGTTGAGCTTATGGTCGGCATCGCGATCCTCGGCATTTTGGTGCTATTGGCCACTCCTTCTTATCGCACTTGGGTGGCGAATTCACGGGTCAGGAGCACCTCCGAATCCCTGCAGAACGGTTTGCGCCTCGCCCGAAATCAGGCCGTCGATCTCGCTCGGCCGGTTCGTTTTGAGCTTTCCTCGGCCACCAGCGCGAATTGGACGATTTGCGTGCCCACTGCTTCCCCCGGAACGTGCGGTGGTGTTTCTGCATCATGCACTGCATCGCTTAGGTCAGGCTGCGTTTATCAATCCTTTGTAAATCAGTCCGGCTCCAACGGAGTTTCTCTGGGGTCGACAAGCGGTACCGGTGGCTCTTATGGAACCGCACTGAGTGGTCTAGGGGTGAGTGGAGTGACCTTCGATGCCATGGGACGCCCGATTGGTTACAACACAACGGCCTTGGGTCGTGTAGATGTCATATCCAGCGCATTGAATACGCGACGCTTGGTGAACACCGTGAGCCCGTCCGGTGCGATTCGCGAATGTGACGCGAACTTGCCGTTAACAGCGAGCACTCCGCAGGGCTGCTCGTGAACGCAGTCCGGGGAAAACTCATGCGACGATTTAAGCAACGCGGCTCAATCCTCCTCGACGGGATGATCGCGATCTTGATTTTCTCGATAGGTATCTTAGGCATGATCGCGATGCAGTCTGCTTCGATTGCGTTTTCTTCAAATGCGCGGTATCGCACGGACGCAGCCGCATTTGCTGATCAGATCTTGTCGCAGATGTGGGCTTCGGCAAAGAACCCCGCGCTGCTGCCATCTTTCGCTACGGGCGGTGCGGCTTTCAACACGTGGGCGGCGCAAGTTGAACAAAATCTTCCGGGGGCGACGGCAAATCCGCCGGTCGTCACGTTCAATGGAACTCAAGTAACGGTAGTGGTGAACTGGCAACTGCCCAGTGAGGGATCGACCGTCCACAACTATGTCAGCGTCTCGCAGATTGTGCTCTAGAAAGATACCCACTCATGATCAAACCGATACAGCCCACTATGTTCCCTCTGCAATGCGCACGCGGCTTCTCGCTTGTCGAGTTAATGGTGGGAATCCTAATCAGCGTCATCGGCACACTTGCGATGTTGACGGCTTTCGCAAAATTTGAAGGCCAGAAACGCACGACCACTGCGGGGAACGATGCGCAAGAAAATGGCACGTTTGCCGCCTACGAACTCGAACGTGAAATCCGCTCTGCCGGTTCCGGATTTGTTCAAGGAAAAAACTACAGCTTTCCGGGCTGTCCAGTTTCAGCCCGCCTCGGAGGTAGCACGGTGCTTCCTCATGCGGGGCCTTTTGCGGCGCCATTTGCATCCTTCCCTGCCGCGGTGCAGGTCATTCCAGTATTGATCCAGGCGGGCACCGGTCCCGCTACCGCCACGACTCCCGATACGATCGCCGTGATTGGCGGTAACCCGGGCATCCGAGTTTTTCAGGCAGCGGTACAGGTCGGCACGACGGCAACTTCACTAGTGGTCGATAACGGCATCGGGATATTGGCCGGCGATTATCTCGCCGGAGCTCCAAATGCGGGCACGTGTGCGATCGCCAACGTCAGTGCCGTAGCGTCAGCGGCGCCCCCGACGTTCACTTTCTTGGCGATGAATGCTCCGGTCGGCGGATTCGTCGGTACCCCAAACGTGCTTGATGTGGGGCCAACTCCAACGTTTGCGTTATTCGGTATCGACACAACGGTTACGCCAAACACGCTGGATCGTTATGACATGCTCGCCGGCGCCGCTCCCGCCGGAATTGCTGACGGAGTGGTGATGTTGAAAGCGCTCTATGGTGTCGATGACGGCGCCACCACAGCGTCAATTCCCGGCAGCGGCGTATCGGGGGACGGCATCGTTGATGAATGGGTGCAGCCGATAGGCGCCACGTGGGGGTATGCGGCGCTGATGGCTCGGACGCCCGCTGCCTTGTTGTCGATTAGCCAGATCAAGGCTATACGGCTGGTTGTCGTATCTCAGAGTGAGCTGCCCGAGCGCGCGAAGGACTACACCGGTGCGGTGAGCTTGGATCTGTTCGCGGATCTAGGAACGCTCAAGTACACGATGACGACATTGCCGCAATACAGGTACAGAGTCTACGACGAGACGATTCCGATTCGGAACGCATTCGTTACTCGATTTTTCTGACACTAGGACGGCGCATGTCTCTTCGTCTAACGCGGCAACTTCCCCAATATCAGCGAGGCATGGTGGCGACACTGACGGCAGTGATCGTCTTGATTGCCACTTTACTCGCCATGATCGCATTGATCACATCGGTCAATACAAGCAGCACGATTTCGGGAAACATGTCTTTTCGCCAAGGTCTGATCCAAGAATCCGAGCGCGCTTATGCCGATGTCAACACGGGCTTCAGCTTTGATGTTCCCGCGGACAATGTGGACATTCCGGGGTCGGGTTACTACGCAACGATCCAGCCAGCCACAACACGTCCTGACGTTCCTGACGTTTTGACGATGACGGATCCGACGGGGGCTGGCGCCAAAATGTTGCCTTCAGTTTCGACGCAAAATAAGCTGTGGTATGTGATTGAGCGGCTTTGTAATGCTATCGGTCCTGCGACCAAGAACACGTGTATTACTCCCCTTGCAAGCGTCAGCGGCGGTTCGGCCACTAACCAGACAGGGGACCAGGGGAACACCAACTTTCAGCCTGGCGTGCAGCCAGCGTACCGTTTGACGGTCCGTGTAGATGGCCCCCGGAACGCTACAGGATATATGCAGACCATTGTGCGTTAACGCATTTAGCGCATTTGTGGCGGCGAATCAGATCAAGGAGTATGTCGGCATGAAACTGGCGATCAAGAGCTTTTCAGGGAAATTTCTTCGCTGGATCGCGCTATGCGCGCTGTCCTTGGTTGCGACGGTAGCATCCGCAACGTTGCCTACACCATTGTCGGACATCCCGATTTACAGCGCTAACAATGTGCCTGCAAATCTGATGTTGGCCTTATCCGTGGAGTTTCCAACGGGTGTAGTCGCGGCATACACAGATGCCAACATCCCGCTTGTCTACACCGACACTTCTGGGACGAAGCAGACGATAGCTTGCGGCGGTCTTTTTAGCAGTCGCGGCATTTGCTACTTCGCTGCGATGAATTATTTAGGGTATTTCGACTACAACAAATGTTACGACTACGACAACTCTAACAACTATTTCTTCCCGGTCAGTTTATCTTCAAGCCATGTTTGCACCGGTCATTGGAGCGGCAACATGCTCAACTGGGCAACGATGACGAAGCTCGACGAGTTTCGGCAGGCATTGACGGGAGGCTACCGTTCGACTGACACCGCATCGCTCACGGTGCTGGAGCGGGCGCGCGATACTGGCCAGGGTGGCAGCGGCAGCCCGCCAACCAAGCAACTCGATTTGTCACATAACGTCTCTCCATCCACAGTCGTAGGTGACGTTACGCTAGGTGCGGCCTCGACTATATATTTGCGGTCGAACAACGGCAGCACCGAATTGACAAATTGCACCACCGCCACCGGTGCGTGCTCTGTTACGAATCGCGGCGTTTTCTTTCAAGTTTCCGACAACACTTGTTTCTTAGACGGTACGAGCGCCACCAATTGCACGAATGCTAGCAATAATCATATGAAGCAGTACTACGCACGCGTGAGGGTCTGCGTGCCCGGTCTGCTGGAAAGTGACTGCAACTCCTCTCATGTGAGCACGGACTATCCGGGCGCTGGAACGTACGATAAGCCAGAAGGGTTGATCCAACAGAACTACCAGAGAATTCGAGTGGGAGCAGCCGCCTATGTATTCCCGAGTGGCAATAGTGGCCCCAACGGCATCATCCGCGCGCTGCTGCGCGACAACGGGCCGACCTCGTATAACGGCTCTGGGCCGCGTGCTGCGAATGCGACTGCGGAATGGAGCGCAACGGACGGGACGTTTTTCCCGAATCCAGCGCTGTCGGATGTCAGCAATTCGTCTACTACCGGCACCATTTCTAAAAGCGGAGCGATCAATTATTTAAATCAATTCGGTTTGGTCGAATCGTCGTATGAAACGTATGACACCCTGTCAGAACTCTACTACGTTGCTCTGGCGTACTACAAACATCACCCACTTGAAGCTTCTTATACGTCCGCGTTTCCTGTGTCGGCCGCGACCGCCGACGGATTTCCCGTGCTTGCGTCAAATCTTAATGACCCAGTTCAGTATTCCTGTCAGGGAAACGCTATCGTCACCATCGGCGACTCACATACATGGTACGACACCGCAATTCCTGGGTCGGGTGTTTCAGCTACCAATCACGCGCCGCTCTCGCCTCTTCCTGCGAGTGGCTCGGACCCGGGCCTCAACACGCAGTTGTGGCTTAACGCCTTGGGCGACCTGCCATTAGTTGAAACGACACCGGCCGTCACTATGAACTCGTCGGCGGGAGGTAACATCGGTTCTAAGACGGTCGTCGGCGATAGCACGGGTTCACCAACGTACAACGTTGCGGGGATGGCCTACTACGCCCACACGCAGAACATGCGTCCAGACTTAACCGATGGCATTCCCGGCAAGAACGGCTCGAAGGTAACGGTGGACACGTACACCTTTGATGTGATGGAACCGGGACCTTACGATGGAAGCTCAGGATCGCCGACATATGACCCCGGCTCGTTGGGAAGCGGACACGGCCCCAACCAGTATTGGCTCGCTGCCAAATACGGCGGCTTTACGGTAGACGATGGGCAGTGCACTGCCGCAACTCCGCCCCGTCCTTGCGCCCCAGTTGGGTCTGTGCAAGTTCCCACCCCGGAGTATTTTCTAAGCTGGCACACGAATTCGACAACGGTGGCCGCTAAAGACTTGCGTCCGGATAACTACTTCCCGGGAAATCGCCCCGACTTGATTCAGTCCGGACTGTCGACGATCTTTACGCAAGTCGCGTCGAAACGAACACTAAGTTCAGCCTCCCCGGGAATATCGTCTTCACGCGTCCTATCTGCTACGACGAGTCCGTTCCACGCAGCGGCCGGAGGCGTTCCCGTTTATCAAACCGGGTACATACCCGGAATCTGGACCGGCGACATCGTTGGCATGCTCGATACTGTAAATCCTGCAACTGGTGCAGTGACCACCGGGACTTCATGGCATGCGCAGACTCAAGTCGATGCAGTGACCAATCCGATCACGTCACCCGCGATACCCGCTCCGTGGAACACGGCGCGGCGCATCGTCAGTTATAACACTCAATCGAAATCGGGCGTTCCGTTTCGCTTCTCGAGTCTTTCGAGTGCACAGCAGACGGCATTCGCCGGCGACACAACGGGCTCGTCGCCATTATTGAACTATTTGCGAGGTGACCGCAGCAACGAGGGCTCAAAGTTTCGCGTCCGCACGCATACTCTCGGGGACATTGTGGGTTCCGGTGCTGTGCTCGTACAGAACGCGCTCTCCCCGGGCTACAGTGAGGTTTCCAACCCAGGCTACACCGCGTTCGCAAGCAGCGTTGCTACGCGCGCGCCTATGGTCTACGCGGGGGCGAACGACGGAATGCTCCACGCATTTGCAGGTACCTTCACTACGCAAACTGCTAGCAGTACGAATCCGTTTGTTGACACAAGCAACGTACCGTTTGGCGGCACAGAACAATTTGCATATGTTCCCAGCTTTGTCATTCCCGGTCCAAACAATACTCCTGCCGTCGACGGTATGGCTGCTCTTGCGAATCTCAATGGTTTTACCACTAACCAGTTCAGTCATCATTTTTATGTGGATGCGACCCCACAGGTAGCTGACGCTGATTTTGACTGGTCGTGCACCACGCCGGGAACCTCTTGCGCCGGTGGCACCGTCCCGGACTGGCATACAATGTTGGTTGGAGGCCTGGGCAAGGGCGGAAAAGGAATTTACGCACTCGACATCACGACTGTGCCCCCCGCATTGGACACGTCTTCCGGTGCGTCGCAAGAGACGACCATCTCGCACAAAGTGCTCTGGGAGTTCACCGATCCGGATATGGGTTACAGCTACCCCCGTCCTGTCGTCGCTAAGACCCGCAAGTATGGTTGGGTGGTCCTAGTCACGTCCGGATATGACAATATTGGAATCGGCGCCACCGACGGAAAAGGATATCTCTACATCTTGAGTGCTCGGACTGGTGTTCTGCTGGAAAAACTGAAGACGTCGGCAGGATCGCTCGCAAATCCAAGCGGATTAGGGCCAGCTACCCCGTTCACGCAGCAAAGCTCTGACGGAACCATCGAGCAGGTCTATGCAGGTGATCTATTGGGCAATGTGTGGCGGTTTGATTTATCGCAGACAATTGCTTACGCGGGGCCAACATTGCTCGCGACGCTCGCAGACGCATCGAACACACCGCAGCCAATCACTACTGCGCCTCGAGTTGAAGTTGATATCGATTCGACTGGTCTCGGTACGCGCCGCTGGGTGTTCGTTGGCACTGGGCGCTTTCTTGATGTTTCAGATCTAAACAGCACTCAGCCTCAAACAATGTACGCGCTGCGCGACGGCTCCTCCGGCAGCTTCTCGACAACAGGCTTGCCGATTGCTCGATCGTCGTTAGCTGCTGACACCAATTTGTCAACAGGAATTCTGATCGCAGACACGGCAGCAGGGTGGTACTACGACCTTACAAATGTCGCTCCCGGGGGCGCAACGGAGCGGATCGTCGTGGACCCGGATTCTGTGTCCGGGTTGCCGATCATCGCGTTCGCTTCCTTGGTTCCCACGAGCGATCCCTGCCAGTACGCCGGCCAGCAGTACGCAATCAACTATGGAACAGGTCGATCTGTTCTGGAAAACTCAAGCGGTTCGATCATCCCTTATTTGGGTTTTTCGCAAGGTATCACGAGCAGTCAGATAGTCCAGATCCCGCCGTCTGCGAATACCCAAGCACAATACGCCATATTGGGCCAACCTTTGACCGGCCCGCCTCAGATTTCGTTGCTTAGTGGTCCGGGGCTCGGGGGAGGGGTCGGGCGCACAAATTGGCGAGAAATCCTAAACTGACTTCATACGTAGATCATCAGCTTCGTGTTGTTCTTGAACTTCCGTTCGGGGTGTGTCTTTTCTCTACGTGGTAGCCGTGGGGCGAGTCTCATCGAGACACTGGTGACCGTAGCGGTCACCAGTGTGGGATTGCTCGGCATTGCCGGTTTAATGGCCGTCACGACTGGCATGAACGCGAGCGCATCGCATCGAGCACAAATTGAATGGGCTGCTCAAACGCTCATTGATTCGGTGCACATAAATGCCGAAGCTGTCTCGTCGGGCGGCTACGGCAGCAACTCGACCTCGAATCAATTTTCGGTTGTTGATTGCTTGAATGTACCCTGCGACTCGGCGGCACTTGCGCGCTTTGATATGCACCGATTTCAACGGGCAATATCAGTCAACGCGCCGAACGCAGTTTCCGAACTGTCCTGCCACCGATCGCATGATGAGACCGTTTTAATTTCTGCGGATGAGTGGGTTTGTCAAATTGGCGTGAGGTGGCCACGACATATGGCTTCATCCGCCAATGCAGAAAGCGACGCTATGGTTTGGACGTTCCGGCCGTGACGTATAAAAATTTCAGCAGGCCTCACTGCAGCCGTGGGTTTTCCTTGGTTGAAGTAATCATCGCTGCCGCGATGGGACTGATCGGTTTTATTGGGCTGGTTACCATACTTACCGACATGAGGCGAGCGAGTGCGACGCAAGACGCAGTAGTTCGTTTGCAACGCGACGGCGACCTGGCGCTACAAGCAATCGCACGTGATCTCAGATCAACAGGCCGCATGCCGTGCGGTTCAAACCTTCCGATGGAGGTATCTGTTCCCGAGGAAGTCATGCGGGCTCTGGGTGTTCATAAGCAAAATGGGACGGCGCGCGTTCCTCCGGATGAGCCGTACAATCTCGGCCGTTCAATATTCATCAATGGCAGTTCGTGTGCGGCATCGCCGTGTCCGCTGCCAATGCATGGCGACAGCAGTAGTGTCGCACCACAACGAGTTCTCAACGCCGACCGTGTGACTCTGCGTTATATCGACGACTCCGTCCCGCCGTTTGCCGCGGAAGCTAAGTGTCGCAATGGTAGCTTGTATCAGCTACTGCTACCGGGCGACACATGGAACGGCGCAACCAGCGTCATGCTCGCCTCTTGTAAACGCGCTCAGCTTTTCGAAATTGAAGTTATAGGAAATGTCGCTCGCCCTCGGAGCAATTCTTTTCGGGCGCCGGAGTGTGATAGGGACGGTCCTGTAAGTGTTTACGACCTGACCCGATCTCTCGCCACTGTCACATACTTCGTTCGTGACGCCCCGAAGGGAATGCCCACACTCGTACGGCGGGAAAACGGCGTCAATACGGAGCTGACAACTGGGGTCAAGGAATTTGTACTTCGGTACTCGCTTACAGATATCACGGGAATGCATTACTGGTTAACGGCAGACGAGCTCTATCCCGGCACTGATGCGGCGCAGATATGCGAGTCCAACTCTGTTCCACGCCCATGTGGCTGGGAAGATATTGACGCCGTGGATGTGTCGCTGGTCGTCGCACGGGACTGGACTGTGGACGGCTCCGGGATAGGATTGGGAACGAGCGGCGGCATGCGCGCATCACCGGGTGAAGGTCGGCGGGTTTCATCAGATGGATCCAGCACCCCGCAGCTGCTGATTCACGAATTTCACGCAACGGTCGCACTTAGGTCTTTCCATACATAATGGCTGTGCCGCGCAGAAAAATCCGCTTGAGACAGTCCGGGACGATCATGGTTGTCGCAAGCGCAATCCTGCTGGTCCTATCATCGCTCGCACTCATATTTTCACGATCATCAATAGCCGAATACAAGCGCGTTAACAGCGAGCGCTACATTGATCTAGCTCGCAATGCGGCCGAGAGTGCAATATCTCAGGCCAAAATCGCGATCGGAGGCGCGGCGGGTAAGCTTGGCAGCGGAAATGTCTGCTCCGTTCTTCGTTGCTTAGGTAAAGGTGACGCGTATCTGAGTAGGGACGAGCTACTTATGCATACCCCAAGAGGGGAGGCCTACTCAGTGCGGGACGACTCGGTTTTTATGAGCGCGGAGAGAGATCGCCAAGCATCTGCTTTTTTTGTCATCCAAGATCTTGGGAAGCTGACACAAGGCGGCAAGATAAGATTTTTATTTCGCATTGTTGCGCGAGGATCAGCCATCGCGCCGTCTTTGCAGAAGGAGAATCTGCCAACCATCGATGTTGAGAGTGTCTATTCGATTCCTGAATAGCGTGCCGCCTTCACCAGCTGTCTCTAGTGGAACTTGGAACGGATGTCAACTGAGCAGTCCCGTCTTTCTACAAGATCTCAAACCGGCGTTCGTTTATGTTTATTCAGGTGCAGCACTACTTATATTTCATAGGGATCCCGGAATGCCCTCTCGGAACACGACATAGGACTGTTTTGCATACTGGTCATCGCAAGCTTTAAAAAGTACTAGTATCAACCTACATTAGTGACGTACGGAGCGATTCCTCGATGCCCAATTTTCAAAAACAATTTAAATGTGATCCAGCAGAGAAAACACCTCGGCCCGCCAATCAGTGAATATGAACGTACCGTGTTGATTTGCACCGAATACTGAGCCGGGATTTTCACTGAAAAGTGAGCCGCCATATTCCGCAGCGGTTCTTCCTATCGACGATGTTTCATGGCTCCGCGCAAAATGAAAACTGTTCAGCAAGGTGGCTCAATCCTGCGCGACATTCAACAGTATAAGCGTTCGTGCCGCACACGGACGACTACCAGCTCCGGCGGTCTCCGCCGATAATGCACGCGCAACATTGATCGACCCAGAACATCGGGAAGGTCCTCCCATCGTCTGCGGGGCGATACAACGGTTTGGCGTTGGGAGTAGCCGGGGCACCGGCACGCTGTTGAAACGAGCTACCGAGCAGCAACGCCGCAATCGATCGCGATGACACGGCGATGACCGTGATGGTGGTGCAACACGTATCCGAGCCGCAACCGTTAGGGATACGTGCCAAAGAATAAGTCATCTATGACGGTCGTCCCCGGGCAGACGGTGTCTGACTTGGCAGGCGGGCGAAGCAACCGTGCTAAGGGTTCGTCCCTCGCGCGTAGGATGCTTCGTCCGCCGAGCTCCGGTATCAGGAAGAAGAGAAAAAGCAAAAGCAGAGCAGATCAAGAGCAGGAGCAACAACATGCGCACCGAGGTTCTGGCATTCCTCATCGTCTTACTCTCGGTAGAAGCCGACCCTACCGTTACAAATCCGAACGCTCCCGACCCCCTGCTTGGCTGCTATCGAACGTTAACGAGCATGTCGGACCTCGCAATGCCCGGCCCCGTGCCCGTCATCGAGTTAACAGCGACGCCAGCGACCGGGCAGTCATGGTATCCACCGGGCTCCTTGGTGTGGCTCGCACACCGCGACGGCAAGATCGAGCACCCGCTCGGATTCTGGAGACGACGCGACGGAACAATTCAGATCACGACTTCCTACGGTTTCGGGGGCGAGGTTTTTGAACTACACGAAGACACGACAGGTGCCCTGCTTGGCACGTGGTCAGTCGCCAATGACAGCTCAGCCGACCCGCCCCGCAGGGCCGCGATCGCGATGAAGCGAGAAGACTGCTAGTGACCGAGTGCTACTTCACCGACATCGAAATACACGGCGACTCAGCGCACCCGACGCTCGTCCGTGGTTTCTGCAGCACCTGTGCCGGCGAGCGGTCGCTGCGGTTCAAGGGTGGCGGCACAGCCGACGCGCGGCTCGTGTGCAGCGCATGCGGTATGCAGGAGCACTACGATCCAGAAGGGCTGCTCTCGGACTAGCCTGCGTCTGGTTGCGACAAGCGCGTGACAAACGCGATGAAGAGAGCTCGGTTGTCGGGTGTGCTGGCAACCATCGTTCTCGGCTGGTCGAATTGATATTCCTGCCACCACGGCTGTTGACGCATTAGAAGCAGATATTCCTGCCAATCCTTCATGTCGACGCTCAAGTTTTCTGGCGAGCGACCCACAGCGTCCACCTCGCATAGTGATGACCCACAGTGCACTGACACGAGGTTCAAACGCTCTGGCCCCATTTTCGCTGTGATGTAGTTGCGCAGCTGCTGCTCGGCCTGCGATGCCCAAGCGTCGTCGCGCGGTTCGGTCGAGAGGTGGTTGTGCATGACTTTATTGGAATCGAACTCATCGTCCGGCCTGCCCGTGGGAGAGACCCACTTCGAGATCAGGTCGTCATCGCTCTTGCCCGGTTCGGTAGGAGCGCTTGGTGTTCCCAATGGGGTTCCGTTCGTGGTCTGCGTCACCTTCGCTGCCGCAGCCGGAACCTCACGGGGGTTACCGTTCGTTGTTGCCGGGGTCGTCGGTGCGCTCGCGACGACCGTGCGGGGCGGCGACGGTTTTGTGGTGTTCGATGAATCGGACGAGATCGATGACGGTCGATTGCGTGGACTGATTCGATCCGGCGCTTGCGTCGTGCGCGTCGAAGGCTCGTGCGAATAGAGAAGCCACCCGCCGACACCAAGTGCGAGCACCAACAAGACGATCGCGATTACCCTGGTCATGAAGCTTCCTTGATCGATACAGGCGCCGAGTGTCGCGCGGTTCGCGTTAAATAAGTCAGTGCTGACATATTACCTTATTTATCAATACTTTATCTCACATTCCTGCCTCTTGTAAATAGCCCCCGCCTCGCCCTTACTCTCCCCACGGCCGACGCACTACCGCGCCGGCCTGTCCACTACCGGGAAGGTAGTTACTGATCCAGACCGCACAAGCCGGCGAGCACGCCGTGCGCATTCCAAGCATCAACCACCAGACGATCGCGAACCTGATCGACCTGTTCGGCGACACCGCCAACGTGACCTCGATCACCAAGTCCGGCTGATGTCGACTGGTTGCCCCAGGCTCGTCGTTTCTTCTACGACCTCATGCGTCGGAAGCGGCGATCGTCACGGAGGAGTGGAGGCGATGGCGGCACGCTCAACTACATGATCATGCCTGAGTTCGAGGCTCTCGCCGCTTAGATCTCCTCTTCAGAGATCTTGGCAACAGAAGTCCTAGGAATACTGCAGGCGAACTCTTCCTGATCGACGCAATGGGCCGTTCGTTCCGGGCAACCCTTATACTTGACCCATAGACATCCGCGGATGCTGGATCATTGCGCCGTTTTCAGCAATAAATGTCAACAGGGACGATGTGAATTGTTAACGTTTGCAGGGCAATTGTTGACATTTATACAATGCCTCAACCTACACAAATGGAGAGAGGCGCCGGAACGGCAGAAAGAGTCGTAGGCACCGAAAATGCTCCCAACCCGACGGTCGCTGGACCCTCACCGCAAAAAAGTGAACCTGGCGTGTGTATGAACTACCCGCACGCCGCGCCGCTAGCCGTGGATGGTCATGTCGACCGACGGTGATGGCGCGGCTTCTAGCCAAGAACGCCCGACCAGCAATACCAGTGCTCATGGATCAAGACAGCGAGTGCGCTGAGGCATCATTTCGGCATTGAACGGTGCTGATCCGGGTCGGCGTTCCGGGCTAGTCCAATAAACTACCGCTCCCCGCATACCTCATGGGTGTCGGAATCAATGAGCGGCGCTCGGTTGAAATAATGCGTATAGGTGCGATCGGCCCAGGCTTGCGCCTGGCGCGCCTGTTCGTCCGAGATGCGGTTTTGCAAGCGTTGATTCGCAAGCTGATCGTCCATGCTCAGTGCTGCAGTTCCTTGCAAACCTCTGCGATACAACAAGCGATATTGATAGGCGAGGACGGGGTCGGGCCGCAAAGCTTGCTGCAGCCATTGGCCGGTGTCGTATTGACTGGCGGCGCCGGAATACGCGGTGGCGAGTTGGAATACGACGAACCAGTCTCCATTTCTGATTGCCTTTTGTGCGATCTCTGTTGCGTTCGCGCGAAAGTCCTCCTGAATTTCTGGCGACTGTTGGTAGAAGTCACCAACAGCGCCTCCGTCCAGGTAGCACTCGACAGCGGATGCGTCGCCGAGCTCAGCTGCGGCTAAAACGGCCTGATAAGTGTGCAAGGTCTGACCTACAGGATCAGTGTTAGCACAGTGAGCCTCACCGCGCTTGACGAGATCCTGTAGTTCGCCCAGCTTGCGATCTAGGTTCGCTGCAACGGAAGGGTCGGCATTAGCATTTGTCTTCATCGACAGAGCCGCGTCCAGGTTTTGTTTTGCCACCGCGTAGCGTTTGCACATCACCGAGTTGTCGTAGTCGCGCAGTGACTCGATCCTTTGCCAATCCTGATCATCAGCCCGTGATGCGCGCGGCTGCACTCGCGCATTACCGATCGACCGCACCGCTGGTGTGGACGACGACGTCACCATGGGGTAAGAAGCAGGCGCGGCGTCGTTCGAGGTCGGCATCGCAGCCGGTCTGTCGGGGGGACCCTCCACATTCGTTTCCGATCGCCGATTGAAGGCACAGTGTTGATTTGCACCGAATAGTGAGCCGGGATTTTCACTGAAAAGTGAGCCACCACATTCCGCAGCTGTTCTTCATCTCGACGATGTTTCATGGCTCCGCGCAAAATGAAAACTGTTCAGCAAGGTGGCTCAATCCTGCGCGACATTCAACAGGCGCCCGTCCCTGGCCTCGGGAAGATGTCGGCGCTGGCTGGCGAAGCACGCGATCCTCATCGAAGCCGCGTTGCACCGAAAGGCAACTCGAGAAAACGGAAGACTTTCAAAACAGCTGATGGAATTTATCGCGTCGCCAACGCAAGGCGACGACAAGTCGAAGCTTACGGTTGCGCGGTCGGAATCGGCGGATGTGCTTCGATAGCCAAGTACATCCCAAGCGCCGCCATGAGCAGCCCAAAGATCGCGGCGACTAGTACGGCTCCTTTGTTCGATCGCACGCGCGCACCGCAATGCGGGCAAGCCCATGCACGCGTGCTCATCTGTCCACCGCATTCATTACACTTGGTCATCGCCATCTAGCTCTCCTGTTCGGCTAAACGCATCTCGATCGACAACTGAGCAGCAAATCCAACCGATCATCCCTTCTTCGATGGCGTGATCAGCACCAAAATCAGAATCCCCACGGACAACGTGCGGACTATCGTCAGCCCCGAATTTCGGAATAGACATCTAATCCCAGGCGCAGAAATCGCCGAGCACCCTGCGTAGTCGTATGGCGTCAACCAAGAAGCTAAGGCAACCGCTGCGAAGACTGCGGCGATTATGAGCCGGTTTCGAAGTCGCTTATTCATGCTGACATCCGATACTCACAGTACGGCCGCGCTCGATCCTCAAGGATCGCTTATATAGCGTCGCGTTCGATATCGGCGGAACAGCACATCGGTCACCCTGTGGTTTGTCGCCATCAAGCGAGCACTATTCGAAGCCGTCCAAGAAAACGACGTCGGCCGAAACGGCCTTGAGAACGACCGGCACTGCAACATTCGTCGGATGCATAGCGTCATCCGCGACGAAGCACACATTCGAACGGTAAATTCCGACTGCCAATCCGGTGGTGTTCAGAGGAACGTTGACCAACACCGATCCCTGTTGCCCCTCATTGATTGAACCGGACATGAGAGATAGTGGGATCCAGGAATGTATCGAAGAAGATTTAGGGCAACTCGAATCGTCCTGAACGAAAATAAGGTAGTTGGCTAAGGAGGAATTCGTATTGTCGTATGCAAACATCAAGGGAACAGTGGTCGATGTTCCTTGAGTCAACGTCGCCCTGGCTTCCGCTGGATTCCAGCTAGACACTATCCCTTGCGCGGCAACTACTAACGCGGGGATAAGTGAAAAAAGACAAAGAATTGCAATTCGTAAAGAGGTCATTTTTACTCCGACTGGCCGGGCGAGCTGAGCGGTATCGCAACGGATTGGCAGCCTACGCCAGTAGTCGACAGTTGGCGATAGCCGCCGTTGTGGCGTCTGTGAGATGCTGCCGACCACCCTCACATTGTCGCCGCCTGACGCGCGCAGACCCACGCAAGCACTGCATCGGCAAACTTCGTCCACTGGTCGCGCTTGACCGACTTCGGCACCAGCGGCTTCACGTAATCGACACCATGCGCACGACGCGCTCAGGTTCTGCTGCTCGCCACTCGCGAATGATCTCCGCTACGTCCACACCGATTTGCACATCAAACGGAACGGCTGACACCGGCGCCGGATTCCTGCCGGGCGCGCAGACTTCGATCACGTAGGCGCGGCCATCAGCATAGAGTCGATATTGAAGCTCGCGTACCGAGGTCACGGCTAGCCGCCTTTGACGCAAGTGGACGCTGCCGCCGAGCCGCTCTCTTGGGTCCACTCGTTCGACTCGTGTCGCATTGTCGCGCCATTGAAGCATGCGAGATCGTCGATCGGTACATCATTCGAAGGAGACGGATAACGGACCGAGTGTTGCATTACGCAGCGGGCGGCTCGACGTGGACGTAGTCGAAGCGCGATTCGGAATGGTCTTTGCCGTGAGAGCCGCCGACGTCTATGTTTGTTTCCATGCGCAGCAGCAGCCCCGATCTTTTTGAAATCCAAACCGTTGTGGTCGTGTCTTCGGATTTCTCGCCGTAAACCGACGCAGCTTCACCATCGACAGTTTCGTCAAGCACGAACTTGCACGTCGGTTGTGGCTCAGCGGCATCTATGTCGCTGGCTTCCTTCGCAACGTCGTAGGGCCGAGAAGTCCAATTTGCCGTTGACCAAAACGTAGCGCCGGTCTTTCGTAGTGACGACTTCGCTGGACGTCGGCTTGCCACCATTGCGAAAAGCGGCGACGTGTGTGAGGAACAAATGGTTTGGCGTGGTTGCGGTCTTCTTGGCTGCGTCCATGACCGGCCGGCAATCGTCGGCTGCGTGTGCGGCGGAACCGACCGCAAGCAGCAAGATAGCGAATTTGTACACGAGGCTTTTCCTCTTCAGGTAGTTAACACGTTACGACAATTCGCCACGTCGACTGACAGAAGTCAGAGTGACGTTTGGTCGTGATGCGCCCGATCATGCCGCGTCAAGTATTAGGTGCGCGCGCCGCTGCACGCCGGGCAAGGGCCATCGCGATCCACCCGATCAAAATTCCGAGAGTGCAGAGTACTGCGTTGAAAATCGGAACGCCAAGAATAGCTAAGCCGCCCATTGAACCGTGCGGATGCCAGAAGACCTCGTTGAAAAGAAGTAGGTCTACAGCCAGCGCGAAGCAGGCACCCAGCATGGCGGGCATGGCAGACCGGAAAGTGAATAGCGCCACCAAGCAGAACGCGTAACCCAGGCAGGACCCCGCGAAGAGCTCGAGGGATAACGCGTCGGCCGGATTGTCCGATTTGAAAATAATTGTCGTCATGAGCAACACGCCGGCGACGATCGGAATAGAGCCCAATACCCTTGAACGATTCATCCTTCCCTCCGCGTTGGCCCTAAGATCATCTCACGTCGCGGCCCCTGAGATGCCGCCGGCTATCCTTTCGGCATGGACCGAGAATCAGCCGAAAAGTGGAACGCGAGACACCCGAAGGGAACGCTCGTCAGCGTAAGCTTGCGAAGCGGGGAGACGCTGTCGGCACCGACCGCGACTCACGCGCGGCAGTGGGGAGACTTCGCGCTGGTGACGCTCTCAGGCGTTCCGGGATTGCGGACGATCTCAACCTTGCAGGCACCCCAATGAGCCGTCGATTCAAGTCGAGCACGTTCAAGTTCAACCAGCCACTTTCACTGTTGATTTGCGCTGAATAGTGAGCCAGGATTTTCACTGAAAAGTGAGCCACCCTTTTTTTGCAGTATGCCTTAGGTTTTGGTGGTCTTGCGGCTCTTCTCCTTTCGATTCTGTGTTGAGTCTTACGACGTCTTCCGCGGCCTGGTGGATGAAAACGGCCTGTGGGCGGTTTTCTGCGGCGAACCCCACCTACTTTGCGACAGCCTCCCTTCATAGAACTATTAGAAGAGCTCCGGCGGTTCTTCGGGCCGGTAATCGCGACACTTGATACACCCGAAAGTGCAAAAGGGGCGGTGGAATATCAACGCCCGCACATGGCAGTGAGTCCTTTTGGCTGCGGTGTCGAAACTCGAATATCGGATGTCAGCTGGCCTGAAGCAGATGTCATCGTTTCGTTTTATTCTAGCCAATCGGTTTGTAAGTTATTGATCGTATTGAGCGCGAATGGCGGTTTTGCCAGCACCGGATGATAAATAAAAAAGTACTTCCATCAATAAGATGCGTTTGTATAGCATCGTGCCTGGGGGGCAGGGGTCGTGGGTTCGAATCCCGCCGCCCGACCATTGAGTCGTCGAAATCTGCGTCCAAACGCAAAAAACGACGCTCCTATACGTCAAGATTCGGGATCGGCAGGTAGTTGCTACTCCGC
>CAWFCC010000004.1:0-232952 GCA_963814225.1 uncultured Gammaproteobacteria bacterium | reverse complement strand
CTGTGCTGACCAGGATCGACTAAAAATACTTTTTGGTCGACCGCCGGCACGAAATGCCTTTCGATTTTCAGCAATTTGCACGATATTTTATCCACAGATGACATGAAATCAAGCCCGACGCCGGTTCCGGCGTGCGCAAAGTGCAGGTCCCCGACGGACCGCGACGGGCAGCGCATCGACAATTTTCTGGCCGGGCAGCTCAAGGGCGTGCCGAAAAGCCTGATCTACCGCATCGTGCGCACCGGCCAGGTGCGCGTGAACGGCAAGCGCGCCAAACCCGACACGCGCGTCAGCGGCGGCGACGAAATACGCATTCCGCCGGTGCGCATGACCCAGCGCCGGCGAAGCGCCGCCCGCGCCGGTGAAGCAGGTCGACGCGTCGAAGAATCGATCATCTTCGAAGATGCGGACTATCTGGTTCTGGACAAGCCCGCCGGCGTCGCCAGTCACGGCGGCAGCGGCGTCAGTTTCGGTGCGATCGAACTGCTGCGGGTCGCGCGGCCGGACGAAACGCTCGAACTCGCGCATCGGCTCGATCGCGATACGAGCGGTGTGCTCGTCCTCGCACGCAAACGCGCCGCGCTGCTCGATCTGCAAACCTGATCAGCGACAACGACACCACGAAACAATATCTGGCGCTGTTGAGCGGCCATCCGCCGCGCGCGAAATTCGACGTGAACGTACCGCTGCGCAAATCGATCCTGCAGGGCGGCGAGCGCATGGTCCGCGTCGACGAAACCGGCAAGCCCGCGCTGACCTCGTTCAAGATCATCGACGCCTTCGCCGATGCGAGTTTTGCCGAAGTGACACTGCACACCGGCCGCACGCACCAGATCCGCGTCCACGCGCAACACGCCGGTTTTCCCCTCGCCGGCGACGAAAAATACGGAGCGAAAGAAACCAATCAACGCCTCCGCGAATTCGGACTACGACGCCTGTTTCTGCACGCCGCCCGCTTCGAATTCGCCCGCAACGGAAAAACGTACAGCTTTTCCGCCCCCCTCGCACCCGAACTTAGCCGCCGTCCTGGACGAACTCCCGCGAAAAGAAAGCTCTTGAACGCCCCGGCGCCAGTCGCTTAGTGCCGATGCGCTTACAAGATTCTTTATACCAGTCACGCGCAAGCGCAGATCGAGGGTGATCGCGCGCAGGAAGCGCGCGGTCCGCGGCGAGCATCAGGGACGTGCTCTCCGCGGACAACGTCCAATGGGAGAAAAAAAGGTGTTTCTTTGGTTACTTCTTTGCACCAGCAAAGAAGTGACCCGCGATATTCAATCGCGGAAGCTCTTGCTCTGAAATCAGAAGACTCAAAAGCAAAGTCGCTGGATTCCCGCTTCCGCGGGAATGACGAGCGAAGAGCAAAAGCTGGATTCCAGCGTTCGCTGGAATGACGAGCGAAAAAGCTTACTTTCCGACAGCTTCTACCTTCGCCGCACTAATAAAATCATTCATCGACAACCCACCCACATCATGCGTCGAAAACTTCACCACCACCTTCCCCCACCCAAGCTCGATGTCCGGATGATGATTCTCCCGCTCCGCAATCACGCCAACGTCATTCACGAACGCCAAGGCCCCAGCAAAATCCGCAAACTTGTACGTTTTCTCGATGACGTCGCCTTCGTCGCTGAACTCCCAACCCGGCAGTTCCTTGATAATCTCGTGCGCCTTGGCGGCGTCGACGGCATTTTCTTTGCCCTTAAGCGGCTTGCAATCCTGCCGACGCAACTCATCTAGCTTCATGATCTTCTCCTTGGCGCCGGTACGGCCAGTATACCGCCGCCCGGATAACGCCATTCGTATTGAGTAAACTAGTCTCGTATCGGAATCGAATCGCAATGCTGAACCTTACCGACAACGCTCGAATCCATTTCCGCAAGCTCATCGACTCGCAAGGCATGAGCGATGTCGGCATCCGCATCCATGCGGTGAATGGCGGCACGCCGAAGGGCGACGTGCAACTCGAATTTTGCGCGAACGACGAACTCGCCGGCGACGAATGGGCGCTGCAATGCGATGGCTTCATGTTCTACGTCGACACGGCGAGCATCGGATATCTCGACGATGCCGAAATCGACTATCAGACGAATGCGACCGGCGGCCAGCTGACCGTGCGCGCACCGAAATTGAAAGGTGTCGTGCCGGGCGAGGGCGCAACGCTCGCCGATCGCGTGCGATACGTGATCGACAGCGAAATCAATCCGCAGATCGCTGCGCACGGCGGCCGCGTGAGTCTCGAGGAAATCACGCCGGATTCGATCGTGATTTTACGTTTCGGCGGCGGCTGCCACGGCTGCGGCATGGCCGATGTGACGCTGAAGCAGGGCATCGAAACGACGCTGCGCTCGCGTCTGCCGGAAATCAAAGCGGTTCGCGATGCGACCGATCACACGTCGGGCCACAACCCGTATTACCGCGGCACGCAGGGCGCCACCGCGGTTCGCTGATCGCGGTTACTTCTCCGAACCTTGCTCGTGATGAGAAAGGTCGTCGAGCTTGCCCGGCATCTGCGAATAATAGTTCGCCAGTTCCTGGATGTCGGCTTCGCTGAGCGTCTTCACGAAACCCTGCATGATCGCGTTCTGGCGTTCGCCGGTTTTGTATTCCTGCAGCGCGCGCGCGAGGTAATCGTGGTACTGGCCGGCGAGACGCGGATATTGCGCGTTGGTTGCGTTGCCGTCCGCCGCGTGGCAGGCGGCACACGGTTTGGAAAGTTCTTCAGCGCTCTTGCCCGGCGCAGCGCCACCTTCGGCGAACGCGTTGAAAGCAACACCGCAGGCAAGCGTGGCAATGACGAAAATCGATTTCATGAAACGCTTCATCCTTACGGGTTGATGCTGGAAAGATAGGAGGCGATGTTCTTGATGTCGTCTTCGGAAAGACTTTCGCCCTGCGCGCGCATCGTCGGATGGGCGCGTTCGCCTTTCTTGTATTCGGTCAGCGCATTGACCAGATAGTCGTAGTTCTGGCCCGCGATGCGCGGCACGCGGTAATTCGGATACGCATTGCGGTAACCGGTCACGCCGTGGCAGCCGCCGCACGTATAGACGAGTGCGTGACCCACGTTCGGATCGCCTTTGGCGTCATCGGCCAGGGCAGGGGCGGCGAAGCAGAGGGCAGACAGCAACATTGCGGAAAAACGGGCAGGCACAAGTCTCGGCATGGGTCGATCCAGCGATCCAAAAGTGAATAAGGGCTAAAAACTCGTGAAGTATAACGTGCGGCGATTCGGGATCGCCAGATTAGCGCGCGCGTGAGTCGGGTCGGCGCAGTACATGTCTTGCATTGCGCCGTCACGAGGATCCGGCGTGCAGGACGCAACTATTTGGACGCCTTGCGCATCCAACATTCGGATCATGTGAATTTTTGCTTATGGCCATGACTACCGGCTCTGTCGCACTGCAACGGCGCGGTCGAGAATCGTGACCATGGGCATGGTTGAAAGTTCACTATTCTGGTGATATAGTTTACTATAACACCGAAGCATCAACCACCTCCGCCACCGAGCTATCATGGCCAACTCCTTGAAAAATATAAAAACAATCGCGCTGGCGAGTGCCGTTGCGGTCGCCACGCTCATGCTCTCCGCCTGCGGAACCGATGGGAAAGCGGCTCAGACGAAGACGCCGACGGTCGACGCGGTGCCGGTGGAAGTCGCTTCGGCCGCGCGCACGCCGATCAGCGCGAACTACAGCGGAACGGCCTCGCTGGTGGCCGATCACGAGGCGCAGGTCGTCGCCAAGACGACGGGCGTGTCTCAAGAAGATTTATGTCGAGGAAGGCGACACCGTGAAGGCGGGGCAGTTGCTGGCCCAACTCGACGACGCCGATGCGCGCAGCAAGCTCGCCTCAGGCGACTGCGCAGATGCGCAAGGCGGAAGCCACCTTCGCCCACGCCGAGAAGCCGCCATCCCGAAACAGCTCATTCCGCAATTCGAGTACGAACAGGACAAGTTCGACCTGCAGGACCTGCGCGCCGCGCTCGAAGCCGCGCGGCTGCAGCTCGCAGTACACACGCATCGTCGCGCCGGTCGACGGCGTCATCGCCGAGCGCTCGGTCAAGCTCGGCAACATGATGCAGACCAACCAGAACGTGTTCAAGATCGTCGGCATGGATCCGCTGCAGGCCGTGCTCAATGTGCCGGAGCGCCAGCTCGGCATCCTGAAACCCGGCGCAGCCGGTCGCGCTCGAAGCCGATGCGCTGCCGGGCAAAACGTTCAGCGGAACGATCCTGCGCATCGCGCCCGTTGTCGACTCGACCAGCGGCACGTTTCGCGTCACGACTGCGAGTTCCACGACAAAACCGGTTCGCTCAAGCCGGGCATGTTCGGCGCGCATCGATATCGTTTACGACCATCGCGACGACGCGCTCACCGTTCCGCGTTCGGCGTTGATCGAAGAAGACGGCGAGACGGCCGTGTTCGTCGTCGAGAAGGCGCCGCCGCCGAAGCCCGACGACGCAACAAGACGCGACGGCGGCGAACAAGAACATGCCAAGAACGACACGAAGGCGAAGCAAAGCCGACGCCAAGACTGCGCCAAGCCGTTGCCGGCCGATACGCTCGTCGCGCATCGCAGTCTGGTGAAGGTCGGCTACAGCGACGGCGATCACATCGAAATCCGCGGCGGCGTCGACGAGGGCGCGCGCGTGATCACGGTCGGCCGCAACGCCGTGCGCGACGGCACCGCCGTGCAGGTCATCGGTCGATGCGCCGGCCAAACCGCAAGCGGTCGCTGAGAACAAGAAGCCCGGAGCCGAGGGGTGAACATCGTCGAAGCCGCCACGCGCCGACGCGTCACCGTCGGCATGGTCACGCTGACCTTCGTGCTGTTCGGCCTGATCGCGCTGTCGCGGTCTCAAGGTCAACCTGCTGCCGGATCTGACCTATCCGACGCTGACCGTGCGCACCGAATACGAAGGCGCGGCGCCGCTCGAGATCGAGAACCTGATTTCGCAGCCGGTCGAAGAAGCGATCGGCGTCGTCAAGAACCTGCGCAAGATCCACTCGGTCTCGCGCACCGGCCAGTCCGACGTGATCCTCGAATTCGCCTGGGGCACCAACATGGACCAGGCCGAGCCTCGACGTGCGCGACAAGCTCGACATGCTGCAACTGCCGCTCGACGCGAAGAAGCCGGTGTTGCTGCGCTTCAATCCGTCGACCGATCCGATCATGCGCCTGTCGCTGAGCGGAGCGCGGCACGGCGAACGGCGATATCAGCGAAGCGCAACTGAAGCAACTGCGCCGCTTCGCCGACGACGAACTCAAGAAGCGCCTGGAGCCGACGCCGGGCGTCGCGGCGGTGAAAGTCGGCGGCGGTCTCGAAGACCAGATCGACGTCGAAATCGACCAGCAGAAACTCGCAGCAGCTCGATCTCAACGTCGCCGACGTCATCAAGCGCCTCGCCGACGAAAACGTCAACGTTTCCGGCGGACGCATCGACGAACGGATCGCAGCGTTATCTCGTGCGCACGGTCAACCAGTTCGGCAATCTCGACGAGATGCGCAACCTGCTCATCAAGGTCGACAACAACGTGCCGGTGCGACTGAAAGACATCGCCGACGTACGCCAGGGCTACAAGGAGCGCGAAGGCATCGTTCGCGTCGACGGACACGAAGCGATCGAGCTCGCCATCTACAAGGAAGGCGACGCGAATACGGTCAGTGTCGCCGAGGCCGTGCGCAAGACCAGCTCGACAAGCTCAAGCGATTCTGCCGACGCAACGCGAAGCTCGACACGATCGACGACCAGTCGATCTTCATCCAGAGCTCGCTCGACGACGTGCGCAACGACGCGCATCATCGGCGGCGTGCTCGCGGTGCTGATCATCTTTTTCTTCCTCGCCGATTCGTGGAGCACGTTCATCATCTCGCTGTCGCTGCCGATCTCGCTGATCGCGACGTTCTTCTTCATGGGCCAGGCCGGCGTGAGCCTCAATGTGATGTCGCTCGGCGGACTCGCGCTCGCGACCGGCATGGTGGTGGACGATTCGATCGTCGTGCTCGAAAACATCGCGCGTTTGCGCGAGCACGGATTCGGCATCGTCGAAGCGGCGGTGAAAGGTGCGCGCGAAGTGTCGATGGCGGTCATCGCATCGACGCTGACGACGGTCGCCGTGTTCTTCCCGCTCGTGTTCGTGCAAGGCGTCGCCGGACAATTGTTCCGCGACCAGGCATTGACCGTCACGTTCGCGATGCTGATTTCGCTCGTCGTCGCGATGACGCTGATTCCGATGTTGGCCTCGCTCAAAGGCCGATCGCCGATCGCGTACAAGGATGAAGAACCGTCGCCGGGCTGGCAGCCGTCGAGCAAAGCTCGGCCGCGGCGTGAAGCGCGTCGTCTACGCCGGTGTCGAAGACGTTTTTTCCAGCTGGATTCCGACGCGATCATCGCGTCGGCTGATTTTCTTCGTGTGCAGCCGCATCGGCCGCGCCGTCGGCAAGGTGTTGCGCGCGATCGGCCGCGTCGTGCTGATGCCGTACAACGCGCGCGGCGCGCGCATATCACGCGCTTCCTGCCGAAAGCGCTTGCGCGTCCGTATGCCGTGCTCGGGTTCGCCGCCGCTCGCATTCGTCGGCAGCATGCTGCTGATCCCGACGCTCGGCATGGATCTGATCCCGTCAGCTCGCGCAAGGCCGCTTCGAGATGACGGTCAAACTGCCGCCGGGCACGGCGCTGGTCGATACCGACAAGCTCGTCGCCGAACTGCAGCGCAAAGCGCGAAAGATCCGAACATCGCGCTGATCTACGGCGTGAGCGGCACCGGCACGCGTCTCGACGCGACGCCGACCGAATCGGGCGAAAACATCGCGCGCCTGCTCGATCGTGCTGAAGCACGGCGTCGGCGATACGCGGCGAGCGCGCGGCGACCGACGCGCTGCGCGCAGCGATGGAGTTCGCACCCGGGCACCGAGGTGAAATTCGCGCGGCCGCAGCTTTTCAGCTTCGCCACGCCGCTCGAAATCGAACTGCGCGGCTACGATCTCGCCTCGCTCGAGAAGGCCGGCAAGAAACTGTCGCGACTGATGAATGCGTCGCCGCGTTTCGCCGACGTGAAGTCGACCGTCGAAGGCGGCTATCCGGAAATCCAGATCCGCTTCGATCAGGATCGCGCCGCGGCGCTCGGCCTGACCACGAAGCAGATCTCCGATCAGGTCGTGAACAAGGTCAAAGGCTCGGTCGCGACGCGCTACAGTTTCCGCGACCGCAAGATCGACGTGCTCGTGCGCACGCAGGCCGACCAGCGCGCATCGGTCGACGACATCCGCAACCTGATCGTCGGCTACGTCTCGGACAAACCGGCGCGGCGACATCGTCGGCCAACGAACGCAGCGACTGCGTCGGTCGTCGGCCACTTCGACGAGCGCAGCACGAACGCGACGTCGACCAGTCGACACAACGCCGCAATGCCGCGAACGGCCGTCCGATCCGCCTGTCCGCCGTCGCCGATGTGATCTCGAGCCAGGGTCCGAGCGAAATCCATCGCATCACGCCAGGAGCGCGTCGCGATCGTTTCGGCGAACCTGCACTACGGCGATCTCGGCAGCGCGGTCGCGAAGTGCAGCAGCTCATCCACGACAATCCGCTCGCCGCGGGCGTGACGACGCACATCGGCGGCCAGAGCGAGGAACTCGATGCGTCGGTGAATTCGCTGATCTTCGCGCTCGACGCTCGCGATCTTCCTCGTCTATCTGGTGATGGCGTCGCAGTTCGAATCGCTGCTGCATCCGTTCGTCATCATGTTCTCGATTCCGCTCGCGCTGGTCGGCGCGGTGCTCGCGCTGAAGCTCACGCTCGACGCCGCTGAGCGTCGTCGTGTTCATCGGCCTGATCATGCTCGCCGGCATCGTCGTCAAGAACGCGATCGTGCTGATCGACCGCGTCAACCAGTTGCGCGAAGAAGGTGTCGACAAGATCGGCGCCGTCATCCAGGCCGCCGAATCGCGCCTGCGTCCGATCGCGATGACGACATTGTGTACGCTGCTCGGCTTCATGCCGCTCGCCATCGGCATCGGCGACGGCAACGAAGTGCGCGCGCCGATGGCGATCACCGTGATCGGCGGCCTGCTCGTGTCGACGCTGCTGACGCTGGTCGTCGTTCCGGTCGTCTACACATTGCTCGACCGCCGCAGCGACGAGGTCTATCGCGAACGCGGCGAGCGCAAACGCAAAGCCGTGGTCGACGGCGACAAACTGCACGCCGAAGGTGCCGATGGCATGACGCTCGCCGAACTCAGCCTGAAGCGGCCCGTGACGGTCATCATGGCCTTCGTGTCGATGACGGTGATCGGCCTGATCGCTGCGTTCCGCCTGCCGCTGGAATCGATGCCCGACATCCAGTTTCCGTTCCTCGCGGTGAGTCTCCCGTATCAGGGATCGACGCCGTCGGAAGTCGAGCGCACGGTGACGCGCCCGGTCGAAGAAGCGCTATCGACGCTGACCGGCGTGCAGCACATGTACTCGCTGACGCGCGCCGATGGCGTCAACATCGAAATGCAGTTCAAGTGGGGACAGGACACCGCCGTCAAAGCGGTCGAGGCGCGCGAGAAGATCGAAGCGATCCGCGCCGATCTGCCGTCGGATCTCCTGCGCTACAACATCTTCAAAGGTTCGACGGCCGACCAGCCCGTGCTCAACCTGCGCGTCGCGAGCGACCGCGATCTGACCAACGCGTACGAACTGCTCGATCGCGAAGTGAAGCGACCGCTGGAGCGTCTGCCCGGCGTCGCGCGGGTGTCGATCGAAGGCGTGGCGCCACGCGAAGTGCAGATCGAGATCGATTCGGATCGATTGAGCGCCGCCGGCATCGGCCTCAACGATTTGTACGAAACAACTCAAAGCGGCGAATTTCTCCGCGTCCGGCGGACTGATCAAAGATGGCGGCATGCGCTATCACGTGCAGCCGGTCGGCGAGTGGCACAGCATCGAAGAAATCCGCTCGCTCGCGATCAACGACAAAGGTCTGAAGCTCGGCGACATCGCCGACGTCAACGTGAAGCCCGGCCGCCTGACCTACGCGCGTCATCTCGATCAGCGTCCGGCGGTCGCGATCGACATCTCGAAAGAACGCAGCGCGAATCTCGTCGAAGTCGGCAAGTCGGTGATGGCCGAAGTCGATCGCATTCGCCTGGAACCCGAGCTCAAGGGCATCCAGATCTACGCGCTCGGCGATCAGGCGACAGCGGTGCAGGCAAGCTTGCGCCAGCTCGCGCAGGCCGGACTCGAAGGCACGTTGTTGTCGATCGTCGTGCTGTTCTTCTTCCTGCGCGACTGGCCGTCGACGCTGATGGTTTCGCTGGCGATTCCGATCTGTTTCATCATCACGCTCGGCTGCCTGCAGATGTTCGGCATGACGCTGAACATCCTGTCGATGATGGGTTTGCTGCTGGCGGTCGGCATGCTCGTCGACAACGCGGTCGTGGTCGTCGAAAGTATTTACCACTACCGCGAAAAGTATCCCGACAAACCGTGGTATTGCGCCGTGCAGGGCACGCAGGTGGTCGGCGTGGCGATCGCGGCGGGCACGCTGTCGAGCATCATCGTGTTCCTGCCGATGGTGTTCGGCGAGAAAGACAACATCAGCATTTTCCTCACGCAGGTCGCGATCGCGATGGCGATTGCGCATCTTGCGTCGTGGCTCGTCGCCGTGAGTCTCGTGCCGATGCTGTCGGCGCGTTTGCCGCCGCCGAAATTCATCGGCCGCAAAAACATCATCACGCGCGTGCAGGGCGCGTACGAACGTTTCGTCGGCTGGACGCTTGAGTCACCGCCGCTGGACGATGTTCGGATTGGTCATGCTTCTGGTCATCAGCGTGATCGGTCCAGCCGCGCACACGAAGATGGACATGTTTCCGTCCGGCGAAAACGATCGCCTGTTCATCGGCTATCGTCTCAACGCGATGTATCCGCTGAAGGAATTGCAGGCGTTCGGTCGACAAGATCGAGGGATACCTCAACGCGCACCGCAAAGAGCTGCACATCGCCAACATCTACAGCCGTTACGCCGAAGACGCGACGGACACGTTCACATCGATCCTGTTCGAGAAGGAAGATCCCGAACGCGCGCCGTTCACCTGCAAATATCTCGGCTGGCTGCTGAGCGGCTACTGCCGGCCCGACACGCACGACGTGCTCGACAAACTTCGCAAAGGCCTTCCGAAAGTGCCGATCGGCGAAATCGTTTTCGATTTCAACGGCGGCGGCAACAACGACAACGCGATCAACCTGAGTCTCGTCGGCGATTCTGGACAAGTGCTCCGCGAATTCTCGGCCTCGGTGATCAGGTCGCTCAAGAGTCTGCCGTCGCTGCGCGACGTCACCGCGAATCAGGACAGCGGCAATCGCGAATTGTCTGTTCGCGTCGATCGCGAAAAAGCGAAGGAATACGGATTCTCGGCCAACGACGTCGCGCAATTCATCGCCATCGCGCTGCGCGGCATGCAGCTCAAGGATTTCCATGGACAGGAAAGCCAGCTTCCCGTCTGGCTTCGCTTCCGCGGTTCGGATGCGCAAAGTCTCGAACAGCTGAGCGACTACAAAATCCGCCGCCCGGACGGCAGCCAGATTCCGCTGCTGTCCGTGGTCAACATCGATACGCGCAATGCCGCGTCCGTGATCGAGCGCGACAGCCGCAGATTTCGCTCGGCATCAAGGCCAACCTCGCCGATGGCGCAACGACCGACGACGCGCGCAAACAGATCGCCGGCGTGCTCAACGGCATGCAGTTCCCGCCCGGCTACAAATGGACCTTCGGCGAAAACTTCAATCGCGACGACAACGCCGGCAACAAGATGATGTTCAATCTGCTCATCGCGCTGGTGCTCGTCTACGTGGTGATGTGCGCGATGTTCGAGTCGCTGATTTATCCCGGCCGCGATCCTGACCACGTTCGTGTTCTCGATCTTCGGCGTGTTCTGGTTGTTCTGGCTGACCGGCACGACGTACTCGATCATGGCTTCGATCGGCGTGCTGATCCTGATGGGCGTGGTCGTCAACAACGGCATCGTGATGATCGTGCACATCAACCAGCTGCGTCATCAAGGCCTCCTGCGGCGCGAAGCGCTGATACAAGGCGCGAAAGACCGACTGCGCCCGATCCTGATGACGATGGGCACGGCGATCCTAGGCATGGTTCCGTTGTGCATCTCGAACGCGTCGATCGGCGGCGACGGTCCGCCGTACTATCCGATGGCGCGCGCGATCGCGGGCGGCCTGGTGTTCTCGACGCTGGTCAGCGTGCTCGTGTTGCCGACGCATCTATTCGCTGCTCGACGACGCCAGTCTGTGGGCCAAGCGCATCGTGCGCGAGTCGGTTGCCGCCGTGCGTCGCAAGCCGACGCCGGCGACCTGATCAGGGAAGGTTGTCGATCGCGGTTTGCGTGGCGCGTTCGAAACGCACATCCAGACTCGGCATCGCCGACTGCACCGAGCGCAAACCATTCGCGCATCAGCGACGTCAATTCCGTTTCGGCATTCTGACTTTCGCCACCGCGCATCCGGCTGGACAGCCGGCGCACTTGCAAATCCATACGACGCTGACGATCCGCCGCCGGCGATTCGATACCGGACAACATTTCCAGGCGCACGAGCACGTCGTCGCGGCATTCCGCATCGGCATTGACGAGTTCACCGTCGAACCGCGATTGCAGTGGCGTATCGAAATCCGCGTGCGCGGCACCGATCTCCGACCATTCGCTGGCGATGGATTCGCGCGACGCGTTTCCGGATTCCAGCGAACGCATCAGCTCGATATTTCTTCAGCGCCTGCGTGAAACGGCGCAAACGTTTCTTGCGCGACGCATCCTTCATGACGTTCGCGATATCGCATCGCGCGCTTCACGGAAACGCTGTTCAAGGCCGCGATCAGAACCGACCTGCCACTGTGCTTCCGCATCGCGCACGGCGACACGAAGTGCATCCGGCTCGGCATCGCTGGCCGCCAGCTTTTCAATGACTTCGACGATGCCGAGCGCTTGCGCGCGCTGCGTCACCACTTTTTCGTCGCGCTCCTTGCGTTGCTCAGAGAGTTTGCCGAACGCGGCGTCGCACGCTGCACGGAACAAGCGCCACTGTTTCTGATCGGTCGAACGACGACCATTGCCGAGCGCCGTCCATTGCGATTGCAGTTCGCGGGCCTGCTTGGCGACATCGCGTGCGTCGACGTTTCCGCGAGTTTTTCGGCAGCGTGCGATCAGATTTGCCTTCGACTGTTCGATTTCGGAATCACGCGCCGCAATGCGCGCGCTGAGTGCGTCGATGTGCGTCTTGATGCGTTTGGCGAATGCGGAACGATCGCGCGGATCGACGCGATCGAGGCCATGCAGCGCCGAACTCAACTCGACACGCAGCGCGAGCATTGCTTTCGCGTCGATATTTTCGCCCGCCGCATCGGCGCGTTCGAGAACACGTTTCACTTCGTCGCCGTGCGCACGGCGAACTTCGTCGCGCTTGTCGAAGTATGGCCGCGCGTTGCGAAGAAGACGGTTCGACGAGCATTCTGGAACCGTTGTTCGAGCGCCGGCGGCGCGGCCGTCGACGCGGACAGACGCTGCCATTCCTCGCGCAATTCGCGCAGACGCGTCGCCAGCGCATCGGGATGCGCGCCAGACAACGTTTCGATGTCGGCGCAAATGGCCTTGCGCCGACGATTGTTCGACCAATGCTGCCAGCGCTGCAATTCCGCTACACGATCGCGCACCGGCGCGAGTGCGGCATACAACGGATCGGGAATCTTTCCGATGTCGGCGACGAGCGCATCGATTTCCGCGTGGATTTTGGCGGCGCCCGCGGTGTCGCCCGCATCGACGGCCGCCTGAAACCGCGGAATGCACGCGGAGAGTTCGCGCTTCTTTTCCTCGAGCGCGCTGAGTTCGTTGCTTGGCTTCTGCGATCGCTGCAAGGCGTCGGCGGGATCGGGCTTGCGATAGCGGCTCGACCGGTTCCGTCACGACGGGTAGGCTCGGCGGCGCTTCGGCAGGCGTTTCGACGACAGGTTCTTCACGCTTCGGCGGAGGCGGCGCCAGAATGACTTCGCGGGCGCCTTCATAACGCCGAACGAGATCCGCCGAAATCGACGGACCGAGCCGGCGCCATTCTTCATCGATAGCGCCGATGCTGTCCGCGCCGCGCGACGAGGTGCGCATCAGGGTTTCGACGCGCTCGCATAAACGCCGCGCGTGTTCCGCGATAGTGACTGCGTCGCCGCGTTCGACGCGCAACGAATCCGCGAGTTCTTTCGCGCGGCGGCTGATGACCTTGTCGGTCTTGCGCGCGCGTTCGGCGGCGCGATCGAGCAACGCCAGATCGTCGATGCGATGCAGTGCTTCCAGTCGCAACGCTGGATCGTGGTCGTTCAGCGCGCGATCGAGAAAGAGCGATGGCTTCTTCAGGCGTTTCATCGCGTCGGCGCGAAGCTCACGCCAGGTGGCCGACGTGGCGACTTGTTCGAGCTCGCTTTCGGACAGCGTTTCGAGTTCGGCGATGCGGCGGGCGAGGGCGGGGCCGCCGGGCAGATCGGCGCAGAGCTGCTGTAGATACGCCGCGCGTGCAGTGCGACGCAACGCAGAGATCATTGTCGCCGGTGGAACGTTCGCGCCACATCTCGTAGTCGTTCACGCGCTTGAGGATGGCGAGGCGTACGGCGGGATCAGGATCGGTGCGCACGAGATCCGGCAACGCGGCGATCAGGTCCGGATCGTTGTCTTCGCCGACGGCGACGCGGCGCACGGCGGCATCCTTGTCCTGCCATTTTGGTTTGAACAGGAGTTTGCCGATTTTCATGTCACAACAGCCGATGCAGGATGCGGATGCCCGCCATGTATTCGCCGATCATCATGCCGATGTTGGTGAGCATGAACACGAGCAGGGTGCGTGAAACGCGATTGCGCCACCAGCCGCGCCAGTCGAGCACGTCGTCGCGCAGCGATTCGAAGTCGGCGACGCGTGGACGGCGCAGCCACATTTCCACGCCCGCGCTGAATGCGCCGGATGGCACGATCGGCCGGAACGGTTTCAGTGGCGCGATGACGAACGCGGTGATGATGCTCAGGATGTGGCCGCCGCCGAGCGCGGCGCCGAGCGCGGCGAAACAGCCGGTGAAAAGAATCCAGTCGCGCAACGCGACCGCGCCGAACTGCGCACCACGCGTGAACGAGTAGACGATTGCCGCGACGATGACCGCGAGAATGCCGAGCGCAAGCCATTTCGGCCAGCTCGACGGCGGCGGCAACGTTTTGAGGTCCGCGAGCACGGCCGGCGGTTCGGCTTGCTGCGCGTTCAATTCGCGTTCGATACCGGCGAGATGACCCGCACCGAGCACGGCGAGCACACGCTTCACCGGCGTCTTCGCCGCTTCCTCGCGCAGGCGCGCCGCCATGAACGTATCGCGTTCGGAAATCAGGCTGCGATACAGCGGCTCGGATTGCGCGGCGAATTCGCTGAAGGCGCTTTGCAGAATATCGCCTTCCTTCAGTTTCTCGATTTCTTCTTCCGACACGTTGCCGCGCTCGAACAGGCTCGCGATCAGGCCGGACACGATCGCCATGCGATCCATGAACTTCACGCTGCGATACGCGCGCTTGAGCGTGACGCTGATTTC
Organism: uncultured Gammaproteobacteria bacterium; assembly: GCA_963814225.1. Classification (GTDB taxonomy): domain Bacteria; phylum Pseudomonadota; class Gammaproteobacteria; order Xanthomonadales; family Rhodanobacteraceae; genus Rudaea. The sequence goes on along the minus strand of CAWFCC010000004.1, from coordinate 218,353 downwards.
GCGGTCGATGATCCAGATCGGCGTGCCGTGCTGGTCGGCGAGATCGGCGGCGGTTTTCATTTCCGCGCCGGGTTCGATGCCGAACTGTTCGGCGAGACGGCGCTGATACGCCGACAACGCGAGATTCGCGGCGACCATGCCGGCTTTGCCGTCGCGGATCACCTGCCACAGATCGAGATTGCGCCACGCTTCGCGATCGCGCAGCGCGCGGAAACGCGTGTCGCACAACTCGATCGCGATCGCGTCGAAGTTTTCGGTATCGATCAGGTGCTGAACGGCGGCGACGCTCGCGCGCGAAACATGCGCGGTGCCGAGCAGGGTGTATTCGACGCCGTCGCGCACGATGCGTTTGATCGGCTGCTTGTCGATCACGTCGACGGCGGCGATGTCGGGAAGGGTTTCGATTGCAGTGGTTTCCATGAGAGACAGCGGTCGCGATCAGTCGCGATAGCGCTTGAGAAGATCCTGATAGGCGTCGATGCGGCGATCGCGCAGGAAAGGCCAGATGCGGCGCACCGCTTCGCTGCGGGCGAGGTCGATGTCGACGATCATGCAGTTCGCGTTTGTCGGTGGCGGCCTGCGCGATGAATTCGCCTTGCGGCCCGGCGACGAAACTCGAACCCCAGAATTGGATGCCTTGGCCGCCGTCGGGCGACGGCTTCGAAACCGGTGCGGTTGCAAGCGAGCAGCGGAAGCCCGTTGGCGACGGCATGGCCGCGCTGCACGGTGATCCATGCTTCGCGCTGGCGATCTTTCTCGGCTTGTTCGTCGGACGGATCCCAGCCGATCGCGGTCGGATAGAGCAACATGTCGGCGCCGGCGAGCGCCATCAGCCGCGCGGCTTCCGGATACCACTGATCCCAGCACACGAGCACGCCGAGTTTGCCGACCGATGTCTGGCACGGCTCGAAGCCGAGATCGCCCGGCGTGAAATAGAATTTCTCGTAGTACGCCGGATCGTCGGGAATGTGCATTTTGCGGTATTTGCCGCAAATTTCATTTTTACAGTCGAACACGACGGCGGTGTTGTGATAAATGCCGGCCGCGCGTCGCTCGAAAATCGACGCGACGATGACGAGCTTCAGTTCTTCGGCGAGCTTGCCGATGCGCTGCAGTCGATGGACCCGGAATCGATTCGGCGCGATCGAATTCGTGCGTACTTTCGTGCTGGCAAAAATACGGACCGTTGTGCAGTTCCTGCAGCAGCACGAGTTTGGCGCCTTGTTGCGCGGCTTCGCGCAGACCGGCTTCGATCGCATCGAGATTTTCGTCGCGACCGCCGCGGTTGGTTTCCTGCAGCAGCGCGACGCGCAACGTCTTGCTCATGCCAGAATTCCTTCAGGCAACTGCATCGTCATGCAATGCAGGCTGCCGTTCTGCCAGATGAGGGGACGGCAGGGTACCGCAATTACCTGGCGATCCGGATGCGCGCGGGCGATGACGTCAGCCGCGTCGCGTGTCCGCGGGATCGCCGTAGGCGGGCATCAGCACCGCGCCGTTGACGATCAGATAGTTCGCATACGAGGCCGCCAGACGACGCCCGTCGTCGAGGATCGGCTGCGCCCACGGCAGCGCATGCAGGGTATATGGGCGCCCGTCGGCGGTGCGCAAGGCGGCGAGTTCGTCGCGCATGGCGGCGAGTTCGTCGTAATGCGCATCGTTCATGTCATCGCACGCCTGGAACACGATCGCGTCGTTCGGCGCGAAGCGGGCGAGGGTGTCGATGTGCGCGTCGGTGTCGTCGCCTTGCAGATAGCCGCGTTCGAGCCACAGCACGCGATCCGCGGCGAGGCTGTCGGCGAGCTTGACGCTCATCTGCTCGCGGCTGAGTTCGGGATGACGCTGATGCATGCAGCGCCACGTCGTCAGGATGGTGCCGTTGCCGTCGGATTCGATCGCGCCGCCTTCGAGCGCCCAGTCGACGCGGCGATGCTCGGCGTGGCGGAACAGTTCGCGCGCGGCGAGTCCTTCGACGAGGCGATCGTCGCGCGTCGCCGCGAACTTGCCGCCCCAGCCGGTGAAGCGGAAGTCGAGCAGGCGAAACGCCGTCTGTCCTTGCAGCGAGATCGGTCCCGAATCGCGCAGCCAGGTATCGTCGTATTCGATATCGATGAAGTGGATGCGTGAAAGATCCGCGCCGGCATTTTTGAGCAACGCATGCGCGCGCGCGCGGACATCGGCATCGCCGACGCACAGCAGCACGCGTTCGAACCGCGCGATGGCGGCAACGAGTGCGGCGCAGGTGGTTTCGACGTCGGCGAGACGCTCGGCCCAGTCGGTGTCGGCATGTGGCCAGGCGAGCAGCACGCCCGCCTGCGGTTCCCACTCCGCGGGCAGGCGGAAGGCGTGATTCATCTTATTCCGGAGTGGACGAGCCACCGCTCTCGGGCGGCGTGGCCTTGACCCCGATCTCCGTCGGCGTGGCGCGCTGGGCGACGCTGTTGATCACGTGATTGCGCTCGAAATACACGACGTAGTTCGGATATATCCAGCGATTGATCGGCGGATGCAGCGGCGCATCGCCGCCGGCGGTCGGACAGCTTGTTGCTCGGCGTGCCGTACATGCGCTCGACTTGCGCCATGGTCAGGCCGCGGCGCGGTGCGTTCATCGAACGCTCCTCTTTGACGCGGTCGACGAGCAGCGTGTCCGCCTGCGCCGGAACGGCGTGGCAGGCATACGCGGAAACCAAAACTCCGATCGATACGAGAAGACGCGTGTTCATACCGGACTCCTTCAGCGGCGCTGGCCGAGGTCTAGCGGGCGGGTTGCCCGCGAGTGGTTGATCGAACGTTTTGTAGCAGATTCGGCGGGCTATTGCCATGACCGAACCTGCACAACATTTCCTGGGTTCCGTAAACGCAAAGGCCGCTTGCGCGGCCTTCTTAAAGCGTTTTCGAGCTTGCGACCGCTACCGATCAGCGCTGACGCGCCTTGAAGCGCGGGTTGCTCTTGCAGATCACGAACACTTTGCCGCGGCGGCGCACGATCTTGCAATCGCGATGACGCTGTTTGGCGGACTTGAGCGAGGACAGAACTTTCATGGCGGCGGTCAGGTTGGGAGGTGGGGTAAGCCGGCTATTGTAATCCATTGGATAAGCAAGGAAAAGCCCCGGCGAACCAAAAAAGCGGGCGACCGAAGCCGCCCGTTCGGACCAAATCATGCCTGCCTATCAGAGTTCGGCGCCATCGCCGAAAACCTGGTCGGTCGGGGGAGCATCGATCACATACACCGCACCCATGCCGGTAGCCGCCGACGCCGGCGCGGTGATCACGAGAGTCGTGCCGTCGCTGGCGAGCGCGAAACCGAATGAATCGCCGGCATCCACCTCCGCGGGCGCGATCGTGGACGCATGGGCCCATCCCGATTCGTTGCCGTTGAACACATGCACATGGCCGCCCAGGCCGCCGCCGGGTTCTCCGACGAAAACGGTGTTGCCGATCGCCGCCAGCGACTGACCGAACAGCGTGTCGGTCTGGGTATCGCCGGGCATCAGGACGTCGTCGAGCGACATGCTGCCGCCGCGGCCGCCGTACGCGAACACGGCGCCGAGCGATCCGTCTTCATTGATCGCGCCGTTCGTCGCGCTGCCGGCAACCAGCTTCGATTGCTGGAAGGTGAGGGCCGACGGAAAGTTGTCGTAAGCCTGCGGCTGCACCGAGGTGAGCACCGATCGCTGGAACCAGCCGCCGCCGGCGCTCTCGAACGTATAAGCCACGCCGGCTGATTGGCCGACGCCGCCGAGGTCCTGGCTATTGGCGCCGACCGCGAGCATGCCGTTGCTCGCTGCGACGCTCGAACCGAAATTCGAATAGGCACTCAATGCGTCGGGAAGAACCTGCATCTGATATGTCACCGGCATCGCGCTGATGTCGAAGACTTCCACGTCGCCGAACACCTGCGCATCGGCCATCGGTGCGAAACCGGGATAGCCGACGAAGAGTTGATCGCCGGATACCGCGAGCGAGGTACCGAATCCCGGATTGCCGTAGAAGCCCGTCGCGCTCGTGATCGTCTGCGCAAAATCCCAGCTGCCGTTCGTCAAAGTATATACGGTGACCACGCCCATGTTCGCCATGCGTTCGGAGTCGAGCGCGCGTGGACAGGCGACGAACAGTGTGTTGCCGCGCATCGCCATCGAATCCATGCACGACTCCGCGTCCGGCGGCGACAGCGATTGTGTGTAAGCCCAGCCGCCGGCGACGTGGCGATAGAGCATGATCCGGCCGCCGCCTTCGCTGACCGACGTGCGTCCAAAAACTGCGATCCAGTCACCGCTGACCACGGCGCTGGCGGCGCCTACGCCGGCACTCGGATCGGGAGCGAGCAAGCGCTGTCCGTGCAGCGCCATGGTTGCCGAGGCGGCGCCCGGCAGGACGAAAGCCGCAGCAGCTGCCGCAAAAGCGGTGCGCAATAGTATACGTGTATACATCTTCGGCCCCTGTTCCGTGAGATAACACTCCTGATATCGGCCGTGCGGACCGGCGATTGAGGATGCGAAATGACCGAACCTGAGACGTGCGTCTCAATTCGCGAAAAAATCCGGATCAGACCAGCGGAATGCGCGCGAGAACGATGCTGCCGATGCCGGGAGACGAGATGAATTCGCAGCGTCCGCCGACCAGCGCGGCGCGTTCATTCATGCTGATCAGGCCGAGGCTCGATCCGCTGGTCGCGTTGGTCAACGCTTCGGTTGCGATGCATCCGCTGCCGTTGTCGCTGATGCGGATGATCAGATCCGAAGAACTCGTTTTCAGCGAAACGTCGACGAAGCCTGCCTTGGCGTGACGCACGATGTTCGTCACCGCTTCCTGCACGAGGCGGAACGCCGTGATTTCCACCTCCGGCGCAAGCCGACGTGCGGAGCTGCCTTCGGTGGAAAACGTCATTTCGAATCTGCCGGCCGCGGCCTGACGTTCCAGGTAGGCGCGCAGCGCATTTTCCAGACCGGTTTCGTCGAGCAGCGGTGGGCGCAGCTGCAACGAGATGTCGCGGATCTCGGCCAGTGCGCGCCGGACCGACACGAGCACCTGGTCCACTTCCTCCGGCGGCACACCCTTGCCGCGCCAGAATTCGAGGTCGAGCACCGCGGCGGTGAGCGTCTGTCCTGTCTGATCGTGCAGTTCGCGCGCGATGTGGCGCCGCTCGTTTTCCTGCGAATTGATCAGGCGCACCGACATGTCCTGCAGTTCGTGCGTCATGCGCTCGAGCTGGTTGCGCTGTTCGAGCAATTCGCGCTCGGCGAACTTGAGCGCGTCGATGTCGGTGAGCATGCCGGCCATCGACAAGGCCATGCCGTTTTCGTCGCGGCATGTTTCGGCGACCGAGCGAAACCAGCGATAGCGGCCGCTCGCGTCGCGCAGGCGGTAGTCGATGTCGTAGCGCACGTTGTCGCTGATGTGACGGCGGCGCACGCGCTCTTCGGCGATCACGTCGTCGGGATGCAACAGCGCGGCGAAGCCGTTCATATCGAGTTCGCGCGGCAATTTTTCGTGGCCGAGCGCTTCGGCGAGACGGCGCGAAAAATGATACGTCCCCGATGCGATTTCCCATTCCCACACGATGTCGCGCGTCGCGAACGAGGCCAGCGAAAGCCGCGCCTCACGCCGCGCGCTGGCGGCGGCGATCGCGCCGATGACATCCTTGCCATCGCGTTGCGAGGACGGAATGGTTCTGACGAACGCAGTGCCCGCCACATAGCGAAGTCGCAGCACGAAGTGTTCGTCCGACGCGGCGTCGGCGATCAGGCGCACGCGTGTGATGACCGGACTCGACGTGCGCACCAGCGTGCCGAGCGCGCGATCGAAGGTGACACGATCGTCAGGATGGATGCGGGCGAGGAATTCCTCCAGCGAAGGCCGCCGCGAGATGTTCAGCAGCGCCGCAGTTTCCGTTCCCAACTCGAGAAGGGCTGACGTTTCCGAGTTGTCGCTTTCCCTGGCCAAGGTTACCCGCTGTACACCGAGATTCCGCGATGCGAAAGGCGAGTTGTGCGATTCCAGGGGTTCTTGAGCAGCCACGACGCCAAGATATCCGTCCTTTGTCCCAATTACCTACCTGTAAGAGTTGACAGGTAGATGAGGACTTCTCGGGATACTACGCCTAAACATCGTGGACGGATCACGCCTTCAGATGCTGCCGTCGTTGCGATCGATCGCGAACGCGCTTACGCCGCTTTAAGCGTCCAGTCACCCAGTCGCGAGCGCACGCGAATCAAGCGCCTGGGAGTGGATCTGGCACACCCGCGATTCGCTCACGCCGAGCACCGCGCCGACTTCGCGCAAGTTCAATTCCTGTTCGTAGTACAGCGAGAGGACGAGCTTTTCGCGTTCCGGCAGGTTCTCGATCGCGGCGACGAGTTCGCGCCGGAACTCGCTGTCGTCCAGATATTCCGCCGGAGACGAAGAATGATGAGCGAGCTTGAGCGGCGCTTCGTCTTCGTTGTCGGTGTGCGCGTCGAGGCTCAATACGTGTCCGCGCACCGCATCGGCGATCAGGCGATCAAAATCTGCGACGGGCATGTTCATCGCCGCGGCGACGTCCGTCGACCTCGCGGCCGCCCCGGATTGCTGTTCGATCGCGCGCGTGGCTTCCGTCGCGGCGCGCAGATGGCGATGCACCGAACGCGGCACCCAGTCGCCTTTCCTGAGCTCGTCGAGCATCGCGCCACGGATACGGATCGAGGCATAGGTCTCGAACGATGCGCCTTGCGACGCATCGAAACTGCGCGAGGCTTCTATCAATCCGATCATGCCCGATTGCATGAGGTCGTTGACGTCGACGCTGGTGGGCAAGCGCGTGATCAGATGATGCGCGATGCGCGCGACCAGTTCGCTGTGACGCGCAACCACGTCATTGGCGGATTTGCGCTGTACGGCGCGATATCCGGCGTGCGCGACGGTGTGCCGAACGTTTGTGACAGACGTCATTGCCGATCCCCCCAAGACTGGTTTCGCGCCGGTGTGCAACCCGCACCGCTGGCGCTACTTATCAATGAGGCAAGCCGTGTGCCGCGGGGCTTTCGGCTTCGGTCGTCAAAATCATGTCGCACTCGCGATTCATGCCGTACTTGCGCAGCTTTTCGACGAGTGTCGTGCGGCGCAGGCAGAGCAATTGCGCGGCGTGCGCGACGATGCCGTTGGCCCGTTCGAGCGCCGCGCGGATCAGGCGCATTTCGATGCCGGCGATGTGTTCTTTCAGATCGAGCCCGTCGTTCGGCAGCGCATCGGCCGGCGGCGCAGCGGTGATGTTCTCGGCCGACGCCGCGATTTCTTCTTCGATCGGCAATTCGATGCCGGCGCGATAACGCAAAGGCAGATCGCGCGCGCGCACCGTTCCGCCCGGATGCAACACGGCCAGACGTTCGACCAGATTGCTCAGTTCGCGCACGTTGCCCGGCCATGCGTAGGCTTTCAGTGTGCTCAGCGCGTCGGACGTCAGCGATACGTTGCCGCGGCCCGGATTTTGCGAGTTGCTCCGTCAATGCATCGACGAGCGAGCCGCAGATCTTCGCGACGATCGCGCAGCGCCGGCATTTCGATGGGAAATACGTTGAGGCGATAAAACAGGTCTTCGCGGAACGTGCCTTTGCTGATCAAATCCTCGAGATTGCGATGCGTCGCCGCGATCACGCGCACGTTGCAGCGGATGGTCTCATCGCCGCCGACGCGCTCGAACGAACGCTCCTGCAGCACGCGCAGAAGTTTCACCTGCATCGGCATGCTCATGTCGCCGATTTCGTCGAGGAACAATGTTCCGCCTTCGGCGAGTTCGAAGCGTCCCTTGCGTGCGGTGATCGCGCCGGTGAACGCGCCTTTCTCGTGACCGAACAGTTCGCTTTCCAGAAGATCGGCAGGAATCGCACCGCAATTCACGGCGACGAACGGACCGTTGCGTCGCGCCGAACGATCGTAGATCGCGCGCGCGACCACTTCTTTGCCCGTGCCCGATTCGCCGGTGATGAGCACCGTCGTATCGAAATTCGCGACCTGATCGATCATGCGGCGCAGTTGTTGAACCTGCGCGCTCGAACCGGTCGGACCGCTGCGCGGCATTTCCGCCGCTTCGGCGTCGTGCAGGTATTTGATGCTCGAGCGGCGCAGAAGATCGGCGATCTGCGGCTGTTTGATCGGATAGTCGAGCGGCCAGAAATTGGATTCGTTCAAGCCGAATTTTTCCGCACCTTCATGGTGATGAACCGGCAGCGCGAGCACCGGCGGGTGCAGCGGATCGCGGCGCAGCCATTGCAGGAAAATCTCGAACGCCGATTCGTCGGCGATGTCACCGATAACAATCGCGAGCCAGTCTTGCGGATCGCGGCGGTCGAGCGAGAGCTCGCTCACGCAGCCGTGCACGCTGGGCGTCAGGTCCATGAAATCGAGCACGGTGCCGATGCGTTCGGCACGCGTGGCGTTGTCGTCGATGACGAGAATGCGCGACTCAGACATGGGAAACGCTCCCGCGAACATTGGCCAGCAGCGACATCACTTCCTGCACGTAATTGAGCTTGCTCACGAAGCCGTCGGCGCCGGCGCGCGCGGCATGTTCGCGATGTTCGGCGTCGTCGAAGTGCGAGGCGATGACGATGTACGGCGGTTCGGTCTGCGCCTTGATCAGGCGCGTGGCCTGCAGCCCGCCCATTTCCGGCATGGCCAGGTCCATCAGCACGACGGCCGGTTTCAGCTCTTCGGTCCTGGCGATCGCTTCGAGGCCGTTGAGCGCGTGGCCGACGATATCGATCCACGGCACGTTGCGGAAATGTCGCTTAGCCGAATTGAGGAAACCCTCGTGATCGTCCACGAGCAGCACGGTGAGTGTGGATTCCATCGTCATCTCCTCAAGCGGCGGCAGCGGCGTAAACGCAAGTGGGTTTCATCGAACGCAACGCGCGTTCTTTCGCGGGTGCGATGTGCATCAGGTCGCGGTACTTGGCGATCGTGCGGCGCGCCACGCGCACGCCGCGGCGGGCGAGGAGAGCCACGATGGTGTCGTCGGCCAGCGGCACGTCGCGGTTTTCGGTATCGATGAGACGCTTGACCATTGCGCGCACCGCGACACCGGCGACCTGCGAGCCTTCGAGTTTTGCCGAGAAAAAATATTTGAGTTCGAACGTGCCGCGCGGCGTCTGCATGTATTTGCCGGAGGTGATGCGCGAGATGCTCGATTCGTGCATGCCGATCTGCGCGGCGATTTCGCGCAGGATCAGCGGCTTCATCGCTTCTTCGCCGTGTTCGAGGAATTCGGCCTGGCGTTCGATGATCGCGCGCGTCGTGCGCAGCAGTGTTTCGTAGCGCATCGACAAGCCGCGGCTCATCCAGCGCGCTTCGCCGAGCAGATCGCGCATGCGGCGCGTGTTTTCACCGGCGGCGCTTTGCGACAGAAGACGTTCGGTTTGCGCATCGACGCGAACGCGCGGCGACGCATGCGCATTCAATCCGACATGCCAGCCGCCGTTGCGACGCACGACGACCACGTCCGGCACGATGACGTTGCCTTCCGCGTTGCTGATCTTCGCGCCGGGTTTGGGATCGAGCGTCTGGATCAGCGCGACGGCGGCATTAGTGTCGCCAATCGAAGCGCGGATCAGTTCAGCCAGCGCGACGACATTGCGCTCGGCGAGAACCTCGAGATGATCGGCGACGATCAGGATCGCGCGTTCGACGATCGCCGCGTCATCCTGTGATTCGGACAGCTGGACGAGCAGGCACTCGCGCAGGTTCGCGCTGCAGAAGCCGGCCGGTTCGCAATGCAGGATGCGCTGGCGGATCGATTCGACCGTTGCGGCGGAAACCTCGAATTTGTTTGCCGCACCGTCGATGATGTCAGAGAGCGAGGATTCGAGATAGCCGGCGTCGTCGGTGTTGTCGAGCATCCAGCACGCGATATCGAATTCCGTGTTGTCGGCGAGTTCGAGCTTGAGCTGCTCGCGGATCATGCCGCGGATGCCGCCCTTGTCGGCGGCGGCGAGATTCTCGAAAGGATCGTAGTCGTCGCTGGCGGACAGATGCGAAGAAGAAACTGATGAGACTTCGCCGGGAATGTAGTCGTCGAAATCTTCAACCGAGGAAATGTCATCGGCCTCGGCCGGCTCGCCCGCGGGCTGCGCTTCGGCGATGATGGTGTCGTCGGCTTCGTCGGATTCCGCGTCCACGCGTTCGAGCAGCGGATTTTCGTCCAGCACGCGATTCACTTCCTGCTCGACTTCCATCGCCGTCAGGTGCAGGAGGCGGATCGACTGCAGCAATTGCGGCGTCATTCCGATCTGCTGACTCATGCTCGCGTGAAGGGCGGTTTTCATGCTTTCTCCGACGGTGTGGAACGTGGAGTGCATCTTCGCGGCGATGCGCCAGCCGCGGAATCGGGGAAGAGGTAACTTGAGTCGGGGCGATCGGAGGGCCGTGTCGGGGAAAACCTTACACGTGCGCACCGCGCGCCGCAAAATCAGCGTTCTAGCGTTCCAGACTGTGTTTCATCGCCAGGCGAAGCAATTCCCCGGCACGGCGAACGCCGAGCACTTCCATCATGCGCGCACGATGGGTTTCGACTGTTTTGACGCTGATGTCGAGCGCGGCGGCGATTTCCTTGGTGGCTTTGCCCTGGCCGAGAAGGATGAGGATTTCGCGCTGGCGCGGCGAGAGTGCATCGATTCCCGTTTCCGCTTTCTTCGCCGATGCCGCCGGCGCGAGCATGCGCGCGGAAACTTTCGGGCTCAGGAATGTTTGACCGGCAGACGCCGCGCGCAACGCGATTTCGAGTTCCGCCGGCGCTGCTTCCTTGACGATGAAGCCGAGAACACCGCGATCGAGCGCCGCGCGAACGTAGGACGGATCGTCATGCATCGACATGATGACCACGGCGATTTCCGGATAGCGCTCGCGCAGTTCTTCGGCGACTTCGAGACCACCTTTGCCGGGCATTTCCAGATCGACCAGCGCGATGTCCGGGCGAGTCGCCGCGGCTAAGTCGAGCGCTTCGTCGCCGTGGCGCGCTTCGGCGACGACTTCGATATCCGAATGCGATTCGATCAGCCGGCGAATTCCCGCGCGAACCAGTGTGTGATCGTCGGCGAGCAACACGCGCACGCAGGACTCCTCATGTGCTTCCTGCGCACGGTAGCGCAGTCGCCGGTTGCGTGGAAGGTGCCGCTGCCGGTTTCGCCAGCCGATTCACGGCGCCCTAAAGTTCGGTCCGGAACCGCCGATAAGCAAACCGTACCGGACTTCCGAGGCGAGCATGTCGAGGATCATTTTCAATCTGCCGAGCGCGATGGCGACAGTTTTCAACGCGTCCAGACGCAATGCGCCCATCGACACCTTGTGTGTGGAGCGACTGCGCGCGGCGGTGCTTGCCGGAACCTACAGGGTCGATCCGCGGAAGATCGCCGATCGCCTGGTCGAGCTTGAAAAGAGATTGCCATGAACAGCCCGCATCGCTTGGTACGGATAGCCGAAGGCTTGCGCGCCTTGAGAAGGCCGCAGCGGGCCGTGGTATGAACCTGTCGCTGGACAATTCGCACGTGACCGGACTCGATTTCGCCGATGGTCACGCGCCGGCGTTGCGAGACATACTACTGGCCATGCCGGACGTTCGATTCCGGACCCCGGCGACCATCACTGCATCCATGGATACGCGTAGCGACGACGACGTCAGACAACTGACCGACGCGGCCCAGCAGCCCACGTTGACTTTCGACGTCGGCGGCAAGTTCTGTTATTTCAACCGCAGCTTCCAGGCGCTTGCGCGCGCGTGCCTGCGCGACAGCGCGGTGGCGCAGGCCGATCGCCTGGCGCATCTGCACCCGGATCTGATTCCCGCGGCGGCCATTGCGCTGGCTTCCTCGCGAGGCGAATGGTCCGGCGAAATTTTCATCGCGCCATCGCAGGGCCGGCCGATCGTGCTGCAACTGCAGCTTATGCGTCTGGGCAATGAAGATGCTTTCGACTGCCGTTTCGGCGCGATCTTCCGCGACGCCAGCGAAGAATACGCGCGCGGCTGCGAACTGCAGGCACGCAACGTCGAACTCGAAGCGGCGAATGCGAAATACCGCAGCGCGCACGAACAACTGATCCAGACCGAAAAGATGGCGTCGATCGGCCAGCTCGCCGCGGGCGTGGCGCACGAGATCAACAATCCGATCGGCTACGTGCATTCGAATCTGGCGACGCTGGTCAACTACACCAGTCATCTGCTGTCGCTGATCCAGGCGTACGAGAACGCGGTTTCGCTGGAAAAGGCCAATCCGATCCTCGCCGAAATCGACGAGATGCGGCGACGCTTCGATATCGAATTCGTTCGCAACGATCTGCCGCAACTTCTGTCCGAATCACGCGAAGGCGTGGAGCGCGTGCGCAAGATCGTGCAGGACCTGAAGGATTTCTCGCGCAGCGATGCGACGAACGAATGGGTTCGCGCCGACCTGCACAAGGGACTCGATTCGACATTGAATATCGTCTGGAACGAGTTGAAATATAAGGCAAGAGTCGTCAAGACTTATGGCGAACTGCCGCGCGTCGAATGCATTCCGTCGGAACTCAATCAGGTGTTTCTGAACATCCTGGTCAACGCGGGCCAGGCGATCGAGCAGAACGGCGTCGTCACATTGACCACCTCGCTCGAAGGTTCCGAAGCCTGTGTCGCCATCGGCGACGACGGCATGGGCATTCCCGACAACGTGCTGCCGCGCATTTTCGATCCGTTCTTCACCACGAAGGCCGTCGGCGCTGGAACCGGCCTGGGTTTATCGATCTCATACGGTATCGTCAAAAAGCACGGTGGGCGCTTCGAAGTCAGCAGCAGTCCGGGGCAGGGGACGCTGTTCAAGATCTACATTCCCGTCAATCGTCCGGCGCGTGAAACCGTGCTGGCGTAAAGAGGCTGCTGCAATGTCCTACATCCTACTTCTCGACGACGAGCCGAATATTCTCAAGGCGCTGCGTCGCTGCATCGTCAGCGACGGGCCGACCGAAGAACAAGATCCGCTAGTCATCGAAACCTTCACGTCCGCCGCCAAAGCGCTCGAGCGCATGGAAGAGCAGGATTTCGACATGGTCATCACCGACTTCCGCATGCCGGAAATGGACGGGGTGACGTTCCTGCAACGCGTGATCGAAATCAATCCGAAAACGCGCCGTCTGATGATGTCGGCGTATGCCGATCGCACGGCGCTGGTCGCCGCCATCAACGATGCGCGCATCATGGCGTTCGTCGAGAAACCCTGGAACGATGACGACCTGCGCGCGACGGTCGCCGAAGTGCTGCGTTCACGCCGCCGGGGCGACGGCAGATCCGCTCAGGCGGTCAGCCGGCTCGAAGCCGAATGTCCCGGCATCACCGAAGTGGAACGCGACGAAGACGGCGGCATCATCATCGATCTGTCGATCTGAACTCCGCTACGCCGTCGCGCTCGTCGCGATGGCGGCATGGCGGCGAAATGCTTCTTCGACCTGCTGGCGGATCTCGTCGTCGTTCCACGGTTTGGTCAGGAACTTGTAGATCGCGCCGCGATTGATCGCATCGGTGACGGTCGCCAGATCGGTGTAGCCCGACAGAATGACGCGCACCGTTTCCGGATACATTTCCTTGACGCGGCTTAAGAATTCCACGCCGCTCATGCCCGGCATGCGCTGATCCGACACGATGACCTGGATACGCTGCGTGGCGAGGATGTCGAGCCCTTCGGCGGCGCTCGTCGCAATGTGGATGGTGTAGCCGTCGCGGCGCAGCACGCGCGAGAGCGCACGCAGCACGTTTTCCTCGTCGTCGACCAGCAGCATCTGCCGTTGCGGACGGCTCGGCTGCAACAATGCCGATTCCACGTAGCGCCGGCGCAGATGGGCGGTGGCTTCCTCGGCGGGCAGCGGTCTGCCGAACAGGAAACCCTGGAATTCATCGACGTGGTTCTGCACGAGGTAACCCAATTGCGCCGGCGTCTCGACACCTTCGGCGAGCACCTGCATGTGCAGTTCGTGACCCATCGCGATGATGGCGCGCGTTATCGCACCGCCGCCCGTATCGGTGCCGATGCTGTCGACGAAACTCTTGTCGACCTTGAGGCGATCGATCGGAAATCTGCGCAGCTGGCTCAGGCACGAATAGCCGATGCCGAAATCATCGAGCGACAGATTCACGCCGAGATCGGTCAGCCCATGCAGGAGTTCGTGGGTGCGATCGATGTTCTCCATCAACGCGGTTTCGGTCAGCTCCAGTTCCAGCATGCTGGCGGGAATGTGGGCGTCGTCGAGCGCTTCGCACACTTCGTCGAGAAACGAGACGCGATGCAACTGCAGCGCCGACACGTTTACCGCGACGCGGATATCGCCGAATCCCATGTCGCTCCAGCGACGCGCCTGCTGGCAGGCTTCGCGCAACACCCAGCGGCCGAGTTCGACGATGACGCCCAAATCTTCGGCGAGCGGAATGAAGCGGGCGGGCGAGAGCAGGCCGTGATCGGGCGTGTTCCAGCGCACGAGCGCTTCCATGCCGACGATGTAACCGTCGCGCGCACGGATCTGCGGCTGATAGTGCAGCACCATTTCGTCGCCCGCGATGGCGCTGCGCAAGCGTCCGCGGAAGGCGATGCGGTCGCGCACTTCGTCCATGTGGCCTTCGGCGAAACTCAGCGCGGCGTTACGGCCCAAGCGCTTTGCGCGGCGCAACGCGGCGTCGGTGCATTGCACGAGATCGGGCGCGTTGCCCGCGTTGTCGGGATAAACGGCCACGCCGACACTGGCGGTGAGATAGAGTTTTCCGGAAGCCAGATCGAGCGGCATCTCGGCCCATTCGCGAACCGATTCGGCAACGCGCGTCGGATTTTCCTGGTCCACCTTGAAACGCGTGGCCATCATGAATTCGTCGCCGCCGGCGCGCCACACGCGGCCATGATCGCCGGCGATGTACAGAAGACGCTGACCGATCGTGTGCAGCACTTCGTCGCCGCCGCGATAACCGACGCTGTCGTTCACGCCCTGGAAACGATCGATGTCGACGTGGAACACGGCAAGCTGTTCGCCGTCCAGCGCGGCCGCGTCGATCAGCGGCTGGATGGTTTCCTCCGCGCCGTTGAAGCGCAAGAGTCCTGTAACTGGATCGTGCCGCGCGAGGAAGTTGAGTTCGGCTTCCTGCCGGCGCTGTTCGGTCAGGTCGGTGGCGACGACGATGTAGTGCGTGATTTCGCCCGAGAAAAACACCGGCGACAGCGTGATCTGCGCCCAGAAAACCACACCGTCCTTGCGACGGCAGCGCATGACCGTTTCATAGCCGGTGTTTCGGCGTATCGCGCTGCGGAACTCGTGCAGGGTATCGGCTTCGGATTCGACATCGGTGAGAAACTCGGGATTGCGCCCGATCACTTCGTCCTGCTCGTAGCCGGTCATGCGCATGAGCGCCTGGTTCGCGTACGTGATCGGCCGGCCCTCGATGCGCGCATCGGTGATCATCATGCCGCTGGTGCTCGAATCGAACGCGCGCGCGAGCAGACGCGCACGCGCTTCGGTTTCGCGTTCGGAAGTGACATCGCGCGCCAGCACGAGCCGGCACGCGCGACCGCCGATGGCGACGTCGTGCGAGGTCACGTCGACATCGATCACGGTGCCGTCTTTCTTGACGTGCTTCCACACATTCGCCGGCTTGTAGCCGTGGTTGCCGGTGCCGACGAATCGGTGGAACGCCTCGACCGTCTCCGGCGGACGAATATCGAGAACGGTCATGGCCAGGAATTCGTCTCGCGAGTAGCCGTAGTGTTCGACCGCCGCGTCGTTGACGGCAACGAAGCGCAACGTTTCCGTATCGAATGCCCACAACGGCATCGGCAGATGTTCGAACAATTGCCGGTAGCGCGTTTCGCTTTCCGCGATGACGGAAAGATAGTCGGATCGATCCAGCGCGTAGCGGATCGAACGTCCGAGCTGCGCGGCATCGAGCTTGCCCTTGACCAGGTAATCGGCCGCGCCGGCCTGCATCGCTTCGAGATCGACCTGATAACTGCCCTGACCGGTCAGCAGGATGACCGGCGCAGCCACGCCGATCGTGCGCACCTCGCGAATCCACTCGACGCCGGTGTCGGCACCGATCCGATAGTCGACGAGATAGACGTCGTGAGAATCTTTTTTTGCACGCGCCAGCGCGGCAGCGAAATTCGATTCCCAATCGACCACCACGTCGAAATCGGCGATCTCGCGGAACATGCCGCGCACGAGGATGATGTCGTCCTCGTCATCGTCGACCAGCAGAACGCGAATCGCCTTCACGGCGTGTCTCCGGCGCTTCCTCCGGCGAGCCAGCGCTCGCCGAGATCACGCACGATGCCGACCATCTCCGTAAACGACGATGGCTTGATGATGTAGTCGTCGCAGCCTGCCGAACGCGCACGGCGCACGTCATCCTCCGAGCGCGAGGTGGTCCAGACCACCACCGGAATTCCTTTGAGCAGCGGATCGGCTTTCAGCACCTGCAACGTTTCGCGGCCGTCCATGCGCGGCATGTTGAGATCGAGCAGGATAAGTGCCGGAAAGCAGTCCGGATCCGTGTGTTGGGCAACACAGTGGCGCAGGTAGTCGATGAGTTTCTCGCCGTCATACAGACAACGCAGCGGGTTATCGACGCGGGCCATCTTGAACGCTTCGCCGGCAAGCGTGCAGTCATCGACGTCGTCGTCGGCCATCAGCACCGGAGCAAGGGTTCGTTCCTTGGCATTCATGTGTTTGCCTCCGCTGTTTCGTCGGCCCGCGCGGGCTCCAACTCACGGCCGTGCTGCGGCATTTCGATCACGAACCGTGCGCCTTCGCCGAGTGTTCCGTCGGCTCTGATCTGTCCGCCATGGCGCTCGACGATGCGACGCACGATCGCCAGGCCAATGCCCGATCCGGAATAGTCGCGCTGTCCATGCAGACGCTGGAACGCGGCGAAAATGCGCTCCGCATATTTGTTGTCGAAACCGATGCCGTTGTCGGCCACCACGATCCGCACCCACGGACGCCGATCGAATCCGTTGTCGGGCCAGAACACGTCGCCTTGCACCGTGATGCGCGGTGCGCGTCCTTCCTGCACGAACTTCAGCGCATTGGAAATGAGGTTTTGCAGAAGCTGACGCATCTGTGTTTCATCCGCGTCGATCGACGGCAGGTTCGACGAGGTGACCTCGGCGTGTTTCTGCTCGATGCTTGTCTCCAGGTCGGTCAGCACGCCGGCGAGCACGTCGCGCAACTCGATCCTGCGCGGCGCGCGCTGTGTTTTGGCGACGCGCGAGTAGGCGAGCAAATCGTCGATCAGCCGCTGCATGCGCTCGGCGGCGGCGCGCATGCGCTCGATGTAGTCGAGGCTTTCCGGATCGGCGCGTGAATCCAGATGCAGGCGCAGACGATCGCCGAACGCGCGCACCTTGCGCAGCGGTTCCTGCAGATCGTGCGAGGCGACGAACGCAAACTCCTCGAGTTCGCGATTGTGGCCCTTCACGGTGCGCAATGCGTCTTCGAGCGCGAGTTGATTGGCGCGCTCGACGGTGACGTCGCGCACGATGGAAAAAATACCGACCAGCACTCCGTCGATGATGATCGGCGTCTTCGATGAAACCGAGGTGTAGCGCGAGCCGTCGCGCCGCACGCGCTGCAGTTCGATCTGCTGCATCGCGCCGGTGGACGCCTTGGCGAGATGCGACGCCAGCCGCTCGTGCAGTTCCGGCGCGACCGTCATCGACAACGGACTGTGCACCAGTTCTTCGCGCGAGTAGCCGGTCATGTTCTCGGCAGCGACGTTGCAATCCACGATGTTGCCTTCCATGTCGAGCGCGAACACGGCTTCGGGCACATAGGTGAACAGCGAGCGGAAGCGCTGCTCGCGATCTTCGATCTGCTGACGCGAACGCTGCGCAGCAATGGCAACGGCGGCGACGTACGCGGCCCGATCCACGCAGTCGAGTTCCTCGCGCGTCGGGCCGCGCGTCGTGCGGTAGTACACCGCGAACGTGCCAACCGCGTTGCGCGCGCCGTCGAAAATCGGCGTCGACCAGCACGCCATCAATCCGTGCTGTGCGGCCAGCGCCGCGTAGTCGGCGCACAGTGGATCGGTCTGCGTATCGGTGACGATCACGCGTTCGCGACGCCAGATCGCCGTGCCGCAACTGCCCGCGGTAGGTCCTGCGAAACGGCCCTGATACGTCGGCTGTACTCCGCGGACAGACCGGGCGCCGCCCCGGTGCGCAACCCTTTCTGGGGATCGTAAAGCAGGATCGAACAGATTCCATCGGGAAAACGGCTTTCGTACATGCCGATGATGACCGCCAGCGAATCATCCAGCGGAATGCCGGCCGCGATGCCGGCAAACGCGACGGCGTTGAGACGATCCTGCTCGGCGTCGAGGCGTTGCTGGGTGACGTCCTGCAAGCTGCCCACGACATGGGCGAGATTGCCGCGATCGATCGCGACCTGTGCCTTGATGTGCAGGCGCTTGAACGCATGTGCGGCGCGATAGCGGACTTCCGCATCGAGCGAGGTGATATGTCCGCTGACCAGATCGCCGATACGCTGGCGCAACATCTCCGCATCATCATCGTGGACGCGCTCGGCGAGCGCGTCGAATGCGATCACCGCATCGCTCTCGACGATGCGCGCCGCTTCTTCGGACAGCGTGATCCGCAACGGCAATGCGAGCGGCGGTTCGATTTCCCACGAACCCAGCCGCGCGACGCGTTGGGCTTCAGCGAGCAGGGCGCGGCTGCGCCGGATCTCCTCGAGTTGCTCGGACAGATCGACTTGCGTCTTGCGCAAATCATCGATCAGACGGGCCCAGCCGATCGCCACTGAAGCGATCTGCGCGAACTGCACCGCGATGGCTTCGTCGTCGGCGCTGAACTCGCCTTCCAGGCGATCGCTGGCCTGCAGGAATCCGAGCCGTTCGCCGCGGCGGTCATACAACGGAACCGAAAGCAGGCCGTGCAACTCGCGATGGTCCGACGGCAGCGCGTTGAGTGCCGACCAGATCGGATTGCCGGCGAGATCCGCCTGCGACAACCGCATCGGTTTGCCCGTGCGTCCACTTTCGGCGAGGCGATGCAGCGAGGCGACGGTGCTGCTCGCGTGCAGCCAGTTGGTGTACTTTTCCGAAAACGACGTCACCGGCTGCATCCCCGGCGCATCAAACTGCAGCACGCCGATGTGCGCGCGCACGGTTTCGCGAAGTTCTTCGACCAGCACTTGGTGCAAGTCCGGATGGCCGAGCTTCGCGTTGATCAGCAACATCGCGCGATTGAGCGCGCGGAATTTCGCCGATTGCTGCCGGCTCTGCGACAACGCCGCGGTTCGCGCCTGTTCGGCGCTTTCGAAATTCGTGATGTCCTGCACGGTGCCGACGATGAAGGCGCCGAGCCCGTCGCCGTCTCGTTCCAGACGCATGCGCGTGACGACGGCACGTCGCTCGCCGTTCGGACGCACGACATGCAGCCGCACCTCTTTTTCGGGGAACTCGACGCCGAGCTGCGCTTCGGCTTCGACCAGGCGCACGCAGTCTCCGGGTTCGACGAAATTCAGGAATCGCCGGCCGTCGCGCTGCTCATGCGTAAGGCCGAGCAGCGGCAACATCTGGTCGGACCAATGTTCTTCATGCGTGTTCACGTCGTAGGTGAAGCTGCCGATGCTCGCGATCGACTGCGCGAGATTCAGCAACGTTTCGCTTTTGCGCAGGCGATCGGCGATCTGGCGCTGCGCGCTGATGTCGTGGAAATACAGCGCCATACCATCGCGGTGCGGATAGGTGCGCATCGAGTAGTAGCGTCCGTCTGCGCGCAGGCGTTCGAACGAAATGCTTTTACGTTCGGCCATCGCCGAGCGCATGAGCTCGGCTTCCGGTGTCGCGGCGAAGCCCGGAAAGAGCTCCCAGACGCTGCGGCCGATCATCTCCGCCGCAGGCAGCCCGGCCAAGCGCGCGCCGACATCATTGATGGAGGTATAGCGGAACTCGCTGTCGAAGATGATGAAGCCATCGGTGATGCTTTCGAGGACCGAACCCAGATCGCTGTGCGCGATGTCGCGCGCGGCCTCCGCGCTGCGGCGACGCTCCTCGTGGTCGGCGACGCGGTCTTTGCGTTCGCGCGCGAGCAGGGCGAGATACGTCGCCAGCCCGATCGCCAATGCCAGCAGAAACGTGCCGCCCAGCACCGACTCGGGCAGGTGCGATTCGGTGGCAGCGAGCAGCACCGGACCGGGCGCGACGACAAGTGTCCACGGACGGCCTGCGCCGACGAGCGGGAAAACCTGCGCGTTAGCATCGCTCCGTGCGATGTGCGCCGCGTCGATGACGGGATCGTCGCCATCCAGCACCGCCGCCCGGTAGCCCGTTTCCTGCGCGAGCGGCTCACCGAGCCAGCTCTGCACGTCGAGCGCGGTGGTCATCGTCAAGGTCTGCGCATCGGCGATATGCGTGAAGCGCAAGAAATACAGAGTGCGCTCGCCGACGTGCGTCGGCCTCGACAGTGCTTGCGTGTAGCCGTCGATGCGCGCTTGCGTGGATTCCGTGGCGACCGCGTCGAAACCGGCGAGCACGTTCGAGGCATCGACATCGGGCCGCGCGACCTGGAATTGCTCCTCGCCGCGCGAATAGCGGATCGCCAGCACGCCCGCGAAATCGCGCAGGAACAGTTGAGCGTCGCGTTCGAATGCGTCGCGCGAGGTGTCGAGACGGCCGAGCCGTTCGGTCTGGCGCAGCGACGCATCGATCTGTGCGCGCAGCTTGCCGCCCACGGCGGAAACCAGCGCCACACCGGTTTTCTGCGTCTGCAGCTCGCGACGTTCTGCTTCGAGCGGCAACAATGAACGCCACACGAGTACGCCCGCAGCCAAAACCACCAGCGCAGAAAAAAGCGGCAGGCGCCAGACGGAACCCTTCGGATTGCGAGATGCAGCCACGCCCGATCCAGCACCGGGAGTGTCTGCCTTACGTTCTTCTTGCTTCATCGTTTTACCCCGCGCCTTTCCGGGGGCGCGAACCCTACGCAGCGGCCTCTCGCTGACTTCTGCGTTCGCATTCTCCTGTTCGACTTAAGCCCACCCTTGTCCGCGCACCTTCTTGATGGGAGCGTCGGCACGCCGAGTCTCGCTCTTAGGGGCTGACAAACGCAAGCGCTCGATCCCATGACTCAGGTTATTGAGCTGCAGGTCGAAAACAGAAGGTCGCAACGGGCGCGCTTTGCCTTTCAGCGCGCCCCGCGATGTGGAACCGAGCGGTAGACGCCTTTGCGGCGCGCCGCCGAACTCGACGCAGCTCAGGGAACAGCTCCCGTGAGTGGCCGCGCCCGAGCGTGCGATTAACGCATGTTACGGATTGCCGCGTCCGCCAGCCGCGCCGTAAACCTGACCGGTGATGTAGCTCGCTTCGGTCGATGCCAGATCGACGTAAACCGTCGCGATTTCGGCAGGCTGTCCGGGCCGTCCCATCGGCGTGTCGCCACCGAATTTCGCGAGACCTTCCTGCGTCTGTCCGCCGCTCACCTGCAGCGGCGTCCAGAACGGCCCCGGCGCGACCGCGTTCACGCGAATGCCTTTCTTGGCGAGTTGCTTGGCGAGTCCTTTGCTGAAGATCATGATCGCGGCTTTCGTCGACGCATAGTCCAGCAGATTCACCGCCGGATCATAAGCGTTCACCGAAGCGGTATTGATGATCGCGGAGCCCGGCGGCAGATGCGGAATCGCCGCTTTCAGAATCCAGAACATCGCGTAGACATTCGTCTTGTATGTCCAGTCGAAATCCTCGGTGCTGATATCGAGGATCGACTCGGCTGCTTTCTGCCGACCGGCATTGCTCACGACGATGTCGAGCCCACCGAGTTGTTGCACGGCGTCGGCGACCAGCTTCTTGCAAAATGCCTCGTCGCGGATGTCGCCAGGCAACAACACCGCTTTCTGTTTCGCATCGCGAATGTAGCGGGCGACGTCTTGCGCATCGGATTCTTCCGAAGGGTGATACGAGATGGCGACATCGGCACCCTCGCGCGCGTAAGCGATCGCTGCTGCGCGACCGATGCCCGAATCGCCGCCCGTGATGAGCGCCTTGCGGCCCTTCAGACGGCCACGGCCCACGTAACTTTCCTCACCGTGATCCGGCGGCGGGTTCATCTTCGATGCAAGACCCGGCCATTCCTGACTCTGCGGATCGAACGGCGGTTTGCGATACATCTCCGACGGATTGCGCAGCGGAGCAGGGGCGGGCACTTCGGTCGAGGAGGATTTCGCAACTGATGGCGCCGCAGCGCCCAGCAACGACGCGCCCGCCGCACCCAGCGCGGCGCCGCTGACGAGCGTTCGGCGCACCGGTGAAAATTGTTCATCCTTGGCCATGAATTTCTCCTTGTCGACGTCGGCGCGTCGGGTAGACGCGTACGGCGGACTACGGGAGCAACACGTATGCCAGCGCGACGCATGCCGCGCGTCTTGGCGTTCGTGAATCAGAATTGCACGAGATACGCCGTCGGTTATTTCTCGTAGAAGTAGAAGCAACCGATAAGAGTTGTTTTGTTGTCGCCTGGATCGCTCGCGACGGTTACATTCTTTTTCGGTCCGAGTTCCGCTTCACAGCTGCGCACTTCTTCGCTGTCCGCTTCGCACGTGAGCGATTTGCCGATGGCTTTTTCGACGGCCTTTTTCGACGCATCGAAATTGCCGGCGACCATCACAGAGAAACCCACGCCCATTCCGACTGATTCGGGATAAACACGCGTTACCGGCAGACCGAACAGCAATGTCTTCGTTTTCGGCACCAGATAGCCGCTGTCTTTCGCGGTGTAGTTCGCGTGTAAAGTTTCGATGAATTTGTCGCCGCGCGCGGGATTTTCTTTCCACTCGAGCCATGAGTCCTGGCACGTCGCCATGCTTTCGAGATTCGGTTCGCCTGCATGAGCAGGCGCAATGGCCACGGCGAGGGGCAGGGCAAGGAGGCAGAGGTTCGCGAATTTCATGTCCGATCCGAAGATGAGTGTTCGATCGGAATAAACGACGGATCGCCGCGCAAGCGAACAGAGAGCGATCGCGTTGTCCCGGGGACGTCAGGATTTAGTTTTTTCGGAATCCGCCGGCATCTCGATCACGATGTTGTGCGCGGCCCAGGCGACGAGTTCGTCCTGCATCGCCGGCCATTGAGCATGCGCGGCGCCTCCTTCCTTCACGGAAGCCGCCGTCCATCCGTCCGGAAGATGCTTGCCGACGATGATCATCAGTTCCTTGCGCTTGGCCGCGTCCGGCAGGTGAACCAGCCGCAGATACATCATCGGCACCCGCTTGTATCCGTGCGCCGCCAACAAGCCGTAGAAATGTTCACCGTCGGAACCGGGTTTCGACTTGGCCGTGCCGTCCGACACTTCGATATCGACATAGAAATCCAGGCCGCCGATGGTGATGTGACGCGGGCTGTCGTAGGTGTGATGAAGATCGGGATACTTCGGCACGTATTCTTCGAATTGCACCCAGTAATACTGGCGCAGCGCGCCGTTTTCGTCGGCGTCTGCGAAGGCGAAAAAGCTCGCAGGTATCGAAGTTCGGATATTCCGGTGTCGTCAGTACGAACCGATCGGTGCCGACGTAGGTTGCGTCATCAGGAAGTCGAACACGCACATGCGGATCGCGCGATGAGTAAACCGTATGTCCTGAAGCGGTGCGCTCGGGTTCCGCAGCCAAGCCAGTAGACGGCGAAGATCAACGCGGCGAAGCCGATGAAGTTGCGCACGAGAGTTCCTTGCCGATGACGACGACAGCTCAGATGCGCGACCGCGAGCTAAACGTTGAAACGCCCCGCGTTTGATTGTCTACTAGCGCCTTTGTATATTATGTCAAATTGCAGATGGACGTGTGCAGGTCAGGATCCATCGAGCCTCAGTGCCGATCTCGTCCGGGAGCGCCTCTTCCGCGCTACTTCTTGTCGCTCGGCGCCGGAACGGGCTGAATCGGCTCGACCGTAACGGTGCCGAACATCGCTGTCACATACGCGGTGAATTCCTGCTCGAGCTCCGCGACGAACGTGTCGCGTGTCACCGCCTCGCCTGCGCGGCAGACGTAGTCGGCAAACATGATGTTGCCGCGTTCGAGCTGGTAGGTTTTCATGACGCGATCCCTGGTCGTCGCCACGTTGTATTTTTCGTCGAGAGCGGCGAACTCGCGGACTGATCGTTCGCGCTCATCCGGCGACAGCGCCGGTTCGAGCTGATGCAGTGCCTTGATCGACAGCGCATGACGGTATTGCTCCGCCACGCGAAGCCAGGCGATGCCTTTCGGAACATCGATGGGCACCCGCTTGGCGCCTTTAAGATACAACATCGCGATGTCGTAAAAGGCACTGCGGTTGCCGTAGTACGCGGCATGTTTGTAGCCCTCCAGCGCACCGACCATGTCCTGCTTGTAGCGCCGGTCTTCGGCTTCTTCTTCCCAATATTTTCCGGGCAGGAAGTTCTGGTCGCCCGCACCGCCAGCCTGACCACAAGCGCCACTCGGACCGGCGCCGACAATGTGTGCTCCTCCGGCGACGGCGGCGATCGGCACGACCAGCGCCGCAACTAATCCCAGAGCCATCGAGAAACGAATCATCGGGCATCTCCGCCATCGAGCCGTGATGTCGTTAAACGAACAACAGCGCCGGGTTGCGCCATCACGTTGCTCCCCAACCCCAACGCGCGATCGCGTCTCGCGAGCTATTCCACCAAACGTTTCCGCATCGCATACCGCACCAGCTCCGCGCTGTTGCGCACACCTAGTTTGTCGAGCACGCGGCAGCGGTGATTTTCAGCCGTTTTCACCGTGATCGTCAGGCGCGAGGCAATTTCCTTGGTGGTCAGACCTTCGACGACCAGATGCAACACCTCGCGTTCGCGCGGCGACAGCGCGCCATAAGGATCTTCGATCGTCGCATTCGGATTCTGCACCTGCGCGGCGAGCACCTTGGCCGCGTAAGGACCGAAATGCACGCCGCCGCCCGCCAGTGTGCGTACGGCGCCGAGCAGTTCGTTGGTCGCGGTGTCCTTAAGCAGATAGCCGGCAGCGCCCGCGCGGATCATCTGCAACACGTATTCTTCTTCTTCGTGCATGGTCAGCACGAGCGCATGCGTGCGCGGCAGATCGGTGCTGATGCGACGCACGACTTCGATGCCGCTCATGCGCGGCATGGAAATGTCGACGACGGCGACATCCGGCCGCAACGCGAGCGCCTGCTCGATCGCGGTAATGCCATCGGCAGCCTCGCCGACGACCATGCAATCGCCGCTTCCGCGCAGAACCAGCGCCAGGCTCTCGCGCAGAACGGTGTGATCATCGGCCAACAGAACTCGGATCATGCAGTGGTGCCTCCCGCACTCGACGGCAATGGAATATCGATCGTTAGGTGAAAACCCCCACCCGGCTGCGATTGTATGTGCATATCCCCGTCATACAAGCGAACCCGGTCACGCATGCCGCCGAGGCCGCTGCTTTGCTGGGTACGATTCGAGTCCAATGCGCTTTGGACGTCGCATCCCCGGCCATCGTCGCGGATGTCCAGACGCAGCCGGCCCGATTCGCAGCGCAAACTCACGTGCGCCGATCGTGCCTTCGCATGCTTGGCCGCGTTGTTGAGCGCTTCCTGCGTGATGCGGAAAACGAGCGTGGCGATATCGCCGTTGAGCATCGGCAGCGGGCGGGCGATGTCGAGGCGGATCGCGAAACCGTGCGTCTCCCCCATCGTGCGCACCAGCCACTGCAGCGCGGCTTCGAGGCCGAGGTCGTCGAGCACCTGCGGCCGCAGCAAGCGCGACAGCGCGCGCGTTTCGTCGAGCGTCTGTTTTGCGATCGTGCGCATTTTCAGCAGGAGGTCGTCGGCGTTGCCGTGACCGAGCTTGGCCTGATCGATCAGATTGATGATGGCGTTGAGGTTCTGACCGATGCCGTCGTGCAGTTCGCGCGCGATCTTGCGCTGTTCCTGTTCCTGCACTTGCCACACCGATTTGGCGAGTTGCTTGAAATGCGTTTGTCCGTCGTGGACGCGCGCGAGCAGTTCGCGTTGCTGACGCAGCACGTCGTCGAGTCGAGCCTGCAACTGGGCGCGGTCGGGCATTTCAGATGACATCGGCGCGTCCGGTTTCTTCGCGCGCGCGGCGAATCAGTTCGGCCTTGAGCGATTCGCGCGATGACTCCGGCGCAGCGGCGAGCAGACGGGACATTTCGGCCGAAGCAGCGGCATGCGCCGCGGCGCGTTGCTGTTGATCGTCGGCGAGCGCAAGTTCGCCCATCGCGTGCAGCAATCCGGCGTTCGCATACGTCTCGACGTTTTTCAGCAGCGGCAACGATTCGCGATAGTGCGTCGCGGCCTTTCGGGTGTCGCCGTTCTGCAACGCCATCGCGGTCTGCAGTTCGAGCCAGACCAGGCGCAGCGGAACATCGTTGAGGCGCAACGTCTGATCGCGAATTCGCGACAGCGACTTCCGCGGCTGATTTGTTGTCTTTCTGCGCAAGCGCGAGACGAATGCGCTCGAAATCCACGCGCAGCGCGAGCGTTCCGCTGTGCGCGGCGGCCGCGGCTTTGGCAGCTTCGTCGAGCTTCGCGGCCTCTTCCTTCCGTGCGCCGGCGAGCGCCAACTGCTGTGCCTGCGCGATAGCGAATTCGGCTTTCTGTTCCGCATTGAGCTGATTCGCATCGATCGCATCGACCAGCTTCTTCGCACCATCGCGATCGCCGAGCGCAATCGCGATGCGCGCCTTGAGCAGTGCCACTTCCGCATTGCCGCGCTCGTCGGCGCGACGCGCAAAAATCTTCGCCGCCTGTTCGGCCGATGCGGTCGCATCCGCGTAGCGGCCTTCCAGAAGATTGAGTTCCGTCAGCGACACCTGCGCGACGGCGGACTCCTCCGGCAACTGATGGCCTTCGGCGTAATCGAGCGAATCGACGAGATCCTTGCGCGCCTTCGCGAACTGGCCGCGTGCGATGTCGAGCAGACCGATACTTTGCTGGATGTGCAGGATACCGTTGTGATCGCCGAGTTTCTGGTACTGCTCCATCGCCTGCTTCCAGTACACCGAGGCGTTGTCGAAATCGCCCATGCGATAGGAAGCAAAACCGATGTTGTTGAGACTTTCCGCGAGCGCGGTGGGATTGTCGAGTTGCTGACGCAACCCGTATGCCTGTCGATAGTATTTGAGCGCTTCGGCGAAATCGCCCGCCTCTTCGGCGACGACGCCGCGATCGTTGTACAAGTCGGCGATGCTCGCTCGATCGCCCAGTGATTCGAGCATGCCGCTCGCACGCGTGAGTGTCTTCTCGGCTTCGTCGCGTTTGCCCTGCTCGGCCTGCACGATGGCGAGATTGCGCAGCGATTTTGCGAGTCCGGGTTTGTCGCCGAGTTTTTCACGCAACGCGATCGCGCGCTGATATTGCTCGACCGCCGCATCGAGTTGCCCGAGACGCTCGTAGCCGATGCCGGTCGCGTTGCGTGTTTCCGCTTCGGCCGACGGATCGTGAGCGAGCACGTTCAGCGTCTGCGCGTGCAGCAAATAATCCTCGACGGCATCGCTCGCATGCCCCTGCCCGATCGCCGTGCGGCCGAGCATGAACCACGCGCGTGCGTCGTCGTTGGCGACATCGACGTAGTTCTTCAACACTGTCATCGCCTTCTCGCCGTTGCCGCGCTGACGCAAGATGTCGGCATACGCGAGCGCGAGTGACGCATCGTGCGGAAATGCCTGCGTCGCCTGCGCGAGTGCGGCTTCGGCTTTTTCGTCGTCGCCCGCGCCGGCGAGCGCGTTTGCGAGAAGCTCGCGCGAAACGGCGTCGGACTTCGACGCAGAACGTTTTGTAATGTCATCGCGCAGGTTCTGCGCGGGCAAATCCTGATTCGCCTCTTCCTGCGCGCGCAAATCCGAAGTGATGACGAGCGCGCTGTCCGGTTCGTGTTCGGCGAGCGCGGCGAGTTTCTGTGCCGCCACATCCGCGTGATGCTGATCGAGCGCGACGAGCGCCGCACCGTAGTCGTCGATCGACGCGACATCGATCACGGGCGGCGCACCGACATGAAGCCCCGCGCTCTTCGCGAATGCCGGCAGCGCCGCGATGTACGCACCGAACAGCGAAGCGGCATCGCGGCCGCGCACGACGAGCGGTGCAGCGCCCTCCCCTGCACCATCGATCTGCAGCACGAGTTCGTCGCCTTCCTTGCGCATGTCGACGCGAAGCCATTGCGTCGCGTTGGCGGCGTTGGCGATCGAACCGCTCAGGCGCGCGCGCGTGGCCGCATCCGCATCCGGCGCCGTGCGTGCGATCGCCTGTTCGATGCGACGGCGCGGAATCACGCCGATCGATGCGTCGTCACGCAACCATGCGCGCATATGTTCGTCGATGCCGCGCGCGATGTCAGCAAGTGCAGGATCGCTGCTCACCACCGGCAACACGGCCCACTGCGGCGTGGCCGTCAGCGCTATCGGATCGCGCTTGATCGGATGTTTGATCAACCATGCCGAACCAGCCGGCGACAATCGCGATTGCCAACGCAGCAACAGCGAGCAAACGCCGGTTGAGCGGCGGTCGCGGCACTTTGCGCGTTTCCAAGGCGCGCAATGCATCGCGCGCGGTCTGAAAACGGTGCGCGGTGTTGAGCTTGAGCAGACGATCGGTGAATGCGTGCAGCCATCCCGGCAGATCCGGCCTCGCCTTCGCCAGCGACGGCGGTTGGCGGACGATGCGTTGCATCACCGTCTCGGCCGGTGTGCCGGCGCTGAACGGCAATGCGCCGGTCAGCATTTCGTAGAGGATCAAACCGATCGGCATACAGATCGCTGCGCGCATCGACCGTCTCGCCGCGCGCCTGTTCGGGCGACAGATATTCCGGCGTGCCGATGATCACGCCGCTGTGCGTAAGTCCGGTCGCGCCGAGACTTCGCGCGACGCCGAAATCGGTGATGTAGGCGCGCTCCTTCGCGTCGATGAGAACGTTGGCCGGTTTCAGATCGCGATGGACGACGCCGCGCTGATGCGCCGCCGACAATCCATCGAGCAGATCGTGCGCGAAACCAATCGCTTTGTCGGTGGGTAGTTTCTGATTTCCGTCGAGACGTTTCTCGAGAGAATCGCCGTCGATGAAATCCATCGTGATGAACCAGCGGCCATCGTGCTCGGCGATGTCGTGAATGCGCACGACATGCGGACTCGAGACCTGCCGCGCCAGCAGCAATTCCTGACGGAAGCGTTCGAAGGCTTCGGGTTTGCGCGCCAGTTCGGGACGCAGCAACTTGATCGCGACATCGACATCGAGCGCCTGATCATGCCCGCGATAGACAAGGCCCATGCCGCCGATGCCGAGCAGCGCAACGATACGGAATCGGTTGGCGAGGACGTCGCCCGCGCGCAGCTCATACAGGCCGAATTGCCCTGTCATCGTTGCCGAACCGTTCCCCGATCCGGCCGCTTTCGAGGGCCGCGTCATTGGACATGCGCGCACGATAGCGCGTCTGGCGGACGACTTACAAAAGATTCATGCGCTTACAACGAACGCAACGCATCCCAGCGCGGCGCTACGTCGTCGAGATGCCCGCTGAGTGCGCTCACTTCGCTTTGCAGATGTCCGACCGCCACGATATGCGACGCGTGCTGCGCGATGCTTTCGATCAGTTCCAGATCGAGCTCCGTCACCGGCGGGCCGGGACGGCGGCTGTCGACATAGATGGCGCCGGTCGCGCCATTGCCGAGCCGTAGCGGCACGCACACGAGCGCGCGGATGCCGCCCAGGCGCACGCTCGGACGCAAACCGAGCCATGGTGATTCGTTCGTATCGCAACACACCACCGGCGCACGCTTGGCGATCGCCTGATCGACGGCTGACGCGCTGCCGCCGAAACTCGCCTTGCTGATGTCGGCGCTGTGCATGCCGCGGCTGGCGCGCACGCGCAACGGCTCGCCTGCCGGCGCGTACAGAACGAATCCGCGTTCGAGACCAGACATTTCCAACACGACATCGAGCGTTTGCGGAATGAGCGTGTCGATGTCGACGCTCGCGGAAAAGCGCGCAGACATCTGCCGCGAAACCGAACGCCGGCTGTCGTTCTGCGCGGCGAGTTTCGTCGCCATTTCGCTATCGATGAATTCCAGCCAGCAATACACGTCGCCGACGGAGAACCACGACGATTCCTGGATGTCGGCCCGATTGCGCAGATAGCCGCCGAACCGCAGTCCGTTCTTGCTGCCCGTGTCCTGCAACACCCACCAGTCGCGATCCGCCGCATTGAGTTCGGCGTGATAGCGCGACACCGATTGATGATCGAGGCGCAACTCGCAGTCGTCGGCGCGGCCGAGTCGATAGATCGAACCTTCGTCGATGACGCGGACCAGCGCCGCTCGATCGGGCGGATAGGCTGTGAAGCGTGCGGGCATTACGGCGCGGCGATGCTGCAAACCGGCGACGATGCCGGAAAAACGGTTTGCAACGAAAAGATAAGTGTCTTGGCGAGGCTGACGAGTTCGCCCGCGCACGTTGGTGAGCGATCCGCCGGCGGTCCACTCTTGCGGCACGGTGCCGTTGTCGGCGCCGGTGAGCACGTCTGCGATGAACTGGTCGAGATCGCCGATCGCGGCAGACAGATTTCCGGCGAGCAAACCCAGCGTCAGATCGACGGGAAAGGCGGTTAGAAGATTCGTTAGCGATGTGAGCAGCGAGCCGGTGATTCCCGATGCGCCGAGGCTGAGTGTGAGAGCCGTGAGCTTCGCCGGAATGATGTCGACCAGCACCGAGCGCGAATCGTTGGCGATGACGAACTGCGAGAACGCGCCGCCGCGACCGCGCGCGCGCACGCTGCCGGAATACAGCGCGTCGGTGACGTCGGCGAACGCGTTGCTGCCGTGCGGCGCCTTGAACATGCGATACGTGCTGGCCACACCGGTGCACGCGAGGCTGTCGGTGTGGATTTCGAGATCGTAGGTCTTGAGGAAATACAGATTTCCATCGCCGACCTGGTTCGACTCGAGTCCGTTGCGGAATAGCGCGACTTGCGGTTCGACAGAAATGAGCACCGGAAACGACGGATCGATCGCGACGCGCGTCGGCAGTCCGCTGAATGTCGCGGGATCGATCACCTGCGCAGTGAGTCCAAGACTATCCGGCGTGAGGTTGACGGCATCATCGAACGTGATCGTCACGCACGCCTGGTATTGAGGCAGGTCCGCGGGAACCTTCACTTCGATACGAGATCACGTTCGGATCGGACGAGGCCGGACAAGGCACATCGGCAGCCGAAGCAGAGCCCGCCGCAATGAACGCGGCAACGGCAGCCAACCTCACGACCAACGTCCTGCAGACCAACCGCTTCATACCTGCCCCTGATGCCGCTTGAATCCTGGTTTGCGGCACGTGCAATCTACGTGATTTTCCGTCCTCAAGCACACTATAAGTCGTGCAAAAACAGCGAACTGAGGGAAAATCCTAAAGCACGTGAGGGATTTCAGGCGGTCGTCGGCGTTGCGCGTTAGTCCTCTTTCTTGCTTACGCGCCGCTGGCGGAAGAATGCGCGCAGCAGTTCAGCCGATTCGTCTGCGCACAAACCACGCTCGACGACGACGCGATGATTGTGGCGGTCGGAAATCAATGTGTCGAACACGCTGCCGGCGGCGCCTGTCTTGGGATCGTCGGCGGCGATCACGACGCGCGCGACTCGTGCATGGATGATCGCGCCCGCGCACATCACGCAAGGTTCGAGCGTCACATATAAAGTGGTGTCGGGCAGCCGGTGGTTCGCCAGTGCCGCACCGGCGGCACCGCAGTGCGACCATTTCGGCATGCGCACTCGGATCCGAATCGCTGAATGTTCCGGTTCCAGCCCTCGCCGACCGCCTGACCGTTCTTGACCAGCACGGCGCCGACCGGAATCTCCGCATGCTCATCGCCCGCGTGCCGCGCGAGATCGAGCGCGTGTCGCATCCAGCGCTCGTCGTCCGCGCTGAACGCGCTCATTCCCACTCGATGGTGGCGGGAGGCTTGCCACTGACGTCATAAACAACGCGAGAAACACCTTTCAACTCGTTGATTATGCGAAGAGAAATCTTCTCAAGAAAGTCGTAAGGCAGTCGCGCCCAGCGGGCCGTCATGAAGTCGATCGTTTCGACCGCGCGCAACGCGATGACCCACTCGTAAGCGCGCGCATCGCCAACCACGCCGACCGATTTCACCGGCAGGAACACCGCGAACGCCTGACTGACCGAGTCATACAGATCGTGCGCGCGCAATTCGCTGATGAAGATGTCGTCGGCGCGCTGCAGGAGATCGACGTATTCGGGTTTCAGTTCGCCAAGCACGCGCACGCCGAGTCCCGGACCCGGGAATGGATGCCGGTAAACCATCTCGCGCGGCAATCCCAGTTCGACGCCGATGCGGCGCACCTCATCCTTGAACAACTCGCGCAGCGGTTCGAGGAGTTTCAGTTTCATGCGCTCCGGCAAGCCGCCGACGTTGTGATGCGACTTGATCACATGCGCCTTGCCGGTTTTGCTGCCGGCGGATTCGATGACGTCCGGATAGATCGTGCCCTGCGCCAGCCAGCGAATGCCTTCGAGCTTCGACGATTCCTCTTCGAAGATTTCGACGAACAAGCCGTCCGATGATCTTGCGCTTGGCTTCCGGATCGGAAACGCCTTTCAGCGCGGCGAAATAGCGCTCGTGCGCGTCGACGCGGATGACGTGCACGCCCATGTGCTCGGCCATCGTCGACATGACCTGATCGCCTTCCTCGAAGCGCAGCAGACCGGTATCGACGAACACGCACGTCAGCTGATCGCCGATCGCACGCTCGAGCAACGCCGCGACAACGGACGAATCGACGCCGCCCGACAACCCGAGCAGCACGCGATCGTCGCCGACCTGCTCGCGCACGCGTGCGATCGGCATCGTCGATGATGTTGGCCGCGGTCCACAACGTCTTGCAGCCGCACAGTTCGACGACGAAATGGCGCAACAATTCCGCGCCGCGCGGCGTGTGCGTGACTTCCGGATGGAACTGCACGCCGTACCAGCGGCGCGCATCGTCGGCCATCGCGGCGATCGGCAAATCATTCGTGGTCGCCGTCGGCACGAAACCAGGCGGAACGGCGGTGACGCGATCGCCGTGCGACATCCACACGTCGAGCTCGCCACGGTCCGCGCCGAGTCCCTGCCACAGTTTGTTCTCGCCCGTCAGCGTGACGCGCGCCGCGCCGAATTCGCGCGTGTGCCCGCCTTCGGTTTTGCCGCCGAGCTGCGCGGCCATCGTCTGCATGCCGTAGCAGATGCCGAGGATCGGCACGCCGCTGTCGTACACCGTCTGCGGCGCGCGCGGCGCATTTTTTTCCGTCGTCGACTCCGGCCCGCCGGACAGGATGATTCCCTTCGGCGCGAATTCGGCGATCGCGGCCGGATCGTGATCCCACGCCCAGATTTCGCAGTAGACGCCGATCTCGCGGATGCGCCGCGCGATCAGCTGCGTGTACTGCGCGCCGAAATCGAGGATCAGGATTTTGTCGCTGTGGATGTTGGTCATTTCATCGGTCGCATCATGATGTGGCTTCCTCCAGCGCGGACGCGAGCAAGGGATGAGTTTCTTCAGCAAACGGATTGACCACCGTGAGGCCGCGCCAGACGAATCCGTCCTGGAGATCCTCGGATAGCAGCACCCGGCAATCGACCTCGGCAGCACAGGAAACGATGATGCTGTCCCAGATGTTCACCTGATGATCGACGGACAAATCCATCGCGGCGAGCCACGTATGCGGCGTGGTTTCGATCAGCGGGAACGTGTCGCGAAAGTCGAGGATGATCGCGCGCACATCCGCTGCCTTGCGTTTGGCCTTTCGCGTCAGCACGCGAAACACTTCCCCGAGCACTTGTACCGGTATGAACGTATCGTCAGCGCGCAAGCGATCGAGGATTCGCTGCGCAGCTTCTGCGCGTTTTGCGTCGTCGATGCCGGCGGCATAGAGCAAAAAATTCGAATCCAGCGCAACCCGCATCAATCGCGCTCGTAGAATTCGTCGCGAGTCCACCGTCCGATTTTCACGACGGGCTGTGCGCGGAGACGTTTCAGCAAGCGCTTTTTGGCAATCTCGCGGGCCGCCGATTTGGCAGGGTCGCTGTCCGCCGGCACGAGTTTGGCGACAGGTTTTCCATGCGAGGTGACCACATAACTCACGCCCTGCTCTCGAACGCCGCGGAGCAGATGCGAAAAATTCCGGTTGGCGTCCGCCGCAGAAATAGGCTCGTCCATTGAAAGCTCCAAAGTAGTGATATTTACTACTTTCCCACATCTAAACTGCGTAGGCAATGCTTGCCCGTCAATCGAGCCGGTAATTCGGCGCTTCTTTCGTGATCGCCACATCATGCACGTGCGACTCGCGGATGCCCGCGCTCGTCACACGCACGAACTGCGGTTTGCTGCGCATCTCCTCGACGCTGCCGCAGCCGACATAGCCCATCGCCGCGCGCAGACCGCCGCTCAACTGGTGCAGGATGGCGCGCAGTGGTCCACGATACGGCACGCGACCTTCGATGCCTTCGGGCACCAGTTTGTCGGCGTCGGCTTCATCCTGGAAATAGCGGTCCTTCGAGCCTTTCTGCATCGCGCCGAGCGAACCCATGCCGCGATAGCTTTTGTACGAACGACCCTGATACAGCTCGACATCGCCCGGCGCTTCTTCAGTGCCGGCGAACATGCCGCCGATCATCACGCAGTTCGCGCCGGCGACGAGCGCTTTGGCGATGTCGCCGGAATAGCGGATTCCGCCATCGGCGATCAGACAGACGTCGGTGCCTTTCAGCGCTTCGGCGACCATGCTGACCGCCGAAATCTGCGGCACGCCGACACCCGCGATGATGCGCGTCGTGCAGATCGATCCCGGACCGACGCCTACTTTCACCGCATCCGCGCCATTGTCGGCGAGTGCTTTCGCCGCGTCGGCGGTGACGATGTTGCCGCCGATCACCTGCACGTTCGGGAAATTTTTCTTGACCCACTTCACGCGATCGAGCACGCCTTGCGCGTGACCGTGCGCCGTATCGACGACGAGCACGTCGACCGCCGCATCGACCAGCGCGCCGATGCGTTCTTCCGTATCGCCGCCGACACCGACCGCCGCGCCGACGCGCAACCGTTCATGGCTGTCTTTCGCCGAATTCGGATTGTCGCGCGCTTTCTGGATGTCCTTCACCGTGATCAATCCGCGCAACTGGAACGCGTCGTTGACCACCAGCACTTTCTCGATGCGATGCTTGTGCAGCAGTTGCAGCACTTCGTCTTCGGAGGCACCCTCTTTCACCGTGACGAGTTTTTCCTTGCGCGTCATGATGTGGCGCACCGGATCTTCGGGCTTCTTCTCGAAACGAAGATCGCGGCTGGTGACGATGCCGACAAGATGCTCGCCATCGACCACCGGCACGCCGGAGATGTTGCGCGAACGAACGATCTGCATCACTTCGCCGATCGAGGTATTCGGCGAGACCGTGATCGGATCGCGGATGACGCCGGCCTCGAACTTCTTGACCAGCCGCACTTCGGCGGCCTGCTGCTCGATCGGCATGTTCTTGTGCATGATGCCGATGCCGCCGCACTGCGCCATCGTGATGGCGAGGCGCGCTTCGGTGACGGTATCCATCGCCGCGGACAGGATCGGGATGTTGAGGCGGATGTTCTTGGTGAGGCGCGTGGAGAGGTCGACGTCGCGTGGAAGGACGTTCGAATAAGCGGGTACGAGCGATACGTCGTCGAACGTAAGCGCTTCGGTCAGAATGCGCATGCGCCTTCCAGATAGCTCTGCAGCGGGTAACTCAATATTATAGTGCACGTGAAGAATTCAAGCCAATGATGCCGCTCGATCATCTGAAGAAAGCCACCTGATGCCGAGCATGTCGGGGAAAAACAATCGCCGGTTAGCGCGGCATTTCGGTCTGCGCGCGGCGTGGGTGTCGGTGGCGGTGATGGTCGTGCTCATCGGGCTGCGCGGCTGGGTGGCGTGGCGCGTGTTGTCGGCCATTGCGCCCTGCCCCGCGTGCATTGCCGCGACGGCGATGCAGCAGGATTGCGTCCTGCTCGGCGTGTTCCTGCTGCTGGCGGCAGGCGCGTTTTTGTTCCGGCACTATCTTCTGCAACTCCCGTTTTTGTTGCTGAGCGCCGCGTTGCTCGTGGTCACCGCGATCGATGCGATCGTCCTGCTCACGATGACGCAACGGCTGTACCTGTTCGATGTGCTGAAGTTCGGAAAGGAACTCGGCGCGATCGCGCAGTTCGCGCGTCTGTTCATGGAATCGACGGCCGGCAAATTGACGGCTGTGCTCGCCGTGTTCGGATTCGGTGTACTGGTGTGCATGTTCGCGCCGCGACCACGCGTTCGACGCGCGAGCGCGGTTCTGTTCGTCCTCGGCATCGGATGCGTGGCATTCGGATCATGGCGTCCGCTGACCATGTCGTATGTCAACTACGATCTCCTGCAGAACGTGCTCGCCGCCAATTTCCAGAACGGCGTCGACCGGCCGTACACGCAGGCGTTCGCCGCCGAGGTAAAGCGCGAATTGCTTCCGCGCACGCCTGTCTGTGTCGATCAGGAAAATCCGCGACATCCGAACGTGTTGTTCGTTCTGGTCGAATCGCTGTCGATGCATCACAGCAAGCTGTTCAGCGGCGTTCGCGACCTCACGCCAAACCTCGACGCGATTGCCCGGAACTACACCTACATCCCGGATTTCTACGCGAACGGATTCACCACCGACGGTGGCCTCATTTCGCTGGTTACCGGCCGGCCACCCATCCCGGCCGTGGGCCGCTACAAAAGCGTCGAAGCGTTCAAGGGCTTCGACAAGCCGGACGCCGCATTGCCCGATACGTTGCATCGCGCCGGATACGAAGTGAACTATTTCACCAGCGGCGATCTCGCGTTTCTCGACGAAGCCACCTGGCTGCGCGACATGCACTTCGATCACTTCGAAGGCGCCGAGAATCCGTTCTACACCGGCATGAAACGCTGGGTATTCAACGCGGCGGAAGACAAAGAGCTGTACCACCGCTTCCTGCAATGGCTCGATGCACGCAGCGACGACAAACCCTGGTTTTCAATGGTGCAGACGGTCAGCACACATCCGCCGTTCGTCAATCCGGAAAACGGCCAGACCGACGAGCCCGGCGTGTTCGCCTATGCCGACAAACAGATCGGCGCGCTGGTCGCGGAACTGACCCAGCGCCACTTCTTCGACAACGGAATCCTGCTCATCTCGGGCGACCACCGCAGCATGACGCCGCTGTTCGCCGCCGAGCGCGACAAGTTCGGCGACAGCGCGATGGGACGCGTGCCGATGGTCATCGCGACGAACCTGCCGATCGCACGCGGCGCGCTGCGCGGTGCGTTTCAGCAGACCGATCTGGTTTCTTCGCTCGACGGCCTCGTCAGCGCGCACGCGTGCCGCGCGGACGATCGCGGCGTGTTCCTTACCGAACATCTGACGCCGCCGACGTATGTCCTTCGCGCGCGCGGCGACAAGCGCGACCGTCTCGATGTGTTTTTCGAAGCGAACGGCAAGTCGCAACAAGGCGGCATCGTGCTCGATGGCGACGACAGCCGCTGGCTCGGCGACAAACCCGCCGACTGGCAGCAGATCATGCTTCGCGTCGCCGACGATCGCATCGAACGGGGCGGCGACGCGGAGAATGCGCTCGACTTCATCATCAGCCTGTACTTCCCGCCCTCGCCCGCACCTGCATCACCGCGCCAGGGCCAGTGACAATTCCGGCACGTACGTGATGATCAACACGCACAGCAGCAACAACGCGTAAAACGGCAAGCTCGCACGGATGATCGTCGTCGCCGGGCGGCCGAAGCGTGCGCTCGCGATAAAAATGTTCATGCCGACCGGCGGCAGGAAAATGCCGATCTGCAGGTTGGCCAGGAAGATGATTCCGAGATGGATGGGATCGATGTCGTAGTGCAACGCCACCGGCAGCACCAGCGGCACGAGGATGATGATCGCCGGAAATCCTTCGAGGAGCATGCCGAACACGAGCAGGAACACGTTGAGCAGAAGCAGGAATACCCATTTGTTCGTGATGCCGCTCTGCAATGTCGAGAACAGGCGCTCGGGAACGTCGGCGTCGATGAGCCAGTTGGTGAGCGCGAGCGAAAAGCCGAGCACGATCAGGATCGCGCCGACCAGCAACATCGCTTCGCGGATCACGCGCGGCAGTTCCGCGAATTTGATTTCGCGGCGAATCAGCACGGTGACGATCAGTACATACAGCGCCGTGGCCGCCGCCGCTTCCGATGCGGCGAGCCGTCCGGAATAGATGCCGGCGAGCACGACGAACGGCAGCGGCAATTCCCACGCGGCACCTTTGATCGATTCCCAGATCTCCGTGCGGTTGGTTGCCTGCGGTTTCGGCAATCCGCGCGCCTGCCATGCACTGTAGATCGACAGTACGACGATCATCAGCAAGCATGGCAGCAGGCCCGCCTTGAACAACGCATCGATCGCGACGGGCGGCGTCGTGTGGAACTGTTGCGCGACGACGCCGTACAGAATCAGCGGCATCGACGGCACCAGAAGAAGCCCTAAACTTCCGGAACACGTCAGCAGACCGAGTGAAAAGCGCTCGTTGTAGTTCGCCTGCATCAACGCTGGAAAAAGCACGGCGCCGAGCGCAACCAGCGTGACGCCGGTCGCGCCGGTGAATGCCGTGAACAGCGTGCACGCGCAGACGCAGACGATAGCGAGTCCGCCCGGCAGCCATCCGAACAGTGCGTTGGTCAGCCGGACCAGACGGCGCGGCGCCTGGCTTTCCGCGAGCAGATATCCGGCCAGCGTGAACAGTGGAATCGCGATCAGCGCCGGCATGTCGGCCAGACGATAAAATTCGATGGCGACAGCCGTTCCCGGTTCGCCGGCGAAATGAAATCCGGCCAGCGCGATGACAGCGATCAGCGCGAACAGCGGCGCACCGAGTGCGGCCAGCAGAATCAGCGCGAGTGCGATGAGCCAGATCACGCGTGTGTTTCGCCCGGATCGTGCAGCAACGGCGGCGCATGAGCAGGCGATGCGAATGCGCGCAGCGCGAAACGGATCGCCATCAGTCCGAAACCGAGCGGCAGGATCGACTCGGGCAACCACGACGGAACTTTGGAGACCACGCCCGTCTGCGCCGATTCGGCCAGATCGATCGCCAGCATCGTGTAGCAGTAGTACGCCACGACCGCGCATACGAGCGCAGTGAAACCGAGCGTGACGATGCGTGCTGCGCGTTGAGCTTTCGCCGAAAGAAATCGCTGCAGTACATCGAGTGCGATGTGCTTATCGTCGCGCACCGCCGCGAGTGCGCCGAGCATGCCCGTCCACAACACGAGACTGCGCATGAGCGGATCGGCCCACGTCAGACCTGTATCGAAGAAATCGCGCAGCACGATCTGCGTACCGGCGAGTACGACCAGAAACAACACGAGCGCGGCGAGGAGCGCATTTTCGATGCGCTCGATCCAGATCAACGCGCGCCGTGCGCCCTCGCTCACTGGGAGCCGCGTACTTTGGCCAGGGATTTGTCGAGCGCCGCCGCCATTTCCGGCGTGATTTCACCGTCCGCCATCAGCTGCTTGCGCGCCGTTACGCCGACGGTTGCCCACTGCGCAACTTCGTCGGCGCCCGGCTTGAAGATGGTGATGCCCTGTTTTTGCAGTGCTTCGCGCGCCTGCGTGTTGTCGTCGCGGTTCACCTTTTCCAGACGCTGGACTGCGCCGCCGATTTCATCGTCGACAGTTTTCTGATCTTCAGCCGACAGACCATCGAACACCTTCTTGTCGACGATCAGAATGCCGACCACATACGTCAGCGGCAGATCGACCATGTATTTGATCTTGGTATGCCACTGGAACGCGATCGCGCCCGACGGCGTGTTTGCGGCGGTATCGATCAAGCCCGTCTGCAGGCTTGTATAGACATCGGCGAGCGGCAGCGAAATCGGCGTCACCCCGGCCGCCTTGAAGCCCGCTTCGGCGACGCGGTCGCCTTGCGGCACCCAAACCTTCGCGGATTTGAGTTCGTCCCTGGTTTTCATTTCTTTCACGCTCATCAGATACGCGAAACCGCCGCCGCTGATGCCGAGCGCTTCAAAGCCGGCCTGCTCGAAACTTTTCTTGAGCAGCGGATCGAGATCCGCGCGCACTTTGTCCACTTCGTCCGCGGTCTTGAACAGGAACGGCAGGCTGTAGATCTGCGCATCCTTGACCACGGCGGAAATCTCGCCGCCGGTGAACGCGCCGCCCTGCAGCTGACCGATCCGCATCTTGCGCAGCACGGCGGGTTCGTCGCCCATCACGCCGCCCGGATAAAACTTGATCTCGACGCGATCGGCTGTCTTCGTCTTGATCGCCTCCGCCGCGCCGCGCAGTTCGCGCATCCACGCGGTGCCGTCCGGCGCGACGGTGGCGATCTTGATCGTCGTCGCCGCGCTGGCCGTGGTCGTGAGGAGCGCCGCGAAAATTCCGAAAATATACTTTTTCATTTTGTTCAAATCCATTTAGAAATAGTCCTTGCCTGATTCCAGCAGCGCTTTCGCCTTCACTTTCGCCAACGTGTTGATCAACGTGAGGCGCGGCGCGACGGGATCGGCCGCGAGCACCTCGTTCAACAGCCTGTCGTGCAGTTGCTGATCGAACACGAGTCGCGCGTAGAACTGCGCATACAACACGCGCACCATCTGGTTCTTGCCCTGCGATAATGCGAGTGCCTTTTCGAAATTGGCTTTGCCTTCTTCCGGTTTGCCGCCGAGCGACGCCGGTCGAATCGAATTGATGACGCCGAGATACAGATACGCGCCGCCGCCGTCGTACGAAGGATCGATCGTCGTGACGAGCGTCAGCATCGCCTGCAGCTTCGGCAGGTCGGCGATCGAATTCCAGTCGCCGGTGTTGACCTGGATGCGCCCGGCCCACGCCGCGGCGAAACCGTAAATCGTTTCGACATCTTTTTTGTCGGCTTGATCGAGCGCACGCTGAAACTGATCGAACGGACCTTGCAGTGCTGCGCACAGATTCTTCTCGCGCACGCACAATGCGCGTCGCGCGTAGGTGTATGCGCGCTCGGCCATGCGTTGCGCGCGAACCGGATCGCCGACGAAACCGCTCGCATACGCGCCGTAGAGTTTCGCGCCGGCGAGCAGCGTCGATGGATTTTGCGGATCGCCTTCGACGATGCCGTCGATCAGCATCAGATAGGCGGGCAAACCGTCGTGGACGGTCGCGATGTCGTCTTCGTTGAGAATGCCCGTCGTCAGGTTATCGGTGAACTGGCGCGTCGCCCTGTTGACGATGCTCGCGCAAGCCGACAAAGCCACGACCGCGGCGACAAGACCCAAACGCATCCACCACATCATTCGAGTTCCGCCGCCTCCACCGTGTTCTCCATCAGCGTCGCTACCGTCATCGGGCCGACACCGCCCGGCACCGGCGTGATCCACGACGCGCGTTGTGCGGCCGGCGCGAATTCCACGTCGCCGGTCAGCGAACCGTCGGCCAATCGATTGATGCCGACGTCGATGACTACCGCGCCCGGCTTGATCCAGTCGCCTTTCACGAGACCGGGCCGGCCGACCGCTACCGCAACGATATCGCCGCCGGAAACCACATTTGCAAGGTCGCGCGTGAATTTATGGCAGCAAATCGTCGTGCAGCCCGCCAGCAGCAGCTCCAGCGCGAGCGGCCGGCCGACGTGATTGGAAACGCCGACCACCACCGCCGTGCTGCCACGCACAGGCCGATCGGTGGCCGCCAGCAGCGTCATCACGCCTTTGGACGTACACGGCCGCAAGCCGCGCTGGCGCAGCACGAGTTTGCCGATGTTCTCGGGGTGGAATCCGTCGACATCCTTGCGCGGATCGATGCGGTTGATCAGCGGCGGCGCGTCGATATGCGGCGGCAGCGGCAGTTGCACGAGAATGCCGTGCACCTCCGGATCGACATTGAGCTTGTCGATCAGCGCGGCCAGTTCATGCTGAGTCGTCGTCGACGGCAAATCGTAATCGCGCGAGCGAAAACCGACGTGCTTGCAGGCGCGGCGCTTGTTCTTCACGTACACCGCCGAGGCCGGATCGTCGCCGACGAAGATCACCGCCAGACCGGGCGGACGCTTGCCGGCGGCAACGCGCTGCTGCACGCGCGCTTTGAGGGTGTCGAGCAGGTTGTCGGCGATGCGCTTGCCGTCGAGAATGCGTGCGGCCATGCAGACGCCGTTGGCGAAAGAGGATGCGTATTATCGCCGCTGCGGCGCGCGCGGTAAAATCCGGATTGCAACGGAGAGCCATCGTGACCGATTCCACCACCGAACTCGAAGCCGCCGCGTTCCGCCGCCTGCTGGCGCATCTCAACGAAAAGCGCACCGACGTGCAGAACATTGATCTCATGATCCTGGCCGGTTTCTGTCGCAATTGCCTGGCCGACTGGTATCGCGAAGCCGCCATCGCGCGCGGCATTGATCTGAGCAAGGATCAGGCGCGCGAGCACATCTATGGCGAGCCGTTCGGACAATGGAAGACAAAGCATCAGAAGGAAGCGACGCCTGAACAACTCGCGGCGTTCGAGGCTGCGCAAAAAGGCGCATGACCGAGGTCCACTTCGATCTCGGCGACGTTGTCGCCCGGCCCTACCGTGACGATGATGCACCCGCACTGCTCGCGGCGGTTCGCGAATCCGTGGAGTCGGTCGGACGTTGGCTGCCGTGGTGTACGGCCGACTACGACCTACAGCACGCCCGCGATTGGATCAGACATTGTCGAACCGCGTGGACGCGCGGCGATCAGTTCGCGTTCGCCATTGTCGATATCAACGGCGAATTGCTCGGCGCGGTCGGACTCAGTCATCGCGATCGCGAACACAATGTCGCATCGATCGGTTACTGGATTCGCGAATCCGCACGCGGGCGCGCGCTTGCGTCGCGAGTGGCGCGTCACGTCATCGGATTCGGTTTCGAGCACGTGGGCTTGGCGCGTATCGAAATCGTGGTCGCCGTCGAAAACATCGCGAGCCGCCGAACGGCGGAACGTGCCGGCGCACGATTCGAAGGTATTCAGCGCAATCGGCTGCTCATCCGCGACAAGCATTTCGACGCGGCCATCTATGCCGTTTCGGCGGACGATCGCCGCGATTAATGCGCGGCGCAGTACTGCGCCAGATCTTCGTATCCGCTGAAACGCGCCTGTGCGCCGCAGCCCGGACAATTCGGATCGCGCGGCAAGCGCAATTCACGAAATGTCGCGGCGAGTGCGTCGTAGCATAGAAGCCGCCCGACCAGCGTCGTGCCGATGCCGAGGATCAGCTTGATCGCTTCCGTCGCCTGCAACATGCCGATCGTTCCGGGCAACACGCCGAGTACGCCGGCCTCCGCGCAATTGGGCGCTTCGCCTTCGGACGGCGGTTCGGGAAACAGGCAGCGGTAGCACGGTGAATCGTCGCGCCGCGCATCGAAGACGCTCACCTGTCCGCTGAACCGATGCACCGCGCCATAGGCGAGCGGAATGCGCAGCCGCCGTGTCGCGGCGTCGACGAGATACCGCGTCGGAAAATTATCGGCGCCGTCGATGACGACGTCGCTGCCTTCGATCAGCGATTCGACGTTCGATGCTTGTAGACGAAGCGTCCGCACATCGACGTCGACCAACGGGTTCAACGCGTTCAACGCCACACGTGCCGATTCGGCTTTGCTCACGCCCACGCGCGCTTCGGTGTGCACGATCTGGCGTTGCAGATTCGACCGTTCGACGCGATCGTCGTCAACGATAGTCAATGTGCCGACGCCCGCCGCCGCCAGATACAACGATGCGGGCGAGCCGAGACCGCCGGCGCCGATGATCGTGATGCGCGCCTGATTCAGTTTGCGCTGACCGGCGACGCCGACGCCCGGCAACAAGAGGTGCCGCGAGTAACGTTCGGCGGCATCGGCGTCGAACTCTCCGCGCGCGATGGGAAGCGCATCGGCTTGCCAGCGCTGGAATCCGCCGGCGATCGATGCCACGTCGGTGTAGCCGAGCCGCATCAACGTCTCGGCGGCGCGCAGCGAACGCTTGCCGCTCGCGCAGATCGTCACGATGGTGCGATCGGTCGACGGCGCGATAGAAGCGATCTGTTGTTCCAGCGCCGACATCGGCAATGCCTGCGCACCTTCCGGCATGCCGGCGGCGCGCTCGTTGTCGTCGCGTACGTCGATGAGCAACGCACCGGCGCGCTGCTTCGCCAAACCTTCGCGCGGCGGAATTTCCAGCGGAGTCGATTGCAGTTGCGCAGCCATGGCAAAAGTAT
Organism: uncultured Gammaproteobacteria bacterium; assembly: GCA_963814225.1. Taxonomy (GTDB): domain Bacteria; phylum Pseudomonadota; class Gammaproteobacteria; order Xanthomonadales; family Rhodanobacteraceae; genus Rudaea. Next base: position 174,095 of record CAWFCC010000004.1, on the reverse strand, counting down.
ACGTCAGCCCTGCCAGCCCGGAATGGGCAGGAGGCGCACGACATCGCCGGTTTCCAGTGCGCGCGATTCTTCCGGAATGACGATCAAACCGTCGGCGTCCGCTGCGCCGCGCAACATTCCGGAACCCTGCTTTGCGAATGGCGTGGCGACGAGTTGACCGTTGTTCATTGCACGCAACGCGGACGCGCAGGAATTCGGTGCGACCGTGGCGTTTGCTGATCGGTGCGCCGAGCCGCGCACTCAGCGCCGGCCACGAATCGCGCGATCCAGTCATCGCCGCGATGGCCGGTCGTACGAGTGCGAGGAACGTGGCGATGCCTGACACCGGATTTCCCGGCAGCGCGAAAAGCATCGCTTTTCCTATTTGCCCGAACAGGAACGGCATGCCGGGCTTGATGCGTACTTTCCAGAAGTATACTTTTCCGATCTCGGCGACGATGGTCGGCAGGAAGTCGGCCTCGCCGGCGGAGACGCCGCCGCTGGTGACGATGATGTCGGCATGCTCGCCGGCGCGTTTCAATGCGGCGATCAGCGCTGGCGGATCGTCGCGCAGATGTTCATGCGCGCTCAGTTTCGCGCCGCTTTGTTCGATGAGTCCGCCGATGCTGTAGCGGTTGCTGTCGTAGACCTGGCCGTATCCACGTTGCCGTCCCGGTGCGATCAGTTCGTCGCCGGTCGTGAACAGGAACGCGGAGGGTTGCGCCGACACATTCGCGTGCGTGAGTCCGAACGACGCCAACACGGCAATGCGCGACGGGTTGAGCACATCGCCTGGCGAGAATGCGGCATCGCCGTTGGCGTAGTCCTCGCCCGCCGGCCGCACGTTGGCGCCGTGCGCCGTGCCTGGGGCGATGACGATGCAATCGCCGTCGGTGCGCGTGTTCTCTTTCATCACAACCGTGTCGGCGCCGGGCGGCAACGGCGCGCCTGTCGTGATGCGAACGCACGTCCCCTTCTCCACGCGCGGAATTTGCGTTCCGCCCGCGAGAATTTCGCCGGATAAGCGCAATCGCGTTTCGCCATCCGCGGACAGATCGGCGCCGCGCACGGCGAAGCCGTCCATCGCGGAGTTCACGTAACCGGGCACATCGAACGGCGCGTCGACATGCTCGGCGAGCACGCGGCCGATGCATTGTTCGAGCGGCACGCTTTCGCTCTTCATCGGATGTTCGAGCGCGACGGCGCGAACGCGCTCGCGCGCTTCGTCGATGCCGAGCATGGATGCGGCGATGTTACCCATGCCGCGCATTCTCCCAATTCCGGAAGTCGTCGGGTGTATTGAGATTGCGGAATGCGGCGCGGTCGTGCGAGAAATCGACTTCGATGGCGCCGATGTTCATCCTGCCAGCGCCATACGGCGAGATCGCGTTCGAGAGCAGCTTTGCGCCGCGTTCGCGAGCTTCGTCGAATACAGCGCGAACAATGGCTGACGACGTTCGCCGTCGTGGGCCACAGCAACTTCAGCGGAAGTGCGAGTCAATCGCGATGCCAGATCGAGCGGCGGTTGCGGCACATCGACCGACGCCGTGAGCAGCCATTCCGTTTCGCAACGCGCGAGTGCGGTGGCGATGCCGGCGAGCGGTCCGAGAAAGCCGGGTGAATCGTCGGCGACGACGCGCGCATAGGCGGCGTATTCATCGAGATGGCGGTTGGCAACGATGATCACATCATCGACCTGCGGGCGGATTCTTTCGATCACGTGAGCGATCAATGGGCGCCCGGCGAGCGATTCCAAGCCTTTGTCGCGTCCGCCGAGACGTTTGCCGGCACCGCCGGCGAGGATTGCGGCGGTGACACGCGATGTCATCTTTTCTTGACCTTGCGGATCAGACGTCGGCGTTTCTTCACTTGCCGCTCGGTCAGTTCGTTTTTCTTGCCGGCGAACGGATTTTCGTTTTCGCGAAATTCGATGCGGATCGGCGTGCCTTCGAGCTTGAAGCGCTTGCGGAAAAAATTTTCCAGATAGCGCTTGTAGCTATCGGCGATGTGTTTGGTGCGGCTGCCGTGGATGACGACGGTCGGTGGATTGGTGCCGCCGGGATGCGCGAAACGCAGCTTCGGCGCGTGGCCGCGGATCAGCGGCGGCTGATGCGTTTCGTAGGCTTTTTCGAGCGCGCGCGTGAGTTCGGCGCTGCCGAATTCGCGCGTCGCCGATGCGTAGGCGCGATCGATCGCTTTCATCAATTCCGCAATGCCGGACCCGTGCAGCGCGGAAATGGTGACGACGCGCGCGTAGGCGACGAAATCGAGTTTGCGTGACAGCGACGCGCGACATTGCTCGCGTTCGTACGTCGGCAAGCCGTCCCACTTGTTGACGACGATGACCAGCGCGCGCTGTTCGTCGAGCACGTGGCCGATGACGGTGGCATCCTGTTCGGAAACGCCTTCGTGCGCGTCGAGCAACACCACCACGACGTTGGCCGCGGCGATCGATTGCAGCGTCTTGATGACGCTGAACTTCTCGACCGCTTCTTCGACGCGCGCGCGTCGGCGCACGCCGGCGGTGTCGATGAGCGTGTATTTCTTGCCGTCGCGTTCGAGTGCGACGCTGATCGAATCGCGCGTGGTGCCGGCGATTTCGGAAACGACGACGCGCTCTTCGCCGAGCAGGCGATTGACCAGTGTCGACTTGCCGACGTTGGGACGGCCGACGATGGCGACGCGCGTGCCTTTGTCGAGTTGCTCGGACGGCGCATCCGGATCGGGCTCCGGCAGGCGCGACAGCACCGCTTCGACGCAGTGCCGGCACGCCGCGGCCGTGCGCGGTCGATGTCGGGATCGTCGTTGCGATGCCGAACGAGGAAAATTCAGCAGAGCGCCGCGCTTTCGTCGACGCCGTCGGTCTTGTTGACGACGAGCAGCATCGGTTTGCCGGTGCGGCGCACGTCGGCGAGGATGTTGCGATCCTGCGGCAGCAGACCGTCGCGCGCATCGACGACGAAGACGAGCAGATCGGCTTCTTCGATGGCGAAATCGACCTGGCGTGCAGTGAGCGCGCCGATGCCTTCTTTGTCGCCGGTCAATCCACCGGTGTCGACGACGACGAATTCGCGCAAGCCGTGACGGCAGATGCCGTAGTGGCGATCGCGCGTGAGTCCGGGCAGATCGTGCACGAGCGCATCGCGCGTGCGCGTGAGGACGTTGAAAAGTGTGGATTTGCCGACGTTCGGCCGGCCGACCAACGCGACGACGGGAAGCATCTCAAACCCCCGTGCGGCGCGTTTCGCGCGGCCGCGGCGCGTGAGCCACGGCCGCGTTCATTACTTGGAGATCCGCCAGGCGCCGATCACGCCGTCGACGTCTTCGACGTAAACGGTGTCGCCCACCACGACCGGCGGCGACTGGATGGCGTGCTTGGACAAACGTGCGCGCGCAACGAACTTGCCGTCGCTGCCATCGAGCACGTGGACGAATCCGTCGAGATCGCCGGCGACGGCGTAATCGCCCACCGCCGAGACACCGCCGAGCCAGCGGTACTTGAGTCCTTCCTGTTTCCAGTTCGACGCACCGGTGCGCGCATCGAGCGCCCACACGGTCGAATTGCTGTCGGCGACGAAAAGCTGTGTCGACGCGAAGCCCACGCCGGTGTATCCGGAAACGGCGTGCGTCCACACCGGACGGCCGCGTTTGCGCAACGAGCGCGGCGACCTGTCCGCGATGGCCCGAGGCGTAGACCACGCCATCGGCGATCGCGAGCGGGCCATCGGCATCCTGCAGACGCTCGATTTCGGTGCGGCCTTCACCCGAAGCGAGCGATTGTTCCCACGCGATCTTGCCGTCGGCCAATGTGAGTGCGATGACCTTGCCGTTGTCCTGGCCTTCGAACACGAAGGTGCCGTCGGTGATCGGCGACGCGTTGCCGCGCAGGCTCAAGATCGGAACGCTGGAACGATCGGACGTCCATTTGCGGGTGCCGTCGTTGACGTCGAGGCCGTAGGTGCGTCCGTCGTTCGTGCGCACGACCACGATGCCGTTGGCGATGATCGGCGTGGAGATCACTTCGGACGAAACCTGCGAGGTCCAGCGTTCCTTGCCGTCGGCGGCGTCGAATGCTTGCACGACACCTTCGAGCGAACCGGCCACGACGACCGAGCCGTCCGAACCCGGACCGCCGCCCCAGCGCAGCGAGTTTTCGCCGTGATGCCAGATGAAGCCGTGACGCTTGCCCATGTGGGCGTTCCACAGCGTCTTGCCGGTGGTCGCGTCGATCGCGGCGATGGAGCCGTCGACGCCGGAGGTATAGATCTTTCCGTTCACGACGGTCGGCTGCATGCGAGCGCCGGATTTCTGCGCGCCGCCGGTCGGATGTTCGATCCAGAGTTGCTGCATCTGGACGGTCGGGACGACGTCGGTCAGCGGCGTCGGCGGTTCGATGTTTTCTTTCTTGACGTCGTTGAAGATGTTCTTGATGGTCTGGCAACCGGTCGCGGCGAACGCCAGCATCACGAGCAGTGCGACGCGCTTCATTGGGACGTGTGAGGCGTGTTTCATGATCCTTTCTTCTCCACGCCGCCGAGATCGCTGCGTTTCATTTCGATGATAGGGGCGGTTCGGCGCGTTCGGATCGAGATTGGTGAGCGCGTCGGTGTAGGCGGTGCGCGCTTCGTCCTTGCGGCCGAGCGCGGTCAGCGCATCGCCGCGCAGTTCGTCGCGCAGCGAAGCAAACCCGAGCGGCGCGATGCCGTCGAGAAGCTTGATGGCGTCGTCGGTTTTCTTCTGTGCGATTTCGTTGCGCGCGAGATACAAACCCGCGAGCGTTTTCATCGCATCGCCGCCGGCATGGTTGTATGCATCCTGCAGCAGCGCTTGCGCGCCGGCGAGATCGCCTTTCGTTTCAGCGACGTCGGCCAGGCGCAGCGCGGAAAGCGTGGCGTACGGCGTGTCGGAAAAATCGGATTGCAGCTTGTCGGCGATCTGTTTCGCACCGGCGTCGTCTTTCTTGTCGACGGCCTGCTCGAACACGCCGAATTGCGTGGCGGCATCGAGGCGATGCGCGCCGCGGTGCGCGTGCCATTGCTGCCAGCCGAAGATCAGCAGCAGGCCGAGCGCCACGCCGATGACGATCGACATGGCGTTTTCGCGTAGCCACTTTTGTACCAGTTCGCCTTGTTCGTGTTCGTCCAGTACATCAAAAGCCATTCGCGTCTCACCCAAGGAAATTCTGAAATCGGAAATTGTGCGTCAAGATCGCGCGCGTCACGATCGCGCGGCGCCGTTGCGGGCGCGCAGAAGGTTACAACAGCTGCGTAAAAACGGGCTGTATAGCGTAGCAGGAACCGCCGACACTGTGGACGGCGGTCGGGAAACCCCGTTCAGCCGCCGCTATGCGATAGCGTGCTTTCGCCAGGGGCCAGCTTGAAGTGCGCGACGTTGGAATGACGGAACGTGCTGAGATCCTGCGTCTTGCCATCGACGTCAACAGTCGCGCCGTTGACGTTGCCCAGGTGCGCGTCGATCAGCTGATCGCTGTGATACACGCGCGTTGCGCCGGCGGGAACGATGCCCTGTTCGAGCCTGTGTCCGTCGGCGGTGGCGATGTCGACCCAGCTTGCTTCGGTAAACGTGATCTTGAGTGCGTGCTGTCCGGGCGGCACGTCGGTGTCGGCGGGCTTCGGCGATTCGACCGAAGTAATGGTCGGCGGAAACGGCGTCATCGACGCGGCGAGTGGACGATCCTCGGCAGCGGACTTCATGTTTTGCGCGGCGACGGAAGCATCGTTCGGCGTTGCTGTCGGCGACGCGTTGAGCGGCAGTTCGGTGCGCGCGATCGATTGCGTGCTTTCGGTCTGATCGAGCGGCGTTACGCGGACGAGATTCGAATCGAATCCGGCGCGCATGGCGAGCAGAACGGCCGGCACGATGATCACGCCGGTCAGCACGAGATACAGCGCAGAACCCGAATAACGCTGGAACAGATAGCGCGGACGCGAAATCGTTCCGCTGGTGACGAGCGGCGGCAGATCGGCGTGCTGTTCGAGCACGCGGTCGGCGAGCACGAGCGGCAGGTCGAGGAAGCGAGATATTTGTTGAGATAGCCGCGCAGGTAAACGCCGTGGCCGATGCGCTCGAACCGATCGCTCTCGATCTGGTCGATAATCGCGACACGCATTTTCGTGCGCGCGGCCGCTTCTTCGCGGCTGATGCCACGCGCTTCGCGCGTTGCGCGCATGCGCTGGCCGAGACTTTCTTCGACTTCGATGGCGTCGACGCGCATTTCGCGCGCGCTCTCGGCCGCGTCGTCATGCGATGGTTCGTGCATCTTCCGTCACCGTTTCCTCGGCGGGCACCTCGGATGCGGCAGCCGCCTCGGTGTGGAAGGCCTGGTTGTCCGCGCTTTGCGACGAGCGCGCGTCGAGGGCGTCTTCACGCACCTCGTCGATTTCGAGCCGTTTTGTTGTGTGTTCATCTCGGCAGGTGTTACGGCGTCAAATAAGGAAAATTGGACCTGCTCGGCTGCATCCTGCGGCGCCTCGCCGGGTGTGTTTGTGTGTGCGATATCCCCGTCCCTCGGGGTGTATACCTGATTTTTGTTGTGGTTTTCCGTGCCCACGATCTCAATGTGACTCCGTGGTTGATGATGTCGCCTTGTCGAGGACGCGAACCTGCTCGGAATCGGGGAACTGTTCGCGCAGGCGTTGCGCGTAATCGCGCGCGGCGTCCGGATGGCCGAGTTTCACTTCGATGTTGCGCGCCAGCAAAAGCGCGGCGGGATCGGGCCGGCCCAGCGCCTCGAAGCGCTGGATGAACGCCCGGGCGTGGAAAAAGTCGTTCTTTCTGGTACAGCGCGTCGGCCATGCCGAACAGCGCGACGCCGCTTCTGCGGATTGGCTTCGAGCGCCTTGCGGAAATCAGCCGAGGGCTTCGTCGAGATGGCCGCTGCCGCCTTTCATCAGGCAGCTGGCGGCGTTGCTGTAGACGACGTCCGGCGTCTTGTAGAACGGATCGGCCATCGCGGCGGTGAAATATGGCTGCGCCTGCGCATATTTGCCGCGCGGCGCACAGAAACTGGCCGTAGTTGTTGTTCACGTCGCCGGATTTCGGCGCGAGCTGCGCGGCCTTCGCGTAATGCTCTTCGGCCGCCTTGCGATTGCCGATGCGCTCGTACAGGACGCCGATCACGGTGTGCGCATCGACATAGTTCGGATCGCGGTCGAGCGCCTTATTGAGGTTCTCCATCGCGAAGTCGAGCTTGCCCTGCTCCATGTAGCTCTGGCCGAGCTCGACATGGACGCGCGCGGCGTCTGTTGTCTTCTCGTCTTTCGTTTCGGTGACCGTCGAATCGCTTTTCGGCGGCGAATACCTTGCCGATCTCGTCTCGACGAGCACGCAGGCCGCGACCAGCAGCCCCAGTGCGGCATCAGCAGGGCGATACGGTCTACGCAGCATGCTGCGCTCCCGCTTCGAGCCGGCGCCGGAATTCGGCCTGGCGGCGCGTGCGGTCGACGACCTGGCCCTTCAGCTGGCCGCAGGCCGCGTCGATGTCGTCGCCGCGCGTGCGGCGGACCATCGTCAGCACGTCGGCGTCGAGCAGGATTTTCTGGAAAGCGCGGATCGCCGTCTCGTCCGAGCGCTCGTACTGCGTGCCGGTGAACGTGTTGAACGGAATCAGGTTGACCTTGCTCGGCACGCGCCGCATCAGCTTGATCAGCTGGCGCGCATGTTCGGGTTTGTCGTTTACGCCTTTGAGCATCGTGTACTCGAACGTGATCGAGGTCGCGCGGCCTGCGCGCCGCATAGCGCTGGCATGCACCCATCAGTTCGGCGATCGGATATTTCTTGTTGAGCGGCACCAGTTCGGTGCGCAACTCGTCGTTCGGCGCATGCAGCGAAACCGCGAGCGACACGTCGCTCGCCTCGCGGCAGCTTGTCGATCATCGGCACCAGTCCGGCGGTCGACAGCGTGACGCGCTTGTTGGCGAGGCCGAAGCCGAGATCGTCGCGCATCACGCTCATCGCGCGCACGACGTTGTCGAAATTCAGCAGCGGCTCGCCCATGCCCATCATCACGACGTTGGTGAGCTTGCGCTGGTGATGCGGCACGTTGCCGAGATGCTTCGCCGCGACCCACACCTGGCCGATGATTTCGGCCGCGGACAGATTGCGGTTGAAACCCTGGGTGCCGGTCGAGCAGAACGTGCAGTTCAGTCCGCAGCCGATCTGCGAGGACACGCACAGCGTGCCGCGCGCCGGTTTCGGGAATGAACACCGCCTCGATCGCGTTGCCGCCATCCATGCCGAGCAGCCACTTGTGCGTGCGCGTCGACGGCCTGTTTCTCGAACAGCGTATTCGGCGGACACGATCTCGACAGGCGGCTTCGAGTTTGTCGCGCAAGCGCCTTGCCGACATCGGTCATCTGCGCGAATTCGGTGACGTGGCGATGGTAGATCCACTTCATCACCTGCTCGGCGCGATAGGGCTTCTCGCCGAGTTGCGCGAACAGATCGCGCAGACCCTGGCGGTCGTAGTCGAGCAGATTGACTTTGGCATGTCGGTCACCGTCATTCATCATCGCGTCAGCGCGGGCAAAGCTCAGTGCCGGCGAAAAAGTACGCAATTTCCACTTGTGCAGTTTCCGGCGCGTCGGAACCGTGCACGGCGTTCGCGTCGATCGATTGCGCGAAGTCGGCGCGGATCGTTCCGGCCGCGGCTTTCTTCGGATCGGTCGCGCCCATCAGGTCGCGATTCTTGAGAATCGCGCCCTCGCCTTCGAGCGCCTGGATCATCACCGGACCGGAGATCATGAATTCGACCAGCGCTTTGAAGAACGGACGCTCGCGATGCACGGCGTAGAAACCTTCGGCTTCTTTGCTGCGACAGATTGCTTCATCTTCGACGCGACGACCTTGAGGCCGGCTTTTTCGAAACGCGAATAGATCTCGCCGATCACGTTTTTGGCGACGGCGTCGGGCTTGATGATGGAAAGCGTGCGCTCCAGCGCCATGAACTGTATTCTCCGGATTTCGATGATGGGAGCTCGCCCGGCTCCGAAGGTGAATCGTAACACCAAATCCGCGGGAATCCACAGGTTTAGCAGATATAACGCGGGAACTTTCTCAGGCCCGTGCTGAGCAACATTTGCTCAGTTCGCTGCGCTGCGCCGAGCCGTCGCGTTGACCGGCACCCGATCGGCCGCCTATCATTTCAAACGATCGTTTGGAAACGCGAGTTGCCGTTGACGCAGTGACCGCACTTTTCCACCAAGCAACGCATCCTCGATGCCGCCGAAGCGCTGTTCGCGCGGCACGGATTCGCGGGCGCGTCGCTGCGCCAGGTCACCGCGGCGGCCAAAGTCAATCTCGCGGCGGTCAATTATCACTTCGGCTCGAAGGAAAACCTGATCAACGAAGTGTTCCGGCGGCGCCTGGATGTGTTGAACAGCGAGCGCCTGCGTCGCGCTCGGCGCAAGTGCAGTCGAACGCCGGCCATTGCCTGGAAGATGTGCTCGCCGCCTTCGTCGAACCGCGCCTTGGCCGTGGCGCAGGACGACGCCGGCGGCGCCGGCATTCGTGCGCGTGCTGGCGCGCGCCTACGCCGAACACAACGAACAGCTGCGCAAATTCCTGCACGACAACTACGGCCACGTCTCAAGCAGTTCGCTGCGGCGTTCGGCAGCCTGCTGCCGCACCTGGACAAGCAGGAACTGTACTGGCGGCTCGATATCATCAGCGGCGCGCTGACCTATGCCATGGCCGATTTCGGCATGATCAAGCGCCGCGGCACCACCGAACAGCAGCATCGCGAACTGCTCGTCATCGCATCTGATCAAATTCGCCGCCGCCGGCCTGCGAGCGGCGTGACTCCGGCCGCATCGCCGTTGCTCAGCCGTTTCGCTCTGTTCCTTCATCCGATGAGGTAATCATGAGCAACTCACCACTTCGCATTCGCAAAGCCGCCGTGCTCGGCGCGGGCGTCATGGGCGCGCAGATCGCCGCGCACCTGACCAACGCCGATGTCGACACCGTGCTGTTCGATCTGCCGGCGAAAGACGGCGATCGAAGAACGGCATCGTCCTCAAGGCGATCGAGAATCTGAAGAAGCTGTCGCCGGCGCCGCTCGCCGACAAGTCGCGCGCGGCCGCGATCACGCCGGCCAACTACGACAAGGATCTGGAACAGCTGCAAGGGCTGCGATCTGATCATCGAAGCCATCGCCGAACGGCTGGACTGGAAGAAGGATCTGTACGCCAAGATCGCGCCGTTCGTGGGCAAGGACGCGGTGCTCGCCAGCAACACTTCCGGCTTGAGTATCAATGCCTTGGCGGATGTTCTTGATGAAGCAGTTGCACCATCGGTTCTGCGGCGTGCATTTCTTCAATCCGCCGCGCTACATGCACCTGGTCGAGCTGATCCCGTGCGCCAAAACCGACGCCGCCGTGCTCGCCGGCCTCGAAGCATTCCTGACCACCACGCTCGGCAAAGGCGTGTATCCGCGCCAAGGACACGCCGAACTTCATCGGCAACCGCATCGGCGTGTTCTCGATGCTGGCGACGATGCATCACACGCAGCAGTTCAAGCTCGGCTACGACGTCGTCGATGCGCTCACCGGCCCGGCGATCGGCCATCCGAAATCGGCGACCTATCGCACGGCCGACGTGGTCGGCCTCGACACCATGGGCCACGTCATCAAGACCATGGACGACACGCTGCCGAACGACCCGTGGCACGACTACTTCAAACCGCCCGCCGTTCTGAAAGCGCTGATCGACAAGGGCGCGCTCGGCCAGAAGACCGGCGCGGGATTCTTCCGCAAGGTCGGCAAGGACATCCTCGTGCTCGATCCGGCCAAGCAGGATTACGTGCCGCAGACGGGCAAGGTCAGCGATGAAGTCGCGGCGATCCTCAAGATCAAATCGCCCGCCGAACAGTTCGCGAAGCTGCGCGCCAGCAGCGATCCGCAGGCGCAATTCCTGTGGGCCATCCATCGCGACCTGTTCCACTACGCCGCCTACTGGCTCGGCGACATCGCGGACAGCGCGCGCGACATCGATTTCGCCATGCGCTGGGGTTACGGCTGGAAACTCGGCCCGTTCGAAACCTGGCAGGCAGCCGGCTGGGCGAGGTCGCCAAATGGATCGCCGAAGACATCGCCGCCGGCAAGACGATGAGCAAAGCGCCGCTGCCGGATTGGGCGGCCGATCCGCAAGCGCACCGGCGTGCATGACGCAGAAGGGCTCGTACTCGGCATCGAAGAACGCCCAGGTTGCCGCGCTCCGACGCGCCGGTCTACCAGCGCCAGCTGTTTCCCGAAACGCGTACTCGGCACAAAACTCGACACGGGCAAGACCGTGTTCGAAACCGACGACATCCGCATGTGGACGCTCGGCGACGACGACATCGCCATCCTCTCGTTCAAGACCAAGATGCACACCATCGGTCACAGGCGTGCTCGACGGCATCCACAAGGCCATCGACGAAGCCGAACGCAATTTCAAAGCGCGTCGTCATCTGGCAGGACAGCGAACCGTTCAGCGTCGGCGCGAATCTGAAGGAAGCCGGCGCGGCTGATGAAAGCCGGCAAGCCCGGCGATTTCGAAACGTTCATCGACCGCTTCCAGCAGACCAGCATGCGCATCAAGCATTCGCTGGTGCCGGTCGTCGCGGCGGTGCGCGGCATGGCATTCGGCGGCGGCTGCGAATTCCAGATGCATTCGGCGCGCACGGTCGCCGCGCTCGAAAGCTATATCGGCCTGGTCGAAGCCGGCGTCGGCCTGCTGCCGGCCGGTGGCGGCCTGAAAGAACTCGCGCTGCGTGCGTCGCAGCGGCCGTCGGCGGCGACGTGTTCACGCAACTCAAGAGCGTGTTCGAAACGGTCGCGATGGCGAAAGTCGCCGGCAGCGCGCTCGAAGCGAAGGAACTGGGCCTGCTGCGTCCGGACGACGTCGTCGTCTTCCACGCCAACGAATTGCTCTACGTCGCGAAGGCGCAAGCGCATGCGCTGGCGGACTCCGGATGGCGCCCGCCGCTGCCGGATCGCGCCATCACGGTCGCCGGCGACGTCGGCGACCGCGACGTTCAAGGCCGGCCTCGTCAACATGCTGGAAGGCCGCTTCATTTCCGAACACGACATGGAAATCGCCTCGCGCATCGCCGACACGCTTGTGCGGCGGCCAGATCGAACGCGGTTCGATGGTCGACGAACAATGGCTGCTCGACCTGGAACGCGCGCACTTCATCGAGCTCGCACAGAATCCGAAGACGCAGGCGCGCATCGAGCACACGATGAAGACCGGCAAGCCGCTGCGCAACTGAGAGCGCGAGCTCAGGCGGAGTAGATCGCCATTGGAGCAGAACATGACCAGCAATCCAAGATGCCTATATCGTCGCCGCCATGCGCACGCCCGTCGGCAAGGCGCCGCGCGGCATGTTCCGCAACACGCGACCCGGACGACATGCTCGCGCATCGTGATCGATGCGGCATTGTCGCAAAGTTCCGGCACTCGATCAATCGCGCATCGACGACGCCATCATCGGCTGCGCCATGCCCGAAGCCGAGCAAGGCATGAACGTCGCGCGCATCGGCGTGCTGCTGGCCGGACTGCCGAACTCGTGCCCGGCGGTCACCATCAACCGCTTCTGCTCGTCGGGCCTGCAGGCGGTGGCGATGGCGGCCGACCGCATCCGCCTCGGCGAAGCCGACCTCATGATCGCCGGCGGCACCGAAAGCATGAGCATGGTGCCGATGATGGGCTACAAGATGGTGTTGAATCCGGCGCATCTTCGAGAACGAACACATCGGCATCGCCTACGGCATGGGCATCACCGCCGAGAAAGTCGCCGAGCAATGGAAGGTGACGCGCGAAGAGCAGGATGCGTTCGCGCGTGCAGAGCCACGAGAAAGCGCTCGCGGCGATCGCAGGCCGGCGAATTCGCGCGACGAAATCGCGCCGTACACGCTCGCCGATCACTATCCCGATCTCGCCACGCGGCAAGACCATCGACGACACGCGCACGATCAAGAACGACGAAGGCCCGCGTCCCGGCACCACGATCGAAGCGCTGGCCAAACTGAAAACCGTGTTCCGCGCGAACGGCAGCGTGACCGCCGGCAATTCCTCGCAGATGTCCGATGGCGCCGGCGCAGTGCTGCTCGCCAGCGAAAAGGCGATCAAGGAATTACAACCTCACTCCCCTCGCGCGCTTCGTCGGATTCGCCGTCGCCGGCGTGCCGCCGGAAATCATGGGCATCGGCCCGAAAGCGGCGATTCCGAAAGTGCTGAAGCAGACCGGCATCACGCAGGACGATCTCGACTGGATCGAACTCAACGAAGCCTTCGCCGCGCAGGCGCTCGCGGTGATGCGGGACATCGGGCCTCGATCCCGACAAGGTCAATCCGCTCGGCGGCGCGATTGCGCTCGGCCATCCGCTCGGCGCGACCGGCGCGGTTCGCATCGCAACGCTCGTCCACGGCCTGCGCCGCCGCAAGCAGAAGTACGGCATGGTGACGATGTGCATCGGCACCGGCATGGGCGCGGCGGGTGTTTTCGAGGCGGTTTAAACCGCGCGTATTTCGAGGCGCTTGCCCAATACCTGCAACGCGGCTTCGGCCTGGTCGAGCCGCGATGCATGATGCAAGTCGAGCAGCCGATTGACTTGCGGCAGATGCCATCCGAGCCGACGTGCGAGCTCCGATTTCCGCATGCCGCGGTCGCGCATTGTCTGGTATACAGCGAACTTCATGCACGCCAGCGCGCTGGGCCGGACCGGCACTTCGCGCGCCCGCGCCTTGCTCGGCCGGGGCAAATCGGTTGCGGCGTCAGAATACATTTCCAGCGCTGTTTCAAGCGCATCTGCGGCATGCGCCAATGCGTCGGCACGATCTTCACCTTGCGTGATCGCGTCGGGCACATCGCGAAACGTCACGACATAGCCACCTTCTCGCGCGCGCCGAAGCGAGGCAGGGAAGTCCAGATTGAGCGGGGAATTTTTCATTTGAGACCGAGTTGCTTTTTGATCGCGCGTTCTGTGCCCGTCTTCAGATCGCCGGGGTGCATCGGCAGAACCGAACGTTTGCCGTGGAGATAAACCTTCAGATGCCCACCTTTTCCAGGTCTGAATGTGGCTCCCAGTGCGGCCAGCCAACGCTTCATCTCCTTGCTGGTCATCTTTATCCTAACACTTCTGTTCACCACCGCATTCGAGTTTGAATCTGCTTCGAAGCTGTATTCGGACACTATTGCGACGACTGACGAACAAAAAATGCGCGCTGACGGAACTCGACGTGTCAGCGCAGGTCTGTCGTTCATCGAATCCCGGGAGTCGATGCATGCAACTCGCGTCGAAGGCAAAGAAGATCCTGACCACCAACAAGGCGTTGCTGGTTTTCTTCGGTGTGATGATGGTGTTCCGCTCCGCGTTCGCGGACTGGATGCTCGTTCCTACCGGTTCGATGAATCCGACGATCGTCGAAGGCGATCGGATTATGGTGAACAAGATGGCGTATGGCCTGCGCATCCCGTTCACGATGACGCGGCTGACGGAAGGCGAAAATCCCAGGCGCGGCGACATCGTGATTTTCCCGTCGCCCAAGGACGGCATCACCTTGGTGAAACGCGTGGTCGGCTTGCCGGGCGAGACGGTGGAGATGCGCGACGAGCGGCTTTTCATCGATGGCGCGGCGATCGACTATTCCGCGATGAGCGAGGACGACGCCGATTTGCCCACAGCCACGCGCGCTCATCGGCACGAGATCGTTGCGGAGAAACTGCCTGATCGCACGCATCCGATCATGACGTTGCCCGATCGACCCGCCGCGCGAACGTTCGGTCCCGTCACTGTGCCAGAGGGTCATTATCTGATGCTCGGCGACAATCGCGACAACAGCGAGGACTCGCGCTACATCGGATTCATCGCGCGCGATTCGATTTACGGGCGCGCATTCGGCGTTGCGTATTCACTGGATGCCGATCGCTGGTACCGGCCGCGCTTCGACCGAACGTTGTCGAGCCTACGCTAAGTCAGAGCGGGCAACCGATGGCGCAAGCTGTCGGCGTCGTGGCGGCGTTTTTCGGCGATGAGTTCACGCGCCGCGTCGACCTGCCCCCACACATTCCATAACAGTACGCCGCGCAGATAGCCGTCGTCGAGATAGTAGACGACGCCTTCGCGGTACGGCTGAGTCCAGTCTTCGACGATATCGAGTCTGGCGTCGAGCAACCCGACAGCTTCGTAGCCGAGATCGAACAGATCGGAATAGAAGAATGGCTGCACGCGATAGGGATCGTCGACGCCGGTCATTGCGCGTCCGGCGTGATGGCCCATGCCGACCGCGGCGCTTTCGTGTTCGACGCGCATCATGCGGTCGAGTCCGATGTGATGGAAATTGGCGACGTCGCCGGCCGCCCAGATCGACGAATCGCTGGTACGCAGCAGCTCATCGACGACGATGCCGTCGGTCACGTCGCAGCCCGGCTTCCACGGCGAGTTCGGTGTTCGGCACCACGCCGAGGCCGGCGACGACGGCATCGAACGCGAGATTGGCGCCGTCGGAAAGCGCGAGTTCGACGCCCTCGCCTTTTTGTCTGCCGTCGACGACGCGAACTTCGGTGCGCAACTCCACACCGCGTTCGCGGAAATATTCGTTGAGGAAATTCGACAGCGCGAGCGGATATCGTCCCGCGCCGATCGCTTCACCGGGAAACAGCATCGTGACCTTGCAGCCGGCCGTCGTCAGTGACGCGGCCAGTTCACCGCCGATAAAACCACCGCCGACGACCGCGATGTGCGCACCGGGCCGGGCGTGCTGTCGCAATGCGTGATAGTCGTCGACGGTGCGGAAGTTGATCGCGCTTTCCGCGATGAAAGGCAGCGTGCGTGGGCGTGCGCCGGTGGCGATCAGACATCGGCTGTAGCGATAACGATCGCCGCGATCGTCTGTCACGAATTTGTCAGCGCGATCCAGATAAATCGCCGTGCGGCTAAGGTGCAACTCGACATTGGCGCGCTGCGTGTCGAGGTCGATTGATTCGACGGGCTTGTCCTTCGTCCACAACGCCTTGGTCAGCGGCGGTCGTTCGTACGGCGGATGCGTTTCGTTGCCGATCAGTCCGATGGTGCCTTTGTCGTCGTGCTTACGGATCGATTTGGCCGCGGCATCGGCGGTCATTCCGCCGCCGATGATGAGGTAATCGTAAGCACGTTCCATCGGCTAATTCCTGAGCTTGCGATACCGCGAAATCAGCGCGTTGGTCGAGCTGTCGTGAGTGAGCGCGGCATCGGCGGACTGCAGCTCGGGCACGATCTTGGCGGCAAGCTGTTTGCCGAGTTCAACGCCCCACTGATCGAACGAGTCGATGTTCCAGATGCAGCCCTGCACGAAGACACTGTGTTCGTACAGCGCGACCAGCGTGCCGAGCGTGTATGGCGTGAGTTCGTCGGCGAGGATCGTATTGCTCGGACGATTGCCTTCGAACGTGCGATGCGGGATGAGCTCTTCGCGCGTGCCTTCGGCGCGGACCTGATCCGGTGTCTTGCCGAACGCGAGCGCTTCGGCCTGCGCAAAGACATTCGCCATCAGCAGATCGTGCTGGCGTCCGAGCGGATTGAGGCTGCGCATGAAGCCGATGAAATCGCACGGCACCAGGCGCGTGCCCTGATGCAGCAGTTGATAGAACGAATGCTGTCCGTTGGTGCCCGGCTCGCCCCAGAAGATCGGGCACGTTTCGTAGTCGACGCGCGCACCATCGAGCGTGACGTGCTTGCCGTTGCTCTCCATCGTGAGCTGCTGCAGATACGCCGGGAAGCGTTTCAGGTATTGATCGTACGGCAGGATCGCGACGGAACCGGTATCGAAGAAGTTTACGTACCACACCGTCAGCAGGCCGAGCAGCGCCGGCAGGTTTCGCTCGAACGGCGTCGAGCGGAAGTGTTGATCCATGTCGCGGAAGCCATCGAGCATGGCGCGGAAATTCGTGGGTCCGACGGCGATCACCGTCGACAGGCCGATCGCGGCATCCATCGAATAGCGGCCGCCGACCCAATCCCAGAAGCCGAACATGTTGGCCGTATCGATACCGAACTTCTCGACATCCGTTGCGTTCGTGGAGACGGCGACGAAATGCTTGCTGATGGCCGATTCGTCTTTCGCCGACGCGAGAAACCAGTCGCGCGCGGCGTGGGCGTTGGTCAGCGTTTCGAGCGTCGTGAAGGTTTTGGAGGAAATGATGAACAGTGTTTCGTCCGGCGCGAAATCGCGCACGGCTTCGGCGAAATCGGTGCCGTCGACGTTCGAGACGAACCGGAATTGCATCGTGCGCTCGGAATAATGGCGTAGCGCTTCGTACGCCATGACGGGACCGAGATCGGATCCGCCGATGCCGATGTTGACGACGTTGCGGATGCGCTTGCCCGTGTAACCCTTCCACTCGCCACTGCGCAGGCGGTCGGCAAAGGCGCACATGCGATCGAGCACGGCATGGACGTCGGGAACGACATTTTTGCCGTCGACCGAAAATACGTCGTCGCGCGCGGCGCGCAACGCGATGTGCAGCACGCTGCGATTTTCGGTGATGTTGATCTTGTCGCCGCGCCACATTGCTTCGATACGATCGCGCACGCCGCATTCGTCGGCGAGCGCGACGAGGAGCGCGAGCGTTTCGTCAGTGATGCGGTTTTTCGAATAGTCGAGGTAAAGACCGGCGCCTTCGGCGACGAAGCGTTCGCCGCGCTGCGGATCGGCAGCGAACAGGTCACGAAGATGCGTTTCGCCGAATGCGGAACGGTGTTTTTGCAGCGCCTGCCACGCAGCGCGCCGGGTGAGTTGGGCTGATTTGTTCATAGCCTGCAACTATAACGCAGGCCTTCGGATTCGATGACGATTCCGCGGCGAACAATAACGCGGCGTTCAGTGGCTCAGCGCGTTATGGGGACCTGCGTAGCGACGCGCGACGTTGACGATGCCGACGAGAACCACACCCGCAACGATCGCGGTGACGATCGCCCACGGCCACGACTGTCCCGGCGGCGCAAACAGATCGCTGTTGTCCAGCCAATAGATGAATTGATCCATGGTCGCACCTCCTGTCGGTGCGACGTTAAGGCCGAACTGTTACAGCGCGACGACGACCGCGTTACGCGCAGTGCGGCAGCGAATCGTCCTTGGCTGGAACGAGCGTACCGCGCGAGTGGCCCTGCTCGGCCAGATATTCCATCCAGCGGTTGAGGAACGTGGCCATGCGCATGCGCTGCTGGAACACGGTCTTGGCGGGCGGGAACGGACCGAGGTCCTGCCACAGCCGCTTGCTCGGATGGCAGTGCGTCGCTTCGGCGACATGCGCATCGCGATACAGACGCAGCCATGCCGATGGCGACGGGCTTCCGGTTTCCTTGTCCGTCATGCAGTACGTCAGGTGCAGCTCGATCGTGTACGGATGACGTTCGATGATGTCCATGCGCACGTCGAGACCGTCGTCGACGGAGGAAATGTACGTCCCCGGCTCGAGGTCCTGCGGCGCGAACAGGCGCGTCAGCCGATGATAGTTCTCGGCGTATAAGCCCATCAGGTACGCAAAGCGTCCCGGCAATAAGGATTCGCGTTTTTCCTGCACCGAAGTTCATGCGTCGATCATATGTGCGTAGATAGTGTGCGGCCAGTCTGTGCAGACAGCCAGTCGCGGGGTAGACTGATCTTTCCCGCGCGTATCGTTTTCTTCAGCTATTCCTGAGGACAGAAACGAAACGAGCGGCTTGCGGGCCGCTCGTTTGTACATCGTGAGCGTAAAGGCGATCAGTGATGACTGCCGCCGTGGCCGCCGCTGCTGTGCGAGCCGCCACCGCTGTGTCCATGCCAGCCGCCACCGCCGTGCCAGCCACCGTGGCCATGATAGCCGTGGTAACCGTGATAGTAGCTTCCGTAAAAACCGACGCCGACCCACGGATACCAGCCGCCGTAGCCATACCACGGACTATAGGCTGAGCCGTAGTAGTAGCCGGGAGCGTAGTAGTCGTCGTAGTCGTATGCGCCAGCGGGCACCGAGCCATCGTCGTAAACCACGCTCGGACGGTGATAGTAAGCCGGGTCGTACACGCAACCGCCCAGCATGGCCAACATGCCGATCGCCAACGCGAGACCTAACAAACGTTTCATGATCATTCTCCGAAGTGTGCTACTGAATATTGGGCCGCAGCGATTGAATCCAAGCTGAGCAAATCGCTGTTAAAACCGTGGCGACGACGGGTGTCCGAGAGCGTTGAAAAACGCGCTGAACCTGGATGGTTCCATGACGAGCGTGAAGGCCACGCCATACGCCGCACCCCATAGATGCGCGCTGTGGTTGATGTTGCCGCTGCCACGCCGATCCATGTAGATCGAGTAACCGACGTAGAGCACTGCATAAAGTATGGCCGGCAACGGCAAAAACCAGAAGTAAACCATTGCCCACGGATTCACGAGAATGAATGCGAACAGAACTGCCGACACCGCCCCCGATGCGCCGAGGCTGCGGTACTCGGGATTATTGTCGTTCTTCGCGTAGCTCGGCAGGATCGACGCCACCAGCGCGCCGATGTAGAACAGCACGTAACCCGCGATGCCGATTTCGTTGACGTAAAGCCGCTCGACATACTGCCCGAAGAAAAACAGCGTGATCATGTTGAACAGAAGATGCTGACCATCGGCATGGATCAATCCGTACGTCACCAGCCTCCAGTATTCGTGATCGCGCTTGACCGTGGGTGACCAAAGAATGAGCCCGTTCATCGTGATGTAGCTGTTGAACGCGAGGAACGATGTCACGCAGGTGATGGCGATGATGATGAGGGTGATGATCAAACGTGGTCCCGTTGCGGATGAATCGGCCGCTCAGCAGTTTTCGTATTTCCAGTTGCGCGCTTTTCCTTCGGCCATCCATTCGATCGCCTGGGTCAGACGCTTCGTGCGCGTCTCATCGCGTTTGGCTTCGGTGATCCAGTCGACATACTCGCGCTTGTGGCTCGGCGCAAATGCTTCGAATGCGGCGAGTGCGCGTTTGTTGTTCTTCAACGCGGCAGAAAGATCGGGCGGGATCGTGAGTGCATGCTTGCGCGCCGGAGCACGCGCGACCTTGACGCCGGCCTCGTTCAATTCCGCAGCTTTTTTCACGTAGCCGACGAGCTGCTTTTCGGTCGGCATTTCCTTCATCGAGGTGATCTTGCCGAACTGCCCCATCCCTTCACCGGCGAACGGCGCGCCGTCGTCGAAAAGCAGCTTGTACTTCCAGAACGTGAACGCGCTATGCGCCTTGAACGCGGCCATGGCGCACAGCAAGCCGTGATGTTCGAACGCGGGCATGCGCCACTTGATCGTTTCCTCGACCGCAGGACAGCCTTTGTGGACCGCATTTCGAAAGCGGGTCAGCAGCGGCTTGGCGAAATCGGCGGAATTTTCGATGTACGCGTCGACGCGAGGATCACGCTTCGGCATGGTCGCAGACCGCAGTGGAAAGGTCTGCGAATCTTACGCCGCGGCCGGTTCGGTGTCCTGAGTCGTGGTCGCGTCGATGACGGGCGTCAGCGTGCTCGGCAAACGCGGCGATTCGCCGAGCCGGTGCGATTGCGCGCGGATCGACGTGCCGAGCGCCAGCGGATAAAGCACCAGCAGCGGCAACGTGGCGAGGATTTCGGCCATCGTCGTCAACGGCGAGAAGGCGAAGCCGCGGATCGCCATCGTCAAGATGCACGCGGCGACCTGCACCGCGAAACCGCGCACGGAAAGCAGTTTCCCGCCGGCGACGATCTTGTCGCAGATCACCATCACGCTGATGGCCACGCTCGGCAGCAGATTGAACTGCATGACCGCGATCCAGAATCCGCCCAGCGCCGAATCGACCAGCAGGCTGCGCACTTCCGAGCGCTGCGGATCGCGGCTGCGCAGCGCCAGATCGCGCGCGAACAGCGGCCACGCGATCGAGCCCACGGCGAGCAGGAACCACGTCAGCGGACGCGCCTGGTTTTCGTAAAGTACCGACGCGATCGATGCCGTTGCCAACAGCAGTCCCGCGATGCGCAGCCGGAACCAGCGGCCGATCAGCGCGGTTTCGACCGGCTTGTCGAGCGTCGGCAGTGCGACGTGAGACATCAACAAAGCAGATTCCTTTCAGCCACCCCTATTCGGCAAAAGATTTAGCAATTCAGGTGCCAATTCGAGCCCGCTGCAAATGACAACGGAGCGGCGCATGAAAACGATTCCAATCGGCGATAGACAGCGTTGCGGCGCGCCGACTACGCTAGCGGCTGGGGAAACGCCGCCGAATTTGTCACTTGGCGCCCATTTTTCACAGTCGGATTCGCCGGCCTCGATCCTGATCGCGGGGCAGTCGGCGCGGAGAAATGCGATGCCATGCGACGCGCAGATGTTGGCCGATGTCGAGCTGTTCGAGCACGTCAGCGAAGAAGATCGCGCGCGGCTCGCGGAATTCATCGATGTCATCCCGCTCAGCGGCGGCGACACGCTGTTCCGCGCCGGCGAGCCGGGCGAATCGCTGTACGTGGTGCGTTCCGGTGAAATCGAATTGTTCATCCGCGACACCGCAGGGCAAAAGATCGCGCTCGCGATCGCCGAGACCGGCGAAGTGTTCGGCGAACTCGCGCTGCTCGATCGCGGACCGCGCACCGCGACCGCCGTCGCACTGACCGACAGCGAATTGCTCGAACTCGACCGCGACGATCTGCTGCTGCTGTTCCAGAAAAGCCCGAACGCTGCGCTGCGTCTGCTCGCGGCGATGAGTCACATGACGCGCAAGGCCGACGAATTGCTGCGTACGCGCGTGTCGCGCAACGTCAACGAGGAAGTCGAGGAAAAAATCAGTCCGCTCGAGCGCTTCGCCGACTGGATTTCCTGGTTCAGCGGCAGCATGACGTTTCTGTTCCTGAATCTGGTGTGGTTCGTCATCTGGATCGTGGTAAACGTCTGGGAAATGCACGTGCCGCAGTTCGATCCATTTCCGTTCGGACTGCTGACGATGATCGTTTCGCTCGAATCGATTTTCCTGTCGTGCTTCGTGCTGATCAGCCAGAACCGGCAGGCGGAAAAAGACCGTGTGCGCTCCGACATCGAATACGAAGTGAACATCAAGGCCGAACTCGAGATCGCGCATCTGCACGAAAAGACCGATCGCATCTACGCCGAGATGCTCGAGAACTTCAATCGCATCGACAAACGCCTAAGCGCTCGATAATCCAAGCTCACGCGGCAGCGGCGACAGCCAGCGCGCGATGCGTTCGGCCCACGCGCTCTGCCCTGCTTCGTCGGCGATCAGATCCTGGCGGATTTCGAGACCGATGTTCGGAATTCCGCGCTTTTCGCCGTGGACAGGAATCGCGTAATCGGTGATCGGCGTGACCGCGTACGGTTCGTTGTCGCCGACGTTCCATTCGCCTTCCGCGCGGATGCGGCCGAGCAGGATGTTTGCGATGCGCGCGTCACGTCCGTACAACATGCCGATATGCCACGGCCGCGACGTTCCGAGATAAACCGGCGTGAAACTGTGCACGGAGACGAGAATCACAGGCAGCTTCGCGTTCGGATCGGCGATCGAGTTCGCGGACGATGCGATCGTGATACGGAACGAATATTTCTCGCGCGCGCTGCAGGCGCGAAGCATCGTCAATATCGATATTGCCGGGAATGTCCGTCAACTCACTGCGCGTGACGATGGAGCCGGCAGAATCGAGCGGCCGATTGCAGTCGATGACAAGACGCGAATACGTTTGCTGGATGAAAAAGGCATCGAGCCGTTGCGACAACTGCGACGCCACTGCCGCCGCACCGATGTCCCACGCGATATGCCGCTCGCGTTCCGCGGCGGATACGCCGAGATCGCCGAGCGCGCGCGGAATGCGCTTGCCTGCGTGATCGCAGATCAGCACGAACGGCGATCGGCTGTCTTCTCGCGCGAGCGAAAAAGCTGACGGTTCGTCCGTCGCGAGCAGCTTATCCATTGCGTCGCAATTTCCATGTTTTGATGATGTCGAACGCGCGTCTGCCCATGACGCTTTCAATGAGGCACACCTCGTCTACGTGCCAATGAATCGGCGCGATCGGCGTTTGCGGAAGCACTTCAGCGATTGGTGCGCGAGATCGTCACGTGCGGCGTCAGCGATGGGCCGCCGCGCACTTTTTCGCCGCGCGATCGCATGCCGGTGTAAAGCTGCTGGTGCAACGCTAAGAGTTCCGCCGGAACATTCGAACAACCGAGCCACCACGGCACATCGTTGGTGCGAAACGATCCGGCCATATCTAGCGAAAAATCGAATGGACGCTGCGGCGATCTCGTCGCCGGTTTCGATGGCGTGCTGTAGATACGTTTGCGGAATCGTCGGAAACGCGTCGAGATACAACACCGTCAGATGCAGACGTTCGCGTTTGAGACGTCGGCCTGCGTTCGCAGCGTGAACCTTGATCAGCGCATCGGCCGCGGCGATGATCGAATCGACGACAGCTTCGTCCGGACGCAGCGCGAAGAAGACATTGCGCAGTACGTCCACCGCCGGCGGCTCCGGATCGGAGAGTGCGTGCATTTCAGACATGATCGGGGCGAATGCGCGGTCTGCAGGTCAGTCGAAAGTATAGACGCGCGCCGTCGCGGTATGCGATCGAAAACCGCATTGTTCTTCAACGCGCGATTTATCGATCGTCCGGGTGCGTGTTCGGCCAGTTCGGAAATCGTGTACGCATGACGCGAACAATGTTGTCGTTCACTTTTCGCCTGAAATCAGCCGTCGTCGGCGGCGCCGCGGAAAGCGCTGTGACTTTCACCGCGGCCGCATTCGTTACCGACACGGCCGGCGCCAAAACGACATCCGTTCGGTTGCCAGAATCTGCGTTGGTCTGCGTGAACATCGGCAAAAAGATATTGCCCGCAGCTTGCAGCGCCTGGTAATCGCCGAGAAAGTAGCCGCCCGGCGGGGGTGATGTCGTCAACGGCGCAAAGTCGAGATCGAAAGGACCGGCAACCGGATGTTCGCGCCAGGTGACGCCGTCGCCGGAATACGTCAGCCAGTAGTTCGTCAACAGTGTCGCCGCATCGGCGGTGTTGGAACGAAAATCGTAATAGCTGACACCGACCGTACCGTTCGGCAGCACCACTACTTTCGGCGAAAACGCGGGTACCGACGGCGCGGAGTTGATCTGCACCGGCGCCGACCATGTCATCCCGCCGTCGCCGGAGTGCGAGACGACGATGCCGTCATGTGCGCCGCCGTTGAAACGCGCGTCCTGCCACGTCACCCATAGTCCACCGTCGGGTGCAACGGCGATCTCGGGAATCAGTGAACTGTCGCGCACCAGTGTTCTTGTTTGCGGGTCGGACGTGCCCACGCTCAAGTTGTCTGCGATGAAGATGGGCGTCGACCACGTCGCGCCGTTGTCCATCGAGCGGATGATGTCGAACGACGAGGTGAACGTGGTGCCCGACGTCGAAACGATGTTCACGAACAAGTCGATCACGATGCCGTTCGGAAGCACGACGATGACATTGCTGATCGTCTGATTGTTCTGGCCCGGATCGTAGATCGGCCGCGGCGTTTCCCACGTCGCACCCTGATCGAGGCTGCGCGTGAAATATGTCGGCCCCGTGTTCACGCTGGTCAAGCGATCCCACACCGCGTAAACATTTGCGACGCTCACCGGATCGGCCGTGATCGCCGGCTTGTCGTTGAAAAACTGATCGACGTCTCGGATCAACGTCTGCGTCGGCTGCCATGTCGCGCCGCCGTCGAGTGAGCGCGACGCGACCACCGCGCTCACCGAACCCGGCGCGAGCACCGATCCCGTGAACGTTATCGCGACCTGCTCGAACACACCGTTGCTCGACACCGTCATCCACGGATTGCTGCCGCGTTCGTAGTCGCCGCCGTTGGCGCGCGTTCCCTCCACCGCAACGAGTGAACGCCAGCGCATGCTGCGACCAGGTTTTGCCGCCATCGATCGAGCGGCCCGCCACCAGGCCGCGCGCGCCGCCGGTCGACCAGCGATCCTGCTGCCAGACGGCGGCCATGTTTTGCGAATCCGTCGGGTTGATGGCGAATGACGGTTCCACTTCGGCGTTGACGAACGCTGTGCCGCCCGTCGTGCCGTTGTCGCAATTTGCGGCGAACGGCGATGCGCCGGAAACGCGATAGCTCGGATCGAGAGTGGGTGCAGGCGGCGGCGAATTCGGCGGTGGTGTACTCGTCGGCGCGCTGTTCGAAGAACCGCCGCATCCACTCGCTGCGAGCACGGCAAAAATTCCCAACTTCGCCAAGGCTCGTAGAATCTGCGTGCCGCAACTCTTGAGAGTCATGATCGTTCCCCGCGCCGGACGATACGATCCTAGGCTATCACTGGCCGCCGATCCTCCCCCGTTCGGGCGATGTCTTACTCCGTGACGGGCGCCAGAACCTCGTCGAACGTGTAGATTCCCGGCGCGCGCCGCGCGATCCAGACGGCGGCCTCGAGCGCACCTTTGGCGAAGATGTCGCGGCTGCCGGCGCGATGGGTGATTTCCAGTCGCTCGCCTTCGGTCGCGAATACGACCGTGTGCTCGCCGACGATGTCGCCGCCACGCATCGTGGAAAACCCGATCTCGCCCGGCGTGCGTGCGCCGACGTGGCCGTGACGTTCGTATACCGCGAGATCGGCGAGCGCCTGCTTGCGTCCTTCGGCGATCGCATTGCCGATGGAAATGGCCGTGCCCGACGGCGCATCTTCCTTGCGGCTGTGGTGAATCTCGACGACCTCGGCATCCCATTTCGGCAACGCGCCAGCGATGCGCCGCGCGGTCCGGAACAGCATCGCGATGCCCAGACTGAAATTCGATGACCACAAAACCGGAATGTTCTGCGCGGCCCGCTCCATCGCGGCGAACTGTTCCGCTTTCAGGCCGGTCGTGCCGCTGACGAACGCGACGCGACGTTCGACCGCGAGCGCCAACGCCGCGTCGAACACGACGGGACCACTGAAGTCGACGATGACGTCGCATGCGGTGTCAGGATCGAGCGACGTTTCGAAATCCACATCGCGCGGCAGCGAGCCGAACACGCGATCGAGCGGCTCGTCGGCAAGTCCGGAACCGGGCCGCACCAGCGCACTCGCGAGTCGCGCGCGCTTGGACTGCAACACCTGCCGCACCACCGCCTGACCCATGCGTCCGGCGGAACCCCACACGACGACATCCACGAGTTCGCTCATGCGGCGCATCGTAGCAGGAAGGAAATGGCGTAAGCGCGCGCGGAAAGCGCGACCGTTTCGCTGCGATTTATGCAGGCTTACGCAGCATTCATACCGGAATGGCTATGAGGTGACGCGTTCCCAGAACTGCTTCACGCCGTCGAACCAGGAACTCGCGCGCGGCGTATGCGCCGACGGATTTTCGTCGAAGCTCGTTTCGAATTCCGCGAGCAGTTCTTTCTGGCGTTTGCTGAGCTTTACCGGCGTCTCGACGACGACACGGCAGATCAGATCGCCGACGTGGCCGTTGCGCACGTTCTTGACGCCTTTGCCACGCAGACGGAACGATTTGCCGGTTTGCGTTTCGGCAGGAACGCGGATCGTCGCGTCGCCGCCGAACGTCGGCACGGCGAGTTCCGCACCGAGTGCCGCCTGCGAGAAACGGATCGGGATTTCGCAATACAGATCGTCGTGTTCGCGCTGGAAAATCTTGTGCTCGCGCACATGCACTTCGACGTAAAGATCGCCCGGCGGTGTGCCTTGCGGACCGGCCTGCCCTTCGCCGCTGAGACGAATGCGATCGCCGCTGTCGACGCCGGCGGGAATCTTCACCGACAACGTTTTGTCTTTCTGGATGCGGCCTTCGCCACGGCATGTCCTGCACGGATTGGCGACGACCTTTCCGGCGCCGCCGCAATGCGGGCACGCCTGCTGGATCGAGAAAATGCCGTTCTGCATGCGCACGCGGCCGTGACCCTGGCAGGTGCGGCAGGTTTCGGATTTGCCGTCGGTCGAACCCGAGCCGTCGCACACGTCGCACGGTGCGAGCGTCGGCACTTCGATGGTTTTCTGGATGCCGAACACGGCTTCTTCGAGATCGAGTTCGAGCACGTAGCGCATGTCGGCGCCGCCGCGGGCTCGGCCGCGTCCGCCGCCCATGCCGAAAATATCGGAGAAGATGTCGCCGAAGATGTCGCCGACATCGGTCTGGAATCCGGCGCCACCGCCGCGACCATTCTCGAACGCGGCGTGACCGTGTCGGTCGTACATCGCGCGCTTTTGCTGATCGCCGAGGATTTCGTACGCTTCCTTGGCTTCCTTGAATGCCGCTTCGCATTCCTTGTTGTCCGGATTGCGATCGGGATGATGTTTCATCGCCAGACGGCGAAACGCTTTCTTGAGTTCTTCGTCGGTCGCCTTGCGATCGACCCCCAGGGTTTCGTAGTAGCAACGCTTGCTCATGACTTCTTAGTCACTTTCTTTTCGATCCGGCGATCCGGGATGAACCACATCGCCGCCACCGCGGCATACATCCCACAGGCAACTATGGGGCTGAAAAAAGCCACCGCAATCGCCAGCGCGTAAATCACGACCGACCCGTATTCCTTCCACTCGGAACGCACGGCCCTGGCCAGTTCACCCTTGGGTCCGCCGTTTGCCGAAATCAAGAAGCGCATCAGCGGAATCCATGATGCGGCGCCATGAGCAGGACGAATCCGTAGACCGCCGTCGGCACCGGCTGGGGCGCGGGTTCAGCCTCGGCAAGCCAGCTCGTGGTGAACGGAAACAATGACAACCAGAACAGGAAAAACAGATTGGCCCACATGATCTTGCCGTTGACCTGCTTTGGCAGATGCAGCAGATGATGATGGTTGTTCCAGTAAATGCCGACGTAGATGAAACTCAGCACGTAACTCACGAAGATCGGCCACGCCCGGCCGAGCGCATGCCACGACGCTTCGTGCGGCGCTTTGAGCTCCAGCACCATGATCGTGATGATCACCGCGATCACGCCGTCGGTGAATGCTTCCAGCCGTCCGCTTTCCATCAACTCCCCAGAATCACAAAAGGCCCGCGCCGAGGGCTCATGCGCCTCGAACGCGGGCCTATTATCTACGAATACGACGCGAATTACTTCTTGTCTTTCACTTCGGTGAACTCGGCATCGACGACATCATCCTTCGGCGCCGAACCGCCCGCCTGCGCGCCCGCTTCCGGACCGCCGGCCTGACCACCCGATGCGGCCGCGGCCGCCAGCGACTGCGCCGCCTGCTCGAGCGCGGTGATGCGCGATTCGATCGCATCCTTGTCGTCGCCCTTCATGACCTTCTCGAGATCGGACAACGCCGATTCGATCGCGCCGATCTGGCCCGGCACCTTGCCGCCGTGTTCCTTGATCGCCGCGCGCGTGGCGTGGACGAGCTGGTCGGCCTTGTTGCGCACGGCGACGAGTTCGTGGAATTTCTTGTCGTCTTCCTTGTTGGCTTCCGCGTCGCGGACCATGCGCTGGATTTCTTCCTCGTTCAAGCCCGAACCGGCCTTGATCTCGATGCGCTGTTCCTTGCCGGTCTTCTTGTCCTTCGCCGAGACGTGCAGGATGCCGTTGGCGTCGATGTCGAAGGTGACTTCGACCTGCGGCATGCCGCGCGGCGCCGGGTCGATGCCGGCCAGGTCGAACTTCGCCAGCGACTTGTTCGCGCTCGCGCGCTCACGCTCGCCCTGCAGCACGTGCACGGTCACCGCGGTCTGATTGTCTTCGGCCGTGGAGAACGTCTGCGTGTTCTTGGTCGGGATCGTCGTGTTCTTTTCGATCAGCTTGGTGAACACGCCACCGAGCGTTTCGATGCCGAGCGACAGCGGAGTGACGTCGAGCAGCAGCACGTCCTTGACCGTTCCGCCGAGCACGCCACCCTGGATCGCCGCGCCGACGGCGACGGCTTCATCCGGATTCACGTCCTTGCGCGGTTCCTTGCCGAAGAATTCCTTGACCGCTTCCTGCACTTTCGGCATGCGCGTCTGGCCGCCGACGAGGATCACTTCCTGCACGTCGGAAACTTTCAGGCCCGCATCGTTCAGCGCAGTGCGGCACGGTGCGATCGTCGCCTTGATCAGATCGTCGACCAGCGCTTCGAGCTTGGCGCGCGTCAGCTTGATGTTGAGATGCTTCGGACCGGATGCGTCGGCCGTGATGTACGGCAGATTCACTTCGGTCGAATGCGCGCTCGACAGTTCGATCTTCGCGCGCTCGGCGCCGTCCTTCAGGCGCTGCAGCGCGAGCGAGTCGTTCTTCAGATCGACGCCGGATTCTTTCTTGAATTCGTCGACCAGAAAATCGATCAGGCGCTTGTCGAAATCTTCGCCGCCGAGGAACGTATCACCGTTCGTGGCCAGCACTTCGAACTGCTTTTCGCCGTCGACTTCCGCGATTTCGATGATCGAAATATCGAACGTGCCGCCGCCGAGATCGTACACCGCGATCTTGCGGTCGCCGCCCTTCTTGTCGATGCCGTAGGCGAGCGCAGCCGCGGTCGGCTCGTTGATGATGCGTTTGACTTCCAGACCCGCGATGCGGCCGGCGTCCTTGGTCGCCTGGCGCTGCGAGTCGTTGAAGTACGCCGGCACCGTGATCACGGCTTCGGTGACCGGTTCGCCGAGATAATCTTCGGCGGTCTTCTTCATCTTCATGAGGATCTTCGCCGAGATTTCCTGCGGCGAAAGGCTCTTGCCGTCGGCCGTCGCGAGCCACGCGTCGCCGTTGTCGTGCGCGACGATCTTGTACGGCACGAGGTCGAGGTCTTTCTTCACTTCCGCGTCGGTGAACTTGCGGCCGATGAGGCGCTTCACCGCGTAGAAGGTGTTCTTCGGATTCGTCACCGCCTGGCGCTTGGCCGTGGCGCCGACCAGGACTTCGTTGTCCTTGAAGGCCACGATCGACGGCGTGGTGCGGTCGCCTTCCGAATTCTCGATGACGCGCGCGGTGTTGCCTTCCATGACCGCGACGCACGAGTTCGTCGTACCCAGGTCGATACCGATAATCTTGCCCATGTTCAAGTGTCTCCAAAAATAAGTTGCGGCGCAGCGGCCGCAGATGATTCAAATATGCGGTCCGGCAACGCTAGTTCAAGCGCCCGGCGCCTTGGAAATGGCCACCAGTGCGGGGCGCAGCAGCCGATCGTTCAAGACGTAGCCTTTCTGCATCACCGAGACCACCGTGTTCGGCGCCTTTCCGGGCGACTCGATCATCGTCATCGCCTGGTGCAGTTCGGGATTGAACGGCTGATCGAGCGGATCGATCTGCTTCAGGCCATTGGTTTCGCCGACTTTGAGTAGCGCCTTGAGCGTGAGGTCCATGCCTTCGCGCAGCGCGGCCGAATCGGCTTTCTCGGCCATGAGTCCGCGTTCGAGACCGTCGTACACCGGCAGCAGATCGCCGAGCAGACGCTCGTTGGCGAACTTGCGCGCCTGCTCGAGATCGCGCTGCAGACGCTTGCGCTGGTTTTCGATCTCGGCGCGTTCGCGCAGCAGCACGTCGCGCATTTCGCCGAGCTTGTTTTCGTAATCGGCGAGCTTGTCGCTCAGCATGGCGATGTCGGATTCGACATCGGCGCCGTTGCCGTTGGCCTCGTTGGGATTCGGATTTTCCACGACTGGACTTCCTCCTGATATGTTCTTCCGCTCGTCATTCCCGCCGCTTCTATCCAAGACGATGCGGGAATCCAGTGCCGTTTATTTTCGCGCAAAAGCGAGAGCAAAGTCGCTGGATTCCCGCTTTCGCGGAAATGACGAGCATGAAAAGGCGCTCAGTTTTTGGCCTTATGAGGCCGTCTGACTCTGGTTCAAGGCGCCCGACAGAATCTGCGCCGTCGCCTGCACCACCGGGATCACGCGCTGATAGGCCATGCGCGTCGGCCCGATCACGCCGAGCACGCCCAGCACGCGGCCCTCGACACCATACGGCGCCGTGATCACGCTGCACGTGTCGAGCGCGGCGAAGCCGGATTCCTCGCCGATGAACAGGCGCACGCCTTCGGCGTGCGCGCAGTTTTCCAGCAGGACGAGCAGATCGCGCTTGCGCTGGAACGCCTCGAACAATTCGCGCAGCCGTTCCATGTCGGACAACCCCTGCGAACCCACCAGGTTGGCCTGACCGGCGAGCGAGCATGTCGCCGCCGGCGGTTTCGGAAAACGCCTGCTGCGTCACGTCGGCGGCCGCGACCATCAACTGATGCAGGCGATCGCTGGTCTCGCGCATCTCGCGCTTGAGCCGGTCGCGGATTTCGGACATCCGCATGCCGGCGTAATTCGCGTTGAGGAAATTCGCGACCTGCTCCAGTTCGCTCGGCGAATACGGTCTTGGCCGTGGTGACGACGCGGTTCTGCACCTCGTTGTCGGCGAAGACCAGAATGACCAGCACGCGAGTTGCCGCCGAGCGCGACGAAATCGATCTGGCGGAACGGGAATTCCTCGCGTTTCGGCACGGTGACCACGCCGACGAAATGCGTCACATCCGACAACAGCGACGACACGCCGTTGAGCAGATCCTGCGTCGGCGCCTGCGTCGGCAATTCGCGGCGCAGCGCGTCGACCTGCGGCTGGTCCAGCGGCTTGAGTTCGAGCAGGCTATCGACGAACACGCGATAACCCTGCGCCGTCGGCATGCGCCCGGCCGACGTGTGCGGCGCGGACAGCAGGCCGAGTTCTTCCAGATCGGACATCACGTTGCGGATCGTCGCCGGACTCACGTCGAGCCCCGCGTTCTTGGCCAGCGTGCGCGAACCGACCGGCTCGCCTTCGGCGATGTAATGGGAGACCAGCGCGCGCAGCAACTGGCGCGAACGCGCATCGAGTTTCGAATGAAGAGGAGCCATGCTCGGACGACGCTGACAAGTCAAAAAATATCGCGTCTAATATGGGTCTTCGGCATGGATCGAGCAAGGGCTAAAACACTGGATTTTTGCGCCGATTACGCTTACCCTTGCACCATAACGCGAGCTAAGCCCGCGGCCCGGCAAGATCCGGCGCCTCTCACGACCCGCTCGCTTTAGACCAGACTTCACCCGATTCATGTCGCCGCCTGCAGGGAGGCGCGACGTTCGCGGCGCATGCCGAAGTCCGGTGATGCCAATGGGGGCCAATCAGTCCCCGGTCCAGTCAGGCGATCCACTACGCTGAATTTTCCACAAGGCTACAACTGTACTTCGCTGCGTGAGCAGCCAAACCGCATGAAACGTAGGTCATGAATACGCAGGCCGCCGAGAACGCTGAAGTCTTGTCCGACAGCGCCGACGCCACCATTTTCCCGCCCGTCCCGCAGCAGCAGGAAATGCCGCTCGCGCTCGTGCGTGGCCAGCCCGTGCTGGAAATGCCGCTGGATCTGTACATCCCGCCGGACGCGCTGGAAGTCATCCTCGAAGCATTCGAAGGCCCGCTCGACCTTCTGCTTTACCTGATCCGCCGCCAGAACCTCGACATCCTCGATATTCCGATCGCGGAAATCACGCGTCAGTACGTCGACTACATCGACCTGATGCAGGACATGAAGCTCGAACTCGCCGCCGAATATCTGGTGATGGCCGCGATTCTCGCCGAGATCAAATCGCGCCTGCTGCTGCCGCGACCGCCTGCCGCAGAAGGCATCGAAGACGATCCGCGCGCCGAACTGGTGCGCCGTCTGCAGGAATACGAACGCTTCAAGAAAGCCGCCGAAAGCATCGAATCGATGCCGCGACAGGATCGCGATTTCGCCGTCGCGCAGGCGTTCGTGCCGGACAAAAACGTCATCCGCCTGCCGCCTCCGGTCGAAATGCGGGAACTGCTGCTCGCGCTGAAAGATGTGCTCAAGCGCGCCGAACTGATGGGCCACCACGCCATCCAGCGCGAAGCGCTGTCGGTGCGCAACCGCATGAGCGACATGCTGAAATACCTCGGCGACGGCGAATTCCATCCGTTCGAAAAACTGTTCACCGCCGAAGAAGGCCGCCTCGGCATCGTCGTCACGTTTCTGGCCATGCTTGAGCTGGCCAAAGAACACCTCATCGAAATCATGCAGAGCGAACCGCTCGCTCCGATTTACCTGAAATCCCTGGCGACCGCGGCATGAGTTCGCTCTTCGTCGATCGCAAAGAATCGCACCCTATGACGCAAACCAATCAACTCAAACGCATCGTCGAAGCCGCGTTGCTCGCCGCCGCGCAGCCGCTGTCGCTGCCGCAGCTGTCGAGCCTGTTCGGCGAGAACGAACAGCCGTCGCACGAGGATCTGGCCAAGGCGATCGAGGAACTGACCAGCGATTGCGCCGATCGCGGCGTGGAACTTGTCGAAGTCGCCTCGGGATTCCGCTTTCAGGTGAAGCAGGAAGTTCATCAATGGGTCGCGCGCCTGTGGACCGAACGCCAGACCAAATACTCGCGCGCGCTGCTCGAAACGCTGGCGCTCATCGCTTATCGCCAGCCGATTACGCGCGGTGAGATCGAAGGCATTCGCGGCGTCGCGGTTTCCACCAACATCATCAAGACGCTCGAAGAACGCGAGTGGGTCCGCGTCGTGGGTTATCGCGACGTACCCGGCAAACCTGCGCTGTTCGGCACGTCGCGTACGTTCCTCGACTACTTCGGCCTGAAATCGCTCGACGAATTGCCGCCGCTCGCTGAAATCCGCGAGATCGAAGATTTCGATCCGCAACTGACGCTCGGGCCAGTCGCTCCAGCCGATGCCGAAGAGAGCGCGACGTTCGAGGAAATCTCCGTCGAAGCCGAATCGGCGAATGACGAGAGCGTCGAAGAATCGGCGAACGAAGAATCGTCCGAAGAAATTATCGATGTCGTCGCCGAAGGCGGCGAACAAGCAGAACCATCCGATCCCACCAAGTCCGAATCCAACGAAGGACGTTCCGCATGAACTCCCCCACACGCGGCGTTCTCTCGCTGAAACGATCGCAAAACGTCGGCCCATCGGTCGAAGACCGGTTGCACAAAGTGCTCGCCAACGCCGGGCTCGGCTCGCGTCGCATGCTCGAAGAACGCATCCAGGCCGGCGAAGTGCGCGTCAATGCGCACCGTCGCCCTATTGGGTTCCAGCGTGAAAGTCGGCGATCGCATCGAGATGGACGGCAAGCTTTTCGTCGCCATCGTCGACAACGCCGAACACGCGCAGGTTTTGATGTTCCACAAACCCGAAGGCGTGGTCACCACGCGCGACGATCCCGAAGGCCGCCCGACCGTCTTCGAACAACTGCCGCGGCTGAAAGGCGCGCGCTGGATCGCCGTCGGCCGGCTCGATATCAACACCACCGGTTTGCTGCTCCTCACCACCGATGGCGCGCTCGCCCACAAACTGATGCACCCGAGCGCGGAAGTCGAACGCGAATACATCTGCCGCGTCCACGGCGAAGTGCCGGACGAGGCGCTGGAAAAACTGCAAGAGCGGCGTCGAACTCGAAGACGGTCCGGCCAAGTTCGAAGAACTCGCCGTGATCAGCCGCGGCGACAGCCATTCGTGGTTCCGCGTCGTCATCAAGGAAGGCCGCAATCGCGAAGTCCGCCGCATGTGGGAATCGCAAGGCTTGATGGTCAGCCGCTTGAAGCGCATCCGCTACGGCAACGTCGAACTGCCGCGCGGACTGCTGAAAGGCCAAAGCGAGCCGCTCGATCCGGATCAGGTGAAAGTGCTGCGCGAATCCGGTCGGCGCTGCCGATGTCGAGCCGACGCTGACATTGCAGCCGGTTATCGGCCAGCGCCGTGCGCCGAAAAGCAACAACGAATTCCGCCCCGCGCCGCGCACGCAACAGGCGTGGACGGGCGGCTACCGACGAAGGCCGCGAATTGCGCGCATTCGATCGCATTCGCGAAGATCGTCCGTCGCGACCGGGCGGCGATCGCAAACGCGGACCGAAACGTGCCGGCGGTCCGGGACGTGGCAATCCGCAGAATCGCGATCAGCGCGGCCCGCGGCCGCCACAGCGTGATGCGCGTGGTGGACAAGGTCGCCCCGACACTCGCGAACGCGGCGCGCCGGGACAGAATCGCGCGCCGGGTGGTCAAAATCGTGGCCCGGGCCAGAATCGCGGTACCGGGACAAAACCGGGCGCCTGGACAGAATCGCGGCTTCAGTCAGAACCGTGGTCCGGGCGGACAAAACCGCGGACCCGGTCAAAACCGCGGACCCGGTCAGCGCAATCCGGGCGGATTTGCGCGCAATCCGAATCAGCAGCCGGGCGGTTTCAATCAACAGCAGCCGTATCAGCAGAAACCGGCGTGGCTCGCGGAAGAAGCCGCGGGACGTCGTCAGCAAAAACGTCGCGGTGCCAATCCAAATAGCGGATGGCGTCCGCCGGTGACCGGCGGCTATCAGCCGCGCGGGGCCGGGCAAGGTCAAGGCCAGAACCGGCGTCCCGACGAAAATTATCCGAGCGACGATATCGGCAACCGCGTTGCGCCCGCTCCGCAGGACGGCCGTCCGCCGCGCGCGCCCGGTGGTGGTCGCGGCCGCGGCGGAAAACGGCCGCCCAATCGCTGATCGCAGAAACGAAAAACCCGGCACGCGCCGGGTTTTTCTTGTGTCGCCGGAATCGCGCGATCAATCGAGCTTGAGCGCCTTCTTGTCGCCGGCGCGACGCTTCTGTTCCTTGCGATCGTACTCGGCCAGACAGCCGCCGCGCTTGACCATCGCGCAATCCAGATACTCACTCGCTTCGACTAGCGCGGCGCGGATCGCCTTGCCCGCCGGAGTGTTTTCTTCATGCGCCAGATTGCCGCCGAAACCGCCGCGGGAAATGCCGACCGCCACGCCGCTGCTTTCGCTATGACCTTCGACGGTGCGTGAGAACTCGACTTCACCCGTGGTCGTGTTGATCACGCGCAGGTCGATGGCCATGTAGGCCGAACTCTTCTTGCCGCCCAGGCCGATGCCCTTGAAGCTCAAGCCGCCGCCGGTGCTGGCGGTGTTCTCTTCGTACGCGCTGACCGCACCCGTGATGAGGTATTGCGCGCCCGTGAGCTTGCCGATTTTCGCGCCGGTGCTGGCCGACACGCGGCCTGACGCGGCGAGATTCTGCTCTTCGAGCACGTTCTGCAGCTTCGAGCGCTCGACGACGCGGAAATCGTTCGTCGACGACAGCTCGTTCGACAACATGTTCGACAGATCCCAGCCCACGCCGCCGCGCCACCACGAGGCTGCCGTCTGATTCGTAAATTCGGCCACGCCGATGGACGGTCCGCTCGCCGCCGACGCGCTACCCGCGGCAGCCGCGCACAGCAGACCGACAGCCATACCCAAAAGCTTCTTATTCATTTTTTTACTCCCCAATCAAGGAATTGATAGACGAACCACCAAACCACGGAAACCAGTTTATCAGCACCACCCGCCGGCGAACGTGACTCGATTCGGTCGGAAAGCGGCAAATAGACGTTATCGTCACGTGTAGATGCGCAGCATGTTCCCTACACAAACGTAAAACGCCGGGGAAAACGTACAGCGATGAAAAGTTTATTCGCGCGCGCGATCCTCGCGCTGCTGGCCGTGACCGCCCTCCCCGCTTCCGCCGCCGACAATATTCGCTGGCTGCATTCCGATACCGATGCTTTCGCGCAGGCTCGCGCGCAACACCGGTTCGTCATTCTGTACCTGGAAGCGGTGTGGTGCCACTGGTGCCATGTGATGGACGAAAAAACCTACGGCGACGCAGCCGTCCGCGCAGTGCTGGACGCGCACTACGTGCCGCTGCGCATCGATCAGGATTCGCGGCCCGACCTTTCGAACCGTTACCGCGATTACGGCTGGCCGGCAACGGTGATCTTCGCGGCGGACGGCACCGAGATCGCCAAACGTCAGGGCTTCGTCGAGCCCGAGCGCTTCGCGAAATTGCTGAATGCCGTGGTGAAAGATCCATCGCCGGTTGCGGCGGACACCTCCGACAGCATCGATACGCAACCGCATGCCGGTGCGCTCGATGCGCCGATCCGCGCGGTGCTGATCGAACGTCATCGCAAAACCTACGATGCCAAACTCGGCGGGCTCGATATCGGTCAGAAATATCTCGACCGCGATAGCGTCGAATACGCGATTGCGCGCGCGCTCGATGGCGATGCGAACGAAGCCGCGATGGCGCGCAAGACGCTCGACGCGGCGCGCGGACTTTTCGATCCGGCGTGGGGCGGCATCTATCAATATTCGACGTATGGCGACTGGCAGCATCCGCACTTCGAGAAACTCGCCACGGTGCAGGGTCAATACCTGCGCATCTACGCACTCGCATCGGCGGCGTTCGGCAAACCCGAAGACGCGCAGGCGGTGCGCGAAATCAAGAAATACGTCGATGCATTTCTCAAAAGTCCGGACGGCGCGTTCTACGTCAGTCAGGACGCCGATCTGAAACCGGGCGAACATTCGAACGACTATTTCGCGCTCGATGACGCGAAGCGGCGCGCGCGCGGCATTCCGCGCGTCGACAAGCACATCTATTCGCTGCAGAACGGACAAATCATCGAAGCGCTGGCGACGTGGGGCGAGTTGTCCGGCGACAAGAGCAGCATCGACGAGGCGATCGCGGCAGCCGATTGGATCGTCGCCAACCGCGCGTTGCCGGCAGGCGGATTCCGGCACGACGAACGCGATGCACAAGGCCCCTACCTCGGCGATTCGCTCGCGATGGGCCGCGCATTCCTGGCGCTGTATCGCGCGACCGCCGATCGCGCGTGGCTGACCAAAGCGAGCGCCGCGGCCGATTTCATCGCGGCCAATTTCGCGCGCTCGAGCGGCGGATTCGTGACAGCGAAATCGTCGGGCCCGATCGCCGCGATGCCGCAGATGGACGAAAACATTTCCGTCGCACGCTTCGCAAACCTGCTCGCCCGCTACGACGGCAAAACAGAACATGCCCGGATTGCCGAAAACGCATTGCGCTACCTCGCCGCGCCCGCGGTCGCGCTGTCCGAAATCACCGAACCTGGCATCCTCCTCGCCGACGACGAGAACCATGCCGATCCGCTGCATCTGACCGTGAGCGGTTCGAAAGCCGATTCGTCGGCCGCTGCGCTGTTCTCCACATTGCAGCATTTACCACAATGGTACAAACGCATCGAATGGTGGGATCGTGCCGAGGGCGATCTGCCGAATGCGGATGTCGGTTATCCGCCGACCAAGCGCGCGGCGGCATTCGTCTGCACCGACACTCGCTGCTCGCTGCCGATCTATTCGTCGGACGAAGTGACGGCGTTCCTCAAATCGCAAACAAACGCAAACCTTCGTAATCGTGGCAGCGATTAATATTCCTGCAATGCGCCGTTAACCGGTTACTCATTCGCGTCGCTAAAATGCGCGCAGTTTGCATGGAGGCATTATGCGAAAAGTTCGCACGTTTCTGGAGCGCATGCTCGGCTACACCATCGAGCGCGCCGAAACCTACAACAACGCCGGCTGCCGATGCAGATCCGTTTCGAAGTCCGCTGTCCCCACACCGGTGCGTGATCTCCAGCAGCCCCACGCTGGCGGCCGCGCGCGAGTGCGTCATCGCACGGGAATTGAGCATGGGCGCACTCGGCCCGGAATGAAGCATTGGACGCCGCGAATCGCGCAGCGTGATTGTCAGACGCCGAGTCGGAATTCGTCGGCGTCCATCCACGCCGGAAAACGCTCGCGATGTGCGGCAAGCGCATCGTGCGCCAGCGTGACCGTCGCAACTTGCTCCTGCGCACCCAGTTCGATCAGCGGCTGACCGAGGAAATCGAGCACGGCGCTGTCGCCGCCGTAATGCAGATTGTTCCCGTCGATGCCGACGCGGTTGAGTCCGGCGCAATAACTCAAGTTTTCGATCGCGCGCGCGCGCAACAGCGTGCGCCATGCATAACTGCGCGCCGACGGCCAGTTGGCGACGAACAGCACCAGGTCGTAATCGAAACGTTTCGTCGACGGATCGACGCGGTTGCGGCTCC
The DNA here is from genome assembly GCA_963814225.1 of uncultured Gammaproteobacteria bacterium. GTDB lineage: Bacteria > Pseudomonadota > Gammaproteobacteria > Xanthomonadales > Rhodanobacteraceae > Rudaea. Next base: position 135,265 of record CAWFCC010000004.1, on the reverse strand, counting down.
AGATCGGAAACCGCAGGTCGTAGCAGACAAGCGGAAAGATCCGCCAGCCTTTCCACTCAACGATCAGACGTTCGGCGCCGCCCGGCGTAACGTTCATGTTCGCCCGCATAGCGAAACAGATGGCGCTTGTCGTAATGGCGGACGTTGCCGTCCGGCGTCGCGAACAATAGCCGGTTGTATACTTTTTTCGAATCGCCCTCGCCTACGCGCAATTGCACGCTGCCGGTGACGGCGGCGTCGAGCGTCTTGCGCTTGCGTGCGAATCCAGTCGAGGGTTGGCCCTTCCATCGTTTCGGCGTTGTGGATCGCCTCGTTGGAGAAACCGCTGGTGAACGTTTCGGGCAGCACGCACAGATCGGTCTGGCCGCGCAGCGGCGCCAATAATTGCGCGTAGTACTCGCGGTTGCCGGCGGGGTCGTGCCAGCGCGTCGCACCCTGGATCAGCGAAACTCTCAGAGGCGACACAGGCGTTCCGCCGCGGCGTTCAGCGTTTCGTCGTTCTTGGCAAAGCACAGCCGCACGATCTTCGCGTCGGGCGGCGTTTCATAGAACGCGGAAACAGGAATTGCAGCGACGCCCGCTTCGCGGATCAGCCATTCGCAGAAGTTCAGATCGTCAGTTTGCGCGATGGCGGAGTAATCGACGAGCTGGAAATACGCGCCGCGCACGGGCAGCAGTTTGAACTTCGAGGTTTTCAGCAGATCGCGGAAGTAATCGCGCTTGGTCTGATAGAACGCCGGCAGATCGAGATAGTGCTGCGGATCGCTTTCGAGAATATCCGCGAACGCCCACTGCGCCGGATTGAACGTGCAGAACGTGAGGTATTGATGCACCTTGCGGAACTCGGCGCTCAGTGTCGGCGGCGCGATGCAGTAGCCGACTTTCCAGCCCGTGCAGTGATACGTCTTGCCGAACGAACTGACGACGAAACTGCGCAGCGAAAGTTCGGCATGCCGCAGCACGCTCTGATGCGCGAGTCCGTCGAAGATGATGTGTTCGTAGACTTCGTCGGACAGGACGAAGATTTCCGTGTCGCGCGTGATCGCGGCGAGCGTGTCGAGATCGTCGGCGCCAAATACCGCGCCTGACGGATTGTGCGGCGAATTGATGATGATCATGCGCGTGCGATCGGTGATCGCATCTTTCACGCGCTGCCAGTCGACGGAAAAATCCGGCAGCCGCAGCGGCACGTGTACTGCCTTGCCGCCACTCAATTCGATGGCGGGTTCATAGCTGTCGTAGCACGGATCGAGGACGATCACTTCCTCACCAGAACGGACCGTCGCGGCGATGGCGGCGAACAGTGCTTCGGTCGCGCCGCTGGTGACGGTGATTTCGGTATCGGGAGAAACTTTGCGGCCGTAGATGCGCTCGGTCTTGAGCGCGATCTGCTCGCGCAATTTCGGAATGCCGGTCATCGGCGCGTACTGATTGCGCCCGTTGTTCATCGCGGCGTTCAGCGCATCGCGCAGTGCCTGCGGACCTTCGAAATCAGGAAATCCCTGGCCCAGGTTCACCGCTTTGTGTTCCGCCGCGAGCTGCGACATCACGGTGAAGATGGTCGTGCCCACCTTGGGCAACTTGGTGCGGATCTGCATCGAGCCTCGCCGTCGTCTGGATGGCTGTCGCGGTTTGGACGGCCAAATGAGCGGCGATGGTAGCACGTCCGGAATGTGCAGATTTGACACGAATCAAGCCAACGACCGCCGTCTCCGGCGGCCTTTGATTTCAGCTCAGGTCGGACTTAGTTGCCGAAACCCGAACAGAGAAACTGGTCGCTGTCGTAATCGATCTGAGATAGCGCCGTTGGCACCGCCGAAAAAAACGTGTTGTACACCCCCGCCACTTCGAACGTGCGGTTGGCCGGCATCATGCACAGTCAGAACGAGCGGACCCGGCGAGCCCGCCGGGTGGCTTGCGACGCTGCCTCTTCCGTGTGAGCGCCGAGCACAAAACTAAAGATGGAACCGGCCACGAAGGCCAGCAGCGTATTCTTCATCATCATCTCCGAAGCAACTAAAAATATGGACAGATATCGTCGACATGCACATCGCATTCCGTGCTGTCTGCTGCGCAGTACCGCTCGCGCTGGGCGAGTTTAGTGCGCTCCATGTTAGTTGTCGGTAAGCACTACGTTATGTGCGCAGCAAGACCGGCATGCCGTTTAACTCCCAGCCAGAGCGTGCCCAATTTACCGCGCCGATTTCTTGACGGCCGTCGCAAAGCCGACGACTGCGCGCGCAGCGGCGCGCAGTCGCGAAGGGCTAGTGAAGATGATTTCCGAACAGGCCCAGACAGACCGATGATGATGAGATAGATCGCAACGACGTAGTTGAGAATGCGCGGCACCAGAAGAATCAGGATGCCGGCGATCAATGCCACGATGGGAGCGACCGAGCCGATGGTCAACACCATGGAACACCTCCTTATGTAATGAATGGGATGAAGCGCGGCGATCCTAGCACGCGCTTGCGGCGGGTCGCGTCAAGCCGGCGCGTAAAATTTGCCCGCGTTCACGATCCGCTTAACGATTGGCCAGTTCGAGCAGGACGTCCGCATGACACGGACCATCCATCGGACACCAGCACGCGAGATTCTTGCCTTTCAGATCACCGATGTGTTCGGCGACGAGACGTCGCGACGCGAGGACGTCTTCACGCCTGGTCGCTGCGTTGCCGGCGACGAAGCGGCGATACTGCGCGATGCATTCTTCGCGATTTCCGTCCTTTCCGATGACGAACGGATTGCCCCATTTGGTGGTGCGGTCGACTTTCCTGGTGTTGGCGGGCATGCGCCAACCCTTGGCACGGCTGAGTTGAACGCGCCTGGGGTTCACTGATCGCGCGCGAGCGAGCCGCCGAGGATCCGTTTCGGGTCGTCGCTAATGTCGTAGTCTTCGCGTTCGTCGCGCGACCAGTTGGCAACACGATCGGACGCAACATGCAATCCGTCTTCGCCGACGAAACGATTCCCGCTCGCATCGTATCGGGCGCGGAAACGGCGGCCTTCCGGATATTCGATCCAGACCGTTTCGCCGTCGTTCGGAAATTGGCGTTCCGTCATCGATGCATTATCGCCGAAGCGCGAGCAGCACGACACCGGCGCCGATCAATCCAATGCCCGACCATTCGCGCAAGCCCGGACGTTCGCCGAGGAACACGACCGCGAAAATCGCGACGAGCACCACGCTGAGTTTGTCGACCGGCGCGACTTTCGCGGCTTCACCGATCTGCAACGCGCGGAAGTAGCACAGCCACGAGGCGCCCGTCGCGAGCGCCGACAAGGTGAGAAACGCGAGCGTCTTCGATGACAGCGTGAACGGGTTCGTCCACTTGCCGGCGAGCCACACGAAAAGTGCGAGTGGAACGATCAGCACGAAGGTGCGAATCAGCGTGGCCAGATCCGAATCCACGTTCTGGATGCCGATCTTCGCGAAGATCGCCGTCAGCGCGGCGAAGAGTGCCGAGAGCAACGCCCAGAATAGCCAGCCCGCAGTGTCCATCGTCGATCCTGACGCTTATTGGTCGGACTAGTATCGATGCGATGCGAGCGAAAGCAAAGACACGATCGGTGCGCCGCGGCGGATCAGGCGGCGAATCAAAAGAAATCAGGTGCGGCTCAGAGGTGACCGATCAGCGTCAGCACAAGTCCGGCGAGCGAACTTACGATCAGCGCGCGCGACGCAAAACGTTGGCGATGATCCGGGACGACGGAGCGGCTGCGGTCGAAGGATTCGCGCAAATCAACGCGTCGCGCCAGGATCTGCATGGACGGCGACCGCTCGATATAGGTTTGCTGAAGACTCATTGAACTCTCCCCTGGTAGAACAGGAGATTCAAACGGCGTGCCAGTGGGAAAGGCGTGCTTTTGCCACGATTTGGAACGGCACGAAGCAAATCGAGTCCGGATCGCGTCAGAAACCGGCGATTTGCGTCGTCAGGGCAACAGAGGGTGACGACGAATCTTCTTCAACTCAAATTGCACGAGTTTCCGGTGCGCGCGCGAGCCGATCGAGCAGATCGCGGACGACATAGGGTTTACGCAGAAAGCCGATCGCGCCGATCCGCTCCGCCGCCGCGCTGCCGTCTTCGCTCGCTTCCGCGGACACGACGAGCACCGGCGGCAATTTGATTCGGTTTTGCTCGGCTTCGGAAATCAGCGATTCGCCGCGTTCGTCGCCCAGATCGAGGTCCAGCAACACCAGATCGAACGTGTGCGCCGCCAGTTTCTGCAACGCCTCGGCGATGCTCGGCGCCCATTCGGCCTGGAAACCCTGGAAGCGCAGCATCTCGAGCGCGGTTTCGGCGGTCCACGCGTCGTCGTCGAGCAGCAGGATCGAATGCGGTTTCATAGCCGGCACGCAAAGCAGAAAGTGAGCCAGATTAACAGTTCGCGAAGGATTTGAAGAAACTCCGATGGCCGTCGAGGACTTCCTGTTTCTTCTCCAGATCCGGTTCGAGCGACCAATCGCCTTCTGCGTGCGTTCCGCCGAGCACGATGCCGTCGGAGCGCGGGAACATGTACAAATCCCCGGCGAGTATCGCGTATTGCACTTCCGGTTGCGGCAGCAGGATCGTGAGCTGTCCTTTCACCGGCGTCAGTTCTTCGTCGCCGAAAAGATTGCGCGCGCCGAGTCCTGTGCAATTGAAGACGAGTTTTTCAGGCAATGCCTGCACGGCGGCGATGTCGGGAATTTCGCCGACGCGCACCTTGCCGCCGGCGATGCGGAATTCATCGAGCATCGCCGCGAGATAGATCGACGGTTCGACAATCGGCGTGTCGAACTGGCGAACGAAATCGAATCCGGAAAACGGATGTTCGCCGGCACGCAAATCGCGGCGCTCGGGAATTAGATCGCGGATAGGACTCGCGTCGCCGATCAGTCCGTTTTCGTGGAACGGATGATGACTGCACGCGTAGTTGCGCATCCAGTTCACGCCGTAGCGCGACCCGACCATGATCTGATAGCGGCGATAAGCGTAGTTCGCTGCCGCGACGAGTTGCGCGTCGAATTGCGGCGTGCGCTTTTCGGCATCGAACAGGTAGGCAGGAAACCATTGTCCGCCGGCGATGTTCGAGGTCGTCTCCGGCGGCAGCGCCTTGGTGTAGATCGTCACGTCGAAACCCGCTTCCTGCAGCAGCACCGCGTTCGACAATCCGACCGCACCTGCCCCAAGCACGGCGGCAGACTCACGATGACCCGGCGCGCCGAGATCGACGGCGAGTTTGGAAGTTCCCCACGACAGCGTGATGCCGCTACCACCGTGCCCGTAGTTGTGAACGACGAGCGTGTCGCCGAACGTTTCTGCGCGCACCACAAACCCGGAGGGTCGATACGGACGCAACCCGACTACGGTGCGGATTTCGCGATCCGGCGAAACGCGCACGGGCGGCAATCCGCACGCACCACCAACGAACGAGATATCCGGCGCACGATAATTGCGGACTGCACCGTGCGTGGTTTGCTTCGGCGTGCAGCCGGCGATCAGCGGCACTGCGGCGGCTGATGCCAACGCAACGAATTCGCGACGTTTCATCGAAGAAATTTTCGCAGGAGAAAAACCGACCGCATCAGATCACGCTAGAACGCAGACGGTCAACGCAACCGATTCAGCTCCCAGCGGGTTTGGCGCCATCACACTGGCGCCGCTTTGGAAAGCCCCGTCAATCAAGGAGGACATCGTGACCATCGGAACCATCCTGCTCATCATCCTTATCCTCACGCTCGTCGGCGCATTGCCGACGTGGGGATACAGCCGCTCGTGGGGCTACGGGCCCACCGGCGGTGTCGGTCTGATCGTCATCATCGTGGTGATTCTGCTCGTGCTCGGATACATCTGAGCGACGACGGCGTCGCGGTGATTCGCGGCGCCGCCCTTTCAGCTGCTCGATAAAATCGGTGGCGCGACTCGACTAGCGGCGCTCACGCTCATTGGTGATTTCCACGATGTGCCCGTCTTCGACATAGAAGCGGACCGATCCGGTTTCCACCACATAGTAAAGATGTTTGCCCACGACCTTTCCCGCACCGTCTTCGACCGAAATCGTCCGTTGCGGTGTGCCGAGCTCGCGGATCAGCTTGCTTTCCGCATCGCCGACGTGGATCGCATGTTTGCCGCCATCGGGCGGATTGGCGGCATGTGCCGCGCCGAACATGAAAGCTGCGACGAACAGGTAATTTCTCATCAGTTTATTTTCGCATATCGGCAAGGTGCGCGGTCTTGCGCACGTTGATTGAAAAGCGGCTGCTGGCATACAGTTCTGGTCAAATCACGTCGTTCGATCGACAAGGAGCAAGGGATGGCAACCAACAAGAAATCCGGCGGCACCCTCGCTGGCCGCACCAAACGCAACAGCGGCGACACCAAGGGTTACGCGGACGAGAATCCGGGGCGGCATAACCCGCAAGCCGGCAAGGATGCGATTACACGCAAGGCCGCAGAAAACGTCGGTACGGGCAAAAAGAAATCCGTGCGCTGAAAGTTTGTTGCAGGTAAAGACGCGTCGCGGCGCCGTGCCGTCGCGAACGTCGCGGCGGCCGGTCGCTGCCTATGCCGAACGGCCCATTGCATTGTCGCCATCGCCACGTAGGATCGCGCTGTCCTTCAGCAGGTACGGGGTTGCCATGCCGATTAAATCGAAAGTTCTGTTTCCGATGTGCCTTGCCGTCGTCGCGCCCGCGTACGCGCAACACGGCATCGACGCGAACGATATCAACAAGAACGGCGCCGCGTGCACCGATTTCTTCGATTACGCCAACGGCGCGTGGCGCAGCACTCACGCCATTCCCGATTACATGGACCGCTGGAGCAAACGTTGGGAATCCGGCGAAATCAACAAGGAACACGTGCGCGACATTCTCGCGGAAGTATCGAAGAAAACCGATTGGCCGAAGGGCAGCGCCGAGCAACTCTCGGGCGATTTCTACGCCGCGTGCATGGACGAAAACCGAATCGACGCGCTCGGCATCAAGCCCCTGCAGCCGATGCTGGACGAAGTGCGCGCGATCAAAACGAAAAACGATCTGCAGCGCACGATCGAACACCTGCACGACATCGGCATCGCCGCACCGTTCGGTTTGGTCGCCGCGCAGGATCTGCACGACCCGACGCAGATGATCGCTCACGTGACGGCCGGCGGACTCGGCCTTCCCGACCGCGACTATTACCTCAAACCGGAAAAACGCTTCGTGGACGCGCGCGAGAAATATCACACGCATGTCGCGAAGATGTTCGAACTCGCCGGCGCTAATCCTGCGACAGCGAAATCCGATGCCGCAACCGTGTTCGCATTCGAAAAACGTCTGGCCGAAGCGTCGCTCGATAACGTCGCGCTGCGCGACCCGGCGCAACAGGATCACAAAACGCACTTCGCCGATCTCGACAAGCTGGCGCCGAGTTTCGGATGGGCTGCGTATTTCGACGAAGGCAAAATGCCGCACGACGATCTCAACGTGACACAGCCGAAATTCCTGCAGGCAGTCGAAAAGGAATTGAAGACCACGCCGCTACCGCAATGGCGCACCTATCTGGAATGGCAGGTTCTGAATGCATCGGCCGACGCGCTCTCCGCGCCCTTCGTCGCCGAGAATTTCGCGTTCAACAAAACGCTTACCGGCGCGAAGGAAATGAAACCGCGCTGGAAGCGCTGCGCGGAATCCACCGACAATCAGCTCGGCGAGGCGCTCGGCAAAAAATACGTCGAAAAGTATTTCCCGCCCGAAGCGAAAGCGCGCACGCAGGCGATGGTGAAAAACATTCTGCTCGCGATGGGCGATGTGATCCGCGATCTGGACTGGATGAGCGATACAACCAAGAAAAAAGCGCAGGAGAAGCTTGCTTCTTTCAACGTCAAGGTGGGTTATCCCGACAAATGGAAAGACTACGCTGGCGTGACCGTTTCGCGCGGTTCCTATCTGGATGACGTCGTGTCCGCATCGCGCTGGAACACCGATGACGGCCGCAAGCAGATCGGCAAAACGGTCGATCGCGGCCGTTGGGGCATGACGCCGCCGACGTCGAACGCCTACTACAATCCGTTCCTCAACGAAATCGTATTTCCGGCCGGCATCCTGCAGCCGCCGGCCTTCGACGTGAACGGCACCGATGCCGTAAACTATGGTGCCATCGGCGTCGTTATCGGCCACGAAATTTCGCACGGCTTCGATGACGAGGGTTCGCAGTTCGACGCCACCGGCGCACTCAACAACTGGTGGACCGAACAGGACAAACAGAAATTCACGGCGCGCGCGCAGTGTGTGGTCAATCAGTTCGACAACTATTTCATCGAACCGAACATCCACCACAACGGCAAGCTCGTGCTCGGTGAATCGATCGGCGATCTCGGCGGCGCCAAGATCGCGTTCCTCGCCTACAAAAAATCGCGCGAAGGCAAAGGACCCGAACCGACACTCGATGGCTTCACTCCCGAACAGCAGTTTTTCATCGCGTGGGGTCAATGGCGCGGCGACGAGATCCGTCCCGAAACACAGCGCACGATGGTGCAAGGCGATCCGCACCCGATCGCGAAATACCGCGTGAACGGACCGCTCTCGAATCTGCCGGCATTCAAGGAAGCATTTCAGTGCAAAGCTGACGCGGCCATGGTCAGGCCGGCCGCGAATCGCTGCGAAGTCTGGTAAGAAACACAAACAGCGAGGAGCCGCAGCGGCTCCTCGCTGGCGTTCTTACTTCGCCGCGTGCTTGAGGAAAAGCACGTCGAATGCGGGCGTCCACGTTTTGCCGGCGTCCGTCGACATCACGCCGGTCTCGCGCACGCCGCCGCGTTCCGCTTTCCAGGTGATGCGCTGTTCGATGTCCTTCGTCTTCGTGTGCGAGTGACCTTGGAGCGTCAACACGCCATCCTTGAAATCGCCGGTGAGAAACATGAAGGCGCCAAAGTTCGTCAGCCAGGTCTGCTGCCATTTCTTGGTGATCGAGTCGTAGCTTAGGAAACTGTCGCCGACCAATCCGTCGGTCTGTTCGTACAATTCATGCACCGCGCAACCAGCGACAATGGAATCCACATGCGCACGCGCCTGCGACTCACCCGGCGCGCCTTCCGGTTCGAACGTATCCCAATCTCCCAGCCAGAAATCCAGTTGATGCCGCTCCGGTTCGGCGCATCCCGGTGTCCGGTGAGCCGCGGGCGGTGGCGGTGTCGTTTCCGTCGCCGCTGCCGCGGAAATCGGGGCGTTCAAGAGTGCAGCTAAAGAAAAAAAGCTGATCAGCATGGGGCGATCCTCTGGTATGGAAATCGGCTCGGGAAACTCGGCGGGAGCCCCCTAGACGCATTCGTAGCCGTATCCGTCGCACCGTGCCCGTAAATCACTATGGAATTGACAGCCTCAAGCCGCAGGCCGTGCCGCAAACTGGAAACACCTTCGCAACGGAGATCGTGATGAGAAGTCGAATCGCCTGTCTGATCGTGCTGATCGCCAGTTGCCTCGCCGGATGCGATCAGGAATTTCGACCTATCTGGCACAGCGTCACGCTCGCATCCGGCGCTGTCGTCAAAGTGACCTCCATGAATCTCGTGTGGGGCGTCGAGCACGACAGCCGCGATGAGCGCCAGGATTGTTTTGCGCTGGAGTTCGTGAGCGCAATCGCCGACAGCGACGAGCCGGCGCGTCAACGCGAACTGAGCGACGTTTTCGAACTGGTGCGGCCCGCTTCCGAAACCTGGGGATTCAACAGCGCGAGCATCGCGAGATTTCCCACGATCGAGCGTAAAGGTCATTACGACTTCTTCTTGTACACACGCGCCGCGAACGGTTCGTGGTCGTACGAGCGGAGCGCCAGGAAAGTGTTTTCGACAGACTGAGTTTGCTCGACCGCTCATCAGCCAACGCATGTGACGAGTTGAGCGAACAGCGACAGCTTTTCCGCGCGATGAGGCACTAACGGCATACTGGCGCGACGAGGCGAGCAAGTGAGGCGGGCATGTACGAACGGAAACGGCAAGCAATCGATGTCGCGGGTCGGCGCGTCGAGGTGATCGAACGCCAGGAATCAAGCTTCGTCGAAACCGCCGATGGCGGGATGCGATATCTCGCTCCGGCCAAATTCTATGCGCCTGACGGCAAGCAGCTGATTCCGGAAGGTCATGGCTTTTTCCGCACGGCGTTCGGGGTGCGTTTCAAGCTTTTGGACTAAAACGCTTGTACTCAGCCGACATAGACTAATACGTCTACTGACCCTCATGCCCCGTTCCATTAATCAGCAACCTACGACAACAGCAACCAGCGGAACATTCTCATCTCTTTTTTCTGTTCGGCTTTTTGCATTGGCGGCTCGGCTGTTCATCAATCCTGCCGCACGGGCGCTGCACCCTCCCCCGCCCAAGAGTGTCAAATTCGAACTGAATCACAAAAATGCCTGACGTTCTGCGTCAAATCTCCGCCCGGATGACCATGCAGCAAGCCCCGTCCGAGGGCTGACTTTGGCACAAATGCTGCTCTCCTTATGCGACTCTCTGCAATCGTTCACTTCTGGGGAACACAAAAATGATGAAGCATGCTACTACTCGCGGGTTTACCCTCATCGAACTAATGATCGTTGTTGCGATCATCGCAATACTCGCGGCCATCGCCCTGCCGGCGTATCAGGACTACACGATACGCTCCCAAATTTCAGAAGGCGCGGTGCTGTCGGACGGCGCGAAAACGGCCGTCGCCGAGTTCTACACGAATAAGGGCAAGTTTCCCGCCTCTAACCTCTCGGCTGGGCTCGCGTCGTCTGGATCCATAGCAGGCAACTATGTCACGCAGCTGGTGGTTACCTCGGGCATTCTCACCAGCGCTTACGGCAATAAGGCGAACGCGAAAATTGCCGGTTCACATCTGGTGTTTTCGGCGTATAGCAAAGGCGGCGGATCCATTGCATGGACGTGCAAGTCCTCGGATCTGGCCCCGAAGTACTTGCCGACATCCTGCCGCTGACTTGCCCTCGCTTGAGCCGCAGCTGTGGCGTCACAGCTGCAATCTCGTCGGCGCAGTCGCATCCAAGTGGTCCTGCGCTCTCGAACTGTGGTGTGCCGTTGCCCGACGTTCGGGAAGAATGCAAATCGCTTGACGCTAATCGAACGGCGCGATGTCGGTCAGCAGGTGCATCTCGACCGGTTTCGCGATGACGAATAGCTTCAGTTGCAACGGAATCTGTCGAATAGCTGCCGCGACCACTTTATGATTTCCGTCCAGAAGCAGATATCGTCCTTGCGACATTTCAAGTGCAGGAGCTTCCAGGTCTGCTGACCCTATCGTTTACTCCTTGGCATGCACGCTGGCAGCCTGTCGGACTATCGGAAATGAAAAGTACCATTTACAACCGCCAAAACGTAGCCGAGTTCGATTCAAGTCGTACAAACGCAATTAGCGACAGTTGATGGGAAAAAGCAATCGTGATTTTAGATTCTGTTTTCAGTCACTGCAAACGCCGCACCTGGCGTCATCTACGACGAAGCATGTACTCGAACCGGCATGACCGATTGGGAGTCGGCGGATTTTAAGTCCGGAACATACCAAGACGCGGGTTGCCACCGAGTGGAACGGGAGACGCACCCGAACGATTGCGCGCATGCAGACGTCTCGGCGATCGCCACGTGTGTTCAAGCTCCAGATCAAGACTTTGTAATCTCGGCCGCACACGCAGTTGTTGACGACTGGAAACTCTTTCAGCCGGGCCGCAAGGTCCGGAAAGCTCCGCGGTTGGATCCTACGGTGTGTCCACAAGATAGCCAGAGACGGTAACGGTTTCGCTTTCCGCCCCGCTGGTCGAATTGCGGAAGGCGTTCGCGAGCAACTCCGTTCCGCCATCGGCGTAGAACAAGCTGGGCAACGTGGCGCCCGAGTACGATGCTGACGTCGCGGGCGCGGAGGGTACGGAAAAGGCAGAGTACGTCCCGTTGACACTCACGTTGATGAAAATCTGGGTGCTCCGGTGCCGAGATCGCGCCCGAGCGATAGAACGAGACAGTCTGGACGACTAGGCGCTTGCCCGCCGGAATGAGCAGCGTTTGCGTGCCGGGACTGACATTACCGTTATCTCGCGCCGGCCGAAGATCCGTTGGCAATGTTGATGAAGATGTTCGCTTGAAACGGCTGCAATGCTGGACTGGCAGTACTCAGCGCGTATTGCGCGACGGGACTGTGTTGATCGTCTGGCGCGAGGCAAGCTCTTGCTCATTGCCGACCGTCGTCCCGACTTGGATGTCCAGCCAATTCTGCGCACCGTTGAAGACCTGCCCGAAGTCCAGGTCGGTCGTAAAGAGTCCGCTGCTGCCAACGAGTATCGACTGATGTATTGGGGAGCCAACGACGGTGCCGCCCGTAGCCGCGTTGTACAGCGTGAACGTGAATTGCAGCGTCTGGCCCGCAGCCGGTATCCCGTTGGCGTTGAGCTTTCCCTGATACGTGAACGCCGTGCTCTGCGCAACACCTTGCGCGTCTGCAATGAGGATACGAAGAAGAGCGCAACCGCTATCCGAAACAGGTTCGTAAGTTTCATTTCAGCAAGCCTCAAAGCTGGTGAAGAAGATTTCGTCTGGACTATCGATCAACGCGACCGTCCAGAAGCCCGAATACATTGAATAGGTCGGCGTGCTCGGCGCGTTACTCGAAAATCCCAACGCAGGTCGGCCGATCTCTCCAGTCAAGTGAAAGCAAGTATTCTGCGTCGTTGTACCCGAGATCGAACTGATGGAGCCGAAATCGACGCTGTATGCCGTGTTCGCGACCACGCGAGACGAGGCGCTTGTCATACTCGCAAGCAGAGCAACCGTGATGCAACTGCAGAGGAAGTCGCGTTGAAGTAGGGCTTTGATAGCAATCCCCTAAAATGCTTGGCAGGCGACGTGTACTGACGAAAAATTGTAGCTTCGCACTCAGATACGTTCGCACTGAACAGGACTTGTGTCCAAGGCGACACGTTGTCCGGTAGGGCCAAAGCGAGATGGTAGCTCTATGACACTTGGCTGTTGTAGCACAAGCTCCCGAGTTTCACCAACAAAGGTCAGAATCACAGAACTGCATCCTGTTGGAAGGCAAAAACGATGGTAGGTCGTCACTGCCGATGCCGCTGACCTATGGCACGATCGCGCGCATCGCGCGCCCTTACTCAGTTTGGCCAAATGTTCGCTTTGTTCCCGCGCTATCGTTTTCCTTTGCGCGACCAGCGTTTAACAGCCTCTCAACGGAGAAACGTCGATGTTTGGATTCGGGAAAAAAACAAAACCGAGCTTGAGTTCGGCTGAACAACTCGAAGAAGCGTTGCGTCTCTTCAACGCTTTTCATTCTGCTTTCCAGGCTGAATTGCCTTTTTCCGAACGCGCGCAGAAGCGTGAAAAAGAAGGTCTTGGCGAACCGTACACTTCGGTCGAAATCGAAGGCTACAGTCACGCAGCAAAGCATATGTCCGAGTGCGTTAGATCATTGACCGCCGTGGTTCGCAGCGCGGATCCTGACTCGGATGAGTTTCCGGACATTCTGACAACATTGAACGGGTGCGCAAAAATTTATGCACTGGAAGTCGGATCCTTTGCAACAGCTGCCCGTCTGGCGCTCGCTGATGCAAACACAGGACAATCCGATACCCTTGCAAGGTCAGCAGAGCAAGCTGCTGAATTGGCGCAGACGCTGGGCGCAGAAGCAGCAGATGCGCAACAGCTCGCGGCATCGGCGGTCGCATGACGGACGCAGACGCCGATAACCCGATGCCGTTCTGGCGAGCGCTTCTGTTCGACGGGGGTAAACGAAGCGCCGCATCTGCAATGGGAATTATCATCCGCTGGGCGATTCCGCTGTTCGGCGTCCTGGCGCTCGGGTGGCCGGCCCAGACGTTCCTACTCGCCGCCGTTATTAATTTTGCATGGAGCTGGGTCTTGGCGGGCACGTGGAACACGGCAACGCTGGCGATGACTCAGGCGCATCGCCTCGCAGGTGCGGTTCCATCGAGTAAATGGCTGGTAATCGTAGCCGTCGGCGTTGTTGTTCTTGTTTTGGTTACCTGCGCTTTTGGTGCTCCGCTTTTCTTTCTTTGGCCCATGCATCCGGTGCTCAATGCGGCTTGGTGGACGAGCTTAGCGATCACGCTTCTGACGCCGCTTCCGAACTTGCTCGAGCAGATCCACAGAGATGTCCTAATGGATCTGTCCGAAGAACGGCTGGACTCGCTCGCGAACCAACGTCGTCAGCTGCTGTTCGTGGGAATTGTTCCGATAATTGGCGCGTATGGGCTACTGGCGAAATTTCCCAATGCGGCTGTCTTGATCGCTGTAGCCGTCGTCTACATGGTCTTCTCAGCGCTGTGTGAACTCAGACCCGATCTCGCCGCGGAATTTGCTAAAGAGTTACCAAACTGAAGACGTTCTATCCCGTACATCGATCCTGCGTTCTTCTCAGCTCATTCTCGGTCCATCCCGAAAGGATAATTGGCGGCGTCTCACAAGTCGCGACGTATGGCATTATCTCGATCGCCTCACCAGAGCCGGAGCGACATTTATGCACGAACGCATGGCCATGATCGCGTGCGCTAGCTGTGCATTGTTGAGCGGATGCGTCGGCGTTTCCGTGACTGACGAAGAGCCTGTGAACGTTAGCCGCTATGCAACGATCTATTTCTCTTCCGAATCGAGCGAGCGAGTTAGCGTGCAAGGACTGATCGAGAAGTCGATCAATGGAAATTACAGCGGTCTTGCGATGCCAGGTCGCACATTGACGGAGCCTATGTATCTCACTCCAGGCTGGGTGGTAGTAACTTACGCCTGTCCGCAGCAACCCCAAAAGGTTCACGTCGCGACGGTTGGAATTTCGCACGCCAAGAAATATTATCTGCAGTGCGACGCTAATGATCGGCTGAAAGCGTTCCCTCTCTAATACGCTTATGTGCTACTCCGCCCAAATAGGCGCGCAGCAGGCCCACGCAATCCGGAACTCGCGATGAGTTGCTATCGTTGCACCGCTGGATGGCGAGATGGGTGTCGATGAGCGATGAAGAGCTACTCGCGCGCGTTTTGGAAGGCGCGTTGTAGTCAGCTAATGGCGAAAGGAATCAGGTGCAGCGCGCTCTCGGGCGCTTCTTGCAGAGCTCCGTGCAGATGAGAAAAGTTCCATCTGCGCGACGTGGTTTGGACGATGCGAAAGATCGTCAGCAACGCGTTGCGAATGAGGCGGCGCTCCTCGATCGGTACTGATTTCTGCGAACTGGGGTCAGGTTCATACACGAACCTTCAGATAACAGAACTGGTGCCCGGAGCCGGACTCGAACCGGCATGACCCGATTAGGAGTCGGCGGATTTTAAGTCCGCTGCGTCTACCGATTTCGCCACCCGGGCAGCGGCTCTCTGAAAAACCATCGAATGGAGGCCAGGGTCGGAATCGAACCGGCGTACGCGGCTTTGCAGGCCGCTGCATGACCACTCTGCCACCCGGCCTCGATGACGTCGCGGGAAGCTTAGCTACGCGCCCGAAAAACAAAACCTCGGCTCCGGACCGAGGCCGTGAAAAACAAAGCCTCGGACGCTGCCGAGGTTTCGGCTGATCGCAAACAACTTGGAGCGGGAAACGAGACTCGAACTCGCGACCCCGACCTTGGCAAGGTCGTGCTCTACCAACTGAGCTATTCCCGCGCGAGGACGGCGCATTATACGGGATGCCGCGCATATGGCAACCCGCGTATCTATCGTTCCGTGCGCAGGACCGGCCACGCGGCGCGCAGGTAGACGTAACCCGACCAGATCGTCAGCGCCGCGGCGACGCCCGAGCAGCACTTCGCCGACGTGGAAAAGTCCGACGCCGTCGAGGTCCTTCTGATACAGCAGCACGACGATCGAGATGATCTGCACGATCGTCTTGATCTTGCCGACGTTCGCCACGCGCACGCGCGCGCGTTCGCCGAGTTCGGCCATCCATTCGCGCAACGCCGAGATGCTGATTTCGCGTCCGACGATCACCGCCGACATGATCGCCAACGGCACGCGTCGGATTTTCCTGCACGATCAGGAACAAGCGTCACCGCGACCATCAGTTTGTCGGCGACCGGATCGAGGAATGCGCCGAACGCGCTGAGCAATCCGTATTTGCGCGCGACCCAGCCATCGAGCCAGTCGGTGATCGCCGCGGCGATGAACATCGGCCGACGCGGCGATGTTCGCGCCTTTGAACGGCGCGTAGAACACGAACACCATCACCGGGATCAGCATGATCCGGAACAGCGTGAGCAATGTAGGCAGCGTCAGCCGCATGCCGGCGACTCGCACGATCATGACGCGAAGTGTGACACCATCATCCGTGAAAAGCTCCGTAGATTTTGCTGGCGAGGTCGCGGCTCACGCCTTTGACTCTGCGTCAGTTCCTCGATGCCCGCCGCGGCCACGCCGGCGATGCCGCCGAAATGCTTGAGCAACGCCGCGCGCCGCTTGGCGCCGACGCCGGCGATTTCCTCGATGCGGCTTTTCTCGCGCGCTTTCTCGCGGCGATTGCGATGACCGGTGATCGCGAAGCGATGCGCTTCATCGCGCACGCTCTGGATCAGATGCAGCGCGAGCGATTCGGGACCCGGCCATAGCGTCTTGCCGTTGTCGCCGCGGATCAAGCGTTTCGTGTCCCGCGCGCCGCTCGGCGCCTTTCGCCACGCCGACGACGAGCACGCCCGTCACGGCGAGATCGTCGAGCACTTGCAACGCCTGGCTGACCTGGCCTTTGCCGCCGTCGATCAGCAGGACATCCGGCAACATGCCCTCGCCCGCCTGGATGCGGCGATAGCGCCGTTCGAGCGCCTGATGCATGGCGCCGTAGTCGTCGCCGGGTTCGATGCCGCTGATGTTGAAGCGGCGGTATTGCGATTTCTCCGCCCCTTCCGGTCCCCACACGACGCATGACGCCACCGTCGCCTCGCCCATCGTGTGGCTGATGTCGAAACATTCCAGACGTTGCGGCGTTTCGTCGAGTTCGAGCAGCTCGCGCAGCGATTCGAAGCGCTCGCGCATGGTCTGGTTGCTCGCCAGCCGCGCCGCGAGTGCGGCCTGCGCGTTCTTGACCGCGAGTTCGACGAAACGCGCGCGCTCGCTGCGCACGTTCGCTTTGATCTCGACGGTGTGATCGGATTGCGCCGACAGCATCGTCGCGAGCAATTCGCATTCGTCCGGCTGTTCGCTGACGATGATCTCGCGCGGCACCGGCTTGTCGAGGTAGTACTGCGCGATGAACGACGACAGCACCGCGGCCGAGCGTCGCTTCGGTCGGAAGACGCGGGAAGAAATCGCGCGAACCGAGGCTCACGCCGTTGCGGAAGTACAGAACCGACACGCACGCCAATCCGGATTCGATGCGGCAGGCGAGCACGTCGAGATCCGTGCTCGCGCCCTGCACGTAACTTTGCGCGTGCAGGCGTTTGAGCGTCGCGATCTGATCGCGCACCGCGCCGGCCTTCTCGAAGTCGAGCGTCTGGCTCGCGCGCTCCATCTCCGCGCCGAGTTCGTCGATCACGGCGCTGCTGCGGCCCTGCAGGAACATCGCGGCGTGGCGCACGCTGTCCTGATAGTCCGGCGCCTGATCAGATTCGACGCACGGCGCGCTGCAGCGCCTGATCTGATATTGCAGGCACGGCCGCGAACGGTTGCGGAAATAGCTGTCCTCGCATTGGCGCACGAGGAAAATCTTCTGCATCAGATCGAGGCTTTGCGCGCACCGCGCAGGCGCTCGGAAACGGGCCGAAGTATTCGCCCTTGCCCGATTTCGCGCCGCGATGGAACGCCATGCGCGGAAAATCTTCGCCGCCGGACAAATAGATGTACGGAAAACTTTTGTCGTCGCGCAGCAGGATGTTGTAGCGCGGCTTCAGGCTTTTGATCGAGCTGCGCTTCGAGCAGCAGCGCTTCGGCTTCGGTGCGCGTCAGCGTCGACTTCGATGCGCGCGATCTGCGACACCATCGCCGCGATGCGCGGTTCCATGCGCGGCTTGAGAAAATAACTGCCGACGCGCTTCTTCAGATTGCCGGCCTTGCCGACGTAGAGCAGCTCGCCGTGCGCATCGAGCATGCGGTAGACGCCGGGCGATGTCGTCAGCGTGCGGACGAATTCCTTGCCGTCGAAAGCGGGTTGCTGGATCGGGCGATCGGACACGCGCGTTCTATTCGTCGAGGGTCATTCGCCGATGGTCAGGCGCCGGATCTGTCCGGATTTCAGGTCGACGCGGACGATCTCGTGCGCGTTCGTGTTGGCGATCCACAGCGCATTGTTGGCCAGTGAAACACCGTTCGGCTCGCTCAGATTGTACGGCAGGTTGAGCGCACGCACTTCGCCGGTACGCATGTTGAGCGCCTTGATTTTTCCGTTGAAGCTGTCGGCCACGAAGATCAGTCCGCGCGGATCCGCGCACACGTCGAGCGGATGCTGAAGGCGCGCCACGTCGCGCTTGCCCTGCACGTCGCCGAATTCGTACAGCCCCGCGCCGATCAGCGTGGAGACGTTGTTGTCGAGCAGCCGCAGCACGCGCAGCGACGACGATGCCGAATCGCAGATCACGAGTTGCTGACCGATCAGGCTGATGCCGCTGGGTTGCGCGAAAGTCGCGGTGAGTCCGTCGCCGTCGCTCATGCCGAGCTGTCCGCTGCCCGCGAGCACGCTCAGCCGATTCTTCATCAGATCGAGCTGCCAGACCTGATTCTGTCCGGTCAGCGTAAAGTATACTTTTTCACCGGCGCCGGTCACCGCGGACGGCGCGGACATCGCCACGCGCGTCGGCTCGACGTCGTCGTTCGGCAAGTCGTAGCCGATCGTTCCGGTACCCGCGGCCGTTTCGACCGCGCCGCTCAGCAAGCGGATGCGCCGCAGCGCGTGATTGCCGGCATCGGCGACGTACAGCCAATCCTTGATGATCGCGAGACCTTGCGGATCGGTGAATCCCGAATCTTTGTTCGCGCCATCCCAATAGCCAGGATTGCCCGAGCCGAACTGGCGCAGGATGCGGCCGTCGTGATTGCATTCGAGCACGCGATTGTGGCCGCTGTCGGAAATCCACAGGCTCGAATCCGTCGCCAGCAGCCGGCGCGGAAACAGCAGCGGCATGCGCGCTTCCGGACGTCCGGCCGGCGCGGGCGTTTCGTAGACGCGCTGATCCTTCGATGCGGCTTCGTCGAGCAGATGTCCGATCAGCGCGTCGGTTTCCTGGCGGCGTCCCTCGCCCGGCAACAGCGCGGCGAGTTGACCTTCGGCATCGATCACCGCCATCGTCGGCCACGCCTGCACGCCGTAGGCTTGCCACATCTCGAAGTTGCAATCGTTGGCCACCGCATGACGCACATGCCCTCGATTGACGGCCTTGAGCACGCTGGCGCCCTGACGCTGATAGTCGTACTTCGGCGAATGCACGCCGACCACGCTCAATCCGTCGTGATATTTGTTTTCGAGATAGCGCAGGTCGGGCAGCGAGTTCGTGCAGTTGACGCTATCGAACGTCCAGAAATGCATGAGGATCACGCGCCCGCGCAACGACTCCAGCGAAGGCGCCGCATCGGTGTTGATCCATTCCAGCGACGCCGGCCAGGCCGGCGCGCGCACCCGTGCATTCATGGTTCGCTAGCTCACGATCGATGTCGTCATTATGAAGTAATCCGCCGCTCCGCGATCAATTTCCCGACGCCGAGCTGGCCCAGTTCGATGACGCGGCGGAAGTCGGCATCGTTCCCGTAATACGGATCGGGCACTTCCAGCGGCGACGCCACGCCGGCGCGACGCAGAAACAGATCGACCTTGCCGCGTTGCTGCGCCGGACATCGCGACAGGATTTCGCGCAGGTTGCGGTTATCCATGGCGAGCACGGCGTCGAACTTCTCGAAGTCGTCCGCCGACAACTGCCGCGCGCGATGCGGCTCGGCGTCGTAGCCCGGCGCGCTGCGCGCTGGCGCGTGAGCGCGGATCGGCTTGTTCGCCGATGTGATAGTCGGCAGTTCCGGCGGAATCCACATAAACATCGATGCCGGCGCGCTCGAATTCAAGCCGCGCGATCGCTTCGACGACCGGCGAACGGCAAATGTTGCCGAGACAGACGAAAAGTATACTTTTCATCGCTCGAGAATCGCTCGCACGCGTTCCAGATCGGCCGGCGTATCCACACCTGGCGGGAACGGCTCGGGTGCGACGCGCACCGCAATCGCGTAGCCGTGTTCGAGCGCGCGCAGTTGCTCGAGCGATTCGGCGCGCTCGAGCGGCGTCGGTGCAAGTTGGGTGAACGTCTGCAGGAATCCCGCGCGGTAGGCGTATATACCGATGTGACGCAGGAACGGGATGCCCGTCGGCAACGCATTCTTGGTCGCTGCGAACGCATCGCGCGGCCACGGCACCGGTGCGCGGCTGAAATACAGCGCGCGGCCGTTGCCGTCGGCGACGACTTTGACGCAATTCGGATCGAGGAATTCTTCGATGCTCGAAAACGGCGTCGCGAGCGTCGCCATCGGTGCACCGCTTTCGATCAGGACATCGGCGACCGCGCGAATACCCGACGCCGGCGCCAGCGGCTCGTCGCCCTGCAGATTGACGACGACGGTGTCATCGCTCCAGCCGCGAAGCCGCACGCATTCGGCGAGCCGGTCGCTGCCGGAAACATGATCGGCCCGCGTCATCACGACGTCGACGCCGGATGTCGCGAGCGCGGCGGCGATGCGCGCGTCGTCGGTCGCAACGACCACTTCGCGCGCGCCGGCCGCGAGCGCGCGCCGCGCGACGTGCAGCACCATCGGCTCGCCGGCGATCGACGCCAATGGTTTTCCGGGCAGGCGCTGCGACGCGTGACGCGCCGGAATGGCGACGACGAAATTCCGCGCAGTCATGCGCTTTTTCTCCGTGGACTAACCATCGTCAGATGGCGAAGGAAAATGAAATCCGTACCTTCGGCGTGCGGTCGTTCTGTTACGTTTTCCATCAGTTCGAAAGAGGTTATCGTCATGCGCTCGCAATGGTTGAAATCGATATCGTTCGCTGCCGTGCTGCTCGCCGGCACGCAGCTCTGCATCGCCAAAGATTGGACCGTCAACGTCGGCGGAAGCCAAACATACGACGGCGGTTATGGCGGCGGATACACGACGCCGATCCTCACGTTTTCTCCCCCCAACCTTACCATCAGCGCCGGCGACACGGTGACGTTCCGCAATCTCGGCGGCGCCTCGCACAACGTGCACGCCGACGACGATTCGTTCCGCTGCGCAAGCGGTTGCGACGACGCCGGCGGCAACGGCGCGGTCTCCGACAACAACTGGAGCTTCACGCGCACGTTCAATACGGCGGGCGTCGTGAATTATCACTGCGACGAACACGTCAGCATGGGCATGACCGGCAAGATCACGGTCAACGCCGTCGCGGCAACCGGCACGCCGATTTCGCAGACCACCAGCGGCTCCTGGTACAACCCGCAGCAATCCGGACACGGTTTCCTGCTGCAGGTGATACCGCCGACGACGCTCGTCGCCTACTGGTTCGTCTATACGCCGGACGGCACCGCGCAATCGTGGGTAGTCGGCGCCGGCGCTTTCGATCCGGCCAGCAATACCGCGACGTTGGAAGGTTTCCAGGACACCGGCGCGAAATTCCCGCCGAATTTCAACGCGGCCGATATCACGCAAACCGATTGGGGCTCGATCACGTTCACCTTCACCGATTGCAACAACGGCACGGTGAGCTGGGTGTCGAAGTTGCCCGCGTACGGCAGCGGCACGATGCCGATCGTCAAGCTCGCCGAAAACGCCGGTCTGCACTGTGGCGGCTGAGTTGGCCTGTTTGGATCAGGCCGCCGCGCTCGGACGTTCCGCGTAGTTGCGCTCGATGTAGTCGTCGATCAGCCGCACGAAATCCTGCGCGATGTTCTCACCGCGCAGGGTCATCGCCTTCGCCCCATCGATGAACACCGGCGCGGCAGGCGCCTCGCCGGTGCCGGGCAAGGAAATGCCGATGTTGGCGTGTTTGGATTCGCCCGGTCCGTTCACCACGCAACCCATCACGGCGAGCGTGAGATTCTCGACACCGTCGTACTTCACGCGCCATTCCGGCATCTTCGCGCGCACGTGTTCCTGCACGGTTTTGGCGAGTTCCTGGAAGAATACAGACGTGGTGCGTCCGCAGCCCGGGCATGCGGTGACCAGCGGCGTGAACGCGCGCAGTCCCATCGTCTGCAGCAGTTCCTGCGCGACGATCACTTCGCGCGTGCGCGATTCGTTCGGTTCCGGCGTGAGTGAAATGCGGATGGTGTCGCCGATGCCTTCCTGCAGCAGCACGGCCAGTGCGGCGGTCGAGGCGACGATGCCTTTGCTTCCCATCCCGGCTTCGGTCAGACCCAGGTGCAGCGCGTAGTCGCAGCGCTTCGCCAGATCGCGGTACACGGCAATCAGTTCCTGCACCCCGGAAACCTTACAGGACAACAAGATACGATCGGAACTTAATCCCAATTCTCGCGCGCGGGCAGCCGAATCGAGCGCCGATCGGATCAGCGCTTCACGCGCAACCTCGGCCGCGCCCCACGGTTCGGCGCGCTGCGCGTTCTCATCCATCAACGTTGCAACCAGCGACTGATCGAGCGATCCCCAGTTCACGCCGATGCGTACGGGTTTTTGATAGCGCAACGCGAACTCGATGATGGTCGAGAACTGCACGTCGCGTTTCCTGCCGAAGCCGACGTTGCCCGGATTGATTCGATATTTCGCCAGCGCTTGCGCGCACGCGGGCTCGGCGGCGAGAAGCTGATGTCCGTTGTAGTGGAAGTCGCCGATCAGCGGCACGCCGACGCCCATCATGTCGAGCCGCTCACGGATGTGCGGCACCGCTTTGGCCGCTTCGGGCGTGTTGACCGTGATGCGCACCAGTTCGGAACCGGCGCGCGCCAGTTCGGCGGTTTGCTTGGCCGTGCCCACGATGTCGGCCGTGTCGGTGTTCGTCATCGACTGCACGACGATCGGCGCATCGCCGCCGACGCGCACGCCGCCGACATCGACAGCAATGGACCGCCGGCGCGGCGCGGCCGACATGGAAGATTGGGGAGAATTCATTGCGGTGCCTGGCATCGCGCCGTCCGGAGGCGGACGGCGATCGGCACGATTTTAGCCCTGCGCGCCCGCCGAATCGAGTTCGTCGTGTTCGGGATGAAGATGGGGATCGTCGTTGGCGGCGCGTGGCGGGACTTCGGCGTCGCGCGCATTCGCGCTCACGATGTCAAGGCGCAGATAGCCGCCGCTCACATCCACCGCATCGTGCACGTGCACGGTTTCCACGGTCGGATCGGCCGGCCACGCGAACGGATCGCCGGGCCGCGTGAGTTCGATGTTGTCGGCGTGACGATCGAATAGTTGCGGCGCCATGATCGACACGGTCTGCGCCGTTTCCGCGTCTTTCAGATCTTCGAGCACGATGCCGCGCATCGGCGCCTTGGCGCTGCCGTTTTCGTCGAACGAACGCAGCGCGGCCGGCGTCGCACGCCGCGCCAACAATTGGATGCCGGCATCCAGCGAACCGTTGTTCTCCAGACGCATCCAGCGGATCGCGCCGATCATCCAGTCCTGCGGTTCACCGTCTTCGGCCGTCGTGGCCAGGCCGACGAGTTCTCCGACGCGCACGCGCATGCCTTCGATTTTTTCCCACATCAAACGGTAGCCGCTCAGGCTCTGGTCGAGCACCTTGGCCGACAGCGCCTTCACGCGCACCGGCGCTCCGCCGCCACCGGCCGCCCACGAGGCGACGCGATCGCGTTCGTGCAGCGTGATGGCCACGCCGCGCGTCTTGCGCAGGAAAGCGTCGAAGTCGACATCGCCGGCCAGCACGTAATGCAGATCATGCAGGCCGATCACGGTATCGAGCGAATGGCCGGCGGGAATGCGTTGTTGTCCGCGCCCGGCGCCGTTGCGCCATGAACGCAGCAGGCGTTCGACGAACGCGACATCCGCATGCACCACCGGACCACCGCGTGAGCGGAATTGCGTCTTCGTCACACCCGGCGGCAGGCCCGCGAGTTGTCCTTCCAGCGATCGGACCAGACCCGTTGACTTCGAGCGCCCACAGGCCGTCGGTCGGTGTCGCGCGTTCTTCGGGAAGATATCCCGGACTCGCATCGCCATCGGTGACGACCGCAACGGCGCCGCTCGGCGCGCGGCCTTCGCGCAGCTCGCACAGCGCGCTCCAGATGCGCGTCAATTCGTAAATATCGTTGTTCTCGCGCTGCGAGAAGCGATAGGGATTGGTCAACGCGACGAGCAAGGTGTGGATATACGCCTGCCGCACGGTGCTCGGCGGCTGTTGCTGCGTCGGATCGATGACGGCGCGATCGTCGACACCGACCGCGACCGCGAAACGAAAAAGATCATGCAGGTTCTGCCACACGCCCGAGGGCGGCGCCTGATAACGCAGATAGGCGTGGAACAACAGTGCGCCGCGATGCTGTATCGAACGCGTCAACGCCTGCGACACATATTTGGCGCGCAGGAACGGCACGGCGCCCGCTGGCGCGCACAAATCGTACGCAGCGGCCGAATAGCCGATCGCCATTTGTTCTTCGAAATCCTGCGCGAGCTGCCCATTGGCGTGCTTGCTCGGCGGCAACGGAAAACTGTCGCCGATGACTTGTTTGCTTAGATTCGAAACGACAGTCGCGACTTGCGGACGCAGTAACTCGAGCGCATCCAGACGCTGCACGGCATCGATGCGCAACTGGTTCATCTCGCGCAGCGCGCCGATCAGCAGGCGCGACACGGCACCGGGATTGGCCAGCGGCAGTTGCGCGATCCAGGCCCGCAGGGTTTTCGAATCGGTCGCGAACGACGTCTTCGCCGGCATGTGCCGTTCGGGAAACCCATTCACCAGCCGCTGGAACAAAGCGCTCATCGGCCTCCCCCATGACGTCCGATGCAACGTGAATCGTGCTCGCTCATACCACTATACTCCGCGCCCGCTCGCCCGTAGCGCCGTCGTGACCAGTCGGCGCAGCAGCCGCTCGCCGATGTTCTTGGGTGCATCGATGCCGAGCCGCTTGAGTAGCGGCAACATCTGCGGCGTCGGATGACCTTTCCATAATGTAGAAAGCAAGAACGCGGCCAAGGAAATCCTCTTCGAGGTGACGGTTTTCAGGCGCTGCAATGCTGGCAAAAGCGCCTGCTCGTCCGATGTGAAATCGCTCCCAAACGGGAACAGTGGCAGGCACGACATCATCGGTTTGAGGGCATCTTGCAGACGCTGCGGGGTGTTTTCCCTCCAGCGATCGGGTATACGGAAGTCCCGGCGCAACTTGCCGTCCGCCTTCGCACGCGCCGCGAGTGCATCGACGAAACGCGCGTCGCACAGCGCGAGCATGGCGATGGTGCATTCCTCGTCGGATTTGCCGCGCAAATCGGCGCTGCCGTATTCGGTCACATAAATGTCGCGCAGGTGCCGCGGAATGGTCGTGTGACCGTAATTCCAGAGGATGTTCGATTGCGCCTCGCCTTTGCTGTCGCGCGTGCTGCGCAAGAGCAGGATCGAGCGGCCGCCTTCGAGTGCATGGGCCATCGCGACGAAGTTGTACTGGCCGCCGACGCCGCTCACGACCTGTCCGGATTCGAGCGCGTCCGACACCGCCGCGCCCAGCGCCGTGGCCATCATGCAGGTGTTGAAGAAGCGCGCATCGCGTCGCTGCAGGCAATCGAGCGCCTCGCGGCCACCGTAAACCTGATTGATGTCGGACACGCGCGTCATCGACAGTCCGTCGAAGGCGGCGCCTTTCAGATCGCGCAGCCACGCGTAGAAATCCTTCGAACCGAGGAAGAACGCGCCGCGAAGATAGCGGCCCTCGCGCAGCGAACGGCCTTTCAGCATTTCGCTCCAGCGCGCGATCGCGTCGTGATCTCGCAGATCGAGCGGAAGCTGCGTTCCGTCCGCCAGATGCAACGCGTCATTGCGCAACTCCGCATCGATCGGAACCAGCCCAAATCGTTTGAGGCGCGTCAACTCGCGCGCATCGACGATGTCGGGCAACACACCGATCGCGCACAGGCGTGGCGCGGCGGCATCAGGTAACACGTCGTCGATATCGCCGTTGGCGGATGCGGTTTCGATGGCGAGATCGTCGTACACGCGCCGCTTCAGAATGCCCGCTTCGGCTAGCTGCATGAAGCCATCCATGACCATCTCGCTCGCGCCATAAAGCCCGCGCACGAACGGTCGCGTACCGCCGATTCTTTCGACGAGCTTGTCGTCGGCACGCAACGCGCGCAGCGCCGCCTGATAGCTGTCGTTTTCGCGATGCCGAACCAGCAGCGATTGCACCAGCGCATCCGACAGCGCGCCGATGCCGATCTGCAACGTGCCGCCATCGCGCACGAGCGCGCTCGCGTGCAGGCCGAGCGCGTATTCGCCGATCGAAACCGGATCGCGCACCAGCGAGAACAGCGTGTGCCGCGATGCCGGGTCTTCGAGCACGACATCGAAGAAATCCGCGTGGACGATGGCTTCGTTGCCGACAAACGGCAGATCAGGATGAATGACGCCGACGACGGTCGGTCGTGGTTTTCCAGACGCGGACAATCGGTCGAGCAGCTCGCCCGTCACATCGGGATTGCACGCGAGGCTGTACGTGCGTTGCCCGTTTTCCTCGCGCACCGCGATCAACTGCAGGATCAGGTTGATGTCCGCTTCCACGACATCGCGCGCGACGTGCGTGTAATTCATGCTGATGTAGTCGCGCTGCGCCTGCCCTACTCCGAGCATCGCGCCGGACTGTAGATAGAACTCGTGCACGCGAACATTTTCCGGCAGCCGGTTCTGCTGTTGCGCGGCGACGTAGGCGAGATCGGGGTAATCGGCACCGAGATGGCGCTGCATGAACGGGCCGATGAAGCGCTTTTCGAGTTCGTTCGTCGTGCGCGGACGCGCGAGCGACAACGCGGTGTAGATCGTCAGTTGCTTGGTCGGATCGGCGACGATGCGCGCGTACAGCGCATTGAACAGGACATTCGGTTTGCCCAGGCCGAGTGGCATCGCAACGCGCACCGCATCGCCGCAGTGCGAAAGAATCCGGTCAACGCAGTCGGATACGGCGTTCAGCAACTCCGGCATGTTGCGCTCACACAGGGACAGTCGCGCGCATCATCGCAAATCCCGCGAACCGAACGGCAATCGTCCTCATCCGGTCCGCTTTCCTGACTTGAATTGGACGCTTACCTCTGACGCGGCTACCCGGTTATTATCTGAACCCCGGGGGGAGAGTCATGGCGGAACGTTTCAAGATAGCTATCGTCGGATCGGGCCCCGGCGGCCTGTCCGCTGCGGCGCGCGCGGCCGAGCGCGGCGTTTCGCACGTGTTGCTCGAAGCCGAAGATCATCTGTCCAACACGATCTATCGGTACCAGAAAGGCAAGTTCGTGATGGACGAGCCGGGCATTCTGCCGTTGCGCGCGCCGGTTCCGTTCAAGGCCGGATCGCGCGAAACGATTCTCGACGCCTGGAACGAAGGCGCCACGCGGCTGAAGATCAACACGAAGCACAAGCACGAAGTCAGCGCGATCAAGCAATCGGGCAGCGGCTTCGTGCTGACCTGCACGAACGGGCAATCGGTCGAAGCGGAATTCGTGGTGATGGGCATCGGCCTGCAGGGCAACATCCGCAAGCTCGGATGCCCGGGTGAAGACCTGCCGTTCGTGCAATACCAGCTCGACGATCCGGACGAATACGAAGGCGAAGTCATCGCGGTGGTCGGCGCGGGCGATGCGGCGATCGAGAACGCGGTCGCGCTGGCGAAACAGAACAACGTCATCATCATCAATCGCAAAGACGAATTCGCGCGCGCCAAGAAAGGCAACGAAGCGGCGATCCTGAAAGCGATCGAGGACGGCACGATCGAGTGCTATTACAACTCGGGTCCCGAGCGCGTCGATGCGCTTTCGGTTGGCCGTAAAAAAGGCCGAATGATTCTGAACACGGCGAACGGCAAAGCGCAGATTCTTCTCGACCGAATCATCGCGCGACTCGGCGCCACCGCACCGCGCGGATTCGTCGAAGCGTGCGGCGTGCAGTTTCCGAACAAGGATCCGAATTCGGTTCCGGCGATCAGTTCGCAATACGAATCGAACGTGAAAGGCCTGTACATCGTCGGCGCGCTCGGCGGTTATCCGCTGATCAAGCAGGCGATGAATCAAGGTTACGAAGTCGTCGAATACATCCTCGGCGAAAAAGTCGAACCGGCCGACGAACCGCTGCTCAAGGCGAAGTTCCAGCCGATGCCGGGATTCCGCAGCGTCGACGAAGCGCTGAAAAGCGTGCAGACGAACGTGAAACTGCTTTCGCACATCACGCCACTGCAGTTGCGCGAGTTCATGCTCGATTCCGACATCCGCACGCCGGCGGCCGGGCGAAGTCATCTTCAAGCGCAACGATTACACCAACACCTTCTTCTCCATCGTCGATGGCGAAGTGCAGATCGTGCTCGACGAGAAGGATCCGAAGGCGCGCGTGTCGCTGCGCCGCGGCGAATTCTTCGGCGAGATGAGTCTGATTTCCGGACGTCGCCGTTCGGCGACCGTTCTCGCCGGTCCGGGCTGCGTGCTGATCGAAACGCCGCGCCGTTCGATGAATCGTCTCATCAATTCCGTCGAAGGCGTCAAGCGCGAGATCGACGAAGTGTTCATCCTGCGCGCGGTGCAATCGCGCTTCGCGCCGGAAGCGACGTCGCAGCAACTCGTCGAAGTCGTTTCGTCGGCGAAGCTCGAGAAATTCAAAGCCGGCGATGTTCTCTTCAGCGAAGGCGAACCTGGCGATTGCCTGCATCTCGTGCGCACCGGATCGCTGACCATCTCGCGCAACATCGGCGGCAAGGATGTGGTGTTGAGTTATGTCGCCGCCGGAAACTATGTCGGCGAAATGGCGTTGATGGGCGAATCGCTGCGTTCCGCGACGGCGCGCGCGGCGATCGCGACGGAAACCGTTCGTCTCGATGGCGAAAGCTTCAAGAAACTCGTCAACAAGATTCCGATTCTTCGTTTGCGGCTGCAGGCCGAATATCGCCAGCGCGCGGCGGCGAATCTGGCGATGCAGGCCATGCCGAGCGGCGGCGACATCATCAGCTTCCTGCTCGCGCAAGGCGCCGGCGAAGCGACCGACATTTTGCTGATCGACGAATCGCTGTGCGTGCGTTGCGACAACTGCGAAAAGGCCTGCGCGGAAACGCACGGCGGAACATCGCGTCTGGATCGCGAAGCGGGACCGACGTACGCGAGCGTGCACGTGCCGACCTCGTGCCGTCACTGCGAACATCCGCACTGCATGAAGGATTGCCCGCCCGACGCGATCCATCGCGCGCCGAACGGCGAAGTGTTCATCGCCGACAATTGCATCGGCTGCGGAAACTGCGAACGCAACTGTCCGTACGGCGTGATCCATATGGCCGCCAAGCCGCCGAAAAAACCGGGCCTGCTGCAATGGTTGCTGTTCGGACGCGGCAGCGGTCCGGGCGAAGCGCCGTACGAAAAGAAGAGCAAGGACGGCCCGCCGAAGGCGAAGAAAGCCGTGAAGTGCGATATGTGCAAAGGCATTTCCGGCGGACCGGCGTGCGTGCGTTCGTGCCCGACGGGCGCGGCGATTCGTATCAGCCCCGAAGAGTTTCCCGCGTATGCGCAATCGCGGCGCTAAGACGATGTCGCCTGCGCCTCGCTCCCATTCCCGCGAAGGCGCGGAATCCAGCGCCTTTTCTTTCCTTTGTCACAGCAAAGCATGATTTTTGGGGACAGAGAGACGGAACCTCACGCCGATGCATGATTCCATCCTCACCTATGCGAAATCGCGCTATCTGTGGATTTCGCTGATCCTGCTGCTCGGCTCGATCGCCGCGTACGTGTGGCACGATCCGGGTGGACCGCCGAACGGCGGCACGTGGCTCGGCTACACGCTCGGCACTATCAGCGCGTTGCTGATCGTCTGGCTGATGTTTTTCGGCATCCGCAAACGCCAGTATCTGCAGAACATCGGCACATTGCGCGGCTGGTTGTCGGCGCACATTTTTCTCGGCACGACGCTGATCCTGCTCGTGCTGCTGCACGCCGGATTCCAGATCGGCTGGAACATCCACACGTTCACGTATGTGCTGATGTTGATCGTCATTTTTTCCGGATTTTTCGGCCTGTTCGCCTATCTGCGCTATCCGTCGATGATGACGCGCAATCGCGAAAGCGCTACGCGCGATGCGATGCTCGACGAAGTCGCCGAGATCGATCAGAACGCACTGGCGCTCGCCGACGGCATCGATCCGAAAATCCATGCGGTCGTGTTGCGTTCGATCGAGAAACACCAAACTCGGCGGCGGCGTGTGGACGCAACTTCGCGCACACGACGGTTCCGATCTCGCGCTCGAATCGCTGCATAAAGCATTAGCGGATCGCGAGAAGAAAACCGAATCGAAAACGGCCGAGATGCCGACCATGTTCGCGATGGTCGACTTCCTCGCCGAACGCGCCACCGACAAACAGGGCGAGGCGATGCGCAAGCTCATCGACCTCATCTCGCGCAAGAAATCGCTGGCGACGAAAGTCGCGCGCGACATCCAGTTCCAGGCGATGATGGAAATCTGGCTGTACTTCCACGTGCCGATTTCGTTCGCGCTGCTCGCGGCGCTGATCGCGCATATCGTGTCTTCGTTCTTCTACTGGTGACGGCATGCGTTGGCTGATCCGCCGCGTCCTCAAGAAAGGCAAAGGCGCCGTCTCCTACGAGGAAGACGTCCACTACGGCGACGTGCTCACCATCGGCCGCGCGGCCGATCAGGCGATTTTCCTGCCGGATCTGCGCGCCGCGCTGAACCATGCGCGGGTGACGTTGCTGTCGAACGGACAGTACAAAGTCGAATCGCTGATCATCGCCGGCATTCGCGTCAACGGCGACATTACTTACGCGACCACGGTTGCCGCGGGCGCGGTCGTCGAAATCGGCAACACGCGGTTGACGCTGTTGCCTGCGCCGCAGGATTTCGACGGCGGCGTGGAAATCAGCACGCTCGACAAGACCGAGCAGCAAGCCGAAAAGGAAAAGCGCGCTAAGCCGACGCGTCTGGTGCAGACGCGCCTGAGCAAACGCACGCCGGCGTGGATTTTGTTCACGCTCATTCTCGTATTTGCACTCGCGCTGCCGATGATGGCCACTTCGTTCCCGGTTTCGGCGAGATGCTCAAGCACACGCCGCTGCCGAGTACGATGTCGTGGAATCCGGGACAGATCGACGCTTCGCACCAGTTCTTCGGCGCCGATTGCGAGAAGTGTCATCAGAAAGCATTCCTCACGGTTCGCGACAATGCGTGCCTGACTTGTCACGCCAACACGGCGGCGCATGCGGATCCGGTGAAATTCAACTTGCCCGCGCTCGGCAATGCCGAATGCCGCACCTGCCATCAGGATCACAACGGCGCGCGCGGATTGATCCGCACCGATCAACGCCTGTGTTCGGATTGTCACGTGAACCTCAAAGCGCGCACGCAGAACGCGAGCGTGTTCGAAGACGTCGGCGATTTCGGCAAGTCGCATCCCGAGTTCAAAGTCGACCTGCCCGGCTGGGATGCCGCCAACAAATTCGCGCCGCAGCGCGTGACGTTCAAGCCGGATCTGAAAGAAAACTCCGGGCTCAAATTCAATCACTTCAAGCATCTCAAACCCGACGGGCTCGAAGCACCGAAGGGCCGTCGCACGCTCGACTGCAAGAGTTGTCACGTGCCCGATGCGGGCGGCGCGAAGATGCGTCCGGTGAATTTCGAGACGATGTGCCACGACTGCCACACGCTCGGCTTCGACACGCTCGCGGCCGATCGCGAAGTGCCGCATGGCAAGGTCAACGAAGTCATCTTCATGCTCAACGAGTACTACGCGCGCGTCGCGCTCGAAGGCGGCTATGCGGATGCGAAATCGCCGGTGATCGTGCAGGAGCGGCGCCGGCCGGGATCGCCGCCGTTGTCCCAGCAGCAACAGCAGGAAGCGCTCGCGTGGGCGCGCGATCGTACGGCGCAGGTGACGGAAAGTCTGTTCACGGGCCGCGCGTGCACGACGTGTCACAAAGTCACCCCGCCGCGTGCCGCGGGCGATACGTGGAACGTTGCGCCGGTGCGCGTGTCCGGCGTCTGGTATTCGGATGCGAAGTTCACGCACGCCAAGCACGTCACGGTGAAGTGCGAGGATTGCCATGCCGCGCGCGAGTCGAAGGAAGCGGCGGATCTGCTGATTCCGGGAATCGACAACTGCAAGGCGTGTCACGCCGGGGCGTATGCGAAAGGGAAAGTCGCGACGACGTGTATCTCGTGTCACGACTATCATCAGTCGCCGAATCTGAAGATGGGAAAGCTCTAGTTTCCGACTTCGTGATTCCGGCAAAGCAGAACGCTAGCGCCGAGCCTGACGATTCAGCGGCGCCCTAGCCCACGGCGAGGATTGCTTCGCGTAGCCCCGCTGCAACCTGAAACCCCTGTCCACATGCTACCTTAGGGATGTTGGGTAGGTTATGATCTTTACTTGAGAAATTCCGGCGTTTTGGGCCCGCTGGTTTGAGAATTGTCACGGCAGGCTTCACGCCGACTCGGGGAGGAGTAGCGATGGGGATTCGGTTTCGCTGGCTGAGCTTTGTTGCTGCGCTGGCATTGTCCGCGTGCGGCGGCGGCAGCAACTCCGGCAGTTCCGTCGGCACGTCGCCCCCACCTCCGCAAAATACGCCGGATTCCGGCTGCAGCGGCTTCTGCGCGAACGCCAGTTCGTTCCTCAGCGAAGACGACGTCAAGAAAATCATCGCGCAGGCGGTAACCGAAGCCAAAGCGCAGAACAAGGCTGTCGTCGTCACCGTGACCGATCGCGTCGGCAACGTGCTCGGCGTCTACCGCATGGACGGCGCACCGCCGACGATCCAGATCAGGGATCCGCGTACCGTCGTCGGTGGACTCGAAGGCCTCAACGTACCGCCCGAACTCGGCGCGATTTCCAAGGCGATCACCGCCGTCTATTTTTCGTCCGAAGGCAACGCGTTCACCTCGCGCACCGCCGGACAGGTCGCGCAGGAACATTTCGATACCGGCAACGCGACGGCTCCGGCCGGTCCGCTGTTCGGCGTGCAGATCTCCAACCTGCGCTGCTCCGACATCAACACGCGCTTCACCGGCGGCACCAGTCCGGGCACGCACAGCGCGCCGCTGGGACTATCGCCCGACCCGGGCGGCATCTCGTTGTATAAGCAAGGTGTGCCGGTCGGTGCGGTCGGCGTTTCCGGCGCGAAACCTTTCTATACGCTCGACGACAACGCCGAGAACAAAGAAATCGACATGGACGAGATGATCGCCGTGGCCGGAAGCTTCGGCTTCGTCGCGCCGGCGGATCGCCGCGCAGACCAGATCACGGCCGGCGGCATCGTCCTGCAATACACCAACGAAGGTTTCGGCGATCTGGCGACCAATCCGGCCAGCGCACCGGCCTACGATGCGCTCACCGGCGGCAGCCTGATCAAGGTGCCCGCCTATGCGGACGCCACCATCCTGCGCGGCACCGCGTTCGGCCAGCCGGAATCCGGCATTCGCGCCGATACGCAGGAATGGCCGGGCCTCGATGCCTTCGTCGTCGTCGACAAGAACAACCAGAACCGCTTCCCGCCGCGCGACGGCACCGATGGCGCCAATGCGCTCACCGCGAATGAAGTGCGCACCATCATCGCCGAGGCGATCAAGGTCACGCACCGCACGCGCGCGCAGGTGCGTCGTCCGCTCGGATCGCCCGCGGGCGAAACTATCGTCATCACCGATACCAACGGCGTGGTGCTCGGCATCGGCCGCACGCGCGATGCGCTGGTCGACGCGATCGATGTGACCACGCAGAAGGCGCGCACCGCGGCGTTCTTCTCCGGCGACTACGCCGCCGGCGACGTGAATTCCGCCCCGCCCGCGAATTATTTCGCCGACACGGTCGCCAACGGCGCCGTCAATATCACCACGATCGCGCAGAGTTCGCCTTCGAAATACATCACGGCCGCGCGCGCGTTCCTCGGCCAACCGACGGCATTTGCCGACGGCAAAATCGCCTACTCCGATCGCGCCGTCGGCCTGCTCTCACAGCCGTTCTATCCGAGCGGCGTGCCGGGCGCACCGAATGGTCCGTTCTCGCTGCCGTTCAATCTGTGGAGTCCGTTCCAGACCGGACTCGAACTCGATCTCGCCTACAACCAGCTCCTGTTGTCGATCGCCTACATCCTCAATCAGGATGGATTGATCATCAACATCGATGGCGCCACCGTCGCACCCGCGCCCACCGCCGCGAATCCGATGCCGCTGCCGGATGTTCTGCCCGGTTCGTGCACGGGCATTCCGCGCATTGCCAACGGCATCACGCTGTTCCCGGGCAGCTTCCCGATTTACCGCAACGGCAAACTGGTCGGCGGCATCGGCGCTTCGGGCGATGGCTCGGATCAGAGTGATCTGGTCGCATTCCTCGGTCTGTCGAATGGCGCGGCTGTGCTGAACACTGGCCTGCAGCAGGCGCCGTCGAACATCCGCAGCGACACGCTGGCGCCGGTCAATTCGCGCCTGCTCTACGTGCAATGTCCGCAAGCACCGTTCACCGACACCAACGATGCCAACGTCTGCGAGGGCAAGTGAATGGAGAACGCCGACCACAAGCGACGCTTTCCGCGCCTGAGCGCCCTCGCCGCCGCGACAATTTGCATTTGTGGAAATGTACACGCGCAGTCGGTGCAGATGTCCGCCAACGTGCTCGAGATGCTCGGCATCGTTCCCGGGCCGACATACGATCCGAACGAATCGCAGATTCCGCGCCGTCGGCCGGGCCATCCGTACGAACCGCCGCCGGAATTCACGATCCAGAATCCGAATGGCGTGCCGCCGGCGCCGATCGACCAGGCCGGCTCGTTCCTGCCGGTGCCGAATCGCTGGCGCATCATGGAAACGCTCGGCTACAAGTTCCCGTGGTACGACCCGTACAACCAGAACATCTGGAAAGGCGATAAACCCATCGACGGCAAGGATCATTTCCTTGCGCTGAATTTCATTTCCGAAACGGTCGACAACGCGCGCAGCGTGCCGACGCCGGTCGGGCCGCAGGCGTCCTCGCAGCCGGGACAGAACGATGTGCTCGGCCGCATCAACCAGAACGTGTTCTCGCAGACGGTCATCGCGAGCGCCGACTATTACAAGGGCGACACGACGTTCAAGCCGCCCGAATACGAATTCAAGGCGACGCTCGCGTTCAACTACAACCGCGTCGACGTGCAACAAGTGCGCGCGGTGCAGATCGATCCGCGCTTCGGCCAGACGCGCGACGACGGTTTCATCGGCGTGCAGGAACTGTTTTACCTGAAAGATTTGCGCACGCTCGATGAGCGTTTCGATTTCGACGAAGTCCGCATCGGCATCCAGCCGTTCTCGAGCGATTTCCGCGGTTTCCTGTTCCAGGACAGCGAACCCGGCGTGCGCTTCTTCGGCAATCGCGACAACAACCGCTGGCAATACAACATCGCCTATTTCCGTCCGCTCGAGAAAGATCTCAACTCCGGCCTCAATGACGTTACGAAAGCGCCGCGCCACGAAGACATTCTGCTGTTCAACGTCTATCGCCAGGACGCGCCGGTGCTCGGCTTCACCTCGCAGGGCATCATCCTGCTCGATCACAACCGCGATTCGAAGTTTTACGATTCGAACGGTTTCCTCGAACGTCCGGCCGCGGTCGGCATCGAACAGTTGCGCAAGTTCGATGTCGCCTACATCGGCTACAACGGCGATGGACATTTCGGACGGCTGAATCTCACCGCATCCGTGTATGGCGTGTTCGGGCATCAGGACAAGAGCATCTTCGTCGACAAATCCGATCAGATCCGCGCCGGTTTCGCGGCGGCCGAAGCATCGATGGATTTCGACTGGATTCGCCCGCGCGTCTCGGTCGCCTACGCGAGCGGCGACAAGAATCCGTACGACAACAAATCGACCGGTTTCGATTCGGTGTTCGAGAATCCGATCTTCGCCGGCGCGGACACGAGCTACTGGATCAGCCAGGGCATCCCGCTGATCGGCGGTGGCGGCGTGGTTCTGCACGGCGGCAACAGCCTGATTCCGGACCTGCGCTCGAGCAAGGAACAAGGCCAGTCGAACTACGACAACCCGGGCTTGCGTCTCGTCGGCGTCGGCGCGGATTTCGATCTGACGCCGAAGACATCGCGTGTCGGCAAACGTCAACGAATACTGGTTCGACAATACCTCGGTGCTCGAAGCGCTACGCGCCGCGTCGCCGATCGATCGCAACATCGGCACCGATGCATCGGTCGCGTGGATCCATCGTCCGTTTTTCTCGCAGAACATCGTTTTCCGTCTGTCAGGCGCCGTGCTGTTGCCCGGCACTGGATTCAAGAATCTGTACGGAACCGAACACAATCTCTATTACTCGGTGCTCGCCGATATGACTCTGACTTACTGAGGATGACATGACAACCTTCCGTCAGAGCGTGAAACGCGGCATTCTCCACAAATCCACATTGATGCTTCTCGCGTTGGCATCGACGGCGCTGTCGATCTTCGCCATCGCGAGCGACGAAGAAGAACCGGTCGAGCGCGAATACGTCGCCGCCCCGCCCGCCCCCGCTTTCCAGAGCTGGGACGAAGCCGACAAGAAATCCGCCGGCTGCGTTTCCTGCCACACCAAATCCGATCGCAAGACGATGCACGCCACCGAAGCCGTCGTGCTCGGCTGCACCGATTGCCACGGCGGCAACGCGACCGTGATGTCGCCCGCCGGCGAAACGTATTCGGCCGATGACGGCAAAGTCCGCCACGTGGTCGGCCGCGTACACCGGCGCGATGAATCAGGCGCACGTTCTGCCGCGCTATCCCGATCACTGGACGACCAGCGCGAACCCGGTCCGCAGCTATACGTGGCTGCTCAAGGAATCGCTCGAATTCGTGCGCTTCGTGAACCCCGGCGACCTGCGCGTTGCCGACGAAGCGTGCAGCGCGTGTCATCTGCCGATCGTCGAGGCGAACAAGAAAAGCCTGATGGCGAACGCCGCGATGTTCTGGGGCGCGGCGTCGTACAACAACGGCATTCTGCCGTACAAGCATTCGATCCTCGGCGAGGCGTACACGAAAGACGGCCAGCCCGCCACGACCGATTCGCAGATCACGCCCGACGCGAACATGACCGCGCACGGCATCCTGCCGAAGGTGTATCCGCTGCCGTCGTGGGAAACCACGCCGGTCGCCGACATCTTCCGCGTGTTCGAACCGGGCGGCCGCAACATCGGCACGCTGTTCCCGGAAATCGGTTTGCCGGATGAATCCGGCAAAATCCAGCGTCTCGAAGAACCGGGCCGTCCGGACATCAAGCAGTCCAATCGCGGATCGGGAACGGGCAGCCGCATTTCGATTCCGGTGCTGAACATCACCAAGACGCGCTTGAACGATCCGTTCATCTGGATGATGGGCACCAACGACAATCCGGGCGACTATCGCTCGTCCGGCTGTTCGGGCTGCCACGTCGTCTACGCGAACGATCGCGATCAATTCCATTCCGCGCAATACGCGAAATTCGGCAATCTCGGCATGTCGCAGCAAAGCGACCCGACCATTCCGCACAACGAATCCGGCCATCCGCTCAAGCACGAATTCACGCGAGAAATACCGACCAGCCAATGCATGATCTGCCACATGCATCAGCCGAACATGTTCATCAACACGATGGTCGGCTACACGATGTGGGACTACGAGTCCGACGCGCCGTTCATGTGGCCGGAAAAACAGAAATATCCGACCGACGCCGAGCAGCGCAAGATTCTCGACCGCAATCCCGAAGAAGCGGCGATCCGCGGCAAATGGGGCGACTTCGATTTCATGAAGGACGTCTCGCTGCTCAACCCGCAGTTGAAGGACACGCAGTTCGCCGACTATCACGGCCACGGCTGGAATTTCCGCGGCGTGTATTCGCGCGATCGCAAGGGCGACCTGCTCGACAAGAACAAACAGATCGTCGAGGACAACGATCCCGACAAGTGGAAGAAGGCCGTGCACCTGCAGTCGATTCACGTCGACGTCGGCATGCAGTGCGTGGATTGCCACTACGCGCAGGACAACCACGGCGACGGCTACGTTAAAGCCGAAGTGATGGGCGCGGTGGAAATCCAGTGTCAGGATTGCCATGGCACCGTCGACAAATATCCGACGCTGAAAACATCGGGCCCGGCCGCTTCGCAATACGGCCGCGATTTGCTGCTCATCCGCAACCCGGATGGCAAGAAGCGTTTCGAATGGATCGGCGGAAAACTCGTCCAGCGCTCGGCCGTGACGCCGGGTCTTGAGTGGACGATGTCGCTGCTGAAAGACGACTCCCTGCCCGGCTCGCCCGGCTACGATGCGAAGGCGCGTTCGCGCGCACACGATGTCGACGAATCCCGACACGCAGGATTGGGGCGCCAGCGTGCCGAAGGAACAACGCGCGCACAACGAAGACAAGATGCTGTGCTACACCTGCCACACGTCGTGGACGACGAGTTGCGGCGGCTGTCATCTGCCGATCCAGGCCAACTGGAAAACCGAACGCCACAAATACGAAGGCGGCGCCACGCGCAATTTCGCGACGTATAACCCGCAGGTCGCGCGCGACGACATGTTCTTCCTCGGCGTCCATGGCGAGATCAAGGATCACAAGATCGCGCCGGTGCGTTCGTCGTCGGCACTGATCCTGTCATCGACCAACATCAACCGCGAACGTATCTACACGCAGCAGCCGCCGATTTCGTCAGCCGGCTACTCGTCGCAGGCCTTCGCGCCGCACTATCCGCACACCGAACGCAAGACCGAAACCAAGGATTGCGACGACTGCCACGTCTCCAAGAACAACGACAACAACGCCATCATGGCGCAGACGTTGTTGCTCGGCACGAAGTTCATCGACTTCGTCGGCTACAACGCATGGGTCGGCGAAGACGGCGGCATCGGCGCGGTGCAGGTCACCGAGTGGGACGAACCGCAGGCCGTGATCGGCAGCTATCTGCACCGCTACGCCTATCCGGACTGGTTCAAACAGCACCAGGATCGCGGCCAGAAACTGGCGACGGCGAACGAGCACGGCGCCGGCGTCGCCAACTGCATCCAGCTGCGCGGCGAATACCTGTACGTCGCCGAAGGCGCGAAAGGCATGCGCGTGTACGACGTCGCCAGCATCGGCAACAAGGGCGTGTCGGAGAAGATCATCACTGCGCCGTTCTCGCCGATCGGTCAGGACACGCACGTGAGTTCGAAAAACGCCACGTGTGTCGCGCTCGCGACCACGCAGCCGGTCGATCCCGCGCGCAACCAGAGTGAACTGATGCAGGGCGCGAACCAGGAACAGGTGATGAACGGCATCTACAAATATGCCTACATCACCGATGCCGAAGAAGGCCTGATCGCGACCGACATCGTCGTCCTGCACGACCGCGATTCCGCAAAACAACTTCTTCAAGCGCGAGATGACGTGGAACGAAAACGGCGTGCTCACCGGCGCGCGTCACGTACACATCGCGGGCAACACGTTCTATGTATCGACGGATCGCGGCGTCGTCGTGCTCGACATGACCGATCCGCTCAAACCGGTCTACGTCACCACCGTTGCCATCGCGAACGCGCAGGCCTCGCAGGAACAGTTCCGCTATCTGTTCGTCAGTGCGAAGGATGGCCTGCACGTCGTCGACGTCACGCTGCCCGGCGAAGGCGCATGAAGTCACGACCGCGTTCATCCCGCTGCGCGATGGACACAAGCTGCACGTCGCGCGCACGTACGCGTACGTCGCCGATGGCGCCGATGGCCTGGCGATCATCGACATCACCAATCCCGAAAAGCCGTTCGTGTATCAGATGTTCAACGGCGACGGGAAAATCAGCGACGCGCATGATGTCGTCGTCGCGACGACCAACGCATCGCTGTACGCCTACGTCGCCGATGGCAAGAACGGTCTCAAGGTGCTGCAGCTCACCAGCCCCGAATCGCAGCCGAAGTTCTACGGCTTCTCGCCCGATCCGAAACCGCAGATGATCGCGTGGTATCCGACCAAGAACGCGGCGCTGTCGCTGTCGCGCGGACTCGAGCGCGATCGCGCCGTCGACGAATCCGGCAACCAGATCGCCATCTTCGGCCGCATCGGCTCGCGTCCGTTCCATCTCGACGAAATGCAGCAGCTGTACCTGCGCAAGGACGGCACGCCGTGGTTCGTCGACGACAACGCCTGGCGTGAGCGTCGCACCACGGCCGATGAGCAGAAGACCCAGAAGGTCGACGCGCATGGAGCCGGTACCCAGTAACGCCGCAGCGGGCGGCGCGATGTCGCCCGCACACGCCGCGCTCTGGCAGCGCATTCGGATGCATCCGTTCGAATGCGCCAATGACGGCGTGGATTTCGTAACCAAACTCATCCGCGAACAAGGATGGACGCGCGGCTACACACGCGCCGCGATCGACGAGTACCGGCGCTACTGCTTCCTCGCGGCAACCGCCGGCCGCGAGATGGTGCCGAGCGACGCCGTCGATCAGGTGTGGCACCTGCATTTGACATACACGCGCGACTACTGGACCGTGTTCTGCCCGACCGTGCTCGGCTGCGATCTGCACCACGAACCCTCGCGTGCGCGCGACGGCGACGCGCAGCGATTCGCGAACAGCTACGCCGATACACTCGCCGCGTACGCTGACTCATTCGGACCGCCGCCGGAAGAGTTCTGGCCCGGCACGCGCGAACGGTTCCGGCATCCCGCGCGTTTCCGGCGCGTCGATAGTGATCGCTATTTCATCCTGCCGCGTCCGCGTTTTCCGTCGCTGCGAACCATCGGCGCGATGCTCGCCGCGCTCGTCCTCGCCGTTGCCGCACGTTCCGTCTTCGCCAGCGGCGCCAATCCACTCGACTGGAACGGCGACGAGTTCCTCGTGCTCTACATCGTGCTCATCATCACGTGCGCCATCGCCACTTTTTTCTGGCGCCGCCACTTGCGCGACAACGGCGCGACCGGCAACGACATTGCCCTCGACACGTGGGATGTCGCCTACCTCGCCGGCGGCAGCGAACGCGTCATGGACTGCGCCGTCGCGCGTCTGATGCGCGACAAGCTCGTCGTCTGGGACGCCGATGCCAAACGCCTGAAGATGGATGCGAAGACCACGATCGACGATCCCCTGCTCGACCGCATCGCGCGCCATCTCATGATCGAAGGCAGTCCGCGCAAGCTCGCGCGGCGTCTCGAGCCTGAATTCTCGCGCATCCGCGACAAGCTCGCCTCGCGCGGACTCCTGCTCGATGCCGATGCGAAATCCCGCGCCAGTTGGTTGCCGACGCTGCTGCCGGCGGCGCTGCTCGCCTTCGGCCTGTCAAAGGTCATGATCGGTTTGTCGCGCGGGAAACCTGTCGCGTTCCTGGTCGTGCTCATGATCATCATCGCGATCGCCGCGCTCGTCAGTGCGTTCGCGACATCGTCGCGCGCGCTCGCCGGCGACCGGGCACTCGCATCGCTCCAGAAACGCCACGCGCACACCGCCCGCGCGCCGCGCCCCGACGACCTGCCGCTCGCCGTTGCGCTGGCCGGCACTGCCGTGCTTGCCACCACGCCGTACAGCGCTTACCACCAGTTCCGTCAGCCCTCGTCGGGGAGCGACGGTGGTTCGTCTTCCGGCAGCAGTTGCAGCGGCGGCGGTGGTGGAGGTTGTGGCGGATGCGGCGGCGGTGATTGATCAAACCCGCACCGCGCGCCTCAGCACATCGCTTGCCCACTGATTGAGACTTTTGCCCGCTACCTGCGCCGCCACTAGCGCGGCGCCGTGCACCTCAGCGGGCACGCGCACAAAATCTTCCCGGACGCCGGCCGCTCCGGACTCACGCCGCGCTGCGTGCAATCGGCGAGATAGTCATCGATTGCCTTCTTGAACTCACGATGCAGCTGCGCGACGGTTTCGCCGTGAAAGCTGATCATCGTGCGTATTCCCAAAATGCGGCCGACAAAAATGTCGTCGCGTTCGTCGTATTCGATACGTGCCGAATATGGCTTGTGTGCCATGACATTCATAACTGGTCCTATCCCTCGAACTTGGCGGCCGCGCAGCCTGCTGTATGCTCAGCGACCTCGTAGGGGCGCGATTCATCGCGCCCGGACGCGGGCGCAATGAATTGCGCCCCTACACGATACGTTTTCCTGTTTAGCATGAACCTGCAGCATTCCATGAAAGCATCTGTAGCCGATCTACTCGCCCGCCTCCCCGGCCCACGCACCGAACGCTGGCCCGACGGCGAACGCTTCATCGAAGCCTTCGCACACGGAACACTGCTCGTCGAACTTTACGCACCCGCCGGTACCGACCCGCAGACGCCGCACGCCCGCGATGAGGTTTACGTTGTCGTGTCGGGCTCGGGTGATTTCGTTGTGGCGGGCGAACGCTCACCCTTCAAGGCGGGCGATGCGCTGTTCGTTGCAGCCGGCGTCGAACACCGCTTCGAAAACTTTACGGCAGACTTTACGACCTGGGTCATATTCTACGGACCGCTCGGCGGCGAATGATCCGCCTCACAAGGAGTGTTCGCATGTTGATTCGAACCGTGTTGATCGC
Source organism: uncultured Gammaproteobacteria bacterium (assembly GCA_963814225.1). Classification (GTDB taxonomy): domain Bacteria; phylum Pseudomonadota; class Gammaproteobacteria; order Xanthomonadales; family Rhodanobacteraceae; genus Rudaea. The sequence goes on along the minus strand of CAWFCC010000004.1, from coordinate 92,698 downwards.
CGCGGCGCTGGCGTGCAGCGGTGTCGCGCAGGCGCGTCAGGTAAAAAGTGTCGGCAAGATCAAGACCGCCAACGAAGCGCCGATCGATCCGGTCGCAGCGCGCAAGGCCATCGAATCGGCCGATCAGGATTTCGTCATCGCGCTGAAGAAAAAAGACGTGAAGGCGATGGGCGAAATTTTCGAGACTGACGCGATCTACTTTCCGTCGGGAGCCGACGCGGTGCACGGGCGCGATCAGATCATGAAATATCTCACCACCGCCCTCGCCGACCGCACCATCGACGAAGCGAGCCTGGTGACGCAGGAAGTTTCGATCGCCGCGCACACCGCGTACGAAACCGGCCTCTACACGCGGACGGTGCGCATCGGCGACGCGGCGCCGGTTTCCGATCACGGCAAATATCTCGTCGTCTGGCAATACGGCGACGACAAAAAATGGCGCATCCTGCGCGATATCTCCAACACGAGCATGCCCAAGCCGCAACACTGACGCCGTGTTCGGCTAAACTTTGGCCATGGCACAAACCGCCGAGGCCGTCGCCTCTCAAACGAATCCCGCCGCGCAGCTCATCGAGCGCGCGCTCAGCCGCGCGGGCGGCACGCCGCTCGTCGAAGGCAACGCGATCGAGCTGCTGATCGATGCGCGCCAGAATTTCGATGCGTGGCTCGTCGCGATCCGTGGCGCTACGCGCAGCATCGTGTTCGAGAACTACATCTTCAGCGACGACGAAATCGGCCGCGAATTCCGCAGCGCATTCGTCGAGGCGGCGCAACGCGGCGTGAAGGTTCTCGTGATCTACGATTGGCTCGGCTGCCTCGGAAGCTCGCGCGCATCGTTCTGGAAACCGCTGATCGCCGCCGGCGGTTTCGCGCGTGTCTACAATCCGCCGCACTTGAATCGGCCGCTCGGCTGGCTGGCGCGCAATCATCGCAAGCTGATGGTCGTCGACGATGAGCTGGGTTTTATTTCCGGCATCTGTGTGGATGCGAAATGGCTCGGCAAGCCGTCGAAGAACGTCGCACCGTGGCGCGACACGGGCGTGGCCGTGCGCGGGCCTGCGTGCCACGACATTTCCGTCGCGTTCTGTGCGAACTGGGCAGCACTCGGCGATTCGTCGAATTTCAATCCGGGTCCGGTGCCGGAGCGCGTCGGCGACGTCGCACTCAGAGTCATTGCGACACAACCGCGCAGCGCCGGCATTTTCCGCACCGATCAGCTTATCGCCGCGATGGCGCGCAAGACGCTGTGGATCACCGACGCCTATTTCGTCGGACTCGCGCCGTACGTCCAGGCACTCGGTGCGGCTGCATCGGACGGCGTCGACGTGCGTCTGCTCGTGCCGGGCAGCAGCGATTTGCCGATGGTCGCGCGATTGTCGCGCGCGGGTTATCGGCCGTTGCTCGAATCGGGCGTTCGCGTGTTCGAGTGGAACGGTGCGATGCTGCACGCAAAGAGCGCCGTCGCCGATGAATTGTGGGCGCGCGTGGGTTCCAGCAACATGAATGTGTCGAGCTGGTTCGCCAATGCTGAGATCGATGTCGCTGTCGAAGACGCGTGCTTCGCGCAATGTCTGGCGCGGCAGTACGAAAAGGATCTGGAAAACGCCACGGAAATCGTGTTGTCGAACCGGCGCATCGCAAAAACGCCGAGCGCCGTGCCGCAATCGCGGCGCCCGAGGCGTGGCGTCGGAAGCACCAGCCGCGCGGCGGCCGGAACATTGCGGCTCGTGAACACGGTTGGCGCGGCGCTCGGCAACAAACGCGCGCTCGGACGCTCCGAAGCCGGCGTGTTGCTCATCTCCGGAACATTGCTTATCGCATTCGCATTCGTCACGGCGATCTGGCCGCGCGTGCTTGCCTGGCCGCTGTCGTTGATCATCGTCTGGATCGGCTTCAATCTCGTCGCCAGCTACTTGCGCACGCGGCGCCGACCCGAAAAACCGAAGCCGCACGATCAGTCGATATTGAAGTAGTCCGCTTCTGGCCAGCTTCGGCGAAGCGGAGTAAATTCTCGGCAACACATCGCGGATTCCCATGACCGATTCCAACACCGCCTACGTGGCGGAGCGGCAAGTATTCTCTCCGAGCGCCCTCGTCCGCGAGGCGCGTGCGTTGCTGGAGGGTCACTTCCCGCTGCTGTGGATCGAAGGTGAGATTTCGAATTTTTCGCGGCCGTCGTCCGGCCATCTGTATTTCAGTTTGAAAGACGCCAACGCACAAATTCGCTGCGCGATGTTCAAGCCGAAAAGTACGTTCCTGCGATTCCGTCCGGCCGACGGCACGCGCGTGATGGCGCGCGCACGCGTGGGCTTGTACGAAGCGCGCGGCGAGTTCCAGCTCATCGTCGAGCACATGGAGGAATCGGGCGAAGGCGCGTTGTTGCGCCTGCTGCAGGAACTGAAAACGCGGCTCGCCGCGGAAGGTCTGTTCGATGCCGTGCACAAACGCGCACTGCCGGCGGTGCCGCGCCGCATCGGCGTGATCACCTCGCCGACCGGTGCGGCGATTCGCGACGTGCTCAGCGTGATCGCGCGCCGTTATCCGCTCGTCGAAGTCGAGATTCTTCCGGTGCCGGTGCAAGGCCGCGAAGCGGCGCCTGCAATCGTCGCAATGCTCGCAGCTGCATCGGCCGCGCGGCGGCATGACGTGCTGCTGCTCACACGCGGCGGCGGATCGCTCGAGGATTTGTGGTCATTCAACGACGAAGCGCTCGCGCGCGCGATCCGCGCCAGTACGATACCGGTGGTGTCGGCGGTCGGCCACGAGATCGATTTCACCATCGCCGATTTCGTTGCCGACTTGCGCGCAGCGACGCCGTCCGCGGCCGCCGAACTGCTCGTGCCGGATATCCTCGCCATCCACAACGCCTTGAGGCATCAGGCGCACCGGCTCGATCAGTCGCTGCGACGACGTTTGCTTTCCGCGAACCAGACGCTCGATCACCTCGTCGGCCGATTGCGCACGCAACATCCGCGCACGCGGCTGCGTCTCGGGCGGCAGCGGCTCGATCAACTGCGCGCACGCCTGCTCCGTCAGCGTCCGTCGAATGCGATGCAGCGTCGGCACGATCATCTGCTGCGCCTGCGAAGACATCTGACGACGTGCATGACCAAAACATTGCAACGACGCGCCGGCAAAGTCGACGAACTGCGGCGTGCGCTCAACGCGGTGAGTCCGCTGGCGACGCTGCAACGCGGCTACGCCATCCTGCTCGACGCCGACAGCGGCAGCCTCGTGAAATCGGTTGCTCAAGCGCGTTCGAGCACGCACTTCATCGCGCGTTTGGCCGACGGCGAAATCGCGCTTCACCGCGAAGGAAACTGACATGCGACGCAGCCCTCGCCGTCATCGTGAACATCATCTCGGACAGCGCGTCGGCTGGTTGCGCGCGGCCGTGCTCGGCGCGAACGACGGCGTCGTCTCCACGGCGAGCCTGATCGTTGGCGTCGCGTCCGCGCACGGAACGCCCGGCGCGATCGCGACCGCGGGATTCGCCAGTCTCGTCGCCGGGGCGATGTCGATGGCCGCCGGCGAATACGTTTCGGTAAGTTCGCAGGCGGATCTGGAAGCCGCCGAAATCGAAACCGAGCGCCGCGAACTCGCCGAAGACGATGCCGGCGAACGTCAGGAACTGGCCAACATCTACGTCAACCGCGGGCTGACGCGCGATCTCGCCAGCGAAGTGACCGATCAATTGATGGCGCACGACGCACTCGATGCGCACCTGCGCGATGAGCTCGGCATTTCGGAGTTGTCCCGACCGCGACCGCTGCAGGCCGCATCCGCATCCGCCGTGAGCTATGCGGCCGGCGCGGTGCCGCCGTTGCTGACGGTGTTCGTCACGCCGATGTCGTGGCTGGTGATCGCCGTGCCCATCGTTTCGCTGATCGTGCTCGCGATCCTCGGCGCCGTCGCCGCCAAAACGGGCGGCGCGAAGATCCTGCCGGGCACCATCCGCGTCCTGTTCTGGGGTTCGCTTGCGATGGCGGTTACCGCAGTTCTCGGCCGATTGTTCGGCGCTGTCGCGTAACGGTCGATTGACGCGCCGCAGCGGCGCACCGACAATCGGTGATTCGACGACGTGGGGAGACGTTCGTGAAAGCATCCGATCTGTTCGTGAGAGCGCTCGAAGCCGAAAACGTGCAATACGTGTTCGGCATCCCGGGCGAGGAAAACCTCGATCTGCTCGAGTCGCTGCGCACCTCGTCGATCAAACTCATTCTCACGCGTCACGAACAAGGCGCCGGATTCATGGCCGCGACCTACGGACGGCTCACCGGCAAAGCCGGCGTCTGTCTCGCCACGCTCGGGCCGGGCGCGACCAACTTCGTCACCGCCGCGGCGTACGCGCAGCTCGGTGGCATGCCGATGATGATGATCACCGGCCAGAAACCGGTGAAGGCATCCAAACAGGGCCATTTCCAGATCGTCGACGTCGTCGACATGATGAAACCGCTGACGAAATACACGCGGCAAATCGTCTCGGCCGACAACATTCCCGCGCGCGTGCGCGAGTCGTTCCGTCGCGCCGAAGAAGAACGTCCGGGCGCAACGCATCTCGAATTGCCGGAAGACATCGCGCACGAACACACCGACGCGATCCTGATCAAGCAAAGCTATCACCGCCGCCCGATCGCCGACGAGAAAGCGCTCGTTCACGCCGCCGAAGCGATCGCGAATGCGAAACATCCGCTGCTGATGGTCGGTGCCGCGTCCAACCGCAAAACTGTGCAGCAAAATGCTGCGCGAATTCGTCGACAAGCTCGGCATTCCGTTCTTCACCACGCAGATGGGCAAGGGCGTCATCGACGAAGAACATCCGCTGTGGCTCGGCAACGCCGCACTTTCCGATGGCGACTTCGTGCATCGCGCGATCGAGAATGCCGACTGCATCATCAACGTCGGCCACGACGTGATCGAGAAACCGCCGTTCTTCATGCGCAAGGGTTTGCGCACGGTGATTCACGTCAACTTCGCGAGCGCCGAAGTCGACACCGTGTATTTCCCGCAGGTGGAACTGGTCGGCGACATCGCAAACTCGATCTGGCGCCTGAAGGAAGCCATCGAGCCGCAGCCGCATTGGGATTTCGATTACTTCACCAAAGTCCGCACGCACCTGACCCGCCATCTCGCCGAAGGCAAAGACGACGACCGCTGGCCGATATATCCGCAGCGCCTCGTCGCCGACGTCCGCAACGTCGATGCCCGACGACGGCATCGCCTGCCTCGACAACGGCATGTACAAGATCTGGTTCGCGCGCTACTACCGCTGCCGCGAACCGAATACATTACTGCTCGACAACGCGCTGGCGACGATGGGCGCCGGCCTGCCCTCCGCCATCGGCGCGAAAATCGTCTATCCGAACCGCAAAGTCATCGCCGTCGCCGGCGACGGCGGCTTCATGATGAATTCGCAGGAAATCGAAACCGCCGTGCGCCTCAAGCTCGATCTCGTCGTGCTGCTCCTGCGCGACAACGCCTACGGCATGATCAAGTGGAAGCAGGCCAACATGAAGTTCGAGAACTTCGGCATGGACATGGGCAACCCCGATTTCGTCGCTTACGCCCAGAGCTACGGCGCGCACGGACATCGGCCATCATCGGCCGCCGAGTTCGCGCCGATGCTGCAGAAATGCCTCGACACGCCGGGTGTGCATCTGATCGACGTGCCGATCGATTATTCCGACAACGATCGGATTCTCAATCGTGAGATCAAGGAGCTGAGCAAAGGAATTGAGCGCGAAAGTTTAGTCAGAACCCATCGTCGAAATCCGAGGCTTCAAGGTTATCTGTAAAGATCGGTGCATCGATACTGATTTTGATCGGTACCGCAGACTTTCCGGTAGTGAGCGGTAGGCCCAGTTGTCCTGAGTCATTGCTTCCCCAACAGTACACTTCGTCACTCGTCGTGTGCGCGCACATGTGCTTGTTTCCAGCAACAATCTGGAGCACGCCGGAAAAGGCGCTACCATCAGCCGACTGAAGTTTTATTCCCCGATTCTGATCCGCACCGAAAGCTGCATTTCCAAGCTCACTGAGCTTCATCCGAGCCCCAGCAGCGCACCGTCGAATCGGCTATCACCGCGCAGGTAGTGAACGCTCCGACAGCGACATCGAATGCGTCAACGATCTTGCCTCGTTCGTCGTATGCCGGAACCGCTGTGCTTCTATTGCTGTTGGTTTGGTCGCCCAATTCTCCCTCGCCGTTGTAACCCCAGCATGCAACGGAGCTTACAACAGCATCGGAGACCAGAGCACAAGTCCATGTATCTCCTCCCGCAATGAACTTCCCACCCATCACGAGCGGTTGTAATCCGCCGCTGTCAACAAGTACCGTTTGGGGCGAATGAAAGTAGTTGCGTAGTCCACCCTCTTCGAAATCGCGGGTTTTAGCATTTCCAAGCTGTCCATACTGGGAATAGCCCCAGCAGGCACCGGTGTCATCGGCCAAAAGCGCGCAGGAATGCTCGGCACCCGCGGTTATACGGGTGAGATTTGTTAGCGGGCGGATCACCTGCCGCTTCCACAATGACTGGAGTCGGGAAAAGCACATCGTACGTCTGGAAATGTATGATTTCCAATCTGTCGCAGCGCGTTCCAGCCCCAGCACCAAGCTGCGGAATCACGAAGAGCACAGACGTGAGCGTATCCGGCTGAGATGGCGGTAACGCGATCGAAAGCGGACCCGTCCGACTGTACAACTTGCTTTGGGTCATCGACAGATATCCGCGTTCCATTTCCTGCCTGTCCGACGGCGTTGTAACCCCAACACAATACTTGCTTATCGTGAGTCAGAGCACACCGAAAATTATACCCAAGTGCCATCGAGTGTAGATCTTTTCCTATCTTCAACAGAGACGTTGCGCCGGGCGTCACGCCCCAGCAATAGGCGCGATCAGTCAGCCATTAGTGCGCAGGTTTCATACGATTCCGGCCCTGAGAAGATTTTTCGAATACCCGAGTGCGCACGAGCTGTCGCAACATGGGATGTTGTTGAAAGCGCAACGGCGATCGCCAGCGCAACAAGCGGAACTCGCACGCATTTCAGAATCCTCCGAGAGAGGATTCTTTTTCGCATGAACTGGCTGCGGTAAAAGGACGAGATCGCGACCTAAAGCGGACATTCAGTTGTTCGCAGCGCGACCAATTATGCAGTGCACAGCTCTATCCGCACATTGCGCCCCAACGCTCGCGCGGCTTTGCCGAGCGTTTCGATAGTCAATCCGGTATCACGATCGTCGAGCAGACGATCCAGATGCGACCGGCTCGTGTGCATCTTTTCGGCGAGCGCCTTCTTGGTCACGCCTTCTGCTTTCATTGCTTCGGCGAGCTGCCACGCGATCACGCGCTTGATCGCAACCGCGGTTGCGCCTTCGAGCAAACCTTGTTCCGCCAGGAACTGATCGAAGTTCGATCCGACGGCGGGGTTTTTCTTCTTCCTAGTCATCATGCACCTCTTTCATTCGCTGACGGGCAACCTGAAGATCGTCCGCGGGAGTTTTCTGCGACTTCTTCACAAAGCCGTGAAGCAGCACCATTTGTTCGTCACTGACGGTAAAAAGCACACGAGCCGTGCCGCCGTTGATGTGGCTGCGGACTTCCCATAACGCCTTTCTCCATCTTTCGCACCACAGGCATCCCGATCGGCCAGCCGAATTGCACCGTCTTCATGTCTTCGCCGATGGACTTGCGCGCCGCTTTCGGCAGCTCGATAAGCCAATCGCGAACGGGTTCCGTTCCGCTAGCCGACCGGTAAAAACATACGGTGAGTGTCGGTTCGTCGAAGACATGGTACTTATTTTGGTACACGATTGCAACCCCTTCGTTTCCTTTCTGGAAGGAGCGTGATGGTTGCCGAATGGGTGCCCGCAAATGCGGACACGTTGCGGACGAGTTCGACCGTTCTAAGCGAGCCCACGAACCGAGCCTCGGAGTAGAATGGTCGAGATCGCACGCCCGACCGCACGCACTGGAGCCGTCATGCTGAAAGAGAAATATCCGTACTTTCTCGCCAACGTTGCGCAGCAGCCGAATGCCGATCTCGAAGTGACGGACAAATATTCGGGCAAGGTCGCCACGCGCGTCGCGCTCGCGGATGCGAAGGCGATCGATGCCGGCATCGCGGCCGCGGTGAAAGCGCAGGACGCCTGCCGCAAAATGCCGGCTTACGAACGGCAGGCGGTACTCGAACATTGCGTGAAGCGTTTCCGCGAACGCTTCGACGAACTCGCGATGGCGCTGTGCATCGAAGCGGGCAAACCGATCAAGGATGCGAGAGGCGAAGCGTCGCGACTGATCGACACGTTCAAAGTGGCGGCCGAGGAATCGGTGCGCATCGACGGCGAAGTGCTGAATCTGGAAATCTCCGCGCGCGCGAAAGGTTATCGCGGCTTCACGCGGCGCGTGCCGATCGGGCCGTGTTCGTTCATTTCACCGTTCAATTTTCCGCTGAACCTGGCTGCGCACAAAGTCGCGCCGGCGCTCGCGGTGGGATGTCCGTTCGTGCTGAAACCGGCGAGCCGCACGCCGATCGGCGCGTTGATCATCGGCGAAGTGCTCGCCGAAACGAATCTTCCGAAAGGTGCGTTTTCGATCCTGCCCGCGCATCGCGACGGCGCGGATCTGTTTACCACCGATGATCGTTTCAAACTGCTCTCGTTCACCGGATCGCCGTCGGTGGGCTGGGACTTGAAGGCGAAAGCCGGGCGCAAGAAAGTCGTGCTCGAACTCGGCGGCAACGCGGCGTGCATCGTCGATTCGGATCAGGGCGATCGTCTGGATTTCGTCGTCGAGCGCATGATCTTCGGTGCATTTTATCAAAGTGGACAAAGTTGCATCGGCGTGCAGCGCATTTTCGTGCAGGAAGACATCTACGACCGATTCCGCGACGCGTTCGTCGCCGCCGCGAAGAATCTCGTCGCGGGCGATCCGAAGGACGAGAAAACATTCATCGGTCCGATGATCGACGAGAAGGAAGCAAAACGTCTCGACGACTGGATCCAGGAAGCGGCGAAAGCGGGCGCGAAGATTCTCTGCGGCGGCAAGCGCACGGGCGCGATGCTCGAAGCGACCGTTCTCGAAAACGTCGATGCGAAACAGAAAGTCAGTTGCATGGAAGCGTTCGGCCCTGTGGCGATCTTGCAGAAATACACAGCGTTCGACGACGCGCTGCGCATGACCAACGACAGCGAATTCGGATTGCAGGCCGGTCTGTTCACGTACGACGTGCGCAAGGTCATGCACGCGTGGGACGAACTCGATGTCGGCGGCGTGGTGGTCGGCGACGTGCCGAGTTTCCGCGTCGACAACATGCCGTACGGCGGCGTCAAGGATTCGGGCCTCGGCCGCGAGGGCATTCGCTACGCGATCGAAGACATGACCGAAATCCGCCTCATGGTCATGCGCGATCCGTGACCGGCATGAAGACGTTGCTTGTTCTTGTCGGCGCCCTCGCCTGCTGCATGGGCGCGCACGCGGCGACGTATCCTGCGCCGACGGAAGGCGATTACGTCATCCGCAATTTCAAATTCGCCGATGGCGGCGCGCTGCCCGAATTGCACATGCATTACCGCACACTCGGCGCGATCCATAAGGATCATGGCCATGTCGACAACGCCGTCCTCATCATGCACGGCACCGGCGGCGACGGCACGCAATTCCTCAACGACCGTTTCGGCGGCGAACTGTTCGGCGCCGGCCAGCCGCTCGATGCGACCAGCCATTTCATCATCCTGATCGACGACATCGGCCACGGCAAATCGAGCAAACCAAGTGACGGGCTGCACGCGAAATTTCCGCATTACGGCTACGCGGACATGGTCAACGCCGAGCACGCGGTCATCGCCGAGAAATTGAAAGTCGATCATCTGCGCCTGGTGATGGGCACCTCGATGGGCGGCATGCACACGTGGCTATGGGGCGAAACCTATCCCGACATGATGGATGCGCTGATGCCGCTCGCATCGTTGCCGATCCAGATCTCCGGCCGCAATCGCATGATGCGCAAAATGATGATCGATGCGATCCGCACCGATCCCGAATGGAACAACGGCGAATACACCAAGCCGCCGCACGGTATGGTCAACGCGCTCGATATCCTGCTCATCATGGGATCGAGTCCGCTGCAGTGGCAAAAGGAAGCGCCGACGAGCGCTGCCGCCGACAAATTCCTCGACGATCGCATCGCGCGCTACATGAAAGAAGACGATGCGAACGATCTGCTCTATCAGATCGGTTCGTCGTGGGATTACGATCCGCAATCGAAACTCGGCGCGATCAAGGCGCCGCTGCTCGCGATAAATTCCGCCGACGACCAGATCAATCCGCCTGAACTCGGCATCCTCGAACGCGAGATCAAGAACGTACCGCACGGCCGGTTTTTCGTGATCCCGATCAGCGATGCGACGCGTGGCCACGGCACGCACACCTGGGCCGCGGTGTGGAAAGACAAACTGATCGAACTGCTGAACGAGACCGCGAAACACTGATCAATCGTCGGCGTTCGGGTCCATATCCGGAAACAGGACTTCGGTGAATCCGAATTTCGAGAAATCGGTAATGCGCGACGGATACAGCCGCCCGATCAGGTGATCGCATTCGTGCTGCACGACGCGGGCGTGAAATCCATCCGCCTCGCGATCGATCGGATGGCCATCGGGATCCACGCCGGTGTAGCGGATCTGCTTGAACCGATCCACCGCGCCGCGCATGCCTGGAACCGACAGACAGCCTTCCCAGCCTTCTTCCTTTTCGTCCGATAGCGGCGTGATGTACGGATTGAGCAGGATCGTGCGCGGCACTGCGGGCGCATCGGGATAGCGTTCGTTGTGATCGAACCCGAAGATGACGAGCTGCAGATCGACGCCGATCTGCGGCGCGGCGAGGCCGACGCCGTTCGCTGCCTGCATCGTCTCGAACATGTCGGCGACCAGCGTGCGCAAGTCGTCGCTGCCGAACCGTTCCACCGGCTTGGCCACGCGCAGCAGACGCGGATCGCCCATTTTCAGAATCGGATGAATCATCGCTAACCCCGAACCGCCTTTTCGGCCGTTACATGAACATGGACGCAACCCGCCCCATTCCAAGACCTTACCAGCCGCGGCGGTTTCCCGTAACCTGCGCAGCATGGGGGCCGACACCACGGACGAAGCGCTGATGCTCGCTTACGCACAGGGCGACGCGCGCGCGTTCGAAACATTGTACGCACGCCAGCGCGGCATGTTGTACCGCTACATCCTGCGCAGCGTCGGCGAGCGCAGCGCCGCCGACGATGTGTATCAGGAAACCTGGAGCCGCGTCATCGCATCGCGCGAGCGCTATCGCATCGAATCGAAATTCACGACCTGGCTGCTGCAGATCGCGCACAATCTCATCATCGACAGCTTCCGCCGCGCAAGGCCGCAGGCGGGTGCCGAGGAAACCGAGACGATCCTGCGCGACCTCGATGCGCCGGAAAGCGATCAGCCCGAACGTGTGCTGAGCGAATTCGAACAGCGCAGACGGCTGCAGATCGCGCTCGACGAATTGCCGCAGGAACAACGTCAAGCGTTCCTGCTGCGCGTGGAAGGCGGACTCGGTCTCGAAGAAATCGCGCGCACCACCGGCGCCGCGCAGGAAACGGCGAAATCGCGACTGCGCTATGCGCTGGCGAAAATCCGGGAGAAACTGGCCGAATGAGCGGCGGCAACGACAAGCTCGATCGCGAACTCGAAGCGTTCCTCGGCGACGATTCGCGCGTCGCCGCGCTCTATCGGCGTCTGCCCAAGGACGAGCCGGATGCGAAGCTCGACGCGGCGATCCTCGCGCAGGCACGCGCGTCTGTTGCACCACGGCGCGTACGTCCGCGCTGGCTGCCCGCGATGAGCGCGGCGGCGGCTATCGTACTGGCGGCCGGACTCGCCTATCGCGTCGGTCCGCAGGTGTGGAACGAGCACAGCGCCGTGTCGGAAAAAGCGGAGCAGCGCGTCGCTGCACCGGCGGCGGCTCAACCACCGGCCGAGCCGAACGCACCGGCCGAAGCACCCGCCGCGGCGCCGATCCAGACCGAAACCGTGTCCGGCAACGCGGTGGCGCCGCAGCAAGCCCAACTCGAACGCCACGCAGAAGCAGACAAGCTCCAAACACAGAAACGCAAGCTGCAGGATCAGAAAACCGACGAGCAGCGCCGTCGCCAAACAAGCGGCGCAGAGCGAGCAAGAGCGGCGCGCGATAGCGACAACGCGGCGGGTGCCGCGTCCGGCGCATTGCGCGAGCAGCCGCAACGCGCGAAAACGCTCGCGTCGCCACCGCGTCTTGATTCCGTGCCGACACCATCTGCGGAAACGTCGAGCGCGCCGGCATTGTCCGCAGCGAAACCCAGCGCGCCGGAACCCACTGCATTTCCATCGCGCGGCGGGCGCAGCGTACACACCCGCCACGGCGCCATCGCCTCCAGCCGCGCCGGCCGCGCGTGCGCCCGTGCGCGAAACCGCGCAATCGGTCGCCGATGTCGAAGCGACGCTGTATCCCGAACACTGGATCGCCGATATCCAGAAAATGCTCAAGGACGGCCATCGCGACGATGCGATCCGGAATCTCAAGGCATTCCGCAAACACTATCCCGACTACACGCTTCCTGACGACCTGCGCGACCTGAAATAATGCGCATCCTGCGCATCGGATTGAATCGCCGATGCGCGCCTCCATTGCAGACCCGATGACCGACAACACCAAGAGCCGCACACCCGGCCGACTGTCCGCGCTGCGCGTGATCGTTCCGTATCTGCTGCGCTATCGCGGCATGCTGTTCGGCTGGCTCGGATTCCTGACATTGTCATCGCTGGCGACGTTGTCGCTGCCGCTCGCGGTGCGCGTGATGATCGATCGCGGCTTCGCGCACGCCGATCCGAGCACGGTCAACCGCAGTTTCATCGGACTGCTGATCGTCGCGAGCGTGATGGCGCTCGCCACCGCCGGGCGCTATTTCTTCGTCAGCATGCTCGGCGAGCGCGTCGTCGCCGACATCCGCCGCACGCTGTACACGCATCTGCTCACGCTCGATCAGGCTTTCTACGAACGCACGCGCGTCGGCGAACTGATCTCGCGTCTCGGCGCCGACACCGAACTCGTGCAGACGGTGGTGAGTTCGAGCATGTCGGTCGCGCTGCGCAGTGTGGTCACGGCGATCGGCGGTGCGACGATGCTCGTCGCGACGAGTCCGAAACTCGCCGGCTACGCGGCGCTCGTCATCCCGCTGGTGATCCTGCCGATCGTGCTGGCCGGTCGGCGCCAGCAGAAACTCGCCCGCGCCAATCAGGATCGCGTCGCCGACACCGCCGCCATCGCCAACGAAACGCTCAACGCGATGTACGCGGTGCAGGCTTATGCGCGCGAGCCGGTCGAGAAACAACGCTACGACAGCGCCATCGCGCGCACGCTCAAAGCCGCGCAGCGCCGCGTCGCGCAACGCGCGGGACTGACCGCACTCGTGATCCTGCTCATCTTCGGCGCGATCACGCTCGTGCTGTGGGCCGGCGCGCGTGCGGTGATGGACGGCAGCATGGGCGCGGGCGTGCTCAGCCAGTTCGTGTTGTACGCGGTGATTTCCGCAGGCTCGATCGGCGGACTGACCGAAGTATGGAGCGAGATTTCACGCGCCGGCGGATCGATGGAACGCATCGGCGAATTGCTCGCATCGCGACCCGATATCGCATCGCCCGCCTCGCCGGTGAAACTCGCACAACCGATGCGTGGCGAAATCCGTTTCGACCACGTCGAGTTCCGCTATCCGTCGCGTCCGGAAGCGCCGACGCTTGCACGATTTCAGCCTGCGCATCGCACCCGGCGAAACGGTCGCGCTGGTGGGGCCGTCCGGCGCCGGCAAAAGCACGGTGTTCCATCTTGCTGCTGCGATTCTACGATCCGCAAAGCGGCACGATCAGTATCGACGGCGCCGATCTGCGCACACTCGCCCTGCCCGATCTGCGCGGCTCGATCGCGCTGGTGCCGCAGGACACGGTGATCTTCGGCGCGAGCGCCGCCGACAACATCCGCTTCGGACGCACCGACGCGAACGACGATGCCGTGATCGCCGCCGCGAAAGCCGCCGAAGCGCACGATTTCCTCATCGCGCAACCGGAAGGCTACGAAACGTATCTCGGCGAACGCGGCGTGCGCTTGTCGGGTGGACAGCAGCAACGCGTCGCGATCGCACGCGCATTGCTCAAGGACGCGCCGATCCTGCTGCTCGACGAAGCGACCAGCAATCTCGACGCGCATTCCGAACACGCCATCCAGAACGCGCTCGAACGGCTGATGCGCGGACGCACCACGCTCGTCATCGCGCATCGACTCGCGACGGTGCAGAAAGCCGATCGCATCGTCGTGATGGATGCCGGCCGCATCGTCGCGCAAGGCACGCACGCCGAACTGTTGCGCGAAGGCGGTTTGTACGCGGAACTCGCCCGCCTGCAGTTCGCGGCGTGATTACGGCGATTCGAATTCGTCGTTGAAGATCGTGTCGATGTAAGCGCCGACGTCCGTCGTGCCGGTGAGCGGCAGATGGTGGCCGTCGATGTCATCGTCCGAACCGCTGTCGAAATAGGTGCTGACCGCCAACAACGGCGAACCGTTGCCGAGATGATAGTTGCCGCCGGCCGCATTCGCGAACAGCGGATTGCCGGCGATCGGATTCGCATTCGTCGACGGCACGACGCCGGCGAGCACGCCGACATCGTCGAAGTGCATGTCGGCATCGCCGAACAGGAACAGGTCGGCGTTCGCGTTGTTCCAGAACACGCTGTTGGCGATCTCGCACGTCGGCGTGCCGTAGCAGAACACGCCGCCCGCTGCGGTACCCGGCGCAATGTTGTTCGACACGGTGTCGTAGCGCACATAAACCTGGCCTTCGCCATACAGCTCGCCACCGCCGTACGCGGCGCCGGCGCTGTTGTCGACGATCAGGTTGTTGTCGAAATACAGCGCGTGATTGCCGCGTGTGAATGCGCGAAAGCCGGCGAAACTGTTCGTCGTGTGATTGCCGCGGATGATCAGATCGCGCAGCAGCACATCGCCGCTGGTGGCGCTGTTATTGTCGTTGACGTCGAGACCGGAGCCCGGCTGGTCGGAATCGGCGTTCTGGATGGTGAGCGTGAGGATGTCGATAATGCCCGCGTTGCTGCTCGCGAAAAGCACTTCGCTGGCGTGCGCGCCATCGAGAACGGTCAGCGATGCGTTGTCGCTTTTTTGCGAGCAATCGGCGTTGTAGCCGCCCCAGATTTGCAGCGCGCTGCTGAGCGATGTGTTCTTGTATTGGAAGCGCCCGAGGCCATCCGTCGTCGAATATGTGCCCGCAGCGACGGCAATGAAAACGTGGTCGTTCTGGTTTGCTCCGCCATCCGATGCCGCCGTCAGCGCGGCGCGCAGTTCGCTGGTTGTGGTCACGCAGAATTGTGCGTTAGCGGCATGTGCAGAGAAGCTGCACACGGCAAGCGAGTGCGGCCATCGTTTTCATGAGTTTCATCGGGATATCCTCGCAAGGTGTATCCCGTGTTACGCAAGATGGCGCCCGATCATGGCGCCGACCATTGCACCCGACATTGCAAGTGATCAGCGCGCGGTGTTTTCCGCCGTCAGCCCGACCTGCAGCCAGCCGAGGTTGATGCCGATGATCGACGTCGACGGATCGGCCCAGCCGTAGGCGACGGTCTGGCCGGAAACGTCCTCGATGACGTTGAGTTGCAGCACGCTGAGTTTGCGTTCGGCATAAGTGCGCCGCACGAGTTCGATCGAATAGCCGCTCGCCGCGCCGTCGCGCCAGCGGATCGGCACGCGTCCGCCTTCGCTCGATGCGCGAAGATCCTGGCGCGTGTGCCAGTCGCGATTTTCCGGCTGCATCTTCGCGCCGCCGCCGTTGATCGCCGACCAGCCGGTGAAAAAGCGCACGCGGCGCGCGTCGATCGATGCGTCCGCGCCGCGCGCCTGATCGGCGAATGTGACCGTGCTCAGCAGGTCGCCGTCGAAAGTCAGTTTCAGCGGCAGCAGCGCCGCCGTCGCGCCGAGACCCGGAAGCAATGCGCTGCACGCGCCGGCATCGGCCGCCGCGACGAGCTTGCCGTCCTTGCGTGCGCCAGTCAGCACGCACGGCGTGAGTTCCGCCCATTGTTTGTCGTCGAATTTGAAATCTTTGCCCGCGACCAGCGCCGCGCGCGCCGCATCATCCAGCGCACGATACGGCGTGAAGGTGTAGCGATCGCCCTTGTCGACGGTGGCCACGCGATAGAGCCATGCGGCTTCGGTCACGCCTGCACCGTCGCCGGACTGAAGGCGCCACAGCCACAGATGTCCGTTGCGATCGTTCTCGGCGAGCCGCCATGTTTCGTGCACGTGCGGCACGGCGACCGATGCACCCGCCGATTGCACCTGCTCGTGGTTGTCGAATTCGCCACTCAGCACGAGATCGTTGCCGACGGGCAATGCAGCGCGATGAGTGTCCACGCGGCTACCGCCGCCGAACGAATCGCAGCCGGCCAGCGCGAGCACTCCCCACAGGATCAAACCACGCATGCGTTACCTCCGCCGCGAAGCATAGCGGATGTGGTGTTATTGCACGACGTCGATGCGCAGCGGACGCGAATCGGCGCGGCCATGATCGTCGACAGCGCGCAGCGTAAAATTGCCGGCGTTGGCCGGTTGCCACATCAGCGGTTCACGCGCGTTGGTTTCGCCGACGAAACCGTCATCGACGAACCAGTACAGATTCTGCACGTTCGCATCGACCGTCGCGTTGAACAGAATGCGCTCATCGCCGCCGCGGCTGACGCGTTTTGTATACACCTCACCGCGCAACGGCGACACGATCTGCGGCGCCTGGCCATCGTCTGCGGCGACGTCCGACGTGCAATCCGGCAACGGCGGCGGCGCGCGGCGCGGAATGCCGGCCTGACGGAATACGTGCGCCAGATCGGACGGCCAGTATTCGTAGACTTCCGTGTGCGTTTTCGTCGCATCGAACGGCGGGCAAGCCGGCTTTGCCGCTGACGTTGTCGATCGTCACCGCGCGATGAACCGTGCTCACGCGAATCGGCGACTTGCCCGGAATGAACCACGTGGTCCCTCTCTGCGGACACCACGCGTTCGGCAGATCGCCGCTGGCGAGGCAGATCTGCACGCGCTTGAGATGCGCCGGCGGCGCGTGCGGCGGTTCGCGCATCGACGGATCGCGCGCGCGCAACGCATCGGCGATGTGGAAGAACAGCGGCGCCGCCGCTTCGACGCCGACGAACGCCGGATTGCCTGCGCCGTCGAAATTGCCGATCCACACGACCACGACGTACGGACCGACGATGCCCGCCGTCCACGCATCGCGAAATCCCCACGACGTGCCGGTTTTCCAGTACACGGGAAGACGCGCCGGGTTGCGCGATCGTCGCGTCGTCGGGACGCGGATTCTGGCGCAGCATGTCGAGCACCATGAAGCTCGCTTCGTCGCTGAGCATGCGTGCGCCCTGCGCGCGCGGATCGTCGGCGAGCTTGCGCAGCGGCGTCAGCGTGCCGCGATTGGCGAGCATCGCGTACAGCGTGCCGAGTTCCTCGGGCGTGACTTCGCCGCCGCCGAGCACGAGCGCGAGGCCGTAGTGATCCTGCGATCGCCATGCGGCTGATGCCGGCGTTCTTGAGGAAATCGTAGAAGATCGGATTCTGCAGCTTCGACGCCACGTAAACGGCGGGAATATTGCGGCTGCGGATCAGCGCTTCGGTCGCGGTGACCGGCCCGAGGAATCGTCCGTCGAAATTTTCCGGCGTGAACGGACCGAACGCCGTCGGCACGTCGCGCAGCACGGTCTGCGGATGCAGCACGCCCTGATCGAATCCGAGCGCATAGATGAACGGCTTCAGCGCCGAACCCGGCGAGCGTTTCGCGAGCGCGCCGTTGACCTGCCCCGGATTTCCGCACTCTTGTAATCGGCCGATCCGACCAGTGCCTTGATGCCCATGTCGCGCGTGTCGATGGCGAGCGCAACGGCATTGCGGATGCCGCGATCGGAATTGTGCGCGATGTGATCGGCAACCTGGCGTTCGAGCACGCGCTGCAATCCGAGATTCGAGCGTCGTGCGGATTTCCGGCGATGGCGCTTGCATGCGCAAGCGTTGATCGGCCAGCACTTCCTCGACGAAATGCGGTGCGGCGAACGGCAGATGTTCCGGCGAACGCAGACGCAACGGCAATCGCATCAACGACGACATCTCGGCGTCTGCGGGATGTTTCGCGACCCAACGCTTGAACAAGCCGATGCGCGCGCTTGCGTCGAGACGCGAACCGATCACGTCGCTCGCTCGACGATCGCTGTCGCGCACGCGCCGGCTCGGATCCTGCGGAATCACCGCGAGCGTCAGCGCTTCGGGCAACGACAACTGCGTGACCGGTTTGTCGAAATAGATCAGGCTCGCAGCGCCCGCGCCTTCGATGTTGCGTCCGTACGGCGCGTAGTTCAGATACGCTTCGAGGATCTCGTTTTTCGAATAGCAAAGTTCCAGTTCGATCGCGCGCAGCATCTGTCGCAGTTTTCCGCCCGGCGTGCGCGTGTTGAGATGATAGGCAAGCCGCGCGAGCTGCATCGTGATGGTCGAGCCGCCCTGCCGGTTGCCGCCGCGTATATACGTGATCCAGCCGCCGCGCGCGAGGCTGATCGGGTTGAATCCGGGATGCCAGCGGAACCATGCGTCCTCGTGCAGCATCACGCCCTGCACGAGTGCGGGCGGCATCTCGCTGAGCGGAACCCACATGCGGTAGCGGTCGTCGGGCGCGAGCGTGAGGCGCAAGCAGATGGCCGTGAGTCGTCGTAAACGGCCGTCGAGGTGCCGGCGAGTTTCGATAATGGTTCGTGCGGCCAGAAGCGAATACCGACGATCACCAGCGAACAGTAGGCAAGATGCGGCGAGCCAGTTCTGCCAGCGGCGAATCCATCGGCCGACGAGGGTCCGCATGCGCATCAGCGCTTCCCTTCTCCCGCCGGCGGGAGAAGGTACCCGTCTTCGACAGAAGATCGGCGGATGAGGGTGGCGGTCGGCGATGGAACGAACGTGGCGCCACCCTCACCCCAACCCTCTCCCGCCAGCGGGAGAGGGGCAGAGCATGTGCTCGGATCACTTCTTCACGACCTCGATCGTGCCGCCGAGCGAACGCGCCTGCACGGTGCGGTCGTACATCGATTCGCCATACGCGGGCGGCACGATGAACTTGCCGGCGTTCGTCGCGCGGATGCGGTAGATGAACTCGCCGACGCCGCGCGTCGCCGTGCCGTAGATGA
The DNA here is from genome assembly GCA_963814225.1 of uncultured Gammaproteobacteria bacterium. Lineage (GTDB taxonomy): Bacteria > Pseudomonadota > Gammaproteobacteria > Xanthomonadales > Rhodanobacteraceae > Rudaea. The sequence continues at coordinate 73,412 of CAWFCC010000004.1, read as the reverse complement.
CGACGCGATCGTCGCGCACGTCGGCGTATTGCGGCGACCACGTCGATCCGGCGACGCCGACCGGCGATTGCCACGCCGGCTGCGCGCGGCGCCGTGATCGGTGCTATCGGCTGCGGTCGCGGTGTCGGTCGGCAGCGTCGGCGGCTGGATCACGGCTTCGAATCCGCCCGGCAGCAGATCGACGATGGCGATGTTGCCGACGCTGTCGACTTCGGTCGAGCGGATCTTGATGTGCACGTCGAGTTCCTGGCCGAGCGTGACCGAGGTCACCGGCTTGCCGGTCGGAATCGGTGTATTCGCGGATGATTTCCAGGCCTTGCTTGAGCTCCGTCGTCGGCGCCACGCGATCGAATCCGGCTTGCGTCACCGCGTACCACGCGTGCAGATCGGCGCCGTTGTCGACGCGGACCGCGCTCGCCGTCGCATCGAACACGCCGTGCACGAGCAGGCCCGGCTGCACGTTCGATCGGTTTCGTCGAACCGTCCTTCTGCACCTGCGCGAGCGTGAGCTTGCCGTCGCCGACGCGCGCGGCGTAGGCATCGAGCGCGAGGATCGTCTGCGCGGACGACAGCGTGTTGAACCAGCCGCGCTGGATCGGACGCAGCAGATTCTGCATCGATGTCGCCGGCAGCGACGATGCGCGTTCGGGGAAATGCTTCGCGATCAGATACAGCATGCTCGCAGTCGCGGAACAGCGTGTCGTAGTAGCGCTCGAAGCGATACGCGTTCTGGATCGTCGCGCGCACGAGGCCGTCCTGCAGCGGCGCGATCATGCGGTCGGCTTCCTTGTCCTGCTTGAGCAGTTTCAGCGACGCGGCGAGATATCCGGCGGCGAGATTGTTTTCCCAGCCGTCGCCGCCGTCGATGAACCATTCGTTGGCGCGGATGTATTCGTATTCCGGCGTCAGCGATTTCTTCATGCCTTTGGCGTAGTTTTCCTCGAGACGCTTCTGCACGGAGGCGAGATAGTTCGTCGTCACCGTGCCTTGGCGCGTCAGCAGATAAATCGCGAAGGCGCGCTCGCGCAATCCGGCGATCGAGCCATCGCTTTCGTCGGCGGCGAGCTGCAGCAGATAGCGGTTGCCGGCGTCGAGCATGTCGGTCGGAAGATGCTGGCCACGTTCTTTCGCTTCGATAAGGAACAGCATCGTGTAGACGGAAATGAAGCGTTCGGATTGCGGCGTCGCCGTCCACAGGCCGAATCCGCCTTCGTTGTTCTGGCGCGAATGCAGCACGGCATACAGCGGCTGGAACGGATCGGATTTCTTCTTCTCTTCCGTCTTGATGATGCCGTATTCGGGATGCGAGCCGAACACAAGCGCCGGCATGCCCTGGCTGACGAGCTGCTCGGTGCAGCGATGCGGGAAATCGGCGAGATACGCCGACAAACCTTGCGCGAGCACGAGCGGCGTGTACGAAGCAGCGGCGCTGCGTTTGGCGAACGCGTCGTACATCTCGCGCAGCGGCTTGACGTCGATGGAACCTTTGTCGAGATCGCCCGCAACGAGATCGGTGCGATACGCCGAGGCGGGACGCACCGAAACTTCGTTCGCGATCTTGGCGGACTTGTCGTTGTAGGCCGCATGGAACGTCATTTTCGCGGGGCCGAGTTCGGGCTTCGCGCGCATGCGGAAGACGACCACGCCTTCGCGCATTTCGCCGAGCTTGAGTTGCGGCTTCGCATCGCCGACGCACTTCGAGCCCGGGCGTGACGTCGACCGACATCGCGACCGGAATCTCCTTGCCGCTCGAGGCCGGTCAGATTATTGGCGACGCCGACGCTCACATCGAACTCGTCGCCCGGCGCGACCAGATTCGGCACGTTCGGCGACAGCACGAAATCGCCGCGCACGGTTGTCGAGTTCTGCGCAATGCCGATCTTGTCGGTTTTCACCGCGACGGCCATCAACGCGCAGTTTGCCGTTGAAATCGTCCGGCACGTTGTAGGTGAATTCTTTTTCGCCCTTCACGTCGACGATGCCCGACCAGAACGCCACCGGGTCCTGATGCTTTTTCTTGAACGGATTGAGATGGCGCGCGAGCAGATCGTCGGCGTCGCCGCCTGGCGCGGCCATGCCGGCGAGTTTCGAGAACTCCGGCAGGATCAGATCGAGAATCTGGCTCGTGTGCACTTCGAGCATGCGCTTGCGGAAGAAGTAATCGAGCGGATCGCCGAGTTTGTAGCGCGCGACCTGCAGGATTCCTTCGTCGACAGCGAACACGACGGCGCGCGTCGGCTGCGCGGCGGTGAGCTTGATCTTCAGCGGTTCGCCCGGCTTGACCAGTGCCCGGCGCGGAAATCGTCAGACCTTCGCGGCGCGCGTCGCGGTTCACCGAAAACGGCGACCACGCCGTAGCTCAGCGGCGACATGAAGATTTCGTCCGATGACGGATCGCGCACGAACTGCACGTTGATGTAGCCGTTGCCTTCGAAATCGGCCGGCACGCGGATCTTCTGCACGGATCCCGTCGTCGTGCTGTGGAACCAGGTGTGCGCGTAGACGCGATCGCGCTCGATGCGTGATCAGACCGCTGCCGGCGTACGGCGCGCGGATGGCGACGTCGATGTATTCGCCCTGCGGAAATCGTGCTTCGACAGCGTGAGCTGCAGTTCGGCATTGCGTTCCAGCGAACGCGACACGTTGCCCTCGCCCGCTACCGTGTACTCGACGCGGTTGAGATCGACGCCGTGCGCGTTGCGGATGACCAGCGCGAAATTGCCGGGCGTGCCGGTCGGCACGTCGAAATCGATGCCGTTCGCGGCGATCGCAAGCGGTTTTTCGGAAACCGCTATTTCCTTCGCTTTCGATTCGTATTTGTAGACGCCGGAATCCTGCTTGGTCAGGATCGACACGAAACGACGCTCGATGATCGCGGCCTTGAGATCGCCGACGGCGATCTTCTTCGTATCCGGCGCGATGGCGATGAGATTCACGGTGCGCTTCGCATCGCGCGCGACGAATTCCATGTTGTCGGTCGGTTTTCGCACCGATCAGGTAATCGAGCGACGACACCAGCGTGTGCGTTTCCGCCGCGACGTTGCGCCCGCCTTCGGCTTCGTAACCTTTGCCGAAGAAGCGCAGCTGATACGACGACGTGCCGTACTTGGTCAGATCGAGCGGGAATTCCGCTTCGCCTTTGTCGTCGGTGGTGCGGTCGCCGAGCGGTTCGGAATAGCCTTCCTTCGCATGATTCGGATCGAAGAATTTGTAATCCGGATAACTGTGGAAGCTCGGGAAATACGGCTGCAGGCTCAATGTCGCTTCGACGCGGCGATTTTGCGCCGGCGTGCCGAACAGGTTTTGCAGCGTGAACAATACTTTCAGGTTTTCGGGCTTGATCCAGCCGTCGGCCACGTTCTGCGACAGGCGCGCGTCGGCCTTCATGCGGTCGGGCATGAATTCCTTGACCTGCAATCCGACCGAACCGATCTGCGCATCGGCCTTGCCGTCTTTGACAATGTATAGATTTACATTCCAGCCGCCGGTCGGCGCACTTTCCTGCGTTGTGTAGCTCATTTCCTCGAAGCCCGCCGTGCTCACGCGGATCTTTTTCGACTCGACGACGATGCCGCGCGCATCGGTGATGTCGGCCTGCAGCGGAATGCCGCTGAGCGGATTGGCCCAGTTCGCGGCGCGCACGATCAGGCCGACATGGAACGTATCGCCCGGACGATAGATGCCGCGGTCGGAAAACAGATACGCGCTCAGCTTGTTCGAATTCTTCGCGTTACGTTCGCCGCCGATGTCGAAACGCGAGAAATCGAGATTGCGATCGTATTCGCCGATCGGCAGGAACGATTCGTCGTCGCCTTTGTGGACGACGTACATCGCCGGCGTCTTCTCGCGCGTGAACGCGGCGAGCGTATCGAAATGCACATGGCCATCGGCCGGCGTGTTTTCCGTCACCAGTGTCTGCCCGTTGCGGCCGACGACGTTGACCACGACATCGCCGACCGGCGAGCCGGTCTTGATCGACTGCACGAACACATCCTGGCTGCCATCGAGCGATTTCTTCGCGATCACGCCGAGATCGGTGACGACGATCAGGCGCGAATCGCCGAGTGGCGTGCCGTCATCGTTGCTATCGCTACTGTTGTCGACTTCGCCCTGCCCTTCGCCGTCGCCTTCTTCGGACGATTCATCGGAAGCGTCGGCCTGCGGATCGTCGGTTTGCGGCTTTTCCTCGGGCTTGAGCTTGGCCAGCTTGAGCAGGAAAACGCCGTGTTTCGCCGCACCGCCCTTGTCGAGATATTGACCGAGATCGACGCCTTCGAAATGCGCTTTCTGCGGATCGTCCTGCGAGAACGGAATCTTCTGCACGAAACGTTCGGTGATCTGATCGGCCGTCAGCGGTTCGAGCGACGGCTTGGCGTACGTGCCGTGATTGAAGCCGACCACGTGCTGCAACTGATTCGGCAACACGCGTCCGATTTCCAGTTCCATGCCCGGCACGTTGCGCGCGACGACCGACACGCGCTTTTCGCCGTTGAGCGACAGCAGCGCGCCGTCGGCCATGAACTTGAGCATGCGCGGATATTGCGGCACCTGCACGACGGTCGGACTGCTCTTGCCGAGCACGTAGCCGCCGAACGAGCGCAGGTTTTTTTCGACGCGCACGAAAATGTAGCGGTTCGGATCGGCGTGGAACTTGAAGCTGTGCAGCGCTTCGTACTCGCGCTCGGTCGGCACCGCGTCGAGCGGCAACTTCTGCGAATTCTTCAGCAGGTCTTCGCCGATATCGCCGAGACCCCAGTTGTACGGATCGGTGCGTTGGTCTTCCGGCGTCTTCGGATTGAATTCCGGCAGAAGCCACGCGGTGACGGACTTGGCGGCGTCTTTCTCGGAAACCGCCTGCGACGTCTCGACGACGAGAACCTGTTCCGGTTCGAAATTGGTGTTGTTGACCAGCGTCGGCACGACGCTGTCGACCTGCAGGCTGTACAAACCCGGCACCGTAACCGTGCCTTCGACGGCCTTGGCGATCGACGGACCGCCGCGCGCCGCGTGCACGCCAGCTGTCGAGCGCGACGACGAGCGACGCGTCGTCCTTCGGAATCGACAGCGGTTCGGAGTGGACGAACGCGCTCAGCTTTTTCTCGTCGTAGGTGACGATGAATTTCTTCTTGCCGGATTCCTTCGGCGTGCCCTCGAGTTTCACCGAGACGCTTTTCTCGAAGCTCGCCGGATCGACCGGATGATTGAACGAGAACGTGACGATGGCTTTCTTGGCGGTCGGATCGATCGGATCCTGATAGAACTCGGCGGTGCCGAGCGTCGCCGTGAAATCGGCGCTGCGGAATTTCAGCGAATCCTTGTCGACTTTCACATGTTCGGCGAAGGCGACTTTCGGATCGAAGCTGACGTCGAAATCCTGGCCGACGGCCCAGTCGTCCTTCGGCTGGAAGGTGAGCTGGCGGTCGTTCGTCCACGTCCACGTTCCGGCGGTTTCCGGCGTGAGGCGGATGCCGGTCGTCACCGTTTTGCCGACCAGCGCCAGCGGCGCGACCGAGCGCGAGAAGTTCACGCGCAGCGGATAAACCTCGAGCTTCTCGCAGAAATAGCAACTGACCGGCGGCGCGACGACGGTGAATTTCGCCGGGATTTCCTCGATCGGCCGCGGACGGTTCTTGTACCAGTGATAACCCCAGCCGCCGCCGCCGATCAGCGCGACCAGTAGAAGGACGATGACGGATGTGCGTCCCGGATGCGCGCGCATGCCGCGCCCGGTGTACGCCATGCCGGAGCCGGTGGCCCGCATCCATCGCGGCGCGCTCCACGACATATCGCCGACGATCTTGGAAACGACCCAGTAAATGCCGCGCAGGATCAGCAGCGGCAGACGCAGCAGAAAACGCAAGAAATCCATGTTTTTCCGATCTCGAATGTGCTTGGAAAGGCGCCGGACGGCGCATGCGCATCGTGGCTCAAAGCAAAACGTCTCACCGGTCGGAAAGCGGACATCCGGCGGATATTTTCCCCGCAGTCACTTTACGGCATGCCTCCGATCCGTGGTAGCCAGTAAAGCGAACGTTGATGCGGAATTTCTGACGGAATTGGGTGTTATTCGCGTGCGCTCGCGTCGCAGCGATGACAACCGATCAGAGCGCGGCGAAACCCTTTTCGAGATCGGCGATCAGAACATCAGGTTCTTCGAGTCCGATCGACAGACGCACGAGGCTGAGCGGCAGCGCGCCCGGCGGATGGATGGGTGCATCCGCGGGATAAACGGCGCAGACCGGAAAGGCCAGCGATTCGTAGCCGCCCCAGGAAACCGTCATCAGGAAACGTTCGAGCGCGTTGCAGAAACGCTCGACCGAAGCGATGTCATCGGCGCGGAGTTGCAGCGTCATCAGACCGCTGGCACCGCGCATCTGTTTTTCGGCGAGACCGAATTGCGGGTTGGATCTGGAATGCGGAAAGTATACTTTTTCGACTTTCGGATGGCTCTCGAGGAACGCGAGGACTTTTTGCGCGGTCGCTGCGATGCGTTCCATGCGGACACCGAGCGTGCGCAAACCACGCAGCATCAGCCAGGCATCGTGCGGCGACAGGATCGCACCGGACGTCATGAACGGGCCTTTGAACACGTCGCGGATGATCGTTTCGCTCGCACACAACGCGCCGGCGACGACATCGCTATGGCCATTGAGATATTTCGTCGCCGAATGCGCGACCATGTCGATGCCGAGCGCAATCGGCGACTGATTCAGCGGGCTCGCATAACTGTTGTCGCACAGCGTGCGGATGCCGCGCGGCTGGGCGAGTGCCGCGACGGCGGACAAATCCTGCATCTCGAACGTCATCGAGTTCGGGACTTTCGAGGACGATCATTTTCGTTTCGGGCTTCAGCGCGCGCTGGACGTTGGCGATGTCGGTGCCATCGATGAACGTCGAGGTCACGCCGAAACGCGACAGCAGATTCACCAGCAGACTGCGCGTCCACGAATACGGGCGCTGCACGCAGATCACGTGGTCGCCGGCCGAAACGCTCGCCATCACGGCAGCAGAAATCGCGCCGGCGCCGCTGCCGAACATCAGGCAATCTTCGGCGCCTTCCAGCGCGGCGACTTTCTTGCGCAGGATTTCCACCGTCGGATTGTTGCCGCGCGTGTAGGTCGTGCGGCGGAATTCGTCCTTGAAGCCCTGGCGAAATTTGTCGACGGTTTCGAAGGCGAAGATCGAGCTTTGGAAAATCGGCGGCGAAACGGCGCCGCGATAGGTTTCGCGTTCTTCGCCGAGGTGATTGAGGATGTAGCTCAGGTCGTGGGGCATGCGATTCCCGTTTCCGGTGCATGACCGGCGCGAACGGGCGCGATAAATCGCGCCCCTACGAAAGCCGTGTAGGGGCGCGATTCATCGCGCCCGCACCGCGCATCGGTATCAGACATCATCACGCTTTTGCCACGAACTCGCGCGTCGCCGCCGCCAGCGTCGGATCCTGCAGCGCAAAATGCAGCGTCGCCTTGACCAGCCCGAGCTTGCTGCCGCAGTCGAAGCGCGTGCCGTCGAAACGGTAGCCGTATACTTTTTGCTGTTTCAGCAACGCCTCGATCGCATCGGTGATCTGGATTTCTCCGCCGGCGCCGGGCTTGGTCGATTCGAGCAACTCGAAGATTCTGCCGGGCAACACGTAGCGGCCGACGATGGCGAGATTCGACGGCGCAACCTCGGGTTTGGGTTTTTCGACGACGTGCTTGAGCAGCGATGCGCGATCGGATTCCGGCGTGCCGTCGACGATGCCGTATTTCGCCGTATCTTCGCGCGGCACTTCTTCGACCGCTACCGCACCGGCATCACGGCTCAGCGCGAACTCCGCCATCTGCCGCAGTGCGCCTTTGCCTTTGTTCCAGATCAGATCGTCCGGCAGAACCACGCCGAACGGCTCGTCGCCGACCACCGGTTTCGCGCACAACACCGCATGACCGAGTCCGAGCGCTTCGGACTGCGTGACGAACACGCATTTCACGTGCTTCGGAATGACGTTGCGCACGACCTCGAGCAATTCTTTCTTGCCGGCCTTTTCGAGCTTCTGTTCGAGCTCGTAGGCGACATCGAAATAATCCGCGATCGCGTGCTTGTAGCGATTGGTCACGAACACCAGCGTATCGGCGCCGGCATCGACGGCTTCGTCGACCGCATATTGGATCAGCGGCTTGTCGAGCACCGGCAGCATTTCCTTCGCCACCACTTTCGATCGCCGGAAGAAATCGCGTACCCAATCCGGCCACCGGAAAAACAACTTTGCGCAAACCCTGCTGTGCCATCTTATTTCCCTATTTTCTCGATTGATTGATCGATATCACGGCCGCTGTTTCATCGCGCATCGCGAATTCCGGCAGCAGGCTCGTCATGCATTTGCGCAGGACATCCTCGTCGTAATCGCGCACGCCCTGCGCGGCGTTGCGCAGCTGCGCGTTGAGCAAATCCCACGACATGCTGCGCGGCTGCGCGAGGAAAATTTTCGCATGTTTGGTGATCTGATAGTTTTCCTGCGCGTGGAACAGTTCCTCGAACAGTTTCTCGCCCGGACGCAGGCCGCTGTAGACGATCGCGATGTCGCGATCCGGCACCTTGTTGGCGAGGCGGATCATCTGTTCGGCCAGATATTGGATCTTGATCGGCTCGCCCATGTCGAGCACGAAGATTTCGCCGCCCTCGCCCAGCACCGCCGCCTGCAGGATCAACTGGCAGGCTTCGGGAATCGTCATGAAATAGCGCGTGATTTCCGGATGCGTGACGGTGACCGGGCCGCCCGCGCGAATCTGCTCGCGGAACAGCGGCACGACGCTGCCGGCGGAATCGAGCACGTTGCCGAATCGCACGGTGATGAAGCGCGTGTGCGATTTCGCGGCGAAGTTCTGGCAGAAAATTTCCGCGACGCGCTTGCATGCGCCCATGACGCTGGTCGGATTGACCGCCTTGTCGGTGGAGATCAGCACGAAGCGAACCGACGCCGTGACGGTCCGCCGCTTCGGCGACGATCTTGCGTGCCGAGCACGTTGTTGCGGAAGCCTTCGCGCAGCTGCGTCTGCAACAGCGGCACGTGTTTGTACGCCGCGGCATGGAACACGACCTGCGGTCGCGCGCGTGCGAACACGCGTTCGCATACGGCGACGTCGCCGCAATCGCCGAGCACCGCATCGATCAGCATGTCCGGAAATTCGCGGCGCAGTTCCTGTTCGATGCGATACAGATTGAATTCGGAGAGTTCGAGCACGGTCAGCGATTCGGCGCCGAGCCGCGCGATCTGCCGGCACAGTTCCGCGCCGATCGATCCGCCGCCGCCGGTGACGAGCACGCGCTGACCGGCCAGGCCGGTGCGGATCGCGGTCCAGTCGAGTTGCACGGGATCGCGGCCGAGCAGATCCTCGATCGCGACTTCCTTGAGATCGCTGAAACTCATGCGCCCGGCGACGACATCCTGCAGGCGCGGCATGGTGCGGAACGGGACGCCCGTTTGCTCGCACAGTTCGACGACGCGGCGCATCTGCGCGTTGGTGATCGACGGCATCGCGATCAGCAACATTTCCGCGGCGGTTTCTTCGGCGATCTCGGGCAGTTTGCTCGAGCACGCCGAGCACCGGCACGCCGTGCACTTTCGCGCCGCGCAGGTTCGCGTTGTCGTCGAGCAGCCCGACCGGGCGATAGCGGTTTTCGCGCGCCAGATCGCGCAACAGCGCTTCGCCCGCGCGGCCCGCGCCGAGCACGAGCACGCGCTGCGCGGGCTGGCTGCGCATCAAATCGAAACGGCTGTCTTTCCAGTAGCGATATAAAAGCCGCGGCGCGCCGAGAAGACACCACGAGCAGCAGCGGATAGGCGACGAGCACGCCGCGCGGCACGGTCGCCAGACGGTTGTAGAGGAATAGCGCGACCGCGATCGCGACCGCGCCGAGCAGGCTGCCGCGCACGATGTTCCACAGATCGGGCAGGCTCGCGAAACGCCACAGGCCTTTGTACAGCGCCGGTCCACCAGAAAATCAGGCCCTGCACGGCCACGACGATCATCGTTTCGACGGCGAACCATGCGATCGGCGGCGACGTCGGCTCGAAGCTGTAGCGCAGCCAGTTCGCGACCAGCCACGCGATCCACACCATCGCCAGATCGTGCGCGACGACGGCCAGTCGCGGATGGATGGCGCCGACTACGCTACGCGCGGGCATCGATTCGGTTCACTTTGTATAAACACCAGCGTTTTCCACAAATCCACACGATGACCGAAACGGCGTAGATCAAGTCGCCGCAACGATCGAGCCACGACACCGGCCGATTGCCGCGCACCGACGGCATGTTCAACACGCGCAACGACCGGCAACACGATCGCGCAGATTCCACGCCATGTAGTACGAGGTCACGCGCGCGTGGCTCATGCCGGTTCGAGTCATCCACTGGTACAAATGTTCCCGATGCGGCTCGTACCAGCGCTTGCCGCCGACCATGCGCGAGAGCAACGTGCAGGTGGCGTCGGTGACGAAAGCCGAGCCGACCACCAGCGCGCTCATCGGCGCCGAGGCGCCGCCGAAGTACTGCCACACCGCTGCGACGAAGATCATCAGACCGAGCGCACCGCTGCCGACATCGCCCATGAAGATGCGCGCACGCGGGAAATTGAACGGCAGAAAACCCAGCGTGGCGGCCGCGAAGATGCCGGCCTGCAGACCGTGCGGATTGTGCGCATCGCGCGCGCAGAGCCAGCCGAGCACGCTCAGCACGAAGATGGCCTGCGTGGCGAGGATGCCGTCGATGCCGTCCATGAAGTTGTGCAGGTTGATCGACCATACGCCGAGACCGATCAGCACGAGCAGCACCGCTGCATCTTTGACGACGTCCGCGGTGTCGACATCGTGCGCGTGCTCGGACACGCGTCTGCGCCACGATCGGCCACAGGAACATCACGACGGCGGCGATCTGCGGAATCAGGCGGACCAGGATCGGCAATGGACGGTGATCGTCGATCCAGCCGATGAAGGCAACCAGCGCGATCGCGGCGATCAAGCGCACCGGCGGCGCGACATCGGCGACGAAGATACTCAATTCGACGAGGCCGATGAGGCCGGCGATGCATAGGCCGATGCCGCCGCCGCGCGGCGTCGGTGCCGTGTGCGAGCGGCGCTGGCCGGGCAGATCGACCAGCCTGCGACGCGCGTAGAGCATTGCGCAGGCGGTCAGCAACGCCGACAGTGCAGCCACGGCGGCCAGCCACATCGCGAAATCCGAAGCTGCCAGGCTCGCAAAGCCGGTCATCGAAAAAATCCGCAAAAGATGCGGCGCAGTTTAGCGCACGCGGGCTATTCGCCGACGACGCCGTGGATCGGCCGCACCGAACCCCACGTTTTGCAGCTCGGGCATTGCCAATGGTGGGCCTTGGCGCCGAAGCCGCATTTGTTGCAGCGGTACATGGCCTGGCCTTCGACGAGCTTGCGGGTCAGGTCCTGCAGAATGAGCAGGTTTTCGCGCGCTTCGCCGCGCGAGTTGTCGAGCGATGCGCTGATCAGCGTCATCAGTCCGCGCACGGACGGACGCTGACGCAATTGGCGCGTCATGAACTCGATCGCCGCTTCTTCGCCGCGCGTGCTCGCATAAAGTTTCGACAGCGCGATGACCGGCGTCACGCCTTGCGAGCGCTCGGTGATGTCGAGCAGGAATTTTTCGGCGCGTCCCATCTGGCCGAGACGCGCGTAGCAATCGAGCAGCGGCGGCATGATTTCGGGCACGTAGTCGGCATCGAGCACGGCGACGCGTTCGAACGCCTGCGCCGACGCTTCGAGATTGCCCTGCTGCGCTTCGAGACGGCCGAGCACGATGTAGGCGCGCACGCATTCGGGCTGGCTTTCGAACGCGTGTTCGAGTTGCTGCTTCGCGGTCGGCGAGATCTTTCGCGTTGCGCGCCTGCTCGGCCAGTTCGCAGTAAAACTGCGCGATGTTGTGGCCTTCGGATTCGCCTGTCGCCTCTTCGAGTCGGCGCGCGTGTTCGATCGCCTTGGCCCAGTCTTTCTCGTGCTGATAGATGTTGATCAGATGCCGCAGCGCGTTCGGCACGTGCGCGTCGATGGCGACGAGATCGGCGAACAGGGTTTCGGCGCGATCGAGCAGGCCGGCGCGCATGTAGTCCTCGCCGAGTTCGAGCATGGCGACGGTCTTTTCTTCGTTGCTCAGGTTCGGACGCGCGATCAGATGCTGATGCACGCGAATCGCGCGATCGACTTCGCCGCGGCGGCGGAACAGATTGCCGAGCGCGAGATGCGTCTCGACCGTATCGCGATTGAATTCGGCCAGTTGCAGGAATACTTCGATGGCCTTGTCGGGCTGCTCGTTGAGCAGATAGTTCAGGCCGCGGAAGTAGCTCGACGACAGTTCGCTGACGCCGACGCGGCGCGAACGTTCACTGTTGCGCCGTCCCGACGAACCAGCCCGAAAGCGCCGCGACCGGCAGCAACAGGCACAACGCATACATCGAGCATCGGCGACATGTTCACGGCGCTTTGTCGCTCGCCTGGATGACGACGCGAGTCGTGACCGGCGTCATCACCGTTTCGCGCTGCGATTTTTCGGCAACGCTCAGTTCGCGCGCGAGCGTGCGCACGCGACGGCGCAGTCGCAGCACCAGTCCGAAATAGACGACGATGCCGCCGAGCAGCCAGCCGGCCAAAGCGGCAGCGATCAGCGCGGCGCCCTTCGGCACGGTGCGCGGTCACGAAATAAAAATCGTAGGCCACGCGCTCGCTGTTGAGCGCGCCGAACACCGCGCCGAGAACGGCGAAAATCAACACAAGAAGAATGATCAGCAGGCGCATGAATTCAATCCGGGAGAAGCATCCTGTCACATCACGTCCTGTCCGATCAGGGGCGACGGACACGAAATTCAACCGTCGCAGGCGCACGATCGGCCCGTGATCGGCGCCATCAGCCCGTGATAGGTCGTGTGGCCGCCACTTCATTGACGCGTTCGCGCAATTCCTTGCCCGGCTTGAAATGCGGAACGTGCTTGCCGGGCAGCGCCACGGCCGAACCCGTCTTCGGATTGCGGCCCATGCGCGGCGGACGGAAATGCAGCGAGAAGCTGCCGAAGCCGCGAATCTCGATGCGTTCGCCGGTCGACAGCGCCTGGCTCATCTGCTCGATGACGCTTTTCACCGAAAGCTCGACGTCGTTGAAATTCAGATGACTCTGACGCAGCGAGAGCGATTCGATCAATTCCGATTTCGTCATGGACAATTCGCAGTTTTACGTTGAGTCGGTGAGTTGACGTCAAACAACCCCAAATGACACGTGCACCAAGTAATCAAAACGGGGTCCGCAGACATTCATCGTCTGCGGACCCGGTAACGCTTACTCCGACTTGTTCATCTGTTCCTTCAGCAGCGCACCGAGCTTGGTGGTGCCGCCGGAAGCCGACTGATAGTCCTCGAGCGCCTGCTGCATTTCATCGTCGTCCTTGGCGCGGATCGACAGCTGCAGCACGCGGCCCTTGCGGTCCATGCCGGTGTACTTGGCTTCGACCTTGTCGCCGACCTTGTAGTGCTGCGTGGCATCGTCGACGCGTTCCTTGGCGATGTCATTCGCGCGCAGATAACCTTCGACGCCTTCGCCGAGATCGACCGTCACACCTTTCTGATCGACTTCCTTGACGGTGCCGTTGACGATGCTGCCGCGCGGATTGGCCGCCATGTACTGGCCGAACGGATCCTGCTCGAGCTGCTTGATGCCGAGCGAAATGCGTTCACGTTCCGGATCGACCGCGAGAACCACGGCTTCAACCGTATCGCCCTTCTTGAAGTTGCGGACCAGGTCTTCGCCGGTGCGCTGCCACGAAATGTCGGACAGGTGGACGAGACCGTCGATGCCGCCATCCAGACCGACGAAGATGCCGAAGTCGGTGATCGATTTGATCTGACCGGACACCTTGTCGTTCTTCTTGTGGATCGCCGCGAACGACTCCCACGGATTGGCCTGCGTCTGCTTGATGCCGAGCGAAATGCGGCGGCGTTCTTCGTCGACGTCGAGCACCATCACTTCGACTTCGTCGCCGACCTGCACCATCTTGGCCGGATTGACGTTCTTGTTGGTCCAGTCCATTTCCGAAACGTGCACGAGGCCTTCGACGCCCGGCTCGAGTTCAACGAAGCAACCGTAATCGGTGACGTTGGAGACCTTGCCGAACAGGCGCGTGCCCGTCGGATAACGGCGCGCGATCGCGACCCACGGATCTTCGCCGAGCTGCTTGAGACCCAGCGAAACGCGATTGCGCTCGCGGTCGAAACGCAGCACGCGCACTTCGAGTTCGTCGCCGACGTTGACCACTTCCGACGGATGACGCACGCGCTTCCACGCCATATCCGTGATGTGCAGCAGACCGTCGATGCCGCCGAGATCCACGAACGCGCCGTAGTCGGTGAGGTTCTTGACCACACCCTTGACCACCGCGTTTTCCTGCAGGCGTTCGAGCAGCTGTTCGCGCTCTTCCGAATGCTCGCTCTCGACCACCGCACGACGCGACACGACCACGTTGTTGCGCTTGCGGTCGAGCTTGATGATCTTGAATTCCAGTTCCTTGCCTTCGAGGTAGACCGGATCGCGCACGGGGCGCACATCGACCAGCGAACCAGGCAGGAATGCGCGGACATCCTTGATGTCCACGGTGAAGCCGCCCTTCACCTTGCCGGAAATGCGGCCGGTGACGGTGGCGTTGCTCTGCTGCGCTTCTTCCAGTTCGTCCCAAACCAGGGAACGTTTGGCTTTTTCGCGCGAGAGGCGGGTTTCGCCGAAACCATCTTCGATGGCGTCGAGAGCCACTTTCACTTCATCGCCGACGGCGACTTCGAGCTCGCCCTGTTCGTTGCGGAACTGCTCGATGGGAACGATGCCCTCGGATTTCAGTCCTGCGTTGACGACGACGACGTCATTGCGGATTTCGACGACGATGCCGGAAACAATCGAGCCCGGCTTGAGTTTGTTGAGCGTTTGGCTCTTTTCGAATAATTCGGCAAAACTTTCTGTCATGAGGATTCCAGTTGACCTTAAGACGTTGCTCCAACCCGCTGCTTCCGCTCGTCATTCCCACGAAATCGAGAACCCTTTGCGTCGGCTTTGAATCAGACCGCGGTCCACCCGTTATGGCCCGGTTCTTCCGGACCGTTGCGTAACCCATCGCCGAAACGACAGGACCTGAGACCGGATTTCCATCCGACCTCGAAACCTTTCCCATTCGCGAATCCGTGCTTAGCGCGTAAGACTGCGCCGCACCAGGCCGAGTACGAGGGCGACTACCGCATCGATCGGCATCCCGGTCGAATCGATGAGCGTTGCGCCTTCCGCCGGCTTGAGCGGGGCCACGGGACGTTCGGCATCGCGCACGTCACGCGCCTGAATCTCGCGCAAAAGGGCGGCAAGTGTAACCCCCAACCCCTTTTCTTTCAACTGCTTATAGCGCCGTTTCGCCCGTTCGTCGGCGCTGGCGGTGAGGAAAACCTTAAAACCGGCGTCCGGGAAAATCACGGTGCCCATATCGCGGCCGTCGGCGACCAGTCCAGGAGCCCTGCGGAAGCTGCGCTGTTTGTCGAGAAGCGCGGTGCGGACCGACGGAATCGCCGCGATCGCCGACGCCGCCGCGCCACAGGTTTCCGTGCGGATTTCGTCGGTCGCGTCGTGACCGTTGACGATGACGCGCGTCTCGCCGCCGTCTTTCGGATCGCGGAACGAAATCTTCGTGGTCTGTGCGCAGCGGGTCATCGCGTCGGCATCCGACAGATCGAGACCTTCCATCGATGCCGCGAATCCGACCGAGCGATACAACGCGCCCGAATCGAGCATGTGCCAGCCGAGCGCGTCGGCGGCCATGCGGCTGATCGTGCCTTTGCCGGAGCCCGATGGTCCGTCGATGGTCAGCACCGGAACGATTTTGTCGGGACTCATGGCGCTATTTTATCGGAGTCTTGCTGCCGCAGGGCGCGATTCATCACGCCCGTTTTGTCCAACCCCACACCGTAGGGGTGCGATTTATCGCACCCGCCTCGTCGAATCCGGCATCGCGCCCGCCTCGTGAAATCCGGCATCGTAGGGGCGCGATTTATCGCGCCCGTGTTCCGCGAAGAGCGGGCGCGATGAATCGCGCCCCTACGAAAGCTCAAGACCGACGCGCGTGGCGAGATCCGAAAAGCCCGGAAACGACGTAGCCACATTGGCACAATCGAGGATATGGACGGGGCCGGCTGCGACGGCGCCCGCGACAGCGAAACTCATCGCGCAACGATGATCGCCGGCGGAATCCACTTCTCCGCCCGAAAGCTTACCGCCGTGAATGATCGCGCCATCCGGCGTCTCCTCGACCGACGCGCCGAGCGCACGCAAACCCTTCGCCATCACGGCGATCCGATCGGATTCCTTCACTCGCAACTCCGCCGCACCGACGACACGCGTCGTGCCTTTCGCCAACGCGGCTGCGACGAACAGGACCGGAAACTCGTCAATCATATCCGGGACATGTACGACAGGGACGTCTATACCCCGCAGCGGCGCCGAGCGCACGATCAGATCGCTGACGCGCTCGCCGCCCGCATCGCGCGCATTCGCCTCACGGATGTCGGCGCCCATGTCGCGCAGCACATGCAGCAAGCCGATGCGGCGCGGATTCATGCCGACATCGCGGATCGTGAGTTCGGAATTCGGAATCACGGTCGCCGCGACGATGAAAAACGCCGCCGACGAAAAATCGGCCGGCACGGCGATATCGACGGCACGCAGCGCATGGCCGCCACTCACCTTCGCCCAGCCTTCGCCGAATTCGATCGGCCAGCCGAATGCCGACAGCATGCGCTCGGTGTAATCGCGCGTCGGATGTGGCTCGATCACGTGCGTCTCGCCTTCCGCATACAAGCCAGCCAGCAGCAGTGCCGATTTCACCTGCGCACTCGCGACGGGCAGTTCGTAGCGGATGCCTTTAAGCGGCGAGCCGCCGCGAATCCGCAGCGGCGGAAGCCCGCCCTGCTCCGCTTCGATCTGCGCGCCCATCGCCGACAGCGGATCGATGACGCGACGCATCGGCCGCTTCGACAACGATTCGTCGCCGATCAACGTGGTGTCGAACGATTGCCCCGCCAGCAAGCCGGTCAGCAGACGCATGCCGGTTCCGGCGTTGCCGCAATCGATCGGAGCCGCGGATTTCTTCAGTCCGCGCAAACCGACGCCGTGAACGATGCGCTCGTTGTCGCGCGGCGATTCGATGCGAACGCCCATCTGCGCGAACGCGCGAGCGGTCGCGCGCGTATCTTCGCCTTCGAGAAATCCGGTAATGCGCGATGTGCCTTCAGCGATCGCCGCCAACATGATGGCGCGATGCGAAATCGACTTGTCGCCCGGCACGCGAACCTCGCCGCGCAAACCCGACGAACGCGCGCTGGTCCAGCGCAATCCACTCATGGCAACGCGGCGAGCAGTCGTTCGTTTTCCGCGCGCGAACCGACGCTGATGCGAAGGAATTCCGGCAATCCGTAGCCGCCCATCGGACGCGCGATCACGCCTTTGTCGAACAGCGCTTTCTCGATCGGCGTGGCGTCCGTCCGAAAATCGATCAGCACGAAATTCGTCTGCGACGGAAGCACGCGCAAACCTTTTTCGCGCAGTTTCGCGGCAAGCCATTCGCGCTCGGCCAGATTCCACTCTTTCGAGCGCGCGAGGTGATCCCGGTCCATCAGCGCGGCTTCCGCGGCGATCAGCGCAAGACCGTTGCAGTTGAACGACTCGCGCAGGCGCTCGAAGATCGAGGCGACCTCGGGCGAACTGATCGCGTAGCCGAGACGCAGACCGGCGAGCGCATACGCTTTCGAAAACGTGCGCGTGACGATGAGATTCGGATGATTCGGCAAGAGGTCGAGCGCCGTCGTCAGTCCCGGCGCATCGACGAATTCGTGATAGGCCTCATCGACCACAACCAACGTGTCGCCGGGCACGCGCGCGAGAAACTTCTGCAGCGATGCATCGTCGAACCACGTGCCGGTCGGATTGTTCGGATTGGCGAGATAGACGATGCGCGTGTCGTCACGAATGGCATTCGCCATCGCATCGAGATCGTGACCGAGCGGCATCGTCGCGTCGTCGCGCGGCAACGCGGGTACGCGGATCGCCTGCGCGCCTGCAGCGGCTGTCGCGATCGGAAACACGGCGAAACCGAATTCCGAAAACACGACGGACGTCGATGCATCGGCAAAACATTGCGCGATCAGCATCAGCAATTCGTGCGAACCGTTGCCGAAGGTGATCTGCGAAGTTTCTACTTGCAATCGTTCCGCGAGCGCCGTTTTCAGCGCACCGCCTTTCGGATCGGGATAACGGAAAAGATGCGCCAGCTCGTTCTGGATCGCAGCGAGCGCCTTCGGGCTCGGCCCGATCGGATTTTCATTCGAACCAAGTTCGGCGAGCGTCGGTCCGAAACGTTTGCGCAATGCAGGCAGATCGTGACCAGGATCGTAGGCTTTGAGCTTGCGCGTCGCCGCGTTGGCCAGCCTGGCCGCATCGAAACTCACAGCACGGCGACCGGATACGAGCCGAGAATCTTGATCTGTGCCGAATGCTTTTTCAGGTCGGCGAGCGCTTTCTTCATCGGTTCATCGTCGACGTGGCCGGACAGATCGATGAAGAATGCGTATTCCCACTTCGCCTGATGCGAAGGTCGCGATTCGATGCGGTTCATGCTGATGCCGTGCTTGGCAAATGGATTCAGCACGTTGAAAAGCGCGCCGGGCTGATCCTTGATGAACACCAGAACCGATGTGCGGTCGTGACCCGACGGCGGGAAGAATTGACGTCCGAGAACGAGGAAACGCGTCGTGTTGTCGTCGCGATCCTCGATCGGACTGACGATGACTTTGCGCAAATTGTATACATGCCCCGCCGCATCGCCCGCGATCGCCGCGGCATCGTCGGCATTGCGCGCGCGCCGCGCCGCTTCCGCATTGCTCGACACCGGCGATTTTCTCGACTTTCGGCAAATTGCTGCGCAGCCAGCCTTTCGTCTGCGCGAACGATTGCGGATGCGAATAGATGCGCTCGATGTCCTCGATGCGCCCGGTTCGCGACAGACAGATATTGCCGCACGCGCAATTCCACTTCGCCGCAGATCTTGAGCTGCGAGGTCAGGAACATATCGAGCGTGATCTGGATCGTGCCCTGCCCTGAATTCTCGACCGGCACGACGCCGAAATCCGCATTGCCGCTTTCGACTTCCTGGAACACTTCCTCGATCGTCGATCAACGGCAAACCGTGCGCGGAATGTCCGAAATGCTTGCGCACCGCCTGTTCGCTGAACGTGCCTTCCGGACCGAGATAACCGACCTTCAACGGTTCCTGCTGCGCCAGGCACGCCGACATGATTTCGCGGAACAATCGCACCAGCACTTCATCGGCGAGCGGGCCCTGGTTGCGGTCGATCACCATGCGCAACACCTGCGACTCGCGCTCGGGACGGTAGTACTCGACCGCCGCCTTCGAGCGGCCCTTTCGCCTTGCCGACCTGGCGCGCCCAACCGGCGCGCTCGGCGATCAGTTCCTGGATCGTGCGATCGATGCCGTCGATGCGCGCACGCGCGTCGGCGAGTGAAAACGGTGCGGCAGGCTTTTTAGCCATCTAGACGTCTCTAACGCAATCGCGCGGACGGACAGGATACCGTCAATCTTGCCGATCGCGGCGATGAGCGAATCGGACGCAGCCGAATCGAGATCGATCAGCGTGTAGGCGACATCGCCGCGCGAGGCGTTGTGCATCTGCGCGATGTTGACGCCGGCTTCGCCGAGCACGTGCGAAAGCTGGCCGATCATGTTCGGACGATTCCGGTTGGCGACGCACAACCGCGCCGCGCCGGTGCGCGACATGCGGATGCTCGGGAAATTCACCGAATTGTGGATGTTGCCGTTTTCCAGGAAATCGCGAAGCTGATCGACCACCATCAGCGCGCAGTTCTCTTCGGCCTCGCCGGTCGATGCGCCCAGATGCGGCATGCCGATCACGCGCGGATTGCCGAGCAGTTCGGCCGCCGGGAAATCGGTAACGTAACGGCCGATGCGTCCGTCCTCGCAGTCCTTTGTTGCAGCGTTTCGCCGGATCGATGATGCCTTCGCGCGCGAAATTGAGCAGCACGACGCCCGGCTTCACCGCATTCAAGCGCCGACGCGCCGAAGATGCCTCGCGTCGCATCGTTGAGCGGCACGTGGAAGGTGACGTAATCCGACGCCGCGAACAGTTCGTTGAGCGAACCGGCTTTGGCGACATCCGACGACAATGCCCACGCACCATCGATGGTCATGTGCGGATCGAAACCGAGCACGTTCATGCCGAGTGCGCGCGCCGCGTTGGCGACTTTGACGCCGATCGCGCCGAGTCCGACCACGCCGAGCGTCTTGCCCGACAGTTCCGAACCGACGAAACGTTTCTTCTCCGCTTCGACTTTGTGGTGCAAATCTTCTTTCGCGGTCAGACCGCTGACGAACGACAACGCATCGTTCAAATTGCGCGCGGAAATCAACATGCCGGCGACGACGAGTTCCTTCACCGCATTCGCATTCGCGCCCGGCGCGTTGAACACCGGCACGCCGCGCGTGCTGAACTCGGCGACGGGAATATTGTTGGTTCCTGCGCCGGCGCGGCCAACGGCTTTGATCGACGATGCCGGCGTCGAACCGTGCATGTCGGCGGAACGCACGAGCACGGCGTCGGGATCGGCGATGTCGTTGCCGACTTTATACAGATTCGCCGGCAGACGGCCTATGCCGTTTTTCGAGATGTTGTTGAGCGTCTGGATCTTGAACATGTGTTCGTCCCGTCGTCTATTCGTTGTTTTTTGCTTGTCATTCCCGCGAAAGCGGGAATCCAGTGCCTTTGGCTTGTGCCGCTTCAGAGCCAAGTCGCTGGATTCCCGCTTTCGCGGGAATGACGGCAATCAGTGGAGTCATCCGTTGCGTTTCGCGAAATCCTTCATGAAATCCACAAGCGCCTGCACGCCCTCGATCGGCAACGCGTTGTAGATGGAGGCACGCATGCCGCCGACCGCACGATGGCCTTTCAACGCCATCAACCCGGCCGCTTCCGATTCCTTGAGGAACGACGCATCGAGCGCTTCGTTGCGGCAGCGTGAACGGCACGTTCATGCGCGAACGCACCGCTTTATCGACCGGATTCTTGTAGAAGCCCGAGCCGTCGATGTAGCCGTAAAGCAGCTCGGCCTTGCGCGATTTCGTTCTTCTCGATCGCCGCCAGTCCGCCTTCGCTCGCCAGCCACTTGAACGTCAGGCCGGCCAGATACCAGCCGAACGTGTTCGGCGTGTTGAGCATCGAGTCGTTGCGCGGCCTGCTCGGCGTAGCTGAAAATTTTCGGGATGTCTTTCGGGCAGCGCGCGAGCAGATCGTCGCGGATGATCAGCGATCGACGAGGCCCGATGGGCCGATGTTCTTCTGCGCGCCTGCATAGATCATGCCGAACTTCGACACATCGATCGGCCGCGACAGGATATTCGACGACATGTCCGCCACCAGCGGCACGTCGCCGACATCGGGAACGTTCTGGAACTCGACGCCGTGGATCGTTTCGTTCGGCGTGTAGTGCACGTAGGCCGCATCCAGGATCGAGTTTCCAGGTATCGCGCGCCGGAATCGTCGTGAAATTGGTCGACTCGCGAACTCGCCGCGATCTGCACCTTGCAGAGCGGCTTGGCTTCTTTGACCGCCTTTTCGCCCCACGCGCCGGTGACGATGTAGTCGGCGCTCTTTTCGCGCCGCGCGATGTTCATCGGAATCTGCGCGAAATGCTGCGTGCGCCGCCCTGCAAAAAAAGTACTTTGTAATTTTGTGGAATTTGCAGCAATTTGCGCAAATCGCTTTCGGATTCTTTGCGCGCAGCGCGATGAATTCCTTGCCGCGATGGCTGATTTCCATCACCGACGCCTGCGCCTTGCCCCACTCGAGCATTTCCGACTGCGCTTGGCGCAAGACGGCTTCCGGCAGCGCGGCAGGACCGGCGCTGAAGTTGTACGTGCGTGACATGGCGGCTCCGACAGAAGAGTCCCATTATGCCGCGACGCAACAATTAGGCAACTGCGCCAGTTCTGGAACTGCCGCTGACCGCCGATGCCGTGTTCGAGGACGCGATCGAGTTCGTCCAGCGGGATTGCCGGCGAATAGAGAAATCCCTGCGCACGCCGGCTAACCCAGTTCGCGCAGCACGTCGGCCTGATCCTGCGTTTCCACGCCTTCGGCGATGAGTCCGAGGCCGAGATCGGCGGCCAACGCGGCGATGGTGCGCACGATGGCGCGATGGCGGAAGTTGGTGACCATGTCGCGCACGAAACTGCTGTCGACTTTGAGCGAATCGAACGGCGAGGTGGCGAACGAATCGAGCGACGAATAGCCCGTGCCGAAATCGTCGACGACCAGTGCGACGCCCAATTGCTTGAGCCGGTTGAGCGTCGCTCTCGGCCTCCTCGCGGCCGCGGCGGAACACGGTTTCGGTGATTTCCAGCGCCAGACACGCGGGATCGACGCCGGTGCGGTCGAGGATGTCGCGCACGCTTTCGACGATGGTCGGCTCGGCGAACTGGCGTTCGTCGATGTTGACGTTGACGCGCAGCTTCGCGTGCGCCGGATGGCGACGTTGCCAGCGCACGAGATTGCGGCAGGTCTGTTCCAGCACCCACCAGTCGATCGCGACGATCGTGCCGGTTTCTTCCGCGACGCCGAGAAATGCGCTCGGCATCAGCAGCCCGCGTTCGGGATGCATCCAGCGCACGAGCGCTTCGCAGCTTTGTACGACGCCGGTGTCGAGGTCGACGATCGGCTGATAGAAAACGCGGAATTCGCCGCGTTCCAGCGCGAAGCGCAAATCGGTTTCGAGCTTCAGTCGTGCGCGCGCGGCGGCGTGCATGGCGTCGTCGAAAATGACGTAAGCGGATTTGCCGCTGGCTTTGGCGCGGTACATCGCCGTATCCGCGTCGCGCAGCACCTGATCCGGCGAATGATATTCCGGACGTCCGAGCACCACGCCCACGCTCGCGCCGGAAAACACGCGATGGCCGTTGACGTCGAATGAACCGGCGAGCAGCGTAAGCACGCGCTGCGCGAGCTGCTCGGCGCGAGGGCGCGGACACGCGCCGTGCGGCAACAATGTGAATTCGTCGCCGCCGTAGCGCGCGACGAGGCAATGACCGCCGAGCTGCGCACGCAGGTTGTCGGCGATCTGCACGAGCAGGATATCGCCGCTGGCGTGGCCGAGGCTGTCGTTGACGAGTTTGAAACCGTCGAGATCGAGGAACAGCACGGCGTATTCATGCCGGTTGAGCAGGCGCGACTGGCTGATCGAGCGCGCCAGTTCTTCTTCAAAGAACACGCGATTGGGCAAACCGGTCAATAAATCGTGGCTGGCGTTGTGTTCGAGTTGCTGTTGCGCACGGCGCTCGTCGGTGACATCGCGAATGGTGCCTGTCGTGTAGGAACGCGCGTCGATCACGATGGTGCCGGCGCTGACGATGCAGTCGATGCGGATGCCGTCCTTGCGTTTCAGCATCACCGGGTAATTGCCGCGATGCGAATCGCTCAGCGATTGCCGTTCGTAGCGCTGTTCCTGCTGATTCTTTGATTCCGGCGGCACCAGGATGCGGAAATCCGCGCCGACCAGTTCCTCTTCGGTGTAGCCGAACATCGCGGCGAACGCATGGTTCACGTAGGTGTAGCGGTCGTCGAGCATCATGTAGACGCCGGCCTGGCTGTGCTCGACGAGCATGCGGTAGCGCACTTCGGATCGCTGCAGCTCGCGCTCGGCATCGAGGCGCGCGCTGACATCCTGCGCGGAGCCTTCGATGAAAATGGTGTGCCCGTCGTCGTCGAAAACCGGACGCGCGGAAATCTCGAGCGTGATCTGGCTGCCATCGCGGCGGCGGGCGAGAAAGACCGAACCTTCGACGCCGCCCTGCCCGACCAGCGTGCGGATCAGCTGATCGCGTTCATCGGGATTGGCGTAGATCTGATTCATGTGGACGACGCCGCGCAGCAGCGCGTCGGCGTCGTCGTAGCCGAGGATTCTCGCCAGCGCGCCGTTAGCCTGCAGCAGCCGACCATCGGTATGGCTGCGGAACATGCCGGTGACCGAATTCTCGAACAGCGAGCGGTATTTCCGCTCCGCTTCGGCCAGCGCCAGTTGCGCGGCGCGTTCGTCGGTGATGTCTTCGATGGTGCCAGTGCTGGCGATTTCGCCGTTGTATTCGACCGCGCCCGCGCGCACGCGCAGCAATCGGCGACGGCCGTCTTTGCGCAGCGCGTGGACTTCGTAATCCTGCATCGAGCGCGAACCGTCGGTGTGGTTATCGCGGCGCTGCTGTTGCTCGGGTATCGAATCCGGCGCAACGAAATCCATGTAGTTGCGGCCGGCGAGTTCGTCGACGGCGTAGCCGAGCATCGTCGCCAGCGTGTTATTCACAAACACGACCTTTTCGTGCAGCACGAGGAACACGCCGTCGCGGCAGTTCTCCACCAGCGTTTTGTACAGCGCTTCGGATTGTTTCAGGCCCGTCTCGGCGCGCACGCGATGGGTGATGTCGACGATCGACCCTTCGTAATACATGATGCGTCCGTCGGTGCCGCGGACGGCGCGTCCGTTCTCGGAAATCCACACCGTGCTGCCGTCGCGACACTGCACTTCGGCGCGTTCGTCTTCGAACTGGCCGGTTTCGTCGAGCAGCCGATATAACCGCTTGGCCTGCTTCTGGTCGACGTACAGTTCGCTGACGCGGCGCCGATTGGATTCGAGCAGCATCTGCGCGGGCGATTCGTAACCGAGCGTGCGCGCCAAGGCGGGATTCACGTCGATCCAGCCGCCGTTCGGCAAGCTTCGATACAAGCCTTCGGCGGCGGCCAGAAACAGCGCGCGATAGTTGCCGGGATCTTCCTCGGGCTCGGGTTCGTCGCCGGCCTCGCTCACGTTCTGGATAACGATGAACATGCGGCTCACGCCGTCGTCATCGAACATTTCGCAATTGACCGTGCCTGTGAGCGCAACGCCGTTGCGATTCTGGAAACGAACGCGATCGCCGCGCACGCAGCCTTCGGTGCGCACGCGCGTCCACAGTCGCGCGCGCGTTTCGATGTCGGGCCAGAATTCGAATCGGGGCGGAAGGTTTGTCGACGACTTCGTCGCGCCGGTAGCCGACGCGTTCTTCCCATGCGGGATTCACGTCCACAATGGTTCCGTCGCCGGCATCCATCACGAAGACCAGACTGGACGAAAAACGGAACGCGCCGGCGAGGTTCATGGCCTCGTGCCCTTACCCCCTGATTGGACGGGCACGCCTATCACGCACCAATTTTCGGGCGCCGTCAACAACCGTTTGGCGGGTTGCCGGGCCGATCGCGATGGCGACGGCCACGGCAGGCGGCGCAGCTCGCTAAAAGCGCACGAACAGAAGCAGTGCGATGCCGACGGCGATCAACGCCGCCGCACCGATCAGCCACCAGATATCGTTCTTGTTGCGCTCGGCGACGACGGGCTTGGCTTCCGGAACGCGGATCGCCTGCATCGTCTGCGTGATGTTGTGCGCGGGTTCTTCGACCGTCACCTCGTGTTCGCCGCGCGTCGGCATGCCGGGCGCCTCGAGCAGGAAACGGTTGCGATCGAACGCGATCTGATCGTCGGGGTGCAGCACTGCGTCGCGCACTTGCACGCCGTTGACGAAGGTGCCGTTGGACGAGCCCAAATCGCGCAGATAAATGCCGTCGCCGAAGTTCTCGATGACCGCGTGCTTGCGCGACATCTCCGCCTCGTCGAGGATCAAATCGCACTCGCTGCCGCGTCCGATGGTGAGGCGGCCGCGGATCGGGATGATCTTGCCGAAGTACGCCCCCGACACGCCGCGCAACACCGCTTTCGGCGGCGCCAGACGCGTACGCGTGACATTCGGATCGTTCTCTTCGGGCTCGGGTGTGCCGGCCGTCTGCGCCGGCAATTTGGTGCGGATGACTTCGTCGCGATCGGGCTTGAGCATGAATTGCACCGTATCCAGGCTGACGATATCCCCCATCCTGAGAAGCGCTTTCTCGCGCACCGGGCGCGCGTTCACGTGCGTGCGCGCGCCGGAATCGAGAACGTTCAGTACGAAACTTCGGTCGCGCACCGTGACCGATGCGTGATGGGCCGTGACGCCCGCGTTGGGCAAGCACGACCGCGTTGTCCTGCGCCGATCCGACCGTCGTATCGCCGGGCGCGATCAGGACGTCGGCGTGTTCCTTGTTGGGAAAGGTCAGGCGCACGTTTGCTGCCATCGATCGACGTTCCCCGGTTGCGACTCTTTGTCCAGCCAATGTAGCACAGCCGTCATTTTTGCGGTCTCGCTTACCATTGCGCGTAAAGGTCGAGCAGGACGCGATCGGTGTAGTCCGACACGCCATCGCGGCGCTCGTGGAATTCGGCCAGGCGCGCGCTCCAGGTCGCGTTGAAACCGTAGCCGATCCAGGGCATCACGCCGCGCGCGAAGCTGTGGAACCACCAGTCGTCGGAATTGAACGCGGCCATCGCCGCTTCGCGCTGGATGCGCTGGGCGGAAAAACCCAATTCCCACCCGTGCGGCACGCGGCGGTCGCCGAGCACGATGCTGCCGCGCGCACCGTCGCGCGCGCTGTCCGCGGCGAGGTTGCGCAGCAGATCAACGCGGGCTTCCAGCGGCAGATTCCACGGACGCATGCGCCAGACGAATTGCGTGTCGAGCAAATGGAAATCGTCGACGAGCAGGTTGCCGACGCGCAGATTCGATCGCGACAAACCCTGCAGCGTGAGTTGTTCGAGATCGGAAAAACCCAGGTACGACACGATGACCGCGCCGTTCACCGGCTGGCCTTCGTGCCAGCGATAGGCGGCCTGCGCGGCCGTGATGCGCGAATCGTCGTCGTAAGGCAAGTCGCCGGCGAAATAGCCGACGGTGAACTGCAAGCGATCGCTGCCGTTCACGGCGATGGACGTGTCAACGCTCGCGCCGATCGGGCGCAAATCCGTATCCCACACCATCGGCGAAAGCTCCAGCGGGAACACCGCCTTGCCGAACAGAACCGACGTGCTGCCGTTGAATTTCCAGCGCGCGAAGAACTGATCGAGCGCGATGTCGTTGCTGCGCTCGTTCTCGTTGTACGAACGATCTTCCTTGTTGTCGTTGGTGGCGACGGCGAGCTTGACCGCGGCGCCGAGTTCAAGTTGCGGAATCGGATCGTACAGCACGCCGAAACGGCCACGGCCGAAGGTGCGTTCGACATCGGGTTCGACGGGGCGCGGGATGTTGACGGTGCGGTCGTAGCGCACCATCGCATCGCCGAAAAACGACCACGGCGATGCGGGCGGCTGGGCGTCGTCCTGCGCGGACAGGATTGCATCCTGCGCACACGCAGACCCGACCCAGCACACAGCGGTCAGCAAAACCCGTTGTAAAACGACCGATCGATTCCCCACGATCGCGCCCACGTTCGCCTGCGAAGAGGCCTCAAGAATGTGACATAAGCGACTGAAAATCAAGCACGCAGCTGCCCTAAAGCGGCGGCTAGCTCGTTCGCGCCGGGATACCTGTCGGACGGGCTGGCGGCTCAGGCACTTGAGGATGATCCCTTCGAGCTCGGGCGGGATCTCCGGCCAGAACTCCGACGGCTTGATCGGCGACTGCTGCGTCTGCGCGATGTAAATCTCGAGCGTGTTGGTGCCCGTGAACGGCAACTGGCCGCAGAACATCTCGCACATCAGCACGCCGCTGGAATAGATGTCGGCGCGCTGGTCGAGTTCTTCGCCGGCAAGCTGTTCCGGCGGCGAATAGTTCGGCGTGCCGAGAAACGTACCCGGTTCGGTGTGGCCTTTGATGCTGGTGCGGATCGGACGCGCGATGCCGAAATCCATCAGCTTCGCGTTGCCGGTCTGCTGCAGGATCAGGTTCTCGGGTTTGATATCGCGATGGAGCACGCCGACTTCATGCGCCGCCGCCAGGCCCGCGCAAAGCTGGCGCGCGATGCGCAGCCCGGCCGAATACGGAATGCGGCGCGTCTCGTTGAGCAGATAGCGCAACGTCAAACCGCGCACGTATTCCATCGAGATATACGGAAAACCGTCGACTTCGCCGAAATCGAACGTGCGCAGCACATTCGGGTGCGTGATCAGACGCGCGAGCTTGATTTCACTCTTCAGCCGATCGAGCTGTTCCTGATCCACCAGCGCGCTCGCGCGCAACATCTTCAATGCGACGACATCGTCGAGTTCGAGATCGTGCGCCTTGTACACGATGCCCATGCCGCCGGCGCCGAGTTCGGAAAGGATGCGATAGCGTCCGCCGAACGTGCTGCCGGGTTCGAGCGAGGTTTGTCGTGTGACGCGCTGGCTGGGCCGGGACGTCGGCTTCGGCGTGATCACGGTTGCCGAGTCCGCGTCATCGTTCGATGTCGACATGGTCGCGGCGGGAAGATTTTTTAGCGCGCTGTCCGACAACGCATAAAACTTCTTGCCCGTCGCCGCGCCGGTGGCGACAGCGAGTGTCGCATCGCCGAGCGCAGCTTTGATTTCGTCGCCGCCCTGACGCGTGAGTAGCGTCTGTCCGGGCGCCGCTTCCGGCAACAGGCGATCGAGATGCAGGCTGGCGACGCCGAGCACGGCCGCGCCGCTGCTCGGATTCGTCACATGCACGACGGAACCGGAAACGATCGCCGCCGCGGGTTGCGAAAGTCCCGCCTGCGACGCACGTTCGCGGATCTGCGCGAGCGCGCGCATGGATGCGATCGCACGCGATTCGCCGCTAAATCCAAGCATGAATTGCGCGCCCGTTGACTGTCTGACGGCAGCGCCCGGTGCGGACGCATCGACGAGCGCAGACGCATTGGCCAGGCGTGCGGCCGTCTCGTCGGCAGATTCGGATGCCGCAACATTGGCCAGATCACGGAATTCCAGACCGAGCAGACTCAACGTGTCGCGGCGAGGCGGAACCGGTGCGGCAATCGCGACAGGTTTCGCCGCCGGCGATGCACTTTCGCGCGCAGGATCGGGCAGGAAGCGCGAAAGATTGCTGACGTAACCTTCGATGTCGCTCTTCTCACGCAAATCGGACAGCAGCGAATCGAACGCGCGCGACAGGCGCGCGAGTTCATCGTTGCCGCTCAACCCGATCTGCGCACGGTAATTTCCGGCGGCCGCCTGCTCGGCCACTTCGGCCATCGTGCGCACGGGACGCAAAATTCCTTTCGCGAGCACGTACGACAGCAGCAGCGCGATCGCGATCGACAGCGCGCCGCCGATCAGCACCCAATTGAGGATGTCGCGATAGCTCGCGATGATCTTGTCCGTCGAGGCGAGCGCCAGCACCGCGCCGAGATTGCCCTTGCTCGCTTCCACCGTCGGCGCGAGTTGCGAAGCCCATTTCTGTCCGGCGAATTGCAGCGACAAACGCGGGATCGGCTGTCCCGAAGCCACCGCGGCGGCCATCTCCGGCGCTTGTGTATTGAGTGCTTCCTGCAGCGCCTTTGCGTCGGCTTCCGGCAAGGACGACGCCACCAGTCGCAGTTGATTGTCCTGCGGCAGCCAGAACGCGATCTGCGCGCCGCTGATCTTCGCCATCTGCGTGCTCAGCTCGTCATTGACGCGCTGTGCGAGCAGCAGAAATCCGACCAGATCCTGATCTTGTCCGAGCGGAATGATCGCAGCCTGATACAGCTTGTCGCCTTCGCGCCAATAGCCGCTGATAGGACGCAGTTGCTCGATCGCCGGTTTCACCAGCACCGGATCGTTGGCGAGCGATTCCTGGAATGCTTCGGTCTGATCGCTGCGGCCGAGTACGATGCCTTTGCCGTCGAGCGCGATGGCGAGATCGAAGTTGATCTGCGTCTGGCGTTCCTTGAGCAGGTCCGGAATCGATTTCGTATCGGTGTCGTTGCTTTCACTCAAGCCCGGCAAATTGTTCGTCGTGCCGGACGCTTGCGAGATGTATTTCACCGTGCTCGGATCGGCGGCCATCTGCTGCAGTTTCAGTTGCAGCTGATCCAGACGGCTCTGCTCGATTTCCTTCTGCACCGCCGTGCTCGTCGATAGCGCCGTATCGACCGCGCGCGCCGCGATGCGGTTGCCTTGTATATACGTGACGATTACCGCCGTCGCGACCGCGAGCGCGATCAGGAACGCGCTGCCGATGAAGAACTTCAGCGCGAGCGGAACAGTGACGCCGCGCGATGGCTTTTCAGTAGCCGCCATTCGCATCCCGTCCGTACGGCTTGCCGAACTTGTTCATGTGCTGCGGGATGCGCCGTTGCGTCAACTCCATGTTCACGCCGATCTTCGGGTTCGCGTCCGCGCGCACCACCGCGTGCCACGGCGCGGCGCGTTCGTTCCAGACCACCAGATCGCCTTCCACCGGCGGCACATCGGCCAGGTGGAAATTGCCGCTCGCATCCGGATGCACGAAATACGGCGTATCGAGAACGAGGATGTGGCCGATCATCGAATGGTGCACGTTGCAATACACGCGCACGTAGCCGATTTTCGAGAATTTCACCGCCTGTCCGCTGCCCTGCCCGTAAAGGCCGACGTCGAAGCCATTGTCTTTCGAGGTCGAGAACGCGTTGTGCAGGATCGGATCCTGATTCGGAAAGCGCACTTCGCTGCCGAGTGTCGTCGCCATTACGCGCGGCACGAATTGCTTGCGCACCGTGCTCATCTCCTGCACGGGCGTGACCGGCACCGCCTGCAGCGGAACCTTCGGACGGAAATAGACGATGGAATCCTGCGATTCCTCGGCGCGCAGCGGCTTGCCTTCGGAGGTCAGATCGATGTGGCCGTCGATCGTGGCGGCGAAACCGCACGACGAGACCGCGAACAGCACGGCAGCGAAGACTGGACGCACGAGACCCCTTGTCGGACACGACGTTCGCCCGCATAAATATGGCCTGCGGACGGATGCGGCATCATAGCAAAGCCGAACCGTCGTCAACGTTTTGCGAAGGAACCCTGATGGCCTCGATCGATATCCGCCGCCCGCACGGCAAAACCCGCGCCGAAGCCCGCGCGCTGGTCGACAAAACCGCCGACACGATGAGCCAGAAATTCGGCATCGCCAGCGAATGGGACGGCGACACCCTGCACTTCCACCGCAGCGGCGTGAAAGGCCGCATCGAAGTGACGCCGAGCGAACTGATCGTGCACGCCGAACTCGGCTTCCTGCTCGGCGCGATGAAACCGATGATCGAACGCGAAATCGAAGGCCAGCTCACCAAGCGGCTGACCTGAAACCACACCCTCGCACGCGCACTTTCGCGGCGCGTGCTGCAGCGCGATAATAAGTCACCTCAGCGGCGCCACCAGAGCGCTGCACCTACGGAGAAATTCATGGCTTCGAATTCCATCGTCATCGCCGGCGCCAAGCGCACCGCCATCGGTTCCATGCTCGGCCAGTTCACCGGCGTGCCGACGACCACGCTCGGCGCAACCGCGATCAAAGCCGCGCTCGAACAGTCCGGCGTCAGTGCCGATGACGTCAGCGAAGTCATCATGGGCTGCGTGCTGCCGGCCAATCTGGGCCAGGCGCCGGCGCGTCAGGCCGCGCTCGCCGCAGGACTGCCGAAAACCACCGGCTGCACGACGATCAACAAGGTGTGCGGATCGGGCATGAAGGCGATCATGCTCGCGCACGATCTGATCAAGGCTGGCTCGGCGGATATCGTTGTCGCCGGCGGCATGGAATCGATGACGAATGCGCCGCACATGGTCAGCGCGCGCACGGGCATTCGTTATGGCGACGCGAAATTCGTCGACCACATGGCGTGGGACGGCCTGACCAATCCGTACGACGGCCAGTCGATGGGCGTATTCGCCGAAGCGACCGCCGACAAATACAAATTCACGCGCGAGGAACAGGATGCGTTCGCGATCGAATCGGTGAAACGCGCGCAGAACGCGATCACCTCCGGCGCGTTCGCCGCTGAAATCGTGCCCGTGAAAGTCGCGGGCAAGAAAGGCGATGTCGAATTCGCGACCGACGAACAGCCCGGCAAATCCGATCCGGCGAAAGTGCCGACGCTTAAACCCGCGTTCCGCAAAGATGGAACCGTCACCGCCGCCAGTTCATCGAGCATTTCCGACGGCGCCGCCGCGACCATCGTCATGAGCGAAGACGAAGCGCAAAAGCGCGGCGTAAAACCGCTCGCGCGCATCGTCGCGCACGCCACGCATTCGCAGGAACCGGAATGGTTCACCACCGCGCCCGTGACCGCGATCCAGAACGTGCTGAAGAAAGCCGGCTGGGACGTGAACGACGTCGACCTGTTCGAAGTCAACGAAGCCTTCGCCGTCGTCGCCATGGCGCCGATGCGCGAGCTCGGCATCTCCCACGACAAGCTCAACGTCAACGGCGGCGCGTGTGCGCTCGGTCATCCGATCGGTGCGTCGGGCGCGCGTCTGGTCGTCACGCTGATCCACGCGCTCAAGGCGCGCGGCGGCAAGAAAGGCGTCGCTGCACTGTGCATCGGCGGCGGCGAAGCTACCGCGATTGCGATCGAGCTCGTCTAAGACTTACGGACCGAAGCCGTCGGCGAAAATCTTGTCGTCGATGGCCTGGCAGTTGGAAAATTCCGAGACGATGAACGCGCCGGGCTGATTGATATCGAGCGGCGCGCGCCGCGCCACGGCGGTTACTGCCTTCCGCGCAGGGATGGACAGCGGTTTGGAGAACGTGGCGTGGCCCGACGCGTCGATCGGCACCTGCATGCTGGAGACCACGACCTGGCCAGGACCGTGCCCTGATGCATCGCACGCATCGCTGTAGTAGAAATCGATTTCGACCGTCGTGTTCGGATTGCTATCGATCGAACCGAGCACGTTGACCATCGACGGCGGCGCTGCCGTCGGCGGCAGCAGAACGGGCGCATTGAGCAATTCGTTCGGTCCGGTATCGGCATCGAGCGCATCGTTCGCATTCACGCCGCGCGGCGCCAGATCGATGCCCAGCCCGCCATTTCCCGACACCGAAGGGACGATATCGACGCTCGCGTTGCCCTCGACGAAGACACCCGCGCCGCCATTGTGCGAGATCGCCGGTTTGGTTCCGTCAGTGCGATAGTGGAACTGTCCGGCGACTGCAACCCGCGTCAACGTGCCGCCCACGTACACGCCATCGCCCGCATTGCCGACCGCGGCATCGCCGATGCCGACACCGATGCCGTTGCTCGTGACGCCCGTAAAATATCCATCCTGATTCGACGCGATGTGCACGCCATCGCCGCCGGACGCGCCGATGATGTTGTCAGCGATCTGCGCGCCACCGGAACCGAGGTCGATGAAAATTCCGTGTCCGCCGTTGCCGAGCGGATGGGTTCCCGTTGCATCGACGCCGATATAGTTGTTGCGAACGAAGACATTGGTCGCCGGGAACCCGGCGGCTGACGAGCCGACGTAGATTCCATCGGCCACGTTGCCGGAAATGATGTTGCGAGTGAACGGCACTGGATCGAACGAGCCACCGCCGCCGGCACCGCCCGAGTACAACGCGTCGCCGAGCCGGTCGAAATCGCTGTTGACGCCGAAATAGACGCCGAAGCCATTGCCTTCGGCGATCATTCCGGTGGGATCGGTGCCGATGAAATTGCCGTAAGCGATGATGCCGCCGACGTTGCAGAACTGACCGCTCGCACACGTCGTGCCTTGCGCGAAAATCCCCGCTGACTGAAACCGGTTGATCACCAGGCCGCTGATGAACGATCCGTTGCCGCTGCAACTGTGCAACGGCACGTTTGCGGCCACGACTATGCCGCTGCTACTTCCGGCGAGGCTGCCATCGAGTTCAATGAGCAGCTTTGCGTTTTCGCCCGTGTTGAAAGAATTCTGCTGAGAGCCGGGTTGCGAGTAGCCATCCAGCATCGTCGGGATGTTGAGTGCGGGCAACTGCGAGTTGGGGCGAATGGTGTGCACAACATCTGTGCCCGGAATCGCGAACGAAATCGTCTGCATCAGACACGGCGAGCCGACAGCGTTCGCGTCCATGATCGCCTGACGCAACGAACCCGGGCCGAGATCGTTGGTGTTGCTGACGGTGAACGTCGCCGCGTGCGCCGTGCCGAGCGCACCGATAAACGATGCCACGATTGCCGTGCGAATCTTGCCGATCCTGCGCATCGCGATGCTCCTTCGTCGAACGCGAACGATACAGCAATTTCCGAACGGGCCTTGTTGCCATGCGGCAGCCGGGTGTCTGGTGTAAGCTCGCGGCGCGCCAGCCAAGCAAGCGCAATCACGGTGGTTGTAGGCGTCACATTCCGCACCGACGTTCGCACAAGGGAGACACCATGCAAATGAAGACCATATTGATGAGCGCAGCGATTGCGCTCACGCTGACCGCGTGCAACAACAACGCACAGCAAGCCGCCGAAGACGCCGCCGCCAAAGCCAAAGCATCCGCGGAAGCGACCAAGCTCAAAGCCGAACAAACCGCGCAGGCCGCGAAGCAAGCTGCCGAAGCGGCACAACTGGCCGCGCAGCAAGCGAAGTCCGGCGATGTCACCGGTGCTGCGGCATCCGCCGGTCAGGCAGCCGATGCGGCCAAGAACGCGCAGGACAACGCCAAGCAGACCGTCGACACCGCCAAGCAAGGCGTGCAGGACGTGAAAGAAGCCACCAACAAGGCGGCCGACGCGGCGAAGCAAGACACCACGCACTGATCGAACGCTGCATCGTCATCGAAACGGCCGCCTCGCGCGGCCGTTTTCGTTGGCGCGTCCGCTAAACTCGCCACTCTCACATCACGATCGCTCGCCATGCCCGCCATCGAATCGCAGATCGACACGAAGTCACCGGAATTCCATGCCAACGCCGCGCAGATGCGCAGCGTCGTCGACGATTTGAAATCACAGCTCGAAACGTCGGCACTCGGCGGCGGCGAAAAAGCGCGCACCAAACACACCGAGCGCGGAAAATTGCTGCCGCGCGAACGCGTGCGCGCGCTGCTCGATCCCGGCTCGCCTTTCCTGGAATTCTCGCCGCTCGCCGCGCACGGCATGTACGACAACCAGGCGCCATGCGCGGGAATCGTCACCGGCATCGGACGCGTGAAAGGAATCGAAGTGGTCATCGTCGCCAACGACGCGACGGTGAAAGGCGGCACTTATTTTCCGATGACGGTGAAGAAGCATTTGCGCGCACAGGAAATCGCGCTCGAAAACCGTCTGCCGTGCGTTTACCTCGTCGATTCAGGCGGCGCATTCCTGCCGCTGCAGGACGAAGTGTTTCCCGACCGCGACCATTTCGGCCGCATCTTCTACAACCAGGCGCGACTGAGCGCACTCAACATCCCGCAGATCGCGGTGGTGATGGGTTCATGCACCGCCGGCGGCGCGTACGTGCCCGCGATGAGCGACGAAACCATCATCGTCAAGGAACAAGGCACGATTTTCCTCGGCGGCCCGCCGCTGGTGAAAGCCGCGACCGGCGAAGTCGTCGACGCCGAATCGCTCGGCGGCGCGGATGTGCATACGTCGATCTCCGGCGTCGCCGATCATTTCGCCGAGAACGACCAGCACGCGCTCGCCATCGCGCGCGACATCGTCGCCAATCTCAACCGCAAAAAATCACTGCCCGTCGCGATCCAGGACCCGCAGGAACCGCGCTATTCCGCCAACGACCTCTACGGCATCATCCCGCAGGACACGCGCCGCCCGTTCGACATCCGCGAAATCATCGCGCGCATCGTCGACGCTTCCGAATTCCAGGAATTCAAGGCGCGCTACGGCAAGACGCTCGTCTGCGGATTCAGCCACATATACGGCTATCCGGTCGGCATCGTCGCCAACAACGGAATCCTGTTCGCCGAATCCGCGCTCAAAGGCGCGCACTTCATCGAACTGTGCAACCAGCGCAACATCCCGCTGGTGTTCCTGCAGAACATCACCGGATTCATGGTCGGCAAAAAATACGAAAACGCCGGCATCGCCAAAGACGGCGCGAAGATGGTGACGGCCGTCGCCTGCTCACACGTGCCGAAATTCACCGTGATGATCGGCGGCAGTTTCGGCGCGGGAAACTACGCGATGTGCGGCCGCGGTTATCAACCGCGATTCCTGTGGATGTGGCCGAATGCGCGCATCTCCGTGATGGGCGGCGAACAAGCCGCATCCGTGCTCGCCACCGTACGTCGCGATGGACTGGAAGCGTCCGGCAAATCGTGGACGAAAGAAGAGGAAGAAGCGTTCAAGGCGCCGATCCGCGATCAATACGAACGGCAGGGCCATCCGTATTACGCGACGGCGCGGCTTTGGGACGATGGGGTGATTGATCCTGCCGATACCCGGCGCGTGTTGGGGCTTGCGATATCCGCGTCGTTGAATGCGCCGATGAAGCGTCAGCGGTTTGGGGTGTTTCGGATGTGATTTGGGAAAAGCTTCCGCATTCCTGCGGACTGCGGGTCACTTCTTTGCTGGTGCAAAGAAGTAACCAAGAAAGCACCTCTTTAAATCTGAGCATTGCACGGTTACACGCACACTTTATCGGCTATCTCGCATCCTCTCCCGTATTTGTGGTTTTGGAACGAGAATCTCACGCGACCAACACGTGGGTTGGCGCCTTAGAGAGCAAAGAGCTACTGCGTTCCTTTGCTTTTGCTTTGCAGGCCTCACCGCCTTTGGCTTAGTGCAGTCGTGAGTTTCAAGACTCTTTCGACCAGTCGCGCGCAGGCGCAGATCGACGGTGATCGCGCGCAGGAAGCGCGCGGTCCGCGGCGAGCATCAGGGACGTGCTCTCCGCGGACAACGTCCATTGGGAGAAAAAAAGGTGTTTCTTGGTTACTTCTTTGCACCAGCAAAGAAGTAACCCGCGATATTCAATCGCGGAAGCTCTTTTCTTCAAAGACGAAAAAAGCAAAGTCGCTGGATTCCCGCTTTCGCGGGAATGACGAGCGAAGAGAAAAGCTGCGATTCACTCTTCACGAGTGGAGCACCACCCTCACCGCCAACCCTCTCCCGCCAGCGGGAGAGGGGAAGATCAAAGCTGGATTCCAGCGTCCGCTGGAATGACGAGCTAGAAAGACGAGCTGGAAAATCGAGCCAAAAAGACTCAGCCAACAACAAGAGCTAACAACTCAAGCGTGCGCATGCGGCACCGCCCGCTGCGCCGGCTTCGACCCACCCCACACCCTCATCCCAACCGCAATCACACCAGCCGTCACGACATAAAACAACAACTGCATCCCCGCCGGCTGCGCGTCATACCCGATCAACGTATGCAGCGTCTTCCCAACCAACGACGTATTGGTCAACAAAAACGAAGAATCCCAAATCCGATTCCCAAACGCCGGCAACACATCCGCCTGAATCAAAAATCCCGCCGCCTGCGACGCCAAGCCCAGCCGCCAGCAACAACATCAGCCAATTCGTCGCCGAAAAGAAATACCGCATCGGAATGCCGAGCAATCCGAAATACAACAGGAATCCGACCGCCACGCCGCTAGCGACACCGATCGCGATTCCACCCGCGATCGCCAGCGGTCCTGCCCCGCTCGCCGCCTGCCCATACAGAAACAGCACGATCTCCGACCCTTCGCGCAACACCGCGATGGCCACCACGATCAGCAACGCCGACAACGGCCGATTCCCCGACTGCACATCGCTGCCGACCGCCTTCATCTGCGTCGCCAGTTCCCTGCCGTGACTCGACATCCAGATCGCATGCCACGCGATCATCACGACCGCCGCGAGCAACACCGTGGCATTGAACAGCTCCTGCCCGATGCCGCTAACCGCCTGCGCGATCGCATCGGCGAAGAACGCGACCACGATCGCACCGAGCACGCCCGCCAGGATTCCGAGACCCACCCATCGTCCGCGATGAGGCACGCCGCGCGTCGCCGCGAACACGATGCTGACGATCAGCGCCGCTTCGAGCACTTCGCGAAAAACAAGAATTCCGGTTCCAAGCATGATGGTCTACTTGACGACGAGATCGCCCTGCGCGGTTTCCTGATGGAAATCGCCGAAGAAATGGTATTTGCCCGCATCGAGCGGACCGAGCATCACCGTGATGGTCTTGTTGCCGGTGACCACTTTCTCGCGATTCAGATCGCTGCTCTCGAATTCCTCGGGCGTGGAATCCATGTTTTCCACGAGCAGTTTGATCTTGGTGTTGGCGGGCACGTTGAGCTCGGCCGGATCGAACTTGTGATCCTTGATCGAGAGTTTCGCTTCGTACTCCAGCGCATGCGCCGACGCGGCGACGCTGAGCAGGATCGGCAAAATCAACCAGCGCGACATAGTTATCCGCCACCGTGAAACAGTACGGAAATGATAATAGTTCTCATTCGCCGATGCAATATCACCTAAGGCCGCTGCGCGAGTTCGCTATGATTCGTGCATGCCCAAATTCATTGAAATATCCATCGACAACCGCGTTGCGCGGGTCACGCTGAATCGCCCCGAGGTCCACAACGCGTTCGACGACGAGCTCATTTACGAGCTGACCGACGCGCTGACCAAGCTGGACGAAGACGACGCGATCCGCGCCGTCGTGCTCGCCGGCAACGGCGCGTCGTTTTCCGCCGGCGCCGATCTTAACTGGATGCGTCGCATGGCGGACCTGTCGGAAACCGACAACCGCGCCGATTCGGAACGTCTCGCCAGATTGATGCGCACGTTGAACGACCTGTCGAAGCCGACCATCGCCCGCGTTCACGGCGCGGCGTACGGCGGCGGAGTCGGCCTCGTCGCCTGCTGCGACATCGTCGTCGCCTCCGATGCCGCCAAATTCGGACTGACCGAGGTGAAACTCGGCCTGGTTCCTGCGGTGATATCGCCGTACGTGATCGCCGCCGTCGGCGTGCGTCACGCGCGACGATTGTTCCTCACCGCCGAAACGTTCGACGCCGTCGAAGCGCATCGCATCGGACTCGTGCATCACTGCGTGCCGGCGGCGCAACTCGACGCGCGCGTCGACGACGTGCTCGCGCTGCTCCGCAACGGCGGACCGTTCGCACAGCGCGAAGCGAAAAAACTCGTCGCGCGCATCGGCGCGTCGCAAAGCTTGTCGGCAACCAGCGTGGACGCGGACAATGCAGCGCTCATCGCGCGCTTGCGCGTGTCGGCAGAAGGTCAGGAAGGCGTCGGCGCATTTTTGTCCAAACGCAAGGCGCAGTGGAACGGTTGAGCCAAGGAGAATCACGTGATCGATCACATCGGATTTGCGGTCAAGGATTTCAAACACAGCGTCGAGTTCTACAAACGCGCGCTGATGCCGCTCGGCATCGGCTTGATGATGGAAATCACGCCCGAGCAATCCGGCGGCGGATCGCACGCGGGATTCGGCAAGGCCGGCAAAGCATATTTCTGGATCAGCACCGGCGAGCCGACGGATGGCCGCATGCACGTCGCATTCAACGCACCGACGCGCACGTCAGTACGCGAGTTCTATAAACACGCGATGGCCGCCGGCGCGAAGGACAACGGTCCGCCGGGTTTGCGTCCGCATTATCACGACGATTACTACGGCGCTTTCGTGATCTGCCCGAACGGACACAATCTCGAAGCCGTCTGCCATCAGCCTGAAAAAGACCTCGGCTGATGACCAAGTGCATCATCAATATCGACGCGCTCGAATTCAAATCGCGTCCGCCGGCGTTCGCCGCGCCCGACAGCGCGAAGCGCAAATTCGACGCGAGCAAAGCCGAGGTGTCGCTCCTGATCGGCGCGCAGAAACTCGGCTACAACGTTACTGAGGTTCCGCCTGGCGCGACCGGCTTTCCGCTGCACAACCATCGCGTGAACGAAGAACTGTTCTTCATCCTCGAAGGCACCGGCGAAGCGCGCTTCGGCGAAAGCACGATGCCGTTGCGCAAAGGTGATTTCTTCGCGTGCCCGCCGGGCGATCAACGCGTGGCGCATCAAATCACCAACACCGGAAACGAACCGCTGCGTTATCTGTCGGTCAGCACGATGATTTTCCCCGACATTTGCGAATACCCGGATTCGCAGAAATTCCTGGTCGCCGAGAAGTCTCGAAACCCCGACGGAACCATCAATGGTTTCCGCCACACCGGGCGCCTGAGCGACACCGTCGACTACTGGGAAGGCGAATGATGTTCACACGCGTACTCATCGCCAACCGCGGCGAAATCGCCTGCCGCATCATCCGGACGTGCAGACGTCTAGGCATCCATACGATCGCGGTCTATTCGGAAGCCGACGCGAGCGCGCAACACGTACACCTCGCCGACGAAGCGTGGCCGATCGGCGGGCCGCGTCCGGCCGATTCGTATTTGCGCGCGCGATGCGATCGTCGAGGTCGCGAAAAAATCAGGCGCGCAGGCGATCCATCCCGGCTACGGATTCCTGTCCGAAAACGCCGATTTCGTCGAAGCCGTCGAGCGTGCGGGAATTGCCTTCATCGGCCCGTCCGCCGATTCGATGAACAAGATGGGCTCGAAGGCCGGCGCGAAGGAATTGATGGCCGCGCACGACGTGCCGGTCGTGCCGGGCTACACGGGCGAAGACCAGGATCCGCGACTGCTCGCGCGCGAAGCGCAGCGCATCGGTTTTCCGCTGATGATCAAGGCCGCGCACGGCGGCGGCGGCAAAGGCATGCGCATCGTGCGCGCGCTGGACGAATTCGCGCCGAATCTCGAATCCTGCCAGCGCGAAGCGAAGAACGCGTTCGGACGCGACCGCGTGCTGCTCGAACGCTACATCGAAACGCCGCGCCACATCGAATTCCAGATTTTCGGCGACAAGCACGGCAACATCATTCATCTCAACGAACGCGAATGTTCCGCGCAACGTCGCTATCAGAAAGTACTCGAAGAAACGCCCTCGCCGTTCGTCACGCCGGATCTGCGCACGCGCATGGGCGACGCCGCCATCGCTGCCGGACGCGCGCTGAACTACGTCAACGCCGGCACGGTGGAATTCATCGTCGCGCCGAGCGGCGAATTTCTTCTTCATGGAGATCAACACGCGTCTGCAGGTCGAGCATCCGGTCACGGAAATGACGTTGCATCTCGATCTGGTCGAACTGCAATTGCGCGTCGCGGCCGGCGATGACATTGCCGGGATCGCTTCTGCGCAACAAATCCGTGCCGCAAGACGGCCACGCGATCGAATTGCGCCTGTACGCCGAAGATCCGCAGAAAAATTTCCTGCCCGACTCCGGCAAGCTGCGCGAACTGCATCTGCCGACGCCGAACGAGCACGTGCGCATCGATTCCGGCGTCGTCGAGGGCGACACGGTGACGATTTTCTACGACCCGATGATCGCGAAACTGATCGTCTGGGATCGCACGCGCGCTGATGCGCTGCAGCGCATGCGCGAAGCGCTCGCGCAGTGCGACATCGTCGGTCCGAAGTCGAACATCGAATTCCTCGAGCGGCTGGTGCGCCATCCCGCGGTCGTCGAAGGCCGCATCGATACGGGCTATCTCGATCGTCATCTCGACGAATTTTTGCCGGCGGCCGATGCGAAGGAAATCGCGCCGCTTTTCGCCGCTGCCGATCGCCGTGCTGCTCGACGATGCGCGCAACCTCCACCGCGTCGTCGGACGATCCGCATTCGCCGTGGTCGACACGCGACACGTGGCGCATCGGCCATCCCGGCGCCGCGTCATCGCTGTTTCAGCACGACGGCGAACGCGTCGAAGTCGATCGCGCAACCGGAAACGCCGGAACCTACAACCTGCAGATCGGCGACGACGCGCTGCGCGGTGATTCACGCAAAGCGCAATGCCGACCTCGTCGAGCGGCGAATTCAACGGCGTGTCGCCGGCGATTCCGCGCGCAACGTAGTCCGGCGAGCGCGTGCTGTTGCACGATGGCGATCGGCGCCTGGCGCTGCGGCGCGTCGACGCGTTCGCATTCGAGAAATCGACGCAGCGCAGCAGCGATCGCGTCGCCGCACCGATGCCGGGACGCATCGTCGTCGTGCGCGCGAAAGCCGGCGATGAAGTCACCGCCGGTCAGGAATTGCTGGTGATGGAAGCGATGAAAATGGAAATCGCGCTGAAGGCACCGCACGCCGGTGTCATCGATTCGGTCAATGCCACCGCCGGCGACTTCGTCGAAGCCGACACCATCCTGGTCAAATTCGTCCATGCGACCTGATCGATTCATCGCACTCGTCATCGCCGTCGCGTCGCTGAGCGGCATGCACCGAAACGCGTTTCGAATCGCCGCTCGGCGACAACATCGAAACCTGCGACGTGCGCTGGAAAGGCTTGTGGACCGTCGACAAAACGACGAAAGACGACGCCGGCGCTTTCTGGATCGACGACGAATGCCGTTTCACCGTGCTCGATCAGCCGGAGCGCGGCGCGCCGTTCAAGCAGATTCATGTGCCCGTGAATTACGTCCACGACAAAGGCAAGGATTATCTTGTCATCGCCGACGTGGCGCTGAAAGGTCTCGTCGATCTGAAACCGCCCTACGCCATCGATCCGCTGCCGCAGAAGTCGTTTTTCTTCGCGCGCTACAACGTGCACGGCAACCGCATCGAACTCCAGGACGTCGACAGCGAGCTGGCCGCGAAACTGGTCGTGGATCGCAGACTTCAGGGCACCGTCAGCAAGACGGCCAACGAGCTGCACGTGTTCGTGCGCGGCGATCGCGCGGCCATGCTGGAAATCGTCCGCAACAACGCCATATTCGTGCAGTAAGCCGACGCTGGTGCTTGAATCGTGCCGGCCAGACCCCCGCCGAATACGAGCAGACCGTGATCCAGGCTCAACACGAAACGAAAAAGCCATGAGCGGCGTGCCGGGCAAGGTCCGCATCGTCGAAGTCGGCCCGCGCGACGGGCTGCAGAACGAGAAAGCCATCGTGCCGACGCCGGTGAAGATCGAACTGATCGATCGCCTGTCCGACACCGGCCTGCAGACGATCGAGGCGACCAGTTTCGTCAGCCCGAAATGGGTTCCGCAGCTCGCCGACGCGACGGACGTTTATACGGCCATCCGCAAGAAGCACGGCGTGCGCTATCCGGTGCTCGTGCCGAACCTGCAAGGCTACGAACGCGCGCGCGCGGTCGGCGTCGACGAGATCGCCGTGTTCACGGCGGCCAGCGAAGCGTTCAATCGCAAGAACATCAATGCGTCGATCGACGAATCGATCGAACGCTTCACGCCGGTGATGGAACGCGCGAAAGCCGATGGCGTTGCCGTGCGCGGCTATGTCTCGACCGTGCTCGGCTGTCCCTACCAAGGCGACGTGCCGGTTGCCGATGTCGTGCGCGTGGCGAAACGCCTGCACGATCTGGGCTGCTACGAAATCTCGCTCGGCGACACCATCGGCATCGGCACGCCGGCCAAGGCGAAGGCGATGCTCGCGGCCGTCGCAGCACGCGGTGCCGATCGACGCGCTCGCGGTGCATTTCCACGACACGCGCGGCCAGGCGCTGGCGAATATCCTGGCATGCCTCGAACTCGGCGTGTCGGTGATCGACTCGGCCGTTTCCGGCACCGGCGGCTGTCCCTACGCGAAAGGCGCGAGCGGCAATGTCGCCAGCGAAGATGTCGTCTACATGCTGCACGGCATGGGCATCGCGACCGGCATCGATCTCGATCGCCTGATCGAAACCGGCCGCTGGCTCAGCGCGCAACTTCAGCGCG
The DNA here is from genome assembly GCA_963814225.1 of uncultured Gammaproteobacteria bacterium. Taxonomy (GTDB): domain Bacteria; phylum Pseudomonadota; class Gammaproteobacteria; order Xanthomonadales; family Rhodanobacteraceae; genus Rudaea. The sequence goes on along the minus strand of CAWFCC010000004.1, from coordinate 29,813 downwards.
ACAACGGCAGCAAAGTCGGGAAAGCCGCGGCGTGACGCTCGCTGCGGCGCGCGCCGCCTTCGCGCGCGGCGCGTTCGACGACACACTGTCGCTTGCCACGCGCGCCCTGGCATCGGCGCCGGAAGAAGCGCGTCTGCTGCGCATCAACGCCGCGCTCAAGCTCGAACGCTGGCACATCGCCGTCGACGATCTGCAATGGCTGCTCGACAAGCGCGGTGCCAATTCTAAATTGTCGCAGACGCTGTCCGAATGCTGGGTTCGCATCGGCAACGCGAACAAATCGGCGAAGCCCGAGGAAGCGCTGCTTGCCTATCGCAAAGCGATGGATGCGAATCCGTCGAATTCCTCCGCACGTTTCAATATGGCGGTGGTGCTGGCATCCCTCGGACGTCCGCGCGAAGCAATCGACGCTGCTCGATTCAGTTGTCGATGATCCCGACGCCACACTCGTGCTCGCCGAGCAATTCATCGCCATCGGTGACGATGATGCTGCGATAGCACGACTCCGCTCGATGCCGGATTCGATCAGCAGCGAACAACGCCGACGTGCATCGATGCTGCTCGTCGAGGCAGGCGCGACGCAAGAAGCCGTGGCGATTGCCGAACAGCGTCGATTCGCCGTCGGTTGAATGGAAGCTTGCATTCGCCGCGAGACTCCGCGCGTTCGGGTCGACTGCGCTGGCGCGACGATGGCTCGGTAGCGGCGACGCGATTCGGCTCGCGCTGCCTCGCGCGCTCGGTCTTCCGTCAGCCTACACGTCCGCAGACGACGTCATTGCGACGCGAAACCACTTCGCCGAGCACTTGCATCGTCTGGTCGAAGAATTCCCGCCGCATCGGATCGCCGCCGAGGGAATCGAGCCTGACGAACTTCTGTGGCACAACTTCTATCTTGCCTATCAAGGCGAAAACGATCGCGAGCTGCAACGCGAATTCGGTGAATGGTGGTCGGCTGCGCTGAACGCGGCGGCGCCGCAGCCGGCAATAAAACCGCGTGGCGCGCGGCGCATCGCGTTCGTGTCGAGCCTGTTTCATCAATGCACGGTCGGATCGTATTTCGCGTCGTGGATCGAGCACATCGCCGCGCGAGGATGGGAAACCGTGCTCGTCAACATCGGCACTCGCCGCGATGCGCTGACCGAGCGCCTGAGCCGCGCATCGTCGAGCGAACTCACGCTGACCGGCTCCGTGCGCGACAACGCGCGCGCCCTGCGCGATGTCGGCGCGGACATCATCGTTTATCCCGAACTCGGTCTCGACTATCGAACGGCAGCGCTCGCCGCCTTCCGGCTCGCACCTGTGCAGGTGTGCGGATGGGGACATCCGGTAACGAGCGGCTTGCCGACAATCGACGCTTTCCTCTCATGCGCGGCGATGGAACCCGCGGACGCCGCCGATCACTACAGCGAACGTCTGCTGACGTTGCCGGCGCTCGGCACGCGCTATCTGTCGCCGCCGATACCATCGCCAGTTTCGCGCGACGAACTCGGATTGCCGTCATCCGGCGCGCTGTATCTCGTGCCGCATTCGTTGTTCAAGCTTCATCCTGACAACGACGCGATCTATTCCGGCGTCATCGCGAAAGATCCGCACGCGACGCTGATCTTCTTCGAAGGCGTCGACAGCGGCGCCCGCTGGATTTTCCGAAACCGTTTGAGTCGCCATTTTGCCGAACGCGATTTGGATTTCGCAGCGCGCACACGCTTCCTGCCGATGCGTTCGCGCGAGGCGTTCCTGCACGTGCTGCTCGCCGGCGACGTCGTGCTCGACAGCCTGAAATTCTCCGGCGGCAACGTCAGCCTCGACGCGCTGCATTGCGGCGTTCCGGTCGTCACGCTTCCGGGCCGGTTCATGCGCGGCCGCCAGACCATGGGAATGTTGCAACAGATCGGCGGCGGCGAGCTACTATGCGATTCCATCGAATCGATGATCGAGACGGCGGTCGACGTGGCAAACGACACTGCGCGCAGACAAAAACTCGGTGCGACACTCCGCGCAAATCTTCCTGCGCTCACGCAATCCGATGCGCCGCTGCGCGCGCTCGACGAAACATTGAACCAACTTCTGGAATCGCGCTGACATGCCCGCACGCCTCGCACCCGATCAATCCCGCGGTTTCCTCATCGCCATCGGCACGACGGTGCGCGACGCCGGCGAAACCGGCATCTTCAAGCGCATCATGGGATTGCTCGGCGATCGCGCCAACGTGGCGCTGATCGCGGCATCGCCCGACGATTCGACCATCGATGAAGTCGACACGCGTCTCGCCGGACATGGCGCGCATCAGATCCATCGCATCCGCTTGAACAAACGCTCCGACTGCGAAGCGCCGTCGGTGACGGCCACGATCGAACAAGCCGACATCGCGCTGCTGTGCGCCGATCAACCGCTGCGCATGGCCACCATCATCGGCGGCACGCCGCTGGCGCGGCTGTTGCGCCGACGCAATGCCGAGGGCATGGCAGTCGGCGGCAGTGGGCGCGGCGCGCCGATCCTTGCCGAGCACATGCTCGCCGGCGGCGCACAAGGCGCGACGCCGCGCATGGGCAACGTCAATCTCTCGCCGGGACTCGGCTTGTCGAATCGCCTCGTGATCGATCAGGGCGGCGCCAGCGCCGATCGCCTCGGCCGCCTACTCGGCGCGCTAGCGCTGAATCCGTTTGCACTCGGCATCGGCATCGATGCGGATACGGCGGCGATCATCGGGCCCGACAACGTGATGGATGTGGTCGGCACCGGCGGCATCACCGTCGTCGATCCGACCGATGTCGGACATTCCAATGTCGCCGACGCCGATCCGAGCGGACCGATCAGCATCACCAACCTGCGCGTGCACGTGCTCGTGCACGGCTCGCGCTACGACCTCGATTTCCGCCGTCCGCTATGACATTTTCGATTCGACCGATCACGTCCGCCGACGATGTCGCGATGGCGAACATCATCCGTACCGTCATGACGGAGTTCGGCGCATCCGGTCCGGGATTCGCGATCCACGACGAAGAAGTCGATCGTATGTCGCAGGCTTACGGTGAAGCGCGGCGCGCCTATTTTGTCATCGAACGCGACGGCGTCGTGTGCGGTGGCGCCGGCATCGCGCCGCTCGTCGATGACATCTGCGAATTGCGCAAGATGTACTTCCTGTCGTCGCTGCGCGGGCTCGGCGCCGGCAGCGCGGCGATCGAGCGCTGTCTCGATGCGGCGCGTGAGCTTGGCTATAAGCAGTGTTATCTCGAGACGCTCACTGGGATGGATGCTGCGCAGCATCTGTATGCCAAGCATGGGTTTGCGAAGATTTGTGCGCCGCTGGGGAACACGGGGCACTTTGGGTGTGATCGGTTTTTCTTGCGCGATCTTTAGCTCTTTTTTTGATTGTCATTCCCGCGGAAGCGGGAATCCAGCGACTTTGCTCTTTTTCGTCTTTGAAGATAAGAGCTTCCGCTCTTTGAGCGGGTCACTTTCTTTGCTGGTGCAAAGAAAGTAACCAAAGAAAGCACCCTTCAATCTGAGCATTGCACGGTTAGACCCACACTTTATCGGCTGTCTCGCATCCTCTCCCGTATTTGTGGTTTTGGACGAGAACCTCACGCGACCAACACGTGGGTTGGCGCCTTAGAGAGCAAAGAGCATTTACCTTGCTTTTGCTTTGCAGGCCTCACCGCCTTTGGCTTAGTGCAGTCGTGAGTTACAAGACTCTTTCGACCAGTCGCGCTCAGGCTTGTATCGAGGGTACACGCGCGCAGGGATGCGCGCGTCCGCAGCCAGCAGCACGGACGTGCTGTCTGCGGACAGCGTCCACTGCGAGAAAAAAAGGTGTTTCTTGGTTACTTCTTTGCACCAGCAAAGAAGTAACCCGCGATATTTAATCGCGGAAGCTTTTATCTTCAAAGACAAACAAAGCAAAGGCGCTGGATTCCCGCTTCCGCGGGAATGACGAGCGAAGAGAAAAGCTGGATTCACTCTTCCGTTGAAATGACGATCACGAATGGAGCGCCACCCTCACCCCAGCCCTCTCCCGCCAGCGGGAGAGGGGGAAGATCAAAAGCTGGATTCCAGCGTCCCCTGGAATGACGATCAAAAACGAATGCGCGCGTTCTTCAGCTGACTCACGCGGATACAACCATGTCAACCAATGCATCCAACGCGCGTTGAATGCGCACCGAGCAGTTGAAGAAGACCGGTCTTCCGAATGCTTGATAAGCGTGCGGGCTCCTCCGCGCGTCAGTCGACACGTTCGGGAGGTTGGTCATGGCGTTGTGTTCCATTCGCCGCTTCGGCGGTTTGTGTCTGTTCGTCTTGTTCGCTGCGCGTGCGATTCCCGCCGCGGCGTACGATCTCATCTTCACGGGAAATTTCCAGGTCGTGACCGATGCACCGGCGAGCGATGCGGCGGCCGCGCGCTTTTTAACGATGGCGACGTTCGGTCCAACCCAGGCCGAGATCACGCGTCTGCGCGGCATCGGCAAGGGACAGTGGATCCAGCAGCAGCTGGCGATGCCGACGACGTTGGAAAGACCTTACGTCGAGAATCTCGATTCGGCGATCAACAATCCGGGACAAAAAGATCGTCTCGACATCTGGTTCGGGAATTCGATCACGGCGCCGGATCAGTTGCGCCAGCGCGTCGCGTGGGCGCTGAGCCAGATCATGGTCGCATCGGACAATGGCTCGAAACTGCGCGGCGATCCGATCTCGCTCGCTGAGTATTACGATGTCCTCGCGCGCGACGCTTTCGGTTACTACGACGCGAACAACACGTATCACAAAGGCACCATCAACACTTTGCTGACCGACGTCACCTACAGCCCGGCGATGGGCAAGATGCTGACGTACCTTCACAACGAAGGCCAGTTCGCCCAAGGCTCCGGTCTCTCGCCCGACGAAAATTACGCGCGCGAAGTGATGCAACTTTTTTCGATCGGCCTGATCGAGCGCAATCCGGATTTCTCGCCGCTGCTCGTCGATGGCGACACGGTACCGACGTACGATCCGAGCGTCATCACCGCCAACGCGCGCGTGTTCACGGGATTGAGCTGGAACGTCGTCGCGCCGAACGGCTGGCGAGGCTATCTGCAAACCGGACCGCACTACTCGCCCGCGATGTGGATGCCGATGTCGTGCTACGAGGATCATCACGATGAAGGCACCAAGACGACGATTGACGGCATCGTGATCGACAACCCGATTCCGAATTGCGATCAGTCCGACACGGGCAAGCAAGGCGACATTCGGCAACTCGTGAACATTCTGGCCAACCATCACAACACCGCGCCGTTTATTTCGCGGCAGTTGATCCAGCGGCTGGTCACGAGTAATCCGTCGCCGCAATACATTCAGCGCGTGGTGAACGTGTTCGACGACAACGGTCATGGCCTATACGGCGATATCGGCGCGGTCGTTGCGGCGATTCTTACCGACGTTGAAGCCACATCGGGTGTCGCCGGCGACAACTCGGTGGTGTTCGGCAAGTTGCGCGAACCGCTGCTCAAGCTCACGGCGCTTTGGCGCTATTACGGCGCCGCGGCGCAGGACGGCAGTTATCTGATCGCCAATCCATTCCAGAAGTATGGCGAGTCGCCGCTGGAATCACCGTCGGTGTTCAACTTTTATCTTCCCGATTATCTGCCGCCGGGCGAAATGGCCGATGCGGGATTGTTCGGTCCCGAGTTCCAGATTTCCGGCGAAAGCAGTGTCGTCTCCGTCGCCAACGATCTGACGATGCGCGCGAATCAGTATCTGGGCGCGAGCGGTAATGATGGCGGCACTGTCGCGATCAATATCGCGCCGCTGGTTGCGCTGGCGGCAAATCCGGCAGCGCTCGTGGATCAGCTCAATCACGATTTGATGTACGGAAGCATGAGCGCGGCGATGCGCGCGACGATGATCGATCTGGTCACCGAAGTATCGAGCGATCCCACCAAACGCGTGACGAGTGCGCTGCAGGTTTTGCTCGCCTCGCCCGAATTCTCGATCCAGAAGTGAGGCTGCCATGAAACGTCGCGATTTCCTCCGCAACACATTGTGCTCGACGCTCGCCTGCTCCACGGGTGGCGCATTCCTCACGCAGATGGGCCTGGTCAACGCCGCGCTGGGACAGAGCTGCAGCTATCCGCCGGTCGACGACTACAAGGCGCTGGTGTGCATTTTCCTGCTCGGCGGCAACGATTCGTACAACCTGCTGATCCCGAGCGATACGTCGCGCTTCAACACCTACATCGGCTCGCGCGGACATCAGAGCGCGGGCGGCGTCGGCATCGAGAAAGCTGATCTCATTTCGATCACCGAAAAAAATCCGCTGGTCGCCGGACAAACGTACGGGTTACATCCGCAGGCATCGGAGCTGGCCGATCTGTTCAACGCGGGACATCTCGCGTTTGTGGCGAACACCGGCACGCTGATCCAGCCGACGACGAAATCGCAATACAACAGCGCCGGCTATCCGCTACCGCCGCAGCTTTTTTCGCACGCCGACCAGCAAGGCCAATGGCAATACGGACAGCCGGCGCAAAACGGCATCGTCGGCTGGGGCGGACTCGCGGCGGATCGCCTCAGCGTGCTCAATCCGGGCATGACGATTCCGATGTCGATCTCGCTCGGCGGACAGAATCGTTTCCAGGCCGGCCAGAACGTGCAGCCGTATACGGTGACGCCGGGCGGTCCCGCGCAATTGCAGAATTACAGCGGGACGAGCGCGGGAACGGCACGTCTGAATGCGCTGATGGAGCTGCTCAACCAGAGTTATCCCGATCCGCTCTCGCGCACGTACGCGAAGACGATGAACAACGCCATCGACTGGTACGACACGCTCAGCGGCGCACTCGGCGGCGCGGCGGATGTGTCGAGCTATTTTCCCGCGGCCGGGCAGCAATCCTGTTGCAGACTCGCTGCAGGAAATCGCCAAGATCATTTCAGTTAACAGCGCACTCAAAGCGAAGCGCCAGATTTTTTTCCTGAGCTTCGGCAGCTTCGACACGCACGACGGTCAGCTCGATCCGGACAACGGTCAGCCGTACCTGTTCGCGACGATCGCCGAGGCAGTGAATTCGTTCTACAACGCGACGAAGGGCATCGGCATGGACAAGTCGGTGACCACGTTCACGCTCAGCGAATTCGCACGCACGCTGAACTCGAACGGCGACGGCACCGATCACGCGTGGGGCGGCATCCAGTTCGCCGCCGGCGGCGCGGTGAAAGGCCAGACGATCTATGGCGCGCCGTGCGCGAGCGGCGGCGTGTTTCCCGATCAGACGCTCGATGGACCGGATTGCCTCGCGCGCGGACAGATGATTCCATCGGTATCGGTCGATGCGTATTCGGCCACGTTCGCCAAATGGCTGGGCGTGAACAGTTGCGATATCGATACGATTTTCCCGTTCGTGAAGAATTTCCCGACGGCTGATCTGGGATTCCTGGCGTGAGATAACGGGCGCGATGAATCGCGCCCCTACAACCGGACCGCTGATCCGAATGAATTGCGCCCCTGCAAATCACATCGCCGATGCGATGTATGGCGCCGTACAACCGGACCGCTGATCCGAATGAATTGCGCCCCTTCAAATCGCGTCGCCGACGCAATGTAGGGGCGCGATTCATCGCGCCCGCTTCTCCAACGTAACGCCGCGCGTTCCGGCGCTACCGCCTTCGGCTACAATGCGCGCCCTCGCCGGGAAGGAACGCGCATGCAACTGGATCAGATCAAGGCCGTCGTCACAGGCGGCGTTTCGGGATTGGGTTTCGCGGTCGCGAAATTCATCGTGGCGAATGGCGGCAAGGTCTGCCTGCTCGATATCAACGACGAAAAATCGCACGCCGCCGATTGCCGAAATCGGCGAGAGCAACGCGCGCTATTTCCGCACCGACGTCACCAACGAAGACGGTGTCGCCGCGACGCTGAAACAGGCGGCCGATCATCTCGGCGGACTGAATGTGGCGATCAATTGCGCGGGCATCCTCGGCGCGGGCCGCGTGCTCGGCAAGGAAGGTCCGATGCCGCTCAAGACGTTCCAGACCACCGTGATGGTGAACCTGATCGGCAGCTTCAACGTCGCGAAGTCCGCCGCGAACCTGATGCAGTCGAACACGCCGGGCGACGACGGCGAACGCGGCGTCATCATCAACACCGCCTCGATCGCGGCGTACGAAGGCCAGATCGGCCAGGCCGCCTACTCCGCATCCAAAGGCGGCGTGATCGGCATGACGTTGCCGATGGCGCGCGAATTCGCCCGCATCGGCGTGCGCGTGATGACGATCGCGCCGGGCGTGTTCCACACGCCGATGGTCGACGGCATGCCGCCGAATGTATACGAATCGCTTTGTGCACAAGTTCCCTATCCGTCGCGGCTCGGAACGTCGGAAGAATTCGCCGACACCTGCGGATTCATCCTGCGCAACCGCTACATGAACGGCAGCGTCATCCGCGTCGACGGCGCGATCCGCCTTGCACCCAAGTAGGGGCGAGATTCATCGCGCCCTGCTCTACCGGCACACCAAAAAAACGGGCGCGATGAATCGCGCCCCTACAACCTGAGACACAGACATGAAAGCTTCCGAAGTCAAACGCGGCAACGTCGTCGAATACAACGGCAAGGTGTATCAGGTGCGCGATGTCGATCGCAGTTCGCCCACCGCACGCGGCGGCAATGTCACGTTCCGTTTCACGATGTATAGCGTGCCCGGTGCGCAGAAACTCGACGTCTCGATGCGCTCGGAAGACGAGATGAAGGAAACCGAGCTCACGCGCCGCGCCGCGAATTTCTCGTACAAGGAAGACGACACCTTCGTCTTCATGGACAACGAGGACTACACGCAATACACGCTCGGGCCGGAAATCGTCGGCGACAACGCGGGCTTCATCACCGAAGGACTCGAAGGCTGCTATGTGCAACTGATCGACGATGCGCCGGTCGGATTGCAGCTGCCCGCATCGGTCACGCTCGAAGTGATCGAGACCGCACCCGAACTCAAAGGCGCGACGGCGACGAAACGCCCGAAGCCCGCCAAGCTGAACACCGGCATCGAAATCCAGGTTCCCGAATACATCGTCAACGGCGAGAAAATCCTCGTCAGCACGACGACCGGCGAATTCTCCGGCCGCGCCTAGCACCAGTTGCCGCCCGTGTGGCCGTCGCGTAAGGTACGGCCTTCCGCGCCGCCGGCGCACAAGAGCCCATAAGGGCCACACTGGGGAGAGTCACGCAATGATTTTCTGGCGCGTAAAGCCACTCGACAAGATTCTTGAGACGGCCGAGAAGAAGTCGCTGAAGCGGCAGCTGGGGCCGATCCAGCTCACTCTGCTCGGCATCGGCGCCGTGATCGGCACCGGTATCTTCGTGCTGACCGCCGAAGCCGGCCAGAAAGCCGGTCCCGGCGATGATGCTCGCCTTCGTGATCGCCGCGGTCGTCTGCGGCCTTGCGGCGCTCGCCTATGCCGAACTCGCCTCGATGGTGCCCGGTTTCCGGTTCGGCCTACACCTACACCTACGGCGTGCTCGGCGAACTGGTCGCGTGGATCGTCGGCTGGGCGCTCGGGCTGGAATACGGCATCGGCGCGGCGGTGGTCTGCGTCGGCTGGTCCGGCTACATGAACGGTCTGCTCGCTGCGAACGGACTACGGCACTGCCTGCCGCGTTGCAAACCGGCTTATACGCAGGCGGCACCTTCAACCTGCTCGCGTTCCTGATCGGCCTCGCGGTCACCGTGCTGCTCGTGATCGGTACATCGAAGAGCGCGCGCGTCAATGCGGTGCTCGTCGCGATCAAGATCGTCGCGCTGACCATGTTCATCTTCATCGCGGTGCCCGCGGTGCAGAGCAGCAACTTCGAACCGTTCCTGCCCGGCGGCTGGGGCAGCCCGCTCGGCGGCGTCGGCGTGCTCGGCGCGGCGGCTTCGATCTTCTTCGCCTATGTCGGTTTCGACGCGGTCTCGACCGCGGCGGAAGAAACCGAAGAATCCGAACCGCAACATTCCGATCGGCCTGATCGGCTCGCTCACGTCTGCACGATCTTCTATCTGCTCGTCGGCTATGGCGCCGCGGGTTCGGTCGGCGCGCAGCCGATCCTCGGCGCGAACGGCATGCCGCTCGATCCGGGCAGCGCCGGAAATGGCCGCCGCCTGCGTCGAATTCGCAGGCGCTGGTGTGCAGCAAGGAACCGCTCGCGCATGTGCTGCGCCTGCTCGGCCACACCGCGCTCGGCGACTGGATCGGCATCGCCGCCATTCTCGCATTGCCTTCGGTGATCCTGATGATGATGTTCGGCCAGACCCGCATCTTCTTCACGATGTCGCGCGACGGTCTGCTGCCGGACGTGCTGTCCAGCGTGCATCCGCGCTTCTTCACGCCGCACGTGATCACGATGCTGACCGGCGTCGTCGTCTCGATCTGCGCCGCGCTGTTTCCGGTCGGCAAGCTCGCCGACACGTCGAACTCCGGCACGCTGCTCGCGTTCGCGATGGTTTCGCTCGGCGTGCTGATCCTGCGCAAGCAACAACCCAATCGCCCGCGTCCGTTCCGCACGCCGCTGGCGTGGATCGTCTGTCCGCTCGCCGATCTTCGGCTGCCTGCTGCTGTTCGTCAACCTGAGCATGACCGCCAAGATCGTGTTCGTGTCTGGGCGGCGATCGGCCTCGATGCTCTATGCGCTGTACGGATACAAGCGCAGCCATCTCGCCAACGGAACGACGGCGCTGTCATGATCGGCCATCACCGCATCGAACTCGAGCGCGCGGCCGGCACATCGACTGCCGATCGTCGCGTCCGCGCTATCGGGAATACCAATGCTCAAGCCAACTGCTCGCGCACCAAGACCGACTCGCGATCAACGACGACAGCCGACGCGATCCAAGCTGCAGCGCACGCTCGGGCCGTGGGGACTCACCGCGCATCGGCATCGGCGCGGTGATCGGCGGCGGCATCTTCGTCATCACCGGACAAGCCGCGGCGGAACACGCCGGCCCGGCGATCATGCTCGTCGTTCATGCGTCGCGGCGATCTGCTGCAGTTTCACGCGCGCTGTGCTACGCCGAGTTCGCGACGCTGATTCCGATGTCGGGCAGCTCGTATTCGTACGCCTACGCCACGCTCGGCGAACTGCGCGGCGTGGTTCATCGGCTGGAACATGGTGCTTGAATATGGCGTTTCGGCCTCGGCCGTCGCTGTGAGCTGGACCGGCTACTTCACGAGCCTGCTCGGCGAATTCGGCATCCATTCTGCCCGACGCATCTGACCAACTGCACCGCTCGCGTTCACCGACAACCAGATCGTGCTCGACCGGCGCACTGGCTCAACCTGCCCGCCGTCGGCATCGTGCTCGTGCTGACGTGGCTCTGCTACATCGGCATCCGCGAATCGGCCGGCATCAACACGGCGATGGTCGCGCTGAAGATCATCCTGATCCTGCTCGTCATCGTCGCCGGCTGGCAGCTATGTCGACCCGGCCTGTGGCATCCGTTCATTCCGGACAATACAGGACCGGACAAGTTCGGCTGGAGCGGCGTGCTGCGCGGCGCGTCGATGGTGTTCTTCGCCTACATCGGCTTCGAGGCGACGTCGACGCCGGCGCAGGAATCGAAAAATCCCGCAGCGCGACCTGCCGATCGGCACGATCGCTTCGCTCGCGATCTGCACCGTGCTCTACATCGGCATGGCGGCCGTGCTCACCGGCCTGCTGTCGTACGACCAGCTCGGCACGAGCGAATCCGGTCGTCACCGCGATCCGCGCGCATCCGCAACTTGCGGGCGCGCTGGCATCGTCGTGGAGATCGGCGCGCTGATCGGCCTGTCGTCGGTCATCCTGTGCATGGTCATCGCGCAGCCGCGCATCTTCATGATCATGGGCCGACGACGGCATGCTGCCGCCGGTGTTCACGAAGATCCATCCGAAGTACCGCACGCCGCACATCAACACGGTGATCACCGGCGTCGGCATCGCGCTGCTCGCCGGCGCTATTCCCGCTCGACATGCTCGGCGATCTGGTCTCGATCGGCACGCTGATCGCGTTCTCAGCCGTGTGCATCGGCGTGATGATCCTGCGCAAGACCAAGCCCGACGCACCGCGTACGTTCCGCGTGCCGTTAGCGTCCGTCGTGTGTCCGCTGGGCGTGTTCAGCTGTCTGGTTCTGCTCGCGCCGATCTTCACGAACTGGATTAACGTCGCATTGATGGTGCTGTGGACCATCATCGGCTTCGCGATATATTTCGGATACGGCTATCGCCATAGCAAACTGCGCAGGCCATAGTCGCCGCCAGTTTCCAGGACGATCTGCTTTCGAGTAGCATCGATCGTCCTGGGGGCGCTGCATGTCGATCATTCGATGCCGCGGAACATCGAGACGGGAAGCGAAATCCTTCGCGCGCTGGGCGCTCATTGCTGTTCTTTTGTTTGCGATGCCCCCGCTGGCCAATGCGGCGACGACGACACTGCCGCCGCAGGCCAATGCGAGTTCGCCGAGCTCGTGGATGCTCGAAGGCGGCTGGTCGTTATTGGCCAAGCCGGTTTTCCGAAATTTCCCGGATGAAATCGATCGACCTCACGGCTTCACTTTCGCCATTGCGCAGGATACGCAGGGCTTTCTCTGGTTCGGATCACGCGATGGTCTATCTCGCTGGGACGGCTATCAGCTACGCACCTACCCGGCCGACCCGAACGACCCACGGAAACTTTCCGATTCCGACATCACCGCGCTAAAAGCCGGCGCTGCGGGAACGCTTTGGATCGGTACGGCGGCAGCTGGTCTGGCGCGCTACGATCCGGTCCACGATACCTTCACCACCTATCCCGTCGGTCGCGGCGGCCTCAGTCACGCCACCGTTTCGTGCATTACCGAAGATGGGCACGGCGGACTGTGGATCGCAACCGGCGCGGGCGATGGCGTCGGCGGTCTCGATCATCTCGATCCGGCCACCGGCGTCATCACACAGCTACATCATGATGCGTCCGATCCGCAACGGCTGCCGGACAATTCCGTGCGGTCGATTCTGCTCGCCGCCGACGGCACGTTGTGGATCGGCAGTCATCTCGGCGTAGCGCGCAGACCCCGCGGCGAAACGAGCTTCGAGACGATCCGCTTTCCAGGAACACTGCCGAATGTGCCGCAGGTGTACACCACGTATCAAACATCCGATGGCACTGTCTGGGTAGGCACGGCTGATCACGGCATCTATTTCATTCGACCCGGAACTTCGGAACTCAAACTTCTTAGCGATGGGTCCTCGGGGGCGTCGGCAACGACCAAACTCGTCCTCGATTTTGTCGAAGCGACTCGCGGCGAGCTTTGGATTGCGACTGTCGACGACGGCGTCTTCGTCGTCGACACCGCCTCGTTGCGGATTCGGCATCTGCGTCATGATAAAAATGTGCCGAGCAGTCTGCGCGCCGACGTCGTCGTGAAGTTTTTTCGCGATGCATCAGGATTGGTGTGGCTCGGCACGCTGGACGGCGTCGCCTCCTACCGCCCGCAATCGGCCGTGCTCAGCGTTTTCGGCGAAGTAGCAGTGCCGCCGGGTTTGAGCAGTCGGTGGGCGATGCGGGTGTTGGCGACGCCGGACGGAAATGCGTGGGCTGGCGTCGACAACAACAGTGTCGACATCATCGATCCTTTGCATTCGCGCGTCTCCAATATTCCGGCCGCTCAACTCGGCGATCGGGGCATCGTCGGCATGACGCGAGGATCCGACGATGCCATCTGGATGATCGGACAACGCGGGCTATTCCGCGCGGATTCATCGACGCGACACGTTGTCCAACGCTCCCTTTCTCCTCGATCTCCGCTGGCCACCAACTACACGATCGTCGATCGCGACTCGACACTTTTCATCGCCGGCAACGATGGCTTCTGGTCCTTGCCCGACAGCGCCGGCGCAGACGCACCTCCAACTCTGATTCCACTGGACGCCACGACGAAGCAAGTGCAAAGCGCGATGCTCGCCGAATCGTCGACCATTCTCTGGTTGGGCGGCGAAAGCGGATTGAATCGCATCGATCTTGCGACCAAGACCAATGCGCACTTCCAACCCGAGGCAACGGATGCACAGTCGCTGTCGGCGGCGGGCGTCTCCGCGCTGTTGCTGGATCGTCAACGCCGTCTGTGGATCGGCACGGCGGGCGGTGGTATCGATCTGATCGACGATCTGAGCCAGACCATCCACCCGCGTTTCCGCCGGATTTTTGCGGGAAAGGAATGGCAATCGGCCAGCGTGAAGAGTCTCCTTCAGGCCGCCGACGATTCGATCTGGGCGGCTACGGATCGAGGCCTGTTGCGTGTCGATCCGCGAGACATGTCCGCCGAATCCCTCGGACGCGCCGACGGCATCGCCATGAAATACGAAGCCGATTCCTCGGGTGCGGTCTCAGCCAATGGCGAACTTCTTTTCGGCGGCAATGGAGGTCTCACCGTCGTTCGTCCCGAACGGTTCCAGCCGTGGGATTTTGTCCCTCCGATTGTCGCCACCGATGTTCGCGTCGGCGCAACGCACGTGCATGCCGGTGTTTCCGATTCGGCGGCAAGCGATCCTCTGATCATCGAACCCGATGCCAACACCCTTTCCGTGGAATTTTCCGCACTCGATTATTCGGCACCGGAACAAAACCGGTACGCGTATAAACTCGAAGGCTACGATCGCGACTGGATCAGCACGGACGCCGCGCATCGTGTGGCCTCGTATACCAATCTGCCGCCGGGGAATTTCCGCTTGCAGGTTCGCGGCTCCAATCGAAACGGGATCTGGGCGACGCGCCAGCTGCAGATACCGCTCCGCGTTTTGCCTGCGTGGTTCCAGACCTGGTGGGCTTTTTGCGCGTACGCGCTCGCGTTTGCGCTGCTCGTCTGGCTGTTCATCGCGTGGCGCGTCCGCCGCATCCGGCAAACCACCAGAATCCTCGAGAGCACCGTCGCGAACCGCACCGCGGCACTGGCCGACGCCAATGCCCAGCTGCACGTCGCCAAACAGGCCGCAGAAGCCGCGACGCAAGCCAAGAGCCTGTTTCTCGCCAACATGAGCCACGAAATCCGCACGCCGATGAACGCGGTTTTGGGATTCGCCCAGCTCGGGCTGCGCCATTCGCTACCGGAAAAGCCGCGCGATTATTTCCGCAAAATCAGCACGGCCGGACAATCGCTTCTCAGCATCATCAACGACATCCTCGATTTTTCGAAAATCGAAGCCGGCCGCCTGACGATCGAATCGCTTCCCTTCAGCCTGCGCGAATTACTCTCGCAGGTTCGCGAGTTACTGGCGGCGAAGGCGGCGGAACACACTCTCGCTTTTTCGATCGACATCGCGCCCGACGTCGCCGATCGCCTGATTGGCGACGCGTTGAGGCTGAATCAGGTTCTCGTGAATTTGATCGGCAACGCGCTGAAATTCACGCATCGCGGTTTTGTCGAGGCGCACGTGCGCCGTATGCCTGCACAGCAGGCCGATGACGAATCCGTCGTTCTCGAATTTTCTATTCGCGATTCGGGCATCGGTATGACCGCCGAACAGATCGCGCGCCTGTTCGAATCGTTCTCGCAGGCCGACAACTCGACGACGCGGGAATACGGCGGCACAGGCCTGGGGCTCACGATTTCCAAGCGCATCGTCGAGCAGATGGGAGGATCGATCGAGGTGACGAGCGAACCGGGCATCGGCAGCCGATTCGTGTTCCAGTTGCGATTCGCACGCGACAAATCTCCGACCGCGATTGCCGGCTCCGACGCCGCAATGCCTGACGAAGCGCGGCTCGACGGCGCGCGCATCCTGCTCATCGAAGACAACGCGATGAACCAGGCGCTCGCCATCGGGATTCTCGAGGACGTGGGCGCGCGGGTGGATGTCGCCGGCAACGGACGCGAACCCCTGCGCATGATCGCTGAATCCGCGTACGACGCCGTGCTCATGGATATCCAGCTACCGGAACTCGACGGACTTCAGGTAACCGCGCTCATTCGCCAGAATTCCGCGCTGAAAAATCTGCGCATCATCGCGATGACGGCGCACGCCGGCGAGCGCTATCGCGACGAATGCCTCGCTGCCGGCATGGACGATTACGTGACCAAACCGATCGACGCACAAACGCTCATCGCCGTCATTCGCAAACAGTGGCAGACGTCGGCGGGCGCGAAACGCTAACGTCTATTCGGCCGCGCGCTCGGCGTCAGGAATCTCCAGCAAATCGGCCGTCGTCGGCTCCAGATCGGCGCGAGCGCGCACGTCCGCGGGAATCGTCTTGGCCGCCTTTGCGCCAAGCTCGCGAAGTTTCTCCGCCTGGCCGACGAGATTGCCGCGTCCGCTAACGAGTTTATCGCTCGCCGCCGATAGCGAATTGCGCGCCGCGTCGAGGCGTTTTTTTGCGTCTTCGATATCTTCGACGAATCCGACGAACTTGTCGTACAACTTGCCGGCGCGTTCGGCGATATCGAATGCATTGCGGTTGCGATCGTCGAATCGCCACAGGCTCGCGACGGTACGCAACGTCGCCAGCAGCGTCGAGGTAGTGACCATCACGACCTGCTTTTCCAGCGCAAATCCATGCAACGCATCGTCGTGCCGCGAGGCTTCGATGAACGCCGCTTCGATCGGCACGAACATCATCACGAATTCCAGGCTGTTGATTCCCGGCAGATCGCTATAGCGGCGTTCGGCGAGTTGTCGAACGTGCGTCGCGCATCGAGGCGAGATGTGCATTGAGATGACCAGCGCGCTCATCCGCATCGGACGCGGAGCAGTAACGCTCGTAACCGGTCAGCGAAACTTTGGCATCGATGATCAGATCGCGCCCTTCCGGCAGGTGCACGATGACGTCGGGCCGTGGACGTCCGCCGTCGCCGTCGTGAAGCACGGTCTGCACTTCGTACTCGCGTCCCTTCTGCAATCCGGACGCTTCGAGCAGGCGTTCCAGAATCAATTCGCCCCACGCACCTTGCGTTCTCGCCTCGCCCTTCAGCGCGCGCGTGAGGTTCACGGCGTCTTCGCTGATGCGCTGATTCAGATTTTTCAGCGAATCGATTTCCGCTTTGAGCAACTGACGCTCGCGGCTTTCCTTGTCGTAGACGTCGTCGACGCGCTTGCGGAAATCGCCGAGCTGCTCGCGCAACGGATTGAGCAGATTGCCCATGTGACTCTGGTTCTGCTCGGTGAACTTCTGGCTTTGCACATCGAGCAGTTCGCTCGACAGCGCCTTGAAACGATCGGCGAATTCTTCGCGGAACTGGCGGAGCAGACGCTCGCGTTCGTCGGCGGCCTCCTTGAGCATCGCCTCGCGCTCGCTCGCGGCTTGCGTCTGTTCCTGCAAACGCGTCGCGATTTCGGTGAGCCGCTGTTCGGCGCGCTGACACGCCTCGTTCCAGTGCAGTACCTGCTCGCGCGCCGCAGCCAATTCGCCTTCGATCTGCGTCAATCGCTCAAGCCGGCCTTCGGACGCCGCGCGCTGCTCGGAAATCTCGACGATGCGCTGACGATTTTCCTCCAGCCGCCGATTGACCATATCGTGTTCCTGCTGCAGACGCCGCCGCGCCTCGAGCGACGCATCGCGCTCGTTGGCCAGCTGCGTCACCTCGACATCGCGGCTGGCGCGCCCGCGCCGGAACGATGCCCCGCGCGTGAGCAGCCACGCGACGAACAGGCCGAGCAGGAACGCCAGCGCCGCCGCTATGGCCAGCGTCATGGTTGGGTCTGAACCGATCGTCATGCTGTGTTTCCGATGTCTGGCGCCATTTTCGTCGGTGGATTGTGACAAATCCACGTCGCATATAGCGAGACTCCGCGCACGTTCCGCATCGCCTATAATCGGCCTCTCGCACTGGATGCCGACGACGTGAGCTACGACCCGACCCGATTCACCGCCTGCGCGACCGCGATCGTTTCGGCCGGCAAGAAACTCGGCGCGCAAGGACTCACGCCGGCGACGAGCAGCAATTTCTCGATGCGCATGGATGCCCATCATGCCGCGATCACCATTTCCGGCCGCGACAAGGGCACGCTCGCGCTGAGCGACATCATGGTCATCGACATGGACGGCAACGCGGTCGGCACGTCGGCGCGCCCGTCGGCGGAAACGCTGCTGCACACGCAGATCTACGGCGCATTATCCGGACGCGAACGCGGTACTGCACACGCATTCGCGCAATCAGACGGTCGCCTCGCGCCTGTTCGCGGACGCGGGCCACGTCAAGCTCGAAGGTTACGAACTGCTGAAGGCGATCGCCGGCCACACCACGCACGAATCGCGCATCGACCTGCCGGTATTCCCGAACACGCAGGACATGAACGAACTCGTCGCCCAGGTCGACGATTGGATTCGGGCGGATAAACCCCTATATGGCTATTTGATCGACGGCCACGGCATCTACACCTGGGGCCGCGACATGGCCGAAACCGAGCGCCACATCGAGGCTTTCGAATTTCTGCTAGCCTGCGAACTGGATTTGAGGAGGTTGCGAGCATGAGCCAATTGCGCATTTTCGCCGAAGGCGACGGTCAGGCGCCGCAGCACGTGTTTTCAAAGCACAGCGACATCGCGCGCGAGCTGGGCAAGGTCGGCGTGCGCTTCGAGCAGTGGGAAGCGGCCAAGCCCGTCGCGCCCGGCGCGATCGCAGGAACAGGTGATCGAAGCGTACCAAGCCGACATCGAACGCCTGCAGCGCGAAAACGGCTATCAGGCCGTCGACGTGATCAGCCTCACGCCCGATCATCCGGATCGCGCGACGCTGCGTCACGAAATTTCTCAACGAACACACGCATTCGGAAGACGAAGTGCGTTTCTTCGTCGCCGGACGCGGCCTGTTCACGCTGCACATCGACGACAAAATCTACGAAGTGCTGTGCGAAAAAGGCGATCTGATCGGCGTGCCCGACAACACGCGGCACTGGTTCGACATGAGCGAGTCGCCCTACTTCATCGCGATCCGGCTGTTCACCAACAAGGAAGGCTGGGTCGCCAACTTCACCGGCAGCGACATCGCGCAGACGTTCCCGCGCCTGACCGCGAACCGCGCGCGGCATGAGCTACCTCGACGAATCGCTCGCGCCCGGCGAGCGGATTGTCGCCCGGTTCGCGCTGCACTGGACGGCCAAGGGCCGGCTCATTCTCGGCATCGTGCTGATCCCGATCGTCATCGGCATTTTCATCACGATCTACGAATGGCTGCGGCTGCGCGGTATCGAACTCGGCGTGACGACGCATCGCGTGGTGTCGAAGACCGGCATCGTCGGCCGTGAAACGGAAGAAATCCGGCTGAGCGCAGTCGAAACGGTCGATCTGCTGCAGACGACGTGGGGCCGCATGCTCGGCTACGGCAACGTGCGCGTGACCGGACGCGGCGAAAGCAGCCTGCTGTTCGTGCGCGTTGCCGATCCGGTCGCCGTCAAGCGTGCGATCGAAACCGCGTATTCGGCCAACATCGAACAAACGTCAGGGAAGACGCCGATGATCAAGGCGATCCTCACCGATATCGAAGGCACCACCAGTTCGATCAGCTTCGTCAAGGACACGCTGTTTCCCTACGCGCGCAAACATCTGCCCGCGTTCGTCGTCACGCACACCGACGATACGGCCGTGCAGCACTGGCTGCACGAAGCAGCCAAAGAAGCCGGCATCGTTTCGGCGACGCAGGACGAAATCATCGCGATGTTGCAGCGCTGGATCGATGAGGATCGCAAGTCGACCGCGCTGAAAGCATTGCAGGGCATGATCTGGGAAGAAGGCTATCGCAGCGGCGAATTTCGCGCGCACGTCTACCCGGATGCGGCACCCACACTGCAAGCGTGGCGCGACCGAGGGACTGAACCTGTACGTGTATTCGTCGGGCTCGGTGCCGGCGCAGAAACTCTTCTTCGGATTTTGCGAAGCGGGCGATATCACGCCGCTGTTCTCGGGTTATTTCGATACGGAAATCGGTGCGAAACGCAATGCGGATTCGTATCGGCGCATCGCCGATGAAATCGGAGTGCGTGCCGAGCACATCCTTTTTCTCTCCGACATCGTCGAAGAACTCGACGCCGCGCGTGCCGCCGGCATGAAGACGACGCTTGCTCGCGCGGCCGCCATCGACGTGCCCCGCCGACAGCACGCATCCGTGCGTCGCCGATTTCACGGCCATTACCGTCGACTGAAACCATGAGCGCCGCCGGTTTCAACGTGATCGCGCTGTTGTGGCTTGCCTGGCTCGTCTACTGGTTCATCGCCGGACGCAACGTAAAAACCGCGCGGCAAATCGAATCGCCGGGATCGCGCGCGGCGCACATCGTTCCGCTGATCGTCGCGTGCCTGTTGCTGTGGCCGTCCCGTTTGCCGGGCGATTTTCTCGGACAACGCATTATTCCGTGGAACGATGCGCTGTATCCGATCGGAGCGATCCTGGTCGCGATCGGCCTGCTCTTCGCGTGCTGGGCGCGCGCTGTGCTCGGACGCAACTGGAGCGGCATCGTCACCGTGAAAGAGAATCACGAGCTGATCCGCACCGGACCGTATCGCTTCGTGCGACATCCGATCTATACGGGTTTGCTGATTGCATTCCTCGGCTCGGCTATCGCGCGCGATCAGTGGCGCGGCGCGCTTGCGGTGGTCATCGTCTATATCGCGCTGTGGCGAAAATATCGACTCGAAGAACGCTGGATGGAACAGACCTTCGGCGATGCGTATCGGCGATTCCGTGAAGAAACGCCTGCGCTGATTCCGCATCCGTTCCGGCGAAAAGTCCGCTCGTGAAGAACGGCCGCCTTTTCCTTGTTTTCGCGATCACGTTCGTACTCGGATTCGGTTGCGCTTATCTCGTCGTCGCGCCCGATGGAAAACCGATCACGACGGACGCGAAGCAGGACGTATCGCCATCGAGCGACGCCGTCCCGCAACCCAAGCCGCAGAACGACGATTCGGCCGACAACGCATGGCCCGACGACGCCGACTCGCCCGAGCAGGTTCTCTACGCGCAAACGCAACGCATGCAGGAAGCGATCGACAAGCTCACGCCGCGCATCGCGGGTCGCGTGAACATGTATGTCGTCGCATTCGCCGGCGTCGGCGAAGAGAACGTGTTCCGCAACGAAGCGGAGTTCGTCGCGCGCCAATTCGAACAGCGTTTCGATGCCGCCGGCCACACGCTGCTGCTCGTCAACAATCCGCAGACGCTGCAGACATTGCCGCTGGCGAATCTGACCAATCTCGAAACCGCAGTAGACGCGATCGCCGAACGGATGGATGCCGACAACGACATCCTGCTGCTGTTCATGACCAGCCACGGCTCGGCGGATCATGTGCTTTCCGTGAGCATGGATCCGCTGCCGCTCGATCAGATCGCACCCGACGATCTGAGTGATGTGCTGGGTGAATCGCACATCCGCAACAAGGTGCTGATCATTTCTGCGTGTTATTCCGGCGGCTTCGTCAAACCGCTCGAAGGCGATACGACGATGGTCATCACCGCCGCGCGCGAGGACCGTTCATCGTTCGGCTGCGGCACCGATTCGGACATCACCGATTTCGGCCGCGCGTTTTTTGTCGAAGGATTGAATCACACCGATTCGTTCACCGCCGCGTTCGATGTAGCGAAATCGCTGGTCGACGCGTGGGAAGTGCGCGATCGGCGAAAAGCATTCGTATCCGCAGATATCGACCACGCCGCAAATCGAAAACGTGCTCAAGAAATGGCGGCAAGGCATTCATCTCGGACCGCCGGTTCCGTTCGAGACGCCGCACTCAACTCGACCTACGGACGATCTGACCGCGTTGCGCTGAACGCTGCGCGCGCGGCGACGGCGGTGTCCGGAAAATCGCAAAATACCGCATCGACGCCGAGCGCAAACGCGGCGTGCAGTTCCGCAGTGGAGGATTCGAACGGCGCAGGCGGATGATCATCGCGGAACGTCCACGCGTGAACTTCCAGTCCGCGCGCGTGCGCCATCGACACGAGCCCGCTATCCGCGCCGGTGTTGTCCCACAGCAGATATTTGTTCGTCGCGACGCCGTTCGCCCATGTCGCAAGTTCCTTGAACTGCGCGTCGATCGCGGACGGCATCGCCGCCCGCTGTTTCGATCAGCGCGAAGCAGCGGTTGCCGCAGCGTTCTTTCACCTCGCGCAGCACGGCGTGATCGAAGCATTGCACCCACACCGGCGATGATTCGCCGAGCAGGCCGCGCGGTTCGAGTTCGCGTCGCAACGCTTCGACCGGATCGAGACCGAGCGCGCGAAAATAATCCGGATGTTTCAATTCCGGATACAGACACAGCACGCGCGAAATCTGCGCGGTCAGCGTGCCGAGCAGATCGAGCGTCATCGAAAAACGTGGCAGCACGAATCGCCCGTCGAACTGATGGTCGCGCGCCGGAAACGGCTGAATCGCGCGCAACGTGTCGATTTCGGCTGCGTCGAAATCGCCGACATACCAATCGTATTTGCCGGCGATCTCGCGTCCGCGCGGCGCGAATTCCTTGCGCGTCGAGATATCCGTGCTGCGATGCAGGCCGAGATCGTGCCGCGCGAACAGCACGCCGTCGCGACTCATGATCAGATCGGGCTCGATCACATCGGCGCCCTGCATCGCGGCCAAGGTGTAGCCGTCGAGCGTGTGTTCGGGCCGATAACCGCTCGCGCCACGGTGGGCGATGATGCGCGTCGGGTTTCCTTGCAGTGTCGACCCGTTCATCAGTAGTCGAATTCGTCCGCGGTTTCATGGCACGACGCCACGGGCTCGGGCTTGCGCTGCAGCCAGTGCGATTGCCAGCAATCGTCGTAGATCGAGCAGTAGCAGATGTCGACGCCGAGGCGATCGGTCGCTTCGTAGAGCGCCTTGCCGAGCGCGGCGTCTGTGGTGCGGATCGCGGGTACGTCGGTTTCGCGGTTCGTGCTCGGCGGCACGACGATGCCGTGCAGGCCCGCGAACGATGCGTGCGCGGTTTCGCCTTCGTGGCCTTTCATCAGAACGGCGACCACGTCGTTCCAATGCTTGATCGGCTTGCCGTCGAGCCTGACCACCGTCGACTGCACGATCGCAGGTCCCACGCCGTTGTTCTGGATGTGCAGCTCGAATCCCTGGCGCTCACCGAAATCGGCGTAATTGAATCCGCTGACCAGATACGGCCACACGCTCGCGCGTGCCTGCGTCTGCATCAGCCGTGTCTGATACGCGCCGACGGCGAGCGCCAGCGCGCTGATGCCGAGCGCCATGAGCGCGCTCCATTGCGCCAGACGCGAACGCCCGGCAGCCGTTGCGATTTCAGCGGATGATTCTTCCACGCGGCGAGCCTACTGGCGCAGCCTGCGGCGTGACAAGCGGACTAATTGCCCGATGACGGTCCGGAGAAAACACCAGAAGCGACCATCTCGGTGATGCGGCGCACGTCGGCATCCATCGCACGATCGCCGCTCCATGAACGTAATGTGCTGACGGATGCGCGCGAACGCATCGCGCACGGCGTTGCTGGCGTGGAAATCGGTTTGGTCGGCCAGCGCTTTCATCAGCGCATCGACTTCGCTTTCAAATTGCGCATGCGCCGCACTGCCCGGCTTCGGCACGTTGGCGATCTTGGCGACGATCGCATCGCGCTCGCCGCGCACGGCGAGCGAACGCGCCGCGTTGAGCATGTCCTGGCGATATTCGAGCGCCTGCGCGGCGGTATACAACTCGAGCGCGAGCACGTGCGAAAGATCGTCGAGCATTTCGTGCACGTGACGGATTTCGTTGGCGCCCATCGAGACGTGATCTTCCGCATTCGCACTCGTCGGAATCGAATACACCGATGCCGGATGCGCTCGCGTCGCCAGATCGTTCACCAGCGCGGCGGCGGTGTACTGCACGATCATGAATCCGGAATCGGTCGCGTCCTCGTTGCCGATGAGAAACGCGGGCAAGCCATCGTTGTTGGCCGGATCGACGAGCTTGTTGAGACGACGCTCGCTGATCGACGCGAGCACCGGGATCGCGGCTTTCACATAGCTCATCGACAGCGCGAGCGGCATGCCGTGGAAATGTCCGGCGGAGATCACCTGATCCTCGATGACCTTCGCGTCTTTCGCATCGGGGAAGATCAGCGGATTGTCGGTGACGGCGTTGAGCTCGATGTCGATCACGCGCTGCGCCTGCGCGAGCGCATCGCGCACGGCGCCGTGCACCTGCGGAACACAGCGCAGGCAATACGCGTCCTGCGGCTGATGTTTCTTGCCGCCCTTGAACGGCAAAAAGCGCGCGTAGAACGCTTCCTTGCCGTGGCGCTGCGACGGCGGCACATAATCCCAACCGATATCGAAACGATTTTTCTGATCGTTCGGATCGGTCCACGAATCGGCCATCCATGTGCGGAATCTCGGCACCATGTGATAAGCGATGTCGACAAGATTCGAACCATCGAGCAATCGGCGAAGATTCGCCGCGGTCTCGACTTGTCCCGGATGCGGACGCAGTGCGTGCACATCGGCCTTGAACGCGCCGAGGCGGCCGGCGAACGCATCGAGCGTCATCGCGGCGGCGAGATCGGCGGTCTGCAGCAACGCCTCGAGTTTCTGCAATGCGAGCACGGCCGTCGCGAGCATCTGCGTCGTGCCGTTGTTGAGCGCGAGACCTTCCTTGAACGACAGCTTCACCGGTTCCAGGCCGGCGCGCTTCAGCGCCTCCGCGCCGCTCACGCGCTCGCCCTGATGAAACGCCTCGCCCTCGCCAAGCAGCACGATCGCGAGATGCGACAGCGGCGACAGATCGCCACTCGCACCGACCGATCCTTTCGCTGGAATGACTGGCACGATGCCGCGATTGAGCAGCTCGGCCAGCGCCTGCAACGTCGAGGCACGGATACCCGAATGCCCGCGCATCAGCGTGTTCACACGGATGGCGAGCATCGCGCGCACCAGTTCCGCCGGCAGCGCTTCGCCCACGTTTACCGCGTGCGTGACGATGAGGTTGTACTGCAACTCCTCCATCAGCGTTTTGTCGCGCGACTCGGGATTGCCGCCGGGCAGTTCGTCGCGGGCGCGATGCGCGCCAAGCAGCTTGTCGGCGTTGCTGCCGAAACCGGTGGTGACGCCGTAGATCGGCTCGCCGCGCTTGACCTGCGCGGAGAGGAACTCCGCTGTGCGCTGCACGCGCTCGAGCTGTTTGGCGTCGAGGCTGATGTTGGCGTCGCCGCGTGCGATTTCGGCGACCTGCGCGCGCGTGAGGCTTGCGCCGTCGAGGTGGACTGTCTTGCTCATTGCCGAATCGCTCCGGAATGTTCGGCGCCGGTTTCTTCGATCTTCCTGCGCAGTGTTTCGACGAGCTCGTCGCGCCCCACTTCGAACTGATCCTGCTGGCGCATGTCCTTCACCGTAACGATGCTCTTGGCGATCTCGTCCGGGCCCAGCACGACGACGAAACGAATCCCGGCGCGATCGGCATACTTGAACTGCTTGCCGAGCTTGCGCGCTTTCGAGCACGACTTCCGTCGCGATGCCGCGCGCTGCGAAGCCGGCTCGCGATGTCGAGGTACTCCGTCAGATGCTTATCGTCCATTTGCGTGACGAGCACCTTCACCGTGCTTTCGCGCCGCCTTCAACAGATTCGCTTCACGCAACTGATAGAACAGACGCGTCGCGCCGATCGATATTCCGACGCCGGGCAGATGTGACTTTGTATAATTTGTCGCAAGGTTGTCGTAGCGGCCGCCGGAACAGATCGAGCCGATCTGCGGATGCTCGTTCGAGCGTCGTTTCGTAGACGGTGCCGGTGTAGTAGTCGAGGCCGCGCGCGATCGACAGATCGATCGCGTAGTGCGTTTCCGGCACGCCGAGCGCCTGGATGCAGTTCGAGCACCTCGCGCAGTTCGGAGACGCCCTCGTTGAACGATGCCTCGCTGCCGTGACGCCGCAGCGCATCGAGCTTGGCGAACGCGTCGGCGTGGTACCGTGTCGAGCGCGATCTGCGACGAAGTCGAGGATCTTCTGCGCCGCTCGGTCGGCAGCCCGAAGCCCATCGCCGCTAAGCGTGTCGCGACGTACGTCGACACCGCGCTTGTCGAGCTTGTCGACTTCGCGCAGCACGAGCGCCTGCTCGTTCGCGCATCGGCGATGCCGAGGCCTTCGAAGAAGCCGCGCATGCAGCTTGCGGTTGTTGATCTGGATCGTGAACGGCCCGAAATCGCAGCTCCCTGAACACGCTGTAGATCACCGCCGGCATTTCCGCGTCGTAGCGGGCCGAGAGCTGATCCTTGCCGATCACGTCGATGTCGCACTGATAGAACTCGCGGAAGCGCCCGCGCTGCGCGCGTTCGCCGCGGTATACACGCTGGATCTGATAGCGGCGAAACGGAAAATTCAGCTCGTGCTCGTGCTCGGCGACGTAGCGCGCGAGCGGCACCGTCAGATCGAACCGCAACGCCAGTTCCGGCAGCCCTTCGCCGCCTTTTTCCAGCGCGCCGGTCGACTGCACGAAATAAACCTGCCGCTCCGTCTCGCCGCCCTGCTTGGTCAGCAGCACGTCGGAAAATTCCATCACCGGCGTTTCGATCGGCAGGAAGCCGAAGCGTTCGAAGTTGCGCCGGATCGTATCGAGCATGCGCTGGAACGCGATCTGGTCGAGCGGCAAAAGCTCCATGACGCCAGGCATGGTGCGGGCTTGGGTCAACGCCATGAAATCCTCGGCAACACAAGGGAAACAAAGGCCGCGCGGCGGCGCGCGACAGCCCGTAAGATTAGCAGATCGAGGCGCCCGCCCGGCGGTTTCATGTTGCGCTGCGCGACCCGCGCCGCTATCATTTGCGACCCGTCGGGGTGTAGCTCAGCCTGGTAGAGCGCTACTTTCGGGAGGTAGAAGTCGCAGGTTCAAATCCTGTCTCCCCGACCAAGATATTCAACGACTTAGGCCGCTCCTCACCGAGCGGCCTTTTCGTTCGTAACAGCAGGGTAACAGCACATGGCGTTTGAACCCTCGCTTTTGACGCGTCACAAGCTAGCGACGACCGAGATGCTGCAGAGACTAGATGCCGCGTTCAATGACGTGCGCATCAGCATGCCAGATGGCGGCCCTGTGCCTCTGAAGGTGGCGGCCGCTTGCGGCCTCTTTCATCTGGCCGTTGAACACGCATGCGCGATTGATCGGCTGATGCAGTTACCCGAACTGACCGGTTCTGCATTCGCGCTTATTCGCTCCCAGTTTGAAAGTTTTGTTCGAGGCGCTTGGCTATTCCATTGTGCTACGCCGGACGAGGCCAACGCGTTTGCAAATCACGATCTACTTGATCTGAATATGACCCGCTTGATTGATGCCGTTGAGACAACGCACCCTGATTTTTCTGGTGGCGTGCTTTCACAATTGAAGGACCGTCAATGGAAATCGATGTGCAGCTTCGCTCACGGAGGCTCCTATCAGATCCGCCGGCGTATTTCAGCGGATGAGATAGCTCCCAATTACAGTGATGCAGACTGCGTCAGGATGCTTCGCTCAGCGCGATTCTTCGCGCTCTTGGCTGCGATTGAGGCAACAACGATCGCCCGGCGAGAAGAAATCAAACAAATACTCTTGAAGCAACTACAGCGCGAGATAAACGGATTCCCCGACGACATCAGTCCCACGGCGTGATATATCGCGCTACATTTCGCCACGGATGAAGCATAGTGAAGTTGCTTGAGCGTATCGCGTCTGTTCTCTGCCTACTTGCTGCAGGTGTGTGCTTGGCAGCTCCGCTCTTGGGCGGCGGAGCTTTGAGCAAGTGGTTGAATGCGAGCGGTCTGCTGCTAACGCTCGCGGGTCTGTTTCAACTTGAAATAAGCCAGCTAGTATCGAGATGGCTCGAAGGCTACAGCGACGTCGACAAATATCCTTTTGGACCACCATCACATGCGGCGCGGCATCTCATCGACAATCCGGACGCGCCGGTAAGGACGTTTGCGCGGAATGTATACTTTTTCAGGGTGAAGACCGGCTTCTGGCTGATCGTTGCTGGCACACTACTCCAACTAATCGCAGTGTGTGTCTGATCGCACTCGGTGGGAAATCGAGGGGAGTTTTCTCCGCTGATGGTCCGACTCTGAGTCGTCTCGCCGATCGCGACGTGAGATGATCATCCGATGCTCAGCCCGACGATTTCCAGTATTACCGTAGACGAGTTGTCGTTCATCGCGGCCCTTAACTACGGGCAGGATGTCGGATCGGCATTTTGCAGCGCTTCGGCAGGTTATCTTCGAGCAAGATGGCGTACCGACGGCAGGGCAAACCTGGTTTCCATACGAGGTTATCGAACTCGGCGCACATCATCTCCAGCCAGGCCACGCACGCGAGTTCGCAATTTGCACTTTGCTGGTCATAGGCGCCGTCGAGGCAGATTTCGATAGTTCGACGGATCTCAGCCAGAAGTTCCACGACCGAGCCGCCGACTACGACAAGCTACCCGTCGCATTGCGCGACGAGATACTGGCCGCGTACGAGAAGGCCAAACTCAGCGACGTATCGGAACTCTCATGCTCCTACGTTCCGCCGGATGATCCAGCATAGTCGCTGTGGCATGATCGCGCGCATCGCGGCGGGTTGCCACTTGCGCGCGGCGGGGAGTACCGGGCGATTTGGCGGCCTCGAATACTTGCAGCAATGGGGCTGGATTGATGTCAGCGATCAGCTTGAACCGTCTCGTAGAGTGGATAACCACAATGTCTTGGCGCGCGCTGCCCGAGCTCGAGCCTATAGACGCAACCTTGGTGCGGCGAGATGAGACCGGCTCAGAAAATGCTTGGATGCGCGAACGCGAAGCAGTAGGCGCGTTGCTGCAGAGGCTTCCTCCGCAGAATGAAGCGAAGCAGGCGATTGACACGATTTCTCAACAAGCTTTTATCAAAGCGTTCGAAGCATCGTCTCACCATGATTTCGCCGCTCAGGTATCTGACGATCTGCGCCTTATTGCGGAAGCGGCCGCCGTTGGATATGAGTCAGACACAATCAACGCCCTATGGAACGCGTATGCGGCTGGCCAGTTTCCCGAGTCTGTGACATAGGCTACGCGTTCTCGAAGTATTCGAAAAAAACTTTTTGGGTGCGCACGGTCGGTCCCCGATTAACGAGAACAATGAGTCTCTGGCCTACCGCTGCGGGCTAGCTGCGGTATCCTGACGGCATGAAGCGATCTGCGGCAGCAAACCTAGCGCTAGCCATTTCATTTTTACCGGCGATTATATTCTCGTTTTCGATGGGCATTGCCATGGGCGATCCGCCCACGCCGCGGTCCCCGGAAGAACTTCACGCCAACCAAATAGCAATGGACGCAGCGATGATCGGAACTTTAGTTTTATTGCTCGCGTGTGGCTGGCTTGCGGGTTATGGATTCACCGAAGCTCCGAATAGGTCGTTGCTAGCAATTTCCATTGCCACCGCACTAATGATTGTGGTCGGTATTATTCTATAAGCCTGTAAACTCCTTCCACCGATGCCGCAACCGCTAGGGCATTTGCCGCCAAGTGGTATCGCGACTATCGATCAGACGCAGATAGCGAACCTGAGCCATCTCAGGATCGACGCGATCGAGTTCACCGAACGGTAGCGACCCGTCCGCCATCACCCATCCGAGCATCGCCCATTCGGTCTTGCCGCGCATCGATTCGCTCGTGAAGCGATAGGTTGACCGAATAAAATCCGTCCGCCCACTTCACCTCACTCCCGTTTCCTGGTGCATGCACAGCACTCGGATGTGGCGTGTTGAACGGTGGCGTATCCGCCGTAGCCCTTGCCATGGACGCCGTAGCACTCGCACGACCGCCTTTGAGTCGGGACGTCGACAGCGGCTGGTTGAACTTGAACGTGCTCGACTTGAATCGCCTGACTCATGGCGACGCCTGCAGCGCAGAGATCGTCCACAGACCCGGAACGCCTGAGAGCGTCACCAGCGCGAAA
>CAWFCC010000003.1:0-192965 GCA_963814225.1 uncultured Gammaproteobacteria bacterium | reverse complement strand
TATCCTTGCGGAGGCGAGCAACCGCCGGTGCTTCCTCAGTGAGAGCCCGACCACCGCGCAGCCTGAGCGCCCGGGCCCAGATCGATGGCGACTCGCAGTTGGCGACTTAGCTCCTGGTCCTTCATAGGGTATCTCCGAAACACCTTCTAACGGCAGCATGGAATATGCCGCGCCCATATCAGGCGCACCTGCACTGGCGCTGAGGAAGAATGTTCTCGGTGTGAGGAAAAAAAGTGTGTGCAGCGGTCGCGGAGGAGAAAGCCCGGCGCAGCGGAGAAGCAACGCCGGGGACCTTGCCGCTATTCGTTGCCGATTGATCGGCACCGTGACCACTCGCATCGATCAGGGTGGGGAAACGCCAGACCGTTCGAACGACCCAGCCTATCTGCTTCCTCGTCCTGCCGATCGCGACGTGAGATGATCGTGTACCAAATGCGGATCTACTCTCTACTGCTTGTGCTCTTGCCTCACGCCCGCGCTCAGCGCGGAGCCAGTCATTCATGCTCCGACTGAGCCCGTTTCTCGCTGCTTCGCGTTCGACAAAGGTGCGGTCTCGCTAACAGGCACCCTGTTTACGCGGATCTACTTTGGATCGCCAAACTATGGCGAGAATCCAGAGACGGATGGACGCGACACTGCCGCGCTGCTCCTGCTCGATGCACCGGTTTGCGTACACGAGAATCGCGAGACGTTTGCGCAAGACGAGTCTAACGTCATGATCGTGCGAAGTCGACGCCATCAGTGTTCCACCAGCGCCCGTGTTTGAAGCTGTCGGACATCGAGTAGAAGTGCGCGGCAGCCTATTCCACTCAATGACGGGACATCACCGCACGCCCGTACTGATGGATGTAGGCCAGATCAAGATTCTCCATTGATCTGTGTCGTGGCATGATCGAGCGCATCGCGGCATGCGGAAAAGTGGCTTGTGAAGTTTTACACTCTCACTAACTGCCGGAACTCGCGCCAATTCCTGTAGCTGTATTTCAGAAACCCAACGTCAGGACACTTCAGGTGAAAAACGCTTCTGTTGACCGCAAGCAATTAATTTTCGCATTCCTGCTCTTCGCGACGCGGATCGTTCACGCGGCGACAGGAGACTTGATCATCTTCGATGATTCAGATGAAAACGGTTTTAATCACGCTGCGGCGACATGCACTGGAGCGGCATTATTCGGCGAGACATCCGTCGTACATACTGGCACGGCGGCGGTCGCGATTCAGAAAACGGACAACAATGGAGCAGGATGGGCGGCTCCCACGCTTTATTCGGCCGAGTCCGATTACGACGGGATCAGCTTCTGGTTCAATGCCGGAACGGAAGACACCACACTGACGAGCTTAGCTATTTATGATGGCGAGGCTAATGAGCACTTTTTACACTTGGAAGATGCGTACGGTGGACCATTGCCTGCGAATACCTGGATCCGGTTTGACATCCCATTCGCATCGTCCTTGTTTGCAAGCGCGTCTTCTACGTCGCCAACCACTCTTCAGACCATTTGTTTCATAAACCATAGTAGCGGCGGGTCCCCTCCGTACACTTACGTCGACGACATTGCGCTGACCGGTGCGGATATTTTCAAGGACGGTTTCGAGTGACGGCCGAAATCGTGTCGGGTAATCGTTTGATGTGAGACAGCCAGTAATCCCTCCACCGATGCCACAGCCGACTTAGATTACGCGTCACGCTTCTTCGATCTCGACCTGATGGCCAGGATCAAGGCTGTAGCGATGCAAATCAAAAAACCCACAATGGCTGCGATGTCTACGATGTGCTGGGTCACGTCGATCATCCATCCGTTGCCTCTACCGTACTGATTGCCAATTTGGCGGCCCGCTTGCCAGCCAATTTACGTCGCGGTTTGTGCGGATAGCGGCTGTCCGCTTCGCAGGCTCACGCGGACGCGCGCTCCCTTCGGTGTCAGTAACGATGCCTGATTGTCGTTACGCTCACGGAGTCCATTCTCTTCGTCGGGAGATCTGTGTGAAGAATATCGTTTTCGTCGTCATTTGTTTCATGTGTTTCCCATCCAGCACTTTTGCGGTCGAATTGGATGGGTCGCTGCCGATGTATCCGCGCGGCAAAAACATGAACGACATGCCAGCAGCCGCCATAGCCAAGGGCGTGCCGTTGGTATTGCAAACGGAAGACTCCGTGCAGACCGTGGACGCTTGGTACGCTTCGAATGCTCCGAAGTCGTGCACGCGGAGCGCAGAGAAACAGGGCGTCAAATACGCATGTCCCGGCGGAAGCGTGATGATCTACAGCAAGGGGAAAACGCAGATCGCGCTCATCCCACCCATGGGATCAATGTTCGGTCACTGAATTGTTGATTCAAGAACAGCGCCGAGCCGTAGTACGAATATCGAGTAGCGGCGTGACCTAGCGGCTGATTCTCGTGCCGTGCCGGGAGGATAGCTGACGGCGTCTCACTGGCTGTGCCGGTTAGATGATCTTACCCCGCGCGACGCAGTTGCCTGTCCCGCTGAGCAGCCTCACGATGGGCTGACCGCATCGAGGAAGTTCGTGGCACCGCTTGCTGACGCGTAAGATCTTCGATGTGCGACAGATGTTCGACCTGCGATTGGCAGCTCACCTCGAACAGGTGCAACAGCTCACGGGCTTGTTTTAGTGGCTGCCGCTGCGACCCTAGCAGCGCGATCAGCCGACGCTGGTTGACGATACGCATCTCGGCATTTCGAACATGGCGTTGCGCCATGTCGAGGTCGGTTTCAGGGACGAAATTTGCCGTAACCATTCGCCAGCATACACGTAAGCCGTGCGAAAGCGGGCCAATGGTGTTGTGCGAGCGGTTCGTGTCTACGTCGGCTGGAAAGGGTGGTTTCTATATTCAAGTGCAACAGTGTGCATTGAATGGAGAGAGCACCGATGGGACGCAAATATGATCAGTTGATCGCGCAGGAACGTGGTGCGATCGCGATACTCAAACAGGACGGACTCAGCATCCGCGCCATCGCGGCGAAGCTTGATCGCGCGCCGAGCACCATCGCGCGCGAGGTCACGCGCAACGGGGTGTATGCGATGGGCCGGCGCTGGAGCCGTCCACCGCTTGGATACGATGCGCTGCGCGCCAGTGAGCGTGCGCTCAAACGCCGGCGTCGACCGCGTCGTGTGCGCAAGCTCACGCTCGGAACCAGGCTGTGGGCACAGGTACATAGGCTGCTGGCGCTGCGCTGGTCGCCCGGACAAATCGCCGGCACACTGCGCCGGGAGCACCCTTTAGATCGAACCTGGCACGTGTCGCATCAGACCATCTATACGGCGATCTACGCCATGCCGCGCGGCGGGCTGCGACGGACATTGACGCGCTGGCTGCGCTGGCACCGCGCCGAACGAAAGCCACAGCGCAAAGGCCCGGAGCGGCGCGGCCGGTTGCCGGATTTGCCCAGCATCCACACGCGGCCGAGCGAGGTCGACGAGCGCATCCTGCCCGGACACTGGGAAGGCGATCTGATCATCGGGGCGCGCAACCAGTCGGCGGTCGGCACGCTGGTGGAGCGCAGTACGCTGTGGATCATGCTGGTCAAGCTCGACAGTGCGGGCGCCGAGGATGTGCTGGAAGGCTACAGCCGCAGCTTCAAGGCCTTGCCCTCGGCGTTGCGCAAGAGTCTGACCTACGATCAGGGCAAGGAGATGGCCTTGCACCGGCAGCTGACCCAGCGCACGGGGCTCAAGGTGTACTTCGCCGATCCGCACAGCCCCTGGCAGCGGGGTATCTGTGAAAACATCAATGGTCTTATTCGCCAGTACCTGCCTAAGGGTACCGATCTGTCAAAGCACAGCCAGCGCGCACTCAACCGCATTGCCGAGAGTCTCAACACCCGGCCACGCAAGACGATGCAGTTCCGCACACCCCAAGAAGTGTTCTACGAGAAATGCCATTTGCCGCCGCCGCCAAAACATCCGGCGTTGCACTTGTAAGTTGACTACGCCCACCAAAAAACGATTGTTTTTCTCGCAGTGGACGCTGTCCGCAGACAGCACGTCCGTGCTGCTGGCTGCGGACGCGCGCATCCCTGCGCGCGTGTGAGTTCGATACAAGCCTGCACGCGACTGGTCGAAAGAGTCTTGAAACTCACGACTGCACTAAGCCAAAGGCGGTGAGGCTGAAAAAGAAGAGCTCCTGCGGCCCCATCGCCGGTCGCTTAGTGCAGTCGTGAGTT
This sequence comes from uncultured Gammaproteobacteria bacterium, assembly GCA_963814225.1. Taxonomy (GTDB): domain Bacteria; phylum Pseudomonadota; class Gammaproteobacteria; order Xanthomonadales; family Rhodanobacteraceae; genus Rudaea. The sequence continues at coordinate 188,780 of CAWFCC010000003.1, read as the reverse complement.
TACAAGACTCTTTCGACCAGTCGCGCGCAGGCGCAGATCGAGGGTGATCGCGCGCAGGAAGCGCGCGGTCTGCGGCGAGCATCAGGGACGTGCTCTCCGCGGACAGCGTCCAATGGGAGAAAAAAAGGTGTTTCTTGGTTACTTCTTTGCACCAGCAAAGAAGTGACCCGCGATATTCAATCGCGGAAGCTCTTGTCTGAAAAGAGAACACAAAAGCAAAGGCGCTGGATTCCCGCTTCCGCGGGAATGACGAGCAAGAGTCAAAAGCTGGATTCCAGCGTCCGCTGGAATGACGAGCGAAAAACCAAAATCAGCGCTGCGCGCTGCACGCAAAATGCACCGCCCTCATGGCATTCACATCGGCAACCGCCAACTCCCACTTCCCCGCGCTCAACGCAAACTGCATGGCATTGGCTTTCGCCAACCGCGAATGCACCCCATGCGACACCACCGCCATCTCGACATGCCCCGCATCACGCCACCCCTTGAACTCGACATGCATCTCATCATTCGAGTCCCCCGTGCATGAAACAACAAGCGAAGGCCCATCGACATCAAGCGCACCAATCCGCACGGCCAAAGGCGAGCTGCCCTGATCGTACGTCAACACGAATTTCCCGTCGGGCGACAACGCAGCAACATCACTTCCGTTGTGCACAAATGCAATTTTCCCACTCGCAGGATTGATCAGGAATGTACCCGGCGAATCGTGCTCGAACTCCACTTCAACGCGATCGTAGCCGCTGCCGCGCAGCGTGCCGAGATACCAATGTTTTTCGCCGTCGCCATCGGCTGATTTCGTCTCGGCCTTCTTCCAGTCGACGAACACCGCCGATCCGACGTGCAGCGTGTTGCCTTCGCGCTTCGCGCGTCCGCCCGACTCCGCGAGGCGCTTCTTGTCGCCGGCCGACGAACACGCGGGTGACGGCGTCTCGCATCCGTACACGTCATCGGATGTCGACAAGATGGCCTGTTCCTCATCGGTCAGCTTCGGTGCCGCGGCGATACGTGCGGCGTCTTCGGCGGCAAGCGGCTTCATGTCGAGTACGCGGTCGAGTTTCACGTCGAGCGTGTGCGCTGCGAGATTCAGCACGGCGGGACTATCGAAGCGCACGCCGCGCTCGGGCGATTTGGCCGCCGTCGCACCGATCAGCGCAACGGCGATGCAAAAATAGAGTTTCTTCATGTGATTTGCCAAGTGTCGTGATGAGTGATCGTTGCGTTTAGGAACGCCGGATCGCCGTCGAGCCGAACATTCAGCGCCAGCCGCCTTCGCTGATGAACGCTGCCCAATAATATGGATGCGTGGAAGCGCCGGACGCACGCCGCTCGGCGAGCGTTGCCTTCATCGCCGATGCCATCGCGGCGGGAACATCGGCGTGATCGGTGAAGCGTGCGCGATATAACGATTGCATGAGATCGGCAGTGGACGCGTCGTCGACTTCCCACAGGCTCATCACCACCGTGTGAGCGCCGGCCATGCGGATCGCGCGGCGCATGCCGAACACGCCTTCGCTGCGGCCGATCGGACCCACACCGGAATCGCACGCCGAGAGCACCACCCAGGCGGCGTGCGACAGATCGAGCGATGCGAATTCCTCCGCACTCAAGATGCCCGCCGGATCAATGCGCTTCGCCGCGCTGGCGCCGGAGAACGCGAGGCCCGACAGCGTCATCGTCTGCGCTTCCGGCGATGGACGTTCGTCGCTCGCGACCATGATCGAACGCGAATCCGATTCGCTGCCGCACGTCGCGTCGAGACTGAAACCGTGCGTGGCCAGATGAATCGCCTCGGCGCCGGGCATCGCGGCGAGCACGTTGCGTTTGGTGGCGCTGTCGCCGACGAGCATCTGCACCGCGCGGCCGTCGCCATCGAGCAGTTGTTTGAGCGAATCGAGTTCGCGCGAGGCGTTCGGCAGCGCGCGGAAACCTTCTTCGCCCGCGCGCTGGCACAACTGCCGCGTCGACGCGGCGGGCTTCACGCCGAACGTCGGCGCGCCGGCCAGCACGACGCGCGCGATCGGCGGCGCCGCGGGCGACAACAGCTCGCTCTCGTTCGCCAATGTGTGTACTTGTATACCGCGCTCGACGGCGTATTCGCCCTGCACCGGCAGCGCGGCGGGATTGATGCGGAACAGTTCGCCTTCCGGCACGAAGAACACGCGCCGCGGTGCGTCGAACACGTGCAGCGGTTCGAATACGCTTTTTTCCAGCGCGGCGCCGCGGCGATCGACTTCGGCGACATCGGAGCGCGGCGTGCCGAGCGCGGCGTACCAGGCGCGCGTCTGCGCCGAGATCGCTTCGCTGCGGCCGAGTTCGATCAGCGACAGGTTTTTCTTTCCGTCCAGCCGGAATGCGTACCAGCGATCCGGCACGAGCGTGCGTCCGGCGATGAGCGGCCACGCCGGATCAGGAGCGATGCCTTCGGCGATGGCGACCAGCATGGCATCGTCGGGCAGTGCGGCGGCGAGCGCGTCGGCGGAAGGCACCGCATCTTGCGGTCCGTTGCCGGCGCGATTCCAGAAGGCGCGCTCGGCACCTTCGGCTTTCTCGCGCAGCGCGCGCAATTGCGTTTCGTCGGCGTCGGAGCGAAGCCAGCTTTGTGCGACGGCGGAGCTCGCTTCCCGCCAGGTCTGCCAGGCGGCGCGCAGGGTCGGATCGGATTGCGCGCGCGCTTCGGCCAGGCGTTTCGCTTCGCCGCGTGCGATGAGTCCGCGATCGCGCATCACCAGCTTCCACGCCGTCTCGATGCTGGCGCGGTCGCCGCGTTGCGCGGCCAGAGTCACGACGAGTGCGGTCGCTGGAGGAAGTTGTTCGCGAAGGCCGAGGCGCTGTCGCTCAGGCAGATTCGCGGCGATGCCATCGATGACGCTGTACGCGCGGTCGGCGGCGGTCTGCGCGGTCGCGGATGCGCTGTCGAGATCGCCCAGTCCCCACTTCGCCATGGCGATGCCGAAGCCGAGCGAAATCATCTGCACGTGCTGGGTGTGATCTTTCTGCGCCACGGCTTCGCGCAGCGAGAGTGCGCGCGTGAAGTAGTCGAGCGCGAGTTGGAACTTGCGCTGGATGAGCGCCGTGGAACCGAGACCTTCCAGCGCAAACGCGAGGCCTGGACTGTTCTTGCCGTCGGCGCCTTCGCGCAGCGCCAGCGCCTGGCGATAATTTTCTTCCGCCTCGGCGTAATGTCCCAGATGAAAGTGCGTGTTGCCGGCGTTGGTCAGGATGATCGCGCGCCAGCGTTCGGCGCCGGGCTTTTGCGCGATCATCGCGTAGGCGGCCGTATAACGTCGAAGCGCTCCATCTTCGTCGCCCATTTCCTGCAGCACGTTGGCGAAGTTGACGAGCACGCGCAGACGCAGATTGGTCGCACGCGGATCGGTGCCGGTCACGATTTTTTCGGCGGCTTCGTAGTGTGCGCGCGACGGGCCGTAATCGCCGATCTGCTGCAGGCATGCGCCGATGCCCGCTTCGGCTTCGGCGGTCTGCAGGTGATGCTCGCCGTAGTGACGACGCGCGCGGCGCAGTGTGTCTTCGCGCAGTTCGAGTTCTTCGCGCATGCGGCCAAGCTGTTCGAGTTCGCTCGCGGCCTGGTAATCGGCAGAAAGGCGCGCAGCGACATCCTCGCCGAATGTGGTCGCCGCGAGCTTGGCCGCGGCGGTGAATGCGTCGACGGCGGCGGATTCGCGCCCGACGCGCGCGTCGATGCGTCCTTCGCACAGCAGCGCACCGTATTCGCGATACGCGCCGCGCAGGGAGCGCTGCGCGTGCCAGATGTTTTTTGCGGACTGCAGATGTTCGATCGCCGTGTCGGCGCCGAGATCCGGCATGCCGATGCAGCCGATTGCGCCGTGGAGTTCGGCAGCGGCGGTCGATTTTGGCGGCGCGTTGGCGAGATGCCGGATAGCCGCGTCGCTGGCGGCGGCCTTTTCGCCTTTCTCGATCTGGCGATCGATGTCGAAGGTGTCGAGCAATGCGGGCTCGCTGGCTTCGATCGATGTGCGCAACGCGTCGCCCGGTGCCTTCGACAATTCACTGCGTTGGATCAGCACGTCCATGCGGACTTCGAACGCGTGCGGCTCGGCCTTCTGCGCGAGCCATTGCGCACTGAGCGCGTCGGCCTTGTCGACATCGCCTTCGGCGAGTGCGCGATAGATCGCTTCGTCGCGCGCCATCGACGCATCGGCTGTCGCGGCCGCTCCCAACAGCGGCAACAACAGCAGCACTCCGCGAATGTGCATCGATTCTCCCCGATCAAGGAGTCGATTCTGCCTCAGTTGCCGCGCGGCGCGAACTCCTGATGCGGAAATGTGTAGCGCCAGCGGCGTACGCGGGCTTCGTCGTCGGGCAATTCGTCGAGCGCGTCGCGCAACTCGGTGCTGGAAATGACTTCGTCGACCGGCGCGGGCGCGAGGCTCAGTGCGCCGCGCGAATTGTCCTGCTGCGCATGGCGCCACGCTGCGATCGCATTTTCCAGTCGAGGCTGCGGCTGATCGGCGGCGACGACGACGAAACTGTCGCGCATCGAATCGCTGCTGACCTGCCACGACAGCGCCTGCATGCCGTGACGTCCGGGCAATTGATGTTCACTGCCGCCGGCGAGCGGGTTGGACGGCGCGACATCGGGCAACGGGAACAGCACGGCGGCCTGGCCGGAACCGTCGTCGTCGAAGACGTAGACGTACGCGTCGCGATTGGAATGGAATGACAAGGTGAGCCGGTCGCCGAGAACGATCGTGGCTCCGTCGACGATCACGCCTTTGCCGCGACGAAACGCGAGATCGGTTTCCCACGCCGGCGCGGCGGGATGCGTCAGCGCCCACGCAGCTGCGATGCCGACAACGGTGACCGCCGCCGCCGCAACCATCGGCCACCAGCGCCGCGGCTGCGGCGCCACCAGGCTCGCCGCGAAAGCCATCGGGCTCGACGGGGCGGCGCGCCGGATCGCTCGATAATGCCGCCTCGACCGCATGCGCCAGCCACGCCGGCGTTTTCTTGCGAAGCATCGATGAGCTTGACGCGGTTCTGCGTGTCCTGCGCCTGCATCAATTCGGCGAGCGTCGATGCGCGATATGGATAATCGCCGGTGAGCAGGCGGAACATCAGCACGCCGAGCGCGTACAGATCGCTCGATACCGATGGCGACGCTCCGCGCAGCACTTCCGGCGCGAGATAGTGCAGCGATCCGGATACGACGGAAGAATGCGCGCGATCGAGTTCACGCGCCGCGCCGAAATCCATCAGCACGATGCGACCGGACACTTCGCGCATCACGTTTTCGAGTTTGATGTCGCCGTGCACGAGGCCGTGGCGATGCACGGCGGCCAGCGCGTGACACAGGTCGACGCCGATCGCGCGCACTTCTTCGAGCGGGAACGGCCCGTGACGAGCGAGGAGGTCCGCCAGCGAAGTGCCTCGGATCAGTTCGGTCCAGATGCCGGCGCGTCCGTCGTGCACCGCCGCGCCGTAAACGCTGACGATGTTGGCCTGCCGCACGCGCGCCAGATGCCGCCCTTCTTCCAGAAATTGATGCGAGAGCGCACCCGATTCCATCTTGCGCAACTTGAGCGCGACCTGCAGATCGAGCAACGGATCGTAGGCGCGCCACACCTCGCCCTGGCTGCCCGAGCCGATCGGTTCGATGACGGTGAGCGTGCCGAACTTGAAGCGCGACGTACGCGGCGTATCGCGGCCGTTGGACACCTGCGCGTGGCGGAAACCCTGCATGACCTGTTCGAGCTCGCGCATGCCGGCGAGGATCGGATCGGTGGTCGCCTTGTCGTCGCCGGCGGCGCGCCAGTCGACGGGTTCGTCGTCGGCGATGCGGGCGGCGAGCTTTTCCAGTGGATTATTGGTGTCGTTGCGCGCAGTCATTGCGGATTTCCACGTTTACACGCCATCAAACGACACGCGAGGCGAAACCGAACATCGATTTATCGGCCTATTCGGGCGCGAGCTTCTGCGACAACTGGACGATCGCGCGCGCCACCATGACGCGCACCGCATCGGCCGTACCGCCGACTTCGACGGCGATTTCGGGATAACTCATGCCGAATTCCACGCGCATGACGATGAGTCCCTGCTGCCGCTTCGGCAACGCCGCCAGCGCCTGTTCGTACGCCTGCATGCGTTCGCTGCCGATGAGATGATCGACCACGCCCACACTGCCGCTTTCTTCGAGTTCGTTGTCGATCTCCGCGTGCTCGGGGCGGCGTTGATGGCGGCGGATTTCGTCGCGCACCTGATTCAGAAGTGCCATGCGCAGATAGGCGAGAAACGCGCCGGGTCCGGCACTTTCGAATTCGCCGAGCCGCGACAGCGCTTTTACCAGCGTGACCTGCACCAGATCGTCGGTGTCATTGAGATCGCGGATCTGGCGCGGCAACCGTCCGTGCGCCCAGCGCCGCAGCAACGGCAGAAAGCGCGACAGCAATTGTTCGCGCGCACTCGCGTCGCCCGACTGAACGCGCCGGATCACATCGACGGTCGGTTCCAGCAGCGGCGTTTCGTGGCTGACTTCGGACGCGTTCATCGACGCTCCTCCCCAGCGCCAAGCATACGCGAAAGCGTCCGGCGAATGCTTTACGATGCCTTCTTCGCCTTAAGGTTTTCCTATGCCGAAACGCAAACGAACGTTGCGCACGATTGCATTCGCGATCGTGCTGATCGTCATCGCGCTGATCGCGGGCGCGTGGCTGACGCTGCGCGCCGGCATTCCGCACCTGAACGGCACGCTCGCGCTCGATGGCCTGCAGAGCACCGCGACGGTGCAGCGCGATGCGCTCGGCGTCGCCACCATCCGCGCCAAAAGCCAACTCGACGCGGCGCGCGCGATCGGTTTCGTGCACGCGCAGGAACGGTTTTTCGAGATGGACCTGATGCGCCGCCTGCCCGCGGGCGAGTTGTCGGAGCTGTTCGGCAGCGTTGCGCTCGATGCGGACAAAACGCATCGCCCGTTCCGCATGCGGGCGCGCGCGACCGAAGCGCTGGCATCGCTCAGCGAGAGCCGATCGCGCATTGCTGCAGGCGTACACGCGAAGGCGTGAACGCCGGTGTCGCCGACCTGTCGTCGCGGCCGTGGGAATATTGGCTGATCGGGTCGAAACCATCACCGTGGCAGCCGGTCGACAGCCTGCTCGTCATCGACGCGATGTATTTCGATCTCAACGATTCCTCGAACGGCCGCGAACTCGGTTTCTCGCATCTGCGCCGCGCGCTCGGCGACAATGTATACAAATTCCTTTCCACATCGGGCGGCCCGTGGGATGCGCCGCTGATCGGCCCGGCAATGCCGTTTCCGACCATGCCGACGGCAGCCGACATCGATCTGCGCAAACTCGATCCATCGCTGCTGCAAGTCCCGCCGCAGCCGACCGAAAAACCATCGACGACCGGCAGCAACGGCTTCGCCGTCGGCGGCCAGCTCACCTCGACGCACGCCGCGCTCGTCGCCGGCGACATGCACCTGAATCTGCGCGTGCCCAACATCTGGTTCCGCGCGCAGATCGTCTATCCGAATCCGCGCCGTGCGGGCGACGAGGTGACGCTGACCGGCGTCACCCTGCCCGGCATGCCCGCGCTGGTGGCCGGCAGCAACGGCCGTGTCGCGTGGACATTCACCAACAGCTACGGCGACTACACCGACTGGGTGCGCGTGAATATCGACGCGAACGACAAGACGAAATACCGCGATGCCGACGGCCTGCAGCCGTTGCGCGTCACGCATGAAAGTATAAAAGTCCACAATGCGCGCCGACGAATCGTTAGAAGTCACCGAAACGCAATGGGGACCCGTCATCGCCAAGGACGCTGACGGCACGCCGCTCGCGCTGGCCTGGACGGCGCTGCGGCCCGGCGCGCTCAACATCAACCTGATCAATCTCGCTACCGCGGAAACTGTCGATGAAGCGGTCGCCGTCGCCAACGATTCCGGCATGCCGGCGCAGAATTTCGTCGCCGGCGATCATGCCGGCAATGTCGCGTGGACGATTTCCGGCCGCGTGCCGAAGCGCATCGGAAACAACGATCCCCTGCTGCCGTCGGACTGGAGCCAGCCCGGAACGGGATGGGACGGCTGGATTGCGCCGCAGGAATTGCCGCGCCTGTCGAATCCGGCCGATCAGCGCATCTGGACGGCCAATCAGCGCGTCGTCGAACTCGGCAGTCGCGATATGGCCGCGCTCGGCGACGGCGGTTACGACCTCGGCGCGCGCGCGCGGCAAATCCGCGAGGATATGAAAGGCCGCAGTCAGTTCACGCCCGACGACATGCTGACCATCCAGCTCGACGATCGCGCGATGCTGCTCACGCCGTGGCACGACATGCTCGGCCAGGTGATTCAGCGCGCCGGGGAAACGTCTGCGTTAGCCGCGGCGAAAAAATATTTCGACGACTGGAACGAACATGCCGATCCGAAATCGGTGGGCTATCGCCTGGTCCGCGATTTCCGCCGCGAAGTCACCGATACGGTCATCGACGGATTCGCCGCCGCCGCGCGCGCGAAGGACAAGGATTTCAAGATGCCGAAACTGCCGCAGGCCGAGGCGATCGTCGACACCATCGTCGGACATCGCCCGCCGCATCTGCTGCCGCCGACGTATACGGACTGGAACGATCTGCTGCAGAAATGCGCCGAGCGCGTGGTCAAGAAACTCGATGCGATGCCCGGCGGACTCGCCGCACGCACCTGGGGCGACGCCAACGCGACGCGCATCCGCCATCCGCTGAGCAAATCGCTGCCCGCGATGGGCTGGCTGCTCGACATGCCGCGCCGCGAACTGCCGGGCGACGCCAACATGCCGCGCGTGCAGAGTCCGGATTTCGGTGCATCGGAGCGGTTCGCGGTCGAGCCGGGATACGAGCAATACGGCTATTTCCACATGCCCGGCGGCCAGAGCGACAACCCGCTGTCGCCGTTTTACGGCGCGGGCGATGCAGACTGGGCCACTGCCAAACCGACGCCATTCCTGCCGGGTGACGACAAAGTATACTTTGACGCTCACGCCGCGCTGAACAGTTTTTCCATGATGCGCAGGAACAGGCGCGGCAGCATTTCGAGTTCGTCGATGGACACGCATTCGTCGATCTTGTGAATCGACGCGTTGACGGGCCCGATCTCGACCACCTCCGCACCCATCGGCGCGATGAAACGCGCATCGGACGTGCCGCCGCCGGTGTCGGCCTTCGGCATGATGCCGCAGATTTCCTCGATCGCGCTGCATCGACGCGCCTGGCGAAGTTTGCCGTCGCCGGTCAGGAACGGCTCGCCGGAAACGTTCCAGTCGACCGAAAAATCCAGCCGTGCTTGCGCAGGATCGCTTCGGTGCGATCGCGCAGACTCTGCGACGTGCTCGCCGTGCAGAACCGGAAATTGAAATCGACGACGAGCGCGCCCGGAACGACGTTGAGCGCACCGGTGCCCGCGTTGATGTTCGAGATCTGAAACGACGTCGGCGGAAATTCGGCATTGCCGTCGTCCCACTTTTCGACGGAAAGTTCCGCGAGCGCGGGCGCGGCCAGATGGATCGGATTGCGCACTTTTTCCGGATACGCGACGTGACCCTGCACGCCGCGCACGGTGAGCCGGCCCGACAACGAACCGCGCCGGCCGACGCGCACGATATCGCCCAACCGCTCGCGACGACGACGGCTCGCCGACCACGCACCAGTCGATGCGCTGACCGCGCGCGCGGAATTCCTCGACGACGCGGCGCACGCCGTGCAGATTGGTCGGGCCTTCTTCGTCGCTGGTCAGCAACAATCCGACCGTTCCCGCGTGATCCGGATTGGTCGACGACGAATTCCTCGAGCGTCGACCACCATCGCCGCGACGCCGGATTTCATGTCCGCCGCGCCGCGGCCGTATAGACGTCCATCGCGGATGGTCGGCGAAAACGGATCGCTGGACCATTGCGCGAGATCGCCGCTCGGCACGACATCGGTGTGGCCGAGGAACGCGAACACCGGTCGCGCCGTTGCCGTGCGTCGCCCAGAGATTGTCGACGTCGCCGAAGCGCAGCTTTTCGATCCTGAATCCGAATTTCGCGAGACGTTCCGCGATCAGGTTCTGGCAACCGCCGTCGTCCGGCGTCACCGACTTGCGGCGGACGAGTTCGTGGGTGAGGTCGAGAACCGCGCTCACGCTGCGAACATCTCGCGGAATTTCTTGTCGGTGAAGCCGACGCTGGCGCTTCCATCGTCGCGCACGACGACGGGGCGGCGCACGAGCGCCGGATATTCCTTGATCAGCAACAGCCATTCCGGATCGGACGCGGGATCTTTGCGGTTCGGCGGCAGATTGCGCCATGTCATGCCGGTGCGGTTGACGAGGCTTTCCCAGCCGCCGACCTGCTTCGCCCAGTCCTTGAGCTTCGATCCGTCGACGCGGTGTTCGCGATAGTCGATGAACTCATGCGCGACCTTGTGTTTGGCGAGCCACTTGCGCGCCTTGTCGCAGGTGCTGCATTTTTCCAGTCCGTATACTTTTAGTCATGTCAGTCAGTCGCTTCGCAACAGTTCGTTGAGTCGACGTTTTCGAGCGCGTCTTCGCATCGACGCGCTTGACGATCACCGCCGCGTACAAGCTGTGCGATCCATCCGCCGCCGGAAGGTTTCCGGCGACGACGACACTGCCCGACGGCACGCGGCCATAGTGAACCTGTTTCGGTCGCGCGGTCGTAGATTTGCGTCGACTGGCCGATGAAAACGCCCATGCCGATCACGCAGCCGCGTTCGACGACGCACGCCTTCGACGACTTCCGAGCGCGCGCCGATGAAGCAATCGTCTTCGATGATCGTCGGCCCGGCCTGCAGCGGTTCGAGCACGCCGCCGATGCCGACGCCGCCCGACAAATGCACGTTCTTGCCGATCTGCGCGCACGAGCCGACCGTCGCCCACGTATCGACCATCGTGCCCGCGCCGACATTCGCGCCGATGTTGACGAAGCTCGGCATCAGCACGACGTCCTTCGCGATGCACGCGCCGCGGCGCACGATCGCGCCCGGCACGGCGCGCGCGCCGAGCGTCTGAATTTCGCCTCGTCGAAACCGGCGAAACGCAGCGGCACTTTGTCGAAGTACGGCGCGGGTTCGCGCCGGCATCAGCGCGATTGGCGCTGATGCGGAACGACAACAGAACGGCTTTCTTCAACCATTGATTGACGCTGCCAGCCGCCGTCGCGCGGCTCGGCGACGCGCAGATCGCCGGATTCGAGTCCGTCGAGTGCCGCGCTCGACCGCGGGGCGCAGGGTCGAATCGATTTCGTCGTCGCGCAGCTCCGTGCGGCGTTCCCATGCCGAATCGATGATGCTTTCAAGCCGGTGCATGATGTTCCTTGTTGATGTCGGTGATGGCGAGCAACGCGGCATTGAGCGATTCGCGCGCGGGCGCGTCGAGCGGTCGATCGTGTTCGTCGCTGATCAGGAAATAATCCTCCGCGCGCTCGCCGAACGTCGCCACGCGCGCATCGTGCACGCGCACGCGACGTTCGCAGGAACGTGTGCGCGACTGCCGGCAAGCAGACCCGGACGATCGGCGCAGATCAGCGACAACTGCGTGAAGCCGCTGCGATCGCAATCATACGAAATGCGCGGCGGTATGTTGAAGTGGCGCAGCGAGCGCGCGATCGGACGCGCGGCGAGATGGGCGCGATACGGATTCATCGACAACGCCTCGACCAGCGCGCGGCGCAGGCGGTCGATGCGGTGGTCGTTCGGTGATCGCGTGGCCTTCGGAATCGAGCACGAGGAAACTGTCGATGCTCATGCCGTCGCGCGAAGTGACGATGCGCGCGTCCTGCACGGAGAGGCGCAGGCGGTCGAATACCGCGGTCACGGCGGAAAAAAGCCCGTCGCGCGATTCGGCGTAGACGAACACTTCGCTGCTGCCGCGCAGGCTCGATCCGTCGACGAGGACGAGCGGATGGCCGGGTTCGTAGTCGCGTGCGATGCCGAGCGTTTGCCAGGCGACTTCGTTGTCGGTGAATCGCAGGAATACTTCGTCGGGAAATTGCGACCAGATGCGCTCGATGGTCGCCGAGTCGATGCCCTCGTCGCGAAGGATCGATTGCGCCTGCGCGCGGCAGTCGGCGATGCGTTCGGCGGCATCCGGCGGATCGGCGAGGCCGCGGCGCAGCGCTTCGTGCGCACTTTTATACAAATCCGACAACAGCTGGTCTTTCCACGAATTCCACAATTTCGCGCTGGTGCCGGAAATATCGGCGACCGTCAGCACGTAAAGATAATCGAGCCGTTCGCGATCGCCGACCTGTTCGGAGAACGCATGCACGACATCGGGTCGACGTGATGTCCTTGCGCTGCGCGGTCACGCTCATGATCAGATGCTGACGGACGAGCCATGCGACGAGATCGATATCGCCGCTCGACAGGCCGAGTTTCGCGCAGAAATCGCGCGCGTCGACTTCGCCGAGTTCGGAATGATCGCCGCCGCGGCCTTTGGCGATGTCGTGGAAAAGGACGGCGAGCAGCAGCAGTTCGGGTTTCGGCAAACGCATCCAGACTTCGTGCGCGAGCGCGAATTCTTTCGATGTTTCGGCCGAAGCGAAGCGCGCCACGTTGCGCAGCACGCGGATGGTGTGTTCGTCGACCGTGTAAACATGAAACAGATCGTATTGCATGCGTCCGACGACCTTGCCGAACGCGGGCAGATAGCGCGCGAGTACGCCGTGGTGGTTCATGCGCGCGAGATGGCTTCGACGGCGGGCGCGCCCTTGCGCAGCAGGCGCAGGAATGCGGCGTTGACGTCGCGATCGTCGATGAGTTTTGCGCCGATGAGATCGAGCGCGGCTTCGATGCGGATCAACAGGTCGGCGCGAAAACCTTTGACCTCGGGGTGTTCGATCCAGACGCGAAACAGATCGATCAAAGCGCGACGGACGCTTGATTAGCAGATCGGGCGGATCACAATCGAGACGGTTGCCGATGGTGACGAAATCGAGCGTGAGCCGTTGTGCGCGTTCGTCGTTCGCATCGAGCGCTTCTTCGCAACGCGACAGGAACCGTTCGCTCAATCGCTCCGACGCGATCGCCGCGCGATAGTAGCCCTGCATGAACTGCTCGACCGCGAGGTTCTGCCGATGCTCGTCTTCGAAACCGAACTGTTCGGCGAGTGCGCGTTGATAGTCGAAGAGCAGGCGTTCCTCGGCGCGTCCGGCAGCCACATGCAGCGCGAAGCGGATGCGCGAAAGCTCGCGGCGTGCATGGGTGGCGTAGTCGACTTCGCTGGTGGTGAGGAAACCGCAACGCGCGAGCGCATCGAAACTCGGCGCGTCGAACAGTCGGCGGCCGAGCCAGCAGATCAGGTGCAACGCGCGAAGGCCGCCCGGCGCATCCTTGATATTCGGTTCGAGGTTGTAGGCGGTGTCGTTGAAGCGGGCGTAGCGTCCGAGCTGGTCGGCGCGCTTGGCGGCGAAATAGGCGGCCGGCGGCCAGATGGTCTTGTCGTCGATCAGCGCGCGCAAAGGCGCGTCGATGCACGCGTCGCCCGCAAGACGACGGCTGTCGAAGAGATTTGTATAAATTGTCGCATCGCCGGCGGCGAACTCGCGGCATTCGGCGAGTGTGCGCACGGCATGACCCGGCTTGAGTCCGACATCCCACAAACAGGTAAAGAACGATTCGAGCGCGTGGCCAACGACGTGCGACAGCGGCTTGTCGCACAGCGCGAGCAGATCGACGTCGGAGTGCGGGAACAGTTCGCCGCGGCCGAGTCCGCCGACGGCATACAACGCCAGGCCCGCGCGTTCGCCGACGGTCGCGGAAAACACGTGCACGACGATGCTTTCGACGAAGCGCGCGCGCGTGTGCAGCGGTTCGTCGATATCGGCGCCGTCGCGGAATGCTTGCGCGATTCGCCTGTCGCCATCGCCGAGCAATTGCCGAAGCGCGGTGCGCGCCGCTTCGGAAACGCCCGCGCGCGGCACGCTGCGCGGCAGTCGCGGCAGCGACACCACGGGCGCAGCGACGGCGTTCATGGGATCAGGCCGCTTTCGGCCAGGGGGTCAGGATTTCGAATCCGTTCTCGGTGACGGCGACCGTATGTTCCCACTGCGCCGACAGCGAATGATCGCGCGTGACGACGGTCCAGCCGTCCGGCATCAGTCGCGTGTGCGGCTTGCCGGCGTTGACCATCGGCTCGACGGTGAACGTCATGCCGGGCTCCAGGCGCAGGCCCGCGCCGCGTTGTCCGTAGTGCAGCACCTGCGGATCTTCGTGATAGATCGTGCCGATGCCGTGTCCGCAATATTCGCGCACGACGGAAAAGCGATTCGATTCGACGTGCTGCTGCACCGCGTGGCCGATGTCGCCGAGCGTCGCGCCCGGTTTCACCTGCTCGATGCCTTTCATCATCGCGTCGTATGCGACGGTGCACAGGCGTTTGGCGAGCACCGAGGGTTCGCCGACGTAATACATGCGGCTGGTGTCGCCGTGCCAGCCGTCCTTGATGACGGTGACGTCCATGTTGACGATGTCGCCGGCCTTGAGGATCTTGCCCGGCGACGGAATGCCGTGGCAGATCACGTTGTTCACCGAGGTGCACAGCGTTTTCGGAAAACCCTTGTAGCCGACGTTGGCCGGAATCGCCTTCTGCACGTTGACGATGTGGTTGTGCGCGATCTCGTCGAGTTCTTCGGTCGTCACGCCCGGTTTCACGTGCGGCACGAGCAATTCGAGCACCTCGGCGGCGAGACGGCCGGCGGCGCGCATTTTTTCGATCTGCTCGGGACTCTTGATGCTGACGTGCATGGTCGCAACTGTGTGTGGTGGTTCGAACAAAAAATATTGTAGCTCAGGTAAGGGTTTTCGTCGGAAAAACAAGCGCCTGATTGCGCCAAACCGCTGATTCGTCCTATAATTCCGCGGTTCCCCGCCGTCGTCATCGGATCGGGAAACAAATCCGCACACGTTTCGAAACCTGCATCGGGGTGTCCCACCTCTCAAAGCCACGCGAGTGGCGCGGAAAAGCCATTGCAATCGTGGCTTTGAGAGGTGGGATCGCTGCAGTTGGGAACGTGGAGGTCTAAACCCCGGACGTCATCCGCCCTCACGTAAAGCGCGGTCTCGTCCCATTTTGGAGTTCATCATGCCTCAAGTCACCATGCGCCAGATGCTCGAAGCCGGCGTGCATTTCGGTCATCAGACCCGTTACTGGAATCCGCGCATGTCGCCGTACATCTTCGGTGCGCGCGGCAAGATCCACATCATCAATCTGGAAAAAACCCTGCCGCTGTTCACCGATGCGATGAATTTCGTTTCGGGTCTGGCGCAGAAGCGTGGCACGGTTCTCTTCGTCGGCACCAAGCGCTCCGCGCGTGATGCGGTGAAAGACGAAGCCACGCGTTGCACGATGCCGTACGTTTCGCAGCGCTGGCTCGGCGGCACGCTCACCAACTTCCGCACCGTCAAGCAGTCGGTTGCGCGTTTGAAAGAACTCGAGACGATGTCGACCGACGGCAGTTTCGAGAAGCTGGTCAAGCACGAAGTGCTGTCGCTGACGCGCGAGATGGAAAAGCTCGAGAAGTCGCTCGGCGGCATCAAGGAAATGGGCCGTCTGCCCGATGCGCTGTTCGTGATCGACATCGGTCATGAAGACATCGCCGTGAAGGAAGCCAAGAAGCTCGGCATTCCGGTCGTGGCGGTGGTCGATACCAACTACGATCCGAGCCTCGTCGACTACGCGATTCCGGGCAACGACGACGCGATCCGCGCCGTGCAGCTCTACACCGCCGCCGTCGCCGATGCCGTGCTCGAAGGCAAGGCAGCCGCACCGCACACGGCGGCCAGCGAGAAAGACGAATTCGTCGAGCTCGACGCTCAGGGCAATCCGGTGGCGAAGGAATCGCGCGAACGCGGTGACCGCGATCGTGACGACCGTCGTCGTCCGAACGGTCCGCGCCGTCCGGGTGGCGCGCCGAAGAAGGCCGCGCCGCGCAAGGGCGCGCCGCGTCGTGACGGCGGCGATCAGGGCCGGTCCGATCAGGGCAGCGCCGTTCAAGCCCCGGCAGCTCAAGCCGCTCCGGCCGATCAAGGCAACGCCGCGGAGTAATTCTCCGCGCGGGCGGTGACGACGGACCACAGCGCCGTCATCGCCCTGCCGTTTTCAGACGGCAACGTTGTACGGCCAAGATTCCACTTTTCAAAAATCCAGCGCGGATTTCTTCCGCGCACTGATCACGAGGTTCTCATGGAAATCACCGCAAGCATGGTCAAGGAGCTGCGCGAGCGTTCCGGCGCCGGCATGATGGAATGCAAGAAAGCGCTGACCGAAACCAAAGGCGACATCGACGCGGCCATCGATCTGCTGCGCAAGCAGGGTCTGGCCAAGGCCGACAAGAAGGCCGGCCGCGTGGCCGCCGAAGGCCGCATCGTGATGGCGCAGGACGGCGGCAAGGCCGTGATGGTCGAGGTGAATTCGGAAACCGATTTCGTCGCCAAGGACGAGAACTTCCTCAAATTCGCCGATGAAGTCGCCCAGGTCGCGTTGAGCAGCGGCGCGAACGATGTCGAAGCGCTCAAGAACGCCAAGCTCGCGAGCGGTCAGACGGTCGAAGAAGGCCGCCAGGCGCTCGTCGCCAAGGTCGGCGAGAACGTGCAGATCCGCCGCCTGATGCGCATCGACGGCAGCAACACGGTCGGCGCGTATGTGCACGGCGGACGCATCGGCGTGCTGGTCGAATCCAAGGGCGGCGGCGAAGAGTTCGCGCGCGGCGTCGCGATGCACGTCGCGGCGATGAATCCGCCGTACAACAAAGCGGCCGACGTGCCGAAAGCCTTCCTCGACAAGGAAAAGGAAATCGAGCTCGGCAAGATGAGCGAAAAGGACAAAGGCAAGCCGCCCGAAATCCTCGAGAAGATCATCGGCGGCAAGGTCGCCAAGATCGTCAACGAGAACACGCTGTACGGTCAGCCGTATGTGCTGAATACGGATCAGAGTGTCGAAGCGGCCGCGAAGGCTGCGGGTGCGGATGTGCTGGGGTTCAAGCGCCTTGCTGTCGGCGAAGGCATCGAGAAGCCGGTCGGCGATGACTTTGCGACTGAAGTCATGAAGCAGGCGGGTTTGAAGTAAGGCGTTTCAGACGGCGCAAGGAAAAAGCCGCGAGAGATCGCGGCTTTTTTCTGCGCCGGAATCGAGCTTTTTCGTTGGCTTGTACGAGTAGGCTATCGACAGAGGACGCTGACTTCATCTTGCGGTCGAAAGATTCAGCGATCGCCGCCAGTGTTTTGGGGTTGCAAAAAATCACGCCACTATTCCGGCGCGAGATAAAATCTATTAGCTGTCATTCCCGCGAAAGCGGGAATCCAGCGACTTTGATCTTCCGTAGTTGCAGAAAGGCACTGGATTCCCGCTTTCGCGGGAATGACGAGCAGAAAGTACCGAGGCGGGACGCGACCCCGCCTGCCACCGGGGGACGCACCTTCACCGATGGACTTAGCCCGGCAAGCCGGGGACAAATCATCGTATCTCAAAGTCCAGACACTAACCCGCCCGCACACGGACAGCAGACGGACGCTCAATCCACTGCGCTACAATGCGCCCGTTTGCCCGCCGGAGCCGCGCATGTCGTCTGAGATCAAGTACAAACGCATCCTCTTGAAACTCAGCGGCGAAGCCTTGATGGGCGACGCCGATTACGGCATCGATCCCAAAGTCATCAACCGGCTCGCGCAGGAAGCGCTCGACGTGCAGCGCGCGGGCGTCGAAGTGGCGCTGGTCATCGGCGGCGGCAACATCTTTCGCGGCGAAGGACTCGCGGCGCGCGGCATGGACCGCGTCACCGGCGATCACATGGGCATGCTCGCCACCGTCATCAACGCGCTGGCGATGCAGGATGCGCTGGAAAAACTCGGCGCGCGTGCGCGCGTGATGAGCGCGATCAAGATCAACGAAGTTTGCGAAGACTTCATCCGCCGCCGCGCCATCCGTCATCTGGAAAAAGGCCGCATGACGATTTTCGCCGCGGGTACCGGCAATCCGTTTTTTACGACCGATTCGGCGGCCGCTTTGCGCGCCATCGAAATCAATGCGGATCTGCTGCTCAAAGCGACCAAGGTCGACGGCGTATATACGGCCGATCCGAAGAAGGACGCGACCGCGACGCGTTTCGCGCATCTGACTTACGATCAGGTTATCGAACGCAAGCTCGCGGTGATGGATACGGCCGCGATTGCACTGTGCCGCGATCACAAAGTTCCGCTGCGCATCTACGACATGAGCCGTGACGGCGATCTCATGCGCATCATCTGCGGCGAGCCGATCGGTACGCTGGTCAGCTGACCGAACGATTCGGCGCCGCTGCTATACTTCGCGGATCGATTGATCTGCGGAGCCGACCATGTTGAACGACATCAAGAACGACGCGCAGCAGCGCATGGCCAAGAGCGTCGAGGCGCTCCGGCACGATCTGCAACGTTTGCGCACGGGACGCGCGAGCACGGCGCTCATCGAACATCTGAAGGTCAACTATTACGGCTCCGACGTGCCGCTGTCGCAGGTCGCGAACGTGGCCGTTTCCGACGCGCGCTCGCTCACCATCACGCCGTGGGAAAAGAACATGGTGCAGCCGATCGAGAAGGCGATCATGACATCGGATCTCGGATTGAATCCGACGACCGCCGGAACCGTGATCCGCATCAACCTGCCGGCGCTGACGGAAGAGCGCCGCAAGGAAATGTCCAAGCACGTCGCGCACGAAGGCGAGAATGCCAAAGTCGCCATTCGCAATATCCGCCGCGATGCCATCCAGCACGTGAAGGAATTGCTCAAGGACAAGAAGATCACCGAAGACGAAGAGCGCCGCGCGGAAGAAGACGTGCAGAAGCTCACCGACAAGTTCGTCAAGGATGTCGACGGCGTGGTGAAGACCAAAGAAGACGAACTGATGGCGCTGTGATCGAGCGCCGCGCCGAGTGATCGAATCCCGCAAAGCCGATGACGCGCCGAATCGCGCCGATTCGCGTGTGCCGCGCCACATCGCCATCGTGATGGATGGCAACGGCCGCTGGGCGAAACAACGGCGGCGTCCGCGCAGCTTCGGCCATCGCGCCGGACAGAAAACAGTGCGCAGTTCGATCGAGTTTTGTCTGAAGAACGGCATCGAGGCGCTGACGCTGTTCGCGTTCTCCAGCGAAAACTGGCAACGCCCGCCCGCGGAAGTCAGCGCGCTGATGGAGTTGTTTCTCAGGGCGCTCGATCGCGAAGTCGACGAATTGCACAAAAACGGCGTGCGCATCCGCTTCGTCGGCGAGTTGGATGCTTTCGCGAAACCGCTGCGCGAGCGCATGCTTGGCGCGATGCGAAAGACCTCGGGGAACGACAAGCTCGCGCTTAATGTCGCCGTCAACTACGGCGGACGCTGGGACATCGCCAATGCCGCGCGGCAGGCGGCGCGCGAGGTGGCCGCCGGCCGGCTCGACGCGGATGCGATCGACGAGAAAACGCTGGCGCCCTATTTCCAGCTTTCCGATCTGCCGCCGGTCGATTTGTTCATCCGTACCAGCGGCGAACAGCGCATCAGCAATTTCCTTTTGTGGCAGCTGGCCTACGCGGAATTGTATTTCTGCGATACGCTTTGGCCGGATTTCGACCAAGCGAGCCTGCAACTAGCCGTGGATTCCTTCGCCGGACGTGAACGTCGCTTCGGAAAAACCGGAGCGGTGAAATGAAACAGCGCATCATCACCGCGTTGATCCTGGCGCCGTTGGGCGTGGCGCTTGTTCCTGTTCGCGCCGACGATCGTTTTCGCGATCGTCATCGGCGTGCTGTGCCTGATCGCGATGTGGGAATGGACGCGGATGTCGGGCATGCGTTCGCGTCCGCTGCGCGCGGTGCTCGTGGCCGTGTGCGGGGCAACCATGATCTGGTTATGGTTCTCGCGCGGATCGCCGTTCTGGCTGATCACGATCGGCGTCGGCGTCGCGTGGTGGTTCGTGGCGGTGGCGTGGCTGAAGAATTATTCGTTCGCCGCATCGCCCAAACCCGAAAACACCGCGATCAAACTGGTGGCGGGCATCTGCGCGGTGATTCCGGCGTGGGTAGCCGTGACGGATTTGCGCCTTCATCAGACCGACTATCACATGTGGGCGCTGTATTCGGTCGTGCTGATCTGGGGTGCGGATACGTTCGCGTATTTTTCGGGCAAGCGTTTCGGCCGGCGCAAGCTGGCGCCGAATATTTCGCCCGGCAAAACGATCGAAGGCGTGTATGGCGCGCTGATCTGTTCGTCGGTGCTCGCGGCCATCGGCGGATACTGGCTCGGTGTGCGCGGCGGGTTGCTGATCGCGCTCGTCGTCGTCGCGCTGATGTCGGTACTGTTCTCGGTGGTCGGCGATCTGTTCGAGAGCGTGATCAAACGACAGGCCAACGTGAAGGATTCCGGCGCGCTGTTTCCCGGCCACGGCGGCGTGTTCGATCGTCTCGACGGCGCGTTCGCGGGCATCCCGATTTTCGTCCTCGGCAAGTTCCTGCTCGGGCTATGAGCAATCGGCAGGTGCGTCGCGTCGCGATTCTCGGCGCGACGGGTTCGATCGGCGCCAGTGCGCTGGATGTCATCGCGCGTCATCCGGATCGATTCCAGGTGTGTGCGCTCGCGGCGAATCGCAAAGTCGATGAACTCGTCGCGCTGTGCGTGAAGTTCAAGCCGGCGCTCGCCGTCGTCGCCGACGAAGCGATGTTGCCGTCGCTGCGCACGAAACTCGCCGATGCGAATCTGAAAACGCGCGCCGCCGGCGGCGAAGCCGGATTGCGCGAAGCGGCGACCGGCGAATGCGACACGGTCGTCGCCGCCATCGTCGGCGCGGCCGGTCTCGCATCGACGATCGAGGCCGCGCGTGCGGGAAAACGCCTGCTGCTCGCCAACAAGGAATCGATCGTGATGGCGGGTTCGTTGCTTCTGTCCGCATTGCGCGACGGCGGCGGTGAACTCATCCCGATCGATTCGGAACACAACGCGATTTTCCAATGCCTGCCGAACCGCGATCGCGATCCGGTGAAGAACGGCGTGCGCCGCATCATCCTCACCGCATCGGGCGGACCGTTCCGCGGCAGGACGCGCGAGCAGCTCGCTTCGGTCACGCCCGATCAGGCCTGCGCGCATCCGAAGTGGTCGATGGGCCGCAAGATTTCCGTCGATTCGGCGACGCTGATGAACAAAGGCCTCGAAGTGATCGAAGCGCATTGGCTGTTCGGCGCCGCGCCCGAGCAGATCGATGTCGTCGTGCATCCGCAAAGCATCGTTCACTCGCTCGTCGAATACGCCGACGGTTCGACGCTCGCGCAACTCGGCAATCCCGACATGCGCACCGCGCTGGCGCACGCGCTGGCCTGGCCGGATCGCGTCGATGCCGGTGTCGCCGCGCTCGATCTGCTCACGCTCGGCAAGCTCGAATTCGAAGAACCCGATCGCACCACGTTCCGCTGTCTTGATCTGGCCTACCGCGCGCTGGAAATCGGCGGCACTGCGCCCGCGATCCTGAACGCGGCGAACGAAGTCGCGGTTGGCGCATTCCTCGAAGGCGCGCTGCCGTTTCTCGCGATTCCTGAACTTATCGAGGGAACGCTTGCCGCAATGCCCGCTGAACCGGTCGCCGACTTGGAAAGCCTGGTTTACGTCGATTTAACCGCCCGACACAGTGCGCAACGTATGATGCGGCGGTCGTTTTGCTGAATCGGGAACCTGTTCTTCGAGCTTGAACGGCCTGCGGGGGCCGACAACCGTCTATAATTGTAGGTCGGGCGCCATCCATTGGATGAAGCGTCCGCCGCCGTATCACTGCAGGTTTTTGGATGAGCGAGTTTTTCGGTTCCGCGTGGTGGCTCCTGGTCACACTCGGCGTGCTGGTCACGTTCCACGAGTTCGGCCATTTCTGGGTCGCGCGGCGTTTCGGAGTGAAAGTGCTGCGCTTCTCGATCGGGTTCGGAAAACCGATCTGGTCGCGCATTGGCCGCGACGGCGTCGAATACGCCATCGGCGCGATTCCGCTCGGCGGCTACGTGAAATTCCTCGATGCGCGCGAAGCGGATCGTCCGGAACTCGTGGCGGGTTTGCCGGGCGAATACAATGCGGCCAGTCCGTGGAAGCGCATCGCCATTGCGCTCGCGGGTCCCGCATTCAATATCGTTTTTACGATCGTCGCTTTCTGGGCGATGTTCGTCATTGGACGTCCCGATGCGGAGCCGGTGATCGGGCCGCCGCAAGGTCTCGCTGCCGAAGCCGGTTTGCACGAGGGCGATCGCATCACGGCGGTCGGCGGCGAAGCGACTGATTCGTGGAGCGCCGTGCTGCTCGCGGTCGGCGAAGCGACGGTGCTGCATCACGATGCGCCCCTTACCGTCAGCAATGCGCAAGGCCAATCCTCGCAGCACACGCTCAAGCTGACCTCGCTCGGCGACGCGTCGGCCAACAGCGAAAAGACGTTCGATGCCATCGGGCTTGTGGCGCTCCGCGCCGCCGGTCGTCGGCAAACGTTCTGCCTGGATTTGCGGGCGAACGCGCCGGCCTAAAAACGGGCGACCGTATCGCGCAGATCAACGACGTGCCGACGTCGACTCCGCCGAGAGCGTCATGAAAGCCATCACGACCGAGGCAGAAAAGAATCCGACGTTGAATCTCATCGTGCACCGCGATGGGATCGCGCCTTCCGATCATTGCCAGCGCTGAGAAAAAAGACGACAGCGGCAAATCTCGCTGGATGCTCGGCATCAACTTCAAAAATCCGCAGACTACGGCGCTCGAACGCTATGGCGTCGTGCAGGCCGTACCCGCCGCGTTCCGCGAAATGTGGAAGACCACACGCAGCACGTTCAATCTGCTTGCAGGAATTGTCACCGGTCAGGCTTCACCGAAGAATCTGTCGAGCGTGATCGGCATCGCGCAGGTCGCCAACGCATCGGCGCAAATGGGCCTGGCGTGGTTCCTGTCGTTCCTCGCGGTGATCTCGCTCAGCCTGGGAATTCTTAACCTGCTGCCGATTCCGATCTTGGACGGCGGCCACGTGGTGTATTACCTTATCGAGCTGTTCAAGGGCAGTCCGGTCAGCGAGCGCGCCATGATGGCGGGCCAGTACATCGGCCTGGCGCTGCTGGTGACGCTCATGAGCGTCGCGTTCTACAACGATATTTCGCGGCTGGTGATGGGCTGATGGATCGCTCGCGCCATTCGCGTGTGAAGTAACCAAAGGTACATGGCTTGCGCGCCGCCCTCACCGGCCGGCGCGCTGCCGTGATGGAACAAAAAGCGTCCGCCCGGCAGATTCATGTCGACGGATATAACAAGACAACTTCTGGAAGTGACGATGAAGCGTATCGCCGCGTTTTTATTTCTCGCCGCATTTGCCGCCAAGACTTTTGCGATGGATCCGTTCGTCGCATCGGACATCCGAATCGACGGTCTGCAGCGCATCTCCGCGGGTACGGTGTTCACCTACCTGCCGGTGGAAAAAGGCGATCGCGTCACCAGCGAACGCGTGCAGCAGGCGATCCGCGCGCTGTACAAAACCGGGTTTTTCACCGATGTGCAGGCGACACGTCAGGACGACATCCTCGTCATCACCGTGAAAGAGCGCCCGGCGATCTCGAAGATCCAGATCAAGGGCAACAAGGATCTCAAGACCGAAGACCTGCTCAAGGGCCTGAAAGACATCGGCCTGTCAGAAGGCGAACCGTTCGATCGCTTGTCGCTCGACCGCATCGTGCAGGAACTGACGCGCCAGTATTACAACCACGGCAAATACAACGTCACGGTGAAGCCGAAGCTGGTCGAACTCGATCGCAACCGCGTCGAGATTTCGATCATCATCGCCGAAGGCAAGATCTCCAAGATCAAGCAGATCAACATCGTCGGCAACAAGGCCTATTCGCAGGACGAGATCCGCAGCGAGTTCGAATCCGGCACGACGAACATCACGTCCTGGTATTCGCATGACGATCAGTATTCGCGCGAAAAACTCTCCGGCGATCTGGAGAAACTCAACTCGTTCTATCTCGATCGCGGCTATGTCGATTTCAGTGTCGACTCGACCGAAGTCAGCATCAGCCCCGACAAGCGCGCGATGTATCTCACCGCGAACGTCAGCGAAGGCGAAATCTTCGCCATCTCCGACATCAAGCTGAGCGGCAACCTCATCATCACCGAAGAGGACATGGCCAGGCTCATCACGGCCAAGCCGGGCGAAACGTTCTCGCGCGCCAAGCTCGAGAAATCCGCGCAGCAGATGACGGCGGTGCTCGCCAACATCGGCTATGCGTTCGCACAGGTCACGCCGATCCCGACAGTGGATCGCGCCAACAAGACCGTTGCGATCAACTTTTTCGTCAACCCAGGCAAGCGCGTCTACGTGCGCTACATCAACATCAAGGGCAACCATTCGACGCAGGATGAAGTCATCCGCCGCGAAATGCGCCAGCTCGAAGGCGCGTGGTATTCGCAGGCCGCGATCGATCGCTCGAAAGTGCGCCTGCAGCGCCTGGGCTTCTTCAAGAAGGTGGAGATCACCACACCGAAGGTCGCGGTAGCGAAGATCAGGTTGACGTGGTCGTCAGCGTCGACGAAACCACGTCCGGTGCGTTCACGTTCGGACTCGGCTACTCGCAGGTGTACGGCATCGTGCTCAGCGCATCGGTGTCGCAGAACAACTTCCTCGGCACCGGCGATCGCGCGTCGATCACGGCGTCGAAGAGCAACTATCTGCAGAAATACGATCTTTCCTACTACCAGCCGTATCTCACCACCAACGGCATCGGTCTGGGTTACGACATTTCCTACGCGAAGCTCGATCAGGCGCAGGCCAATCTCGCCAATTACCTGAGCGATACGGCGGCATTCTCGACGTTCGTCGGCATTCCGATTTCGGAAAACGACACCGTCAACCTGCAGCTCGGCGCCAACAAGACCAAGATCATCACCTCGTTCGAGCAGTGCGTATCGCTCAACACCGCCGGAACGGGCTGCGCGACGGATCCCGTCACCGGCCAGACGCCGACGTTCACGCAGTACTACTCGCCCGAACCGATCGTCAACTACATCAAGTCGCTGGATCACAACACGTTCCACGAGTGGACGCTGCAGGCGTCGTGGGCGCACGACACGCGCAATAAATACTTCAATCCGACGCACGGTTCGTTCCAGCAGTTCTCCGCGGAAATCGCGCTGCCGGGTTCGACGGTCGAGTACTACAAGCTCGTCTATCGCTATATGCAGTACGTGCCGATCACCAGCGCGCTGACGTTCGAAGGATCGGCCACCATCGGCTACGGCAACAGCTATCGCGATGCCGATGGCCTGGGCCCGAATCACACGCCGATCAAAGTCGGCGGCCTGCCGTTCTTCGAGAACTTCTACGCCGGCGGCATCTCCGACGTGCGCAGCTTCCGCGACAACACGCTGGGCCCGTTCGGCACGGCGGTGGGTTGCTCCACCGCGTTCGACAGCCAGTATTGCCGCCAGCCGTTCGGCGGCAACCTGAAGACCGTCGGCTCGGCCGAGATCATCTTCCCGACACCGTTCGTGAAGGACGATACGACGACACGCCTGTCGTGGTATCTGGATGTCGGCAACGTCTTCAACGTGCACAACCATTCGCTGGGCGACATCAACTGCAGCCCGGCCGCACCGAACTCGATCGCCTCGCCGTCGTGCATCTACGACAACGGCAGCTTCTCGTTCAGCGAATTGCGCGCTTCGACCGGCTTCTCGCTGCACTGGCAGGCGCCGGTCGGCCCGATCGTCATCAACATCGGCCGCCCGATCCGCAGCAAGCCGGGCGATATCGGTGAAACCCTGCAGTTCAACTTCGGCAGCACGTTCTAACGCCAACCCGTTGAGCGACCCCGTTAAAATCACCCGCCGCGCTAGCCGCCAGGCGGGTGCGCTGGGTTAAGATACCGGCAGACCGGACTTGGGGGTCCGATCGCGATCCGACGCAGCAGACGAGGCACACGGGTGAGGGCAACGGCAGGCGGACCAAGCATCGGCGCACTCCTGCTGGGCGCATTGTTGCTGGCCGCTTTTCTATTGACGTCCGCGTTCTTTCCGGGACGCGCCTCGGCGCAGGCCGCGGCCGAGAAGATCGGCTACGCCGACTTCAAGCGCCTCATCGACAATGCGCCGCAAATGCTTGAAAGCCAAGGCCGTCTGCAGAAAGAATTTTCCGCGCGCGACAAGGCGCTCAGCGCCGACGAAGCGCGTCTGGCCACCTTGCGCCAGCGCTACGACCGCGACGGTTCGATCATGAGCAAGCCCGATGCGGACAATCTCAAACGCGAGATCGATTCGCTGGAACGCTCCATCAAACGCGGCCGCGACGATCTGCACAACGATTTCAACTCACGCGCGCTCGCCGAACGCGACAAGATCTGGCAGGAGATCAACAACGCCGTGATCGAATACGCACACGCCAACAGTTACGACCTGATCGTGACCAGCCCCGTCGTCTACGCCAGCCCGCGCATCGACATCACCGATGCCGTGCTCGACCGCCTGCGCCACGCGAAACCGGCACCGCCGAAACCATGACGACACCCTCGCCTCCTTCGCTCTCGGCGCTCGCCGAGCGCTTCGGCCTGACCCTGCGCGGCGACGGCGCCAAGCACATCCGCGGCGTCGGCACGCTCGCGGCCGCCACGTCGGATCAGCTGAGCTTTCTTTCCAACGCGCAATATCGCAAGGACCTCACCGCCAGCCGCGCCGGCGTGATCGTGCTGCGCGAAGTTGACGCCGATCACTGGCAGGGTAACGCGCTGTTCGCGCACGATCCGTACGTTGCCTACGCCAAGATCGCCGCGCTGTTCGAGAACGTCGCGGCGACCAACGCCGGCGTGCATCCGAGCTCCGTCGTCGCACCCACCGCGCGCGTCGCACCGACCGCAAGCATCGGTCCGCTGTGCGTGATCGAAGACGGCGCCGATGGTCGAAGACGGCGCGCAGATCGGCGCGAGTTGCGTGATCGGTTCGCATTGCATCGTCGGCGCGCAGTCGCAGCTCAAGGCGCGCGTCACGCTGGTCACGCGCGTCACGCTCGGCAAGCGCGTGATCGTGCATTCCGGCGCCGTACTCGGCGCCGACGGTTTCGGACTCGCCTTCGAGAAGGACCACTGGATCAAAGTGCCGCAGCTCGGCGGCGTGCGCATCGGCGACGATTGCGAAATCGGCGCGAACACCACCATCGACCGCGGCGCGCTCGAAGACACCGTGCTCGAAGACGACGTCCGCCTCGACAACCAGATCCAGATCGCGCACAACGTGCACATCGGCGCGCACACCGCGATGGCCGGCTGCTCGGCCGTTGCCGGCAGCGCGCACATCGGCCGCTACTGCCTGATCGGCGGCAACGCGGGGATACTCGGCCACATCACGATCGCGGATAATGTGCGCATCACTGCGAAGGCCATGGTCACGCAATCGATCGACAAGGCCGGAGAATACTCGTCGGGGTTGCCGTCGCAGGAAGCGGGCGCGTGGCGCAAAAACGCCGTGCGCTTCCGCCATCTCGACGAGTTGTTCCGCCGGGTCGCTACACTCGAGAAAGGATTCAAACGATGAACGAAAACACGGGTTTCAAGCTGCCGGTCAACGTCGAAGAGATCCAGCAGCATCTGCCGCACCGCTATCCGTTCCTGCTGGTGGATCGCGTGCTCGAACTGACGCCGGACAAACACGTCAAGGCGCTGAAGAACGTCACCATCAACGAGCCGTTTTTCAACGGACATTTTCCCGGCCATCCGGTGATGCCGGGCGTGCTCATCGTCGAAGCGCTGGCGCAGGCGTGCGGTTTGCTGATTTTCCTCTCCGCGCAGGAGAAGAACAGCAAGCGGCTGTTCTATCTGGTCAAGGTCGACAACGCGAAATTCTCCGCACTCGTAGTGCCCGGCGATCAGTTGATCCTGGATGTCGAACTGCGCCGCACGATCCGCAAGATGGGTCAGTTCATCTGCAAAGCCTACGTCGGCGACAAACAGGTCGCCGAAGCCGAACTGCTGTGCGCCGAGCGCCCACAGTAATGGCCGATACGGGCGCGATTCATCCCACCGCCGTCGTCGATCCCGCCGCGAAACTCGGCAAGAACGTCAGCGTCGGCGCCTTCACCGTCATCGGCGCGGATGTGGAGATCGGCGACGACAGTCGAATTGGTCCGCATGTCGTTATCCAGGGCCCGACGAAAATCGGCCGCGAAGCGCACATCTTCCAGTTCGCCTCCATCGGTGCCGATCCGCAGGACAAGAAATTCCACGGCGAACGCACCGAGCTCGTCATCGGCGATCGCAACACGATCCGCGAGTTCGTCACCATCAACCGCGGCACCGGCGACGGCGGCGGCACCACGCGCATCGGCGACGACAACTGGATCATGGCGTACGTGCCACATCGCGCACGATTGCCAGGTCGGCAGCAACGTCGTGTTCTCCAACGGCGCCACGCTTGCGGGACACTGTCGAAGTCGGCGATCACGTGATTTTTTCCGGCTTTTCCGGCGCGCATCAGTTCTGCCGCATCGGCAGCCACGCGTTCCTCGGCGATGGGCACCATCTCAACGGCGACGTGCCGCCGTTCATGCTCGCCGGCGTCGAATACGGACGTCCGCGCGGCATCAACAGCGAAGGCCTGAAACGCCGCGGCTTTTCGCCGGAACGCATCGCCGCGATCCGCCGCGCGTACAAAACCATCTATACGTCCGGCCTCACCCTCGAAGACGCGAAAGCCGAACTCGCCCGCATCGCCAGCGAAGAGCCCGACGTGAAAGCCATGCTCGATTTCATCAATAGCGGACAACGACCCCTGTTTCGATGACGGACGCGAGTCCACTGTTCGTTCTCGTGGCTGGGGAAGCCTCGGGCGATCTGCTCGGCGCGGATCTGATCGACACTTTGCGCGAGCGCTTTCCGAACGCGCGTTTCGCCGGCGTCGCCGGACCAAAAATGATCGCCGCCGGCATGCGCGCCTGGCAGCCGAGCGAAAAACTCAGCGTGATGGGATTCGTCGAAGTCATCAAGCATCTGCCGACACTGTTCGGCGTGAAGCGCGACGTCATCGAGCGCACGCTCGCCGAAAAACCAGCCGCGTTCATCGGCATCGATGCGCCGGACTTCAATCTGCGCATCGAGCGCGAGCTCCGGCAATCCGGCGTTCGCACGATTCACTATGTGAGCCCATCCATCTGGGCGTGGCGCGAAAAACGCGCCGACAACATCGGCATGAGCGCCGATCGCGTGCTGTGCCTGTTCCCGATGGAACCGCCGATTTACGCGAAACACAACGTCGATGCGCGCTTCGTCGGGCATCCGCTCGCGCAACAGTTCGCGATGGAACCCGATCAGGCAGCGGCGCGGCGTGATCTGGGCATCGCCGACGAAACACCGGTGCTTGCGTTGCTGCCCGGCAGCCGGCTCGGCGAAATCGACCGGCTCGCGCGCATTTTTTTCGACGCGGCGAAAACCATTCGCGGCGAAATCACCAATCTCGCCATTGTCGTGCCCGCCGCGAACGCGACGTGCCGACGCGCCATCGAATCGATCATTCGCGAATATCCATCACTCGACATTCGCCTCATCGATGGCCAGGCGCGCACCGCGATGATCGCCGCCGATGCCATCCTGCTCGCTTCCGGCACCGCCGCGCTCGAAGCGATGCTGGCGAAACGTCCGATGGTCGTCGCTTATCGCATCAATCCGCTCACGCACTGGATCGTGAAAAAATTCGGCATCCTGCCGACCAACGTATACTCTTTGCCAAATATACTCGCGGGGAAAATCCTGGTCCCGGAACTGATGCAGAACGACTGCACCGCGCCCGCGCTCGCCGCCGCGCTGCTGCCGATGCTGCGCGAACGCCGTATCGATCCCGAACTGCTCGCCACGTTCCGCCGCCTGCACGAGAGCCTGCTCGCACCCCGCGGCAGCGCCGCGGCAGCGGTTGCCGAGCTCATCGCTGCGGACCGCGCGCATTGAAGATCAACCTGCGCCGCTCCGCCGAGGATCGCCAACGCGATACGCCGGCGCTCCGTCGCGCCCGCTTCGCGACGATTCTCGCCGCGGCCGCTTTCATGCTCCTGCTCACCGCCGGACCGCTCAGCAACGGCGATCTGATCGAACAATTGTTCGGCGTCGCGCTCATCATCGACGTCGCCCTGCTCATCGCGTTCGCCACGCGCCGCATCGCATTTTCGCTCGCCTTCGCGAGCATCGTCTTCGGCGGATTGCTGATCGCCGGGACGCTGAAATTCCACTACCTCACCACGCCGCTGCTCGCGCCGGACCTCGTCTATTTCGTCAACAAGGATTTGCTCGACGTCGCCACGCGCTATCCGAGCATCATGATCGCGCTCGTCGGCGGCGCGATTCTCATTCCGGGTCTGCTCGCCATCGCCTGGTGGCTCGATCCGCCGCGGCTGTTCGTGTCGGTGGGAAAGTCGACGCGGCGCGCCGTGCAGTCGCTTGGCATCGTCGCCACGCTCGTTCTCGTTTTCGTGATCGATTCGCCGCAAGGCCCTTTCGGCGACGTCTTCGCAAAAGGCATGTGGGCGCTGATGAACGACAAGAATTATCTCGTCGATTTCTTCACGTCGTTCTACCAGACGCAGATCCACATCCCGCCGGTGCTCACGGATGCAGACGAAAAACTGGCGTGGACGCAGATCACCAGCGACAACCCGCCGACGTGCCGCGATCATCCCTGCACGCAGGACAACAAGCTCGCCGCGCCGCAGGAGCATCCGGACATCGTCGCGATCCTCGAGGAAAGCACCTTCGATCCGCGCATGCTACCCATATGCACGATCCCGCCGTGTAAACGCCGCATGTTCGATCCTGACGGCCGCACGCGCGCGCACGGACCGCTCACCGTGCACGTCTGGGGCGGCGGCACGTGGACCAGCGAATTCGCGCTGCTCACCGGACTCAACCACAACACGTTCGGCGAAGCCGGACTCTACGCACCGTACAACCTCGCGCCGCTGACGACGACATCGCTGCCGCGCGTACTGAAAGCGGCCGGCTATCGCGCCATCGCAATCTATCCGATGAACGGCGAATTCATCAACGCGCGCAATGCTTATGGGTTCTACGGCTTCGACAAATTCTACGATGGCGAAAGCTACGGCCTGTCGTGGGAATCGCCGGACAGCGATCTCGTGCAGGTGTTCGATCGCATATACGCCGAGGAAAAAGCGAAGATCGGCAAGCAGCCGCTGTTCGTGATGATGCTGACGCTGCGCCAGCACGGTCCGCACATGACGCCGCTGGAAAAACTGCCCGCGCCGTATAACCAGCCGCTGTTTCCCGGCAAGTTTCCGCCGAAAGGTCTCGACGACTGGCTCAACATCAACCTCGGCAACTATCTGCAGCGTCTGGAAGGCTCCGACGCGGCCATCACGCACATCGAAAAAACGCTGCTCGACGGCCCACGTCCCGCGCTGCTGTTTCATTTCGGCGATCACCAGCCCTCGTTCGACGGCGCGATCCGCAGCCTCGACAAGAAAGTGCCCGCAACCGTCAACGATCCGAACTTCATCACGTACTTCATGCTCAAGACCAACTACAAGGCCGCGCACACGTACGCTTACGATGCGATGGACCTGAGCTTCGCCGGCAGCCTCATCCTCGACATCGCCGGCGTGAAAAAAGACGATGCATTCCAGGCCAACGCACTGATGCGCGAGCGTTGCGGCGGTTATTATCTGGATTGCGCGAATCGGCCCATGGTAGATTCGTATCACAACCGACTTTTCCACGATTTGAACGTCCTGCATGAGTAAATGGCCGCTGATGACCGCCGGCGTCGACGAAGCCGGCCGCGGTCCGCTTGCCGGACCCGTCGTGGTGTCGGCGGTGATCCTCAATCCGCAAAAGCGCGTCAACGGACTCGCCGATTCGAAAGTGCTGACCTCCGACCGGCGCGAGACGCTCGCTGCGCGCATCCGCGAACGCGCAATTGCGTTCAGGTGATCGTGATCGATGTCGAACACATCGACCGCCTCAACATCTTCCACGCGACGATGCTCGGCATGACGCGCGCCGTCGAGCAATTGAATCCGCAGCCGGAACTGGCGCTGATCGATGGCAATCACGCACCGAAGACGATGTGCGTGAACAAGCGCGCCATCGTCGATGGCGATGCGCTCGAATACTGCATCAGCGCCGCATCGATTCTGGCCAAAACCGTGCGCGACAAGATCATGTGTGACTACGACGCCATGCATCCAGGATACGGATTTGCATCGCACAAGGGTTATTCGACGCCCGAGCACTTCGCGGCGCTCAGCAAGCTCGGACCATGCCCCATCCATCGGCGCAGTTTTGCGCCGGTGCAGGCGTGTGCGACGAGGGATTTGTTTGCAGATGCATTGGTGGCTGCGTAATTACTCTGTGCTCGCTGTTCCCGCGATAGCTGGAATCCAGCCCAAAAGAGCACTAAAGGAGATTGGGCAAGCTGGTAAACTTGCGCGCAATGTCCGCGCGCTTCGTTCACCTGCATATCCACAGCGACTACTCGCTGGTCGATTCGGTCATCCGCCTGCCGGACAAGCCCGAATACGGCGATCCGGCGAAGGCTTCGCGGCCGAACCTGATCAGCCGCGCGGTCGAGTTGAAGTCGCCTGCGCTCGCGCTGACCGATCAGAGCAATCTTTTCGCGCTCGTGAAGTTTTATCGCGCGGCGGAAGCGAACGGCGTGAAGCCGATCGCGGGTGCGGATTTGTGGATCGCGAATCCCGCTGAGCCCGCGAAACCAACGCGGCTCACATTGCTTGTGCCAGAACCGCGCCGGCTATCTCAATCTGGCGCGGCTTATCTCGCGTTCGTTCATCGAAGGCCGGCGCGGCGATTTCGCGACGGTCGATCCTGCGTGGTTTCGATGGCAGCAGCGACGGACTGCTCGCGCTGGCGGGCCGCCACAGCGACATCGGACATCTCATCCTCAATGACAAACACGATGTCGCGCTCGCACGCACGCGCGAATGGCTGCGTCATTTCGACGATCGCTGGTATTTCGAGATCACGCGCGTCGGCCACGCCGATGAAGCGCATTTTCTCGAGAACGCGTTGCAGATCGCCGCTGCAAGCGGAACGCCCGTCGTCGCGACAAACGATGTGCGCTTTCTCACGCGTGAGGATTTCGAGGCGCATGAAGCGCGCGTCTGCATCCACAGCGGCCGGTCGCTGAGCGATCCGAAACGTCCGCGCGATTTCACGCCCGAGCAATACCTGAAATCGGCCGAGGAAATGGCGGAGCTTTTCGCCGATCTTCCCGAAGCGCTGCAGAACAGCGTCGAGATCGCCAAGCGCTGCAATCTGGAATTGTCGTTCGGCAAATACTATCTGCCGGCGTTTCCGGTGCCGCCGCAGGACACGGTCGAAACGTTCATTCGCGCGCAGTCGCACAAAGGTCTCGCCGCAGCGGCTGGCCAAACATCCGCCCGCGTTGCAGTTCACCGTCGCCGATTACGAAAAACGGCTCGACACCGAACTCGACGTCATCATCGAGATGGGTTTTCCGGGCTACTTCCTGATCGTCGCGGACTTCATCAACTGGGCGAAGTCGCACGACATTCCGGTCGGCCCGGGCCGCGGTTCGGGCGCGGGTTCGCTGGTCGCCTACAGCCTCGGCATCACCGATCTCGATCCGCTCGCGTATGGCCTGCTGTTCGAACGCTTCCTCAATCCCGAACGCGTGTCGATGCCCGACTTCGACGTCGACTTCTGCATGGATCGCCGCGACGAAGTGATCGATTACGTCGCGCCGTAAATACGGCCGCGACAAAGTCAGCCAGATCATCACCTACGGCACGATGGCGGCGAAAGCCGTCGTGCGCGATACCGGGCCGCGTGCTCGGCATGAGTTACGGCCAGGTCGACAAGATCGCGAAACTCATTCCGCTGCGGCCGGCCGATCCGCTGACGCTCGAAGACGCGCTCGGAATGAGCGAACGCGCACGCAAGGAACCCGACCGCGTCGTCGGCGAGTTCAAGGCGATGTACGAATCCGACGACGACGTGCGCGATCTCGTCGATCTCGCGCTCAAGCTCGAAGACCTGATCCGCAACGCCGGCAAGCACGCGGGCGGCGTCGTCATCGCGCCGAGTGCGCTGACCGATTTCGCGCCGCTGTATTCGCGAAGGCGGCGGCGACGGCGTGGTCACGCAATTCGACAAGGACGACGTCGAATCCGTCGGCCTGGTCAAGTTCGACTTCCTCGGCCTGCGCACGCTCACGATCATCGACTGGACGGTGAAGGCGATCAACGCACGCCGCGCCAAATCCGGCGAAGCGCCGCTCGACATCACGCAACTCGCGCTCGACGACGAAGGCGTCTACAAACTGTTCAAACGCGCGCAGACGGTCGCCGTGTTCCAGTTCGAATCGCGCGGCATGCAGGGCATGCTGAAGGAAGCGAAGCCCGATCGCTTCGAAGACCTCATCGCGCTCGGCGCGCTGTTCCGTCCCGGCCCGATGGACCTGATCCCGAGCTATTGCAAACGCAAGCACGGCGAAGAAAAGATCGATTATCCCGATCCGCGCGTCGAATCCGTGCTCGCCGAAACCTACGGCATCATGGTGTATCAGGAACAGGTGATGCAGATGGCGCAGATCGTCGGCGGATATTCGCTCGGCGGCGCGGACCTTCTGCGTCGCGCGATGGGCAAGAAGAATCCTGCCGAGATGTCCAAGCAGCGCGTCGTGTTCCGCGAAGGCGCAGCGAAGAACGGCGTCGACGAACGCAAGGCCGACGCCGTGTTCGACACGATGGAGAAATTCGCCGGCTACGGTTTCAACAAGTCGCACGCGGCCGCGTACGCGCTGGTTTCGTACCAGACCGCGTGGCTGAAGACGCACCACCCCGCCGAATTCATGGCCGCCGTGTTGTCGTCGGACATGGACAACACGGAAAAAGTCGTCAACTTCCTCGGCGAAGCGAAAACGTGCGGCGTGACCGTCCTGCCGCCCGACGTGAACGCCTCGCGCTACATGTTCGACGCGCTCGATCCGCCGGACGGCAAAACGCAATCGATGACCGTGCGCTACGGCCTGGGCGCGGTGAAAGGCGTCGGACAGGGCGCGGTCGAGAACATCGTCGACGCGCGACAGACAAGGCGGACCGTTCAAGGACCTCGTCGATTTCTGCCATCGCATCGACATGCAGAAAATCAACAAGCGCGTGTTCGAAGCATTGATCCTGAGCGGCGCCATGGACGCACTCGCGAAGAACCGCGCGAGCCTGATGGTGCAACTGCCCGAATGCATCCGCGCGGCCGAACAGCACGCGCGCAATTCGCTGGCGGGCCAACACGACATGTTCGGCGCCAGCAGTTCGGCACCGGCGCCGATGTTGAATCTGCCGAGCGTCGAGGACTGGTCGCCCGAACAGAAACTTGCCGGCGAACGCGAAACGCTCGGCCACTATCTGTCCGGTCATCCGACCGACACGTACGCCAAACTGATGCTGCAACTGGCGACGTGTCCGATCGGCGACATCCAGCAAAAATTCCAGCCGCCGAAACCGCGCAAATCCGACGACGGCGAAAACCGTTTCCGCCGTCCGATGGAAACGCCATGGATCGTCGCCGGCCAGCTCGTCGACCTGCGCAAGCGCGGCGACACGATGGCCTTCGCACAACTCGAAGACTGGAGCGGCCGCATCGAACTCTCCTTCTTCCGCGACACGTTCCTCGAATTCGGCGCGATGCTCACGCGCGACGCATTCCTCGTCGCCGAAGGCGGACTCGCCTACGACGAATTCGCCGGCGGCTTGCGCATTCGCGTCAAGCGCCTGTGGACGCTCAACGAAGCTGTGGAACGACATGCGCGCGCGTTTCACCTGACGCTCAACGGCGTCGATACGAATTTCAGCGCGGCGCTGCAGAAAGCGTTGTCGGGTTATCGCGGCGGACGAACGCCGCTTCGGCTGACGTACGGCAATGCGGATGCGATGGCCGACATCGATCTCGGCAGCGAATGGCGCGTGCGCGCGACGACGGATCTCAAGCGCGAGCTCGAGAAGCTGCCCGGAGTGAAGTCGGCGGAGTTGATCCTCAATAGACCGTCGTCGAGCACGGAAAACGATCGCGCGGCGTGATCGCTCACGACAGTGCTTCGCCACGAATCGCGCATTCTTCTATCTTATAAGTGCCGCCGTTTTCGCAAGATCGAGCATCACGGTAAGTTCTTCAACCGGCGACTGCAGAAATCCGTG
Source organism: uncultured Gammaproteobacteria bacterium (assembly GCA_963814225.1). GTDB lineage: Bacteria > Pseudomonadota > Gammaproteobacteria > Xanthomonadales > Rhodanobacteraceae > Rudaea. Next base: position 152,591 of record CAWFCC010000003.1, on the reverse strand, counting down.
TCGTATGTAGAACGCGCGCGCCGCGTCGTCGATCGCGTGACACAGCAGCACGCGCGCGGCGATGTCGTTCGCAGCGCTAAGCGTGCGGAAGATCGCATCCTGCAGGAGCCCGGCGCCGATTCCTTGTCCTTGATGATCCGTGTCTACGGCCAGCCGTCCAAGCACGATCGCCGGTATGGGCTTGGGCATGTTGCGCGTCGCCGCTTTCGGGGCGTGTTCATGCTGCACCGATCCTGCCGCGAGCGCGTAAAACCCGATGACGCGCCGCCCGTCGCAGACGACATGCGTTCGCGAACCGCGCTTGCCATTGTTGGTCAGCGCGTGCTTCTGCAGCCAAAGCGTCAGCGACTCGTGCTGACAGCGGAATTGCGACGTATCGTGATCGGCCGACAACAGCGCCGGGGCTGAAATCGGCATCTATTTAGACCATGGCGCGCGACGCTTCAGCAGTTTCGACAATGCTTCGGGATTGGGCAGCGGCGCTTCCAGCGCGGCCTCGAAACGCCGCATCTGCTGTTCGCTCAGCGTGAACTGCGTGCGATCGGCGAGCACGCCCTGTGCGCGCGTCAGCGACGCTTCGAGCATGAAGCTCGAACGGCTTTCATGCAACTCGTCGGCGGCGCGATCGATCAACCGTTTGGTTGCCGAGGAAACGCGCAAATTGATGGTTCTGTTCGCTGTGCTCTTCATGGGCTCACCTGTGCGCACATTGTACTCACAGGAGATCGTATCTGCAATGTATTCACAGGTCTCGGACCCGATAATTCCGCCACAACCCGCCTCACGCTATAATCTGCGATCTTGTCCCGAGGCGTATCGCCCGGATAGCGAATGAATCCGAATTTCCTCGATTTTGAGCAACCTATCGCCGAACTGGATGGCAAAATCCAGGAGCTGCGCCATGCCAGTCATGGCCAGGCGTTCAATATCGACGATGAAGTCGCGCGCCTGCGCGACAAGCTCAAACACAAGACGGCCGAGATCTTCCGCAATCTGACGCCGTGGCAGATCGCGCAGCTCGCGCGTCATCCGGCGCGTCCGTACACGCTCGATTATCTTCAGGTCATGTGCGAAGAATTCCACGAGCTGGCGGGCGATCGTTTTTACGCGGACGATCCGGCCATCGTCGGCGGACTCGCGCGTATCGACGGGCGCGCGATCATGGTCATCGGCCAGCAGAAAGGCCGCGACACGAAGTCGAAGATCAAGCGCAATTTCGGCATGCCGCGTCCGGAAGGTTATCGAAAAGCGCTGCGGCTGATGGAAATGGCCGAGCGTTTCAAGCTGCCGATTTTCACGTTCATCGATACGCCCGGCGCGTATCCCGGCGTCGGCGCCGAGGAGCGCGGACAGAGCGAAGCGATTGCGCGCAACTTGCGCGAGATGTCGCAGCTCAAGGTGCCGATCGTCTGCGCCGTGATCGGCGAAGGCGGCTCGGGCGGCGCGCTGGCGATCGGCGTCGGCGATCGCACGATCATGCTGCAGTATTCGACGTATTCGGTGATCACGCCCGAAGGCTGCGCGTCGATCCTGTGGAAAAGTACCGAGAAGGCGCGCGATGCGGCCGATGCGCTCGGCATCACCGCCGACCGTCTGCTCGAACTGGGCCTGATCGACAAGATCGTGCGCGAACCGCTCGGCGGCGCGCATCGCGAACCGCATTCGATTGCCGTGCGTTTGAAAGCGGTGATGCTCAACCAGCTCGACGAACTCGCTTCGCTCGACGGCGCGACGCTTGTCGAAAATCGCTACAAGCGACTGCGCCGTTACGGTTCGGTGCATAGCTGATCCGCGCGACGCGACGACGATCCGAATGTCGCGAAATTCCCTGCTCGATCACATCCGGCGCCAGCTTCCACAAGCGCCAATCGCAGTCGCGTGCAGCGGCGGCATGGATTCCATCGTTCTCGCGCATGCGCTCGCGCGTCTCGCGCGAGACAACGGACATGCACTGCGGCTGATCCACGTCGATCATGGATTGCACGCCGACAGCGCGCAATGGAGCGCGCACTGCGTCGCATTCGCTGCTTCGCTTGATGTTCCGATCGTGATCGAACGCGCAACCGTCGTGCAACGTGATGAAGGACTCGAAGCCGCCGCGCGCACCGCGCGTTACGAGCGATTCGGCGCAGTGATGCTCGATGGCGAAGCGATCGCGCTGGCGCATCATGCCGACGATCAGGCCGAGACCATCCTGCTCAAACTGCTGCGCGGCGCGGGACCCGAAGGTCTCGCCGGCATGCGCGCGATGCGGCCGTTCGGAAGAGGAACGCTCTGGCGTCCGCTGCTCGATCTTCCACGCGCCGCGCTCGCCGACTACGCGCCACGCAAACGGTCTGACCTGGATCGACGATCCGAGCAACGCCGACACGCGGCTGCGGCGCAATTTCCTGCGTCATGAAATCCTGCCGAAGCTGAGCGAGCGTTGGCCGGACGCGTCGGTCGCGCTCGCGCACAGCGCCGCGTGGACGCGCGCCGCCGCCGACCACATCGACGCCGAAGCGCGCAACGAGCTGACGCGCCTGCGCGGCGGTGCGGATCACCTTAACTGGCGCGAGTGGCTGCGTTTGTCCGATGCGTTGCGCGATGCCGTGCTGCGCCTGTGGCTGCGCGACATCGGTCTTCCGCCGCCGGCGTTTTTCCATGTCGCTGAAATCGAACGGCAACTGCGCGATGCCGCGCCCGATCGTTCGCCTTGCATCCGCTGGGCGGGCTGCGAAATTCGTCGCCATCGCGATTTCATGTACGCGATGCCGCCGCTCGCCGCTGGACAGCGATTGGGAAACCGAATGGGATGGCAGCGAACTGCGCCTGCCGGATGGAAGCGCGCTATCGCTTCGTGACGAAGGCAGATTCGCTGCGCCGTTGCGCGTGCGCAACCGACGCGGCGGCGAACGCATCAAGCCCGCGGGGCACTCGCATCATCGCGAGCTGCGGCTGCTGCTGCAGGAATCCGGCATTCCGCCGTGGACGCGCATCCACCTGCCGCTCATCTTCGAAGGAAACGAACTGATCGGCGTCGCCGACATGGTGCTGAGCGAGCGCGGCCACGCCCTCGTCGCCGCGCTCGGCACGGCGATCGTTTGGACGTCCACGACACCGCGCGCGCCATTGATTCGCGCAGCGCGCTAGGGTACTTTGCGCCCCATGGCGCAGACCGACGAGAAGTCCAACCCGGGTCCGCAGGTTGCGGAATTCGAGCAGTCGCTGGACGAGCTCGAGCAACTGGTCGCCAAGATGGAACAGGGCGATCAGAGCCTCGACGAATCGCTGAAATCGTTCGAGCGCGGCATCGTGCTGTTCCGCAACTGCCAGAGCGCGCTGGAGCAGGCCGAATTGCGCGTGCGCCTGCTGTCCGATCCGCAATCGCCCGACGACGCCGAAGACTTCCAGGCCGGCATGCCTTGAACGAGCGGCCTTGACCTCGACCCATCGTGATCCTCCGGCGGCACTGACCGATTTCAGCGCGCGTACCGATACCGTTTTGTCGCGCGTATTGCCGCCGGAAAACCAGGCGCCTGAAGCATTGCATCGCGCGATGCGCTACGCCGTGCTCGGCGGCGGCAAGCGGCTGCGTCCGGTGCTCGTGTATGCGACCGGCAGCGCGCTCGGCGCGTCGCTCGATCGACTCGATGCGAGCGCGGCGGCCGTCGAAATCATCCATGCCTATTCGCTCGTGCACGACGATCTGCCCGCGATGGACGACGATGCGATGCGCCGCGGCCGTCCGACCTGCCACGTCGCGTTCGGCGAGGCGATGGCGATTCTCGCCGGCGATGCATTGCAGGCGCTGGCGTTCGAAGTGGTCGCGGGCGATCAGCGGCGTCGAACCGACTATACATGTGGAAATGTTGCGCACGCTCGGCTCGGCATGCGGATCGCACGGCATGGCCGGCGGTCAGGCGCTCGATCTCGCCGCCGATCGGCAACGGCCGACGCCGCAGGAACTCGAGCGCATGCACGTCCACAAGACCGGCGCGTTGATCCGCGCATCGGTGCGCCTCGGCGCGCTCGCCGCCGGTTGCCGCGATGCGACGTTGCTCGACGCACTGGAGCGGTACGGTCACGCGATCGGTCTGGCGTTCCAGATCCGCGACGACATCCTCGATGTCGAAGGCGACAGCACCGTCATCGGCAAAACAGCCGGCAAAGACGCGGCCAACGACAAACCGACCTACCCCGCCATCCTCGGCATGGATGAAGCGCGTGCACAGTTGCGGCATTTCACCGAGGAAGCGATTGCCGCGGTGCAACCGCTGGGCGATCGTGCGATGTCGCTGATCGACATCGCACGTTACGTCGCCGAGCGCGAAAGCTGACCCATCATTCTTCTTCGCTCGTCATTCCCGCGAAAAGCGGGAATCCAGTGACTTTGATTTTCCACATGCGGAAAATCAGAGGCACTGGATTCCCGCTTTCGCGGGAATGACGAGCTTTAAAAGAATTCACTGCGTTCGTAAACGCTACTTCACCAATCGCAACGTGATCGGATAGCGATACGCCACGCCTTCGCTGGCCTTGATCGCAGCCATCACGGTGAACACCAGCCAGCCAAGCGCGACGACCGCACCGGCGGGAATCGCGAGAATCAGGCCGATTCCGAACGTCAGCACGACCAGCAGGAACAACGCCGCGCCGACGATGGCGAGCGTGATGTTGAAGTTCAGCGCTTCTTTGCCCTGGTCGGCGACGAACGGCATGGTGTCGCGCTTGATCAGCCAGATGACCAGCGGCCCGAGGAAGCAGCCGATGCCGAAAATGTGGCCGGTGACGATCGCGCCGAGAATCGCGGAAAGATGGGCGAACATCGCCCACTGTTTTTCCTCGGTGCTCGGAATGCCGATCGGCGGCGGCGTCGGAATGTCGTGGCTGACGTCATTCGGCGGAACACTCATCGCGCTCTCCTGGTTGACCTATGAAGAACGGTGCGGGCATTCGCGCGCGCATCAAGCATGACCAACGATCTATTCGCCGGCGATCGTCATTTTGTCGATCAGGATCGAACCGGTCAGGATGTGCGAACGCGGATCGACGTCGGCGCCGATCGCCGCGATGCCGCGCGAACATGTCGCGCAGATTCGCCGCGATGGTGATTTCCTCGACCGGATGCACGATCGCGCCGTTCTCCACCCAGAAGCCCGACGCGCCGCGCGAGTAGTCGCCGGTGATGATCGAAACGCCCTGCCCCATCACATCGGTGACGACGAGGCCGGTGCCGAGTTTTTTCAGCATCGCGGCGAAATCGTCGTCGCCGGTTTTCACGACGAGATTGTGGATGCCGCCGGCATTGCCGGTCGATTGCAGACCGAGCTTGCGCGCCGAATAGCTGCCGAGCACGTAGCGCTCGAGAACGCCGCCGCGGATCAGGTCGCGATCGCGCGTCGCCACGCCTTCGGCATCGAACGAAGCCGATCCTTGTCCGCGCATCAGTCGCGGCCGTTCGATGATGTCGACGAAATCCGGGAAGGATTTTCTTGCCGACGTGATCGACGAGGAAAGCTCGCCTTGCGATACAACGCGCCGCCGCTGACCGCCGACACGAGATGGCCGATCAATCCGCGCGCGACTTCCGGCGCGAACAGCACGGGACACGTGCGCGTACCGACTTTCTGCGCGCCCAGTCGCGCGAGCGTGCGCTCGGCGGCTTTGCTTCCCGATCGATGCGGCATCCGGAAAATCGCCCGCGCTGCGCACCGATTCGTACCAGTAGTCGCGCTGCATGCCCGCTTCGTCTTCGGCGATCAGCGCACACGACAACATGTGCCGCGTCGAACGTTCGCGACCGAGGAAATCGAGCGAGCTGGCGTAGACCGACAGCGACTCGCCCGCCTGCACGCGTCGCACCTTCCGAATTGCTGATTCCGGCGACGGAACGTCCGGCATCTTCGATATCGACGCCGAGTTTGATCGCATCCTGCGCATCGATGGCCCACGGATGCCAGAGATCGAGATCCGGAAAATCGCGCGCGAGCAAGGCCGGATCGGCGAGCCCGGCGGCCGGATCTTCTTCGGTGTAGCGCGCGATCGCGATCGCATGCTCGATCGTTTTCGCGATCGAATCCGGCTGCAGATCCGCGGTGCTCGCCGAGCCCTTGCGCTTGCCGAAATAGACCGTGACACCGACCGACCGATCGCGCGTGTGCTCGATCGTCTCCACCTCGCCGAGCCGCGCGTTGACCGCGAGACCGACATCGATGCTCGCGCCGACCTCCGCGTCGCTCGCGCCGGCGGCGCGGCAGCGTTTGATCACGTCGCGCGCGATTTCGCTCAGACGGTCGAGTTGCGCAACGCTGTCGTCGCTGCTGTTCTTTGCGATTGCTTGATCCACTGCGTATGCTTCCGTTTCTTTAAACTGTTGCGATGCCCATGAGCGACGACGACACCGTCTTCGAATACGACGGACCGAGCAGAAGCCAGATGCGCCGCGAAGCGCTCGACGTGCTCAAACTCGCGCAGGCGCTCGTGCTGCTGTCCGACGCGCAATTGTCGCACGTGCCGCTCGACGACGACCTGCTCGCCGAAGTGCGCCGCGCCCGCGCCGTCACGCAGCAGATCGCACGCAAGCGCCAGATCGCAGTACCTCGCCAAGCAGCTGCGCCGCCTCGGCGACGAGGAACTCGAACCGATTCGCGCGCGGCTCGACAACGATCGACAGCAGGCGCGTCTCGAAGCCGCGTCGCTGCATCACGCCGAACAATGGCGCGATCGGCTGATCGCCGAAGGCGACGAAGCGCTGACCGAACTGCTCAACACGCATCCCGACGCCGACCGTCAACATCTTCGACAACTCGCGCGTCAGGCCAAAATCGAGCGGGAACAGGAACAGTCCGCCGCACGCGCAACGAGAGTTGTTCCGCGCGCTGCGCGAGATTCTCGGGGAACATTGACGTTCTGCAACCAACGGCTGCGCGTGTCCTCACGCCGTCCTATCCGCGTCCCACACTTTTCAGTTCCTCTGCTCCATTCTCCCGGTGCCGTTCGGCAAACGTCCGACGGCAACGAATCACGGTATTCAATTCACCAAGATGGAGAGTGGGATGAAAAGATCAATGGTGGCGTTGGCATTTGTGACGGCGAGTCAATTTTCGCTGGCAAATACGAATGATAACGATCGGGCTGAACGTTTCAACGACCGTTTCTACGTCGCCACGGAAGTCCCAACTGGCACAATCAGGACCGGCGAATTGGAGCCAGATTATTTTGTAGCCAAGGTCGATTTTTTGAACGCCGCGGGACAAACGGCGCCTTTGTTCGTGAAGGGAAGCAACTTCGCGGTGGGGCTCGACGGAAACGCGCAGGTCGTCACGAGCTTTCAAGGCTTTCCGGCCACGCACTGGTTTGGCAATGAGCCTGAACCCGCGTTTGTACTGGTCGAGCGGCAGCGTACAGCTTGTATTCGAGCAAAACGTAAGTGCCGTCAGCCTCATGATTGCCAGCGATGCAATGCAACCGGATTTGATGGAAGAGGTGACGCTAATAGACGCCGATGGCAGCATGATCAGAAATGCGTTGATCCATATGTCGACGGACAGTCCCAAAACTCTGAACATTCCTTCTGAGATCCCATTTCGCTCGATTATCTTGGCGAATCCCGGCCGTATGGCACCCGACGAAACGGATGAATCGAAAAACAACTGGATGTTTTCTGAATTGCGCTACACGGCCGATTCAAAACTGAAGTGAAAGGGCGGCGACGCGTTTAAGCTGCCGTACCGCCTACCGTCATCGCATCGATCTTGAGCGTCGGCTGACCGACACCAACCGGCACGCTCTGGCCTTCCTTGCCGCAGGTGCCGACGCCTTCGTCGAGCTTGAGATCGGTGCCGACCATCGACACGCGCATCAGGCACTTCCGGTCCTGAACCGATCAGTGTCGCGCCTTTCACCGGGCGCGTCACTTTGCCGTTTTCGATCAGATACGCTTCGCTCGCGGAGAAGACGAACTTGCCGTTGGTGATGTCGACCTGTCCGCCGCCGAAATTCACGGCGTACAAACCGCGTTGGACGGAGGCGATGATTTCCTGAGGATCGCTTTTGCCCGGCAACATGTAGGTGTTGGTCATGCGCGGCATCGGCAGGTGCGCGAAGGATTCGCGGCGGCCGTTGCCGGTCGGCTTGACGCCCATCAGGCGCGCGTTGTGCTTGTCCTGCATATAGCCGCTTAGACGTCCGTTCGAGACGAGCGTCGTGCATTCGGTCGCCACGCCTTCGTCGTCGACGCTCAAGCTTCCGCGGCGGTTGAGCAAGCGTGCCGTCGTCGACGATGGTGCACAGGTCGGATGCGACTTTGGCGCCCATGCTTTTGGCGAATGCAGAGGTGCCCTTGCGGATGAAATCGCCTTCGAAACCGTGGCCGATCGCCTCGTGCAGCAACACGCCGGGCCAGCCGGGGCCGAGCACGACGGTCATCGTGCCGGCGGGCGCGGCGACCGCATCGAGATTGACGATCGCCTGACGCACCGCCTCGCGCGCGAGCGCGTGGGCGCGGCCGTTGGCGAGGAATTCGCGATAGCCGAAACGGCCGCCGCCGCCGGCGGAGCCTTGTTCGCGGCGCTCGTTGCGCTCGGCGATCACCTGCACGTTCATGCGAACGAGCGGACGCACGTCGGCCGACAGCGTGCCGTCGGCGGCGGCGACCATCACCGTATCGAGCGCGGCGGAAATCGAAACGATGACCTGGCTGACCAGCGGATCGAGCGAACGCGCGAACTGATCGACTTCGCGCAAAAGCGCGATCTTCTCTTCGTTGGACAGCGATTCGACCGGATCGATCGGCGCATACAGCGCGCGCGATTCTTTCGATGCGAGCGCATGCCCGCCGCCCGCGTTGCCCGATTGCGCAATCGCGCGCGCGCTCTGCGCGGCGGTGAGCAATTGCGGCAGTACGATTTCGTCGGAATACGCGAAACCGGTTTTCTCGCCGCTCATCGCGCGCACGCCGACGCCCTGCTCGATCGAGTGCGTGCCGTCTTTGACGATGCCGTCTTCGAGCAGCCACGACTCGCTGCGCGAATGCTGAAAATACAGATCGGCCGCGTCGATCGACGGGCCCATGATTTGCGAGAACACGCGATCGAGATCGCCGTTGGAAAGACCGCCGGGCTGCAGCAATTGCCGCTCGGCTTGTGCGAGTACGCTCATCGAGAATTTACCGTCGTTGGACGTGAATGAAATGGTGTCGGATGCTGCGGATACAACATGCCCCGATGCGGAGCATGCCATGTTCAGAGCCGGCCGCGGCGCGATCCGTCCTGCGGAGGCGCGGCGCCGTCTTTGGCGTCCTTGCGCGAATTGTCGATTTTTTCGCGACCGATCAAGGTGACCACGGGCTTGTCCCACGAACCGGTGACGCTGTAGCGATTGCGCGTCACGTTCTTGAACATGCCTTGCAGCACCGCGCCGACGCCCGCGCCGACCGGGCCGGCGATCAGCGCGCCGCCGACGACCAGCGTGCCGCCGGTGTGCGGCGTGATCTGCATGGTCTGATCGTAGTCCTTGGATTTCAGGCCGGTGCGGCCGTTGACGGCGATATCGGCGGCGGGACCTTTGACGATCAGATCGCTCGTATACGCATTGCCGTTTTTCAGCGTGAAATTCGCGGTGATCGAATCGAACGCGAAACCGGATTTGAAGAAATCGCCGAAATCGAGCGTGAGCCGGCGCGGCAGCGACGCGAAATTGAACAGGCCGAAGATGCGTCCGGCGCCCGGATTGGCTTCGGGAATGCGTCCGCTTTTCACCGATACGTTGAGCGAGCCGTCGAGTTTGGCCAGCGCGAAATTCGACGGCGGACCGGGCCAGCTGCCTTCCATGTGCGCGACGGTTTGTCCATCGTCGACGACGCCGGCATAGCCGAACGATCCGAGCATGCGGCCGAGATTGCGCGCGCTGAGATCGATCGCAAACGTCGAACGGTCACTGCCGGGCCGACCGAGCCAGTCGCCGTGCGCGCGCATTTCGACGTTGCTCGATTGCGTGCTCACCTGTTCGAAGTGCGCGCCGTTCGCGACCGGATAACTTTCGACCGTCGTCTTGCCGAACACGCTTTGGCCGAGATGGAAATCGTCGATGCGGATGTGCAGCGGCGGCACCGAGGCGGGATTGGCGGTCGAGACCTGATTGTCGTCGTCGTCATCCTTCGAATCGGGCCAGTAAAGTTTTGCGAACTCGGCGGTGATGCCGCGACGTGGCAGTTCGACCGTGGGAATGTGCAGCGTGCCATCGATGGTGTCGCCGGCGAACTTCAGATCGAGCGCGTCTTTGACCGGTGCGAGCGTGAACGCCGCGGGGCCGAAATCGTGCGAGAAAAGCAGCAACGCGTCGGCGCGCACGTCGATGCCGGCGAGCACGTCGCCGCTGTTGCTCGATGTGTTCGACGTGCTGTCGCCGGTAGCGAAATCCATCCAGCCGGTGAGATCGAGCTGCGAGGCGACGCCGCTGATTTTCAGGCCGGCGGGCGGCAGCGGCGCATCGGTGTCGGCGCCGATACCGATGTTGGCCGCGAACGGCGCCGTGGCCGAAACGAGCCGACCGTGCATATACAGTTCGGTGCCGAGCGTGAGATCGACTTTTCCGCCGGCCGTCGGCGGATCGAGCACGAGCGTGAGCGGCAATGCCATTTCCGCCGATTTCGCCAGCGGCGCCGGCAAGTCGAGCGCGACGCCGCGCAGATCGGATTTCACGGTGATGCGCGTGCTCGGCGATTTCACGGTGTCGTTGTCGGCGGTGAAGGCGATGGTCCAGGCGGCGCTGCCGGTGACGCGATCGTTGTAGCCTTCGAGCATCGGCGCGTAACTGAGCAGATCGCGCGCGGGCAGATCGGCTTGCAGGAAACCTTCGGCGCCGTGCCGGGGATCGGACGCGAAGCCGCCGACGGCAAGCCGGAATTTCCCGGGCTTGTCGTTCATCGTCACGGCGAGATTGTCGGCGATGAATCCGCGCTGGTTGAAACGGATTTCGCCTTTCGCATCGTTGAAGTGGATGTTGTATTTCGCATCGGACAGATCGGCGTCGGCGAGTTGCGCCTTGCCGGGCAGTTCGAGCGATTCGGCATGCTTGAGCGGCACCTGCAGATGGAAATCGACGTCGCTGTTGCCGGTCATGTCCACGCCCAGCAGTTGCGCGCCGAAGTGCTGGCCGACCGGCGTGGCTTTCAGGAACGAGAGCAGATCCTTGCCGGCGCCGCTGGCGCTGACATCGAGTTCGAGCACGGCGTCGCCGAAGTCGGCGAAATTGGCGACGGCGCGCTCGACCTTGACGCCCATCGCCTGCGCCGCGGTCGTCTCGATGTGCAGGCTCGTGTTGACGAATTCCGCCGTGGCGCGCAGATGTTCGGCGGCGGGCCAGTCGGGCAGATACGGAAGGCGTACGTCTTCGAGTTCGGCGCGCGCCTGGAAACGGCCGGTGTAGTTGCGGAACGGCCAGTCGGCCAGATCGCCGTGGAAAACGGCGCGTCCGCTGCTGACGGTGCCCGATTCGATCGCGCGATCGAGAAAACCGCATCGTCGTCGGCGGCATCGAGTTGATCGGCCAGAACAGGTGCGAGGCTTGCGCTTGCGCGTGCGTCACGACGGCGGCGACGTCGAGCGTCGGTTTCGATCCGTCGTCCGGCAGTTCGACCGAGCCGCGCATCTCGCCGCCGAAGCTCGCGCTTTCGAAATCGACCGCATCGGTTTCGATGCGCCACGATTCGTCGCCGCGGTAAATGGCGATGTCGCCCGCGAAGTTGGAGAACTGCAACGGCTGCCGGAAAACTTTCGGCACGTCGAAGCCGAATGGCGGTTTTTGGCGGCAGATACAACGCAAGCGAATCCTGATCGCCGAGCAGCGACGCGGTGACACTGCTCACGCCCGGAATTGCGCCGACCGAATGCCAGGCGACACCTTTGATATCTGCCTTGACGTCGAAATCCTTGCCATCGACATAGCGCATTTCGAAATCGCGCAGATCGCCGACCGGATCGGCCTCGTACAGCCATTGCCGCCAGCCTTCCGGCAGCGCATCGCTGAGCATGGCGACGCTGGCCGGTGCGGCGAGTTCGAGATTGTCGGCGCTGACGTTGTATGTCGGCAGGTTCGGATCGTCGCCCTCGATTTTTTCCACATGTATACTCGCAGCCGGCGATGCGACGCCCTGCCGCGTGACGTCGAAATCGGCGACGTCCGCATTCCAGCCGTGCTCCGCGCGGCGCCAGCGCGCGCCGAAGGCGAAGCGGTCGAACGCGGTGCGCGGCACGATGGCCTGCTTGTTCGAGACGGAGATCGGCTGCGGCGTGGTCATGACCACGTTGCGCATGTCCACTTCCGCGCGCACTTCGGAAAGCTGATCGCGCGTCCAGTCCGCCCACACCTGCACGCGGCCTTCGCCGCGCTCCATCTGCCAGCCGGCCAGCGGCGTGCCGCGCACCATCGCGGCGACATCGAGTGCGGCGCCGCCGAGATACAGGCGTCCGTCTTTCTTGCCGCTGTCGTATTCGGCGATGGCGTCGATCGGCGCGGCGCCCGGCGTCTGGATGGATTTCACGCGCGCGAGAACGCGGTGGTAATCGCCGGAATTGATCAGGCGGATTTCGTCGGAGCCGAGCGCGATATGCCGGCCGGCCGTGCTGTCGTCGATGGTGAATTTGACGTCGCGCAGCACCAGCGAACCGAGATTGAACAACGGCGATTCGTCGTCTTCGTCCGATTGCCGCCGTATCGAGACCTTGCAGACGCCAGTCGCCCGCGGCGTTGCGCACCAGATGCAGATCGAGCCCGAGCAGCCGGAATTCGTTCCACGCCTGGTTGTGGCGAAACGGCCCGAGGAAATTGATCTTGAGCTGCGCCTGCGGAATCGTCAGCGGCGCCTGTTCGGGCGCGGCGGGCGCGATGTGGACGCCGTGCAGCGTGAGCACCGGGCCATCGTGTTCCCACTGCCCTTCGACCTGATCGAGCGTGACGGCGCGATGCAGCTTGTCGCTCAGGAACGCGCTGATCTTTTCCGGATGACTGACGATCCACGGCAGCGCGAGCTGGCCGAGTCCCACGATCACCGCGGCGGTGATGATGAGCACCGCGAACAGCGCCTGCACGAACAGGCGCGCGTGGCGCACGCCGCGCTTCCAGGTCACGGACGGTTTTCCTGCGGCCTGCTCCGATGAGCATCAGAGCAATACGACATCGTATTGCTCCTGCGCGTAGTGCTCCTCGGGCTGGAACCGGATGCGTCTTGCCGATGAATTCCTCGAGCTCCGCGACCGCGGCGGATTCCTCGTCGAGAATGCGCGCGACCACTTTCGGCGCGGCCAGCACGAGCAGTTTCTTCGCCTCGAACTGACGCACCGCGCGCGTGATCTCGCGGAAGATTTCGTAGGTGACCGTTTCGGCGGTCTTGATGCTGCCGCGCCCTTCGCAGGTCGCGCACGGTTCGCACAACTGGCGCTCGAGGCTTTCGACGGTGCGCTTGCGCGTCATCTGCACGAGGCCGAGCGACGTCATCTCGTACACGGTGGTTTTGGCGTGATCGCGCGCGAGCGATTTTTCGAGCATGCGCAGCACCTGGCGCTTGTGCTCTTCATCGGTCATGTCGATGAAATCGATGATGATGATGCCGCCGAGGTTGCGCAGACGAAGCTGACGCGCGGCCGCCTGCGCCGCCTCGAGATTGGTCTTGTAAACCGTCTCCTCGAGGTTGCGATGGCCCAGGAATGCGCCGGTGTTGACGTCGATCGTCGTCATCGCTTCGGTTTGGTCGATTACCAGATAACCACCGGACTTCAATGGCACTTCCTTCTTGAGCGCACGCTGAACTTCGTCCTCGACGCCGTAGAGATCGAAGATCGGCCGCTCGCCCGGATAATGTTCGATGCGATCGACCATATCCGGGATGAAGGGTTCGGCGAAGCCGAGCATGCGATCGAAGGTTTCGCGGGAGTCCACGCGCACCTTTTCGACATCGCGGCGCATCAGATCGCGCAATGCTCGCAGAGGCAGCGAAAGATCTTCATAAACCCGCTCGCCGTGCTTGGCGGTGGCGATGCGCTGCTGCAGCGGTCTGCCACAGCTTGGTCAGATAATCGACGTCTTCGCTCAGCGCCTCGCGCGCCAGACCTTCCGCATTCGTGCGCATGATGTAGCCAACATTGCTTTCATTGGCGAGGGCTTGCAGCATTTCCTTCAAGCGCGTTCGCTCTGCTTCGTCCTCGATGCGCACCGACACGCCGACCACTTTCACGTACGGCAGCAGCACGAGATAGCGCGACGGCACCGACAGATTCGTGGTCAGCCGCGCGCCCTTGCTGCCGATGGGATCCTTGACGACCTGCACGACGATGTCCTGACCTTCGCGCACGAGTTCGCTGATCGGCGTGGCCGACGCAGGCGTATTGCCGTTGCCGTTGCCGTTTTCGCCGTTCTCGGCCAACAGCGCGGGCATGGCGCGCAGGATGTCGGAGGCGTGCAGAAACGCCGCGCGTTCGAGGCCGATCTCCACGAACGCCGCCTGCATCCCGGGCATGACCCGGCGTGACGCGGCCTTTGTAAATATTTCCGACATAGCCGCGCCTGAGCGCACGTTCGACGTGCACTTCCTGCAACATGCCGTTTTCGACCACCGCGACGCGCGTTTCACGCGGCGTCACGTTGATGAGGATTTCTTCGGTCACAAAAGCACTTGGATGGGTTTGCTAAGACGGTTTATAGCTTGGACACGTCCCGCTGTCGACTTTGCCGGCGCACCAGCCCTACGGTTTCAGTACGTCGCGGTGTTCTGAGCGAGCGCTGCGGCCTCGCGGGCGCGGGCGTTTTGCTCACCCAGAAAACGACCGAGGATCAGCGATGCCTCCAGGGCGACGCCGTGCGCCTCCTCGCGCCGGTCCGGATTGCGCGAAAGCAGCCGAGCTAGATTCAACAGTGTGCGTCCATGCTCCGGGATAGGGGCACCGAACAGCTCGTCTTCCATCCGCAGCGAGTCGCGGAGCATCCTTTCGGCATCTGCGTCGCGCCCCTCGCCCATCAGCGCAAGTGCGAGAACGGACTTCGTTTGCGCGGACCATAGCGATCCGCCGTGGAACATGGCCTCGTCACGTGCCAGTCCCTCGCGCAGCATTTTTTCCGCCGCCGCGAACTCATCGCGCCGGATATCGATGATTGCGTGCATCAGCAACCAGTTCGACGGCAGTGCCTTTCCCTTTGCCGTCCGGCGGGCGGTTATCTGATCGAGATCGCGCGCGCTGTCATCCAGATGTCCCTGCAAACCGCGCAGGAACGCGCGGAAGAAAAGTTGCGAATCGGCCGCCGGCGTCGACTTGCCCTGAAGGCTTTGCAGCAGATCAATCAACTCCGAATTGCGCTGTTCGGCCTTCGCGTAATCCTCGCGCAGGAATTCCAACTGGGACCACATGTTCAGCAGGGTTTGGAGTTGCAACTGATTTGGCTTGGTAGAGGCACGCAGCGCGGTGGAAACGTCGTTCGCCATGCGCTCGGCCTCGTCGTAGCGTCCGAACCATCCCAATCGCGGCAATATCTGTATCTTCATTTCGAGGACGCGTTGGTCGGACGCGGCGACCGAATGTGCGAACACACCCAGTGCGTGAAGACTCAGCTGTAAGGCCTCCTGCGGATGGGCGACTTCAACGATCTCCGCCAGTTCGCCCTCGGCGACGGCGACCGAGGGATCCTCACTGCCGAATGCTTGGCGTCGCAACGCGATTTCCTCACGACCCAACGCTGCGCCGCCTTCGACGTCGTGCAACGCCCAGGCGACGACCGATGCCGTCGCCAAAGATTGCGCGAGGACGTCCGCAGGCACGCCAGGCTGCCGCGCAACGCGCGACGCTTCGTCGATGTACTTCCTGGCATCGTCGAACTGATGCAGAGATATGCTCACCTGCGCCTGCATCTCGAGACTGCGAGCGAACTCCGGCCGGCACGCCGCGCACAGTGCGGAGTAAGGCGGTGGCGTGCGCGGCATCGCGAGCCGCATCCTCATCGTGATCGAGGCTCGTTTCCGCGCGAGCACGCTCCCGTTCACTCGCAGCGATGGACACCGGGCTCGCGCCGCTGGCGGTGAGATCACCAACGGATTGGCGTTCGGCTGCTGCCGCCTCTTTGGGACGGCCCAGATCATTGTAGATTTCACCGAGCACGCCGTTGAGCTCGCCGCGCAGCAATGGCTCGCCCGACATCTTGTCGAGCCGCGCCGCGCCGCGATCGACCAGTTCGCGAGCGGGCACATCGGTGCCGCTGGATTGCGTCGCATCAGCATCGCGAAACAGGCTGATCAGAAAAGCCTTTACCGCATTGGTCGTGCGTGCCTCGGCCGCGATGCGTCGCGCCTGCCACGCCATGGTGATGGTGCCGGACAACACGACCGCGACGAGCACGGCGCCGACCAACAGCGGCAGCCAATGCCGCCGTACGAACTTGCGCAAACGATAGGTGCGTGTACCACCGCTGATCGCGCGACCCGCTAAATACGCGCGCAAATCGTCCGCAAGGCGATCGACCGTCGCGTAGCGCGATTCAGGTCGCTTCGCCAGCGTGCGTTGCACGATACGTTCGAGATCGCCGCGCAATGCACGTTTGAGCGTCACCGGAGTCATTGAGCGCGCGCTCGCGATCGCATCGGCGTCTTTCCGACCTATCGCCCTCTCCATCGGTTCGACTGAGTCTTCGAGAATCGCCTTGATCCAGCTCGTCTCACCCGACTCGGCGCGCCGATACGGCATGTGCCCGCTGAGCAAAAGGTATAAAAGTACACCGAGCGCGTAGATATCGGTGGCGGTCGTCACTGGATCGCCGAGCAGTTGTTCGGGCGCGGCGTAGTCGCGCGTCATCGGACGTGCATCGGCGTTCGTCAGTGTCTCCGATGCGGCCGCGTCGTCGAGCGGTTTGGCGATGCCGAAATCGAGCAGCTTCGGTTCGCCCGTCGCGTTGACCAGAATATTCGACGGTTTCAGATCGCGATGCACGATCAGGTTGCGATGCGCGTGCAGCACGGCGTCGCAGACTTTCAGCATCAGGCTCGCGCGCGTGCGCAGGTCGCACGAATGCGCGTCGCACCAGCGCGTGATCGGTTCGCCTTCGATGTATTCGAGCGTGAAGTACGGCGCGCCGTCGGCCGTCACGCCGCCATCGTGAAGCTGCGCGATGTTCGGATGGGCCAATCGTGCGAGCGTGTTGCGTTCGCGCAGGAAGCGCTGGCGCAATTCGGTGGTGGCGAATTCGCTGCGAACAAGCTTGAGCGCAACCTGCTGACTGAAATCGCCGGTGCTGCGTTCGGCGAGATAGACGCGGCCCATGCCGCCGACGCCCAGCAGCTTGCGCAAGCGGTACGCGCCGATTTCCGCGTTGAGCAAAGCGTCTGTGGATACCTCGACATTCAGATGCGCCAGCAGCGCCTGCGCGTCTTCGCTGAAGATCAAGGCCGGTTCGCTGCGTTGCGCGAGCAGTCGGCGCACGTCGGCGAGCACGTCGGGTTCGTCGTTGCACTGGCTGTGCAGCCACGTGTCGCGCGAGTTTCGTCGGGCTGTTCGAGACTTCTCGCGAACAGCTCGCGCACCCGCTGCCAGCGCGATGCCGCTTGCGTCACCGCGAACCGCCTTCCGCGTCCACCATCGCCCCGTCCTTTCGAAACGTCTATCGCTATACGCAGAATCTCATCGCCCGATGGCGTACTCGGATATTACTGTCGCAGATCGCGCATCGATTCCTGCAGGACCGAGCGCGCCAGTTCCCAGTCGTGATAGACCGTGCGTTCGTGGCGGCCGAGTTCCTCGCCGATTTCCTTGAACGTGAGTCCGGCGAAGAAATGCCATTCGACCACGCGCGCCAGATCCGGATCGCGCTCGTTCAATTGCGTGAGCGCCGCATCGAGATCGAGCGCTTCCTCGGCCATGCGTTCGCCGATGTCGAGCGCGTTGTCGATATTGGTGACATCCGCACCGCCGCCGCGCTTGAGGCTCGAGCGGCGACGCGCGTGATCGACCACGATCTGCCGCATCGCGCGCGCGGCGAGCGAGAAGAAATGCACGCGGTTGTGGATCTTGGTCGCGCGCTGCGTGTTGAGACGCAAGTAAAGTTCGTGCACGAGTGCAGTCGGCGTGAGCGATGACCCCGGCACCAACGAACGCTGGCGTTGCGCGCAGCGCTTGAGTTCGTCGTAGACCAGCGCATACGCCGTTTCCTGCGCCGCTTCGTCGCCGGAATTGGCTGCGTTCAGCAGCTCGGTGATGTCGGCCGTTTCGATCATCGCCCGAGCATATCACCCGGCAAATGCGGCGTCCGGAAGCGCGGGGCGCCATGAATTTTCCGCCAATTGCGTATCGATGGTCACAGGGCGAATTCATTCACTGGGAGCGCGAACATGAAAGGCGAATTCAATCGGCGCAGGAGCATCCTGCTTCTGCTGACAGCCACTTGCGGATTGACTGCTGGCCACACGGCCTGGGCGGTGGGAACGGTTTGCGTCAACACGAACCAGGAACTCGCGCTGGCGCTCAACGCCGCCGAAGGCAGCGCGACCACCATCCAGCTTGCGCGCGGAACGTACGATCTGAAGAACAGCGTGTGGAACGCGCAGGGACCCGACGCTGCGAAATTCCGCGACGGCTCGAGCCTGCTCGGCGGTTATTCGGCGGATTGCCAGAGCCGCAACATCGACGTCGGCAACACGGTGCTGACCAATACCGGGACTGCCGCACCGACGATCGTCGCACTGGGCGACGCGACACTGGAAGGCATCACCTTCGATCTCGCCGCGGGCTTCGGTATCGTCACGCACGGCAACAAGGCAGGTTCGGAGGTCCTAGTGCGGCGCGACGTGTTCACCGGCGCGTCGCAAAATCAGGCTTCGGCACTGTTCGTGGAATGGAACAGCGATGCCGCGTCGACGGGCACCTTCCGCATCGTGGACTCGCTGGTTCACGGCAATAGCGACGGCACCGTTTTCGGCGATGGCGCAGTGACCCTGTACCATGACGGCGGCAATCCGAAATTCGAACTGGTCAACGACACCATCGTCGACAACGGCGGAACGCTGCAGGGTTTGTCTGTACTGACGACCACCGGCGTCGCGCTGTATCTCTACAACAACATCATCTACGGCAATGCCGGGCTCGACGTGTCCGTGCAGAGCGGAAAAAAAAGTGTTCTGGTCGACAACGATATCGGCACCTACGCTATTCCCGCGCCATCGACGGCGCCGGTCGGCACATTGCGCGGCGATCCGAAACTCGACGCCAATTTCAGGCCGATCGAAGTGCCCGCTTCACCGGTGATCAACGCCGGCACCGACAGCGTGATCGGCGGTCTGCCTTCCACCGACCTGCCCGGCCGCGACCGTGAAATCGGCAGCGCGCCGGATCTGGGCGCCTATGAATCGAGCATCAGCGATTCGATCGTGCAGACGGTGACCAACACCAACGATTCGGGTGTCGGCTCGCTGCGCGCGGCGATCGCCGGCGCCAACGCGAACGGCAGTTCCGGTGCGATCATCAGCTTTGCCATCGGTTCGACGTGCGGGCCGCAAGTCATCCATTTGCAGACGGCACTGCCGTCGACAACCGCTGAAACACACATCCTCGGTTTCTCCCAGCCGGGCGCCTCGCCGAATACGCTCGACGATGGCGACAACGCGGTGTATTGCGTGATCCTCGATGGCAACACGAACCATATCGCCGACGGATTCGCCGTGCAGAACACGGCGCCCAATGCCGCGGCGCTTTCGGTCAATGGCATCGCTTTCAGCGGCTTCACGCACGCGGCGCTCAACCTGCGAGGTGGCGTTGGACATTTCATCAACGGGATTCGCACTGGCGGTTCGGTTGGCGGTGTCGCGCTCGCGGATGTCGATTACGGCATCATCCTCGGCCCCGGCGTGCACGGCGCGACGATCGGCGTGGCCAACGATCCGTCGGCGCGCAACGTACTCGGCGGCGTGACGGCCAACGCGATCAACATCGATCAGTCGAGCGGCGCAACGGCAGCCGCGCACGACAACCAGATCATCAACAACTACATCGGTGTGCGTTACGCGGGCACGACGCAGAACGCGAACAACGTAGGCAACAGCGGCGTTTCCGTCGGCGGCGACAACAACACGATCCAGAACAACACGTTCGGGTTCAACGGCGCGCAGGCCATTCACCTCACCAGCGCCGACGCGCACGACAACACCATCACCGGCAATACGATCGGCACGGATTTCGAAGGCTCGACCATCGCCAACAATGACGGCATCACCGTCGACGCCGGCGCGCACGACAATGATCTATCGGACAACGTGATCGACAACAACACCGGCAATGGCGTGACCGTTCTCGGCACGAGCAATCACAATAGCCTGCGCGGTTCGACGTTCGCAGCCAACCGCGGACTGGCGATCGATCTCGGCGGCGATGGCGTGACCGCCAACGACAACGATTCGCTAGCGGTGAACCAGCCCAACCGGAAACAGAATTTCCCGGTCATTTCGTCGGCCATCGGCGAAGCATTCGTCGGGACCGTGAGCGGCTCGGTGACCAGCACGGCGGGCACGTACAAGATCGACGTGTACGCATCGACCAGTTGCGACGCGTCCGGCTACGGCGAAGGCACCGAGCTCATTGGCAACGGCACGGCCACGGTGACGATCACCGCCAATGGCCAAGGGCCGGGCAGCTTCAACGTCGACGTCGTCGGTCCGTTCGTCGCGGAATTCACCAAGATCACCGCGACCGCGACGGACGCGAGCGGCGATACCTCGGAATTCTCGCAGTGCTTCAACTACACCAACGATCAGATCTTCGGCAACGGGTTCGATCCGGGTATTGCTTTCTGAACCATCAGAAGTTCACACGAAACGGCGCAGCAACTGCGCCGTTTCGTACAGCGGCAAACCCATCACGCCGGTGTAGCTTCCGGCAATAGTGTTTTACGAACGCGCCAGCGCGGCCCTGGATCGCATACGCGCCGGCGCGGCCCATCGGTTCGCCGGTGGCGACGTATTCGGCGATCTGCGCGTCGGACAAATCGTCGAAGGTGACCCTCGATTCGCTGAGCGCGAATTCTGCGCGCTGCGACGCTCACGCACCACACTGCCGACAGCACGCGATGCGCGCGGCCCGACAGACGCCGCAACATCGCTGCGGCATCGTCGGCATCGGCGGGTTTTCCGAACACATCATCGCCGAGCACGACTTCGGTATCCGCGCCGAGCACGACCGCATCGTGTTTGTCGTCGAGCAAACGCAAACCGGCGCGCGCCTTTTCGCCGGCGACGCGGCGCACGTACGCATCCGGCGATTCGCCCGCCGCGCGCACTTCCGGAAGTTCGAGCGTGAGCACCTCGAAGGATTGTCCGATCTGTTCCAGCAACTGACGCCTGCGCGGCGATTGCGATGCGAGAAACAGCCTCACTGACCGACCCGATACGTATTGCGTCCCGCAGCCTTTGCGGCGTACAGCGCTTCGTCGGCGATCTTCATGAGTTCATCGCCGCTGGCTATCGTGTCCGACCGGAAGGCGATGCCGATGCTCGTCGTCACCGGCACGCAGCCCGTCGGCAACGCGATGCCGGCGGAAAGCACCTGGATGAGCTTGCGCGCGATCGTCTCGGCCACGGCTCTCGAATCGGGGTCTTCGACGAGCACCACGAATTCATCGCCGCCGAGCCGCGCGACAAGATCGGTTTCGCGCACCGATTCGCGAAGGCGCTGGCCGAAGCCGATGAGCAGCGCGTCACCCGCCGCGTGGCCCAGGGTGTCGTTGATCTGCTTGAAGCGGTCGATGTCCAGATACAGCAGCGCGATCGGCATCGGTCGCCGCTGCCGCCGCAAGACGGCGAGTTCGAGACGTTCCTTGAACTGGAAACGATTGGCAAGTCCGGTCAGCGAATCGAAGCGCGCGAGCTTGGCCAGTTCGCGCTCGGCGTCCTTGAGGTTGGTGATGTCGAAGATCATCACGTAGAAACCGACGATCTCGCCATCGGGCGAACGGTCGGGCAAATACGTGTTCTGATATGTGCCGATATGGCCGCCGTAGTTGCGCGAGGATTCGAACGTTATCGTTTCGCCGCGCAGCGCGGCGTCGATGTACGGCTTGATCTCGTCATAGATCTCAGCCGTGGTCGCTTCGCGCATCGTGCGGCCGATCAGCGCGCCCGGATGCACGCCGAGCATTTTCCCTGTGTACGCGTTGGCGAAGGTATAGCGCTCCTCGGTGTTGATGTGCACCACCAGCGCCGGCGTGTTGTCGGTGATCGCGCGCAGGCGGCGCTGGTTGCGCGCCAGATCCTGTTCGGCCTTGACGCGGCGCGAGATGTCGCGGCCGGCATAGATGATGTCGGCCGGTTGCGTAGGATCGGAATTCGGCACCAGCCGCGCGTGCGCTTCGATCGAAATGTAACGCCCATCGCGATGCTGCACGCGGTACACCACGGTGGTGCTTCCGCCTTCGACGCGCAGTTTGGAAATCGCGACCATCAGACCGGGCACGTCGTCGGGATGGATCAGGTCCCAGCGTTCATCGCGCAGTTCATCGAGCGGCCAGCCGAGAATTTCGGTTGCCGCCGGCGAGATGTATTTGCGTTTGCCTTCCGAATCGATGCGCACGACCATGTCGCGCGAATAATCGGCGAGCATGCGATATTCGCTTTCGCTTGCGGCGAGACGGCGCTCCAGCCATTTGCGCCGCGTCAGCACGACGCCGACGGGCAGCGTCATCAGGCACATGCACGCGATGAAAAGCTGCAGCACCAGTGTGCGCTGCTCGGGCGAAGCGGCCGGATTGAGCAGCAACGGCCCGTGGCCGCTGAACGTGCCGATCATGGCGATGATCGATGTCGCCGTGACGCCGATCACCACGCCGCCGAAACCGTGACGGAACGCCGCGAGCAACATCACCGGAAACACGGCGAACAATAGCGGCGCCTGCGTCTGCGCGAAAATCGCCGCTGCACTTGCCGCGATCAGCAGGATGGTCAGCGCGAATTCCAGGCGACGATCGCGCCGTCCGAGCAGGCGGTTGCCTTGCGCCAATCCGACCACGGTGAGCGTGGCGAACACGACGATGCCGAGCACGTGGGACGTCAGCCACGTGGAAAGCGCCTTGAGAAAATCGCTGTGCGCGGTGTAATGCAACGTCGCCGCCGCGATCACGCCGGAAATGATGCAGGCCACGATCGTGCTCGCGGTCGCCACCTTGCCGACCAGAAGGATCTTCTCCGGATTGGTCGCCGGTCCCGCGTAACGGAACACGCAGGTCGCGACGAACCATCCTTCGAACGTCGAGGCGGCCGCGAGCGTGGTCGCCGGAAACGCCGCGAAATCCATCAGCAGGCGCACCGACAGATTCGCAATGAAGGCGACGCCGATGTAGGCCGCCCAACGCGATTGCCGCGAGGTGAGCAACAGTCCGCCCAGCAATCCGCTGGGAATCCACAGCGTCGAAACGCCACCCGCCGAGCGTGTGTACGTAAGCGACATCCAGCACGATGCCACCACCGCAAGCGCGAGCACCGCGCTGTTGCGGAAAACGATGGCAACTTCCTTGCTGCGGATGACAGTGGGCATTTTTCGGTTTGGATGCGCCCGAGCGCGGTCTCAACTTCCGTGGTCAACTGCGGTGCTCAAGCCCGCTCGTCAACCCCGATGATAGGGATGATGGCTCAACAGGCTGGCCGCGCGATAGAGCTGTTCAGCTACGACGATACGTACCAATGGATGCGGAAGCGTCAAGGGACCCAGCGACCAGCGCTGATCGGCGCGGTCCAGCACGGATTTGTCCAGACCATCGGCGCCGCCGACGAGAAACGCCACATCCTTGCCGAGCATGCGCCAGCGGGCGAGCTGTTCGGCCAGCTCCTCGCTGCGCCACGGTTTGCCGCGGCCATCGAGAGCGACAACATGGGCGTTCTTCGGGACGGCGCCGAGCAGCGCCTGACATTCTTCGGCATTCACGCGCGCAGGATCGCGCGATTTCGCCGTCACTTCCGTGAGCGAGAGCGGCATTTCACGCGAAAGTCGCTTGACGTATTCACCGAAGCCGTCGCTCACCCACGACGGCATCCGGTCACCGACCGCAATGAGCGACGCGCGCATGCGGCGAAATCAGTTCATCAGTCGGAATTGGCGGCGACGGGCATGTCGGCATCGACCGTCCACAGGCGTTCCAGACCATAGAACTCGCGGATGCGCGGCAGCATCACGTGCACGATGATGTCGCCCAGATCGACGAGCACCCATTCGGCTTCGCGCTGGCCTTCCACGCCGAGCGGCATCATGCCGGCCTTCTTGACGAACTTGACCACTTCGTCGGCCAGCGATTTCACGTGGCGCGTCGAGGTGCCGCTCGCGATGATGAGCATGTCGGCGATGCTGGTCTTGCCGCGCACGTCGATCTCGCGGATGTCCTTCGCTTTCAGGCCATCCAGCGCCGCAATCACCTGCTTGCGGAGGATCTCGACCGGATCGGCGGCTTTCGCGGCGGATCGGGATGGAGCTTTCTTTGCAGTTGCGGTCTTGCGAACAGCGGTAGTTTTCGTAGCGATTTTAGATGCGGTAGCCAAAGGTCCGGAGTCCTCGTGGGTGAACGGAAAACCGCGCGCGGGCGACCCGACGCGAGGGTGAAACCAATTCAGTGATGATCGCAGACGACGCCTCGCCGCAGCGGCGCGTCGCCATTGCAGGAGCGGACCGGCGCATCAAGCGGCGGCGATCCTCAACATGCGGTACATCCGGCGCAGTTCGAGCCCCGCGAGCAGCGCGAACCCGAAGCCGGCCGCGAACAGGGAAACAACCAGCACGTCGCGGCTATCCACGCGCGTGGGCGCGGCGAGCGCGATGGCGATCGAGGAGAACGTGAGCAGGACCGTCGCAACGACGACCATCACGATACCTCGGATCAGATGCATGGCAGCACCTCCACAACTCGACGGGCCAGCCGTCGGAGGCAGTATAGGGGGAAAATTGTGGGGCGCTAGTGGCAGATTTGACGGTTGTTCAGCAAACGAGGGTGCTCGTCTCTCGACTCGAGCGCGATTTGGCTTTTCACCTAGCCTGAGCGTCGGATGATTGGATTTTGATCGTCATTCCCGCGGAAGCGGGAATCCAGCGACTTTGCTTTTGCTCGTCTTTTCAGATAAGAGCTTCCGCGATTGAATATCGCGGGTCACTTTCTTTGCTGGTGCAAAGAAAGTAACCAAAGAAACCACCTTTTTTCTCCCAGTGGGTGCTGTCCGCAGACAGCACGTCCGTGCTGCTGGCTGCGGACGCGCGCATCCCTGCGCGCGTGTGAGCCTCGATACAAGCCTGCGCGCGACTGGTCGAAAGAGTCTTGTAACTCACGACTGCACTAAGCCAAAGGCGGTGAGGCCTGCAAAAGCAAAGCAATGGCCGTTGCTCTCCACGGCGCGAACGCACGGGTTGTCTCGCGAGACTAAAGCAATCGCGGTTTGCTCTCTAAGGCGCCAACCCACGTGTTGGTCGCGTGAGGTTTTCGTCCAAAACCACAAAATACGGGAGAGGATACGAGACAGCCGATAAAGTGTGGGTATAACCGTGCAATGCTCAGATTGAAAGGTGCTTTCTTTGGTTACTTTCTTTGCACCAGCAAAGAAAGTGACCCGCTCCCAGAGCGGAAGCTCTGATTCATCAGAAACATCTGCCACGAAAAACTTCCACCGAAATCAAGCTTACGCCCCGCGATACACCGAAAGCATCTCCAAATCATCAACAAGCACATCCGGCAAAAGCCACCGAACATCGCGCCCCTCCGCCAAAATCCCCCTGACATAACTCGCCGAAATCTCCAACGGCGTAACCGCAATATTCACAATTTTCCCAGCCGCCACGCGCGCGATATCGCCCACATCGCCACGTCTCTCTCGCACGGCATCCGCCAGTTCACGCGACAACTCGCCGCCATGCCCGGGACGCGTCATCACCACGACATGCGCCAACTCGAACAACTCACGCCAGCGATGCCAACTCGACAACCCGGCGAATGCGTCCTCCCCGAGCAAAATCGCAACCGATTGCTCGCGCGGCAATTCGCCGCGCATCTCGATAAGCGTATCGACAGTGTAAGACGGCCCGCTCCGCTTCAGCTCGCGCGCATCGACCGACAAGCGCGTCTGCCCCGCGATCGCGCGTTCGAGCATCGCCGTGCGTTGCTGCGCATTCGCGACAGGCGCAGGACGATGCGGCGGTGTATTCGCCGGCATCAGGCGCACGTGTGCATCGAGAATTTCCGCAGCTTCGAGCGCAACGCGCAGGTGCGCGATGTGCACCGGATCGAACGTCCCGCCGAACAGGACGATCGGTTTCATCAGCCGGCGGCGAGCAGTTTCGCGCGCGGCATCGCCACGGCGGCCATCAGGCGTTCGAGTTCGATCCACGCGTCGCCGTAGCCGCGGCCTTTGCTCAGGCGGTCGACGCGCGCCGCCTGCACGAGGCATTTTTCCCAATGTATACGGTCGGCGCGCGACATCGCCTGTTTGTACACGCGCTCGCGCGCCGGCCAGATGCGTTCGTTGCGGAACGCGGCCGATTGGTTTGGATTGGCGGCGATGCGCGCGAGCATCTGCAGTTGATTGAGCACCCATCCCATGATCGCCGGGACCATTTCGCCTTCGGCACGCAGACCATGAAGGATGCGCACGGTGCGCGCGCCATCGCCTTCGAGTGCGGCGTCGACGAGTTTGAAGACATCGAAACGCGCGCTGTCGGCGACGAGCGCTTCGAGCGTGTCGGCATCGAGTGGATTTGAGCCGTGCAGCAGGGCGAGTTTGTCGATTTCCTGCGCGGCGGCGAGCGAGTTGCCTTCGACGCGTTCGGCGAGCGCTTCGATGGCGGCGCGATCGGGTTTGAGTCCGCGCGAAGCCATGCGTTGCGCGATCCAGTCGGGCAATTCTTCGGGTTTCATCGGTCCACACCGGAACCGACATGCCGACGCGTTCGATCGCTTCGACCCACGCGCCGTTCTGCTGCTGACGGCTCCATTCGTTGCAGACGACGAGCAGCACGGTGTCGGGCGGCGGGTTCTCGCAATACTCGACGATGGCATCGGAACCTTCCTTGCCCGGCTTGCCGGTCGGCATGCGCAGATCGATCACGCGGCGCGATGCGAACAGCGACATCGAGGCGCCAGCGCGCGCGAGACGATCCCAATCGAAATGCGCTTCGACATCGAGCACCTCGCGCTCGTTGTAGCCGAGTGCACGCGCACGGGCGCGCAATGCATCGGCAGCTTCGAGGACAAGCAGATGCTCGTCGCCGGCGATCAGGTAAGCAGGCTGGAGTTCGCCCGAGGCGATCTGTTTGTTGAAGCTGGCGAGCGTCGTGCTCACTTCTTCGCTTCGAGTTTCGCCGCTGCATCGACCTTGCGCACGATGGCCTGCACCATGTCGCGTTCCATTTCTTTCTTGATCTCGTCCTGCTCGGCGGTGGTGCCGATCGCCTGGGTCTGGTCGAAAGTGAATTCGCGCGAGTGCTCGATCACCTGTTTCGGGATGAGCACTTTGTTGGCCGCGTCGGTGATCTGCAGTTCGACGTGATAGACCATGCTGAATTCGTTGACGTACGCGTTGGCGCCGACGGAACGCGCGACGGGTCCGATTGATACGGCGGAGATGATCACGTCGGCGACGTCGGTGCCGGCATTTTCCTCGATGGTCGCGCCGCCGCGTTTGAGCGCGGCTTCGAGATCGCGCTTGAGCGGACTGAACGGATCGGCGATCTGCACATGCACGCGCTGCAAGCCGCTCGGCAACGTCACTTCGCCGCGCATGTGGAATCCGCACGCGGTGAGCGCGGCGGCGAGGACGAGCAGCAGGAGCGATCGGATCATGGAGGCCTTCACGTCACTATGTCGGGTGAAAACGCGATCATACCGGTACGCAGGTTCAGACGACGATGTTGACGATCTTGCCCGGTACGTAGATCACTTTTTTGGGCGGATTCGTACCGACATAGTTGACGACATCGGCATTCGCGAGCGCCATCGCTTCCACGGTTTCGCGCGATGCGTCGACCGGCACCTCGATCGTACCGCGCAACTTGCCGTTGACCTGCACGGCGAGCGTCAGCGCGTCTTTGCGCAGCGCGTCCTCATCGGCGTGCGGCCATGCGTGGTTGTGGACCGGATCGGTGTGTCCGAGCGCGCTCCACAGCGTCTGGCAGACGTGCGGCGTGATCGGCGTCAGCAGCAGCACCATCGACTCGAACGCTTCGTGACGCACGGCGCGGCTCTGATCATCCATGCCGGTGAACTTGTTCACCGCGTTGAGCAGTTCCATGCACGAGGCGATCGCGGTGTTGAATGCGTAGCGGCGGCCGAAATCGTCGGAGACCTTGGCGATCGTCTCGTGGATCTTCTGGCGCATCGCCTTCTGTTTAGCATCGAGCGCTCTCGGATCGACGGTCGGATGATCGGGTTGTCCGACGTGCGCGTGCAGATCGCGCCACAGACGCCGCACGAATCGCGACATGCCTTCGACGCCCGCTTCGTTCCATTCCAGCGACTGGTCCGGCGGCGATGCGAACATCGAAAACAGGCGCACGGTATCGGCGCCGTATTTGCCGATCATGGTCTGCGGATCGACGCCGTTGTTCTTCGACTTCGACATCTTCTCGGTCGCGCCGATCTCGACCGGTTGCCCGTCCTGCTTGGATTTCGCGCCGATCACGCGCGCGCGATCGTCGCGCTCGATTTCGACGTCGGCCGGGTTGATCCAGTCGCGCGAACCGTCGGCGCTTTTCGCGGAAAAACGTTTCGGCGATGACCATGCCCTGGCACAGCAGATTCGTCGCCGGCTCGTTCGAATCGCACCAGTCCGTCGTCGCGCAACAATTTGTGGAAAAATCGAAAATACAACAAATGTAAAATGGCGTGTTCTATACCGCCGATGTACTGATCGACCGGCAGCCAGTAGTTCGCGCGCTGGTCGACCATGTCTTTCGCGCCCGGACTCGTATAGCGCGCGTAGTACCAGCTCGATTCCATGAAGGTGTCGAACGTATCGGTTTCGCGTTCGGCCGGTCCGCCGCAATCGCGGACACGTCGTCTTGCGCCATTCCGGATCGGCCTTGATCGGCGACTGCACGCCCATGAACTTGACGTTCTCGGGCAGGATGACGGGCAGCTGGTCGTCCGGAACGGGCACGACGCCGCAGGTGGCGCAGTGGATCATCGGGATCGGACAGCCCCAATAGCGCTGGCGCGAAACGCCCCAGTCGCGCAGACGGTAATTCACGCGGCGCGTGCCGGTGCCGTCGCCTTCGAGGCGTTTGGCGATCGCTTCGAATGCGCCGTCGAAGTCGAGGCCATCGTATTCGCCGGAGTTCACCAGCCAGCCGTATTCGGTATAAGCGGCATTTGGTGATGATCGCGTTCTGGAATTCCTCGACGATATTCAGCGCGCCCGGCGCTTCGACGACGTCGAGCGGGCGCGACTGACCGAGCGCAGCTCGTCATCGGATCGGAATTGGCGTTCGAATCGCGCGCGAGTTCGGCGACCGCATCGCGCACGGCATCGCTGACGATCACCATCTTGATCGAGCAGATCGTATTTGGTCGCGAATTCCCAATCGCGCTGATCGTGACCGGGCACCGCCATCACCGCGCCGGTGCCATAACCCATCAGCACGAAATTGGCGACCCACACCGGCATGGTTCTCGCCGCTGATCGGATGGATCACGCGAAAGCCCGTGTCGATGCCTTTCTTTTCCTGCGTCTCGATGTCCGCTTCGGCGGTACCGCCGTGACGGCACTCTTCGATGAACGCGGCGATTTGCGGATTGTCTTTCGCCGCGCTGCAACGCGAGCGGATGCTCGGCGGCGATCGAAACGAACGTCGCGCCCATCAGCGTATCGGCGCGCGTCGTGAACACCGTGATCGGATCGCCACCGCCTTCCATCGCGAACTGGATTTCGAGGCCTTCGGAACGGCCGATCCAGTTGCGCTGCATGGTCTTGACCGGGTTCCGGCCAGCCCGGCAGGTGGTCGAGTCCGTCGCAGCAATTCGTCGGCGTACGCGGTGATCTTGAAGAACCACTGCGGGATTTCGCGCTTCTCGACCAGCGCGCCGGTGCGCCAGCCGCGGCCGTCGATCACCTGTTCGTTGGCGAGCACGGTCTGATCGACCGGATCCCAGTTCACCACCGATTTCTTGCGGTACGCGAGACCCTGCTTGAACAGGCGCACGAACATGCGCTGTTCGTGGACGTAGTATTCGGGCTTGCACGTCGCGAACTCGCGCGACCAGTCGATCGCATAACCGAGCGACTTCAACTGCTGGCGCATGTGATCGATGTTCGCGTACGTCCACTTCGCCGGCGCGGTGTTGTTCTTGATCGCGGCGTTTTCGGCGGGCAATCCGAACGCGTCCCACGCCATCGGCTGCAGCACGTTGAAGCCGCACATGCGCCGGTAGCGGCTGATCGCGTCGCCGATCGTGTAGTTGCGCACGTGGCCCATGTGCAGCGCGCCGCTCGGATACGGCAACATCGAAAGACAGAAATACTTCGGTTTCGAAGCGTCCTCGGTCACCTTGAACGCACGCGTGTCGTCCCACAATTGCTGCGCTGCAGCTTCCACCGCCGCGAAATCGTAATTTTCCTGCATGGGGCGTGTAAGGGCGGCCATGTGCCGCCGTTCTTGAATGTGATGCATAGTGTAACCCAGCCATGAACCCCGCCCCGCCGCCACAGCGACTGCACGACGCCGCACCCGAAACCGCGCTCGGCGTGCTGGCCGATCTCACCTCCGAGATCGCCAAGGAGCATCCGCTGGCGGTAAAGGTGGACCGCATCCTGTGTGCCGCGATGCGCGCGACCCAGGCGGATTTCGGCGTAGTCGGACTGCTCGATGCAGAGGCCGATCAGATGCGCACGTTCGCGCATCAGCCATCGGCGATGCAGGTCGATCCGGCTTCGGCACGCGGACACGGCATCGGCGGCTACATCCTGGAAACCGGGCAACGTTATCGCGGACGCTACGACGCACTGCCCGCGCCGACTCTTTCGGCGATCCGCGATCACGACGTCATCGCCTTCCCGATTTCGTGGGACGGCGAACTGCTCGGCTACATCGCAACCACGGTTGCCTCGCCGCGCAAGTTCAGCGAACCGCAGGCCGAATTCGTCGAAGTGCTCGCGAACATTGCGGCGAACGCGCTCGAGCATTCGCGTCGCGTCGATTTCCAGCAGCGCGGCGTGCAGCGCTTCGAACTGATCGCGCGCATTGCCGCCGACATCCACCGCGAACGGGATCGCGACGCGATCCTGCAACGCGCGGCCGACGCCATCCATCAAACTTTGCGCCTGAACGCGGTCGACATTCCCGCCATCGATCTCAACGACGGCGGCGTTCTTGTCCTGCGCGCGCGCGGCGGCGAAACGCAGAACGCATCGCGCGACGACCGCCTCTCGATCGACAACGGCATCATGGGCGCCGCCGTTCGCGAGATGCGCACGCAACTGGTCAACGACGTGCGCCGCGATGCGCGCTACATCTGTCCACCCGGAAAAATTCCTGCGCAGGCGGAGCTTGCGGTGCCGATCAAATCATCGAGCCGCGTGCACGGCGTGCTCAACGTCGAAAGCGACCGCGCCTTCGACGATCTCGACCGCCGCACCATGGAAGTGATCGCCGATTACCTCGCTGTCGCCATCGACAACGCCGCGCTGTTTGAGCAGGCCGGCCACGCCGCGGTGATGGCCGAGCGGCAACGTCTCGCGCGCGAACTGCACGACAACGTCACGCAGATTTTGTCGTCAATGAGCCTGCTCAGCCAGACGCTCACCACCGCCTGGGAACGCAGCCCCGAAGAAGGCGCGCGCCGCGCCGCGCGCCTGCAGCAACTCGCGCAGACCGCCTTCGCCGAGATGCGCATGCTGCTGCATCAGCTCGCGCCGTCGCAGCTCGGATCGATCACTCAGGTCTCACGACGCAGCCGCGTACTGGTCGGCGTCGAGAACCTGCGCGAACACGCGTTGCCATCGGCGCTCACGAAACTCCTCGCGACCGCCGTGCCGGAAACGATCGCGGTGAAATCCAGTTTCGCCGGCTACGTGCCGCAGAAACTCGAACTCGAGGAAGCGCTGTATCGGGTCTGTCAGGAAGCGATCTCGAACACCGTGCGCCATGCCGGCGCGCAGCGCGTGCGCGTCGAAGCAGCCGTCACGGCGACGCAGGCCGTGCTTCGCGTCGCCGACGACGGACGCGGACTGGATACGGTGTTCCGCCCCGGCGTCGGCCTCGGCAGCATGCGCACGCGTGTGGAAAGTCTTGGCGGTCAGTTCCGCATTTCGCAGAACACGCCGAACGGGACGCTCGTCGAAGCGCGTGTGCCGCGGGCGGATCGGGGCGAAGTCGAATAGCGCGGCTGCAAGCCTTCGCGATTCAGTCAGGCGGCAATATCGACATATTCGACGTGACTGGACGGCGCCGGAACAGGCAATCCGTCTTCGCGTAGCCCATCCAGATGAAACGCGATAGCTTCGCGGATGTGCTCTTCGACTTCCTCGATAGTGCTGCCGGTGGCGACACAGCCTGGAAGATCCGGAACGTAGGCGGAATAGTTGTTTGCGGCCTGCTCGATGACGATGGCATAGCGCATAAAGTCTACCTTTTGAGCCCAGCCTGCTTGAGGATGCTGCTCAGTGTACCAGCAGCCAGATCATCGCCCGGTTTGCCGGGAACGGTGACACGACCTTTCTTGGAGGAATGCTTGAACTGCCGATGGCTTCCTCGTGTGGACACCAGGAACCATCCATCATCCTGCAGCAGCCGAAGTACGTCGCCGACTTTCATTCCGAAAGAATACAGGTCGATGGTACCGCCCCCTAACCAAAGTTAGCCCTCATCCCCAACCAAGGCGTCTATCGTCCGCAAGCCGTCCGTTGCAGATTGCGTATCATGAACGCACTCCTTGCCGACACCGCCAACACACCCTCTTCCGCCATGCGTCCCGATGTCATGCGGCTCATACTTGTCGATGATCACGCCGTCGTCCGCGAAGGCGTGCGCGCGATCCTCGAGTCGTACGACGACGTCCAGGTCGTCGGCGAATACGCCAACGGCAGCGACGCGCTGAACGGGGCCGCGTCGGTGTCGCCCGACGTCGCGCTGGTCGATCTCAAAATGCCCGGCATCACGGCGGTGGAAACCATCCGCGGTCTGCGCGAGCGCGTGCCGTCGATCAAGGTCATGGTGTTCACCAGCTTCGGCGAAGACGCGCTGATCCGCGCCACGCTCGATGCCGGCGCCACCGGATTCCTGATCAAAGATGCCATGCAGGACGATCTGATCCGCGCCATCCGCAGTGTCGCGCAGGGCCAGCCTTATCTCGCACCGGCCGCGCAGCGCCAGTTGATGGAACTGCTGAAAAAACCCGGCGACACCCGCGAATCGCTGACCTCGCGCGAACACGATGTGGTGAAGCTCATCGCCGAAGGCATGTCGAACAAGCAGATCGCGCGCAAGCTCAATCTCACCGAAGGCACCGTGAAAGGTTACGTGAGCCAAATCCTTGCCAAGCTGCGGCTGCAGGACCGCACGCAGATCGCGTTGTATGCCGTGCGGCAGGGTTGGCTGAGCGACAGCGCGGTCTGATCGTCGATAGCGAGACTTCCGGCATAGGCAGCCCCGAGCGATCCACGTAGTATTCGGCGATCCACTCGCCGGAGAACACCATGCTCGCTTCGCTCATCGCCGCCGCGCTCGCGGTCCAATTCGCTGCGGCCGATACATCGCCGGCCACGACGATTCATTGCGGTCATTTCATCGATGTCGAAAACGGCAAGCTGCTCGGCGACACGACGATCATCGTGCAGGGCGGGCGCGTGCAAAGCGTGAGTGCCGGCAATTCCGGTGGCAACGGTTCGGCCATCGATCTGTCCGGCGAAACCTGCATGCCCGGCCTGATCGACAGCCACACGCATCTCACCGGCGAGACGAGCCCCACCGCGTACAACGACCAGTTCCGCTGGAACCCGGCGGATTACGCGATCCGCAGCACGGTGTACGCGCGACGCACGTTGGAAGCCGGCTTCACGACGGTGCGCAATGTCGGCGACAATGATTACGATTCGGTCGCGCTGCGCAACGCGATCAATCAGGGCATCGTGGAAGGTCCGCGCATTTTCACGGCGGGCACGGCGATCGGTTCGTCGGGCGGGCATGCGGACGACACCAACGGCTATCGGCACAATCTCGCCGGCGATCCGGGGCCGCAGAACAGCATCGTCAACTCACCGGAAGACGCATGGAAAGCCGTGCGTCTGCATTACAAATTCGGTGCGGACCTGATCAAGATCATGCCGTCTGGCGGCGTGCTCGATGAAGGCGCCAGCGTCGACAACGCGCAGCTCACGATTCCGGAAATCCAGGCGATCGTGGCCGCCGCGCACGACAACGGCTTTACGGTCGCCGCGCATGCGCATGGCGCGGAAGGCATTCGCCGCGCAGTGGTTGGCGGCGTGGATTCGATCGAACACGGCACCTTCATGAACGAAGCGGACATGAAACTCATGAAGGAACACGGCACGTGGTATGTGCCGACAATCATCGCGGGCAAGTATGTCGAGGAGAAGGCGAATATCCCCGGCTACTATCCGGCGCAGGTCGCGGAAAAAGCGAAGATGGTCGGCCCGATCATCCAGGCCACCGCGGGCAAGGCGTACAAGGCCGGCGTGAAGATCGCGTTCGGCACCGATGCGGCGGTTTATCCGCACGGCCAGAACGCGAAAGAGTTCAAATATATGGTCGATGCCGGCATGCCGGCGATGTACGTCATCCAGGCCGCGACCACGCACGCGGCGCAGCTTCTCAAGCACGAAAAAGATCTGGGCAGCGTGAGCGCGGGCAAATACGCCGACGTCGTCGCCGTGAAAGGCAATCCGCTCGACGACATCACGCTGATGCAGCACGTCGATTTCGTGATGAAGGAAGGAAAAGTATACAAACAGAATGGTCAGGCGCAGTCGCCGCTCGCCGATGTCGATCCGCCGCAGCCGCCGGTCGCGCAGGGCGAGGAATTGTCGGGCTACTGATTCGGTTGTCAGTGATCGGAACACTTTGACGTAACCCACCTCGACCGCCGCGATGGCGGAACGAGGTGGACGATGAATTTCTATAAATGGATGTTTGCCGCGTCGGCGCTGGCCGGCGCGAATGTGTTCGCGCAATCGATCGATACTGCGTTCAACCCGCTGCCCAACTCGCCGCCGACGACCGTCGCGTTGCAGGCGGATGGAAAAATCCTGATCGCGGGAAGTTTTCTGCAAGTCGGCACGACCGCGCGCACGCGCGTGGCGCGCCTGAATCGCGATGGTTCGCTCGACACGAATTTTGTCGATCCGCTGGTCAACGGTGAAGTCAAAGCCGTGGCCGTGCAGGCCGACGGAAAAATCCTGATCGGCGGCGACTTCGATGCGGTGAGCACCTACACGCGGCATTATCTGGCGCGATTGAACGCCGATGGCTCGACCGATGCGAGCTTCGCCGATCCGAATCTCAACAGTGCCGTCTGGGCGATCGCGTTGCAGCCGGACGGAAAAGTAGTCGTCGGCGGCGATTTCACCTTCGGCACTTCGCCGAATTTTTCGCAGACGTATATCGCGCGCTTCAGCACGGCCGGCGTATTCGATTCGAGCTTCGCGCCGCCCGCGATCTGCTGCCTGCCGGTGCGCGCGGTGGCCTTGCAGTCCAATGGCAATGTGCTCGTGGGTGGATTTTTCTCGCACGTTGGCAGCACGGCGCATTTTTACTTCGCCCAGTTCAGCAGCAGTGGTGGATTCAATGCGGCGTTTCCCGGCGGCGCCGAGGAGCCGGAGCCCGGTTCGATTATCAGCGCGCCGGATGGAAGTATTTTTATCAACGTGCCGGGCAGCGACAACCTTCGGAAATATTCGTCGACCGGCGCGCCGATCGCGCTTGTCGGCGCAGGAAGCGACGTTCGACAGCTCGATCGATTCGATCGTGCTGCAGCCCGACGGGAAACTGCTGGTCGCAGGAATTTTCCAGAACGGAAACGGACAAGGTCATCACGCGCTCGCGCGGCTCAATGCCGACGGCACGCTCGACAGCGGCTTTGCCGATCTGCATTTCAGTTTCAGCGCAAGCAACGCGAATGGCTACATCTACGGCATTGCCGCGGAAACCAATGGCGACATCATCGCGGTGGGCAACTTCTCGCTCGCCAACGGTCAGCCGAAGCAGTTCATGGCGCGCGTGATCGGCAACGACAAAGGTTCGTCGTCGCTGACGGCCACTGCATCGGGTGGAAATTCGATCGTGAAGTGGACGCGAACCGGTGGCGGCGTGGAACTCGGCGCCGCGCCGGTTCTCGAGCACTCGAGCGACGGCGTGACTTACACCACGGTCGGCACGATGACGCGCGTCGCCAACGGTTGGCAGATCACCGCGCCGTACAACCTCGCCGGCGCGCCGTTCTATCTGCGCGCCGAAGGTGCGGCGAGCACCGGCACCACCAATGAATCGATCGGACGCGTGACGAGTCCCGTGTTCGTCAGCGATCGCATCTTCGCCGACGGATTTGAGTAGCGTTAGCGCGATACAAACAGCGGCGGCCAATCTCGCTTATTGGTCGCCGCGGTGTGCGACGTAAAGAGCCCTCGCCGTCGGCTGCAGATCCTTCTCGACAGCCGGGATGCCGCGCAGCGTTGCGACGGCTTCGCGTTCTGCTGTCGCATCACGCGGCTCCTCGCAGCGTTGCGTCAGTAGCCGCGTCGTGGACAGCACGATCGGATCGTCCACCTTCGCAGCGATTTCGTCGGAGGCCGCTTCGCGAAGGAGTCGGCAACGCTTCGTCGCATCGATTTTTCCCGACCAGAAAATCCGCCAGCGGCACTTTCCATTCGTAGGCGGAACTGATCTGCTGCGCGTGCAGTTTCTCGCCCAGATCGTAAGCGGCGCGGAAGTGTGTTTCGGCATCGGCAGAATCGCCCTTGAGTTCTTCCATTTCGGCGAGCACGCGCAGGGCAACCGCAGCCGGCGCGGATTCATCGCCGGAATTCTTTCGCGCGATCGCGAGCGCATCCTGCGCCGCAATCACCGCGTCGGAATATTTGTGTTGCTCGACCAACGCCGCTGCGAGATTTTCGCGCACCGTCGCCAGCAGTGGCTGCCCGTTGTCGCGCCGCTCGCGCGCGACGGTTTCGCGCAGCAACATTTCGGCTTCTTGCGGAAGACCGGCGCGCACCAGCGCATAGCCGAGATTGTTTTCGGCCGACAGCGTGTCGGGATGATCGATGCCCATCGTGCGCCGGAAACGCTGCGCCGTTTCGCGCATCACCGGAACGGCGGCGGCGAAGTCGCGCCGCGACGCGTGCAGGATGCCCATCATGTTCAATGCTTCGCTGATCTTCGGATGATCGTCGGGCAGATCGCGCCGGAAAACGGCGATCGCATGTTCGACGAGTTTTTGCGCATCGTCGAGACGAACCACCGATTGATAGACGCCGGCCAGCGAAATTTCCGCCGACGCCGTCAGCGGATGCCCGGCGCCGAACACGCGGCGGCGGATCTGCACGGCGCGTTCGATCATCGGCACCGCTTCGGCGTAGTTGCCCTGGTTGTCGAGAAACGTACCGAGATTGATGAGCGAGATGGCCAGGTCCGGATCGTCCGGACCTAACGTGGTCTGACGGATTTGCAACGCGCGGCGGTAAAGCGTTTCCGCTTCGCGGCGGCGGCCGAGGTTGTCGACGTCCTGCGCGTAGTCGTCGAGATAGCGCGCGGTTTCCGGCGACTCTTTGCCGAAATGACGTTCGGCGAGTCGGTACGCTTCACTGAAACTGCCTTCCGCGGCCTGGAAATCGCCCTTGTCGCCGAGCACGTTGCCCAACGCGTCGAGGCTTTCGATCAGCAGCGGATCGTCGCTCGGCAGATTCGCGCGGCGTATCGCCACCGCGTCGCGCAGTTCGGGTTCGGCTTTCGCAAAATCGGCCTTGAGACGATCGATGCGGCCGAGCGCATCGAGGCTGTCGGCGATATCGACATCCGCTGCGCCGATGCTCCGCCGCAAAGTCGAGCGATTCTTCGGCGAGCGGCAGCGCGCGATCGTACAAACCAAGATCGGCGTAGGTGATCGCGATCGTCGCGAGCAGGCGCGCGCGCACGTTCGGTTCGACGTTCGCGTCCGAACGCAACCGTTCGGTGCCTTGATCGAGCAGATCCTTCGCCGTGGCGTTCGAGCCGCGCGAGATCGAAGGATCGGCACCACGGAAAATGCCGACCAGAAATTGCGTGACCTGTTGCGAGACGAGCGCCTGCTGCGATTTTTCGCGCGCCTGCCACACCGCGAACACGAGCGCGGCGACCAGCGCGACGACACCGAACGTTGCCGCCGCGACGCCCACGCGATGACGGGCGACGAATTTGGCGAAGCGATAGCCGACGCTGTCGCGCCGTGCGGAAATCGGCTCGCCCGCGAGATAGCGCTGCAGATCGCGCGCGAGTGCATCGGCGGTCGCGTAGCGGCGCGACGGATCGCGGCGCATCGCGGTGACGACGATGGTGTCGAGATCGCCGCGCAGACGGCGCGCGCTGACTGGCGCGGTGTCGTCGGCGACGCGGCTGGGCAGCGGAACCGTCGTCGTCGAATCGAACGCGCGTTGCGCGGCATCGCGATCGACATCGTCGCGCAAATCGTATGGCCGCTTGGCCGTGAGCAGTTCGAACAGCACGACGCCGAGTGAATAGATATCCGTCGCGGTGCTGACCGGATCGCCGCGCAATTGCTCAGGGCGCGGCGTACGCCGGCGTCAGTGGTCGATGTTGCGCGTCGACGGTTTGCGTCGCGCCGCCGTGCGAATCGTCGAGGAGTTTGGCGATGCCGAAATCGAGCAGCTTCGCCTTCGCCGTCGGCAGTGACCAGAATGTTCGACGGTTTGATGTCGCGATGGATGACGAGCTGCCCGTGAGCGAACTGCACCGCTGCGCAGATATCGCAGAACAGCGCGATGCGTTTTTCGACGCTCAGCTCGCACTGCGCGGCGTAGCGCAGCAGCGGTTCGCCGTCGATATATTCCATCGCGAAATACGGACGTCCATCGTCGGCGATGCCGCCGTCGAGCAAGCGCGCGATGTGCGGATGTTCGAGACGCGCGAGAATCTGGCGCTCGCGCAGGAAGCGCGTCTGCACCGCGTCGGAATCCATGCCGCGCTTGATGATTTTCAGCGCGGCGCGTTGTTCGAATTGTCCGTCGGCGCGTTCGGCGAGCAGCACGACGCCCATGCCGCCGCGGCCGAGTTCGCGCAGCACGCGCCACGGACCGACACGTGTCTGCGCCGTTTCGCGCTCGTCGTTGCTCGACCATGCCATCGCCGCTTCGCCGCGCGCGGCATCGACGCTGTTGTCGAAACGTCCGCCGCTGCGATCGGCGGCGAGAAGTTGTTCGACTTCGTGCCGCATGCCGACGTCATCGCTCGCAAAGTTCGTCGAGCAACGTCGCTCGCTGCGGCCGCCGGCGCATCGGCAACGCGATCGAAGATCGCACTCACCCGCTGCCAGCGCGCGGCATCCATCGACTATTCCTGAATCTGGTCCAGACCGAGTTCGCGCACGAGGAATGCGCGAGCACGACGCCAGTCGCGGAACACGGTGCGTTCGGTGAGGTTTTGCAGTCGCGCCACGTCGGCGATTTCAAGGCCGCCGAACACTTTCCATTCGACGAGTTGTCCGGCGCGCGGATCCATTTCGCTCAGGCGTGACAGGGCATCGTCGAGCGCGACGAGATCGACCATTTCCGCGGCTTCGCTGCCGGAATTTTCGTTGAGCCCGGTCAATGTGACCGCGCCGCCGCGCTTCAGGCGCGAACGTCCGCGCGCGTGATCGACGAGAATTTGCCGCATCGCGCGCGCGGCGAGCGAAAGAAAATGTACGCGATCGATGGAACGTGCTTCGCTGGTCGCGTGAAGTTTGATGTAGACCTCGTGCACCAGCGCGGTGGTGTCGAGCGTCGCCGGACTGCCGACCGAACGCCGCTGGCTGCGCGCGATGCGGCGCAATTCCTGATACACCCGCGTGAACAGCGCGGGCGACGTTTCCGCGGCGGTCTCGTGCGGCGTCATCGACACCTCAAACATTCCGATCACCGCAGCTTAACGCGAACCGACGCGCCCTACAGCATTCTTGATATTCTGCTCGGCGAGGCCCACGTGAAGGCCATTGCATTTGATCAAGGACAATCCCGTGCTGGAATCCGCACTAGTTTTCGACGCCACCGAGACGAACTTCGAGGCCGAGGTGATCCAGGCATCGCTGACGACGCCGGTGCTCGTCGATTTCTGGGCCGCGTGGTGCGGACCCTGCAAAACATTGGGGCCGATCCTCGAGAAAGTCGTCGCGAGCTACAACGGCGCGGTGAAACTCGCCAAGGTCGATACCGACGCGCAGATGCAGCTCGCTGCGGTGTTCGGCATCCGCAGCTTGCCGACCGTCGTGCTGGTCAAAGACGGACAGATGGTCGACGGATTCATGGGCGCGGTGCCGGAATCGGCGGTGCGCGAATTCCTGCAGCGCCATGTACAGCCGGGCGATGCGCAAGCGCCTGCGGAACCAGCGCCCGCCGTCGCGGAAACGCCGGAGCAATCGATCGCGCGTCTGCAGCAGGAACTGGCGCTGCATCCGGAACGCGCCGAGATCAAGCTCGATCTCGCGCTCGCGTACATGCGCGCCGGACTTGCCGATGCGGCGCAGACCGAACTCGATTCGCTGCCGGCGAATCTCGCCGAAGATGCGAACGGCGAAACGCTTGCGCAATCAGATCGATTTTTCGCGCGCAGCTCAAGGATGCGCCGGACGCCGCCGCGTTGCGCGCGCGCATCGCGAAGGACGACAACGATTTCGACGCGCACGATCTGCTCGGCGTTCGACTGCTGGTCGACGGCGAAACCGCAGCGGGCTTGGATGAATTCCTGCACATCCTGCGCACGAAGCGCGACTGGAACGACGGTCAGGCCAAGAAACGCCTGATCGCTGCGTTCAGTATCATCGACGACGAAGAACTGGTCGGTACGTATCGGCGCAGGATGGCGTCGCTGCTGTTTTAGTCCGCGCGTCGCAGTAACCAGTTCGCTGCGCGGTGTCGCAATTCGCGGCGTATTGGCGTTCCCCGAGGCACACGTCACGGAGAACGCCATGCGCAACCTGTCGAGTCATCGTCTGCCGCTGGCGGCGGCATGCCTGATGTTGTTCGCGTCATCCGCCGATGTGGCGTACGCCGCGCTCCCGGTGACCAACTGCAACGATGCGGGTTCCGGCAGCTTGCGCGCATCGATCGCCAGTGCGGCGACCGCTGACGACATCATCATTCCGTCAGATTTGGGCTGCAGCAAAATCACGCTGAAGACCGGCGCGCTCGCCGTCACGCAGAAGGATCTCACCATTAGCGGACCCGGCGCGGACAAGTTGACGATCACCGGCAAGTACACCAGTCCCGGCGGCAGTTCCAACACCGAGCATTACCGCATCATCACGCACACCGGTTCCGGCGAACTCGCTATCGAAGACGTGTCGCTCTCTAAAGGTTATCTCCTGACCACGGGCGGTGCCGCGGCGAAAGGCGGTTGTGTGTACTCGGCGGGTAAGCTGTCGCTGTCGCGCAGTTCGGTCACTTTCTGCACAGCGAAATCGAACGTCGCCTACTCCGCAGGCGGCGGCGTGTTCGCGCGCAAGGGTCTTTACCTCAATCATTCGACGGTCTCGTACAACCTCGCCGACGCGACGTCGGGGAATTCCTCCGCTGGCGGGATCGCGGCGGAGTATGAGATGAATGTCAAATACAGCACGATCTCGCACAACACGGCCGGCAACACCACCACCAAGAAAGGCGATTTCGGCGGATTCCTCTCGGTCGATAATGGTGATCCGACACCGGACGCACTGCGCAATGTCATCGGCTACAGCACGATCTCATACAATTACGCGTCGCGCTCCGTCGGCGGCGGCGGCATTGTCGGCAATGTGACGTCGATCGTCGACAACGTGACCGTCGCCAACAATTCGACAGCCGGCAATGTCGCGGGGCTGTATCTGGCCGGGTACGCCGTTGCGCTCAGCAATTCGACCGTCGCTTTCAACTCTGGCGCAGGCAACGGATCGCAGGCGACGGGTGTGCAGTTCATCGGCGCGGGCGCAGGTTCGCAGGCGGCTCTGTACAGCACGATCATTTCGAACAACTATCTCACCGGCGGCGAAGGACCCGATGTCAGCGCAACTGGTGTCACCGTCAGCGGGTCGAAAAATCTTGTCTACGATCCCGCCACGCCGTTGCCTGCCGATACGATCGTGAACACGTGTCCGCTGCTCGACAACCTTGGCGAAAACGGCGGCGAGCGGCGTTCGATCAAGTTGTTGGGTCACAGCCTCGCGATCGACCGCGGCAGCAATCCCCTGGACCTGCAGAATGACGGGCGCGGCGTAGGATTCGCACGAGAGTCCGGGCCGCCGGGCGGCGCTGTCGTCGTCGATATCGGCGCCTATGAAGTCAATCGCACCGACGAAATATTCGACGCGACCTTCGATGCGGGCTGCCCGGGTCTCTTGGCACGTACTGAACCTTGATGTCGAATCCGTCGGCTGCCGCCTAACCAGTGGGGTCATCAACTTAGTCATCGCGCGGGCTCCAGCGCCGCGCGTACGAGGTCGACCGCAGCGACGAGATCTTCGACAAGCGGTCCTATGCGGGCTGTCCAACGCAGTTGCAGAAGCGGGCTCTTTGCAGCACGTCGAGCGGCGTCGGCGCGTGTGTTAGGCTGCCGACGCCGGCAACAGCTGGCGGCAAACCGGAGGGGTGTGCCGATGTCAACCGCGTCGATTCGCAATGCCGTGCTGCGCCGGAAAAACCTGCTGTCCGCGTCGATCGTCATCGCCGGCGGCTTCGTCGTTCCCGATGCGGCCGCCGCAACCTGGACCGTGAACAGCTGCTCCGAAAGCATCAGTGGTTCGCTGCCGAACAAGA
The DNA here is from genome assembly GCA_963814225.1 of uncultured Gammaproteobacteria bacterium. GTDB lineage: Bacteria > Pseudomonadota > Gammaproteobacteria > Xanthomonadales > Rhodanobacteraceae > Rudaea. Next base: position 109,645 of record CAWFCC010000003.1, on the reverse strand, counting down.
CCGGCACGCTGCGCTTCGCCGCGCAAAATGCGGGCAGCGGCGACACCATCGATCTGACACAGCTTGAAAACCTCGCCAGCTGCAGCACGATCACGCTGAAAACCGGCGCAGTCAACTTTGCGCAGAATTCAATCATCCTCGAAGGTTCGGCGAATTCGCCGATCACGCTCAGCGGCAAATATTGCACGGCGCCGTTCACGTGCACGACGGAGCCCGACCGCCTCATCAATCACACTGGTACTGGAACGATCGATATTTACGGGATGTCCGTAGTGTCGGGCTACCCGAAATCGACGAGCGCGCCGGTGTTCGGCGGATGCGTGTACTCGGCGGGCAACGTGATTCTCGATCACTCCATTATCAGCCAGTGCACGGCGAAAAGCGGAAGCAGCGCCGCGGACGGCGGTGCGCTCTTCGCTACTGGAACCGTGTCGCTCATCGCGAGCACCGTGTCGAAAGGTTACGCCAAGTCCACTACGGGCGCGGCTTTCGGCGGTGGCATTTTCGCCGGAGGAACGGCAGATGTCCGCTACAGCTCGATCCAGGACAACAAAGCCATCGTGACGGGTGTCAGCGACATAGGATTCGGCGGCGGGTTGGAGGTCAAGGGCAGCCTGTATATGCTGGGTTCGACGGTTTCCGGAAATTCCGCCGGCGGCGATTTCGGCGGGGTCTACGTTGTGCAAGGTGCTGAAGCCACGAAGGCCGTGACGGTGAAGAACAGCACCATTTCCGGCAACTCGGCAGGATTGCTGATCGGCGGTCTGTTCACCAGCGCGCACAGCGTGCTTCTGGACAATTCCACGTTCGCGTTCAACACGGCCGGCAGCGACCGCACGGGTGTCAGCCCCAACTTCAGCTATTACGCGCCGGGCGTGAGCCTTGTGGCGAAGGTGGCGAACGTTACGGCGACGCTGCAAAGCACGCTGATCGCGAACAATACCGCGGGTTCGTCCGAATACGATCTCAGCGTTGCGACGCAGGCGGCCTTCACCGTCTCGTTCAATGGATCGAACAATCTTGTGCGCGCCACCTTCGCCGCGGTGCCGGCGGACACCATAAAACTTTCGTGTCCGTTACTCGGGCCATTGCGGAACAACGGAGGCCCGGTGGAGACGCATGCGCTGCTCAGCCACAGTCCAGGCATCGATCAGGGCAACAATGTCGGCGCATTGGGCTTCGACCAACGCGGTTCGCCTTTCGCGCGAATATCCGGGACGTCTGCAGACATCGGCGCGTACGAAGTGCAGCAGGGCGATATCCTGTTCAACACAAGCTTCGAAAGCTGCCCGATACTGTTCTAGCGGCTCGCGTACTTTTGTGGGCGGAAGGAATGGGCGACAATCGTCGCCATGATGATGTCATCCCACAACGCGACACAAGCTGAAGCGGAGGAGAGCCCAGCGCCGATCGGCCAAGGCTACACGCCCGCCGAAATGGCGCCGCCGCCGCAATCCGTCGAGCAGGTGCTCGGCAGCGTCCACACCTCCAATTTTCCCGATCTGCTGCGCGAACTCGGCGGCTGCCTCCTGGTCAGCACGTACCAGGCCGGCAAGCTCGTCATCCTTCGTCCGGACGGCGATTCGATCAACACGCATTTCCGCTCATTCAATCGACCGATGGGCATGGCCGCCGACAACCAGCGGCTGATGCTCGGATCGCTGATGGAGATCGTCGAATTCCGCAACATGCCGGATGTCGCCAAGCGCCTGCAGAATCCGCCGCGCCACGACGCGGTATACATGGCGCGGCGCGGTCACATCACCGGCCACATCGACATCCACGAAATGGCGTGGGATGCCGACGGCGCGGTCTGGTTCGTCAACACGATGTTCTCGTGCCTGTGCACGCTCGACGTGAAATCGAGTTTCGTGCCGCGCTGGCGTCCGAAGTTCGTAAGCCACTACGCGCCGGAAGATCGCTGCCATCTGAATGGCCTGGCGATGCGCAACGGCATTCCGCGCTACGTGAGCGCGCTCGGCGAAACCAACGCGCGCGAAGGCTGGCGCGTCGAACAAGCGCGACGGCGGACTGATCATCGACGTGACGACGAATCGCGTCGTCACGCGCGGTCTGTCGATGCCGCATTCACCGCGCTGGTACGACAATCGCCTGTGGGTGCTCGAATCCGGACGCGGCGCGTTGTGCACGGTCGATCTGAAAACCGGCGAACGCACCGACGTCGCGCGCGTGCCGGGTTTCTGCCGCGGCATCGATTTCATCGGACCGATCGCGTTCATCGGCTTGTCGCAGTTGCGCGGCACGACGCCGTTCACCGACATCCCGATCACCGACGACAACACCGAGCGCCTGAGCGGCGTCTGGGCCGTGCACATCCACACCGGCAAAACCGTCGCGTTCCTCAAATTCACCGGCGGCGTGCAGGAAATCTTCGCCGTGCAGGCCGTGCCGGGCGTGCTGTTTCCGGAGATCGTCCACGAAGGCGAACTGCTCGGCAATTCGTACGCGCTGCCCGACAAGGCGCTCAAGGAAGTCGGGTTTTCGCCGCCGCCCGTCGAACAGGCGCCCACCACCGGATATTCCTCGCCGAACTCGGAGCCCGCTGTGCAGAGTGAAACGCCATGAGCGACACGTCATTCAATTTCATCGCGCACTGGCAGACCGAATCGGCCGAGAACGACGCCAAAGTCGTCGAGTTCTGGAAAAACGAGGGCGCGCTCGCCAATGACGTAAAGAGCGAAGAACGCTTGCGTCAGGTGATCCTGCGCGCGGAAACGGCGGACGGCGAAGTCGCCGCCGTCAGCACTGCGATTGCGTTGACGCTGCCTCGACTCGGCCAGCCGATGTATTACTTCCGATGTTTCATCGGAAAGAAATGGCGCACGTCGCGACTCGTGTTCAAGGTGATGAATCGCTCGTCGGAAGTTCTCGAAGCGTATGCGCGCGAGAACAAATTTCCATGCATCGGCGTGTTGCTTGAACTGGAAAATGCGCGGTTCGCGCAGAAGTTGCAGCAGCCGATCTGGCCGACGACGAAGTTTGTTTATATCGGGAAAAGTCAGCGCAATCTCGATTTGCGGGTGCGGTACTTTAAGGGGGCGCGGCTGAAGAAGCCGAAGATTTAGTTTTTTTGGTCGCCATTTCTGCGGGCGCTGGAATCCAGCTTTTGACCTCTTGCTCGTCATTCCGGCGGAAGCTGGCATCCAGCTTTTTGGCCTTTTGCTTGTCATTCCCGCGGAAGCGGGAATCCAGCGCCTTTGCTCTTGAGCTCTCGTTTAGAGCCAGAGCTTCCGCGATTGAATATCGCGGGTCACTTTCTTTGCTGGTGCAAAGAAAGTAACCAAAGAAACCACCCTTTTTCTCGCAGTGGATGCTGTCCGCAGACAGCACGTCCGTGCTGCTGGCTGCGGACGCACGCATCCCTGCGCGCGTGTGACCTCGATACAAGCCTGCAGGTGACCGGTCGAAAGAGGCTTGTAACTACGACAGGCACACAGCGAAAGGCGGTGAGGCTGAAAAAGAAAAAGCTCCTGCGGCCCCGGCGCCGGTCGCTTAGTGAAGTCACTTTTACAAGACTCTTTCGACCAGTCGCGCGCAGGCGCAGATCGAGGGTGATCGCGCGCAGGAAGCGCGCGGTCCGCGGCGAGCATCAGGGATGTGCTCTCCGCGGACAGCGTCCATTGGGAGAAAAGAGGGTGTTTCTTGGTTACTTCTTTGCACCAGCAAAGAATTGACCCGCGATATTCAATCGCGGAAGCTCTTATCTAAACCTCAAACCTTCAACCAACGAGCTACCGCACCCCCGCCGCCCTCACCCGAGCAACAACCCCAATCACCATCCGACACAAATCCGCCGAATCGATATCCGAGTTAATCACGATCGCATTCGCCGGCGGCGGATCAAACCGCACCATCACATCCGCAACAATCTCCGGCGTCCGATCACGCGCAAGATGTCGATTGTTGGCGATGTCCTCGGCGATGCGCGCGCGCGCAACATCGGGCGGACAATCCAGATAAATCGGAATCGGCAAACATCCATAGCGCCGGATCGCCGCGTCCACGCGCTGCAGATCGCTATGCCTCGAAAACGTGACGCCATCGATCACGCTCGATTCGCCGAGCATGCAATTCACTTCGACCGCGAGCAGCAGCGAACGGAACGCCGCGCGCTTCTCGGCGAAACTGTACGAACAGCGCGGAAACATCGCCTGGCGGATGGTGTCGCGGCAGACGCGGCGCAGTCCCATCTGATCCTGCAGCGCGCGCGCGGCGATGCTTTTGCCCGATCCCGGCAGCCCGATCAGCGCGACGACGATCGGCGCTTGGCTCTGCTTCTTCGCTTCGACATCCACCGTGAATCTCCGCAAACCCCTGCGCGCAAGCTATGATGACACGTCTTTTCGCTCGCCGCCGCGCATGCGCCCGCTGTACGTCAAACGCTATCTGATCACCGGTTTGCTCACGGTCGTGCCGCTCTGGCTGACGTGGGTGGTGTTCAAATTCGTCTTCACGTTGCTCTCGCACGTCGGCGCGCCGGTCGTTGCGGGAATGGCGGTTGCGCTGAGTGCCGCGTTTCCGTCGGCATCGACGTGGCTGAGCCAGGAATGGCTGCAGTCGATCATCGCGTTCGTGTTCACGGTGTTGTTTCTCTACGTGAGCGGCTGGGCCAGCAATCGCATGTTCGGCCAGCGCATGCTCAACGGTTTCGAAGCCATGATCTCGCGCATTCCGCTGGTGCAGCCGATCTACGGCGGCGCGAAAAAACTGATGACGATGCTGTCGACCAAACCCGCCGGCACGCAGCGCGTGGTGCTCATCGATTTCCCTTCGCCCGAATTGAAAAGCGTCGGCTTCGTGACGCGTCTGTTCGTCGATGCGCAGGGCCGCGAACTCGCATCCGTGTATGTACCGACGACGCCGAATCCGACCGGCGGATATCTGGAGATCGTGCCGGTGGAAAAACTGGTCGCGACCGACTGGAGCATGGACCAGGCGATGGCGTTCATCCTTTCCGGCGGCGCGGTGGGACCCGACAAACTGCCCGACGCCGCTCATCCGGATTTCATCGAAAAACCCGCTACGGGAGTGTGATGAAAATTCTGCCGCATGACTTTCGTCATGCGTCTATCGTGCGTATTGCGGCGATCATTGTCGGCTGCCTCGCACTGACGGACGCCATGAGCAACGAAGCCGACTGGATCACGCCCGCCGAAACATCGCACTTCAAGACGACACCGAGTTATGTACGATACACGTGCGTATCTACAACGGCTCGCCGCCGCGGCACCCGATACGATCAAGCTGACGCGCTTCGGCGTTTCGCCGGAAGGCCGCGATCTGATGCTCGTCGTCGCGGCGAGCGGCGGCGAATTCACGCCGGAAGCCGCGCGAAAATCCGGCAAGCAGATTCTGATGTTGCAGGCCGGCATCCATTCCGGCGAGATCGAAGGCAAGGACGCGGGCATGATGCTGCTGCGCGATCTGACCGTCGCGAAAAAATTGCCGCATCTGCTCGATCACACCATTCTGGTTTATCTGCCGATCTTCAACGTCGATGGCCACGAGAATTCGTCGCCGTACATGCGCATCAATCAGAACGGTCCCGAATCGATGGGATTCCGCGCAACGGCGCAGAACCTCAATCTCAATCGCGATTATCTGAAGGCCGATGCGCCGGAAATGCAGGCGTGGTTGGCGTTATTCCGCGCATGGCTGCCGGATTTCTTCGTCGACATCCACACCACCAACGGCGCCGACTATCAGTACGACCTGACGTGGTACACCGAAGATTGGGGTCCGCTCGATGCGAACGTGAAAGCCTGGCAAGACGCGGCGCTCAAGCAGCGCGTGTTTGCGGCGACGGAAAAACGCGGCCATCTGCTTTCGCAATATCTGGAACTCAAAGATCATCGCGATATCAGCAAGGGCATCGTGAATTTCGGATCGGGTCCGCGTTTCTCGACGGGTTACGTCGCGCTGCAGAATCGCGCCGCGCTGCTCGTCGAAACGCACATGTTGAAGCCGTACGACAACCGCGTGCATTCGACGTACGACCTGATCGTCTCGATTCTCGACGAATTCCGCACGCATCCGGGCGAGTTGCGCAAAGCCGTGGAAAAAGCGGATGCGGACACGATCGCGCGCAAAGCCGGAACGGAATTCGCCATCGCGTTCAAGACGACCGACACGCCGATCCAATATCCGCTCAAAGCCGTCGCCTACACGCAAACGCACAGCGATATCTCGAACGACACGTGGATTCAATACGATTCGTCGAAACCGAAAATGATCGACGTTCCTTTCTGGCAGGCACTGCAGCCGACCCAGCACATTTCACTGCCCGATGGCTACATCATTCCGCCGGGCTGGCTGCAGATCATCGAGAAACTGCAGCAGCACGGCATCGAATTCACGCGGCTGGAGAAAGCGACGACGTTTTATGTCGCGCAATATCGGCTCGAGTCATCCGGTGTGGGCGACCGCGCCGTTCGAAGGACGGCTGATGCTGAAGAGTTTCGACGAACGCGTGCTCGCCAACGACATGCAGTTTCCTGCGGGTTCGGTTGTCGTAAAGCTCGACCAGCGCGCGGCGAATGTCGCCGTTCATCTTCTCGAACCGGACGCGCCCGATTCGCTGCTGCGCTGGGGTTTCCTCAACGCGATCTTCGAAGAGAAAGAATACGGCGATGCGCGCGTCCTCGAAAAGCTCGCGCGCGAGATGTTGGCGAAAGATCCTGCGCTGAAAAAAGAGTTCGACGCCAAACTCGCGAGCGACAAAGCGTTCGCCGACGATCCGGAAGCGCGCCTGCAGTTTTTCTACGAGCGTTCGCCGTGGTATGCGGATCAGAACGTCGGCGTTTATCCGGTGGCGCGGCTCGGCACGACAAAGTGATTTCATTCGCGGCGCGCGCTGACCGCACGCGCATTCGTTTCGGAGAACATTCGTGAACAACATTCTGCTGCGTCCCCTCGCATTCGCGATCGGCCTGGTTGATGTCCAGCGCCGCTTTCGCCGATACCGATCCGTCGCTCAACGCGTCGCAGTTCGACAAGAACGTGAATCCGTGCCAGAACCTGTTCGATTTCGTGAACGACAATTTCCTCAAGGCGAATCCGATTCCCGCCGATCGCACGACATGGGGCTCGTCCGGAATGCTTGACGAACGCTCGCTCAACGCGCAGCACGGCATCGCGGAGAATCTGCGCAAGTCGAAAAATGCGGCGGGTTCGATCGAACAGAAAATCGGCGATTTCTATACATCCGGCATGGACGAAGCGGCGATCGAAAAAGCCGGCCTCGCGCCGATCAAGGATGATCTCAAGCGCATCGATGGTCTGAATTCGCCGGACGATTTCGCCAACTTCATTCGCGACTACGCCGCGCAGGGCATGTCGTTCGTGTTCGGCTTTCGGCGCGAACGCGGACTTCCACGATTCGCGCAACATGATCGCCTACGCGCGCCAAGGTGGACTCGGACTTCCCGAACGCGACTACTACTTCAAAACCGACGAAAACTCCAAAAAGATTCGCGAGGCGTACGTTCTCTACATCGCCAAATCGCTGCAACTCGTCGGCGTGAAGAAGGACGACGCGACCAAACAGTCGGCCGCCGTGATGGATCTGGAAACCAAACTCGCCGATGCATCGCTGCCGATCGTCGAACTGCGCAATCCGGATAACCAGTATCACTTCGTCGACATGGCCGAAGCCGACAAGGTGACGCCGCATTTTTCGTGGGAGAAATATTTCGCATCACAAGGCGTGTCGAACGCGAAAGGATTCTCGCTGTCGCAGCCGAAATTCTTCGCGGCGATGGACAAACTGCTCGCCGAAACGCCTGCCGACACGTGGCGCGCGTATTTCCGCTTCCATCTGTCGCGCGATGCGCAGCCGTATCTTGCCAAACGTTTCGTCGATGCCGAATTCGATTTCTATGCGCGCACGCTGCGCGGACAGAAAGAACAGAAACCGCGCTGGAAACGCGTGCTCGGCACGGTCGATCGCGAAATGGGCATGGCGCTCGGCCAGCTTTACGTCGCGCAGAATTTTCCGCCCGAAGCGAAAGCGCGCGCGAAGGAACTCGTCGACAACCTGCGCACGGCGCTCAAGGCACGCATCGAACATCTGGAATGGATGAGCGATGAAACCAAGAAACACGCCGTCGAAAAGTGGGAAACCTTCATGCCGAAAATCGGCTATCCCGACAAATGGCGCGAATGGACCGGTCTCGACATCGCGCACGAAGGCTATTTCGCCAACGTGCGCGCGGCGGAAAAATTCGATCACGACTGGCGCATGGGCAAGATCGGCAAACCGGTCGATCGCACCGAATGGGGCATGACGCCGCAAACCGTCAACGCGTACTACAACCCGCTGCAGAACGAGATCGTGTTCCCCGCCGCGATCCTGCAGCCGCCGTTCTTCGACGTGAAGGCCGACGACGCACTCAACTACGGCGGCATCGGCGCGGTGATCGGACACGAAATGACGCACGGCTACGACGACCGCGGCTCGCAGTTCGACGCGCAAGGCAACTACAAGAACTGGTGGACGCCGGACGATCGCAAACAGTTCGAATCGCGCACCGACAAACTCGTCAAACAGTTCGACGACTACGTCGCGATCGACGATCTGCACGTCAAAGGCAAGCAGACGCTCGGCGAAAACATCGCCGACCTCGCCGGCCTCAACGTGAGCTACGACGCGCTGCAGGAAGCGCTCGCCAAAAATCCCGAAGGAAGCCGCCGAAAAGATCGATGGCTACAGCGAGGATCAGCGGTTCTTCCTCAACTTCGCGCGAAGCTGGGCGCAATCGTTCAAGCCCGAAGAACTGAAACTGCGCGTCAACACCGACGTCCACGCGCCGGCGATGCTGCGCGCGATTGCGTCGCCATCGAATATGCCTGCATTCGCGAACGCGTTTTCGTGCAAGGCCGGCGATCCGATGGTGCGCGCGCCGGATGTCCAGGTGAAAATCTGGTGAAGGTTGCGGGCGCGATGAATCGCGCCCCTACAAAACCGTCGCAATACGCGGAACCGCGGCCGGATGGAAAATGTCCGCACTTGCTGTGATGTAGGGGCGCAATTCATTGCGCCCGCATTGCCCCAACCCGCAACGACCGGCCCGTTCTGTATTTGTATACAAACCCCGCGCCGCACGTTTTTCCGCTCGCGGGTTACAATCCGCGAATGCAATATGTTCCCGGACAACGCTGGATCTCCAACGCCGAACCCGAACTGGGTCTCGGCACCGTGTTACGCGTCGAGGGCCGTACGGTGCAGCTCGCCTTCCCCGCCACCGGCGTGGTGCGCCAGTACTCGATGCAGACCGCGCCGCTCACGCGCTCGGAGTTTCGCCCCGGTGAACGCGTCAGCGCCAACGGCGATTCGTTCGTCATCGAGAAAATCGAATCGCACAATGGACTTCTGCAATATTTCGGCAATGGCAAAACCATCGCGGAAGGCGAACTCGACGACATGCAGAATGTCTCGAAAGCCGACGCGCGCCTGATCGCCGGACGCGTCGATTCGGCCGAACATTTCGAATTTCGTCTCGACACATTGACGCGCCGCGCAGACTCGCGCCGATCCAACGCGTTCGGCTTGATGTCGTCGCGCATCGATTTGATTCCGCATCAACTTCGCGTCGCGGAAATCGCTTCGTCACGCCATCCGCCGCGCGTGCTGCTCGCCGACGAAGTCGGCTTGGGCAAGACTATCGAAGCCGGCATGATCCTGGCGCAGCTTCTCGGCGCCGGCCGCGCCTCGCGCGTGATGATCCTGCTGCCCGAAGCGCTCGTATATCAGTGGTATGTCGAACTGCTGCGGCGCTTCAATCTGCAGTTTGCGATCTTCGATGAAGAGCGCTGCGAATCGATCGAAACCGGCGGCGACGCGCGCAATCCGTTCGAGGACGAACAGCTCGTTATTTGCGACATTCCCTTTTTGCGCGATTCGGAGAAACGCCGTGCGCAGGCGCTGGCCGCCAACTGGGATTTGCTGATCGTCGATGAAGCGCATCATCTGGCCTGGTCGCCGGAAGCGACGAGCGCCGAATACGCGCTCGCCGAACAGTTCGCCGCGAAAACGCCGGGCGTGATCCTGCTCACCGCAACGCCGGAACAGCTCGGCCGCACCGGCCACTTCGCGCGCTTGCGACTGCTCGACCCGGTCCGCTACCAGAGTCTCGATCGCTTTCAGCAGGAATCGGATGGCTATGCGCAACTTTCGCGCATCGTCGAAAAGCTGCAGAGCGATCAGCCGCTCGATGAAGACGATCGCCGCGAACTCACCGCGCGACTCGGCGACGATGCACAACTGCGCGACGCCATCGACGCCGGCGGCCATCGCGACGCTATCCTCGATGCGCTGATCGATCGCCACGGCACCGGCCGCGTGATGTTCCGCAATCGCCGCGCAAGCGTCGGCGGGTTTCCAAAACGCCTCGCCGTGCTGTCGGAACCGGACGGCTCGACGCTCACCGACGATCAGCGCCAGCGTCTGCTCGCCGAATTCCTTTCGGACGTCCAAACGCCAAGCGCGCCGTTGCAGCTCGACTACAGCGAAGATCCGCGCCTGCCGTGGCTGCTCGACCTGCTCGAATCGCATCCGGACGACAAGTTCTTTCTCACCTGCCGCACCAAGGAAAAAGTGCTCGCGCTCGAAGAAGCGCTTGCGCACGCGCAGCGGCGTGAAGATCGCGCGCTTCCACGAAGCGATGACGCTCGTGCAGCGCGACCGCAACGCCGCGTTCTTCGCCGAACGCGACGGCGCGCGGCTCCTGCTATGCGCGGAAATCGGTTCGGAAGGTCGCAACTTCCAGTTCGCGCACAATCTGGTTCTGTGGGATCTGCCGCTCGATCCGGATTTGCTCGAACAACGCATCGGCCGTCTCGACCGCATCGGGCAGAAGCACGACATCTCCGTGCAGGGCCGCCGCCTTCACCGGCACCGCGCAGCACATGCTGATGCAGTGGTATCGCGATGGACTCGATGCGTTCCGCTCGTCGCCGGCGGATGGCCGCGAGTTGTACAAGCGATTCGGTCCGCGCCTGCTCGATCTTGGCCGTCGCGCACGCGCAGGGCGGCGAGGAACCCGATTGCGAAATCGATTCGCTGGTCGCCGAAACGCGCGCGGCGCACGAAGAACTTTCCGCGCTCATCGCACAAGGCCGCGACCGGCTGCTCGAATTGGCCAATCGACGCAACGAGCAAGCCGATTCGTTGCGCGCTGCGCTCGTCGCCGCCGATGCCGATATCGCCAACGACGATTTCGCGCTGAAACTGTTCGAGCAATTCGGCGTGCACAGCGAAGAATCGGGAGCGCGCACGTTCATCCTCGATCCGGAATATCTCAGCACCGAAGGTTTTCCGGGATTGAAGGATGGTCCGCAGCAGGTCACCTTCGATCGCGCCACCGCGCTCGTGCGCGAGGAATTTCCGCTGCTGCGGCTCGATCATCCGATGGTCGCCGGCGCGATGGATTTACTGCTCGGCTCCGAACACGGCAACGCCGCTTTCGTCATCGACGATACGTTGCCGCTGAAGAGCGCGCTGCTCGAAGCCTTGTTCGTTCTCGAACCGGTCGCCCATCCCGCGTTGAACGCCGATCGCTTTCTGCCGCCTCAGCCGATCCGCTCGATCGTCGACACGAAACTCGCCGACCGCGGCGCGTGGAAGCCGAGCGAGGCGGCGGTTGCGCGTGCGCAGAGTCACGTCATCGATGTCACCAAATACCGCAAAATCCTCACCGCGCTGGTGCCGCCGATGCTTAAGCGCTGCGAGGAACTCGCGCGCGCACGTGCGGCCATCGCGATCAGGCAAGCCGCAGAACTCGCGGAGCGCGAACTCGACGCCGCGCACGAACGGCTCACCGCGCTGGCGAAAATCAATCCGTCGGTGAGCGCGCGCGAGATCGACAGCATCGAACACGAACGCAGCGCCCTGCTGCAGGCGTTGCCGCGCTCGCTGGTGCGGCTCGATGCGGTGCGGCTGGTCTGCAGCGCCGATTTCGTTCGCCTGCGCTGACGGCGCGCACGGCATCGCGTATTCTCGGCGCTCGGAGGAATTCTCGATGCGCGTGTTTCTTGCGTTGATCTTCGCCGCAGTTTGCTCGCACGCGCTCGCGCGCGACACTGTATTGCACGCCGCGCGTCTGCTTGACATCGACACCGGCAAAATCGTTTCGCCCGGCGAAGTGCTGGTGCGTGGCGAACGCATCGTCGCGGTCGGATCGCGCGTCGATCATCCGTCGGACGCGGAAACGATCGATCTGGGCGACCGCACGCTGATGCCCGGCCTCATCGACGCGCACGTGCATCTGTTCCTGCATCCGGGCGCGGAGGATTCGCAGACGTTCAACGAGTCGGTGCCCGAACGCACCATTCGCGCCACGCTCGCCGCACGCGACGACCTGCTAGCCGGCTTCACGGCGGAGCGCGACATGGGCACCGAAGGCGCCGGCGCCGCCGACACTGCCGTGCGGGATGCGATCGATCGCGGCGATATTCCCGGTCCGCGCATGCGCATCAGCGGCAACGCGATCGACATCCTCGGCGGACACGAAGATGCGAACCACTACAACCCCGAGCAGAACGCACTTTCCAACGCGACGTATGCGAATAGTGCCGATCAACTCGTCGAAGTGATTCGCGCGCAGGCGAAACTCGGCAGCGATTTCGTGAAAATCTACGAGACCGGGCGCGACACGATCGCCGATGGACACTTCTCCACGCCGTATCAGTTCAGCGAAGACGAACTGCGCGCGGCCGTGCGCGAAGCGGCGCGGTTGAATCGCAAAGTCGCCGTTCACGCGACCGGCGAACCGGGCACCGGCATGGCCGCGCGCGCGGGTGTCGCGTCGGTCGATCATGCCGATCAGATGAGCGACGACACGATGAAGCTGATGCGCGAGCGCGGCATCTTCGCCGTGCCGACGTTCACCGTCATCGACTATTTCGCCGCGCATGCCGCCACGCCGCAGGCCGCGGAGCGCTATCGCGCGATGCAGGCGTATCACATCGCGCAGTTCAAGCTGCAGTTGGCCGCGCATGTGCCGATGGCGGTGGGTTCGGATGTCGGTCCGTTTCCGCATGGCATGCAGGCGCAGGAATATGCGTTGATGGTCGCCAATGGCATGACCTCGCTCGCGGCGCTGCAGGCCGGATTGATCAACGGCGCGAAGCTGCTCGGCTGGGAAAAGGAAATCGGACGGCTGGCGGTCGGCTACTACGCCGACGTGATCGCCGTGCCCGGCAATCCGCTCGACGACATCGGCGTGCTGCAGCACGTCGCGTTCGTGATGAAAAACGGCGTCGTCTACAAGCGCTAGACCTATCGTCTAGAAGCGCCGCTGCTTCGAGCGCCAGTACAGGAGCAGCAGGAATCCGATCAGCGCGCCGCCGAGATGCGCGAAATGCGCGACGCCCGATTGTCGCCCGGTCACGCCGAGAAAGAACTCGACGACGAGGTAACCGATGGCGGCCATGCGCGCCGGAATCGGAATGGGCACCATGATCATCAAGCGCGCCTGCGGGAACAGATACGCGAAGGCAATCAGCACACCGAACACGCCGCCGGAGGCGCCGAGCGTCGGGTAGAGATCGCCGGGATTTATCAACGCAACCGTCGCGAGTTGCGCCGCCGCCGCGCCCAGAATGCAGACAACGTAGTAGACGATAAAGCGCTGCGTCCCAAGCGCGAGTTCGACCTGTCCGCCGATCGACCACAACGCGAGCATGTTGAACGCGATGTGCATGAAACTTCCATGCAGGAACGCATAGGTGACGATCTGCCAGATCTCGAAGCCGACCGAAATCGCCGTTCCGTCGCTCAGGCGATCCATTTCGTGCGGGCCGAGCGGCCACAACGCGAATTTCGCCAACATGAATTCGGGCTGCGCCTGCTGCAACAGGTAAACGAGAATGTTCGCGATGAGCAGCGCGGCGGTGATCGGGGGAATTCTCTGCATCGTCAAGGCGCGTCGGGTTCGGTTACGCTCGCATCATGCGGTTGACCTTCGATTCGATCAAGCCCATCGCGGACGCGATCCATGCGCAAGGTTACGCGATGGTTCAGGACTTCATCGCCGCACAGACCGCATCCGCGCTGGCCGGCGAATGCCGCAATGCGGACCTGCAAACGACGTCGGTGGGCCGCGGTGCGGCTCGCGCGGAACGCGCCGATATTCGCGGCGACAGGACGCGATGGCTTGAGAAAACGGATGCGTCTGCCGCGCAACGCGCCTATTTCGACAAAATGGAAGCGCTGCGCACTGGGCTGAATCGCGAACTTATGCTCGGCCTTCAAGAACTCGAAGCGCACTTCGCGTTGTACGCGCCGGGTTCACGCTATGCAAAGCATCGCGACCGATTCCGCGACGACGATGCGCGCGTGCTATCGAGCGTTCTGTATCTCAACGACGATTGGGCCGAAAACGACGGCGGCGCGCTGCGGCTGTATCTGCCGGACCGGCATTTGGACATCTATCCGTCCGCCGGAAAACTTGTTTTGTTCCTGAGCGCCGATTTCGAACACGAGGTGTTAGCGGCGACGCGCGACCGGATTAGCATCGCGGGCTGGTTTCGCCGCCGCGCCTGATTTGTTCGGCGCTGGTTTCTTCGCTGATTCGGGCGGCGGACCCCACAGTTCCGCATCGAGATCGCGCTGCCAGCCGTACCGTTGCAGGTTGACGCGACCGTTGACCACGACGACGCCTTCGGTCCGCAGCTTCTGCGATTGTTCGCGGAATCCGCGACTGCCCGGCGGGAAGGCGCTTTGCCCGCTCGAGCGCAGCACGCGATGCCATGGCAGTTCCACAGCGGTCTCGCCTAGCACCTTTCCGACCAGACGCGCGCGGCCCGGCAATCCGGCGCGCTGCGCAATCTCGCCGTAGCTCGACACGCGGCCGCGTGGAATCGACGCGATCGTGCGCCTGATCGCCTCGTGATCGGGTTTTGACACAGTGCCTGACTTCATGCGCGCATCACGTTAGCATACGCACCTCTCAATGGAGTCCGCCGCGTGCAATCGTTCGAAGACGTTCGATCACACATCAACGCCCGCCATCAGTTGCGGATCAACGATCCGTATCTGATCAGCTTCGATCTGCTCACCGAAAACGGTGCGCGTCATCAGGGTTTGTATCTGGCGGAACTCGATAGCGAGGAAGGACGCAAATTCCTGCGCATCTCCACGCCGATCGGTCCGCTCACGGGCATGGATGCGAAACGTTGCCTGCGCTTCAACTGGGAGCAGCGCGTGGGTTATCTCGCGGTGAGCGATCTGGACGGCTCGCCGTATCTGCATCTGTGCGAAAACCGGCCGTACGAATTGCTCGATCCGGCCGAACTCAATCGTCTGATCGACGAGATCGGTCCGCTGGGCGATCGTCTGGAGAAAGCCATCTCCGCAGGTGGAGACGCGTTCTGATGTCGGCAAAAATGGACGCGACGATCGATCTGATTCGCCGCTATTACGCCGCGTTCAACGCGGGCGACATGGCGACGTTCGAAAATCTTCTGACCGATGACGTGATCCACGACATCAATCAGGGCCAGCGCGAAACCGGCAAGGAAGCGTTCCGCCGATTCATGGCTCGCATGAACGGCGCGTACCGGGAAAATCTCACCGACATGTCGATCATGGCGAGCGCGGACGGCACGCGCGCATCGGCCGAATTCGTCGTCAACGGCGAATATCTGCGCAGCGATGAAGGATTACCGCAAGCGCACGGCCAGAAGTATGTGTTGCCCGCCGGTGCGTTTTTCGTGGTGCGTGATGGAAAAGTCGCGCGCATCACCAACTATTACAACCTGCAGGACTGGATCAGCCAGGTCAGCGCGTGAACGAATTCCGCTACGAGCGGCTGAGCGGAAACCAGATCGCATCGCATATCGACGATCTCGCGCACTTGCGCATCGAGATTTTTCGCGAATTCCCGTACCTGTATCAGGGCGACGAAGATTACGAGCGGCATTATCTGCAGACGTATATTCAGTCGCCGCGCAGTATCTGCACGCTCGTTTACGATGGCGACGTGCTGGTCGGCGCGACGACAGGGCTTCCGCTCGAAGACGAAATTCCCGCGGTGCGCAAACCGTTTGTCGATGGGGGTTACGATCTGTCGAAAATATTCTATTGCGGCGAGTCCGTGCTGAAGCAATCGCATCGCGGCCGCGGCATCTACAAGCACCTGTTCGGTGCGCGCGAGGAACACGCGAAATCGCTCGGCGGCTTCGACATCGCATCATTCTGTTGCGTGCAGCGGCCGGAGGATCATCCGCTGCGTCCAGCGAACTATGTGCCGCTGAACGATATCTGGAACCGCTTCGGCTACCGCGAGCATCCGGAGCTTGAAACCGAGTTCGACTGGAAAGATATCAATCAGCCCGAACCGACGATGAAACGCATGCGTTTCTGGCTCAAGCTCATCACGGAACAATGACCGATTTCCGCATCGCCACCGCTGCCTATCCGATCGATTTTCTCGGCGATTGGCCAACGTACGCGGCGAAAATCACGCGCTGGGTCGATGACGCCGCATCCGCAGGCGCGACGTTGCTGGTGTTCCCCGAATACTTCAGCATGGAACTGGCTTCGCTGTTTCCGGAAGAAATCTACGCTTCGCTGTCGGCGCAACTCGGCTCGATGCAAACCGTGCTCGCCGATTTCATCGCGCTGTTCGCAGGTCTCGCGCAAAAACATCGCGTGACAATCTGCGCGGGCAGTTTTCCCGTGCGCGTCGAAAACGGCACGTACCGCAATCGGTCGTATCTTTTTCATCCCGATGGCCTGCATGAGTATCAGGAAAAAGTGCAGATGACGCGCTTCGAAAACGAGCAATGGCTCATCGAAGGCGGCAACGACGTGCGCGTGTTCGACATCGAACTCGGCAAGATCGGGATTGCGATCTGCTACGACGCGGAATTTCCGCTGATCGCGCGGCGCATGGTCGAGATGGGCGCGAACGTCATCCTCGTGCCGAGTTGCACCGATACCCTCGCCGGATACTGGCGCGTGCGGATCGGCTGCCAGGCGCGGGCGCTGGAAAACCAGTGCTATGTCGTGCAGTCGTCGACGGTCGGCGATGCGGCGTGGTCGCCCGCCGTCGATGTGAACACCGGTACTGGCGCTGTATATACGCCCGTCGATCGCGGTTTTCCCGATGACGGCGTCCTGGTCAGCGGCGAACTGAACAAGCCGGGCTGGGCTTATGCGGACGTGGATCCGGAAGCACTCGCCCATGTACGCCGCACGGGCCAGGTGTTCAACTATCGCGATTGGGACGGACAGATGCGTATTCTGCGATGACCTCGAAAACATTCAGCGGCACCATCGTCGCCGGACGCAAAGACGATTCGATCGAAGTTCCGTTCGATCCCGCGAAAGCGCTCGGCGTAAAACTCACGGCGATCAAGCCGGGCCGGCGCGGCTTTCCCGTGCGCGTGATGATCAGCAGCGTCGGTTTCGACAGTCACGTCGTCGCGCGTTCGGATTCATTCTGGCTGCTGTTGCCGATGGCGATCGAGCGCCAGATCGGCGTGAACGAAGGCGATCAGGTTTCGGTGACGCTGTCGGCGAGGTAATTCGCGACACAATCGGACATCGTTCGGACGTGGGCATCAGCTACGATCGTTCGGTATCTAGAATCGCGGTTTCCGGTTCGACATTGGATGTCGGCGTGCCGCTTTACGACGATGCCTGCGAACGGATTAGAAAACAATTCGAACAGATCGCACGTGGCGAGCGAGTTCCCCTGATCGAAATCGGACATCTGACGTTTCAGCAACATCAGCACGTTCGCGAGTTGCGGCAGCGCGAAAGCCTGCCCGATGTGGAACAACCCACGATCGTCTATATCGGCCAGCATCATTTCACGAGCCGGAATGCGCAGGGCTACACCATCAAGGACATGATGCAGCAAATCCGCGCATGCACTTACGCGGATGCGGACGTGATCCTTACACGAGGCATGACGATTCTTCGCGCGGCCGCTCCGCGCGCGGACGGCTATGGTAATCTCGTTCGCGACGAAGGCGTCTGCGAGTTGACGCGGCGGAAACCGAGGATCGAACTGTTCTCGGTCATCCCCAGAGGCGACAGAATGTCGCCGCTGCAGAAACGACAAAGCCCCTGAAAGGGGCTTTGTTGGCGGAAACCCACCGGGTATCGAAGATCATTCCGGCTGCCGATTTCCGTAGTCGATTATATGTTCTGCAGCGCTCCGATTTCAAGGCGCCCCGCTGAACCATCCAAGCAGTTTCAGACCCATCAACATCCCATAAGCCAACGCACCCGCAATCGGAATCGTCAGAATCCACGCCCACACCATGCGCTCGACGATGGTCCAGCGAATCGCATTGGCGCGTTTGGCGAATCCGACGCCCATGATCGAAGCGGATACGTTGTGCGTCGTCGATACGGGAATGCCGAGTACGGACGCCGTGAGGATCACCGTCGATGACGCCGTATCGGCCGCCACGCCGTTGATCGGATGCAGCTTCACCATCTTGTGGCCGAGCGTGTGGATGATGCGCCATCCGCCCGCCATCGTGCCGGCGGCCATGACGAGTGCGCAGGTCGCCTTGATCCAGACGGCGATTCCGAATCCGCCGGCGGGATCGGATTCGACGCGCAGGAAATTCAGCCAGCCCGGCAAGCCGTCCAGCGAATGCGCGGAGGTCGCCGCGGCCAGCGCGAGCGCGATGATGCCCATCGTTTTTTGCGCATCGTTCATGCCGTGCGAAAGACCCATGAATCCCGACGACACGATCTGCACTTTCGCGAACACGCTGTTTACGATGCGTGGACGCGCCGCGCGCCCGATGCGTCCGCCGCGGCTGCCGAGGAACGACAGCAGCGCGAGCAGGAATCCCATGACGATGAAGCCGATGGTGAATCCCGCCGCGGGCGAAACGATCATCGGCAGGATCACTTTGTTGAGCAGGCCCTTGCCTTCCCACCAGTGTCCGGCGGGAATCGACCAGATGATCGAATGCCAGTTCGTGCCGGTTGCGGCGAGCGCGGCGCCGCAGAGTCCGCCGATCAATGCGTGCGACGAACTCGATGGCAAGCCCCACCACCACGTGATCAGGTCCCAGATCGTCGCGCCGAGCAATGCGCAGATGATGAGTTCGGGCGTGACGTTGACGACGCCCGAATCGATCAGCCCCGACGAAATCGTCTTGGCGACCGCCGTGCCCCACATCGCGCCGAGGAAGTTCGTGCACGCGGCGAGGATGACGGCCTGACCGGGCCGCAACACTTTCGTGGCGACGACGGTCGCAATCGAATTCGCCGTATCGTGGAAACCGTTGATGTACTCGAACGCGAGCGCGACGACGAGTACCGCGATGACGAGGCCCAGACTCACGGCGGCCTCAGGAGTTCTTCAGGACGATGGCGTAGATGACGTTGCCGGCATCGCGGCAGCGGTCGATCGCTTTTTCGAGCAGCTCGAACAGGTCCTTGCGCAACAGTAGCCGGGACAAATCGCTGGTGTTCTTGAACAGGTCTTCGTAGAGGCCGAGGATGAGGCGGTCGGCTTCGCTTTCGATCGCCTGCATGCGATCGTTGAGCGCCTTCATTTCCTCGAGCTTCATGCCTTTCTTCAGTTGGGTGACCATCTCCACGATCACAGCCGTCGCTTTTTCCAACAGCTGCGCACGCGAAGCGTAATCGATGTCCATCAGCTGGCTCGCGAACAGCGCGTAGCGCTCGGCGAATTTCTCGATGGTTTTCGGAATCTTGTAAAGCGCGCCGGACAGCGCCTCGATGTCCTCGCGATCGAGCGCGGTGACGAACGTGTTGACCAGCGTCTGGCTGATCTGGTTCATGATTTCTTTTTCGCGCCGGCGCGCGACGCGGAATTCGTCCAGCGACGGGCTCGACGATTTCTGGTTCAGCATCGTAATCAGTGCGCGCGAGCTCTGGCGCGCGGTGTCGGCGCTGGCCTCGAGCAGTCCGTAAATCTTGTCGCCTTTGCCGAAAATCGTTTGCAGCGAAAACATGCCGTTTCCTTCGTCGAACCGCGCGGTCGGCGAAGTTTACAGTTTTGTTACCGGCCCCGGAAATCCGTATTGCGCCGAACAGTCGAATGCGAAACAGGATTGACACCTGTCGCTAATCGATTGAAGCACTTAGCTGTTTTTCCTGCCGAATTCCTCCCGGTTCCATGTCGGCGCGGACTGTCATAAAAGTTTCAAATTCGCCGCGTAGGCTGCGCCATGCACGAAAACGGCCGCCACCTGGGGCGCGGTCGCAATCAAACCTACGGAGATATCCTTAATGTTCACGAGACTGCGCACTACGCTTCTCGCTGTTGCCGTTACCGCCTCGCTCGCCTTCGCGGGCGCCGCGGCCGCCGCCACCGATATTACCGGTGCCGGTTCGTCGTTCGTCTATCCGGTGCTGTCGAAGTGGTCGGCGGAATTCACCACCAAGACCGGCTCCAAAGTGAATTACCAGTCGATCGGTTCCGGCGGCGGCATCGCGCAGATCAAGGCCGCGACCGTCGATTTCGGCGCGTCCGACAAACCGCTCGACGCGAAGGATCTCACCGACACCGGCCTCGGCCAGTTCCCGGTGGTCATCGGCGGCATCGTGCCGGTGGTCAACATCGAAGGCGTGGAAGCCGGTTCGATCAAGTTGTCGGGCGCGGTTCTCGCCGACATCTTCTCGGGCAAGGTGCAGAAGTGGAACGATAAGGCCATCGCCGACATGAACGCCGGCGTGAAATTGCCGGACACGCTGATCACGGTCGTGCATCGTTCGGATGGTTCGGGCACGTCGTTCAACTTCACGAACTATCTGTCGAAAGTCAGCCCGGAATGGAAGGAAAAAGTCGGCGAAGGCACCACGGTGTCGTGGCCGACGGGCGTGGGCGGCAAGGGTAACGAAGGCGTCGCCGCGTACGTCAAGCAGATCAAGGATTCGATCGGCTACGTCGAATACGCCTACGCGCTGCAGAACAAGCTGACCTACGTTCAGCTGCAGAACCACGCCGGCAAGTTCATCAAGCCGGAAAAGGCCGCCTTCTCCGCCGCCGCCGCAACGGCCGACTGGAAGAACGCGAAAGACTTCAACCTGATCATGACCGACGCGCCGGGCGATGCCGCATGGCCGATCACCGCGACGACGTGGGCGATCATGTACAAGTCGCCGAAAGACGCCGCGAAATCCAAGACCGCGTTCGACTTCTTCAAGTGGTCGTTCGAGTCGGGCCAGAAAGATGCCGAAGCGCTCGATTACGTTCCGCTGCCCGATACGCTCGTGAAGCAGATCGAAGCGTATTGGAAGTCGGATTTCAAATCCTGATCAACGTGTACGTCGCAAACCGACACTCTCCTCGGTTTGGTTTTTGTCGCGCGCATCGCCTCCCGATGCGCGCGAACTTTTAGGAAAGACAGCCCGATCTGTTGACTATCTGACGTCTGGCCAGCGCAACTCCAGAAATTCCCGCTAGCGCGCGACATGCTCGACCTCGCCGTCGGTCGGCAAGCGCGATGCGTTGAGCGACAGCATTTTCCGCGCGATTTTCGCCGGCGCAGGATGGCTGGTCCTGATTCTCCTTGTCGGCGTCGCGGCCTCGATGTTGTGGGGCGGACGCGAAGCGTTCTCCACGTTCGGCTGGCACTTCCTGATCGATTCGGATTGGGATGCGGTCAATCACAAATTCGGCGCGCTGGTTCCGATCTACGGAACGCTCGTCACCGCATTGATCGCCATGCTGATCGCGGTGCCGGTCAGTTTCGGCATCGCACTTTTTCTTACCGAGGTCGCGCCCAACTGGCTGCGCGGCCCGATTGCGGCGGCGATCGAACTGCTCGCCGGCATTCCCTCGATCATCTACGGCATGTGGGGCCTGTTCGTGTTCGTGCCGTTCATGGCCGCGCACGTGATTCCGTTCCTCAACGCGCACCTCGGACAATGGCCGATCATCGGCCCGTTGTTCCGCGGCCCGCCGCTCGGCATCGGCATGCTCACCGCGGGCATCGTGCTCGCGATCATGGTGATTCCGTTCATCAGCGCGGTGATGCGCGATGTGTTCCTGAGCGTGCCGACGCGCCTGAAAGAATCCGCCTACGCGCTCGGTTCGACGACGTGGGAAGTGGCCTGGGACGTCGTGCTGCCCTACACGCGCACCGCCGTCATCGGCGGCGTGTTTCTAGGCTTGGGCCGCGCGCTCGGCGAAACGATGGCGGTGACCTTCGTGCTCGGCAACGCGCACATGCTTGTCGCCGTCGCTGCTGATGCCGGGCAATTCGATCGCCGCCACACTCGCCAACGAATTCACCGAAGCCGATTCGGACCTGTACCGCTCATCGCTGATCGCGCTCGGCTTCCTGCTGTTCGTCGTCACCTTCATCGTGCTCGCCATCGCCAAGTTGATGCTCATGCGCCTGGCGCGCAAGGAAGGCAACTGACATGGCGACGATGGAAGCGCTGTACACGCGACGCCGCATCAGGAACGCGATCGCACTGACGCTCGCCGTCGCCGCGACGATATTCGGCCTGTTCTGGCTCGTGTGGATTTTGTGGACGGCGCTGATCAACGGCATCTCCGCGATCAAGCCGGCGCTGTTCACGGAAATGACGCCGCCGCCCGGCTCCGACGGTGGTCTGCTCAACGCATTCTTCGGCAGCGCGATCATGTCGCTGATGGCGATCCTGATCGGCACGCCGATCGGCGTCGCCGCGGGCACGTATCTCGCCGAATACGCGAACAAGAAATTCATCGGCGAAACGATTCGCTTCATCAACGACATTCTGTTGTCGGCACCGTCGATCGTGCTCGGACTTTTCATCTACACCGTCGTCGTGCATCCGCTGGGCCACTTCTCCGGATTCGCCGGCGCGCTCGCGCTCGCGCTGATCGTGATTCCGGTCGTCGTGCGCACCACCGATGAAATGCTGCGCCTCGTGCCGAGCGCCATGCGCGAAGCGGCGCTGTCGCTCGGCGTGCCGCAATGGAAGATGACGCTGCAGGTTCTGTATCGCGCCGCGCTGCCCGGCATCCTGACGGGCATCCTGCTGGCGCTCGCGCGCATCAGCGGCGAAACCGCGCCGTTGCTGTTCACCGCGCTGAACAACCAGTACTGGAGCGCCGATCTCACGCAACCGCTTGCGAGCGTGCCGGTCGTCATCTTCCAGTTCGCGATGAGTCCGTACGACTCCTGGCACGCACTCGCCTGGGCCGGCGCATTCATCGTCACTGTTTTCGTTTTGCTGCTGTCCCTGTTTTCCCGCGCGGTGCTCCTGCGCAAGAGAATCGCCAATGACTAATATGCAGACCGCAACCGCCACCGCCGCCACGATCGCCCCGCCGATGCCGCCCGCGAAACTGAGCGCGCGCAATCTCGATTTTTTCTACGGCGAATACCGCGCGCTCAAATCCATCAACATGGATGTCGCCGAGAAGAAGGTCACCGCCATCATCGGACCCTCGGGTTGCGGCAAGTCGACGCTGTTGCGCATCTTCAACCGCATCTATTCGATCTATCCGAAACTCACCGCGAAAGGCGAAGTGATCCTCGATGGCGAGAACGTGCTCGACGCGCGCTATCCGCTCAATCGCCTGCGCAGCAAAGTCGG
Source organism: uncultured Gammaproteobacteria bacterium (assembly GCA_963814225.1). GTDB lineage: Bacteria > Pseudomonadota > Gammaproteobacteria > Xanthomonadales > Rhodanobacteraceae > Rudaea. The sequence goes on along the minus strand of CAWFCC010000003.1, from coordinate 86,088 downwards.
CATGGTGTTCCAGAAACCGGTGCCGTTTCCGATGTCGATCTACGACAATATCGCGTACGGCATCAAGCACTACGAAAAACTCTCGCGCGCGGACATGGACGTGCGCGTGCAGGAAGCGCTGACACAAGCCGCGCTGTGGGACGAAGCGAAGGACAAGCTCAAGCAGAGCGCGCTCGGCCTCTCCGGCGGCCAGCAGCAGCGCTTGTGCATCGCGCGCGCGGTGGCGCTGCGGCCGGAAGTGATCCTGTTCGACGAGCCGACCTCCGCGCTCGATCCGATCGCGACCGGCAAGATCGAGCAGCTCGTCGAAGAACTCAAAGAACACTACACGATCGCGATCGTCACCCACAACATGCAGCAGGCGTCGCGCATTTCCGACTACACGGCCTTCATGTACCTGGGCGAGCTGATCGAGTTCGGCGAAACCAAAACGATTTTCGAAAACCCGAAGAAGAAGATGACCGAAGACTACATAACCGGACGTTACGGCTAAGCCATGGCAGACCAGCACATCCTGAAAAGTTTCGACGAAGAGCTGACGCAGCTCAACGACGCCATCGCGCGCATGGGCCAGCTGTCGCAGACGCAGCTCGCCGGCGCCATCGATTCGTTGCTGCTGCGCGACACCACCGTCGCCGCGCACGTCGTCAAAAGCGATCTGGAAGTCGACGAACTCGAACGCGATGTCGACGCGCGCGCCGTCCGCGTGCTCGCGTTGCGCCAGCCGATCGCGCGCGATCTGCGCCACGTTCTGGCATCGCTGCGCATCGGCATCGAATTCGAACGCATCTGCGATTTCGCCGCGAATATCGCCAAGCGCGCCATCGCGCTCAACGCGCATTCGCCCGACGAATGGATCAATGAAATTGCCGAACTCGGCCAGCTCGCGCTGAAACTGCTCGCCGATGTCGTGCAGGCGTTCCGCGATCGCGATTCGGAAAAAGCGCTCGACGTGTGGGCGCACGACGAACAGCTCGACGACGTCTATACCGGCATCTATCGCAGCCTGATCGATTTCATGAAAGCCGATCCGCAGCGCGTGGCGGTCGGCGCGCATCTGCTGTTCATCGCCAAGAACATCGAGCGCATCGGCGATCATGCGACCAACATCGCCGAATCGGTGTACTACCTGGTCACCGGCGAAGCCCTCGACGGGACCGCGTCCGAAGGGCGACAAGTCCAGTTTCGACCGCATCGAAGCCGCTTCCTGATGCGCGGCACGGCCTGGCTGCCGTGCTCTGCTAAACTCGCGGGAATGGAATCCCGCCGCCGGTTGCTGACCGACCTATTGTTCACGGACCTATTGTTCACGGAACGATGACGCTCGAAATCACGCTGGTCGTCGTGCTCGCGCTGCTCAACGGCTTTTTCGCGCTCAGCGAAATGGCCTTGATGACCTCGCGCAAGATCCGCCTGCGCCAACTCGCCGCGACGAGCCGGCGCGCCACCGTCGCCTATCAGCTATCGCAAACGCCCGAGCATCTGCTCGCGACCGTGCAGGTGTTCATCACGCTGATCGGCATCGGTACCGGCGCCGCGCTCGGTGAGCGTCTGGGCGAGCAGATCGCCGCGTCGTTCTCGCATTCGCAGCTGGCCTGGCTCGGCACCTATTCGCGCGGCGTCGGCATCGCGGTGAGTGTCGCCGGCATCACGTTCGCGAACATGCTGCTCGGCGAATTGCTGCCCAAGCGCGTCGCGCTGCTCAATCCGGAAAAATGGGCCGTGCAGGTCGCGGTTCCGATGCGCGTCCTGGTCTGGATCGCGATGCCGTTCGCGTTCGTGCTGATCGCGATCACGCGCTGGATACTGCGTCTGTTCCGCCAGACGCGCATGTCCGGCGAACACGTCAGCGAAGAGGAAATCCGCCTGCTCGTTTCCGAAAGCGCCGAACAGGGCGTGATCGATTCCGACGAACGCAACATGGTCAACCGCGTGCTGCGCCTGGGCGATCGCACCGTCGATAGCATGATGACGCCACGCCCGCGCATCACATGGCTGGATGCATCCGAATCGCTCGACGAAAACCTCACCGTAATGCGCGATACGCCGTATTCGCGCTATCCCGTGTACCGCGGCAGCGACAAAGACGTGCTCGGCATCCTGACGCTGAAACGGCTGCCGGAACTGATCGGCAATCCGCGTATCGATCTTTTCTCCAATCTCGCCAAACCGGTCTATGTGCCGGGCACGGCGCGTGCGCTCGATCTTCTGGAAGAATTCCGCGATGCCGAAACGCGTCTGGCGCTGGTCGTGGACGAATACGGCGATATCGTAGGACTCGTCACGCTCAACGATCTGCTGTCGGCCGTCGTCGGCAAGAGCGTCACGCCGACACAGCCAACGCGCAACGCACCCGTCGTGCGGCGCGACGACGGAAGCTGGCTCGTCGACGGATCGGTCAGCACTGACGATCTTCGCGAACTGCTCGGCACCACCGAATTGCCGCATCAGGAAGATCACGATTTCCACACCGCGGCCGGAATGGTCGTCGCGCATTTCGGACGCATCCCGCAGATCGGCGAGCGTTTCGAATGGCGCGGCATCCGCTTCGAGGTGCTCGATCTCGACGGCGCACGCATCGACAAGCTGCTGGTTCGCCGCAATCCCGAAGTCGAAATGGCCGTCGACGAGACCGGCTAACCCGACAGGCGGAACACTACGCCCGCAGGCGTAGGTCTATTTTCACTGGAAACGCCATCCCCCGACTGCGATAAATCGGGCTGCGTCCTCATTCGTTCGAATGAGGCTTAATCCTTGGGGATCATCGTGAAAAACATTCTTCTCGTGCCGGCGACTCTGGCATTTTCGATCGCGGGCATCTGTTCGGCGTGGGCGCAGGACGCCGGCAAGGACAAACCCGCCGACCAGAAAACGCAGACGCTGGATCCGGTCAACGTCCGCGAAAACCATGTGCAGGACGACACGCGTCCGAAGTTGCAGCACATCATGCGCGAAGTCGACGGACCGCTGATTACGGTGACCAAGAAAACATCGATTACCAAACTCGATAATATCCCCACCGTCGTCGACAACAATCTGCGCGATCTTTTCGCGCAGACGCCGGGCCTGTACGTGTCCGAGCAGCAGACCGCGAGCCAGTTCAATTTGAGCTATCGCGGCATCGGCAATCCGCAGGAATCGGAATTCGTCTCCGTGATGCAGGACGGCATTCCGCTCGAAGGTGACTGGATCGGATTCCCAACGTTATATGTGCTGCCGCTGCCGCAGACGATCTCCGAAGTGCAGCTGATCCGCGGCGGCAGTTCGCTGCTGTACGGACCCGAACCCGGACCGGTGGTGAACTTCATCAGCCGCAAGCCCGATCCCAATCGCGAGTTCGGCGGCGTTTCGGAAAACATTATCGGCAATCACGGTTTGTCGGGAACCTTCAATCGCATCGACGGCACCGTCGGCGAATGGGATTACCTGCTCGATGCGCATTACCGCTCCGACGAAGGTCAGCGCGATAACGCCGGATCGATCCTGAAGGGCACCGATCTGCACATCGGTTTCCGGCCCGACGACCGTGGCTACTGGGCGCTGGATTTCCACGGCTACGAATTCGCCGGCGGCGATCCGGGCAAATACGGCTATCCGATCTTCAAACGCGACCAAGATTTCACGCCGACGCCGTACAACAAGGATTGGGTCGATCGTTACGCTCTTTCGCTGAGCAACAAGCAGAAGATCGGCAACGACGCCGAATGGTCGACGAAAATGTGGCGCGGTTATCAGGACCAGACCACGCGCGCCGCCGCGAGCCTGCCCGACATCGCCAACGCACCGCTGCCCGCGACGACGGCGTTGCAGGACGCCACGTTCCGCTTCACCGGCGTCGATTCGCGCGTCGTCGATCACTGGGGCCGCGGCAACGCGTTCACCGCCGGCTTCGTCTACTACCATTCCGACGCGCCGCTGCGTCAATGGAACGATTCCAATCTCTGGACCGATCGCTTCGATCGCTTCACACCCGTTTGCGCGAAAACCTCGACGGCCAATTGCATCAAACTCAATCAGGATCGCTCGACCGATTACGGCGCGATCTTCGCCGAGAACGTGTTCCGCTGGGGCGAATGGCATCTGGTGCCGTCCGTGCGTCTCGAGCGCGAGAACGTCGACATCAACGAAAGCGTGCACGTGCGCAACGCGCCGTCCGACACGATTCCGCTCGCGGATCGATCCGTCGATCACACCGTGCCGCTGTTCGGGCTCGGCGTCGGCAACGATTTCGGCCACGGCAACGAAACGTATTTCAACGTGTCGCAGGGCTGGCGTCCGGTGCGGTATTTCGACGTCGGTTCGCCGTTCGGCAATCTCGCGCCGACCGAAGCGAACGATCCGTCGCCGACGCACGTCGTCAGCTTCGAAGGCGGCGTGCACGGAACGCCGATCGCCGGTCTGTTCTACGACGCGAGCCTGTTCTGGGTGAACGTGAAAGACCGCATCGAAGCGCAGCCGATTCCGGGCGATCCGCTCAACGAAACCATCGACGTCAACACCGGCAACACGCGCCATCGCGGATTCGAAGGCCAGATCGACTACGACTTCCTCGCCGCGCGCGATGTGCACACCACGCGCCATTTCTCGATATTCGCCAACCTGCAATTGCTCAACGCGACATTCACCGATTCGCGCACGGCCACGCAAGTCGGCAAGACGCCGGCATTCTCGCCGCACTATCTGGCGCGCGCCGGCGTCGTCTATCGCGAGGACAAGAAACTCAAACTCGCGCTGTCGGCCGTTTCGGTCGCCAGCCAATACGCGCAGGATTCCAACGCGCCATTCGGCGCGGCGGGCACCGATTCGTTCATCCCGGCCAAGGTTCCGCAGTACACGTTGTGGGATTTCTCCGGCGATTACTGGGTTCTGCCGCAGGTTCGCCTGCTCGGCGGCGTCTCCAATATCGGCGACAAGAAATACTACAACCGCATCTTCTCCAACGGTATCGAACCCGGACTCGGCCGCACGTTCTACACCGGATTCGCGTACGAGTTCTGATCCGCGCGCGCTGTCGGTTATCCTGTGATAACCGGCAGCTGGCTGCGCTCATCCCATGAAACCGCTGCGTCCGCAACTTCGCGGTCTGATCTTCAAGCTGACGCTGTTCTACGTCCTGCTGTCGCTGCCGAGTCTGATCCTGGTGGAATCGGCGATCCTCATTTTCGAATTCGAGGATTTCATGCATGGCATCGACGCCGGATCGCTCGTCCGCGCGAGCGAACACGGCGCGCAGGATCTCGCGCGCGCGTGGCCATCCGCATCCGCCGATGAAACCGCGGGACTGGATACCTGGACAAACGGTTGGCTGCTGCGCCTGCAGCGGCCGCACAGCGATCTGATCAGCAACGATTCGTACGTGCTCGTCGAACTGGCGAACGAACCGCTCGCTGCCGCCGTGCTCGCGCCGGACGGACGCGTCCTCGCACGCGCGCCCGGCGATGCCGATTGGCATCCCGATCTGCCGACCGCCGATGCGCTGCGGCAAATCGATGGCGCAAAAGTTCTGCCGGGCAGCGACAGCCCGTACAAAGTACGCCGCGCGCTCGCGCCGGTCCGCGCGAGCGATGGCACGGTGCGCGGATTTCTTTTCGTCGAACTCCGCCTGCCCCTGCCGTGGCGACGATTCCTGCTCGATCTGAGTTTGGAGTGGCCGATCATCCTCGGTTATCTGATCGTGTTCGGCATCGCTTCGTCCGTGTTTCTCGCCGCATGGGTGACGCGCCGACTCAATCACGTCGCGCGCGCCGCGACGGCGTGGAGCAGCGGCGACTTCAGCCATCTCATCGACGACCGATCGCGCGACGAACTCGGACGTCTGTCTGCATTGCTCGATCGCATGGCGCTCGAACTCAAAGGCCTGATGCGTTCGCGCGCGCAACTGGCGACGATGGCCGAACGTCAGCGCCTCGCGCGCGATCTGCACGACACGGTAAAACAGAAAGCATTCGCGCTGAATCTGCAGCTCGCGACGGCGCGACGTCAGCTCGGCGAACATCCGGCCAGCGAGCGCGTGATTCAGGCCGAGCGATTGAGTCAGCAGATCCAGCAGGAACTCGTGCAGATCCTCGACGAACTGCGCAGCTCCGATGCCGAACTGCCTTTCGTCGAGCGATTGCGCATGCGCGCGCTCGAATGGGCGCAATCCAGCGGCATGGCGCTCGATCTGGACCTCGTCAGCGTGCCGCCGCTGCCCGCCTCGACCGAAGACGCGCTGCTGCGCATCACCGACGAGGCGCTCGCCAACGTGATGCGTCACAGCCGCGCCAGCCGCACGCGCCTTGCGCTACGCCGTGCGGCCGACGTCCTTGTTCTTGAAATCGCCGATAATGGTCAGGGCGCGAGCGACGACGCGCCCGCCGGGATGGGTCTGGCAAACATGCGCGAACGCGCGCAATCACTCCCCGGCGGACGCTTCACGTTCGACAGCCACGCCGGCGGAACCCGCGTCGAAATCAGATTCTCCATCGAGGAAACGCACGCATGACCACCGAGCCGATCCGCATCGTCATCGCCGACGATCATGTGCTGGTGCGGCAAGGCATCCGCGCATTTCTCGAAACCTATCCCGATCTCACCATCGTCGGCGAAGCGGATGATGCGGCCAGTGCCGCCGCCATCTGTGCCGAACAACATCCCGACGTGGCGCTGGTCGATCTCGTCATGCCCGGCGGCGGCATCGCGGCAACGCGCGACATTCGCGTTGCGAGTCCCGATACGGCCGTTGTGCTGCTCACTTCATTCGACGACGCGCAGCAGATTCTCGCCGCCGTGCAGGCAGGCGCGTTGTCGTGCCTGCTCAAGGACGTCGATGCCGATGGACTTGCCGACACGCTGCGCAAGGCCGCGCAAGGCGAAGCCGTTCTGCATCCGCGCGTGGCGGCGCATCTCGTCGAGGCGCTACGCCGCGGCAAAACGCCGAGCACGCAGTCGCTGGAATCGCTGAGCCAGCGCGAACACGAAGTGCTCGGTCTCATCGCCGAAGGCATGAGCAATCTGCAGATCGCCGAAAAACTCGGCATCGGCGAGAAGACGGTGAAGACGCACGTGCGCAGCATTCTCGCCAAACTCGGCGTGAGCGACCGCACGCAGGCCGCGGTGCTGGCGTGGCGAAGCGGATTCAAGCGCCGCTGATTTCGATCGACAAAAAAATGCCCGGCGCAAAGCCGGGCATTTAAATTACCAACCGAAAACCTGCCGTCAGACGACAGCAGGTTTCGTATCGATCACGGACAGGTTTCGAATCCGTCGCCGAACAGCACGTCGTAAGCCAGTGACGTGTAGGCCGATGCGGTGTTGTTGTCAGTGTTCGGATCGCTGCTGCTCGTACTCGCCGTTCCTGTCGTTTTTATCAGCAGGTTGCCGCTGTAATTGCCCGGCACGCACGCTGTCGTGTTCACCGTCTTGATGTCGCCCGGCTGTAGCGTGCCGAATGCGCACGGGAACGCACCGGTGCAGTCGCCGCTGTTGCCGGCGAAGACAAATCCAGCTGCAAGCGTGGTGTCGAGCGACACATCGTTCGCCACACTCGGGCCGTTGTTGGTCAGCGTGAAGGTGTACATGATGCGTCCACCGAGCGGCTCGGCCGGGATGTCGGGCAGGTTGCCGGTCTTGTCTTTCCACGTGAACGTCGCGCAGTTGGCGGCGCACGTGACCTGGAAGACGTGACCCGGCGTGCTCGGCGTGTTGGCGTTGAATCCGCCGACGGCTGCGTACGCGATCAATTCGGTAGTGGGATCGAAACGCACCCCGAAAATCGGACGGTTCGGCAGGATCGCGTTGTTGTCGGTCACGTTGACCGCGGTGGCGCAGTCCGCAGTTGCCGGCCCGTGGATCGGACAGTTCGCCGTTACCGCCGAGCCGAGTCCAAACACGATCTGCACGTTGCCATCGTTCGTCGCGACCGCGCCACACCCGGATTGGTGAACGAGTAGGCGACGTAGTTGATGTAGGAGCGAATGTCACCCGCGGCGGTATTCAGCGCATCTTTGGTCAGATCCGCGCGTGCGCGCTTTCCAACTTCAACGTGCGGTCGCCGTCGTCGGATTCATGATGTCGACGGATTCCCACAAGCGCGTCGTACCCGCGATCATGTGGTTGCAGCCGTTGCTCGTGCTGCACCCGCTGCCCGGAACGCTCGTGTCGCCCCATTTGTACAGATCGTATGACATCGCGAAGATCGAGCCGACCGGATCGCCACCCCAGGTCGAGCTGCCAGTCGTCACGCCCGGATCGCGCGTGTTAGCGCTGATGGTGCTGAAGCCTCCGGTGAACGTGCTGCCGTAAGTAAGGCTGCGCGCCAGCGCGCCGTTCTGGCTGGAGTTGAAATAGATCAGATTGTTGACGGGCTCGATTTTCGTCGTGGTGCCGTCACCGCCGCAGGTCGCGTTCCAGAGCGTCGCGCCGGTCGGCGCACTGCCGAAGTGCGCGGCCGAACAGCCGTTGTCCTGCGCGCCCGCGCCGGTGGCGGGTGTGCTCGACGCGGCGAAGTTGCCTGTGATGTCGCCGAAATAGAATTCGATGCTGTTGATCGAATCGTTGAGCTGTGTCCACGCCACCTGGCTTGAACCGCTCGGTGCGGCGGGATTGTCGATGTTGGCGTTCGACGAGTAATACACGCCACCATCGGAGCCGATCAGCATCTGGCTCGGATCGTTGCCGACGAAGGCGCGCGCGTGATGGTCGACGTGCACCTTGTTGAATCCGGCGGGCGGCGCGATGTTCGTCCAGCCCCAGGTTACGTCGCGGAAATTGGCGCCGCCGTCCGACGAAAGATTGAGATCCGTCGTGCTCATGAAGACACGATCGGGATTGGTGGGATCCACGAGCAGACCCGCGTCATACCACATCTGCGCGCCGCCCTTGCTTGAGACGCTGTCGCCGCAACCCATGTTGGTTCGCATCGGCATTGACGCCGTTCGCGCTCAGCTGCGTCCAATGGTCGCCGGCGTCGTCGGAACGGTAGATGCCTTCGATGTTCTTGTTCGCCGCGTGTTCGGTCTGCGCGTACATGCGCAGCGGATTGCTCGTCGATACCGCGATCTCGATGCGTCCGATCTGCGTCGGCGCAGGCGGCGTGGTCTGGCCGAGCGATCGACGCCGTTGCCGATGCCTGCCGGCCAACCGTTCGCGAGCAGCGTCCAGTCGGTCACGGCAGGACAACCGGTCGCGGGGATTTTCGCAAGCGATAAACGCCGTTCGAGCCGCGCTTGGCCAGATCAGGTTGTACAGGCGTCGCGCAACCGCGCGTGCCGATCGCCACATACAGACGCGTGCTGCCGTCGCCATTGCTGACCGGGATCAATCCCGTCACATCCTGGCGCTGTCGGATCAGGCCGGTCGCGAACGGATTGGTGAAACACGGCCCGCTCCAGTTATCGCCGGCGTCGTAGGAGATATACAGGCTGGTTTTGGTTCCGGCCATCACGACATTCGGATGATTCGATCGACGGCGACTTTGCCGACCGCCTGATACTGCGGGAAAACGATTCGCCGAGCCCGGATAGAACGGCGTGAATTCCGGCGCCTTTCAGATCCCAGCTCTCGCCGCCGTCCATGCTCTTCAGCACGCCCGACGCGCCAAGCGCTGATTCGCACAAAAACCTGTCGCGAGGCGGGCGTATCGCCGGCTATGGTCCAGGCTTCGCGCGAGCGAGCCTCGCCATGCGCTGCGCATCGTCGAGGATGCCGTGCAGGATGCGCACTTCGCGCGCCTCGAGATTGGTGCGCAGAAAAAGTTTGCGCAGCCGCTTCATGATCGTCACCGGCGAGCGGCCTTTGTGGAAATCGATCGCATCGAGCGTCTGGTCGAGATGCTCGAAGAAGCGTTCGAGCTGCTCGATTGTCGCGTGCGGTTCGGATTTGGGCTCATGCGAATCCGGCGACGCAAGTTCGTTTTCCAGAATCAATGTGCGCAGTTCGTACGCCAACACTTGGACGGCCTGCGCGAGATTGAGCGAAGGAAATGTTTCGTCGCTCGGAATATGCACGGCGTAACGGCACAGCGCCAGCTCCTCGTTCTCCAGACCCGTGCGCTCGTTGCCGAACACGATGGCGACATTGCCCGACGCCGTCGCCTCGAGCGCGCGCTTCACCGCTTCACGCGGCGTGAGTTCGGGAAGCTGCACGTCGCGGCGGCGCGCGGTGCAGCCCAGCGCCAGCGTGCAATCGGCCAACGCGTCGACGAGCGTCGGCGTTATCGCAGCTGCGCCGAGCACGTCGTCCGCGCCCGCCGCCATCGCCACCGCATCCTCATGCGGAAAACGCCGCGGCGCGACCAGGCTGAGGCTATGGAATCCCATCGTGCGGATGGCGCGCGCCGCCGCGCCGATATTGCCTGGATGCGAGGTGCGGACGAGCGTAAAACGGATGCGCGAGGGCTGCGCGCCGGTGAAAACGGGATCGGTCATGGGCCAATTATCCGCGATGCCCCGGGAAATTGGCGCGGTCTGGTAAAATAGGCGGGCGCAATGCATTCGCGCCGCTCTTTTCAAGCCAGCCCGGATTCCCATGCCCAGACCCGCCGTCAATATCGCCGTGCGCGCCGCGCGCGCCGCAGGAAGCGTCATCCTTCGCTATATCAATCGCGTGGAGGGTCTTGCCGTCGAGGAAAAGGCGCGGCACGACTACGTCAGCGAAGTCGACAAATTGGCCGAAGCGGAGATCATCAAGGAACTGCGCAAGGCGTTTCCGGATCACGCGTTTCTCGGCGAAGAGTCCGGCGCGGTCGGCAAATCGAACAAGGTGTGGGTCATCGATCCGCTCGATGGCACGCACAATTATCTGCGCGGCTTCCCGCATTTCTGCGTATCGATCGGATTTCTCGATCACGGCGATCCGGTGCACGGCGTGATTTACGATCCGTTGCGCGATGAGCTTTTTACCGCGAGCAAGGGCGACGGCGCGTTCCTCAACGATCGGCGCATGCGCGTGAGCAAGCGCGAAGGACTGGGTGGCGCACTACTCGGTACCGGCTTCCCCTATCGCCAGCGCAAGCATCTCGACGCGCAGCTCAACATGACGCGTGCGTTGCTGACCGAAGCGGAAGACATCCGCCGCACGGGCTCGGCGGCGCTCGATCTGGCTTATGTCGCCGCTGGACGTCTGGACGGCTATTTCGAGATCGGCCTGAAACCGTGGGATATGGTCGCAGGCTGCGTGCTCATCCGCGAAGCTGGCGGCAAATTCTGCGACTTCGCCGGCAAGGATGGCGTTCCGGCGAACGGGAACATGATCGCGGGCAACCTTCCGATTGCCACGGCGATGACGAAAATCATCGCCGCGAATTCGAATCCGCAAATCGGCTAAGCGTTACGCCGCTTTCGGTTCCCGCATCATCAGCGCGAACAGCGCCGACAGTTTGTCGCGCATTTCGCGGCGGTCGACGATCATGTCGATGGCGCCGTGTTCGAGCAGGAATTCCGAGCGCTGGAAACCTTCCGGCAAGGTTTCGCGCACGGTCTGTTCGATCACGCGCGGGCCGGCGAATCCGATCAGCGCTTTCGGCTCGCCGATGTTGACGTCGCCGAGCATGCCGAGACTGGCCGACACGCCGCCCGTGGTCGGATTGGTCAGCACCGATACGAACGGCACGCCCGCGCTGCGCATGCGCGCGAGGATCGCGGAGGTTTTGGCCATCTGCATCAGCGACGACAAACCTTCCTGCATGCGCGCGCCGCCGCTGGAGCAGAAGCAAACGTAGGGAATGCGTTCTTCGAGCGCGCGCTCGCCGGCCAGCGTGAATTTCTCGCCGACCACCGAGCCCATCGAGCCGCCCATGTAGGAAAACTCGAACGACACCGCCATCAGCGGCCGTTCCTTGAGCAGACCGCGCATGGCGATCAGCGCGTCTTTCTCGCCTGTCGATTTCTGCGCGGCGACGATGCGGTCTTTATACTTTTTCGAATCGCGGAACTTGAGGATGTCGACCGGTTCGAGGTTCGCGAACAATTCTTCGGCGCTGCCTTCGTCCAGCAATGCCGTCAGGCGCTTGCGCGCGCGGATCGCGTGGTGATGTCCGCACTTCGGACACACTTCCAGGTTCCGCTCGAGTTCGGGACGATAAAGAATCGCGCCGCAACCATCGCACTTCTCCCACAGACCCTTCCGGCACGCGTCCCTTCGACGAGTTGCCTTCGGTGCGGATGCGCGACGGCATCAATTTCTGCAACCAGCTCATGTCCTCGACATCTCCTGACTCGGCATCGGTATCCTGCGAATCTGCACTTCCCGCCGGAGCGGGTGCATCGTTCTTCGGCGCGTCGGGCTCACGCGGCATGCGTGCGCTGCGCGTCGAGCGCCTTGCGGATCGGCGTGAGGAATTCCTTCGCCACCTCCGCCGCTGCCTGCGCCGACGGCGCGCCGGCAAGTTTCTCGACCAGTGCGCTGCCGATCACCACCGCATCGGCGAATTCGCCGATCGCTGCGGCCGACGCGGCATCGCGCACGCCGAATCCCACTGCTATGGGGATTCGCATCGACGATTTCATCGCATGAACGCGCTTGCGCACCGGTTCCACGCTAAAAAGATCCGCGCCCGTGATGCCGGCGAACGAAACATAGTACAGGAAACCCTCGGCGCGATCCCTTAAAGCGGCGATCCGCGCGTCCGGCGTGGTCGGCGCGGCGAGCAGGATCTGGCAGATTCCGGCGCTGCGCAATGCGCCGACGGTTTCGGATTCTTCCATCGGACAATCGACGATCAGCGTGCCGTCGACACCCGCCCCCGACGCATCGCGCGCGAATTTTTCGTAGCCGTAGATTTCGATCGGATTGAGATAACCCATCAGCACGACCGGCGTCGTCGAATCGTTTCTGCGGAATTCGCCGCACGTAACCGAGCACGTGCGCCAAACCCACGCCGCGCGAAAGCGCACGCTCGCTCGCGTGCTGGATCACCGGGCCATCGGCCATCGGATCGGAAAACGGCACGCCGAGTTCGATGACGTCCGCACCCGCCGCGACGAGTGCGTGCATGACGGCGACGGTCGCTTCTTGCGACGGATCGCCGGCGGTGAAGAACGGAATCAATCCGCACCGTTGCCTGGCCGCGAGTTCCGCGAAACGCAGATCGATGCGGTTCACAGCGTCACCTGCGTTCGCATCGCGCCGCGCTGCCAGGCGAGCGCAGTGTCGCGTTCGGCAGGCGTGAGTTCGCGCTTGGTCAACACGACATCCATGCTGTCCACCGCGCGCGGCGTGCGGAAGATTTCATCGCGCGCCACGCCGCTGCGCCGCAAATTTTCGCCCACCGGGCTTAAATTCATCTTGAGTTCCGTTGCGTCGAATCGCATTTGCGTCCAGCCGAGATACCAATGCCAGTCGGTGTAGTACAGCCAGCTGCGTTCGTTGAAGGCGCGTACGTGCGTCGGATCCTGCCATGCACCCCACGACAGATCATACGGCACGCCGATTTTCATCGTGCCGCCGATGCGCAGCAGATCGAGGCAGCGCGTCATCATTGCGACGAGATCGGGGATGTGCTCGAGCACGTCGGTCGTTTTGATTTCGTCGAAGGCGTTGTTTTCCAGACGCACGAGTCCGAAGCGGCGGCTGAGGAAAATCTGCCGTTCGTGCAGCGCGATGTCGCCGACGATGTCGGGCTGCCATTTCGGATCGATATCGATATTGAGCATCGACGCATCGAAGGATTTTCCGCTGCCGAGATTGATGCGCGTCGGCATGGCTGTGAAAGCGTCGGTATCAGTTGCGCGAGAATCGCCGATTGATCGCAGCGCGAAATTGATTTCGAATGCGCGCTCGTTCGGCATCATGTCGGCGTGCGTCATCGTGCACGAGTTGCTGTGCACGCATCGACGATGGCATCGGACGCAGCCGCGACAAGTCCTTCGCGGATGTCGTCGTCGATTTCAGTGTCGTTGGCGATCTCGCTGACGACGGCTTTGCGGTTGGCCATCAGGAACGATGTGCGCACGATTTCGTGGATATGATCTTCGTAGAAATGCAGATTCAGCACGACTTTGCTGCGCGCGATCCATTTGTCGCGCTCGACGCCGTAAACACCTATCAGCGCCTTGACTTAAGTCCCGCCGCGGCGAGCGCATCCAGGATTGTCCTGCGCCGCTCGTTCACCACGCCATAAAACAGGACATCGACATCCTGCGTGGGCGCCGGCGCAATACGCGCCAGTGGCGGCGTCGTTCCCGATCCGGCAGAGATATACATTTTCGTTTCCGGTGCGCTGCCGGATGTGTTCGATATTGCGTTGCGAATAGTCCAGCACGAGGAATCGCTTCAACAACGCCAGGTAATGCGCCGACTGCGCATCGTGTCCGCTGCGGATCTGCTCGACATTGAAGACGATGCAATTTTCCGGAAGCGGAAATCCTGCTCCGATGAGATGCGCGCCGACGAGGACATTGATCCCCTCGCCGACAAACGGCTGATTGACGGTGGTATCGACTTGCGCGCCGAGCGTCGCGAACGCCGATGCCAGTGTCGCGACCAGGTCACTGAACGCCCCGGAATGCGGGTAGTTCGGCGGCTGGATGGTGACGATGCGAACGCGCTCGAACAATCGTGGGGCGACGCGTTCTTTATTCATTGCGTTTCACCCACCACGCGCCGATGCCGTCGATGTTGACGATGTTCGCGCGGATCGACCGCGCGGCGCGGAAATCGGCGACGGCACGGCGGCACCCTTCGACCGCACGGTAGTCGTCGACGATGATTGCGCCGCCGGGCACGACCTTGTCGTACAGCGAATTCAATGCGTCGATGGTCGATTCGTACATATCGCCGTCGAGCCGTAGCAAGGCGAGTTTTTCGATCGGCGCTGACGACAGCGTGTCTTTGAACCAGCCTTTCAGGAATTTCACCTGCCCGTCGAGCAAACCGTAGCGCTCGAAATTCGTTTTGACTTCGTCGAGCGACACCGCAAGTGGCGCGTAGGTGTGATGCTTGTCGCCCGCATCGGCGGGATATTTTTTCGCATCAGGCGGCGGCAGGCCTTCGAAGGAATCGGCGCACCACACGATGCGATCGGTTACGCCATACGCAGCCAAAACCGCTCGCATCATGATGCACGCGCCGCCGCGCCAGGTTCCGGTTTCGATGAAATCTCCCGGCACGTCGTGCGTGATGAGATGTTCGGCAACCGCACGCAGATTCGTCATGCGCGCATCGCCGATCATCGAATGCGCCTGCAGCGTCCAGTCGCGGCCGAGCATGCGCTTGTCGAGATCGAAGCCGCTCGACCAGGGATCTTGCGCGGGATCGCGGTACACCAGACCAAGCAGACAACGCTGCATGAGGTCCAGATAAAGTTTGCGGGTGTCCGCCGATGTCCGCGACACCGGCGGCGCAACCGCATTCACAGCGTGATGCCTTCGTGTCGCGCGATGGTGTGCACGTCCTTGTCGCCGCGGCCGGACAGATTGACGAGGATCGTCTTGTCTTTGCCAAGATCGCGCGCGAGCTTCATGGCCAGCGCAACGGCATGACTGGATTCGAGCGCCGCGAGAATGCCTTCCGTGCGCGCGAGTTCGTGGAACGCCTGCAGCGCTTCGGCATCGGTGATGCCGGCATACTTCGCGCGATCGCGTGTCCTTCAGCCACGCGTGCTCGGGGCCGACGCCGGGATAATCCAGACCCGCGGAAATCGAATGCGTTTCGATGATCTGGCCGTTGTCGTCGCACAGAACATACGTGCGATTGCCGTGCAGCACGCCGGGACGACCCGCCGCGAGCGATGCCGCGTGTTTGCCGGTCGTCGATGCCGTCGCCGGCCGCTTCCGCGCCGAAAATCGCGACGGATCGGTCGTTGAGAAACGCATGGAACAAACCGATCGCATTCGATCCGCCGCCGACGCACGCGACGAGCGCGTCAGGCAACTTTTTATATTCGTCGAGCATCTGCTGCCGCGCTTCGCGGCCGACGATCGCGTTGAAATCGCGCACCATCATCGGATACGG
The DNA here is from genome assembly GCA_963814225.1 of uncultured Gammaproteobacteria bacterium. Classification (GTDB taxonomy): domain Bacteria; phylum Pseudomonadota; class Gammaproteobacteria; order Xanthomonadales; family Rhodanobacteraceae; genus Rudaea. Next base: position 70,158 of record CAWFCC010000003.1, on the reverse strand, counting down.
ATGCGGTCCGGCAACGGTGCCGATGATGTAGAACGTGTTGTCGACGTTCGTCACCCAATCGCGCATCGCTTCGTTGAGCGCATCCTTGAGTGTCTTCGAACCTGACGTGACCGGCACGACCTTCGCGCCGAGCAGTTTCATGCGGAACACGTTGATCGCCTGACGCTCGATGTCGACCGCGCCCATGTATACGACGCATTCCAGACCGAGCCGCGCGGCGACCGTCGCACTCGCAACGCCGTGCTGACCCGCGCCCGTCTCCGCGATGATGCGCCGCTTGCCCATGCGCTTGGCGACGAGCGCCTGCCCGACCGTGTTGTTGATCTTGTGCGCGCCGGTGTGATTGAGGTCTTCGCGCTTGAGCAGGATCTGCGCGCCGCCGACTTTTTTCGACAGCCGTTCGGCGTGATAGATCGGACTCGGCCGGCCGACGTAATGCTTCAGATCGCGATCGAGTTCGGCGACGAATTCCGGATCCTTGCGCAGCCGCGTGTACGCCGCCGTCAATTCCTCGAGCGGCGCGATCAGCGTTTCGGCGACGTAGATACCGCCGTAAGCGCCGAAACGTCCGTGCGCGTCGGGCCACGCGCCCGTAGTCGATCGGAAGCGAAATCGATTGGATTCAAGTGGAGTCGCCGCTGACACGTCTGACCTCTTCGATGAAACGACGCATTTTTTCCGCGTCCTTGATGCCGGGCGCGGACTCGATGCCGCTCGCCAGAGTCGACCGCGTACGGACGCACCGTGCGGATCGCGTGCGCTACATTATCGCAGGTCAGGCCGCCGGCCAGAATCATGGGTTTCGGCAAATTTCTCGGGAATGCGCGACCAGTCGAACGTCATCGCCGCTGCCGCCCTGCTCGCCCGGCTTGTTGCTGTCGAGCAGATACGCGACCGCGTTCGGATGCTCGGCGACGATGCGCTCGATCGCGCCATCTTCGCCCATGCCGATGGTTTTAACGTAGCGCACGCCGAACGATTCGCACAGCTCGCGCGATTCGCTGCCGTGGAACTGGACGATGTCGGGTTTGACGATACTCAACGCTTCGGCGATCCACGCTTCACTATCGTTGTTGAACAGGACGACGGCCGAAACGAACGCCGGCAACGTTTCGCGAATCGTCGCGCGCACGCGATGGCTCGATGAAGCGCTTGCTCTTCTGTAGTCAACAAAAATCCCAGCGCGTCCACGCCGAGCGACACCGCTGCCTGCGCATCTTCGAGCCGCGTGATGCCGCAATATTTGACGCGGACGCGATTCATCGCAGCGTGACTTCCGCCGGCAAACCGAACTTGTCGGGATACAGCGGATACAGGAATGTCAGCCCCGTCGCCGGCGCCGTTGCGCCCGCGCGCGCGCGATCTTTTCCGCGCAGCAATTCGGCCATCCATTCGACCGGACGCTCGCCGCGCCCGATCGGCAGCAGACTTCCGACGATGTTTCTCACCATGTGATGCAGGAACGCGTTGGCCTGTATCTGTATCTCGATGCGGTCGCGCACGCGTTCAAGCGTGATTTCGTGAACGTTGCGCATCGACGTGTTCGCCTGGCAGGCGATGCTGCGGAACGCATTGAAATCGTGTTCGCCGATCAGCGCTTGCGCCGCCTCGCGCATGGCATCGACATCGAGCTGCGCGCGCTCCCATGTCACGTAGCGCGCCTCGAGCGCAGGCCGCACCGCGCGGTTGACGATGACATAGCGATAGCGACGCGCGAGCGCGCTGAAGCGTGCGTGGAATTCGTCGGGCACGAGCTTCGCCCAGCGCACGGCGACGCTCGACGGAAGATTGGAATTCGCGCCGAGGATCCAGCCGCGTTCGGAGCGTTGTGCCGTCGTTTCGAAATGGACCACCTGACTCAAGGCGTGCACGCCGGAATCGGTGCGGCCGGCGCAGGTGATTTCGATCGCTTCGTTGGCGACGAACGACAGTGCCTGCTCGACGGTGGCCTGAATCGACGGGCCGTGGCTTAGGCGCTGCCAGCCGATAGAAATCGGTGCCGTCGTATTCGATGCCTAACGCGATGCGCATGTCGGGATTTTAGCTGGTCTGGTTGGGCTTTTAAGAGCTTCCGCGATTGAATATCGCGGGTAACTTCTTTGCTGGTGCAAAGAAGTAACCAAGAAACACCTTTTTTTCTCCCATAGTGTCCTGTCCGCGGAGAGCACGTCCCTGATGCTCGCCGCGGACCGCGCGCTTCCTGCGCGCGATCACCGTCGATCCGCGCCTGCGCGTGACCGGTATAAAGAGTCTTGTAAAAGTGACTTCACTAAGCGACCGGCGCCGGGGCCGCAGGAGCTCTTTCTTTTGATGCCTCACCGGCTTGCACTGTGTGCCTGCATTTTTACAAACCTCTTTCGACCAGTCACATGCAGGCTTGTATCGAGCTCACACGCGCGCAGGGATGCGCGCGTCCGCAGCCAGCAGCACGGACGTGCTGTCTGCGGACAGCGTCCTATGCGAGAAAAAAAAGGTGTTTCTTGGTTACTTCTTTGCACCAGCAAAGAAGTGACCCGCGATATTCAATCGCGGAAGCTCTGTCTCTGAAAAGAGAGCTCAAGAGCAAAGGCGCTGGATTCCCGCTTCCGCGGGAATGACGAGCAACAACAACAGCGACAACAACAAATCCCCCAAAAGAAAGGGGCCGGAAACCCGGCCCCAAACACACGAGAGAGAGAACCTCGTCGTTATTTGATTTCGGCAAGCAACTTACGCGCTTCACCTTTCTGCGAATCGTTACCTTCACTCATGACTTCATCGAGCATCGAGCGCGCGCCTTCCGGATCGCCCATGTCGAGGTAGGCGCGGGCCAGATCGAGCTTGGTGCCGATGGTGTCTTCGCCGGCGAAGAAATCGTCGGCAGGCTTGCTGACCGGAACGAAGGTTTCGGCGGCCGCCGGCGAGCGCGTGATCTCGCGTTCGACGATGTGCTCGGTAACCGGCGTCGCGGGTTTCGCGGAATGATCGGCGAGATCGAAGTCGAAGTTTTCTTCCGCGGCAGCCGGCGTACCGTCGGCGTCGAAATGGCCGAGGTCGAAGTTGTCGTCGGACAGATGCGGCTCGTCGGCGTGCGACACCGGCGCCACGCTTTCGTGCATGTAGTCGGCGAGGCTGTCGTCGCGATTGAACAACGGATTGTGCGGGACGAGGTCTTCGCCCATCGCCCTGACTTCCTGCCACTCGGGCTGAGTCGGGTCGGCGATGTGCGCGTACAGCGCTTCGGCGGCGGCTTCGAATTTCGAGGCGTCGCGTTCGGCGTAGTACAGACGCAGAAGCTTGAGCGACAGGTCCGGATCGCCCGGATGCTGCGCGAGCGCGTCGAGCAGTTCGGCTTCCGATTCGGTCGGCAGTTCCGCGTAGTGATGCGGTTCTTCGACGAGCACGTCGCCGTCGGTTTCGTCGAGGATTACCGGCTTCGGCCGACGCATGAAGCGCATCAACGCGAGCAGACCGACGATCAGCAACGCACCGCCCGCGATCGCGAGCGTCAGCGTGTTCTGATACCACGGTTCTTCCGGTGTGATCGGCGTGATCGAGGTGGCGGGCTTCGGCTTTAGCGCGGCAGGTGTTGAAGTCGGCGCGGTGGTGGAGGTGCTTGGCGCCGTCGTGGACGCGGTCGTCGTCGAGGCGGGCGTGCTCGATGGCGTTGCGCTGTGAAGTGGAGGCAGTGGACAGCGGCGTGGTCGACGAAGGCGTCGACGCCGTCGTGCTCGGCGTTGTGGTGCTCGGCGTTGTCGCGGATGTGCTCGGCGAAGACGTGCCGGTCGCGGGCGTTGAAGATGATGCAGTCGTCGAAGATGGCGTCGTCGAAGACGGTGTCGTGGATGTCGTCGAACTCGGCGTGCTCGTCGCAGCGGTCGTGCTGCTCGACGGCGTCGTCGTGCTCGCGGTGCTCGACGGCGTGGCGCTTGTCGTCGGCGACGTTGAAGAAGCAGTCGTCGACGGCGCAGTCTTCGGCTTGTCGGTTTCGCTGATCTTGCCCCAGATATCCTGGGCGGTGACTTTGCTGTTGTCCGGCTTGGTCGTCGACGGTGTCGTGCTGGTCGATGACGCCGTGCTGGGCGTGGTCGTCGCGCTCGGAGCCGTCGTTGCCGGCGTCTTGGACGCCGTCGCGGCGGTGGCGCCCTTGCTTTCGATTTCTTTCAGCTTCGCCTGCAGGTCGGCGATTTCGGAATTGCGCAGCGTCAACAGCTTTTGATCCTTGCCGTTGATGTCTTCGAGTTCCTTCACGCGCGACTTGAGTTCGCCGACTTCCTGCTCGCGGCTGGCCAGCGCTTCTTTGGTGCGCTGCGTGTCGCCGCGCGATGCCGCGCCCGAGCCGCTGCCGGACGAGGAGCCCGGACGGTCGGACGTGCTCTGCCCGCCCTTGCCGGATGCCGGCGGAACCAGCGCGAGGCTGTCGCTCGATTTCGTCGGCGTCGATTTGGTGCTGGTCGGCGCGGGTTTGGATTTCGGCTCGCCGGTGGTGGCGACCAGCGTCGGTTTCGACACCGGTGCGCTGCCGCTCTTCCACGCTTCGTTCTGATCGCGCACCGAGGCCGCGGCCGCGGCGGCGTTGCCGGCGGATTTGACATCGTCATGCGACGGAATGCGCAGGATCGCGCCGCGCTTGAGCGCGTTGATGTTGTCTTTGTAGAACGCGTTGGGATTGGCCTGCAGCAGCGCCAGCATCATCGCGTTGGTGTCGGTGTTGTCGTCCTTGGTCGCGCGGGCGATTTCGGACAGCGTCTCGCCTTGGGCGACCGGTCCGTATTCGCCGTTGCCGGCCGCGCGAGGCGCGGGCGTCGGCTTGGGCGCAGGCGCCGGTTTCGGGAACGGGTGCGGGTTTCGGCGCAACGTCGGCGACTGCTTTCGGCGGCTTAACTCGCGGTGCCGGTGCCGGCTTGGCGGCTTTCGGCGGCGGCAGCGCAGCCGCCATGGCCGGAGCGGCTTCGCGTGCGGGCGCGACGGTGGCCGATGAACTGCGCGTCGGCGCCGTGACCGGCGGATCGAGCAGCACGGTGTATTCGCGCAGGACGCGGCCCTTGGCCCAGTTCGCTTCGACGAGGAAGTCGAGGAAGGGCTCGCGGACCGGATCTTTCGTGGTCACGCGGATGACCGGATTGCGGCCATTGCTGATCACTTCGAAATCGAGTCGGGATGTTGATGCGCGCGCGATCGAGACCGACGCGCTGGAAATCCTCGGCCTTGGCCAGACTCACGTTGAGGCCGGTGGCCTCCGCGGGCGAGTCGGTGATGACCGCGATTTCGGCGATTAAGTGGTTGATTCAAGCCGGATTTGACTTGGATCGCGCCCAGCCCCAATGCGAACGCACTGTTAGCCCCGGCAAGCGCCAGCGCAACGGCAAGGGATAATTTGGTCGAACCATTCATGAGGTCATTCCCCCGAAAGACAGTAGCCGGCTTCAAGCTTTCCCGAACTGAAGCTAGAAAACCCCTTATAACACAAACGTAACTATAGATCACAAATACGATTTCACCAATAGCTCGGCGATCTGAACGGCGTTCAGGGCGGCCCCCTTGCGGATGTTGTCGGAAACGATCCAGAGGTCGAGTCCACGCGGATGGGAGATGTCCTCGCGGATGCGGCCGACGAACACCGGATCCTTGCCCGCGGCGTCGCCGACCGGGGTCGGATAGCCGCCCGGCTCGTGCTTGTCGATGACGACGACGCCCGGCGCCGCTTCGAGCAGCGCGCGCGCTTCGTCGGCCGTGATCTTGTCCTTGGTTTCGATGTGCACCGCTTCGGAGTGGCCGAAGAACACCGGCACGCGCACGCAGGTCGGATTCACCTGGATCGCCGGATCGCCCAAAATCTTCCGCGTCTCCCACACCATCTTCATCTCCTCCTTCGTATAGCCGTTTTGCTGGAAGTAATCGATGTGCGGGATCACATTAAACGCAATCTGTTTGGAAAATTTTTCGGGCTGCACGTCCTGGAAACTGAGGAGTGCGGCCGTCTGTTTGCCGAGTTCTTCCAGGCCGGAGCGCCCGGCGCCGGAGACGGACTGATAGGTCGCCACGTTGATGCGCTCGATGCCGGCCTTGCGGTGGATCGGCGCCAGCGCGACGAGCATCTGCATCGTCGAGCAGTTCGGATTGGCGATGATGTTGCGCGTTGTGTAGTCGGCGATCGCTTCGGGATTCACTTCGGCGACGACCAGCGGAATGTCGTCCTGATAGCGAAATTCCGATGTGTTGTCGATGATCACCGCACCCGCCTGCGCCGCGCGCGGCGCGTGTTCACGGCTGACCGATGCGCCGGCGGAAAAGAACGCGATGTCGATTCCGGCGAAATCGAAATCGGCGAGGTTTTTCACTGTCACCGAACGGTTGCCGAACTCGATCAGTTCGCCCGCCGAGCGTCCGCTGGCGAGCGGCGCGAACCGGTCGATCGGGAATTTGCGCTCCTTGAGGATCGCGAGCAGCGCTTCGCCGACGGCGCCCGTCGCGCCCACCATTGCTACGTTGTATTTTTCTTTTTTCATCGGTCTGATTTTATCGGCTGATTCCGAGTGCGTCGGGGTTGAGAATGTTGGGCGGATGTCCGGCACGGGGACCGAAGTCCAGCGCGGCGAGCAGATTGTCGCAGGCGAGCTGAGTCATTGCGCGGCGCGTCTGTGTCGATGCGCTGGCGATATGCGGCGTGAGAACGACATTGTCGAGCGTCGTGAATTCCGGATTCAGCGCGGGCTCGTTCTCGAAAACATCGAGACCCGCACCCGCGATACGTTTGGTGCGCAACGTTTCGATGAGCGCCGCGTCGTCGACGATGCCGCCGCGCGCGACGTTCACCAAGATCGCGGAGGGCTTCATCATCGCCAGTTCCGCGGCGCCGACGATGTGTTTCGTGTCAGCCGAATAAGGCAGCACGAGAATGAGGAAATCCGATCGTTGCAGCAGTTCCTCGCGCGAGACATACGATGCGCGGCATTCGCGCTCGAGCGCCGCATCCAGGCGCGAGCGGTTGTGATACATCACCGGCATGTTGAAACCGATCGCGCGTCGCGCGATGGCCTGGCCGATGCGGCCCATGCCGTAGATGCCGAGGGTGCGTCCGGAGATTTCCGCGCCGAGCATCAGATGATAGGAAACACCGCGCCAATGTCCGGCGCGCAGATAGCGTTCGGCCTCGGTGATGCGGCGCGCGGTGGCGAGCATCAGCGTCCAGGCGAAATCGGCGACGGCTTCGTTGAGCACGTCGGGCGTGTTGGTGGCGACGATTCCCGCCGCCGTCAGCGCGGGCAGATCGAGGTTGTTGTAGCCGACGCCGCGTATTCGCGACGGCGCGCAGCGATTTCGCCTGCGCGATTGCCGCCGCGTCGAGCGGATCGGAAACGCCGAGCACGGCTGCGGTCTTGTCGCGCAGCTTTGCGCCGATCTGTTCGGCCGTCCAGACTCGATCGGCCGTTTCGGCTTCGACATCGCAGTAGTCGCGTAAGCCGTCGATGATGTCGTCGAACAGCGGGCGCGAAATCCATACGCGCGGTCGATCGCTCATGGAGAACCCGGCGGGAATGCGCGGCGCAACGTCGCCGACGTCGCCGCACTGCGCGCGATGACGCAACGCCTGATCCATCAGCACGAGCGCCATCATCGCCTCGGCAATCGGCGTGGCGCGGATGCCGACGCACGGATCGTGGCGGCCCTTCGTCACGCACTTCGACCGGTTCGCCCGCACGTTCACGCTTTCGCCCGGGAATCAAAATGCTCGATGTCGGCTTCAACGCCATCGAGGCGACGATGTCCTGACCGGTCGAAATGCCGCCGAGAATGCCGCCGGCGTGGTTGGACAGGAATCCCTGCGGCGTCATTTCGTCGCGATGTTCGCTGCCTTTTTGCGCGACGCCGCGAAAGCCGTCGCCGATCTCGACGCCCTTGACCGCGTTGATCGACATCATCGCCGACGGCGAGTTCGCCGTCGAGCTTGCCGTAGATCGGCTCGCCCCAGCCCGGCGGCACGTCTTCGGCGACGACGTTGACGCGCGCGCCGACCGAATCGCCGGACTTGCGCAGCGCATCCATGTAGCTTTCGAGTTCCGTCACCATCGCCGCATCCGGCCAGAAAAACGGATTGGCATCGACGCGGCCCAGTCGAACTGCGTGCGGCGTCAGCGCGTCCGAGCTGCGCGAGCCATGCCGCGCACGACGCACGCCGAACTTCTGCGCCAGCCATTTCTTCGCGATCACGCCGGCGGCGACGCGCATCGTCGTCTCGCGCGCGGACGAACGCCCGCCGCCGCGATAGATCGCGGATGCCGTATTTCTGCCAATAGGTGTAGTCGGCGTGGCCGGGGCGGAACGTATGCGACGATTTCGCGCGTAGTCCTTCGAGCGCGCGTCGGTGTTGCGGATCAGCAGCGCGATCGGCGTGCCGGTGGTTTTGCCTTCGAACACGCCGGACAGAATCTCGACGTCATCGGCCTCGTGGCGCTGCGAGGTGTATTTCGATGTGCCCGTCGCGCGGCGGTGAGGTCGCGCGCTGAATTCTTCCGGCGCGATTTCCAGTCCCGGCGGACAGCCGTCGATCACGCAGCCGATCGCCGGCCCATGACTTTCGCCGAAGGTCGTGACGGTGAACAGTTTTCCGAAGGAATTGCTCGACACACCCATCTCTCAATCAGATGATCTGTTGGCCAACGCAGACTTGATCGACTTCGCGTGCTTCACCAGTTCCGCGCGCGAAATCACGAACACGCCCATCTGGCCGACGTCGAACTCGATCCAGTCGAGCGGCAGTTTCGGCAGCAACTTCACCAGCGCGTGTTCGCTCTCGCCCACTTCGACGATCAGCACGCCGTGCTCGTTCAGATGATCCGGCGCTTCGGCGAGGATGCGCAGCGCGAAATCCAGGCCGTCGTCGCCGGCTTTCAAGCCCGAGCGCCGGTTCGTGGTCGTATTCGGCCGGCAAGTGCGGCGAATTCCTGCAATCGGTCACGTAAGGCGGATTGCTGACGATCAAGTCGTACTTCTCGCCTTTCACGCCGTGCGAACAGGTCCGACTTGATCGCGCGCACGCGGTTTTCCGACATTCTGGAAATCGTATATTTTCCCGCGCGAGCGACAAGCGCTTCGTCGCTGATGTCGACGAGATCGACCTGCCACTCCGGATTGTGCGCCGCCATCGCGATGCCGATGCAGCCCGCAGCCCGTGCACAGATCGAGCGCGCGGCGCACCGTGCACGCCTTCGAGCCACGGCGCGAATCCGGACTGAGGATGCTTTCGGCGATCGGCGAGCGCGGCACCAGCGCGCGTTCGTCGGACTTGAATTTCAAGTCCCGCGAACCACGCTTCGCCGGTCAGGTACGCGATCGGCTTGCGCTCGCGCACGCGGCGCTCGATCAGCGCGAGGACTTTCTTCTTTTCGGCGGCGACGAGTTGCGATTGTCCGTACGCCGGCGAAAGATCGTGCGGCAGATGCAGCGTCTGCAGCACGAGCGTGCGTCGCTTCGTCCATCGCGTTGTCGTAGCTGTGGCCGAATGTGAGTCCGGCCGCGGCGAAACGGCTCGCGCCGTAGCGGATGAAGTCGATGATGGTCTCGAGTTCGGCGGTCACGATGGTATCTGCGTTGATGAACGCGAAGTATAGGGCAAGGCCGCAGGTATAATTGCGCGATGAATTCTCCCGCACCGCCGCGCCGACAACTTCCGATCACGCTCATCGTCATCGCCGCGTTCGCCGCCGCGCTCGGGCTGTGGCTCGGACAGCGGTTTCTCGGCGCGCCCGACGCGCCGCTGATGAAGAACGCCGTGCTTTATCCGACGCCGCGCGCCGTGCCGGATTTCACGCTCACGCAGGCCGACGGCAAGCCGCTGACGCTCGCGAGCTGGCGCGGGCATTGGAACGCGGTTTATTTCGGCTACACCAGTTGTCCCGACGTATGTCCGACCACGCTCGCGATGTTCAAGCAGGTCTGGAAAGACCTCGGCGATGCGCGCGCCAACGTGAAATTCGATTTCGTTTCCGTCGATCCGCTGCGCGATACGCCCGATAAGCTCGGCGAAATATGTTTCCTTCTTCAATCCCGATTTCATCGCCGCGACCGGCACCGACGAAGAACTGAACAACCTCACGCGCAGCCTCGGCCTCATGTACACGCGCGAGACAGACGCCAACGGCAACATCGAAGTCGACCACAGCGGTTCGGTGGTGATCATCGATCCGGACGGAAAACTGCGCGGCATTTTCCGCCCGCCGTTCGCCGCGGCGGATGTCACGGCCGATCTGCAATCGCTGCTGCGGAGTACTCGCTGACGTGCGAATTTCCAGCGCGCTGCAATACCTGCTTCCGCATCGATTCCTGTCGCGCCTGGTTTATTGGGGCACGCGATGGACGTGGCGTCCGTGGAAGAATTTCCTGATCGCCACCGTCGTCAAGCAATACAACGTCGACATGCACGAAGCCGAGCAGACCGATCCGCTCGCTTATCCTTTCTTCAACGCCTTCTTCACGCGTGCGCTCAAACCCGGCGCGCGCACCGCGCCGGAAGATCCCGCCGCGATCGCGTGCCCCGCCGACGGGCGCGTCAGCCAGCTCGGGCCCGATCATCGACGGACGCATCCTTCAGGCGAAAGGCCGCGACTATTCGGTCGCCGAACTGATCGGCGATGAAGCCAAAGCGCAAGCGTTCCGCGACGGCCGATTCATCACCGATTTATCTTTCGCCGCGCGACTACCACCGCGTGCACGCGCCGCTGGCCGGAACGCTGCGCGAAACGCTGCACATTCCCGGACGCATCTTCAGCGTCGCGCCCGGCACGGTCGAAGATGTGCCGAACCTGTTCGCGCGCAATGAACGGCTGGTCTGCCATTTCGACGGCGAACACGGACCGTTCTGCGTCGTCCTCGTCGGCGCCATGCTCGTGTCGGGCATCGGGACGGTTTGGGGTGGCGTCGAAGTGCCGCCGTACGCACGTTCGGTAGTGCGGAAATCGTTTGCCGATCGCGGCGTCAGGCTGGCCCGTTTCGACGAACTCGGCCGCTTCAATATGGGCTCGACCGTGATCGTTCTGCTCCCGCCCGGCGTCTCGGAACTGGATACCACCCTGGTGGCGCAGGCTCCGGTCAAAGTCGGCCAGTCGATCGGAAGAATCGGCTGATTCCGCCGGCCGCTCCGATCGAAAAGATCAGTCCAGACAGCCACTTAGACGGCCAAATGGCGGCTCCAAAAAAGTCCTCGCAATTTTTTCGGGGATACCCCAAAATGTGACGCAGGGGGTCGAAATGTGACGCATTTTGCATGTGGCACATCGATGATCCGGATATAGTTGCGACGCGGCGAGCGGGCCGCGAATAGAGGTCATCATGCGGATCGTCACTCGTATCATCGCTCTTACGCGTTCCATCCAGCTCAATCGCCAGTTCCGCGAGATCGAGAAGGCGATCGCCGAGTTGCCGTTGGCGAACCGTCGCCAGCTCGCGGCCATCGCCATGCGCGAATTCGCGGCGGCGGCCAAGTGCGAGTTCCCGCACCTGTACGGCACCAGCGACCAGGGCCAGCGCTATCAGCCGTGGGGCAACGGCACGGATCTGGGCATGACGCGCGTGAAATCGGACAACCCGCAGGTGAAGTTGCGCGGCATCGCGCTGTGGCTCACCGTTGCGTATCACGAAACCAAGGACTCGCAGTACGGCGAAGTCCAGAACCTGCACCGCCAGCTGATGCGTACGCTGCGTGTGCTCAAGGAATGCGTTCCACCCGCCGAAGTGAATCAATGGAACGTCGCGCAAGCTGCCAAGGCGGCCGCGGCGGCCTGATCGGTCTCCACGTCAAGCTTCACGTATTCGACGCCGGGCAGAAGCTCGGCGTTTTTTTATGTCGGCGTTTCGTTTGTTCGTCAGGCGGCGAAGCTGACATCCAGTTCGGATTCGCTCTTCATTCCCGCGAAGCGGGAATCCAGCGCTTTGCTCGTTGTGTTCGCTTCAGCGGCGAGAGCTTGGAAATGAACGCGGCATGAACTCCCGCTCACGCGCGATGACGATCAAGATAAGCAAAGGCGTGATCCATGTTCCTGGAATGATCGGCGCTCTCACGCAGCCCGGATAGCGATATCGGTTCCGACCTTCAGCTGCTTGTGCCCTTTGATGTTATTCGCCCGCGCCAGCTGATCGGCACTCGCGCAACCCTGCTTGCGCGCGATCGACACCAGCGTATCTCCGCGCCGCACGATATACGTGCGCGGCGCAGCGACATACGCCGGCGTCGCCGGAATCGCCGCCGAATGCAGCTCGGACGCGAGCTCCACCCACTTGCCGGCCGTGCAGAATTTTTCGTAATCGGCCGCCGCGACCGCCGGAACCTCGATGCGCGTTCCGGCCGACAACGCCACGCGCGGATCGACGGCCGGATTGAGATTGCGCAACGTGCGGAACCAGCCGTCATCGTTGCCGTTCTGTCCGAGGCAGATGGTCAATTCGTCGAGCGACGCCGCGTTCTTCAGCGTGACCGTCGCAGGCTTCGTGTTCAATTTCGGGAACGTCAGGTGATAACGCTCCGGATGCAGAAACAGCCACGCGGCGGCGAGCACCATCGGAACGTAATCGCGCGTTTCGGGCGATAGCGCCGCGTAGATGCGCGGATTCCAGAAACTCGGATCGCTCTGCCGCGAAGCGATGCGTTCCATCGCGCCTTCGCCGCCGTTGTAGGCCGCAATCGCCAGTTCGAGGTTGTCGTTGAACACGCGCAGTTGCTCATTGATGTACGCCGCGTTGGCGCGCGCCGACAGTCCCGGATCGAAACGCTGATCGAATCCATCGACGACGCCGAGCCCGAAACGCGCACCGGTCGCCGACATGAACTGCAGCGGACCGCTCGCACCCGAGCGCGACACCGCATGCACCTTGCCGCCGGATTCCTGCGCGAGGATGCCGAACAGGATCGCTTCGGGCAGTCCCGCCTTTTCGTACTCGGGTCCCATGCGATAGCGCATGTATTCGTAATTCTCGTACGCCTTCATCAGGTTCGGGCGGTACTGCGTCAGCCACTGCTCGATGGCGACCTTGATCGGATCGTTCATCGCGATCATGTCGGACAGATTCTTGCCGTGCAGGATGGCGACCGAACGCTGCGTCTCCGGCAGCGCGGCGGCGACCGGCGAGGTCTCGCCGGGTTCTGCCGATCCGTCCGGCGGCGTCGAGGCGTTGTCGCCGCCCGACGGCGGTGCGGCGGTCGGTGTCAGGCGAAGCAGGCGATCGAACGCGGCGACGAAGCGCGCGTTGTCGCAGCCTTGCGTCGCGGCGCACAGCGTCGCGGCGACTTTGAGATCGTCGAGCGCGGCAGTGGAATCGGCCAGCGTCTGTTCGGCGTTGCCGTGGCCGGCCGAATCGTGCGCGAGCTGAAACTTCGCCGCATCCGCATCGAGACGCGTGTAAAGCGCCGCCACAGCGGGCGGCGGTGTATTGGAAGGTTTGGTCGCCGACTGCGCGGCGCAGGCCGTCAGCAGCGCACAGGCGGAAATCAGGCTTGCCGGAAATAGTTTTAGTCGAAACAATTTTGCATCACAACACAACATCGGAACCTCATCACAATTCAACGCACGCATCACACGTTACACAGCAAGACGCGCAACGACAACCCTTCACACACGCCCGCGCACCGATAGAATACGAACGACATGAACGCTCCCCTCCACGCGCCCGCCGACACGCTCGCGCCGATCAACGAACGCTGGCCGCAGATCTTCCGCTATGCGCTCGATCCGGCCGCGGCGTCGACGATCGTCGCCATCGCCGTGTCGCACGTCGTCGTTCTGCTCCTGATGATCGTCGGGCCGTTCGTCGATCTGGTCGTCTGGGCTGCGTTCTTCAAATACTGTTTCGAAGCGCTGCGCTGGACGGCCAACGGCCGCGAAAAACCGCCCGAGATCAGTTTCACCGTCAACGACAACATCGCCGTATACGCGGTGTCGCTGCTGATCCTCATCGAACTCTTGCTGATCTGCGCCGGCGTTTACTTCGGTGCGATGGGCACGCTCGTGCTCGGCCTCGCGCTGATGCTGGCGATGCCGGCCATGGTGACCATCCTCGCGCTCGAAGAAGGCATGGCGCGCGCGATCAATCCGCTGGCGTGGCTGATGCTGATGTCGCGGCTCGGCAACCAGTATTTCATCCTCGCCGGATTCTTCTGCGCGGCGGTGATCGCGCAGAGCGTGCTCGGATTCGGATTGCGCACGGCGCTGCCGGTATTCGTCGCCGATTTCATCACCTACTGCGTCGTGAACTACTTCATGCTCACGACGTTTCATCTGATCGGCAACGTCATCTACACCAACCGCGCAGCGCTCGGCTACACCGGCCACGTCGAACTGAGCGACGAAGTTCCGCACACCGATCCGTCGCGCAAGGTGCTCGACGCCGCCCGCGAACGCGCCGCGTCCGGCGACACGGCCGGCGCCGCAGCGTTACTGCGCGACGAGCTGAGGTTGCACCCCGACCAGCTTTCGCTGCACGACGAATACCGCCACTGGCTGCGCCAGAGCGATCAGAAACCCGACCTCGTCGCGCATGCGAAAAAGTATATTCCTGTACTGATCGCCAAAGGCCACGACCGCCGCGCCATGGAAGTCGTGCGCGAATGTCAGGCCATCGATCCGGCGTTCGCGCTCGACGACGCCGGCGACGTCACGCGTCTGGCGCACGCGGCCGCCGAAGCGGGACAGACGCAGCTCGCCGTCGGTCTCGTCTCCGGATTCCACAAACGTTTCCGCAACCATCCCGATATCGCACGCAACTATCTGCTCGCCGCGAAATTGTGGGCCGAGCGCATGAACAAGGAAATGCAGGCGCGCGCGATGCTGCAGCAAATCAAATTGACGCTGCCCAACGACCCGGTGATTCCGCAGGTCGATGCCTACATCGCGTTCCTGGACAATCTCGCCGCCACCGCCGCCGCCAAACCATGAGCCGCTGGCGCGCGCCGTCGCCCAAGTCCACGGCGATCATCACCGGCGAAGGCCATCGCAAACTCAAGAGCGAACTCGATCATCTGTGGCGAACGCTGCGGCCCGAAGTCGTCAGGGCATTGTCCGCCGCCGCCGCCGAAGGCGATCGCTCCGAAAACGCGGAATACATCTATCGCAAAAAGCAGCTCGGCGAGATCGATCGCCGCGTGCGTTATCTGACCAAGCGCTTGCAGGAAGTGAAGATCGCGCCGCCGCAACCGACCGATACCGGCGCGATATTTTTCGGCGCACGCTTCGAAGTCGAAGACGATGACGGCAACGCGCACACCTATCGCATCGTCGGACCCGACGAAACCGACGCACCGAAAGGCTGGATCAGCATCGATTCGCCGCTGGCGCGCGCGGCGCTGAAAAAACGCGTCGACGATGAATTCGAAACCGAGTTGCCAAGTGGACGCAAGCGCTTTGTCGTTCTATCCGTGAGCTATGGCGCAAACGATTGAGTCAGATGCCTTCGATGTCACGCAGATGCGAACGTCGTCATCGGTCACGGCAACGCCGCCGATCGGATTGAATCCTGTGAGACGCGGCTCGATCGCGGCGGGATAACGCCGGCCACTTCGCCGCGGCTGGAAACATGCCGCCGCTCGATAGAATTCCTCACGCTCGTTGGCTGAGACCCATCCCGGAATCCCCGACAGCGGTAGCGGACGAAGTTCCTGTGGATCACATAGCAGCCGTCCGCTGCCGATTCGTTCGGCGACGAGTGCGACGGCGCGCGCTTCATCGAGATTTCCTGCGTTGTCGAGGACGACCAGCGCTTTGCCGACCAGCAACTGCGCCGGCTGCAACGCATGTTCGAGCAGCGCATGCCCGAACACGATCGCGCGCGCTTCGCCGCCAAGCCATGCGGCGCGTCGGCGCCAGAACAGATCAAGCCAGTCGTGCGCGTCCCATGCGTGCAGGATCTCGCGATCGCGCACGATCACGATCACGCCCGCCTCGTCGAAATGCGTCAGCGCGCACTGCGCGCGCGTGCGATTCTTCGGTCCGGCGATCGCGATCTCTTCACACTGCCGACGGTTGAGCGCGGCCTTGAGACTCGGATAGCGCAGCCAGATCAGCGCATTGAGCAGATCGTGCCAGTTGTTTTCGCGAGTCGCGATCGCGCCGTGTTCGCCGATGCGGGATTCGTAGTGCAATCCGTCGCTTTCGAGTTCGCGTGTCTGCGCGACGAAGCGCGGCGTCGACGCGATCGCGCCGCAGCGCATTCAATGCATCGACATCAGGCCATTCGTCGGCACGCAGCAGTGCGTCGAATTCGCGCCAGTCGCGATAGCGGCGGTTTGTCGAACGCGGCAGGATCGATCTGCCCGCGCGGCGGCGCGACGAAACGCATGGACGTCTAGACGGCTATCGTGCCGGCGAGGTCGTGTTCGTCGGAACCGTCGATGCGTACGTCCACGAACTGGCCGGGCTTGAGCGTCGGCGCCGTCACGAATGTGCACGACGCCATCGATTTCCGGCGCGTCGGCGCTGGTGCGGCCGACGGCGCCGTTCGCATCGGCATGGTCGACGATCGCCTTGAGCGTGGTGCCGATCTTGCGCGTCAGTTTCCTCGCGCTGATCTCGGCCTGCTTCTGCATGAAACGCGCGAGGCGGTCCTGCTTTTCGTCTTCGTCGACCGGATCGGGCAATTCATTCGCCTTCGCGCCCTGCACCGGCGAATAGGCGAAAGCGCCGACGCGATCGAGTTGCGCTTCGTCGAGGAACGCGAGCAGTTCCTCGAACTCCTGCTTCGGTCTCGCCGGGGAATCCGACGATGAACGTGCTGCGGATCGTCAGACTCCGGACACACCGCGCGCCACGCCTTGATGCGCTCCAGCGTCTTCGCGCTCGCCGCCGGCCGCTTCATCAGCTTGAGGATGCGCGGCACTGGAATGCTGAAACGGGATATCCAGATACGGCAGGATTTTGCCTTCCGCCATCAGCGGAATCACTTCATCGACGTGCGGATACGGATACACGTAATGCAACCGCACCCACGCGCCGAGTTGCGCCGAGGCCTTCGCACATTTCGGTCATGCGCGTGCGATACGAACTTCCGCGCCATTCGCGCGGCGCATATTTCACGTCGACGCCATAGGCGCTGGTGTCCTGCGAGATGACGAGCAGTTCGCGCACGCCGCTCCTGACCAGCTTCTCGGCTTCGACGCAGCACCTCGTCGACCGGCCGCGACACCAGATCGCCGCGCATCGACGGGATGATGCAGAACGATGCAGCGGTGATTGCAGCCTTCGGAAATCTTCAGATACGCGTAGTGCTTCGGCGTCAGCTTGATGCCGATGTCGTTGGCCGCCGCCGCGCGGCGCAGGGTGATGTCGATGAACGGATCGTGCGTCGGCGGCAGCTGCGCGTGCACGGCGTTCATCACGCTCGCGTAGTCCTGCGGGCCGCTGATGGCGAGCACGTCCGGATGCGCTTCGCGGATCAGGTCGGCGCGCTTGCCGAGGCAGCCCGGTCACGATCACCTTGCCGTTCTCGGCCAGCGCCTCGCCGATGGCATCCAGCGATTCCTGCACGGCCGAATCGATGAAGCCGCAGGTGTTGACGACGACGACGTCGGCCGCGTCGTAGCTCGGCACGATCTCGTAGCCCTCGACCCGCAGCTGGGTGAGGATGCGTTCGGAATCCACCAGCGCCTTCGGGCAACCCAGGCTGACGAAGCCCACTTTGGACGGTGCAGGCTTGGAGATTGCAGGCTTGGACAGCGCGGGCTTGGGCGACGCAATGGACATCGGTATCAATGGCAGCGAACGGGGACGCTAGTTTACACTCGCCGCCGTACCGGGCCGAGTCGGACCGGTTGAACGGGGTGCTGGGGAGCGCCACCGATGATATGAAAGCGGCAGTTCGCAGAATCGCAGCGAGAGCGGTGCTGACGTGCGCAGCGTTGTTGGCCGCGCCGTCGGCGTTCGCCGACACGCAGGCGCGCGCCGATGCGGTGGCGACGATGCAGAAACTCGCCGCGGCGATCGAACCCGTTTACGCCATTTTTTCGCCGATGGTGCGGATGACGTCTGCGCCCGGTCTGCGCATCCGCTTCGAACATGGACTGGCCACGCTCGACACCGCGCTCACCGCCTACGCCCTCGCCGACCGACACGACGAGCGCGCGCAATCCATCGCCCTCAACAACGGCAACTGGGACGACGCGGCCGATGCCATCGTCGCCCGCGCCGAAAACGCGCTCACGCTCGGCAACTACACCTTGTGCGGAGAACTCGCCCAGCTCCTCACGCAACTCGCCGACGATACCCACAACGAACGTCTGCGCATGTATGCCGATGCGTATCTGGGCATCCTCGACCGCCGCCACGCCGATTTCGACGCGGCGATCCAGCATCAGCAGGAAGCGCTGCATCTGGCCAAGGACATCGGCGACGACGTCGAAGCCGGCCGCGCACTCGCGCATCTAGGCACCATCTACCGCGACCGTGGCGATTTCGCGCAGGCACTCGACCTGCAGATGCAGGCGCTCGCGCTCGGCGAGAAAACCCACGACCGGCTCGAACTGACGAACCGCAATCTCGCGCTGCTGTATCGCGAACTCGGCGACGAAACCACCAGCCGCCTGTATTTCGAAAAGGCGATCACCGCGGCCGAGCACGCCGGCGAAGCGTCGTACTACGCCACCGTCTACGGCAGCTATTCCGGGTTCCTCAACGACAACGGCGACTTCGCCAACGCCCTGCAGGCCGCCACCGAAACTCTGGCGCTGGATCAGGTACTCAACGACCGCCCCGCCGCGGCGTTCGAGCATCTCGAGCGCGGACGCGCGCTGGTCGGCCTGAACCGGCCCGACGAAGCCGTCGCGCCTTTGCAGGCGGCACTGCAGGCTGGCCGCGCCATCAATCAGCGCGAAATCATCGTGCGCAGCCAGCTCGCGCTCGCCGATATCGCCACGACGCGCCACGATCACGCACTCGCGCGGAACCTTCTCGACGGTGCGCTCGCCGGCGTCGACATCGCGCGCATGAAACCGCAGCTCGCACAGGCTTACGCGTTGCGTGGACAACTCGCCGAAGCCGAAGGCGACACCAAAACCGCGCTGAAATACGCACGCGACGAAGCGAGCCTGCGCGAGGAACTGCTCGGCAGCCGCGCCAGCCGCCGACTTTCCGCGCTCGAAGTGCAGCACGCGCGCGCGGTGAGCGAACAGAAGCTCGCCCTGCTCACCATCGAAAACGAACTGCAGGCGACACGCCTGGAACAGCATCAGCTGCAACAGCGCTTCTACGTTGTCGCGCTGCTCGCGCTGGTCATCTTCATCGCCGTATTGATGTGGCGCATGGTCAGCGTGCGCCGTCTCAATCGCGCGTTGGCGGCGAGCCATACCACCATCGCCAAAACCAACGCCGAACTGAGCGAAGCCAACGCGCGCCTGCAACGCCAGGCCGACGAGTTGTATCAGACCGCCATCACCGATCCGCTGACCGGCGTGTTCAACCGCGGACAGTTGCTGCGCGCCATGCAGCAGCGCATCGACGATTGCCAGAAAAGCCGCCGCGAACTTGCGCTGCTGCTCATCGACTTCGACAACTTCAAGCAGATCAACGACGCGCGCGGCCACCTGTTCGGCGACCGCGTGCTCGTCGCCGGCGTGCAGACGCTGCGCCAGTGGCTGGAGCCGGGCGATCTGCTCGGCCGTTTCGGCGGCGAAGAATTCATCGCGATCGTCGAAGGCCAGAACATCTTCGCCGTGCGCGCGATGGCCGAGCGCATTCGCGTACGCGTCGCCGACACGCTTTCGGTATTCGCGCCGGAACTCTCGCGCATCGCCACCATCAGCATTGGCATTTCGATGACATCGCAGATCGACGGCGAAGTGACCGTCGAACAGCTCATCGACACCGCCGACCGCGCGCTCTACGCCGCCAAAGCCGCAGGCCGCAACCGCGTCGCCAGCTGAGACGCGTAAAAAATCGCACGCGCGCGTTGACACGTGCAACCGCTGCATTACCCTGCTCGTGGGCTCACGCACACACGGAGAAACACGTCATGGGAGAACACATCAGCCTCAACACCGCGGGCACGCAATGCATCGGCGCGTATCTCGCCAAGCCGCACGGCAAACCGAAAGGCGGCGTCGTCATCGTGCAGGAAATCTTCGGCATCAACGCGCACATGCGCAGCGTGACCGATCGCTATGCGAGTTTTGGATACACCGCGATCGCCCCGGCCTTCTTCGATCACATCGAGCGCGACGTCGAACTCGGCTACGAAGGCGCGAATTTCCAGAAGGGGCGCGATCTGGCTACGCAAGTCGGCATCGATCGCGCAGTCGAAGACGTGGCGAGCGCGGCCGAATCGATCAGTTCGGCGGGCAAGATCGGCGTGATCGGATACTGTTGGGGCGGATCGGTCGCATTCGTCTCCGCGATCCGTCTCGGCCTGCCCGCGATCAGCTACTACGGCGCGCGCAACGTCGCAGTTCCTCACCGGACAGCCGAAAGCGCCGGTGCAATTCCATTTCGGCGAAAAAGACGAATCGATCCCGCCTGAAGTCGTGCAGAAACATCGCGACGCGCTTCCACAAATGGAAGTGTATACATATCCGACCGGTCACGCTTTCAACCGC
This sequence comes from uncultured Gammaproteobacteria bacterium, assembly GCA_963814225.1. Classification (GTDB taxonomy): domain Bacteria; phylum Pseudomonadota; class Gammaproteobacteria; order Xanthomonadales; family Rhodanobacteraceae; genus Rudaea. The sequence continues at coordinate 49,613 of CAWFCC010000003.1, read as the reverse complement.
GACATCGATCCGAAGCACTACGACGCAGCAAGTGCGAAACTCGCGCAGGAACGCGCACTCGCCTTTTTGGCGCGCAACGTCGGATGAACGGTTTCACGCTGCATCCTCAGCTGGACGCCGACACGCATGTTGTCGGCGATCTGGATTTCACGCGCGTGCTGCTGATGGACGACGCGCGTTTCCCGTGGCTAATCCTGGTGCCGCGCGCCCCGGATCTTCGCGAACTCATCGATCTTTCAATCGACGATCAGCACCGGCTGCTCGACGAAATCAACCACGGCGCGCGCGCGCTCCACGCGATAGTGAATCCCGACAAGCTCAACATCGCCATGCTCGGCAACGTGGTGCCGCAGCTGCACGTGCACGTGATCGCGCGCTTCACCAGCGACGAAGCATGGCCGAAACCCGTGTGGGGCGTCGGCGCGCGCATCGCGTATGACGACGACGCACGCCGCGAACGCATCGACGCCTTGCGCACGGCGTTGCATACGACCGCGTGATCACGCCGACGCTCGAACCGCTCGGCGAAGGTGCGCTGCTGATCCGGCTCGGCGATCGCATCGATGACGACATCAACGACGCCGCCATCGCGCTCGCCGAATCTTTGCGCGAACATTTCGACGCCGCGCCGGCATACGCGAGCGTGTGTATTCGTTTCGACATGGATCGGCCGCCCGACGCTGAAGCATTGCTCGCGCTCGTCGAAAAATCACTCGGCGAGCGCCGTTCCGTCACTGCGTCAGCCGCGATCGAGATTCCGGTCTGCTACGGCGGCGAATTCGGTCCCGACATCGCCGATGTCGCCGCGCACGCGAAACTGGGCGTCGACGAAATCATCGCTCGCCATTCCTCCGCAACATACACCGTCGCCATGCTCGGTTTCATGCCCGGCTTTGCGTACCTGCGCGGATTGCCATCCCAACTCGTGGCGCCGCGCCGCGCGACGCCGCGCACGCACGTGCCAGCCGGTTCGGTCGCCATCGGCGGCGCACAGACCGGCATCTATCCGCGCGAACTGCCCGGCGGCTGGCAGATCATCGGCCGCACATCGTTGAATCTTTTCGATGCGACGCGTGATGGACCGGCACTACTTCACGCCGGACAACGCGTGCGCTTCGTGACCGTCGATTCGTTGTCGCGATGATCCATGTCGTCGCGCCCGGATTGCTCACGACGGTGCAGGATCTCGGCCGGCACGGCTTCGCGCATCTCGGCGTCGGCAGCGCCGGCGCGATGGATGACGTCGCGCTGCGACTGGCCAACGCGCTCGTCGGCAACGACGAGAACGCAGCCGCATTGGAAATCACGTTGCGCGGTCCGACGCTGCGCTTCGATGCGCCCGCACTCGTCGCCATCACAGGCGGCGAAGTCGACGTGCCGATGTGGCGCCCACGTTTCATCGATGCCGGCAGCGTGCTCGACGTCGGCGCGCTTCGCAGCGGATGTCGCGCCTACCTCGCCATCGCAGGCGGCTTTCGCACGCCGCCGCTGATGGGCAGCCGCAGTGTCGACGTCAACGGCGGCATCGGGCGCGCGCTCCTCGCCGACGACACACTCGCGCACGTTCCATTCCAGAAAACACATCCGCGCACCACATGGTCGCTCGATCCGACGCCGTGGTTCGACGAGCATGGCGATCATCCGATCCGGCTCGTCCGCGGCGCACATTTCGATCATCTCGACGCCGCTTCGCGAAATGCGCTGTTTGCGCGGGAATTCCGCATCGACACGCAATCGAACCGCGTCGGCTATCGCCTCGACGGCGTTCCGCTGCGGACGTCGACACAGCAACTCATCTCCGAAGGCGTGGTTCCCGGCACACTGCAATTGCCGCCGGGCGGATCGCCGATCCTGCTCATGCGCGAAGCGCCGACGACCGGCGGTTATCCGCGCATCGGCCATGTCGCTGCCGTCGATATGCCGACGACTCGCGCAGCGCCGCCCCGGCCAGACGATACGGTTCGTGGAAATCCCGGCGGCGGATGCGCGAACGATGTATCTTCGCCGCGAACGCGAATTGCGCGCACTGCAACGCACGATAGCGGAACGGCTCGACATCATCCGATGAAAATCGATCTCAATTGCGACATGGGCGAATCCTTCGGCGCGTGGTCGATGGGCGACGACGCGGGCGTGATGCCGTGGATCACCTCGGCGAACATCGCATGCGGTTTCCACGCCGGCGATTTCACGACGATGCAGCGCACCGTCGAACTTGCGCAAGTCGCACGGCGTCGCGATCGGCGCGCACGTGTCGTTGCCCGACCTGCAGGGATTCGGCCGGCGCGAGATGCGCGTGACGCCGAACGAAGCGCATGCGATGACGCTGTATCAGATCGGCGCGCTGCACGCGTTCGCGCGCGCGTGCGGAACGCGCGTCGCGCACGTGAAGCCGCACGGCGCGCTGTACAACATGGCGGCGAAGGATCGCGCGCTGGCCGATGCGATCGCGCGCGCGGTGCGCGATTTCGATGCGCAACTCGTCCTCGTCGGCCTCGCCGACAGCGAGTTGACGCGCGCGGGATCAGCGGCGGGCTTGCATCGTCGCGCACGAGGCGTTCGCCGATCGCCGGTACGAAGCGGACGGTTCGCTGACGCCGCGCCGCGAAGCGGATGCGGTGATCCACGATGTCGATGCGGCGGTGGATCAGGCCGTCGCAGATCGCGATCGAGCGGAAAAGTGGCGGTCCGCACAGGCGGCGCAGCGCGCGATTCGCGCCGATACGATTTGCGTGCATGGCGATCGGGCTGATGCGGCGATGTTTGCGCAGCGTCTGCGTCTCGCGCTGGAGGCGGCGAAAGTAACAGTCGATCAATGCAAAGCCGGGCGCGATGAATCGCGCCCCTACGCAGCTTTGATTCCGTAAGGTGCAATTTGCACACAAAAACAACTTGTCCGTAGGACGAAAATCATTTCAGGCGAAATTTTCCCGCACGCCGCAATTCGTTGTAGGGGCGCAATTCATTGCGCCCGCGCCATCCACACAACGAACGTTCAACGAATACTGTCGATCAACGCTTTCGGATCATAGACAACCCCCGCCTTGATCACGCGTTCGGCGTGGCTGAGATTTCCAACATCCGCCAGCGGATCGGCATCGAGCAGCACCATGTCGGCGCGCTTGCCTTTCGCGATCGTGCCGAGATCGTCGCGACCCAATGCTTTCGCGCCGTTGACGGTCGCGCTGCGCAGGATTTCGAGCGGCGTCATGCCCGCTTCGTGCATCAGCGCCATTTCGCGAAAGACCGACGGACCATGCAGCGTGCCGATGTTGCCCGCGTCGGTGCCCATCACGATCGGGATGCCTGCATCGCGCAGCTTCTTCAGGTTCTGCATCGCGACGGTCGGCGGCTGGATGTTCGGGTTGGCCATCATGCGCGTCACGATCGGCGGACGCTTGTCGGCAGCGATAGTGTCGAGATCGTGCATCGACGCGACGATCTGCGGATCGCCGGTGCGCTGTTCTTCGGGCGTCGGCTTCCACGTGTTCGACAACGCCAATCGGTAACCCGTGTAGACGAACAGCGTCGGGCATTCGATGGCGTGATTCTTTTTCAGCAGCGCGATGAATTCATCGTCGATCGGACGTCTTCGAACACCGAATGCACGAGATAATCCGCGCCGACACGCAGCGCCGATTTCGCGACGTCCAGTTCCGTCGCGTGCACGGCCAGGCGCGTGTGCGCGGCGTGCGCCGCGTCGGCCGCCGCCTTCACGATGGCTTCCTGCGCGGCGAAGTCGTCGCCTTGCTGATGGATGAACCAGACCTTGATGAAATCGGGCTTGCGCTTGAGTTCGCGCGCGACCAGATCGCGCGCCGCCTGCGGCGAATCGACCTTGATGATCGGCGGATCACCGTCAAGTTCGAGCTGCGGACGCGCGACCATCGAAATCAGCGGCCCCGCCACTTCCACACGTGGCGCGGCGTCGGTTTTCGCGGCGCATGTCGCGCACGTCGAAATTCCAGAACGGGCCGCCGACATCGATCGACGCTGGTCACGCCGCTGGCAAGCCAGACCTTGAACGTCGCCGGCAAGCCGCGCCTTGTTGCGCGCGACTTCCTGCGCGTACGGCACCACCGCATTGAAGTCGGCGACGTCGGGACGCGTGTACAGATTTCCAGATTGGAAGAAATGGACGTGCCCGTCGATCATGCCCGGAATGAGCCATTTGCCGTCGCCGTCGATGCGCGTGGCGTCTTTCGGCACCTTCGACCGTTGCGTCGCGGCCCGGCTGCGACGATGCGATCGCCATCGAAGACGACCGTTGCGTCTTTCGTGACGGCGTGCGCTTCGTCCTGCGACGGATCGACGAGCGTCACGCCGACGATGGCGGTCGGCGCCGCCGACAAATGCGCCGCTGCGCGACAGCAGCGCGATGGCGAGTGAGGCTCGAAACGGCAGTCGCGAATTCATGCTTTATCCCTCCGATGATGCCCCGTGCGATACTTCATCTTAGCCGGAAAACTCAGTCCGTAATTGGTAGTCGCACCGCATGAATTACTGGCCATTGCTGGGCGTCGCCGTCGTCGTCGTCGGGATTCGCGCTGCGCCTGAATCCGGCGCTGGTCGTCGTGGCGGCGGGCGTGGTCAGCGCGCTGCTGTCGGGCATGTCGGTGCCCGATCTGCTCGCGCTGTTCGGCCACACGTTCATCGGACAACCGCATGCTGATGCTGCTGGTGCTGACGCTGCCGGCGATCGGATTGCTCGAACGCGCCGGGCTTGCGCGAGCGCGCGCGATATCTGGATCGGCCAGCTTTGGCGGCTCACGTTCGCGCGATTGCTGATCGCGTATCTCGCGATGCGCCAGGTGCTGTCGATGTTCGGCCTGAACACCGTCGCCGGCCATCCGCAGACGGTGCGTCCACTGCTCGCGCCGATGGCCGAAGCGGCGGCCGAGAAGATCGATCCGCGACTCGACGACGACGGACACGAGCGCGTGCGCGCGATGGCGGCGGCGACGGACAACGTCGGCTTGTTCTTCGGCGAGGACGTCTTCATCGCGCTCGGCGCGGTGCTGCTGATCCAGGGTTTCTTCGCGCAGAACGGCATCGATCTCGATCCGAAATCCGATCGCGCTCTGGGCGGTGCCGACCGCGATCGCCGCATTCGTCATCCACGCCATACGCATCGTGCTGATGCAGCGCCGACTTGCGCGAAAGGCTCGCGATGCTGCGGATTGAATACGCCTACTGGCTGTGCGGTTTGCTGCTCGCGATCTGCGCGATCATCGACGCGCGCGCGCGGCGTCCGATGCACACGGCGTTCTGGGGAATCCTCGCCGTCGTTTTCCTCGGCGGCGATGCGTTCGATGCGATGTATACCGCGGGCGACAAGCTGGCGCCGAGCAAATGCGTCGGCGTCGGCCGTGATCGTACTCGCGCTGCTGGCGGGATCGGGAAAACTCAAACGCCGCGCGTTCGACGACGAATCCCGCGGCGCGCGAGTCGAGCGCCGACGCGATTCGGCAACACATTGTTCTTGCCCGCGCTGTTGATCCCGCTCGGAACGCTCGCTGCTGGCCGTCGACGCAACCGTGGCTGCACGTCGGCGACATGCGCGATGTTCGATTCGCGGCAGGCGACGCTGACCGCGCTGGGTCTCGCCTGCGTGCTCGCGCTGCTCGCCGCGATGTGGCTCACGCGCGCCGGCACCGGCGACGCCGGAATGGAAACGGCGCGTCTGCTCGACGCGCTTTCGTGGGCCGCGCTGCTGCCGATGCTGCTCGCCACGCTCGGCGGCGTGTTCACCGCGACCGGCGTCGGCGCGACGGTCGGCCATCTGAGTTCGATGGCGATCCCGGCCGATTCGCGGCTCGCCTGCGTGATCGCCTACGCGTTCGGCATGGTCGCGTTCACCGTGATCATGGGCAACGCGTTCGCCGCGTTTCCGGTGATGACGGCCGGCATCGGCCTGCCGCTGCTGATCCAGCAGCATCACGCCAATCCGGCCGCGCTCGGCGCGCTCGGCATGCTCACCGGCTACTGCGGTACGCTGCTCACGCCGATGGCCGCGAATTTCAACATCGTGCCGGTCGCGCTGCTCGAATTGCGCGATCCGAACGCCGTGATCAAGCAGCAATGGCAGACGGCGTTCTGGCTGTTCATCGTCAATATTATACTAATGTACTTTTTCGCATTTCCGATGAAACCGACGTACTCTCCTGTTCGGATTCGAGCCGTTCGACGGCGACGACATCAATCCATCGCAACGCATCGTCGAGGCGCTCGACGGCGAGCGCATCGCCAGCCACGCCGTCGTCGCTCGTACGTTGCCGACCGAATTCGCGCGTGCGCCTGAGGTGCTGTCGCAACTGATCGACGAATTCGAGCCAGCGCTGGTGCTCGCGCTCGGTCAAGCCGGCGGACGGCCGGGAATCTCGATCGAACGCATCGCGATCAACGTGATCGACGCGCGCATTGCGGACAATGCCGGCGATCAGCCGATCGATGTCCCCGTGCATCGACGGCGCACCGAACGCGTATTTTTCGACGCTGCCGATCAAGGCGATGCTGCGCGCGCTGCACGAGGAACGCATTCCGGCGTCGATCTCGAACACCGCCGGCACGTTCGTCTGCAATCAGGTGTTCTTCGCGCTCGCGCACGACATCGCCACGCGGCGTCCAGCGCTGCGCGGCGGTTTCGTACATGTGCCGTATCTGCCGGAACAGGCGCGGCGTCTCGGCGACGCGCCCTGGCTCGATCTTTCGACGATGATGGAAGCGACGCGCGTATGCCTGCGCGTCGCACTCACGACTGAAGAAGATGTGAGCTTCGCAGCCGGCGCCACGCATTAGCGCGGCGCGGCGCGAATCAGTGCCCCGGCGTCGGTCGTCGCGGGCGTGGTCGCTGCGGCTGGCGTGCCGCACCGCGCCGGCGTTGTCGAGCGCGGGCGGCGCGGCGACGGGCGACGGCGTCGGATCGACCAGCGGCTGCAGTCTTGCCGTCCAGATCGATGAACGCCTCGAGCTGACTGCGCCTTCGCCGTGATGGCGATCAGGTGTTTCTGATTCGGCGTCGCCTTGTCGCCGCGCAGCAGCAGGATGCCGGTGATCTTCTTGGTGTCCTTCAGATCGCTGACGTAGCCGTACAGTTCGGCTTTGCCGAGTGTGTATTCGGCGGCTTCGAAATGATCGTCCTTGGCCGGCTTGATTTCGAGCCTGCCGTCGTGGATCGGATCGCGCGCGAAGGCGAGCGAAGCGCCGACGGCGAAGACGGTGGCGAACGAGGCGAGGATGACTTTGCGCATGGAATTCTCCGCTGAAGAGGTGCGGATCGTCACTTGTCGTCGACGATCGTGATCACCTTGATTTTGCCGTCGTTGTCCGTCACGTAGGCGGTGATTTTCAGGTCGCGCGACAGGCTCGCGAGCGCGGCGACGTGCGTGTTCTTGATCTTTTCCTTCTCGCCGCGCGTCGAGCAGGATCGCGTGCACCGGTTTGCCGGTTTCGTTGAGATAGCGGATGTGGCCGCGCAGGTCTTCCGGCGTGAGCGTCGCGCCGTCGAAATCGAACTGGCCATCTTTGTCGGCCTTGATGCTCAGGTCGTAATTCGCCGGAACGTTGTCGGCGTCTTTCGTGCCGTTCTTGATGTCGTTGCGCCCGCACGCGGCGAGCACGGCGATGAACAACGCGATGCGCCACGAAGCGCAGCGTCTTGGCGAAAGAAAAGTTTTGCATGGTCATCCTCATATCGGTCGTGCCTTTTCGGATCAGGCTTTCGGCAAGGTTACGCCGCGCTGGCCCTGGTATTTGCCGCCGCGGTCGCGATAGCTGGTTTCGCAGACTTCGTCGGATTCCAGGAACAGCATCTGCGCCACGCCTTCATTCGCATAAATGCGCGCGGGCAGCGGCGTGGTGTTGGAGAATTCCAGCGTCACGTGGCCTTCCCACTCCGGCTCCAGCGGCGTGACGTTGACGATGATGCCGCAGCGCGCGTAAGTGCTCTTGCCGAGGCAGATCGTCAGCACCTGGCGCGGGATGCGAAAGTACTCCACCGTCCGCGCCAGCGCAAATGAATTCGGCGGGATGATGCACACCTCGCCCTTCACGTCGACGAAGCTGCGCGCGTCGAATTCTTTCGGGTCCACGATTGTTGAATTGATGTTGGTGAAGACTTTGAATTCGTCCGCGCAACGCACGTCGTAACCATAGCTCGACGTGCCGTAAGAAATCAGTTTGCCGCCGCTGCCGTTGACGCGGACCTGCCCCGGCTCGAACGGTTCGATCATGCCCGTTTCGGACATGCGGCGGATCCATTTGTCGCTTTTGATGCTCATCGGGACTGTTTCACCTGCATTCGTAGAGGCGCGATTCATCGCGCCCGTGTGGGCATGGCGGGCGCGATGAATCGCGCCCCTACGTGTTCTGGATGACGATCTGAATTTGAATCGATGGCCGTCGCCGCGCACGACTGCCCCTAATCTCGACCGATGCCGATTGTACCGGATCGCAACGCGTGCCCTATTTTTCGTCTTTCAGAATACAAGCGACTGAGGGCCGCCCGTCCGAAAGCTGTCCGCGTGCTATCCGAATTCCGCCGTCCTGCTCGCCGAGAATCGGCGTCCTGCAGAGAACTCATGCGAGGATGATATGCGCCGTTGCCGCGATATTGCTTTCAGCATCTTGCTGATCTTTTCGGCCATGCCGGTCCAGGCGGAGTCGAAGCGAAACGAAATCGAAACTGCGCCCTGGATGCCATCCATCACCGTCGATGGGCTGTACGTCCAGGAGGCGATGCTTTCTCCCGTAGCGCCGGGCGCGGGCAACTATTTCGGGGCTGCCCTTGCCACGACGTCGAATCCCGATGCTATGGGAACTCAGTGGGCCGTAGTCGGTGCACCGAATGAGGACGGTGGCGGCGCAGCGTATATCTTCAGCCTTCCCGCAGGCAGCACCGAGTGGCATCAGGAAACGCGACTGAAAAATCCGGTGGGCGCCGGCGGGTACTTCGGCGGCGCAGTGGCAATCGACACGGCCACACTCGGAACAGGGATGATCGCTGTTGGCGCAGCGGGTGTCGACTAACTTCCCACCCTCCGGACTGACAGCACACCTACGTTCTATCGGGAACTGAATCGACTTGCTGCGCGCATTCAGCGACAACCGCGCCGCCGCCTTGCGCGCGATCTCGCGATACATGCGCGCGACCTGCCCGTTCGGATCAGCGGCGACCGTCGGCGTGCCGCTATCAGCCTGTTCGCGGATGTGGATGTCCAGCGGCAGCGAACCGAGCAGCGGCACGTCGTATTGCGCCGCCATCGACTGCCCGCCGCCTTCGCCGAAAATATGTTCGGCATGGCCGCAGTTCGAGCAGATGTGCATCGCCATGTTCTCGACGATGCCAAGCACCGGCACTTCGACCTTCTCGAACATCTTGAGCGCCTTGCGCGCATCGAGCAGCGCGATGTCCTGCGGCGTCGTCACGATCAGCGCGCCGGAAACCGGCACGCGCTGGCTCAGCGTGAGCTGGATGTCGCCGGTGCCGGGCGGCAGGTCGATGATCAGATAATCCAGATCGACCCAGTTCGTTTCGTTGAGCAACTGCGTCAACGCCTGCGTGACCATCGGACCGCGCCAGATCATCGGCGTGTCTTCGTCGATCATGAAACCGATCGACATCGTCTGCACGCCATGCGCGATTTTCGGCTCGATGTGCTCGCCATCGGGCGAATCGGGTTTGCCGGAAACGCCGAGCATGCGCGGCACGCTCGGACCGTAAATATCCGCGTCGAGCACGCCGACCTTCGCGCCTTCGGCCTGCAGCGCGAGCGCGAGATTCACCGCCGTCGTCGACTTGCCGACACCGCCCTTGCCCGACGCCACCGCGATGATGTTCTTCACGTTCGGCAACGGTGTGAGACTGCCCTGCACCTTGTGCGCGAATACGCGCGAAGTGACGTTGACGATCACGTTGCCGATCGAATCGTCGCCCGCGAGCGTGTCGCGGATGGAATCGGCGAGTTCGTCATGCCAACCCGCGGCCGGATAGGCGAGCGCGATGTCGATGGCGACGTCTTTGCCCGCCACGCCGACGCCCTTGATCACGCCTTCGTCAGCGAGTGACTTCGACGTGTGCGGATCGGTGATGGTGGCGAGCAGGTCGCGGACGCGCTGCTGGAGAGCTTCAGACATGGCAAGTCGATGAATTCGGCATACGGTCATTGTATCTCAGCGCCGCGTCTACAGCGGCTGTATCCGGAAAACGGCACTCGCACAAAATAATTCCGGCCGGCCCACTCGCCGCATTCGGTCCGAATCCTGTCCGATTGAAAACGGGACGTGCCCGCAAACTTTCGCGGGCCGCGTTCCGCGGCAAGTGCGAGGAAATTGAAAGTGCAAAGCAAACGCTTGATCAGCCTGTCTGTGATCGGTCTATCGATGCTGTCGCGGTTTGCCGCCGCCGAACCGCAGTTGGTCACGACCGACTGGGCTTCGCTGGTGAACACGAAAGGACCCTATGTCCTGCAGGCTCACCTTACCGCACCCGCCGCCGCGGGAAAGTTTGGCGGATCGACGGCCATCTGGCACGACGACGCAGCAAACATGGACTGGGCGGTCGTGGGCGCGCCGCTCGAAGACAGCAACAGCGGAGCCGTGTACGTCTTCACGCATGCCTCGGGCGAGAGCGACTGGCATCAGGAAGCCCGACTCGTCCCCGACGACGCGACCATGAACAGCGCGTTCGGGTACTCGGTGGCCATTGATCACAACGTAGTCGTCGTCGGAGCGCCGGCGCACGAAGCGGATCTGTTCGTCGGTGCGATTTATGTGTTTGCGCGCGATCCGATGCTCGGCCTGTGGTTGCAAATGGGATCGGGCATCACGGCTCGCGAAACAGGTTTCGGCACTGCCGTTGCGATCAAAGGAGATCTGCTGGCGGCATCCGCCCTGCAAGGCGATACTGTTCGCACGTTCGCACTGGGTGGTGGGAGCTGGTGGCCGTTCGCCGCGATCACGGCGCCCTCGGAAATGGTGGCGCCTTCGTTTGGCGGAAGCATCGCCATGAACCAAACTCAGTTGCTGATCGGCGCGCCCGGCGATTCAAAAATCGTCGCAAATCAGGGCTCGGCTGCGCTGTATTCCTTGAATCGCGATGGCTGGGATCTCATCCAGATTCTCCGGCCGATGTCCGACGTGGCCGCTGACCAGCAATTCGGATATGCCGTAGCAATGACGTCGAACCTGCAGGTGATCGGCGCCCCTGGCACGTCGAGCGGCGGCACCGCGTATGTTTTCGGTGATCCCTGGGCTACGGCGTCGATCGAGCTGTATGCGTTGCACGGAACCGGAAAAACCGCACGTTTCGGCAGCGCGGTCGCCGCCAGCAGCGATCTATTCGCCGTGACGTCAGCGAACGATGACATGTGCGATGTATTCCACCCGCACAACTGGGACGTCGTGCATGAATCGACGCTGCGCGGGGATGCCGGTACGTTCTTCGGGTCGTCGGCCGCGGTGGCGGGTGACGAGATAATTGTTGGCGCCATGGGTGCGACAGTGGCTGCCGACGGCGATGCCTATGCGTTCCTGCGCGACCGCATTTTTGCAGATGGTGTTGAGTAGTCGTTCATCGAACCGGATTAAGATGGCGGTATGCGCTCCGCCACCATTTTCGCCGGGTTGTTGAGTTGTTCGTCCGTCATCGCGGCGAACCTGTCACCCGTCGGCACGTGGAAAACCATCGACGATGACACGCACGAAGCCAAAGCCATCGTCGACATCACCGAACAAAACGGCGTGCTCTCCGGACATGTCGTAAAGCTGTTCCGTAAACCCGACCAGGATCAGAATCCGAAGTGCAAGGATTGCTCCGGAGAACACAAGGATCAGCCCATCCTCGGCATGACCATTTTGTGGAACCTGCACCGCGACGGCGACGAATGGGTCGGCGGCGAAATCATCGATCCGGACGGCGGCAAGATTTATCGCTGCAAGCTGCATGTCGATGAAACCGGCACCAAACTCGAGGTGCGCGGTTTCATCGGATTTTCGCTGCTGGGACGCACGCAGGTGTGGGAGCGCGCGTCGGAGCCCTGATCAATCCGGCGTGATCAGTGCGACGTGAGCAGCTTCAGCACGCGTCCGTAAAAATCCAATCCTTCGTAGAACGCGGTGATGCGCAGCCGCTCGTCTTTTCCGTGCGCGCGGTAGTCGTCGCGATCGACGGCGACGCCTGACACGCCATACGAAGGAATGCCGGCTGCGTTCGTGTGGATACTGTCGGATGCACCCGTTTCCATCTCCGGAATCACCGGGACGCCGTGCCACATTCCGCCGAAACGCGATCGAGCGCTTTCAGCACATCGGGTCGGATCGGCGGTGGTGCGGGCGATTTTTCGCCGGGCGCGGTGTCGTGCAGGCTCTGGTCGTTGTCGATGTACATCACCTTGAGCTTGTCGTCGTCCGCGATTTTCTGCAGCGCCTGGCGGATTTCCTCTTTTGAATGTCCGGGGAAGATGCGGCAATTGACGAGCGCCGTCGCGCGCTGCGGTAGCGCGTTGTTGGCGTGTCCGGCTTGCAATTTGGTCGGCACGCACGTCGTGCGCAGGACGGAATTGAAACGCGCGTCGGATTTCGACAATCGCGCGGCCGCATCCTGATCGAGCGTCGCGCCGGTCAGTGCGCGCATGTCGGCGGCGACATCTTTCGGTTCGATCTTCGCGTCGCGCTCGAAAAAGCTGCGCGTCACTGCATTCAGTTCCGGCGGAAACGGCGATGCCTTCAGCCGATCGAGCGCCGCCGTGAGTTCATAGATCGCGTTGTCCGGACGCGGCAGCGAACTGTGTCCGCCGGGATTGGTGGCGACGAGCATGTAATCGGAATACAGCTTTTCGGTGGCGCCGAGTTGCACGCTGACGACTTTTCCGTTTTCCGAATCGATGCCGCCGGAATCGGGATTGAGCACGTACTCGGCGTCGACGAGATCGCGCCGGTTCTTGACCAGCCATTCGGCGCCGTTCGACGTGCCGCCTTCCTCGTCGGCGGTCAGCGCGACGATGAGATCGCGATCCGGCACAAAGCCTTCCTTCTTGAAGCGGATCAGCGTGGCGACGAGGATCGCGTCGCCGCTTTTCACGTCCTGCGTGCCGCGGCCGTAGACGAAGCCGTCTTTCTCGACGAATTGAAAGGGATCGGTGGTCCAATCCTCGCGACGCGCTTCGACGACATCGAGATGGCAGATCATCAGGATCGGCCGTCCGCCTTTTCCGTTGCCGTGGTAGCGCACGACGAGGTTTTTCTTGCGGTCGTTCGGACCGTCGATGACGATATCCTTCTGCGGAAATCCGGCATCGAGGAATCGCTTAGCCATCGCTTCAGACGCGGTGGTCACATTGCCGGCGGACGTATCAGTCGTGTTGATTTCGATGAGCTGCTTGAACACATCGAACGCGAGCTTGCGTGTCGCGGCATCGGGCGCGGCGTCGCGCGCAACGGCGGCGGTGGAAAATCCCGCGCACAACGCGAAGGTCGACGAAACGGCGAACACTCATGCGATTTTCCCCCGTGATCGAAACGTCAAGACTACGTCCGCGCGATGACCGAGCGCAACGCATGCGATAATCATCGCTGGTTATGGATATCATCGGAAACGCATGACGCCGCGCGAAATCCTGGTCACCCACGCCCTGCCCTACGCGAACGGGCCGCTGCACATCGGCCATCTGCTCGGGTATATACAGACCGACATCTGGGTCCGCGCGCGGCGCATGGCGGGCGACACCGTACATTTCGTCGCCGCCGACGACGTGCACGGCACGCCGATCATGCTAGCGGCCGAGAAAGCGGGGAAATCGCCGGAGGATTTCATCGCCGACGTGGAGATCGGCCACAAACGCGATTTCAAGGATTTCGCGGTCGACCACGATTATTACTACACTACGCATTCGACCGAAAACAAGGAACTCGCCGAACGTATATACCGCGCGCTGCGTGACGCGAAGCCGAGTCACATCGCCACGCGCGACGTGCGGCAGTTCTACGATCCGTTGAAGCAGATGTTCCTGCCCGATCGCTACATCAAAGGCACGTGTCCAAATTGCGGCACGCCGGATCAGTACGGCGACAACTGCGAGAACTGCGGCGCGACTTATTCGCCGACGGATCTGATCGATCCGAAATCCGTCGTCTCGGGCGCGACGCCGGAGCTGCGCGATTCGGAACATTATTTTTTCAAGCTCGGCGATTTCACCGAGTTCCTGCGCGCGTGGCTCGATAAGGACGTCGCGCATTCCTCGGTGAAAGCGAAACTCAAAGAGTGGCTCGACGCCGAAGGCGGCCTGCGCGATTGGGATATCTCGCGCGACGCGCCCTACTTCGGATTTCCGATTCCCGATGCGCCGGGCAAATTCTTCTACGTATGGCTAGACGCGCCGGTCGGTTATCTCGCGTCCTTCAAGAAATATTGCGCGACAAACGCGGCGCTCGGCGATTCGTACTTCGACGATTTCATGCGGCCGGACTCGGTCGGCAAGAACAGCCTCGCGCGCGAGATGCATCATTTCATCGGCAAGGACATCGTGAATTTTCACGGGCTGTTCTGGCCGGCGATGCTGCAAGGCGCCGGCATTGCGCGTGCCGGATGCGCTGCATGTGAACGGCTATCTCACGGTGAACGGCGAGAAGATGTCGAAGTCGCGTGGGACGTTCATTATGGCGCGGACGTATCTCGATGCGGGTTTGAATCCGGATTATCTGCGGTACTACTTCGCTACGATGTTGAGCGCTGCGCCGGTCGATGTTGATCTTGATTTGAAAGCGTTCGAGGAGCGCGTGAATTCCCATCTCGTCGGGAAATGGGTGAACATCGCGAGTCGTACCGCGGGATTCGTCCAGAAGCTCTTCGATGGAAAACTTGCGCCGTCGGGTTGCTGTCGATACAAAACAGCACGACATTTATCAACGGCTTCTCGGAAGTCTCACAGCAACAACGCAGATGTATCGCGAAGGTGACTTCGCGGCTGTTACTCGCGAATTCGTGTTGGCGGCTGATTTCGTGAACAGCTATATCGCGGAAAGCGCGCCTTGGATTCTCGCCAAGGATTCAACCAAGCGATCGGCATTGCACAGCGTTTGCACATTTGCGATTAGTGCCTTTCGATTGCTGACGATGATGCTCAAACCGATCGTCCCATTCGCAGTCGAGAAAGCCGAACGCTTCCTCGGCAACGCGACGCGATAGTGTTGAGCCTATTTATGCTTCATCGATCCGATCTTATGAGCCCATAATCGTCCGACTTGATTCCAAACAAATTGAAACCATGATCGAAAATTCCAAAGAGTCGCTGCAGGCCACGGCGCCACCCTCACCCCAACCCTCTCCCGCCAGCGGGAGAAGGGGCCAGAGCGCGGCAGTGGCGGGTGCCATCGCAAGTTCGTCGAATACGATTTCAATCGACGACTTTGCCAAGCTCGATCTGCGCGTCGCCAAAGTCCTCGTCTGCGAATTCGTCGAAGGTTCCGACAAACTCCTCCGCTTCGAGCTCGACGCGGGCGAAATCGGCAAGCGCCAGATTTTCTCGGGCATCCGCGCCGCGTATCAGGAACCGGAGAAACTGGTCGGCCGCAAGGTGGTGTTCATCGCCAATCTCGCGCCGCGCAAGATGCGCTTCGGCGTCTCCGAAGGAATGATCCTCTCCGCCGGCAGCGGCGGCGGCGAGCTTTTCCTGCTCGATGCCGACGACGGCGCGCAGCCCGGCATGCCGGTGAAATGAAACGCGGCTGAGGCATAATCGCGCGATGCGCATCTGCCTCAACATGATCGTCAAGAACGAGTCGCGGGTCATCGAACGATGCCTGCGCTCGGCCAAACCCTTCATCCATTCGTGGGCGATTTCCGACACCGGCTCGACGGACGGAACGCAGGACATCATCCGCCGCGTGATGGCCGATGTTCCGGGCGAGCTCATCGAGCGTCCCTGGGTCGATTTCGCGCACAACCGCAACCAGGCGCTGGAACTCGCGAAGAACCACGGCGAGTTCGCGTTGATCATCGACGCGGACGAAATCTTCGAAGCCGAACCCGGTTTCGCTTGGCCGACGGACCTGACCGCGCCGGGCTATCTGCTCGAACTGATCTTCAATGACATGCGCTATCGCCGCATCGCGATGGTCAAGCTCGACGAACAATGGGAATGGCGCGGCGTGCTCCACGAAGTGCTGATCGCCCCTCGTTATCCGGAAGCGCAATACTTGCCCGGCTTGCGCATCCGCGTGTTCACCGACGGTGCGCGCAGCCAGCAATCGCAGCAGGAAAAATTCAGCAAGGATGCCGAGACGCTGCGCAAGGCGTTAGAGAACGAACCCGGCAACGCGCGGTATGCGTTTTATCTCGCGCAAAGCCTGCGCGACGCGCTGCGGCCGCAGGAGGCGTTGGCCGCGTACGAACAGCGCATCAGCATGGGCGGCTGGTTCGAAGAAGTATACTATTCCAAATTGCAAGTCGCGCGGCTCAAAGAACAGACCGGCGCACCGTATGCGGACGTCGCGGCGGCTTTTCTCGATGCGTACGATTTCCGCCCCTCGCGTGCCGATGCGGCTTGCGACGCCGCGCGATATTTCCGTCTGAAAGAGCGCTGGAATCTCGCGGTGAAATTTGCCGAGATCGCGGCGAACCTGAGACGCAATGACGATTTGCTGTTCGTCGATCACGCGGCGTATGAATGGCGTTCGCGTGACGAGTGGTCGATTTCCGCGTACTGGTCCGGCGATTTCGCGCTGAGCGCGCGCCTGTGCCGCGAATTGCTCGCCGATGCGGCCTTGCCGGAACACGAGCGGCCGCGCGTGCAAAAGAATCTGGAATTCGCCGAGGCAAAGTTATGATCGATTACGGCGATGGCGTCTATGGCATCGACACCGGATTCTTCCGGCCGAACTTCGACGCCGCTTATCTGGTCGTCGAAAACGGACGCGCCGCGTTCATCGACGTCGGCACCAACTACGCGGTGCCGCGCCTGCTTGATGTGCTCTTCGAACTGAATCTCGACGTGGCCGATGTGGATCACGTGATCCTCACCCACGTCCATCTCGATCACGCCGGCGGTGCGGGCGCGCTGATAGCGAAACTGCCGAACGCGCGCGCGGTCATCCATCCTCGCGGCGCGCCGCACATGATCGATCCCGCGCGACTCATCGCCGGCGCGACAGCCGTCTACGGCGCCGACGAGATGGAGCGCAGCTATGGTCCGCTGCAACCGATCGATGAAGTGCGCGTGGATATCGCAGCCGACAATCACACCGTCGATCTCGCCGGACGTCCGTTGCTGTGCATCGATTCGCCCGGCCACGCGCGTCATCACATGGTGATCCACGATGCGAAGAGCCGCTCGTTTTTCACCGGCGATACGTTCGGTTTATCGTATCGCGAATTCGATACCGAACGCGGCCCGTTCATTCTGCCGACGACATCGCCTGTGCAGTTCGAGCCGGATGCGCTGCACGCGTCGATCGATCGCATGCTGAGTTTCGATCCGGAACAGATGTTCCTCACGCATTTCGGACGCGTCACCGATGTGCCGCGCTGCGCAGCCGATCTTCATACGCAGATCGATCGCATGGTCGAGATTGTGCGTACGCACGCGCACGACGCGGATCGCCATGACCGCATCAAGGATGCGCTCGGTGCGCTTTATGTCGGGCGGTCGATGGCGCATGGGTGTGCGTTGTCGTCAGCCGAAGTGCGCGAGCTGTTGGCGATGGATATCGAGTTGAATGCGCAGGGATTGGAAGTGTGGGTCGATAAGGCCGACAAACGCTGATCCGCCCTTCCCCCTCTTCCGCTGGCGGGAGAGGGTCGGGGTGAGGGTGGCGCCCCACGCTTCGATGCTGACGACAACTAGCTAAAAACTGCTCGTCATTCCAGCGCACGCTGGAATCCAGCGTTTGATCTTCCCCCTCTCCCGCTGGCGGGAGAGGGTCGGGGTGAGGGTGGCGTTTGTTGTTTGTTTGACGTTCGAAGACAAGAGCTTCCGCTGCCCTGCGGCCAGCGGGTACCTTTTTGGTAAACGCCAAAAAGGCACCAAAAAACGTTCCTTTTGCTCTTCACGTACGACGTTGTCCGCGGAGGATCACATCCCTGTGCCCGCCGCGGACCCGCGCTCCCGGCGCGGGTTGAGTGCTTTCGCAGAATGCTGGTTCTTTATGGGATTTTTATATCTTGTGCGCGGTTTTCTACGCCGTCCATATTTGCGCATCCATAGAGTGACGCCTCCGATGTAACCGGAGCTGCTTCATGGACATCGCCTCCCTCGTTTTTCTCGCGATGCTCGCACTCGCGACATACGGTTTTCTGCGCATGTGTGCCGCGTTGTCGGACGCGCGGAAATGAACGTGCTCTATCTCGTTTCAGGCGCGATTGCATTCGGGCTTTCGCTCTATTTGCTCGCCGCGCTTCTAAAACCGGAGTGGTTCGAGTGAGCGTGAATGCGATCATCCAGATTGGAATATTCCTGTCGGCACTTCTGTTGCTGGTCAAGCCGCTCGGGACGTACATGGCCGCGGTTTTTTCGGACGAGCCGAATCGTGTGACGCGCATCGGTGCGCCGGTCGAGCGGCTGATCTATCGCGTGTGCGGAATTTCGGCGAACGAAGAAATGAGCTGGGTGCGCTACGCAGCGGCCATGCTGATCTTCAACGTCGCGGGTTTGCTCGCGGTTTATCTTTTGCTGCGCGTGCAGAGGTGGCTGCCGCTCAATCCGCAGCAGATGCCGAACGTGCCGCCGGATCTGGCGATGAATACCGCGATCAGTTTCGCGACGAACACGAACTGGCAGGCGTATAGCGGCGAATCGACGCTGAGCTATCTGTCGCAGATGCTCGGGTTGTGTGTGCAGAATTTTCTTTCCGCCGCGACCGGCATCGCGATTCTGATCGCGCATGATCGCGCGGCTTCGTGAGGCGTTCCGCGCAGACGATCGGCAATTTCTGGGTCGATCTGACGCGCAGCACGTTGTATGTCCTGCTGCCGTTGTCGCTGGTGCTCGCGCTCGCGCTGGTGTGGCAAGGCGTGCCGCAGAATTTCAGTGCGTACGAAATCCGTGCCGCTCGTCGAAGCAGACGACGTCGATCGAAACCGCGACAGACGCCGCCGGCAACGAAGTGACGACAACGCACGCCTGTCACCGCGCAATCGTTGCCGCTCGGGTCCGGCTGCGTCGCAGATCGCGATCAAGCAGCTCGGCACCAACGGCGGCGGTTACTACGACGCGAACTCGGCGCATCCGTTCGAGAACCCGACGCCGCTCACCAATTTGCTGGAAGTGCTCGCGATCCTGCTGATTCCCGCCGCGCTCTGCTACACGTTCGGCAAGATGGTCGGCGACCGCCGCCAGGGCTGGGCGTTGCTCGCGGCGATGCTCGTGATCTTCGTGCCGCTGCTGCTCGCGTGCACGATGGCCGAACAGGCCGGCAATCCCGCGCTTGCCGCGCTCGGCGTCGATCAGTCGCGTCGGCACTGCAGGCCGGCGGCAACATGGAAGGCAAGGAAACGCGCTTCGGCATCGTCGATTCCGCGCTGCTGGGCGACGGCGACGACGGCCGCGTCGAACGGTTCGGTCAACGCGATGCACGACTCGTTCACGCCGCTCGGCGGGCTCGTGCCGATGTGGCTGATGCAGCTCGGCGAGGTGATCTTCGGCGGCGTCGGTTCGGGTCTGTACGGCATGCTCGCGTTCGCGATCGTCGCCGTGTTCATCGCCGGACTCATGGTCGGCCGCACGCCCGAATACCTCGGCAAGAAGATCGAAGCGTACGAAATGAAGATGGCGAGCCTGGTCGTGCTGATTCCGTGCGCGCTGGTCGTCATCGGCACGGCGATCGCGCGTGCTCGACGCCGGCCGGCACCGCCGAGCATGACGACCAACCCGGGCGTGCATGGCTTCAGCGAGATCCTCTACGCACTGTCGTCCGCCGCGAACAACAACGGCAGCGCGTTCGGCGGCACTGTCGGCGAACACGCCGTTCTACAACGTGCTGCTCGGCATCTGCATGTTCTTCGCGCGTTTTCCGCTTGCGATCGGCATGCTCGCGATCGCCGGATCACTCGCGGCGAAGAAACACGTGCCGGCTGTCGGCGGGCACGTTGCCGACGCACACGCCGCTGTTCGTCGTGCTGCTCGCCATGCACGGTCATCGTCGATCGGCGCGCTGACGTTCCTGCCCGCGCTGGCACTCGGGCCGATCGCCGAACAACTCACGATCTCCGGCAAATAAACGCATCGAGACACGCACATGACGACGCACACGCAAAAAAGCGCGCTCGATCCGCAATTGCTGCTGCCGGCAATCCGCGACGCGTTCCGTAAACTCTCGCCGCGCGCACAGTTCCGCAATCCGGTGATGTTCGTGGTGTTCGTCTGCAGCATCATGACGACGATTCTGTGGTTGCAGCGCGCTTGCCGGACATGGCGGAGCGCCGGCGGGTTTCATTCTCGCCGTCGCGCTGTGGTTGTGGTTCACGCTGCTGTTCGCGAATTTCGCCGAAGCGATCGCCGAAGGACGCGGCAAGGCGCAGGCGGCATCGTTGCGCAGTGCGCGTCGCGACGTGGTCGCGCACAAAATCTCATCGCTCGACAAACGCGACAACGTGACCGTCGGTGCGGCGCATGATTTGCGCAAAGGCGATCTCGTCATCGTCAAGGCCGGCGAATTCATGCCCGGCGACGGCGAAGTCGATCGAAGGTGCGGCGAGCGTCGATGAAAGCGCCGTCACCGGCGAGTCGGCGCCGGTGATCCGCGAATCCGGCGGCGACCGCAGCTCCGTCACCGGCGGCACGCGCGTGCTGTCGGACTGGATCATCGTGCGCATCGCGAGCAATCCGGGCGAAAGTTTCCTCGACCGCATGATCGCGATGGTCGAAGGCGCGTCGCGGCGCAAGACGCCGAACGAAATCGCGCTGACCATCCTGCTCGCCAAATTCACGCTGATTTTTCTGCTCGCGTGCGCGACGCTGCTGCCGTATTCGTTGTACGCGGTGCGCAGCGCCGGTCACGGCGAGCCGGTGACGATCACGGTGCTGGTCGCGCTGCTGGTGTGCCTGATCCCGACGACGATCGGCGGATTGCTGTCGGCGATCGGCATCGCCGGGCATGGATCGCATGATCCAGGCGAACGTGATCGCGATGTCCGGCCGCGCGGTCGAAGCGGCGGGCGATGTGGACGTGCTGCTGCTCGACAAGACCGGCACGATCACGCTCGGCAATCGTCAGGCGGTCGCGTTCCATGCGGCGCGGCGGCGTCGAGCGTCGACGAACTGGCCGAGCGCCGCGCTAGCTCGCTTCGCTCGCCGACGAAACGCCGGAAGGCCGCAGCATCGTCGTGCTGGCGAAGGAAAAATTCGGTGTTGCGCGAGCGCGATGGCGTCGGATCGCAGATGCTGTTCGTGCCGTTCTCGGCGCAACACGCGCATGAGCGGCGTCGATATTCCGCATGAACAGCGCAGCATCCGCAAAGGCGCGCTCGACGCGATATCGAAACAGCTGACCGCGTCGAAATCGCCGCGCTCGCGCCCGACGTGCGCCGTGCGGCCGAAGACATCGCGCGCAAAGGCGGCACGCCGCTCATCGTCAGTGAGTCGACAGCGAATGGAACGCGCGCGCTCGGCGTCGATCGAACTCAAGGACATCGTCAAAGGCGGCATCCGCGAACGTTTCGCCGAACTGCGCGCGATGGGCATCCGCACCATCATGATCACCGGCGACAATCCGCTGACGGCGGCGTCGATCGCGGCGGAAGCCGGCGTCGACGACTATCTCGCCGAGGCGACGCCCGAAGCGAAACTGAAACTGATCCGCGACATCCAGGCCGAAGGCCGTCTCGTCGCCATGTGCGGCGACGGCACCAACGATGCGCCCGCGCTCGCGCAGGCCGATGTCGCGGTCGCGATGAACAGCGGCACGCAGGCGGCGAAAGAAGCCGGCAACATGGTCGATCTGGATTCGAATCCGACCAAGCTCATCGAGGTCGTCGAGATCGGCAAACAGATGCTGATCACGCGCGGCGCGCTGACGACGTTCTCGATCTCCAACGACATCGCCAAGTATTTCGCGATCATCCCGGCCGCGTTCGCGACCACGTATCCGGCGCTCAACGCGCTCAACGTGATGCATCTCGCCACGCCGCACAGCGCGATCCTGTCGGCGGTGATCTTCAACGCGCTGATCATCGTTTTCCTGATTCCGCTCGCGCTGAAAGGCGTCGCGTATCGCGCGCTCGGCGCCGGCGCGCTGCTGCGCCGGAATCTGCTCGTCTACGGCCTCGGCGGAATCGTCGTGCCGTTCGTCGGCATCAAGCTGATCGATCTGGTGCTGGTCGTCCTCGGACTGGTGTGAAGGAATCATGAAAAAGTATATTTTGTTGTCGATCGTCCTCGCGCTCGTCCTCGCGCGTTCGCGGCCAGCGACGATTGCACGCAAGGGTTCTTCGGCCGGCTCGGCGATGCGTATCGCGAGGACATGAATCCTGCAGCCGCGTCGGATGGACCTGCGCCTGCGCGACGCGGTCTGGATTCTCCATTTTCATCGCCGCCGTTTCCGTCGTCGGAATGGCAGCTCGGCGGCATGGACTATCCGATCGGCGTGCCGAACGGGAATGCGCAGTATCCGCTTGAACGCGCGCTGGCCTGCACGGCGCTCGGTCAGTGGATGAAAGACAATCGCGTGGAAACGTACGGATGGATCAATCCATCGGCGAATCTGAGCACGTCGAACTTCAGCAACTATCCGCTCTCTTACGCGACGCGTCCGAATCGCGTCGAGTTCAACCAATTCCTGCTGCGCATCGAGCGCGTGCCGGACACGGTGCAGACGGACAACGTCGATTGGGGATTCCACTTCGACAATCTGTTCGGCTACGACTATCACTACACGACGATGAAAGGCGTGTTCAGCAATCAGCTGCTGAACAATCCGAATCCGAATCAGCCGATTGCCGCCAACGCGGGCACCGCCGGGAAAGTGTACGGCGACGATCCGATGATCTGGTACGGCGAGCTCTACATCCCGAGCGTCGCGCAGGGCATGACGATTACGGCGGGCCGCTACTTGTCGTTGCCGGATATCGAGGCACAATTCGCGCCGCAGAATTATCTGTTGACGCACTCGATTCTCTACACGGTCGATGCATATACGAATGTCGGCGTGCTAACCACGACCAAGCTATCGGATCAGTGGACCGTCCAGTTAGGTCTACACGGCGGCGACGATTCCGCGCCGTGGAACGACAGCTCGCGCCTGAGCCTGCAGGCCTGCGTGCACTGGGTGTCGGCGTCCAACAACGACATGCTGTATCCGTGCGTCGAGTCGTTCAACAACGATCGTCAGACGTACAACAACCTGCAGGAGTTCGTGCTGACGTGGGGTCATCGCTTCTCCGAGCGCGTGCACATGCTCACCGAAGCGTATCGAATCTATGTGATCGATCAGCCGGGTTTGAAAGCGGGCAAGTCGGGCGCGGTCGGCGTCGTCAACTATTTCAACATCGAACTGAATCCGAAAAACATGATCTCGATCCGCAATGAATGGGTGAACGACCCGCAAGGACAGCGCACCGGTTTCGCAACGTCGTACTCGAGCAACACGATCGGCCTGACGCACTGGGTGTCGCAGGATATCGAGATTCGTCCCGAATTGCGCTACGAACATGCCTATGCCGTCGCCGCGTACGACAACGGCAAGAAGCACAACCAAGCGACCGCGCTGGTCGATCTGATCCTGCATTTCTGAGACAAGCCATGAACCTGATCCGACCTGCCGTGCTGCTGTTCATCGTCCTCACCGCGATCACCGGCGTGCTCTATCCGCTCGCCGTGACCGGCTCGGCCAGCTGCTTTTCGCGCGCGCTGCAAACGGCAGTGTGATCGAGAAGGACGGCGCGCCGCTCGGTTCGGAGCTGATCGGACAGTCGTTCACCGATCCGAAATATTTCTGGCCGCGGCCGTCGGCGACGTCGCCGTTTCCCGAATAATCCTTCGGCATCCGGCGCGTCGAATCTCGGACCGACCAATGCCGCGCTGGTCGATGCCGTGAAGCAGCGCATCGACGCGTTGCGCGCCGCCGATCCGGACAACCCATGCCGGTTGATTCCGGTGGATCTGGTCACGGCATCGGCGTCCGGCGTGGATCCGCACATTTCTCCCGCCGCGGCGGAATATCAGATCGCGCGCGTGGCGAAACGCGCGTCATCTTCACCGCGAGGATGTCGCCACACTCGTCGACCGCGCCACGGAAAAACGGCAATACATGCGTGCTCGGCGAGCCGCGCGTGAATGTGCTCAAGCTCAACCTGATGCTCGACGCGCGGTGGTAACACGCCGCGTGTTTGCGTCATGATGCGCGCGCCAGAGCGCCTGTCATGCCGAATTCCGCCGATCAACGACCCGATCCCGACGCACTGCTGGCGCATGTCCAGCAGGCCGAACGGCTTGCGCGCCGCGGCAACCTGCGCATCTTCTTCGGCGCGGCGCCCGGCGTCGGCAAAAGTTTCGCGATGCTCGGTGCGGCGCGGCGAGCTGAAAGCCGAAGGCGTCGATGTGGTCGTCGGCTATGTCGAGCTGCACGGCCGGCCGGAAACCGAAGCGCTGCTCGATGGACTGGAAATCCTGCCGCCGCTGCGGCTCGAACATCGCGGCATCACGTTCACCGAATTCGATCTCGACGCGTGCCTGCGCGCGAGCGCCGAAAGTGGTCGCCGTCGACGAACTCGCGCACACCAATCATCCCGGCGCGCGGCATGCGAAGCGCTGGATGGATGTCGAAGAACTGCTCGACGCCGGCATCGACGTGTACGCGACGGTCAATGTGCAGCACATCGAAAGCCTCAACGACGTCGTCGCGCAGATCACCGGCGTGCAGGTGCGCGAAACGGTTCCGGACAAAGTGTTCGACAGCGCCGATGAAGTCGAACTGATCGACCTGCCGCCCGACGAACTGCTCGAGCGCCTGCGTGAAGGCAAGGTTTACGTCGAAGAAAAAGTTCGCGCACGCGCTCAATTCTTTTTTCCGCAAGGGCAATCTCATCGCGCTGCGTCAGCTCGCGTTGCGCGCGACGGCCGATCGCGTCGACGCGGCGATGCGCGAATATCGTCACAACCACGCCATTCGCGAAACATGGGCGGCCGGCGAACGCATTCTGGTTTGCGTCGGACCCGATCCGTTGTCCGAACGGCTCGTGCGCGCGGCGCGGCGCATGGCCAACGCGCTGCACGCGGAATGGATGGCTGTCTATGTCGAAACGCCGCATCTCGTGCGCCTTTCGCGCGAGGCGCGCGATCGCGTGCTGCAGACGCTCAAGCTCGCCGAATCGCTCGGCGCGCAGACCGAAAACCTGAGCGGCGAAAGCGTTGCCGGCGAACTGATCGATTTCGCGCGTCAGCACAACATCAGCAAGATCGTGGTCGGCAAGCCGAGCCGTCCGCGCTGGCGCGATCGGCTGCGTCCGTCGCTGGTCGACGAAATCGCGCGCAACAGCGGCGACATCGATGTCTACGTGATCAGCGGCGAACCCGGCGCGCAGACGGTGCGTCCGCCGCGCGTGCCGCAACGATCGAGCGAATGGCCCGCGTATGTGAAGGCGGCCGTCGTCGTCGCGCTGGTCACGGTGTTGTGCGGCGCCGTGTTCAACATGATCGAGCGGACCAATCTGGTCATGATCTATCTGCTCGGCATCGTGTTCGTCGCCGCAAGATTCGGGCGCGGACCGTCGATTCTCGCGTCGATCCTGTCGCGTGAGCGTGTTCGATTTTCTTTACGTTCCGCCGCGCCTGTCGTTCGCGGTGACGGATGCGCAATATCTCATCACGTTCGCCGTGATGATCTGCACCGGCCTCATCATCAGCACGTTGACGGCGCGCACCAAACATCAGGCGCACGTGGCGCGGCAGCGCGAGCGTCGATCGAACGAACTTTATGCGCTGAGCCGCGAGCTGTCGCAGCAACGCGATATCGAGGAACTCGCCGAAATCCTGGTGCGTCATGTCGTTTCGGCGATCGAAGGCCAGGCGGCGGTGTTGTTGCCGGATGCGGAAGGACATCTGCGCGATCCGACGCATTTCTGCACGCGCGGCACGCCATCGAAATCCGAAACGCGCTATCCGGTGCCGGGAAACGATCTCGGCATCGCGCAATGGGCGTACGATCATCGCCAGAAATCCGGCCACGGTACCGATACGCTCGCCAGTGCGGATGCGATCTATTTTCCGTTGAACGCGTTGCGAGCGCTGCATCGGCGTGCTCGGATTGCGGCCGAAGGATGCGCGACAGCTCGAGCATTCCCGAGCAGACGCACCTGCTCGAATCGTTCGTGAGTCAGGCCGCGATCGCGATGGAACGCGTGCATCTGGCGCAGGCCGCGCAGACGGTGGATACGCAGATCGCATCCGAGCAGGTACGCAGCACGTTGCTCGCATCGATCTCGCACGACTTTCGCACGCCGCTGGCGAGCATCATCGGCGCGACGTCGACGTTGCTCGACGATGCCTCGGCGAATCTCGAACCGTCGCGGCGCCGCGAACTGCTGCGCTCGACGCTCGACGAATCGCAACGCCTGCATCGACTGGTCGGCAATCTGCTCGATCTGACGCGGCTCACGTCGGGTCCGATCGAACTGAAACGCGAATGGGTCGCGATCGACGAAATGATCGGCGCCGTGCTGAGCCGCTTGCGCGAGAACGATCGGCAAGCGCGAGATCCGCCTGCAGATTCCCGACGACCTGCCGCTCGTGCGCTGCGACGAGGTGATGATCGAACAGGTGGTGTACAACCTTATCGAGAATGCGGTGAAACACACGCCGGCCGATTCGCCGGTGCGCATCGCAGTGAAAGCGTGGCCGGCGGTGATGGAAGTGACGATCGCCGACAGTGGACCGGGCCTCGCCGGCCGGTGAAGAACAACGCGTGTTCGACAAATTCCATCGCGGCCATCGTGAAGCGGCGCAAAGCGGATTCGGCCTTGGCCTCACCATCTGCAAAACGATCGTGGATGCGCACGGCGGCCAGATCAGCGCGCGCAACCTGCCGGAAGGCGGCGCGGAATTCCGCTTCAGCCTGCCGCTCGATCCCGAACCGCCGAAAGCATGAGCACATCGCGCGCCACGGTGCTGATCATCGAGGACGATCCGCAGATCCAGCGCTTTCTCACCGCGGCGCTGGAGGCGCACGGCTACGAGCCGCGTGACCGCCGACAACGGCGCCGAGGGTTTGCGACTGGCGACGACGCGGCAGCCCGATGTCGTCATCGTCGACCTGGGATTGCCGGATATGTCGGGGCTCGACGTGATCAAGCGCCTGCGCGAATGGTTGCGCAAGCCGATCATCGTGCTGTCGGCGCGCAGTCGCGAAAGCGACAAGGTCGATGCGCTCGATATCGGTGCGGACGATTACCTGACGAAACCTTTCGGCGTCGCCGAACTGCTCGCGCGCATGCGCGTGGCGATGCGGCATCATGTCGAAGGCGAATCGCAGCCGCGTGTCGACATCGGCAAGCTCGTCGTCGATCTGTCCGCGCGGCGCGTCACGCGCGGCGATCAGGAAATCCATCTGACGCCGATCGAATACAAACTGCTCGCGGCGCTGATCCAGCATCGCGGCAAAGTACTCACGCACCGGCAACTGCTGCGCGAGGTGTGGGGCGCGGCGCATGTCGAATCGCCGCATTATCTGCGTATCTACATGCGCAGCCTGCGGCAGAAGATCGAGGACGATCCGGCGCGGCCGCGGCATCTGCTCACGGAAATCGGCGTCGGCTACCGTCTTTCCGACGCGCAACCGTAAAATCGGCGCATGTCCGATTCTCCGCTCGCCACGCGCATCGACGCGCTGTTGCCGCAGACGCAATGCACGCGCTGCGGATATCCGGCGTGCCGCGATTACGCGAATGCGATCGCTGCGGAAGTGGCGGACATCAATCAATGTCCGCCCGGCGGCGCGCAAGGCATCGCGCTGCTGGCGACGTTGCTGGATCGAACGCCAAAGCCGCTGAACCCGGTGAATGGCGTCGAGAAGCCGCGCGAAATCGCCGTGATCGACGAAACGATTTGTATCGGTTGCACGAAGTGTATTCAGGCGTGTCCGGTCGATGCGATCGTCGGCGCGTCGAAAGTGATGCATACGATTCTGGCGGACGAATGTTCGGGTTGCGAATTGTGTATCGCGCCCTGCCCGGTCGATTGCATCGCAATGGTTGCCGCGCCCGATGACGGCCGCAGCGTGCTCGAACGCGCGCCCCATTATCGGAACCGATTCATCGCCCGCAATGCGCGTCTGCTGCGCGATGCGCAGGAGGCGATGGCCGAACTCGATGCGCGCAAGGCGGCGACGTCAGCGGGTTCGATCAGCGATGCCGTCGCTCGCGCGCGTGCGCGCAAGGCGGCACGCGGGAATGCGGTATGAATCCGGCCAAGCGTGAGGAAATCTTTCGGCGATTTGCGGAAGTCGAACCGCATCCGACGACGGAACTCAACTACCGCACGCCGTTCCAGTTGCTGATCGCGGTGATCCTGTCGGCGCAGGCGACGGACGTCGGCGTGAACAAGGCAACCAAGCGATTGTTTCCGGTTGCAGGAACGCCCGAGAAAATCCTCGCGCTCGGCGAAGACGGATTGAAGAAATACATTTCGACGATTGGCCTTTTCAACGCGAAAGCGAAGAACGTGATCGCGACGTGCCGGCGTCTGATCGATGACTTCGGCGGCGAAGTGCCGCGTCATCGCGAAGATCTCGAATCATTGCCGGGTGTCGGGCGCAAGACGGCGAACGTGATACTCAATACGATTTACGGCGACACGACGATCGCAGTCGATACGCATATTTTTCGCGTCGCCAACCGCACCCATTCGCGCCGGGCAAGAACGTCGTCATCGTCGAAAACAGGCTCAACAAGCTCGTGCCGGAGCAGTACAAACTGCACGCGCACCACTGGCTGATCCTGCACGGACGCTACACGTGCGTCGCGCGCAAACCGAAGTGTCCGCAGTGCATCATCCGCGATTTGTGCGAGTACAGGCACAAGACCGTCGAGATCGATGATGAGGAAAGCCGGGCGCGATGAATCGCGCCCCTACAAACCCTCGCTGCTGCGATGCGAAGCGCGAAAAAAAAAGGCCGAAGGGCTTTCGCCCTCCGACCCTCGACGTGTAGCGTTATTGCAGATTAGAACTGGAAGCGGAATCCGACCATCGGATCGACCGTGTTGGTCTCCAGATAGCCGCTGGCCAAACCGTTCTCGACCTTCGAGTACATCGCGCCGGCGTAGACGTCGAAGCGCTTGGTCAGGCGGTAGTCGAGGCGCATCGAATAAGCCCAGAGCTGGCCGCTGCACTGGCCGGACTTGTTGGTCGAGCACTTCACCAGCGCGTAGCTGTCCTGATCGTAGTTGTAGACGCCGCCGGTGATGTCGAGATCGGGTGTGATGAGGTACTTCACGCCGACCCACGACACGTCGACCTTCCTGTCGCGCGGGAACGCGGCATTGTTGACGACGCTGACTTCGTAGCCGCCGAGGCCATCGAACGGCGCAACGATCGGCGTATCCGGGTTCGAGTACTTGATGTGCTCGAAGCCAGCCGAAACTTTCCACGGACCGCCCGTCCAGGAACCGGCGATGGTCCACGATTCGTTGTCCGACACGGTCGCGGCGAGCGAGTCGTGCGGCAGCGGAGCGACCGGCGGTGTGGCGGCGCCGTTGCCGGCGAGCTGCGCGGCGCTGAGCGAGCCGAGCGCGAGGGCGTCTTTCTTGATGCCGTACACGCCATCGACCGCGAAACCGGCGTAATCGAAGCCGATGTCGCCCTGCCAGGCTTCACCCGGGCTCGAATCGTTCTTGCCCCACTGGTACAGCGCACCGACGTGGAACATTTCGTATTTCCACGAGTACTTGACCGAATCGTCCAGACGCACGTCTTCGGTGTTGCCCATGCCGCCGGTCATGCCGGAATAGCCGATGGGCGAGAACGCGTAAGAGCCGTTCATCGGATCGTATTTGACGATGATTTCACCCAGCGGCGTGACGTGACGGCCGAAGGTGATCGTGCCCCACGTCTTCGAACTCAGTCCGGCCCAGGCCTGACCGTTGAAGAACTGGCCGGCGCGGCTGCCGTCGCCCGCGGACTTCTGCTCGGTCAGCGGAATGCCGTTGTTGTGGATCAGCGATTTCGGCGCATCGGCGAGCTTGCCCGACTGCGGATTGAAACCGACTTCGCCGTTGAACACGAAGGCCAGGTCGTCGTTGATCGTTTCCTTGCCGCGCAGGCCGACTTTCGACTGGCTCAGACCGCTCGGGGCGATCGACGTCTGCGATTCGCGGCTGCTCTTGCCGATCAGATACTGCAGGCCCGGATAGAAATCCTGGCTCAGCGGTGCGCCGTGCGACTGATAGGCGACACCGATGTCGTAGGTGCCGTAAAGGGTGATGCCGTACATCGTGAGACTCTGGTCGTCCGCCGCCTGGGCGACCGACGCGGCCGCGATGCCGGCCAGCACCGCCAAACTCAATACCGACTTCTTCACGTTGGATTCTCCTCTCGAATTGAGCACGTTAATCCGCTCGTTGTCGGACAAAGCCGGATTAGAAAAACGGGTGTTCATGGATTCCCCTCGGGACAGGTTTTGCGGAAAGATCGGCTATCGGTGCGCCCGAATGTCCGGGCGCACAATAGTTAAATTTCCGGGAAATAGTATGAAGCAAATGTTTCAGTTCCATGACTGCCGAAGCGCTAGACATTAGTAGAATTTGGCGTCATATGGCCATGTCGCGACGCAGCAGTCGCCGTGCTGGGTGTGATTTATCGGTTGTTCCGTGGCTGAAATCGAGCGGTGCCCTTCTTAACCTTATGAGTTCCGGCATGTCCATGCTCCGTCGCGTGCTGCAGTGCAGCGGGAAGTTGCTGACCGAGGAGACACGTTGCGTCGGTCGCTCCATGTACTTCACGCGATCGGTATATTTTTTCGCATGGATGATCCGCCACTCACCTCTACTGGCCGCAGCACCACGCGAATTTTAGTGAGGCACTACCGCCGACCGTAAGGTATCGAAAGACCGGTGAAAGGTTTTGCCTCCCCGCACGTCTGATTGACCATGCCTTCACACGGATACGCCCAAGCTTCGACTCATCGCATCGGCCAAACGGCTTGGCGCATCGCACCACTGATTTTTCTTGTGCGTGCAATGCGGCGGGCATAGTGTCGCACGTCGGGAATGACTGTCGTGTCATGGTTCATGGGGTGGCATCCGGACGAAGTCAGTTTCGTCTCATCGTCGCAAACATCGGCCGCGCAAGCGGTCAATATCGGCAGGAACCAACCTGCCACAACAACAACAATGGAGCACACGCAAAATGTCGAATAAATCGATCAAACCTCTGACTCTCGCCATCGGCGCCGCGTTCGTCGGAACCGTTGCGCTCGCCAGCGTCGCGCAGGCGAACACCGCGTTCACCGTGAAGCCGCTCGTCGCGGGCTACATGCTGGCCGGTGCGGAAGGCAAGTGCGGCGAAGGCAAGTGCGCGGCCGCCAAGATGGACGGCAACAAAGACGGCAAGATCTCGATGGAAGAAGCCAAGGCCGCCGGCTGGAATGAAAACCAGTTCAAAGCGATGGACGCCAACCACGACGGCGTGCTGACCGCCGATGAAATCGCCGCCGGCCACAAGGCGCACAAGAGCGGTGCGGAAGCCTCGTGCGGCGCCGACAAGAAAGGCAAGGAAGGCTCCTGCTCGGCGGACAAGAAGGGCAAGGAAGGTTCTTGCTCGGCCGACAAGAAGGGCAAAGAAGGTTCGTGCTCTGCGGGTCACTGATATGACGAAGCGTCCTGGCCAACCCGTAACGGGCGCCGGACTCGGCCTGCGGCGGGCCCTTTTGGGCCCGCTTCAGGAGACGCCGGATGCGCCGATCGATTTCTTCGAAGTCGCGCCGGAGAACTGGATCAATGTCGGCGGCAAGCTCGGCAAAACTTTCCGCGCGTTCACCGAAAAGCATCCGT
The DNA here is from genome assembly GCA_963814225.1 of uncultured Gammaproteobacteria bacterium. GTDB lineage: Bacteria > Pseudomonadota > Gammaproteobacteria > Xanthomonadales > Rhodanobacteraceae > Rudaea. The sequence goes on along the minus strand of CAWFCC010000003.1, from coordinate 17,647 downwards.
TCATCGTGTCACGGTTTGTCGCTGTCGCTCGGCGGCCCCGCGCCGCTCGACGAAACGCTGCTGCACAAGATCCGCCGGCTGCTCGACGATCACGGCATCGCGCACTACAGCGAACACCTTTCCTATTGTTCCGACGACGGACATCTATACGACCTGATGCCGATCCCGTTCACCGAGGAAGCCGTCGATTGGGTTTCCGAACGCATCGCGCGCGCGCAGGACATCATCGGCCGCAGAATCGCCGTCGAGAACGTGTCGTCGTACGCGACGCCGGGTCAGGAAATGAGCGAAATCGATTTCACCACCGCCGTGCTGAAGAAAGCCGACTGCGATCTTCTGCTCGACGTCAACAACGTCTACGTCAACAGCGTGAATCACCGCTACGACGCCGAACAATTCATCAATGCGATGCCGCTCGACCGCGTCGCGTATATACACATCGCCGGACACTACAACGAAGCGCGAAGATCTGATCGTCGACAGCCACGCCGCCGCCGTGATCGATCCGGTATGGCATCTGCTCGATGTCGCCTATGCACGCTTCGGCGTTCTGCCGACCTTGCTCGAACGCGATTTCAAATTCCCGCCGCTCTCGGAGCTGATCGGCGAACTCGATCACATCCGCGCGATCCAGGCCAAACACACCGTCGTCGAACAACATGTCCGCACTGCCTGACGCCGGCCGCACACAGCGGCTGCAATACCAGTTCACCGCGCACCTGCGCGATCCGAAGAAAAATCCCGCGCCGGCGGACATCGAAGACCGCCGCATGGAGATCTATCGCGATCTCGTTTTCAGCAATGTGGAAAATTTCCTTTCTTCCAATTTTCCCGTTATCCACAGGCTGTACGGTGAGCGCGACTGGCTCGTCCTCGTGCGCGATTTCCTGCGCGAACATCAATGCCACACGCCGTTGTTTCCGGAATTCGGCCGCGAGTTCCTGCGCTATGTGGAAGCGCGAAAAGAGCAGAATCGCGGCGATCCGCCGTTCCTGCTCGAGCTGGCGCACTACGAATGGGCCGAACTTGCGCTGACGCTCGATGAGAACAGCATCGATGATGTTCCGCACGATCCGAACGGCGATCCGCTGTCGAGTGTGCCCGTGATGTCCCCGCTTGCCTGTGTGCTCGCGTATCGTTTTCCGGTTCATCTGATCGGGCCGGATTATCATCCATACGAGCCGCCCGCCGAACCGACCGTCCTGCTGCTCGTGCGCGGGCGCGATGACGAAGTGCGTTTCTTCGAAATCGACGTCACGACTGCCGCGCTGATCGAACGGTTGCAGGGAAACGAAACCCAAACCGGCGATCAGTGCCTGGACGCGCTGATTGCCAGGCACGCCGGCGATGCCGATCAGCTACGCGCCGCAGGACGCGATACGCTGCGACGGTTGAATTCCTACGAGGCCGTGCTCGGAACTCACGTCTAAACGTCAGCCGCGAATCTGCACGCAATGTCCGACATTTGTCCGGATCCTGTCCTTCCGGCGGCTGCGCTATTGCCTATTCTTCATGCATCCATTTTCGGGATCGCGATATGAAGACAGGCAAATTACATAACAATCAGCGCTCTGCAATCTGCCAGTGGGCGGTTTGCTGCGCGTTTGCGGTAAGCGGAATCGGCTTCACCGATGAAGTCACCGCGCAGACTGTTCAAGAATTCAGCTTAACGTCCGGCGCACGGCCGAGCGGAATCGTCGCAGGACCGGATGGGAATTTATGGTTTACCGAACAGGGCCTAAGTCGCATTGGTGTCATGTCGCCTGAAGGCGTTGTCTTGAGGGAATTTCCTACCACCACGCCCGACATGCAGCCGGGCTTCATCGTCGCAGGGCCGGACGACAATCTCTGGTTTGTCGAGACCTCACCAACCCGCCACGCGATTGCGCGAGTCACACCGGCGGGTGCGATGGTCGAATATCCGCGGCCCACGGCTATTGGCGACATTGTCAACGGGCCGCAGGATAGCTTGTGGTTCATCGAATATGGTTGCGCGATGACGCAGGACTGCTTCAGTCGAATCGTCGCCATCTCGTCTCCGGGAACGCCCGTCGGCACCGTTTTCGAAGAACCGATCGATGCGTCGCTTTTCGCGACGAGGATCATAGCGCCCAGTGATGGAAACTTGTGGTTTACCGAAGATAAATCACCCGGCGCATTGGGAAAAATGACAACAGCCGGCATGTTGACGAACTACGCTACACCGTCGAGCCACGCCGCCACTGTTGCAAGTGTCGGCACGGACAATAGCATTTGGTTCTGGGAACCTAACGTCGCGACGCTCGGCAAAAGCGATTTATCCGGGATGATGAAGGAATTCGCCTTCCCCGCATCGGCAACCACAAATATTTTCTCGATGACCATGGGTTCGGACAACAATCTCTGGGTCGGCACCAGCAGCGGAGGTGTTTGGCGCGTGATCGACATGGGCACGTCGATCTCGGCTACTAAATACCCGGTTCATGCGAGTGTGCTCGGGATCACACCGGGCCCGGACGGAAATCTCTGGTTTACGGAATCTGGCGTCGACAAAATCGGCGTCGTCCACATGGACGGCATTTTCCGCGATGGACTCGAGTCCAACTGACATCTCCTGTAAGTAAAGGCATCGAGGGCCGTCAATACTCACATTCAACGAGGAGACGGCGCCGTGTCACGAATCGACGTTATCGATGCTTGGGAATCGCTCACCTCACGCCTGCGCGGCATCGGCCAATGGATTCCGCCCCTCATCCTGCGCTTCATCATGGGCTGGGAATTCTGGGAATCGGGCACCGAGAAATATTCCGGCGACAACTGGTTCACGCAGATCCAGGACAAGTTCCCGTTCCCCTTCAGCAAAATTCCGGCTGACATCAGCTGGGCGATGGCGACGTACCTTGAAATGGGCGGAGCGATCCTGCTCGTATTCGGACTGTTCACCCGATTCGCCGCATTCAGCCTACTCGTGCTGACCTTCGTCGCGACCGCCGCCGTGCACTGGCCGGACATGCTCGCCATGTGGGGCGATCTCGCCAAAGGCTACGCCATCACCGACAAAGGCTTCGGCAATTTCAAACTGCCGCTGCTGTTCTGCGTGATGTTGCTCCCGCTGATTTTTCAGGGACCCGGCAAACTCAGCCTCGACTTCGTGCTCGCCAAATCGCTGAAGGCCGACACCATGCCCGAACCTCTGGCCGATGCCTACGCATGGAGCCTCGCCTGCCTGGTGTTCGGCATTCCGTTCCTGATGCTGATCCCGACCATAGGCGCTGTGCTGGTCGTGCTCGCGGTTGCGTTCGCGCTGTTCGGACGTTTCGCACGGGCCTGACGATTTGTGATCCTCAGACACGCCGCGTATCCTCGCGGCATGTCCCTCCGTTACGCCGAACGCTTTCGCGGTTTCCTGCCTGTCGTCGTCGACATCGAGTCGGGCGGCTTCGACAGCGAGCGCCATGCGCTGCTCGAAATCGCCGCGTCGATCGTGCGTATGGACGAAAAAGGATTCGTGCATCCTGATCCGGTGGTCTCCGCGCATGTGCATCCGTTCGAGGGATCGCTGCTCGATCCGAAATCGATGGAGATCACGGGCATCGACGTGACGCATCCGTTTCGCTTCGCCGTCGACGAGAAGGAAGCGCTCGACCATATCTTCCGGCCGATCCGCGCCGCGTTGCGGGAATTCGAATGCCAGCGCGCGATCCTGGTCGGACACAACGCGGCGTTCGATATTGCGTTCCTCAATGCCGCCGTGCGGCGCACGAATCACAAGCGCAATCCGTTCCATCAGTTCAGCTGTTTCGATACGGCGACGTTGGCCGGCCTCGCCTACGGCCAGACCGTGCTCAGCCGCGCCGTGCAGGCCGCCGGCTTCGACTGGAACGCGAGCGAGGCGCATTCGGCCGTCTACGACGCCGAGCGCACGGCGCTGATTTTCTGCGACATCGTCAATCGGTGGAAGACGATGTCGGATTGCATCCGCGCGCAGCCCGGCGCGGCGGCTTGAAATAGCGCCTGAGCGGTCTAACATTGCACTGATGCCGATTTACGAATACGCCGCCGTCGACAAAGGTTGCCCGCACTGCCAGGCGCGTTTCGACGTGCTGCAGAAGATGGCCGACGACCCGCTCACGCAATGTCCGCAGTGCGGCAACGCGGTACGCCGCGTGATCTCCGTGCCGAGCGTGGCCGTGGGCGGCTCGCATCTGCTGAAGGAAGACCATTTCTCAAAACACGGATTCACGCAGTACAAGAAGGCGGGCGGCGGCGTTTACGAGAAAACCGCCGGCGACGGTCCGAAGTACATCAGCGGCAAGTAACCCCTTTTTGCGGTCCCGCAAACCGGACCATGGCCCCCGACTTTCGCCATTGCCCGCCGCAGCGCGGATGGTGGTTTAATGCGCGTTCGCTAGATATTGGAGTTCGCGATGCGTATTTCGCTGTTGTTGCCCGCCATGCTGGCGACCGTGCTCGCCGCCTGCCAGAACGCGCCCGCCAGACACGATGAGAAATCTGCGGCGGCGCCGATGGCAACGGCCTCGACCGATACCGGCTATCCGAAGGCCAAGACAGGCACGCAGGTCGACGACTATCACGGCACCAAGATCGCCGATCCGTATCGATGGCTTGAGAATGTTGACGCATCCGACACGCGCGCGTGGATCGAGGCGGAAGACAAGCTGACGTTCGCGAAACTCGCGCAGATACCGGGCCGCGATCGCATCCGCGAAAAATTGAGCGCGGTGTGGAACTACGAAAAATTCAGCCCGCCGGAAAAATACGGCGAACGCTATTTCTATACGCGCAACGACGGTTTGCAGAATCAGTCGGTTCTGTACGTCGCCGATTCGCTCGAAGCCTCGCCGCGCATGCTGCTCGATCCGAACAAGCTGTCGACCGACGGCACCGTCGCGCTGAAGAGTTTCGTGATCAGCGACGACGGCAAGCACATCGCCTACGGACTTTCCTCCGGCGGATCGGATTGGGAAGAGTGGCACGTGCTCGACGTCGATGCGGCGAAGAACACCGACGACGTACTCAAGTGGGTGAAATTCTCCGGCGCGAGCTGGCGCCGCGACGGAACCGGTTTTTTCTACAGCCGCTACGACGAACCCAAGAGCGACGCGCTGAAGGCCGCGAACAAATTCCAGAAGTTGTATTTCCATCGACTCGGCACGAAGCAGTCGGACGATCTGCTCGTGTACGAGCGCAAGGATCAGCCCGAATGGATGTTCGGCGGCAGCGTGACCGATGACGGCCGTTATCTCGTCGTCAGCGTTTCGCGCAGCACGGAGCCGAAGAATCTCGTGCTGTATCGCGATCTGTCCAAGAAAAATGCCGAAGCCACGGTCGAAACACTGATCGGCGAGTGGGACGCAAGTTATCAATTCCTCGCCAACACGAAAGACAAATTCTATTTCCTCACCGACAACGATGCGCCGCGCTATCGCATCATCGAAGTCGATCTCAAGCATCCGGACAAGGCGCACTGGAAGGAACTGGTCAAGCAATCCGGCGACACGTTGCAGAACGTCAGCGTCGTCAATCATTTGTTCGTCGCCGAATATATGAAGGACGCGCACAGCGCGGTGAAACTGTTCGATGAGCGCGGCAAATCCGCGGGCGCGATCGAACTGCCGGGCCTCGGCACGGCGGGCGGATTCTCGGGACGCACGCGCGACAAGGAAACCTTCTATACGTTCTCGAGTTTCACGACCCCGCCGAGCATCTACCGCTTCGACTTGACGACGAAAGAAAATACGTTGTTCAAGGCGCCGAAAGTCGCGTTCGACGCGTCGCCGTACGAAACCATACAGGTGTTCTTCACCAGCAAAGACGGCACCAAAGTGCCGATGTTCGTGACCGCGAAGAAAGGTATCGCGATGGACGGTTCGAACCCGACCATCCTCTACGGCTACGGCGGATTCAACATTCCGATCCTGCCGACGTTCTCGCCGTCGGTCGCCGCGTGGCTGGAACTCGGCGGCGTGTATGCCGTCGCGACGTTGCGCGGCGGCGGCGAATACGGCCGCGAATGGCACGAAGCCGGCATCAAGACGCACAAGCAGAACGTGTTCGACGATTTCATCGGCGCGGCGGAATACCTGATTGCGCAAAAGTATACTTCGCCGAAGAAACTCGCGATCCGCGGCGCGTCGAACGGCGGGTTGCTGGTCGCGGCCACGGAGTTGCAGCGTCCGGATCTGTTCGCCGCCGCGATTCCGCAAGTCGGCGTTCTCGACATGTTGCGCTTCCGCGATTTCACCATCGGCCGCGCCTGGGAATCCGATTACGGCTCGGTCGAAAACGCCGACGAATTCACCGCGCTGCGCGCCTATTCACCGCTGCACAACGTGAAAAGCGGCGTCGACTATCCGGCCACGCTGATCATCACCGGCGATCACGATGACCGCGTTTTCCCCGCGCACAGTTTCAAGTTCGCGGCGACCATGCAGGCGGCCGATCCGCACGGAAAACCCATCCTCATCCGCATCGAGACGCGCGCCGGCCACGGCCAGGGCAAGCCGACGTCGATGCAGATCGATGAAGTCGCCGACGTTTACGCTTTCATCCTCGATGCGTTCGGAATGGCGCATTGACGTCGGATTCGGCGTTGTAGGCTTATGCAGAAAAGTCACTGGATTCCCGCAATCGCGGGAATGACAATGATCCGAATCTATGACCGCATTCCGAAGGAGTCAGCAATGATCTACCAGAACATCTTGGAAACCATCGGCCGCACGCCGATCGTGAAGATCAACCGCCTCGCGCCGAAAGGCGTCGACATGTACGTGAAGGTCGAGGCGTTCAATCCGATGTCGTCGGTGAAGGATCGCCTGGCCCTCGGCATCATCCTCGACGCGGAAGCCAGCGGCACGCTCAAACCGGGCCAGACCGTCGTCGAAGCGACATCCGGCAACACCGGCATCGCGCTCGCGATGGTGTGCGCGGCGAAAGGCTATCCGTTCGTCGCCTTCATGAGCGATTCGTTTTCCGTCGAACGGCGCAAACTGATGCGCGCGCTCGGCGCGAAAGTGATTCTGGTTCCTGCCGCCGAGCGCGGCACCGGCATGATCAAGCGCGCCGAAGACTACGCCAAGAAAAACGGCGCGTTCCTCGCGCGGCAGTTCGACAATCCGGCCAATCCCGCGTATCACCGCAGCACGACCGGACCTGAAATCCTGCAGGATTTCGCCGGCAAGCGGCTCAACTTTTTCGTCACCGGCTGGGGCACCGGCGGCACGCTCACGGGCGCCGGCGAGATGCTCAAGCTGGCGCGTCCGGACCTGAAAGTGATCGCGACCGAACCCGAAGGCGCGGCGTTGCTGTCGGGCAAAGAATGGGCGCCGCACAAAATCCAGGGCTGGACGCCGAACCTCATTCCGTCCGTGCTCAACAAGAACGTCGCCGACAAGATCGTCACCGTCACCGACGTGCAGTCGCGCGACACCGCGCGCGAGCTGGCGATTGAAGGAAGGCATCTTCTGCGGCATTTCCTCCGGCGGCACGTTCGCGGCGGCGCTGGAAGTCGCCAAGCAGGCCAATCAGGGCGACGTGATCCTCGCCATGTTGCCCGACACCGGCGAGCGCTACCTGTCGACGTTCCTGTTCGAAGGCGTCAACGAAGGTACGGACGTCGAACTGTCCGATCTCTGACACCGTAGGGGCGCAATTTATTGCGCCCGGTTCTGTCTCGCGATGCGGGCGCGATGAATCGCGCCCCTACGAACGTCGGCGTCGCGCGCGGATCATTCCGTAAACGCTGATCACGACCCAGCAGGTTTCGATTACGAACGCCGACAGATTGAAATCGTGCACGAGCGAAATCAGCACCGCGCCGGCACCGAGCGCGTTCATCAGCTGATACGGAAACGAATCGCCGCGAACCTTGCCGGCCTGCAGCAGATAGAACGCCCACAGCATGACGGCGACGCCGACGAGACCGGCCACGTCGTACCAATGAATGCTGAGCCTCACGGTGCGCGCTGGCGCAACGTTTCGAACAACGCGACGCCGGTCGCGACCGAAACGTTGAGGCTTTCCATGTCGCCGCGCATCGGGATTTTCGACGAGGAAATCGCACGACTCGGCCGTCAACCGACGCATGCCCTCGCCTTCGCTGCCCATCACGATGGCGATCGGGCCTTTCAGATCGACCGCGTAGAAATCCTTCGTCGGATTCGCCCGCGAGTCCGACCAGCCAGACGCCCTGCTGCTTGATCGCTTTCAACGTGCGCGCGAGATTCGTCACGGCGAAAAACGCCACGCGATCCGCCGCGCCGGACGACGCGCGGCGCACCGTCGGCGTGATGCCGACGGCTTTGTCCTTCGGCACGATCACCGCGGTGACGCCGGCCGCTTCCGCGCTGCGCAGACACGCGCCGAGATTGTGCGGATCGGTGACGCCGTCGAGCACGAGCAGCAACGCGTCGCGCCCGGCCTGTTCGATGAGCGGCGCCAGTTCATTTTCCGCGCGCGGCGGCGGCGCGCGATAACGCGCGACCGCACCTTGATGGCGCGCGCCGCCGGTCATCTTGTCGAGCGCGGCGCGGTCGCGCGCGTGCGGCTTCAATCCGAGATCGCGCGCCTTGTCCGACAACTCCTTGATGCGCGGGTTGTGGCTGTCCGACTCGAAATACAGTTCGAGCACATTCTGCGGATCGTGCGTCAGCGCCGCTTCGACGAATGGATGCCGTACAACAATTCGCCGCTCATGCGCGTTTTTTCTCACGTTCGCTGGTGGCGAGGCGGAAATCGATCTTGCGATCTTCCAGACTCGCGCGCAGCACCTGCACGCGCACCGGATCGCCGAGGCGGAACTTCAATCCGCGCCGCTCGCCACTGAGCATGTGACGGATGGGATCGAAATGGTAATAGTCGTTCGGCAACTGCGTGATGTGGACGAGACCGCTCACCTGCGATTCGCTTCAGTTCGACGAACAGTCCGAACGACGTCACGCCGGAGACGATGCCGTCGAATTCGCTGCCGACGTGCTTTTCCATCCACGCGCACTTGTAGCGCTCGTCGACATCGCGCTCGGCTTCGTCGGCGCGGCGTTCGTTGTGCGAACAGTGCGTGCGCGAGCCCCGCCATTTCGCTCGGGCTGTACGTGTACTGCGACGGTTTGCCTTGCTGCAGCGCGATAACGGATCGCGCGATGCACGAGCAGATCGGGATAGCGCCGGATCGGCGAGGTGAAATGCGCGTACGCATCGAGCGCGAGACCGAAGTGGCCGGAATTCGTCGGGCTGTACACCGCCAGCGATTGCGAGCGCAGCAACACCGATTCGATCAGCGCGCTGTCCGGACGCTTGCGCACCTTCTTCAGCAGTCGCCGATGAAATCCGCCGGCGTGACCTGCGCGTGCGGCGGCATGCGCAGGCTGAATTCGCGCAGGAATTCCTGCAGGTCTTCGTACTTCGATTCCGGCGGCGGCGCGTGCACGCGATACAGCGCGGGAATCTTGCGCTTGTCGAGGAATTTCGCCGCCTCGACGTTCGCCGCGATCATGCATTCCTCGATCAGCTTGTGCGCGTCGTTGCGTTCTTCGGTGCCGAGCTGCACGACCTCGCCGGTGCGGTCGAGACGGAATTTCACTTCGCGGCTTTCGAAATCGATCGCGCCGCGCTTCTGCCGCGCCTTCGCGAGAATCTTGTACAGCTGATGCAGCTGTCTCGAGCTGCGGCAGACACGTCGCGCAATTCCTCGCGCGCATCGGCATTCTTCTCGCCGATCGCCTGCCACACGCGCGTGTACGTCAGGCGCGCGTGCGAGCGCATCACCGCCGGATAGAATTTCGCGTTGCTCACCTCGCCGTCGAAGTCGACGCGCATGTCGCAGACCATGCACAGCCGATCGACGTTCGGATTGAGCGAACAGATGCCGTTCGACAACGTCTCCGGCAACATCGGCACGACGAAACCGGGGAAGTACACCGACGTCGTGCGCTTCTGCGCCTCGTCGTCGAGCGCGGTGCCGGGACGCACGTAATGCGAGACGTCGGCGATCGCGACGATCGAGCCGAAATCCACCGCTGCACCGGTTCGGCGATACACCGCGTCGTCGAAATCGCGCGCATCCTCGCCGTCGATCGTGACGAGCGGCAGTCTTGCGCAGATCGACGCGTCCGGCGATTTCGTCCTTCGTCACCTGCGGCTCGACTTGCGCGGCTTCGCGCAGCGTCTGGTCAGGCCATTCGTGCGGAATGCCGTGACTGGCGATCGCCATCTCCACGACGAGCGACGGCTTCAGCCGATCGCCGAGCACGCTCAGCACTTCGCCGATCGGCCCGCGATGCGCGGTCGGCGGATCGGTGATTTCGGCGACGACGATCTGCCCCGATTGCGCGCCGCGACTCTTGTCCGGCGGAATCAGGATGTCCTGATGCAAACGCTTGTCGTCCGGCACGACGACGGTGACGCCGTCCTGCACGACGATGCGGCCGACCAGCCGCGTCGAGCGCCGCTCGAGCACTTCGGCGATCGCACCTTGCTTGCGACCGCGCCGATCGGCGCCGACGATGTTGCCGAGCACGCGATCGCCGTGCAGCACTTTGCGCATTTCGGCCGGCGACAGATAAATATCGTCGCCGCCCGCGTCCGGACGCAGGAATCCGAAACCTTCCGCGTTAGCGATGATCGATGCCGGGAATCAGATCGAGCCGCGACGCCACGCCGTAACCGCGCGCGCCGATTCTGGATGCAGTTGGCCATCGCGCAACATCGCCGCCAGACGCTTGGTCAGCGCCTCGAAATCGCGCGGCTGCGTCAGGTGCAATTCCTGCGCGATGACTTCGGCCGTCATGCAGCTGCGCGCGGTCGCTCAGGAATTTGAGCAACGCCTCGCGGCTCGGGATCGGATGTTCGTAGCGCTCCGCCTCGCGCTGCGCGTGCGGATCGGCGCCTCGTGGCGCAGCTTTGCGCGGCGGTGTTCGCTGCGGTTTGGCGGGTGCCGCGCGGCGCATTCTTCGCGGGCCCCAGGTCCGGCAGCCAGCCGGGCAGTTTGTTCTTTTTCGGTTTGTCCGTTTTTCTGTTCGATGTCACGTTAAAATCCTTCCCTGATCACGCGAAGCGTCGCCCACAAGGTCCCCGGATGCAAGTTATAATTGACATCGCACGGCCCGGACCGTATCGTTCGCGGCCCTGCGCAATGCAGCACGCACACCTGCCCAGGTGGCGGAATTGGTAGACGCACTAGTTTCAGGTACTAGCGGGTAACACCGTGGAGGTTCGAGTCCTCTCCTGGGCACCAAGTCATCCCCTCCTTACAGTTTCCGGCGCGTTCCAACGCGCGCCGATCCCGTGCGCGATTTTTCGCCGCAATCCCTTGCTTCGAGCCGTCTCCGCGGGGTCAAGTCGTCTAAAAACCTTCCGAGCACTTCCAACGCAAGCCTATTGCAGCCAGACTGATTCGGGGTAAGTTAGCGGGCACTGGAGTTTTCTCGAACTCAAAGGCCGATGGGCGACCTAACCGATAAAGCGGTACAAGCTGCGCTGAAGCGTTCTCAGCAAAGCGGAAAGCTTCAGAGAATCTCTGACGGCAACTGGCTCACATTGCTCGTCACGTCCAGCGGGACAGGCCGCTGGCAGCAACGCTATCGCTACGGCGGGAAGGAACGCACCATTTCGTTCGGAACGTATCCCTTTGTGAGCATCGCCGAAGCGCGCGAAGCCGCGACTGAGGCGCGCACCCTCTGCGGAACGGAATCGATCCCGTCGACAATCGACGCAAGCGCAAATCGGATCTGCGTCAGGTCGTCGCTAATACTTTCGGCGCGGCGGCGGAGACTTGGTACGACTTCAACAAGCCGAGTTGGGCGCCTGCGACGTAGAAAAGGCCAGGCAGTACTTGGACAAGGATTTGCTGCCGTCGCTTCGCACGCGTCCGATAACGAGCATCACGCCGCAGGATCTCGGACTAACAATCGCACGCATTGAGGCGCGTGGCGCGCACAACGTTGCGAAGAAAGCGCGACAGTGGTGCAAGGCAATCTTCAAATACGCGATTGCTCGGGGATGGACACTCGAGAATCCCGCCGAACATCTCAACGCGATCGCGGCCCGCGCGCCGGATGCGAAGAACTATGCGCACCTCGAAGTCGACGAGCTGCCTGAACTTCTTCGCGCCCTGGACTCCTACACGGGTTCGCCGCTCACGGTCGGCGCCATTCGCCTGTCGCTGTGGTCCGCCAATCGGCCCGGCATCACGCGCACGCTGCGTTGGGATGAAATCGACCTCGACGACGCACTGTGGACCATCAAGAAAGGCCGTGAGGGAATGAAGCGCGGCTATTCGCACCTGACTCCCCTGCCTCACCAAGCTGTAAAACTGCTCAGAACGCTGCACAAGCTCACGGGGACATTCCCCTACGTCTTCATCAGCCGCGGCAATCCGTTGCAGCCAATGAGCGATGCGGCGGTAAATAAGGCGCTTGCGACGATGGGCTTCAAAGGCCGACAGACCGCACACGGATTTCGCCATCTCGTTTCGACCGCGCTCAACGAGCTTGGGTACGAATCCGATTGGGTCGAGAGGCAACTCGCGCACGGCGATCCGGACAAGATCCGCGGCACATACAACAAAGCTCAGTACTTAGATCCGCGCCGAAAGATGATGCAAGAGTGGGCGGATTATCTGGACAAAGTTCGAGTCGGCGGGAAGGTCCTGCCGCTCAAGAAGAGTTCGGCGCAAGCCGGATAAAGCGGCCGGCTTGGGTGGTACGAACACCCACGCCGGCCTAACCATCACGTACCTGGAGCACGACAATGGCTGAAGAAAGTTTAGCAGTAGAGACCAAGACAGGCGGCATCGCGCCGGCGCCTACCTATGAAAATCTCGCGCTCGATCTCACACACGCGGGAGCAATGTGCGAAACGGCGGCGCGTGAGGCTGGAGAACTTGCCGCGCTCATTGCTGTTCTGAAAACGAGCCCAGTAAGGAGCGGTGAACTTCTCGAGTTGGCGCATCGACTGGCAGAAGAAATATCTTTAGAACTTCAACAAAATTCGAAAGATTTTGAGGAGGTGTCGGCGTCCGCCAGAGCTGGGCTGCCGCGAAAACGTTGGGAAAGTTGTTCATGTCCTGATTGTGAGGCCACGCCCGAAGACCTTGCCAACGAAGCGAGGGTGAAGGCATGACTTCCGCAGATTACATCAACGATTTGCTGAGCCGCCGCTATACGGCCGTCTGTCTCAATGCCGATCGCCAAGTCGCCGCAGCTGCTCGCGCTGCTGACCGTGCAGCGATTCTCGAACGAGCATCACGAGAAATGGATCTGGTGCGCGAATGCCAAACGGTGATCGCTGCTTGCGGACTGCGGGGGACGCGGCATGGCTAAGAAACCGAGCAAGGCCACGATGCTCAACCAGCTCAACGAGAAGCCAGTCGAATCTCCGGGCAATGCACTGCTGCGGGACGAGATCGCGATGATCCTTTCCGAAGAACTCGCCAAGGCCGAAGAGAGCGCTCCGGTGGTTCTTCGGTGTGGGACGCGCGGACTGCAGCTTCAGTTCGTCGAAGAACCGAGCAACTACATTGGCCACGTTCTGCAGCTCACGAAAGCCGTGTCCGGAATGCAGCGCGCCATCGAAGTCGCCCAACGATCAGGCGCCTCGGCGAACTGGTTTGAAGATGACTTGAATGCAGCTCTCGCGGGCACTGAGCTTATTTCCAACCTGGCTGCGGAGTACGCAAAGTTGGTGCCCAATGGCTAAGCGCAAACCGAGATCGTTGGACGCCGTCTGCGATGACATGATTCAGCGCGCTGAAGCGGAGCCCTGCGAAGCGCTCATCCAGCGATATGCTCGCAAAGGCTTGCACATGTCTAGAGAACAGTACGTTGCATATCGGTCCAGGCATTGGTCTGGGATGTGGCCAGATGAGGAAGCGTGGCCGCCTTTCGATTTCTTAGTGCAACGCGCTGAGTTGGAATGGCGGTCGATGTTCGGCGAAGCCCAGTCATCGCGAAATGCGCGCCCGACGCTTCAGCGCGCTAGTCATTTGCGGCTCGTGTACTCGGCCGACTGACATGGCCACGAGAAAACCAAAAGGCCCGGCGAAAGCTGGGCCTGTCGAGAAAGAAACCCACAGGCGACCCCTATGGGTAGATGAGGGCGTAGCGGCAGTGATGGCAGACGTCGCGCGTTTGCCCAACGCCGAACAAGCAGCAGACAGTTCCCCTCGTCTTATGGCATTCATGGATCGAATTGTACTTTCTCCGACGAGTGATGATCTTTGGCGGGCTCTCGAACGACAAAACGATCGAATGGCCAGAAGTGTAGATTCAGAAGAGTCAAAACTCGCAAGCCGTCCGGATAGTATGCAATGGGTCTTCTATAATCTCGTATACACGTGTCTCAACGCGCTTCAATTCAAAGGTCATCTTCGCCTCACCCGCAGCGAGCGGAAATCGCTGGCAGCTACGGTGAAAACGGCGTGCGCAGAAATGATCACCGTGATCGAGAAGTTGCAGGTTGATGAACCGCGCCAATTTTCCGCACACACGAATTTCGGTATCTGGCTTAGAAACGAATTGCGATCGAATGGCCCAACGCTATCCACTCATTCCAAAGGTGAGCACAATGTTGTGCATCACTACTTGAACGAAGCAGCTAACGAAACAATGCGCAACCTTCCGGTCTTGCTGCAGAAGCTTGCTGAAAGCTACGAATACTGGAGCCGAACCGAACCCTACGTGGCACAACCCAATGCGCCCAATGCTGCGCGGCTTTTCTTCATAAAAAAGCTCAGTTATCACTTCAACATCATGCATGGATCCCCGCTTAGGCAGCAGGTGGCCGATTTGTCGAACATCTTTTTTCCAGACGCGCCAATTTCTGCTAACGACGTAACAAAGCTTGCTCCAGTGAGCAAAAGACGCTAAGCGGAACACTATTTATTCACCTGAGCAAAAGACAGCCATAAACAGATATTCGTTCGCTTACGCGCCACAAAAATATGTGAATAATAGGTTCTCGCAACGTCCAGTACATGCGAGGTAAATCCCAGTGAATGCAGCACAATCCAAAACGGAAGCGCCAGTCCGCTTCCTTCGTCTCCCCGAAGTAAAGGCGCGCACCGGTCTGTCGACCAGTTCCATTTACGCGAAGATCAGCGCCGGCACCTTCCCCAAGCAAATTGCGATCGGCCCAAACACTGCGGCTTGGATTGAGTCCGAGATCGACGCCTACAACGCGCACCTTGTAACGAAAGCGCGGTTGGCAGCATGAGCGCCGTCGCCGCGTTGCCCTTACACAAGCGTCTAGCTGACGCGCGCGCCGCGATCGAAGCCTTGGCACCAGCACGCGCGCTTGGCAGGCATTTGCGCCGAACGTTGCAGCCATCGACGCTGCGATTGCCCAGGCCGATGCCGTCGCGCGGTTCTTGAGGGAACTGCGTCCGTCGATCGTCGCGGAGTTCGCTCCTCAACCGCCCCGCGCAGCGTGAGGACGAACAATGCCCACAAACGAAAACGCCGCGGCGCTGGCGGGCGCACACGGCGTGAGTTCGCAAACAAATCTAGTACGCGCAAATTTTAGCGGCGCCGAGGTTCTCGCGCAACTCTCGATCGATGCAGGCGCTACGGCGAGGGCTATCGAGCGAGGTGTCCGGCATGCGACGACAAGCGCGATGCGTTGAGTTTTCGCGATGGCGAGAAAACTCTCCTGATTCACTGCTTTCGTGGCTGCGAAGCGGAAGCTGTGCTCGGCGCAGTAGGTCTGAGATGGGCCGACGTACAGCCGCCACGGGGATGGCCTCGCAGTGCGGAAGAAGATCGCCAGCATCGCAAGTTGATGCGTGAGATCGGCTGGGCTGCTGCGCTCGAGACCGTCGCCTTCGAATCCAAAATCATCACGATTGCCGCGAAGGAATTGACGCGCAAATGGATGCTCTCGACAGCAGAGATTGATCGCCTCGATGCGGCAGTGGCACGGGTGAACGTTGCGGCTGAACTGCTGTGTAAGGCAGCTGCCTGGCGGCCCGAGGTGCGCGCATGAGCTTCGACAAGCGCGCAGAGCGTGAACTCGCGGAGGCACCGCCGTCGCTAGTCCAGATTGATCTCGCGGACGTGATGACGGCGACATTGCCGGAACAAGCTTACGTGCTCAAGCCGCTGATCCCCTGCGGCCACGTCACTCTCGGAGGTGGCCATGGTGGCGCCGGTAAGTCCGTACTTGCTTTGACATGGGCGGCTCACAACGCCGCTCGGCAGCAATGGGAAGGGATCGATATTCGAGGCGGAAAGACGGTGTTTTTAAGCCTCGAAGATGACGGCAACATGATTCGTCGGCGCCTTCGCAGGATCATTTCCAAGTTTGACCTGGATCTATCGCGCATCGCGCGCGACCTGATCGTGCTCGACGGAACCGGCGCGGATGGAACACTTGCGCGCGAGACGGTAGCGCCCGGCGTTCGCGTATTCGGACCAACCCGCCTCTACGACGAGTTCCGCCACGCCGCCGCCGGCGCTACCCTGATCGTCGTCGCAACGCATCGGATGCGTACGACGGCAACGAGAACGAGAGGCGGACCGTCCGGCAATTCGTGCAACTGCTAGCGCAGATTGCGCGCGAGAACGAAGCCGGCGTGCTGCTGCTGGCTCATATCGACAAGGCGGCGGCGCGGGACGGAGGTAAGCGCAACTCCTACAGCGGGAGTACGGCATGGCACAACAGCGCACGCAGCCGCTTTGCGCTGGTGACGGACGAAGATGGGACCGTCTCCCTCATTCATGAAAAGCACAACCTTGGGCGGCTCGCTAAGACGCTCCAACTGAACTGGGACGCAAACGGGTTGCTTACGCGCGCCGACGATACCGAATCTGCCCCACGAGATTCCGACCAGCTCCGCGCGGACGCAGATGCCGTCCTCGATGCGCTCAAGGCAGCGCACACCGCTGGCGTGAACGTCCCGGCAGTCCGGCTCGGCGCTTTCACCGGACGCCATGCCCTGGCAGCTTGTGGTCTGCCGGCGGCTCTTTCGGATAAGGCTGGCACCCGCCGATTCTGGGCTGCGGTCGGATTTCCTGCTCGCCGAAAAGTGCGCCGAAAGGGAGAAGTACACCACCGATCAGCGTAAAAAAAGGGATCGAATTGTGCCCCGCGAAGGTGCGCCGAATGGGTGCGCGCCTTTATCCCCTATAACCCCTGATGCATTCGGCGCACCTCAGGGCGCGCCGTGCGCTGATACTGCGCCTAATTCATTCGGCGCACATTCGGCGCATATCGGCGCAGCCGTCACCGGCGTGAATGTTCACTGCACGGCAGCCGAATATCGCGCCGCACGGGATGGTGCCGCATGAGGACGCCAGAACCGCTCACCGTCGAAGCAATGGACGACACAGCACTTGTCCTGCACTACAGGCAACTCGGCTGGAATCCCGACGCCACTGCATGCGTGACGGAGGCGAACGCCGCCATTTCGCTCGACGTCTCACAGAAGCAAATCTATCGGTGGCGAATGGACAAATGCTTCGACGATGGCGAATGCCGATTCATCGGTGGGAAATGGCGCTACAAGATCCGCGCGCTGGTTCGAGTGCATGCGGAGCACTCAGCGCCGAACCGATGGTGAACTTGGACACGGTTGGACTGGCTCGGACAGCGCATGTGTTGTCATGCATGCATGAACGCCAAAGCAGAAACGACACTCGCACCGACCGCCGAGCAG
>CAWFCC010000002.1:0-544358 GCA_963814225.1 uncultured Gammaproteobacteria bacterium | reverse complement strand
GCGGCGGCTCGGATACGTCGGCGAGTTATTTCGGCGCGCTGCTCAACGCGGAAAAAGTGGAAATCTGGACCGACGTCGCCGGCATGTTCAGCGCCAATCCGCGCCAGGTGCCGACGGCGCGCCTGCTCGTCGCGGCTCGACTACGAGGAAGCGCAGGAAATCGCGACGACCGGCGCGAAAGTGCTGCATCCGCGCTGCATCAATCCGGTGCGCGAGGCGCGCGTGCCGCTGGCGATCAGCGACACCAATCGTCCCGAACTCGGCGGCACCGAAATCGCGCGCGACGCCGTCGACGCCGCGCCGAGCATCAAGGCGATCAGTTCGCGCAACGGCATCACGCTGATCGCGATGGAATCGATCGGCATGTGGCAGCAGGTCGGCTTCCTCGCCGACGTGTTCGAGCATTTCAAGCGCCACGGCTTGTCGGTCGATCTGGTCAGCACGTCGGAAACCAACGTGACCGTGTCGCTCGATCCGACCGAGAACCTCGTCGAACACCGATGTGCTGTCCGCGCTGTGCACCGATCTCGCGCGCGTCTGCCGCGTCAAGGTGATCGCGCCGTGCACGGCGATCACGCTGGTCGGCCGCGGCATGCGCGCGATGCTGCATCGGCTGTCCGCCGTGCTCGCCGAATTCGGCGCGATGCGCGTGCATCTGATTTCGCAGTCGTCGAACAATCTCAATCTGACCTTCGTCGTCGACGAGAACGTCGCCGACGGATCTCGTGCCGCGTCTGCATGCAGTTGCTGATCAAGGCCGAGGCGATGCGCGTCGAAGACGGCGCCGTGTTCGGCCCGCGCTGGCGCGATCTGTATGCGAGCGGCGATACGCGCAATGCGCGCGCCGTGGTGGCGCGCGCGTCGCGACGAACTGCTCGCAGCTCGCCGCGCAAACAATCGCCGCGCTATGTCTACGACCTCGCCAGCGTTCGCGCGCGCGCGCGCGACGCTGCGCACGCGCGTGCCGAGCGTCGATCGCTGGTTCTACGCGATCAAGGCGAACGCGCATCGCGACATCCTGCGCGCACTCGTCGCGAAGAAATTCGGACTCGAATGCGTGTCGCCGGGCGAACTCGAGCGCGCCGCGCGAAATCGCCGGCGCAGTCGCTGCCTGTTCACGCCGAACTTCGCGCCGCGCGACGAATACGCGCAGGCGCTCGCCGTCGAACATTGCGGTCACCGTCGACAACAGCCATCCGCTGCAGCACTGGCCGCAGGTGTTCGCCGGTCGCGAGATTTTCCTGCGCATCGATCTCGGTCATCGGCCGCGGCCATCACGACAAGGTGAAAACCGGCGGCGCGAATTCGAAGTTCGGCTTGTCGCTCGACGAACTCGCCGAATTCCGCCGCATGGCCGCGGCGAACAACGTGCGCATCGGCGGACTGCACGCGCATCTGGGCTCGGGCATTCTCGATGTCGCGCACTGGAAAGAAGTGTACGTGCAGCTCGCGAGCCTCGCCGAAAAAATCGGCAGCGTGCACACGCTCAATATCGGCGGCGGGCTCGGCGTTCCGTCGCGCGCCGACGAAGATGCGCTCGATCTCGACGCGCTCGAACGCGCGCTCGCCGAAGTGAAAGCGGCCTATCCGCAGTTCGCGTTGTGGGCCGAGCCGGGACGCTATCTCGTCGCCGACGCCGGCGTGCTGTCGCGCGCGTGACGCAGCTCAAGACGCAAAGGCGACGTGCGCTACGTCGGCATCGACGCGGGCATGAATTCGCTGATCCGTCCCGCGCTATACGATGCGTATCACGAGATCGTGAATCTCTCGCGCATCGACGAGCGCGGCGAGCGGACTCGTGCAGATCGTCGGACCGATCTGCGAATCCGGCGACGTGCTCGGCAGCAACCGCCGCCTTGCCGCCGACGCAGGAAGGCGACGTGCTGCTATCGCGCAGGCCGGCGCGTACGGCGCGGCGATGGCGTCGCACTACAATTTGCGCGAACCGGCGCAGGAGGTCGTGCTGTGACGCTCGCCGATCCGCGCAAGCGCAACGCGTTTCGCTTCGTTCGCTGCGAGTACGACAACGGCGTGGCGCGACCTGGTCTACGCGTTCGACGACGGGCCGGATCTGATCGAGCGCATCGCGTTCCCCGATGCGCCGCCGCTCGCCGATGCGCGCCGAGCGGCATTCGACGCGGCGCTGCAACTGCTGCATCTGATCGCCGGCGTGAGCTACTTCAAGGCCGGCGTGCCGGCGCGACATCGCGATCGATGGCGCCGCGCATCGATGCGCAGACCGCCGCGTTCATCGACGAGCTGTATCTGCACGGTCTTGCCGAATTCGCGTATCACAACAAACTCGACCTGCGCGGACGGATCCGGTTTCCGCATCTCGTCATCCCGCGAAAGCGGGATCCAGTGACTTGAGCGACGCAGACAAGGCGCTGGATTCCCGCTCGCGGGAATGACGAGCAAAGCGGAGCATTGGCCTGCCGCGCCGCACGCTCGTGCCGATCGGCGGCGGCAAGGATTCGCTGGTCACCGTCGAATCTGCTGAAGCGCGCCGGCGAACCGGCGACGGCGGTGTGGATCGGCGATTCCGCACTGATCGCCGCCTGCGCGCAACGCACCGGACTGCCGCTGCTCAACATCAAACGCCAGCTCGCGCCGGAACTGTTCGAGTACAACAGGCTCGGCGCATACAACGGCCATATTCCGGTCACCGCGATCAATTCGGCGATCCTCGTCTGCGCCGCGATGCTGTACGGTTTCGACGCGATCGCGTTTTCGAACGAACGCTCGGCGTCGGTCGCGACGCTCGAATACGACGGCCAGTCGGTCAATCATCAGTGGAGCAAGGGCATCGACTTCGAGCGCGGCTTGCGCGCGCACATCGCTACGCACATCGCCGCCGATCTCGATTATTTCTCGCTGCTGCGGCCGTTGTCGGAACTCGCCGTCGACGCGCGCTTCGCGCGCGAGACGCAATACGACGACGTGTTCTCGAGCTGCAACCGCAACTTCCGCATCCGCGGCGAGCGTCCGTCGGACCGCTGGTGCGGACAATGTCCGAAATGCCATTTCGTGTTCCTCGCGCTGGCGCCGTTCGTGGCGAAACCGCGCCTGCTCGGCATTTTCGGACGCAACCTGCTCGACGATCCGGCGCTCGCGCCGGGCTTCGATGCGTTGCTCGAATACCGCGAGCACAAACCGTTCGAATGCGTCGGCGAAGGGCGCGAATCGCGCGCGGCGATGTTAGCCTTGAGCCAACGCCCGGAATGGCGCGAGGATGCGCTGGTCATGCGCTTCGCCGACGAAATCCTGCCGCAGCTCGATCGCGGCGAACTTGCTCTCGATCCGCTGCTCGCGCCGGGCGGCGAGCATTTCGTGCCGCCACGACTCACGGTGTGCGGATGAAGCTGGCTGACCTCGCCGCCGCGCGCGTCGCCATCTGGGGATGCGGCCGCGAAGGGCGCTCCGCGCTGCGCGCGATCCGCAGCCGATTTCCCGACAAAACCGTCACCGTCTTCTGCAATCTCGACGAAGCGAAAGCGCTGCGTCGAAGACGATCCGCGCCGGTCGCTCGATACGCTACGGCCGCGACGCGGAGGATGTTGTCGCAGCTTCGATGTCGTCATCAAATCGCCCGGCATCAGTCCGTACAAGCCGCCGTTCACGCAGACGAAGCGATGTGCGGTTCACCTCGGCGAGCGCGTTGTGGTTCGCCGAACATCCCGATGCGCGCACGATCTGCGTCACCGGCACCAAAGGCAAGAGCACGGTCACGGCGCTGATCGCGCATCTGCTGCGCGCGGGCGGACGTCGCGTCGCGCTCGCCGGAAATATCGGCTTGCCGCTGCTCGAACTGCTCGATCCGCCGCAGGAGCCGGACTGGTGGGTGATCGAGCTGTCGAGTTTCCAGACGCGCGATTTCGGCGGCGCGCCGACGGTCGCCGTCATCAACAATCTGTACGAAGAACATCTCGACTGGCACGGCTCGGCGGAGCGCTACGTCGAAGACAAGTTGCGCATCGCACGAACGCGCGGAAGCATAGTTGTCGCGCCCGCATCGCTTGACGGCTGTCATCGGACGCGATCATCGTTTCGGCAACGACGACGGCTGGCATGTTCGCGACGGCGCGATCTTCCGCGCGCGATCGGCGCGTGCTCGACGTCGCGCACGTTGCCGCTGCCCGGCGAGCACAACGCGCACAATGTCTGCGCGGCGCTGGCCGCCATCGAAGCGGCGGGCGAGGATGCGACGTCGCTCGCCGCACATGTGCGCACGTTCAGGCCGCTGCCGCATCGTTTGCAGACGCTCGGCGAACGCGACGGCATCGCATTACGTCAACGACAGCATTTCGACGACGCCGTATGCGAGCGTCGAAGCGTTGCGCAGCGTCTCGCGGCGCCGGCGGTCGATTCTCGTCGGCGGCTTCGACCGCGGCGTGAGCTGGCGTATATTTGTGGATTATGTGGCAACACATCCACCCGCAGGCATCGTGACGATGGGCGCGAATGGCGATGCGATCGCCGAAGCACTCGGCGCGGTTTCACAGCCGCAGTTCGTTGCGCGCCGCGCAGTCGCGCTCGCCGACGCGTTCGCGCAAGCACGCGAGATCACGCCCGCGGGCGGCACCATCTTCCTGTCGCCCGGCGCGCCGAGCTTCGATCAGTTCCAGCGATTACGACGAACGCGGCCGCGAATTCGCGCGGCTCGCCGGTTTCGATCCGGCAGCCATCGCGCAGATCGAAGGGCTCGGGCATCGCATGAGCGTGCGCGTCTGGGATTTGCCGACGCGCCTGTTCCACTGGCTGCTCGTGGTGCTGATCGCGCTGCAGTACGCGACGGCGGAATTCCATTTGCTCAGCATGGATTGGCATTTCCGTTTCGGTTACGCGACGCTCGCGCTGATCCTGTTCCGGGTGTTGTGGGGAATTTTCGGATCGCAGACGAGCCGCTTCGCCACATTCGTGCGCGGCCCGTCGGCCGTGTTTCGCCACACGCATGGCGCTGTTGTCGAACAAGGCGACAACAAGCGTCGGCCACAATCCGCTCGGCGGATGGTCGGTGCTCGTGCTGCTGGCGAGCGTGCTGCTGCAGGCGATATCGGGACTGTTCGCGAGCGACGGCATCGACACGCAAGGTCCGCTGTCCGATCGACTGACGACGGCGGCGGTGAAAACGTGGTCGCGAATCCACGAGTGGAATCAGAACGTGCTGCTCATCCTCATCGCGCTGCATGTCGTCGCGATCGCGCTGTATTACGTGTTGCGCAAGGAAAATCTGCTGGGTCCGATGATCACCGGACGCACGCGTCGTTGAAACCGCGCCGCTGCGATTTGCCGGGACGGCGCGTGCCGTCGTGATGTTGGCGATTGCGGTTGCGGCGGTCGCCGCGCTGATCGTATACGCGAACGCGCTGATCAGCTCGCCTTGTATTTGTCGTGACACGCCTTGCAGGTCTCGGCGGTTTTGTGGAACTGCTCTTTCATCTTCGCCTCGTCGCCGCCGCGCGCGGTGTCGTCGAGCGCTTTGGCTTCGGTGACGAAGTCGTCGAGCTTCGAGTGGAAATCGGCGAGGTCGTTCCAGATGTCGGCTTTCGCGTCGGTCTCGACGCCGCCGTTTGCCGGGCCGTTGGCGAATCCATCTATCGCCTGCGTCGCCAGCGATTTGATGCGTTCGGCGCGCATCGCGAATTCCTTCGCGTCCCACGCCGTCTTGCCCTTCGTCATCGCCGCGAGCGGTCCGAAGTTCCAGCCGATGAGCTCCATGACACTTTGCCGGTAATGCACGACATCGGCCGGTTTCACAGGCGCACCGGCGCGTGCGCACACGATGCAGCCGAGCAGTGCGGCCACAGCGAGCATCCGTTTCATGAGCGGCTCCGAAGCACCGATATGTAAAGTCTAAGACACCTCGCTTGCGGACGTACACCTGACTTATGGCAGCGCAGTATCATGCGTGCTCTATCGACGGGAGGAAGTCATGAAAGGATCGATTGCGGTAAGTCTGCTGCTGGCGTTCGGCGCCGTGTCCGCACAGGCGGCGATGGTGGCGAAGAACATCGACTACGACGTCGGCGGCAAGAAAATGCAGTCCGTGCTGGTCTACGACGATTCGAGCAAAACGCCGCGCCCCGGACTGGTGATGACGCCGGACTGGCTCGGCATGAATCCGGATCAAGTCGCGCTGGCCAAGCAGGTGGCGGGCAAGGATTACGTGATCCTCGTCGCCGATGTCTACGGCGTCGACGTGCGCCCGAAGAATCCCGACGAAGCCGGCAAGGCCACCAAGAACATGTACGACCATCGCAGCGATCTGCGCGCGCGCATCAACGCCGCACTGACGCAGCTGAAGGATCAGGTCGGCAAAGGCGCGCCGCTCGACGGCAAGCATTGGGGCGCGTTCGGCTACTGCTTCGGCGGCGCGACGACGCTCGATCTCGCGCGCTCCGGCGCGGACGTGCAGGCCGTCGTTTCCTTCCACGGCAATCTCGCCACCGACGATCCGTCGCTCGCCAAGAACATCAAGGCCAAAGTGCTCGCGCTCAACGGCGGCGACGACAAGTTCGTGCCGGAAGAACAGATCGTCGCATTCCAGAAAGAAATGCGCGACGCGAACGTCGACTGGCAATTCGTCAGCTTCGGCGGAGCGGTACACTGCTTCGCGATCCCGACAGCGCACGGCGAAGTGCCCGGCTGCAAGTACGACGAACGCTCCGCCAAACGCGGCTATCAGATGATGCATCGAGTTCCTCGCCGACACGTTCGCCGGCAAGTAACTCCGATTTGACGTGATGCTGCGCGAGCGTCTTACGGCGCGCGCAACAGTTCGATCGAATTCACCTGACGAATCCACCGCGCCGGACGCTTCTCGCCCGGATAGACCACGCGAAACGGACCGTCCTTGTCGTCCAGCATCTTGCCATCGCATCGCGTGGTGAGAATCGGAACATCATCGTGCGAAGCGGCATCGAGCTCCGCCAGCGAATACACAACGCGATAATCGTCCCGCGCCGACGCCTTCACGTACAAGCTCAATTGTTTTCCACGCAGCGCCTCGCCCTGCGGCGCACCCACCTTGACGAGCACATCGCTCAGCGTCGGACCGCTGCATGAAACAGCCTTGCCGTGAGCCTCCGCGTGCACTTCGTGTTGCGGCAATTTCGCCAAAGCCGCGACGTCGAATGATTCCGTTTTGCCATCTTCGCCTTTCACCACAACCGTCGTGTTGGGCGAGGTCGTCTGACTTCTCACCACGATCCTGCGCAGCCGCACACGCCGCAAAAACGACGAGTAAGGCGCCGATCACATGCAATCCAATCTTCATGCATTTCTCCTGACGACAAGACGAATTGTAGGCGACGCGCTATTTTCATTTTTTTAAAGCCCCCATCGCCGGTCGCTTAGTGAAGTCATTTTTACAAGACTCTTTCGACCAGTTCCGCGCAGGCGCAGTTCGACGGTGATCGCGCGCAGGAAGCGCGCGGTCCGCGGCGAGCATCAGGGACGTGCTCTCCGCGGACAACGTCCAATGGGAGAAAAAAGGTGGTTTCTTTGGTTACTTTCTTTGCACCAGCAAAGAAAGTGACCCGCGATATTCAATCGCGGAAGCTCTTTTCTTCAAAGGCGAAAAAGCAAAGTCGCTGGATTCCCGCTTCCGCGGGAATGACGAGCTAGATCAAAGTCTGGATTCCAGCGCGCGCTGGAATGACGAGCCAAGAAAAAAGCGATCCGTCAGCGATCACGTCGCAACGAATAATCCGCCAACACAACGAGCGCATCCCGCGCCGGCGACGGCGCAACACCCGCCAGCGCCGCCTTCGCAACGGCCGCATATTCCGCCGCCCGCGCACGCGCACGTTCGATCGCCCCCGTATCGCGAATCGCCCCAACGATATTATCGAGCGAATCCAATCCCCCGGATTCGATCGCCCGCCGCAACGACGCCGCCTGCTCCGCAGGCGCCCGCTCGATCGCATAGATCAGCGGCAACGTCGCCTTGCCCTCGGCCAAATCGTCGCCGATATTCTTCCCGAGCGTCCCCGCATCCGACACGTAATCGAGCACATCATCCGCAATCTGGAACGCGAAGCCGAGATTCATTCCGTAGTCCGCGAACGCACGTTCCTGCGCGTCGGGAACACCCGCGAGCAACGCGCCGAGCTGCGTCGCCGCCGAAAACAGAACGGCCGTCTTGCGTTCGATCACGCGCAGATACGCCGCCTCGTCCACGTCCGGATTGCGCACGTTCAACAACTGCAGCACTTCGCCTTCGGCGATGCGGTTCGTCGTATCGGCCAGAATGCGCATCACGCGCATGTTGTCGGCCTCGACCATGAGCTGGAACGATCGCGAATACAAAAAATCGCCGACCAGAACGCTTGCCGCATTGCCCCACAGCGCATTCGCCGTCTTGCGTCCGCGGCGCAGATCCGATTCGTCGACGACATCGTCGTGCAGCAACGTCGCCGTGTGGATGAATTCGACGATCGCCGCGAGCAATGCTTCGTCCGTGCCGCGATAACCGGCCGCCTGCGCGGCGAGCAGCACGAGCATCGGACGCAACCGTTTGCCGCCGCCGCCGATGATGTGTTCGGCGATCTGATTGATCAGCACGACGTCGGATGCCAGCCGTGAACGGATCAGCGCATTCACGCGCGCCATGCCGGGCGCGGCGAGAGCCTGGACGTCGGGGAATTCCATGATGGCGTCGGACGCCGCGGGCACGCTGGACATGCGCGCATTTTAGCCTGCGCGCGCGAGGTTCCTATGTCCGCACGACGATTGCGGATCGCATTGCGGCGCATCGGGCCGCTGACGCACAATCCCGAACCCGCAGAAGGAATCTCATGCCGCGTCAGTACAGCCTCGGCGGACGCGCCCCGCCGCCGCAGCGCACTTCGCCGCGCGGCGCGAAGGAAGCCGCCGCCGAAACAGACCTTGCGCGAACGCCTCGGCGCGCTGCGCAACATCGGTCCGTTCGTGAACAGCGTGTGGCAGACGAGCCATGCGCTGAGCGTGGCGACGATCGCGCTGCGCCTGGTGCGCGCGCTGTTGCCGGTAGTCACGCTGTTCGTCGGCAAGCTCATCATCGATCGACGTGACGCATCTGGTGCGCGATGGCGTGCATCACGCCGACTGGCACGCATGGCTGGCCAGCGGCGATCTGACTCGCTGTTCGAACTGCTCGGCGCTGGAATTCGCGCTCGCGGTGGTGGCGGACATCCTCGGCCGCATCGTTTCGCTGATCGATTCGCTGCTGGCCGAGCGCTACTCGAACGCGACGAGCATCCGCTTGATGCAGCACGCGGCCTCGCTGGACCTCGAAGACTTCGAAGACGCCGATCTGCAGGACAAGCTCGACCGCGCACGCCGCCAGGTCGCCGGACGCAGCCAGTTGCTGTCGCAGCTGCTCGGCCAGGCGCAGGATGTGGTGACGATCGTCAGTTTCGCGATCGGACTGTTCGTCTACGCGCCGTGGCTGATTCTGCTGGTGATGGTCGCCGTCGTTCCGGCGTTCGCCGGCGAACTGCATTTCAACGCGCAGAGTTATGCGGTCAATTATCAGTGGACGCCCGAGCGGCGCGAACTCGATTATCTGCGCATGGTCGGCGCGAGCACGACGACGGCGAAGGAAGTCAAAAGCTTCGGCCTGAATGCGTTCCTGATCGATCGGTATCGTGATTTGTCGCAATCGATCTATCGCGCCAATCGCGCCGTCGCCGTACGCCGCGCGAGCTGGGGCGGATTGTTCACGACCGTCGGCACGATCGGCTATTACGCGGCGTACGCATTCATCGCGTGGCGCACCATCAACGGCGTGTTCACCATCGGCGATCTGACATTTTTGTCGGCGTCGTTCCGTCGTCTGCGCAATCTGCTCGAAAATCTTTTCTACGGATTCTCGAGCGTCGCCGGGCAGGCGCTGTATCTCGACGATCTGTTTTCGTTCTTCGAAATCCAGCCGGAAATCCTGTCGCCGAAACAGCCGCTGCCGTTCCCGAATCCGGTCCGCGAAGGATTCACGTTCGAGAATGTCGGCTTCAAATATCCGGAAGCGAAGAACTGGGCGTTGCGCAACGTCGATTTCCAGTTGCGCGCGGGCGAAGTGCTCGCGTTCGTCGGCGAAAACGGCGCGGGCAAGACCACGCTCGTGAAACTTCTGTCGCGCCTTTACGATCCGGACGAAGGCCGCATCCTGCTCGACGGCCACGATCTCAAGGAGTACTCGCTCGAAGACCTGCGCGCGAATATCGGCGTGATCTTCCAGGATTTCGTGCGCTACTACTTCAACGCGTCGGACAACATCGCCGTCGGACGCATCGAAGCGCGCGGCGATTCCGAACGCATCAGCTGCCGCCGCGCAGCGCAGTCTCGCCGATGAAGTGATCGCGAAACTGCCGAAAGGCTTCGAGCAGATGCTCGGCAAACTGTTCAAGGGCGGCGTCGATCTGTCGGGCGGCGAATGGCAAAAAATCGCGATCGCGCGCGCGTACATGCGCGAGGCGCAATTGCTGATCCTCGACGAGCCGACCGCCGCGCTCGATGCGCGCGCCGAGTTCGAGGTGTTCCAGCGCTTCAAGGATCTGGCCGCGGGCAAAAGTGCGGCGATCATCTCGCACCGTTTCTCGACCGTACGCATGGCCGACCGCATCATCGTGCTGGAGCACGGGCAGGTCGTCGAATCCGGCACGCATGAGCAACTGATCGCCGAAAACGGCCGCTACGCCGAGCTTTTCGAGCTGCAGGCTGCCGGCTACCGCTGACGTTTTCCTACATGGCGGCGCGTAAAAATGCCGTCTCAGCGCCTGCGACCGGAAGTGCTAATATTTCTGCACGTAAACGCCTACTCAGGACACACCTCAATGGCACGCGGCATCAATAAAGTCATTCTCGTCGGCAACCTCGGCGCCGATCCGGAAACGCGCTACACGCCGAGCGGCACAGCGATCACGTCGATCCGCATCGCGACCTCGGAATCGTGGAAAGACAAGACGACCGGCGAACAGCAGGAACGCACCGAATGGCACCGCATCGAATTCTTCGGCCGCATCGCCGAGATCGCCGGTGAATACCTGAAAAAAGGCCGTCAGGTGTACGTCGAAGGCAAGCTGCGCACCGACGAGTACGAGAAAGACGGCATCAAACGCTATTCCACCAAAGTCATCGCCGATGAGATGCAGATGCTCGGCGGCCGCGAAGGCGGCGGCGCTGGCGGCGACAGCGACGGTGGCGGTGGCGGTGGTTATCAGCGCCGCGAACGCGGACCGGCGCGTGGCCCGCAACCCGGACCGGCGACGGCGCGCAATGTGCCGGCCGATACGTTCGAAGACGACGATATTCCGTTCTGATCCGACGCGTGCCCGCATAAATCCACGAATCAGGCTTACACAAGCCTGATTCACCGGTCAGCTTCTGCGCATCTCGGTGCACAGGAGCGGGAACATGCGGTTCGCGATCGCTTTTTGGATGCTTGTGTTGTGCACTTTCGCGCATGCGCAATCCGAAACCTGGCAACCGAGTGCGGGACACGAACAGACACCGCTCTGGCCGGACAAGCCGCCCGGCAGCGCGCCGATGCCGGGGCCGGAGAACGTCAAAACCAGCCCTGGTCTGATCGGCGGCAAGACCGTCGCTTCGATCAGGAACGTGTCGACACCAACGATGACGCTGTATCAGCCGCCTGCCGGCAAAGAGACGGGCGCGGCAGTCATCGTATTTCCGGGCGGTGGTTTCGAGATGCTGGCGATGGACCTCGAAGGCACTGATGTCTGCGACTGGCTGACGTCGCGCGGCGTCGCATGCGTGCTATTGAAGTATCGCGTCCCCGGCGAACCGTATCGATGGAAATGCAATTGCCGGCCGCACAACACCGCGCTGTCGATGCCGTCATTGCAGGACGCGCAACGGACGATTCGTCTGGTGCGTTTCCATGCGGCGGAATGGCACATCGATCCGCACAAGATCGGCGTGATCGGTTTTTCGGCGGGCGGTTATCTGGTCGCGGAAGTCAGCACGAACTTTCATCGCGCGACATACGCGCCGGTCGACGATGCGGACAAGGAAAGCAGCCGACCGGATTTCGCGATGCCGATTTATCCCGGCCATCTGGCGATGCCGAATCACACGTTGAATCCGAACATTCCGGTCACCTCGGAAACGCCGCCGACATTCATCGTGCAGGCCGAAGACGACGACGTCGATCCGATCGAGAATTCGCTGCTTTATTTGAAAGCGCTGCAAAAAACCGAGGTGCCGACCGAAGTGCATTTCTATGCGAACGGCAAACACGCATTCGGTTTGCGGCCGACGTCGCTGCCGATCACGCATTGGCCGACATTGGCCGAAACGTGGTTGAGCACTATTGGAATGATCCCCGCGAAATAAGAGGCGCGGTGCAGGGCGCCGCGCCTCGAAAAATTACTTGATGCCTTGTGCCTTCATTTTCTCGCACCGGGTGTACTCGGCTTCGGTGACTTTGCCGTCGTTGTCCTTATCGCAGGACTTGAAGTTTTGCGCGAGCCAGCTGTTCGGCTGCGCGTCCTTCATGGTGATGGAGCCGTTTTCGTGACCCTTCAGCATCGACCAGCTTTCCGGCGCCGAACCTTGCATGGTCAGCGGATCCTGCTTGGCGGGATCGTTGGAATTGTTGCTGGATTTGGGGTTCTGCGCGAAGGCGGATGAAGCGAGCGACATCGCGGCGGCTGCGGCAAACAATGTGGTCTTGATCATGGCGATCTCCTTGTCTGGTATAGACGGCTATCTGCAGCAATCGACGTGCCCGGGCGCAAGCGATTCTGAGTCACGCAGACGTCGGGTTCAACATGCGGAACGCCCGACGCGCGGGCTTGCCACTGCAATTCGAACGACGCATTGAGCGACGCTAATCTAGCGGCAGGTGGAACATGCGATGCAAAGACTGAGTCGTCGCGCAGTCACCTGTGCACTCTAAAGAGCATGAACACAAATGGGAAACTGATGGGTGGCGGATTTGTATACATGACGATCGATGGCGCGGCAGGGCGCGCGCAGTAATGTTCAGCGTCTGGATGGGAGGCTAAAACCGCATGGCATCTACAGCTGATCTTATGCATGGGATCGCCGCAGCGTTTCTGTTCGCAGCGATGCCACTCGCCGTCGCCGACGACGAGATGCACGAACGCCTCGCCGCGTGCGCCGCGTGTCATGGCGAGCAAGGGCAGGGTGTACGCGGTGCGGAATATTTTCCGCATCTGGCCGGCAAACCCTCCGGTTATTTACTCGAACAGTTGCAGGGTTTTCGCGACGGACGCCGCTCCAACACGCAGATGACGTGGCTCGTGCAGTATCTCGACGATGCCTACATGAAGGAAATCGCCGATTACTATTCGACACTTCCGCCGCGCACGAATGTGGCCGACGCGCATCCGAATCTCAGCGCGGACCAGGCCGCGCTCGCCGCGCGACTCGTCAATGATGGCGACGAAGCGCGTCATCTTCCCGCGTGCAGCGCATGTCACGGCAAAAATCTCGCGGGATTGCAGCCCGGCGTGCCGGCGCTCGTCGCGTTGCCAGCCGACTACGTTGCCGCGCAACTCGGCGCGTGGCGCATCGGCACGCGCAAGAGCGTTGCGCCGGATTGCATGCATGATGTCGCGACGAAATTGTCCGAACCCGAAATCACCGCGATCGCGACGTATCTTTCCGGCCAGTCCAACGAAGGAAGCGTGAAGCCCGCCGACGCGGGAAGTTTCGCGCCGCCTGTCGCGTGCGGTGCGCTGCCGAGGCGCACGCCATGAGATTGCGTTCGCGGTTTCTACTCGTGCTCATACCGCTAATCTTCGCGGCTGTCGTCGTGTTCGGTTTTCTGTTTATCGCGCAAGGCGGCTTCGCGCCGTTCCGCGTTCCACGAGGTGCCCCGGCACCGCTCGAAACCGATGCGACGCTCGTCGCACGCGGCCACTATCTGGCCGAGATCGGCAACTGCGCGGCATGCCACACGCGCCGCGGCGGACAGGCGTATGCCGGCGGCCGTCCGTTTCCGAATGCGTACGGAACGCTGTACAGCCCGAACATCACGTCTGATCGCGAACACGGCATCGGTGATTGGTCGCTCGACGAATTCGCGCACACGATGCGCTTCGGCGTCAGCCGTCACGGCGTGCAATATCCCGCGTTTCCGTATCAGCAATTCGCACTGATGAGCGACGGCGATCTCAAGGCGCTGTACGCATATCTGCGAACCGTTGCGCCGTCGCAGGAAAATGCGCCCGCCAACGAACTCGAATTTCCCGCCAGTTCGCGCACCGCGTTGATCGGCTGGCGCATGCTCTACGAACGCCCGGCCGCGCACAGCGACGCGTTGGCCGTCGACACCGGCGCCTATCTCGTCGAAAGCATCGGCCACTGCAGCGCCTGCCATAGCGCGCGCAACAGCAAAGGCGCGTTCGTTTCACGTGCGCATCTCGCCGGCGGCACGATGCCCGTCGGCGGATGGGACGCGCCCGCGCTCGATGCCGATTCGCTATCCAGATTCTCCGAACAGGAACTCGCCGCATACCTGCGTTCCGGCAACACACTGCACGGCGCTGCGTACGGACCGATGGCCGAGACGATCTACGGCGGCCTGCACGCGTTGACGCCGGACGACGCGCAGAAGATGGCGCAATATCTGAAGCAGCGGCAAGCAATGCGGACGGCCGCGCAACCGGTTCTGCCCAACGCTGCCGTGGGCCGCGAAACCGTGAACGGCGCCGACGTCTACCACCGCGTGTGCGCCGGCTGCCACGGCGACGACGGCGAAGGCAAGGCAGGCAAATACCCTGCGCTGCGACAATCGTTTACGGCGACCGCCGAAGATCCGACCAACCTTCTGCGCCTGATGCTGTACGGCGCCGTCGCACCGACAACGCCGGACAACCCGCGTCCGTACTCGATGCCGCCGTTCGTGTATCAACTCAAGCGCGAGGAAATCGCCGCCGTCGCGAATCATGTACGCGAGCATTTCGGCGAACGGCGTTCCGCGCTCACGGCGGCGGAAGTACGCTCGCACGAAGGCATCGTCGTGCAATGAGCCAGTCGGTCACTTTCAATCTGGCGTTCATTCTGTTCTTTCCGACGTTCTGCGTGATCGCCGGACTGTATTGCTGGCTACCGGCGAAGCCGCGCAACGCGAAACGCTGGATCATGGATATCGGCGTTGTCGTGATCGCGTTTGTCCTCAGTCTCCTCGCGATGGGGTGGGGATTTCGTCGTGCCGAAGGCGTCGGCGCGCCGATCTGGCAACAGGCGGCGGCGACGTTGGCGGCGTATGCGATGTTTCTTGGGGTGCTCGCCATTGGCGCGGCCGTGCGCCAGATGTGGTTCAGGCGGTCGCACGAGCATTCCATCCAGGGTTGACCGACGGCCACGGCGCCCGCTTGATCTGAAAATTACAGTCCGCAGCCGTGGCGGAACGGAGCGCGACATTGCCCTTCTCGGACGACCCGCAAACGCGTTGGCCTGTCCCGGCCGGGGCAGGTAAAATAGCGGATCGCCCGAACGCGGCCGCAACGGCTGCCTCGACGGGCTTTCCTTGGGCTGCTGTCTTCAATGAAAACCCTTCTGGTCACCGGCGGCGCCGGGTTTATCGGCGGCAATTTCGTGCTCGGCCTTCTGCGCGAAGGCGGCTATCGCATCGTCAATCTCGACCTGCTCACGTACGCGGGCAATCTCGATACGCTCGAGCCGGTGCGCGACGATCCGAATCATGTCTTCGTGCAGGGCGATATCGGCGACAAAGTGCTCGTCGCGAAACTGCTCAACGAACACAAGCCCGATGCGATCGTGAATTTCGCGGCCGAATCGCACGTCGACCGTTCGATCGATGGCCCGGCGGCGTTCGTGCAGACGAATGTGGTCGGCACGCTGTCGCTGCTCGAGTGCGCGCTGGCGTACTGGCGCGCCGCGCCGCTGGCGCAGCAGGATGGATTCCGCTTCCTGCATGTGTCGACGGATGAGGTTTATGGA
Organism: uncultured Gammaproteobacteria bacterium; assembly: GCA_963814225.1. Lineage (GTDB taxonomy): Bacteria > Pseudomonadota > Gammaproteobacteria > Xanthomonadales > Rhodanobacteraceae > Rudaea. Next base: position 528,422 of record CAWFCC010000002.1, on the reverse strand, counting down.
TCGCTCGGTCCGGTCGGCAAGTTCCGCGAGGATTCTCCGTATCAGCCGAATTCGCCGTATTCGGCATCGAAGGCGTCGTCGGATCATCTGGTCCGCGCGTTCCACCACACCTACGGATTCCCGACGCTGACGACGAACTGCTCGAACAATTACGGTCCGTATCAGTTTCCCGGAGAAACTCATCCCGCTGATGATCCACAAGGCGATCGTCGGCGAGAAACTGCCCGTCTATGGCGACGGCCGCAACATCCGCGACTGGATGTATGTCGGCGATCACTGCAAGGCGATCCAGCGCGTGCTGGAAATCGGCCGCACGGGCGAGGTGTACAACGTCGGCGGCGATGCGGAACGCGAGAACATCACGGTGGTGAAGACGATCTGCAAACTCTCGACGAGCGCCGTCCGCTGCCGAATGGCGCCAAGCGCGAATCGCTGATCACGTACGTCAAGGATCGCCCGGGCCACGATCGCCGTTACGCGATCGATTCCAGCAAGACTGAAGAACAATCTCGGCTGGCGTCCGACCGAAACCTTCGAGAGCGGCATCGCCAAGACGGTCGACTGGTATCTCGACAACCAGGAATGGTGCCAGCGCGTGCTCGACGGCAGTTATCGCATGGAACGCCTCGGCGTCGCCGCGGTCTGAATCGCGTCGAAAAACAGGGAAAAATCCACAATGCAGCAGATTGGAAAAGGCATCATCCTCGCCGGCGGCTCCGGCACGCGGCTGTATCCGCTCACGCAGGTGATCAGCAAGCAGTTGCTGCCCGTCTACGACAAGCCGATGGTGTATTACCCGCTGTCGACGCTGATGCTCGCCGGCATCCGCGATGTGCTGGTGATCAACACGCCGCACGAGCAGGCGCTGTTCCAGAAACTGCTTGGCGACGGTTCGCAGTGGGGCATTTCGATCCGGTACGCGGCGCAGCCGAGTCCGGACGGTCTTGCCCAGGCGTTCCTGATCGGCCGCGAGTTCGTCGACGGCGAACCGAGCTGCCTGATCCTCGGCGACAACATTTTCTACGGCCACGGCTTGACCGAAGTGTTGCGCAACGCGGCGCGCCGCACGCATGGCGCGACGGTGTTCGGCTATTGGGTGCGCGATCCGGATCGCTACGGCGTCGCCGAATTCGATGCGAGCGGCAAAGTGATCGGGCTCGAGGAAAAACCGCAGACACCGCGCTCGAATTACGCGGTTACCGGTTTGTATTTCTACGATCAGCGCGTGTGCGATTTCGCCGCCGACCTGAAACCCTCGCCGCGCGGCGAACTCGAAATCACCGATCTCAACCGGCGCTATCTCGACGATTCGTCGCTGATGCTGGAAAAACTTGGCCGCGGTTATGCGTGGCTCGATACCGGCACGCACGAATCGCTGGCCGAGGCGTCGAACTACATCGAGACGATCGAAAACCGGCAGGGTTGAAGGTGAGCTGTCCGGAAGAAATCGCGTTCGTCAACGGCTGGATCGATGCCGAACAGGTGCTGCGCCTCGCCGCGCCGCTGGCCAAGAACGGCTACGGCCAATATCTGCAGCAGCTCGTGCGGCAAGGGCCGGTGGCGTGAAGATCATCGAGACGATATTGCCGGGCTGCGTCGTGATCGAGCCCGACGTGTTCGGCGACGCGCGCGGCTTTTTCTACGAAAGCTACAATGCGCAAAAGTATAAAGAAGCCGGGTTCGATCTGAATTTCGTGCAGAGCAACGTCTCGCGTTCCGCGCATGGCGTGCTGCGCGGATTGCACTATCAGTTTCCGAATCCGCAGGGAAAGCTGGTCAGCGTGCTCGAAGGCGAGGTGTACGACGTCGCCGTCGACATCCGCGTCGGCTCGCCGATGTTCGGGCGCTGGACTGCGGCGGTCCTGTCGGCGCACAACAAGCGCCATTTCTGGATACCGGAAGGTTTCGCGCACGGATTTGCCGTGCTGTCGGAATTCGCGACGTTCTACTACCAGTGCACGACGCTGTACGACCGCACCGCCGACGCCGGCATCCGCTGGAACGACGGCGACATCGGCGTCGACTGGCCGATCGGCGCGCCGCAGTTGTCGGAAAAGGACCAGAAAACGCCGTTCCTGCGCGACATCCCGCGCGACAAATTGCCGCCGTTTCGCGGCTGATCAACTACCGGAGACATCATGCGCGCAGTTCTCGGCTTTGCATTGTTGATCGTTGGCGCGGCGGCGACCGCGGAAGTGCCGCTCGCCGATTTCGCCAAACACGCCGAATACACCGACGTGCAGATTTCACCCGACGGCAAAACCGTATCGGCGATCTCGACTGCGAACGGCGCGCGACAACTCGTGCTGCTGTCCGTCGCGGACATGAAGACGAGCATCGTCGCCGCGCGCGACAACGACGACATCGGCGAAACCTGGTGGGCATCCGACGAGCGCCTGATCTACAACGAAGGCGTTCACATCGGCGGCTTGGAACGCCCGGTCAGCACGGGCGAATTGTTTTCGGTGAAATCCAACGGAGGCGGCGGGACGATCCTGTTCGGCCTGCGCGCCGGAAGCGTCGCGCCGAGCGCATCGCACATCCAGCGCCGTGAAGCCGAGCAGGCGACGGGTTCGTTCGTCAGCGCACTGCCGGACGATGCGAACCATTTCCTCATGGCGAGCAATCCGTGGAGCGCGGCAGCAGCACAGCGCGCTCGGCTCGTTCACGCAGGTGTTCAAGATCGATGTGCGCGACGGCACGAAGGCGCCGGTAGCCACCGCACCGATCCGCGATGCCACCGTCATGGCCGATCACAACGGCGCGATCCGTCTCGCCTTCGGACGCGACAACGACATGTCGTTCAAGGTCTATCAGCGCGATGCGTCCGGCGGCGAGTGGCAGCCGATTTTCGACAGCGCGAAAGATCACGGCGAATTCCTGCCGATCATGTTCGATCGCACGAACGCGTCGTTTTATTACCAGTGCAGCGGCGAGCGCAGCATGGGCGGTATCTGCAAATGGGATACCGCCAAGCGCAGTTCGGAAACGATATGGAGCGCAAAGGAAGCCGCCGGAGTTGCGTTGGTCGAGACGGCCGACGGCAAGGATGCATTCGCGATCCGATCGCTGCCCGGCCGTCCCGCGCTGACCTTGCTCGACAAAACCGCGCCGGAAGTGAGCGTGCTCATCGATGTGATGAAGCAGTATCCCGGCGAAGACGTGCAGATCACCAGCGAATCGCGCGACGGCAAGCGCATGATCTTTTTCGTCAGCGCCGATACCGATCCCGGCGTGTATTTTCTTTATGACGCGAGCAAGAAGAAACTCGTGCCATTGTTCCAGCGCCGTTCGTGGATCAAACCCGCGCAGATGGCCGCGATGGAACCGGTGCAATTCAAGGCGCGCGACGGACTGCAGATCAACGGCTACCTGACGCGTCCGCTCGGCAAGGAAACCGCGAAGCAGTTGCCGACAGTCGTGTTCGTGCATGGCGGTCCGTTCGGAATCCGCGACGATTGGACGTTCGATCCCGAAGTGCAGATGCTCGCCAGCCGCGGCTACGCCGTACTGCAGGTGAACTATCGCGGCTCGGGCGGCTACGGCGATGCGTTCGAGCGCGCCGGCTATCGCGAATGGGGCGGCAAGATGCAGGACGACGTCACCGACGCGACGCGCTGGGCCGTCGATCAGGGTATCGCCGACAAAAACCGCGTGTGCATTTTCGGCGCGAGCTACGGCGGCTACGCCGCGATGGAAGGCGCGACCAAGGAACCGGATTTGTACAAATGCGCGATCGCGTACGCCGGCGTTTACGATCTGCGTCTCATGCTGAGCAGCGGCGACATCCCGGTATTCCTGCGCGGCCAGAATTATCTCAAGCTCACGCTCGGCTCCGACGAAAACGATTTGTGGAACCGCTCGCCGATCGCGCACGTCGACCGACTCAAGGCGAAGGTGATGCTCGTCGTCGGCGGCGCGGATCAGCGCGTACCGGCCGAGCAGGGCGAGCATCTGCACGATGAACTCAATCGCCGCAACATCGCGCACGAATGGGTTTACGAACGCGCAGAAGGTCACGGCTTCTACGACGTGACGCACACGACGCAGCTGTACGAAAAAATCGTCGCGTTCCTCAATACTGAAATCGGCCAGACCAAGAGCGTCGCCGACGCGAAATGAAGATTCTGCTTCTCGGTGCGAACGGGCAGGTCGGTTTCGAGCTTGCGCGTTCGCTGGCGCCGCTCGGCGATGTGGTCGCCGCGACGCGCAATGGCGAAGACGGCACACTGGCCGCCGATCTCGGCAGTGCGCCGTCGCTGCGCACTGCGCTCGATGCGGCGAATGCGGATGTCGTCGTCAACGCCGCGGCGTACACGGCCGTCGATCGCGCCGAAGACGAACCCGACGCCGCGCAACGCATCAACGGCGATGCGCTCGGCGAGATCGGCACGTGGGCGAAATCACGCGGCGCTCTCGTCGTGCATTACTCCACCGATTATGTTTTCGACGGCAACGGCACGCGTCCGTATCGCGAAGACGACGCGACGGCGCCGCTCGGTGTCTACGGCCGCAGCAAGCTCGCTGGCGAAGATGCGCTGCGCGCGTCGGGCTGTGATCACATCATCCTGCGCACGGCGTGGGTGTACGCATCGCGCGGCAAGAATTTCCTGTTGACCATGCTGAGAGCCGGCGCGGAGCGCGACAGCCTGCGCGTCGTTGACGATCAGCGCGGAACGCCCACATCGGCGCGGCTGATCGCGGATGTCACGTCGGCCGTCATCGCCGCCGGTCGCGATAAGCTCGGCACCTACCATTTGTGCGCGAGCGGCGAATGCACATGGTTCGGTTTCGCGCAGACGATCTTCGCGCGCGCACATGCGGCGGGACTGATCGCCCGCATGCCGCACCTCGAAGCGATCACGACAGCCGACTATCCCACCAAAGCGCATCGCCCGCGCTATTCGGTGCTCGATACGTCCAAACTCCAGCGCTGCGTTCGGAGTAGATTTGCCATCCTGGCAGCGCGGGCTCGACGATGTGATCGCCGAACTGGCGCGTAAGCGTGAACCGCAATCAATGAGAGTGATGTAATGTTGATTCCCGTGATCCTGTCCGGTGGCGCCGGCACGCGGCTGTGGCCGGTGTCGCGCAGCGCCTATCCGAAACCGTTCATGCGCATGGCCGATGGACAGTCGCTGCTGCGCAAAACGTTCGACCGCGCACTGCGTCTGGCCGACGAAGGACGCGTCCTCACCGTTACCGGACGCGACTACTATTTCCTGAGCCGCGACGAATACGCGCGCCATCCGGATGCGCAACTCGATCGCCTGCCGTTCCTGCTCGAACCCGCCGGGCGAAATACCGCGCCCGCGATTTGCCTCGCTGCGCTCTATGCGTGCGAGCACATCGGCGCCGACGCCACATTGCTCGTGCTGCCCGCCGATCATCTGATCAACGATCTCGCCGCGTTCGAATCCGATGCGCGCCGCGCATATGCGCTCGCGCAGGACGGCCGGCTCGTCACGTTCGGCATCCCGCCGACCGCGCCGGAAACCGGATTCGGCTACATCCGCATGGGCGCCGCGCTCGACGGCGGCCGCGACATCGCCGCGTTCGTCGAAAAGCCTGACAAACAAACGGCCGAAGGTTATGTCGCATCGGGCGATTACGTGTGGAACTCCGGCATGTTCTGCTTCCGCGCCGACGGGTTGCTTAAAGCGGCGGAAAAATTCTGCCCCGACGTGATCGCCGCCGCGCGCGCCTGTCACGCCAGCGCGACGAGTTACGAAAGCCCGATCGAATACACGCGCGATGCGTTCATGGCGATGCCGAACATTTCCGTCGACTACGCGCTGATGGAACGCGCCGATCGCCGCGCCGTCATCCCCGCGACGTTCGACTGGAGCGACATCGGCTCGTGGAAGGCGATCAGCGAAATGTCCGCGGGCAACGAACCCGACGCTGCCGGCAATCGCGTGCAAGGCACGGCCATCGTCATCGAAAGCGCCAACTGCTTCATCCAGGCCGACAGCCGCATGGTCGCGGCGGTGGGCGTCCACGATCTCGTCATCGTCGACACCGGCGACGCCGTGCTCGTCGCCGATCGCGAACGCGCGCAGGAAGTGAAACAGGTCGTCGATCATCTCCGCGAAACCGGTCATGCCGCCGCGCGGTTCCATCTCACCGTGCATCGTCCGTGGGGCAGTTTCACCGTGCTCGAGGATGGTGCGGATTGCAAAGTCAAGCGCCTCACCGTGAAGCCCGGCGAAGTGCTGAGTCTGCAGATGCATCACCGCCGCAGCGAGCATTGGACGGTCGTCAGCGGCACTGCGAAAGTGCGCGTCGGCGACGAGGAATTCCTGCTCAACCGCAACGAATCAACTTACATCCCGATGGAGACATTGCATCGGCTGGAAAATCCGACCGATCAGGACATCCATCTTATCGAAGTGCAGTGCGGAGATTATTTCGGCGAAGACGACATCGTGCGGCTTGAAGATCGTTATGGTCGCGTGCCGCAAACGAAATAATCTCGCTCATGACAAAAATCGTCGATCAAATGGCTGAAGCAGTGAACGCGTTTGCTTCCTGTTCGACCGAGCCGGCATTGATCGGCGGATTGGCCCTTGCGGTCCACAATTATGTCCGCGCCACCCAAGACATCGATTTTCTGGCCGACGCAAGCGACGCCGACAGACTCGATCGACTATTGCTCGACCTAGGTTATAGCTGCCTGCACCGCAGTGAGGACGCGGCCAATTACGTTCGGGGTGACGAAGGCCTGGATTTTTTGTATGCGCACCGGCCTGCCTCGCGCAAACTGCTTGCGGATGCGCCCATACGCGACACGGCACTGGGCCGGCTGCGCGTCGTCAGCGCGGAAGGACTGATCGGCTTCAAACTGCAGGCGTTCGTCAACAACCCCAAGCGCATGCGCGATATCGACGACATTCGGCAACTGTTGCGCAACAATCATGGTGCGCTCAACATGGAACAGGTGCGTGGTTACTTCGCATTGTTCCAGCGAGAAGCTTTACTCGATGAACTCCTCTCCGACAACCGATAACGATCCCTATCCGTTCGCGGCGGACGGCGGCATCGAACGCACGTCCCGCAACGAAGATCCGGTCGCGCGCTGGATGGAACTGATGGAACTCATCGAAGCCTTATGCCCGAAATGGCCCAAGCGCGAACACAAAATCGATGGCGTTTTTCTGCTCTGAGCCGCGGCTTACTTCACACCGTGCATCCATCGTTTGATCAGCGGCGATAGCAGCAGCGCGACGAGCGCAGATCCCAGACCGAGCCACAGCATGTGATCGAACAGCGTGCCGTATTTCTGCTGGGCGACGACGAGGTCGATCTTGCCGCCTTCGGGAATATCGAGCGCGGCGAAGCTCGAAAACATCGCGGCTGCCTGTTCGGATAGCGAGGTCGTCAGCCAGTACGCGCCCATCATCACGCCCACGGTCGCGGGGACGGACAGTTGCGTGACTGCCGCGAGTCCGATCGGCGACAGGAACATCTCGCCGAGTTCGAGCACGACATAGGCGCCGAGCAGCCACCACACCGGCGCGAGGTGGCCTTCGGTGACGGTCGCGTTGGCCATCGAGAGGACGAGAAAGGAAAGTCCGGTGAGAGCCAGGCCGATCGCCATCTTCACAGGCTTGCTCGGATTGCGGCCGATGCGGTCGAGGAACGGCCATAGCCAGGCGAACAGTGGCGTGAGCACGATAAGCACCCACGAGGGAAGGTATTCGAGCGATTCGGCCGATTGCGGCAGCACGATCGCGTCACGCATGAAGATGGCGAAACCGGCGATGCCGATGCCCGCCATCAGCCATCGCGCGAGTCGGGCGTTGTCCAGGCGCAGTGCGATGCCGGCGAAGACGGGAGCGACGGCGATCGGGATGATGGACCACGGCCAGGGTTTGCCGTCGGTGATGACCATCGACGGGAAGAAGTCCTTGGTCAGCATGCGGTCGGTGAACAGCAGCCACGAACCGTAGGTCTGTTCGTACATCGAGAAGAAGAACAGCGAGGCCGCGATGAAGAAAACCACGGCGAGCATCTGCTGTCGCTGTACTTTGTTGCAATGTTTAGAAATATACCACCCTAGCCAGATCAGCCATCCGATCAGGAATGCGAACTGCAGGTACAACACGGCATGGCCGAGCTGCATGAGCAGCCATATCGCCGGAAGTCCCGCCACGGCGCCGATGTAGATACACCATTCGACGGTGAGCGGTCCGAGCACGCGGCGCCGCAGACGTTCGGGATATTTGGATTCGGCGTGGCCCTGCAGGTATTTCTGGCCGGTGATGAACATCAATAGTCCGGCGACCATGCCTACGCCCGCCGCGCCGAATCCCCAGCCCCAGCCCCACACTTCGCCGAGATAGCCGCAGATCAGACTCGAGAACAGCGCGCCCACGTTGATGCCGGCATAAAAGATGGTGAAGCCCGAGTCCAGACGCGGATCGTTTTGCGGATATAACCGCCCGACGATCGTGGAAATATTGGGTTTGAGAAATCCGACGCCGCTGATGATCAGCGCCAGCGAAAGATAAAACACGCCGAGCGCGAAGGTGTCGCGATGCACGACGCCGTTGATGGTTTCAGCCTGATGGCCTTCGACGGCCATGCCGAGATGGCCGAGGCTCAGCAGTATTCCGCCGAGCACGACGGCCTTGCGCATGCCGAGATAGCGATCGGCGAGCAGGCCGCCGATCAGCGGAACGGCGTACACCATGCCGCCGTACGCGCCGACGACGACGTACGCATCGGTTTCGGTAAAGCCGTGGTGCTTGAGCAGATACAGCAACAACAGCGCCTTCATTCCGTAGAACGAAAAGCGCTCCCACATTTCGGTGAAGAAACAGACGTACAGGCCTTTTGGATGGCCGAACAGTTCGTCGGATCGGTGCGAAGTCATGCGCGTCCCGGACAGCGATGGCGCAGCTTACCCGAAGCGCCGCGAAGTTGACGCGGGGCGTGGGCATGCCGATGATGGAGCGCGACATAGGAATGGCAAGATGGAAGCGATGCAAAGTCTCGACACGTTGCGCTGGCTGCAGAGCATCGCCGGCTTGGTGCTGTTCGGCGGTTTGGCGGCGATGGTGCTGCTCGAGGTACTGGTGCCGCGCGACGCATCGGTGCGCTCGCTGCGCCGCGTGCTGCACGGCACGCACAATCTGATTCTGTGGATCTGCGGCATCGCCGTGCTGTCGGCGGTGTTCGGCGGCACCATCTGGCTCATGTTGCAGTGGTTCCAGTTCCGCCGCATCGGCGTGCTGTACATGTTGCCGCTGCCGCCGTTGCTTCACGCGGTGATCGCTTTCGCGCTGCTCGATGCGAGCGATTACGTTTTCCACCGCCTCAGCCACAACGTGCGCTGGCTGTGGCTGCTGCACGCGGTGCATCACTCCGATGAAAACCTCGACGTCACCACCAATCTGCGTCAGCACCCGCTGCATGTCGTGCCGACCGTGCTATGGAGCGTGGTCGCCTCCGCGGCGATAGGGGTTCCGGCGTGGGTTTTCCTCGTTCACGAGATCGCGAGCATCGCGTTTGCGCATCTGCACCACGCGGCGATCCGCTGGCCCCGCTGGATCGATCGCACGCTGAGCTGGCTATTCGTCACGCCGCGCATGCACTGGACGCATCATTCGCCCGAGGAAGCGCAGACGAACTCCAACTACGGCGTGATTCTGTCGGTATGGGATCGCTGGTTCGGAAGCATCGCCGCGGCCGCGGATGAACCGCGATTCGGATTGAAGGCGCTCGCCGACACGCGCTGGCACAGCGCGTGGGGCATGTTGCTTACACCGTGGCGTGCGCGCTCGATCGGACGCCTTTAGCGCGCGTCGGCTTTCCTGCGTCCGGCGAAGTAGCCGCCGATCATCAGGAACATCACGCACAGCGCTGTGACCAGGCGCGGATCGAGAAACGGCAGTTGTGTAATCGCCGCCGCCAGCGCAGCGCCCGCCAGCGAAAGGATGGTGCCGGTGTTGTCGTTGCACGACAGCGTGAATCCACCTATCGCGTTGACTTGCGTGCATGAGCCCTGGAATAGGGCGCTCTCGGCGCCGTTGCTCGACGGCGTGAATTGCACGATGACGGTGCAGGTCGGCGTGGTCGTGCTGAGCTTGGTCGTGTTCGGCGCGCAGGTTCCGCCGACGATGGCGAAGTCCGTCGCGTTGGGGCCGGCGAATGTGAGGAAGTCCAGAGAGGCCTCGGCGCTGGCCGCATTGCCTTGCGAGCTGAAGTTCAGCGTCAGGGTTTGCGTCGCCGATCCGCCATGAGGCGCGGAGAACGACGTGTTGCCGCTGCCGATGATGGCGACGGGATTGCCCGCGAAGGACAGTGCGGGAGCCAGAAAAGCCGCTACAGCGAACAGGACGTGCGTACAGCGAAGCACTTTCATGGCGTTCCCCTTATTTTTTTGGTTATCGACGGCAACGGATCTGCGATGAGGCTGATCATACGCCGGTTTCCTCGCGGTTCGCCAGATGCCTGTAAGGCCTTGGGCGAGGCGGTCAGGGCAGGGATTCCGGCGGTTTGGGTCGGACGCGCCGGGTCTGCGATACTTGGGCAATCGGTAGGTATGTCGCAACACATAACGAGAAACGGGGAGTAACACGTGGCAGAAAACGCAAATTCCGCACCGCGCACCGAATTGACGATCCGCGGCGTCATCCTCGGCGTGATCATCACGGTGGTGTTCACGGCCGCAAATGTTTTCTTCGGACTGAAGGCAGGGCTTACGTTCGCCACGTCGATTCCGGCGGCGGTCATCTCGATGGCGCTGCTGCGCGGCTTCAAGGATTCGACGATCCAGGAAAACAACATCGTGCAGACGATCGCGTCGGCGGCGGGCACGTTGTCGTCGATCATCTTCGTGTTGCCCGGCCTGATCATCGTCGGCTGGTGGACCGGATTTCCGTACTGGGTTTCGTTCGCGATCTGCGCGCATCGGCGGCGTGCTCGGCGTGATGTATTCGATTCCGCTGCGCCGCGCGCTGGTGATCAATTCGGACCTGCCGTATCCGGAAGGTCTCGCCTGCGCCGAAGTGCTCAAGGTCGGCAGCCCGGGCGAGAACGCGACCGCGCAAGGTCTCGAAGACAGCCGCTCCGGCCTGCTCGCGGTGATCTGGGGTTCGATTGCTGCCGCAGGATTTGCACTGGTCGTGGCGACGCGCCTGTTCGCGGCCGATGTCGCGAGTTACTTCCGTTTCGGCGGTGATCGCAGCGCGGTCAGCGGATTCGATTTCAATCTGTCGATGGCGTTGTTCGCCGTTGGCCATCTCGTCGGACTTTGGGTCGGCGTCGCGATGGGCGTCGGTGCGCTGATCGCGTGGATCTGGGGCGTGCCGCATTATTCCGCGATGGCTGCGGCAGCCGGCGATGCCGCTGCGGTTGCGCAGGCGACGTGGAGTCATCAGGTGCGTTTCGTCGGCGCGGGTGCGATCGCGGTCGCTGCGATCTGGACGCTCGCCAAGCTCGTCAAACCTGTCGTCAGCGGACTCGCTTCCGCGTTCGCCGCATCGCGCATGCGCAAGGAGGGCCAGGCTGCGATCCTGCCGCGCACCGAACAGGACATCCCGATCGGCCTCGTCGGCATCATGACGGTGCTGTGCTTCATACCGACCGTCGATGTTGCTTGCGCAATTCAGTTTCGCGACGGGGCTCGGCGATCATTGGGTGCTGCTCACGATCGGCGGTCTCATCTATATCGTCGTGATGGGCTTCGTGATTTCGACCGTGTGCGGATACATGGCCGGATTGATCGGATCGTCGAACAGTCCCGTGTCGGGCATCGGCATTCTCGTCGTGATCGGCGCGGCGTTGCTGCTCGTGTTCGGCGTCAAGCCGATGCTGCCCGCCGGCAGCGAGAAGGGACTCGTCGCGCTCGCGCTGCTGGTCACCGCCACCGTGTTCTCGGTCGCGACCATCGCCAACAACAATCTGCAGGATCTCAAGACCGGGCAGCTCGTCGACGCGACGCCATCGAAACAGCAGTGGGCGCTGCTCATCGGCGTGATCGCCGGCTCCGCTGTGATCCCGCCCGTGCTCGATCTGCTCAACAACGCCTACGGATTCACCGGCGCACCCGGCGCCGTTCCGGGCCGCGCGCTCGCCGCGCCGCAGGCCGGACTCATCTCCGCGCTCGCGCAAGGCGTGATCCAGAACAATATCGACTGGAGCCTGATCGCGACCGGCGCTGCGATCGGCGTCGCGCTGATCATCATCGATATGGTGATCCGCAAATCGTCGAAGTCCGCGCATCTGTCGCCGCTCGCCGTCGGACTCGGCATTTATCTGCCGACCTCGGCGACGCTGATGGTCGTCGTCGGCGCCGTCGCCGGCTGGTATTACGACAAGCGCGCCGAACGTCATGCCAATGCCGAATCGCGCAAGCAGCTCGGCGTTCTGCTCGCCTCGGGGATGATCGTCGGCGAAGGCCTGATCGGCATCGTCATTGCGGCGATCGTCGCGTTCACCGGCAAGGATTTTCCGCTCGGCATCGTCGGCGACGATTTCGCAACGGCGTCGATCTTCATCGGCGGCGCCGCGTTCGTGATCGCCATGCTTGTGTTGTATCGCTGGACGGAAGGCCTCGCGAAACGCCGTTCCGCCTGATCGAATTTCCAGGAGTCGTGTCATGAAAACTTCAGTCGCCCTCGCGGCGCTGCTGCTGGTCAGCAGCGTCAGCCACGCCGATCCGCAACGCGTTGCGCCGTTCCAGAAAAAACAGGCGCAGACGCGCGACAACGGCAAACCGCATCCGTTCAACGCGCGCGATCTGGTGATGCTCGATCGCGTCGGCGATCCGCAGTTGTCGCCGGACGGCAAGCGCGTCGCGTTCCAGTTGCGCGAAACCGATTACGCCGAAAACAAAGGTGTGACCAGTATCTGGATGCTCGATCTCGGCGCGCGCAACGCCGATCCGGTGAGACTGGCGCCGACATTCGTCGCCTCCGGCGCGCGCTGGTCGCCCGATGGAAAATACATTTACTTCATCGGCAAACCGAAAAGTGGCCAGCTCACCGGCGTTTACCGCGTCGATGCCGCCGACGACAAGGCGACGCCCGAAGCGCTTACGCCGTATCGCGTCGACGTCAACAACTTCAAACTGTCGCCGGACGGCACCAAGCTGCTGCTCTCCATCGACGTGGAACCCGCGTGCGCGGCAACGTTGTGCGTCGATGCCAAAAACCCGGCGCCGACGAAAGCGAGCGGCAAACTCTACGACAAACTTTTCGTCCGCCATTGGGACACGTGGGCCGACGGCAAGCGCTCGCAGCTCTTCATCACCGATGTGAATCCGACGGCCGCGAAAGCCTCGATGGTGCCGCGGCCGAAGCTCCTCAGCAAAGGCATCGACGGCGACGTTCCGTCGAAACCGTTCGGCGACGAAACCGAATACGCGTTCTCGCCCGACGGGAAGACCGTGTACTTCGACGTGCGCATCGCCGGACGCACCGAACCGTGGTCGACCAACTTCGATATCTATTCCGTTCCGGCCGATGCATCCGGCGCGCCGCAGAATCTCACCGCATCGAATCCCGCGTGGGATGCGTTCCCGCTGCCGTCGGCCGATGGCAAGACGCTGTACTACGCGGCCATGAAACGCCCCGGCTTCGAAGCCGATCGCTTCGGCATCATGGCGCTCGATCTGGCCAGCGGAAAATCGCGCGAAGTCGATCCGCAGTGGGATCGTTCCGCCGGCGGCATGGTGCTGTCGAAAAACGGCAAGACCATTTACGCCACGACCGACGACGATGGCGATCACGCGCTGTTCGCCATCGACATCGCGAGCGGCAAGGCGACGCGCATGAGCGGTCCGGGACAGGTCGAAGGTTTCAGCGTCGTCGGCGATCAGATCATCGCCAACATCAGCACGCTGAAAACGCCCGCGGATCTGTTCCGCCTCGGCGCGCGCGGCAAGCCGCCGACGCAACTCACGCATTTCAACGAAGAACGCCTCGCCCGCGCCCAGATGGGCGACTACGAGTTCTTCACCTTCAAGGGCGCCGACGACGCCACCGTGCAAGGCTACGTCGTCAAACCGGTGCACTTCGATCCGAACAAGAAGTATCCGGTCGCCTTCATCATCCACGGCGGACCGCAAGGCGCGATGACCAACGAATTCCATTACCGCTGGAATCCGCAGACGTATGCCGGCGAAGGATTCGCCGTCGTCACCGTGAACTTCCACGGCTCGACCGGCTACGGTCAGGCGTTCACCGATTCGATCTCGAAAGACTGGGGCGACAAGCCGCTCGATCGATTTGCAGAAAGGCTGGGCCGCCGCGCTGGACAAGTATACTTTTCTCGACGGCAACCGCGCCTGCGCACTCGGCGCGTCATACGGCGGCTACATGATCTACTGGATGGCCGGCAACTGGCAGCAGCCGTGGAAATGTCTGGTCGATCACGATGGCGTTTTCGACAACCGCATGATGGCGTATGCCACCGAAGAGTTGTGGTTCTCCGAATGGGAGAACGGCGGAACGCAGTGGGATCATCCGGAACTGTACGAGAAGTACAACCCGATCGACCACGTGAAAGATTGGCGCGTGCCGATGCTCGTCATCCACAGCGCGAACGATTTCCGCATTCCGGTCGAGCAGGGATTGGCGGCGTTCACGGCGCTGCAGCGCAAAGGTATACCGAGTGAATTTCTCACGTTTCCGGATGAGAATCATTGGGTGCTGAAGCCGCAGAATAGTGTGCAGTGGCATGACACGGTCGGTAGGTGGTTGCATCAGTGGACGCAATAAATAATCGCGCATTGTGCGCATTGCGCACACCACACTCTTAGCTCGTCATTCCAGCGGACGCTGGAATCCAGCTCGTGATCTTCCCCCTCTCCCGCTGGCGGGAGAGGGTTGGGGTGAGGGTGGCGCTCCACTCGCGATCACCATTCCAGCCGAAGGGCAATCCAGCTTTTCTCTTCGCTCGTCATTCCCGCGGAAGCGGGAATCCAGCGACTTTGCTCGTGATCTCTTTTTTCAGAGCCAGAGCTTCCGCGATTGAATATCGCGGGTTACTTCTTTGCTGGTGCAAAGAAGTAACCAAGAAACACCTTTTTTTCTCCCAATGGACGTTGTCCACGGAGAGCACGTCCCTGATGCTCGCCGCGGACCGCGCGCTTCCTGCGCGCGATCACCCTCGATCTGCTACTGCGCGTGACCGGTATAAAGAGTCTTGTAAGTCTGAGCTGCACTAAGCCAGGGTGCGGAGGCCTGCAAAAGCTCTATCGACGCTACTCGATGAATTTGCCGGGAGGCTTGGGTCGTGTGGATTTGAGCGCGACGAATTCCGGATCTTCCGCGTCGAGCCGCAGCGCGATGAGTTCGCCGCCCCACACGCAGCCGCCGTCGATGGCGTACACGCCCATGCCGCTGAAACGACCGAGTGTCGACCAATGGCCGCACACGATGCGGATGTCGCGTGCGATGCTGCCGGGGACTTCGAACCACGGATATAGACCGGGTTTTTGTGTTCCGGGCGCGCCTTTCTCGTTGTAGGCGATGCGGCCGCGGACGTCGCAGAAGCGCATGCGCGTCATCACGTTGATGGCGGCACGCAGGCGGTCGACGCCTTGCAGTCGCGGTGACCAGCGGTCGGGTTTGTTGCCGAACATTGCTTTGAGCAGGCGTCCGGCGCCTTCGCCGTGCAGGCGTTGTTCGACTTCACGCGCGGCGCGTTCGGCGCCGTCGGCGGTCCAGCGCGGTGCGAGGCCGGCGTGGACGAGCAGAAAATTCAATGTGCGATCGACGTGTACCAATGGTCGTGTGCGCAGCCAGTCGAGTACGGTGTCGCGGTCGGGTGCGAACAGGACTTCGCGCAGCTCGGCGTTCGTTTTTGCTTGTTCTTCCGGTGTGCGTTCGGCGACGGCGAGCAGTGAGAGATCGTGGTTGCCGAGCACGGCGATCGTGCGCGGATTGAGTGAGCGCACGAAGCGCAACGTCTGCAGCGATTGTCCGCCGCGGTTGACCAGATCGCCGCAGAACCACAGCGTATCGTTGGCGTCGTCGTAGCGGATTTTTTCGAGCAGCCGAACCAGTTCGTCGTAGCATCCCTGGATATCGCCGATCGCCCAGACCGCCATCAATGCACCGTGCGCGGAATCGACAGCGTGAACTGCGCGATGGGTGCCTGGAAACGGTGTCCGTCGTCGGCCACCATGAGATAACTGCCGCGCATGGTGCCGACCGACGTCTGCAACACCGCGCCGGAGGTGTAATCGAAATGCTCGCCGGGACGCAGCAGCGGCTGCTCGCCGACGACGCCGTCGCCGCGCACTTCCTCGACCTTGCCGTTGGCGTCGGTGATGATCCAGTGACGCGAGATCAGCCGCGCGGCGATGCGGCCTTCGTTGGCGATGCGGATCGAGTAGGCGAAGACGAAGCGGTGTTCGTCCGGCGCGGACTGGTCTTCGAGATAATGTGTCTGGACCGCGACATCGATGACATAGCAACGCTCACTCATGCGTCGATTGTCGGCCACGCGGCGCGGAACGGCAAGTTAGGAACGCTTGAGGTTTCGTGCGAGACGCACGAAATCCGCGACGGACACCTGCTCGGCGCGCGAACGCGGGTCGATGCCGGACATTTCGAGTTCCGCGGATGTGGCGACATCGCGCAGCGCATTCGACAACGTTTTGCGCCGCTGTCCGAATGCGGCGCGCACCACGTTCGCCAGCTGTGCGGTATCTACATCGGGCAACGACGTCGGCGGGGAAGGGCGTCAGTCGCACGATGGCGGAATCCACTTTCGGCGGCGGACGGAACGCGCTCGGCGGCACTTCCAGCAATGGCTCGACGCTGCAGCGGAACTGCAGCATTACGCTGAGTCGTCCATACACTTTGCTGCCCGGCGCGGCGGCCATGCGCTCGACGACTTCCTTCTGCAGCATGAAGTGCATGTCGGTGATGCTCGATGCGTAGTCGAGACAATGAAAAAGTATAGGAGTGGAAATGTTGTACGGCAGGTTGCCGACGATGCGCAACGGCTGACCGTCTGCGAGTGCGCCGAAATCGACGGTCAGCACATCGGCGTTGATGATGTCGAGTTCGCCGACGCCACGTGATTTCTCACGCAACGGTTCGATCAGGTCGCGATCGAGTTCGATCGCCGTCATTTTTTTGGCCGCACGCAGCAATGGCAGCGTCATCGCGCCTTCGCCCGGACCGATTTCGACGAGGCGTTCGCCCGGCTGCGGAGAAATGCATTCGACGATGCGACGCAAAATCCCCTGATCGTGCAGGAAGTGCTGTCCGAATCGTTTGCGCGGGACGTGAGCCAGGTTGGATGAATAGTCGCTCATGAGTCGGGCATGAAGTTGGGCGGCGAGGCGCGCAGTTCGTCGA
Source organism: uncultured Gammaproteobacteria bacterium (assembly GCA_963814225.1). Classification (GTDB taxonomy): domain Bacteria; phylum Pseudomonadota; class Gammaproteobacteria; order Xanthomonadales; family Rhodanobacteraceae; genus Rudaea. The sequence goes on along the minus strand of CAWFCC010000002.1, from coordinate 511,098 downwards.
GCAGCCATTCGCGGAAAATCTTCACCGCGGGCCGCGAGACGTGGTGTTTCGGATAGACCAGATAGCACGTCTGCAGCGACGGAATCCGTTGCTTGAACGGCGCGACGAGCGTGCCGTTGCGCAGGCGCTGCACCGCGAGCGATCCGCGCGCGAGCACCGCACCTTGTCCCTGAATCGCGGCCTGCAGCGCGAGTTCGGAATCGTTGAACACGGGTCCGCGGCGTGGTTCGGGGATGTTCACGCCGGCCGCTTCGAGCCACGGCGTCCACGGTTGCGAACGGATGCGCAACAGCGGCACACGCGCGAGATCGCCCGGCACGCGGACGCGCGCGCTGCGGCGCAGTTTCGGGCTCATGGTCGGGAAAACTTCATCGTCGAAAAGTTTTTCGCTGACGAGTCCATCGTAATTTCCGGTGCCGAATCGGATCGCGATGTCGACGCCGTCGTTGCGGAAATCGGCGAGCGACGTCGAACTTTCCAGGCGCAGATCGATGTTCGGATAATGGTCGAGGAAACTACCGATCTTCAGCACCAGCCATGCCGATGCGAACGACGGCAGGCAGCTGATGGTGATCGCGTTGCTGCTGTCATTGCCGCGAATGCGTTCGACCGCGGCGGCGAGCGTGTCGAGCGTCGCGCGCACGTCGAGCGCGAGCTGGCGGCCGAGATCGGTCGCGCGCATCTGGCGTCCGGCGCGTTCGAGCAGGCGCGTGCCGAGGTTTTCCTCGAGCGCATGGATCTGATGGCTCACCGCGCTGTGCGTCAGATTGAGTTCGCCGGCCGCGCGCGTGTAATTTTCATGACGCACGGCCGCTTCGAGAACGCGTAGCGAACGCAGCGGCGGCAATCGATGCCAAGGATTCATGCGAAGGCTCCCACGGTGTGAATTTCACGCATGTGAATTTTTCTAACCGTTGCGGCGAGAAAATAGCGATTTTTCTGCGCCTGCGCCAGCGTTATTCTTAGCCACGTTCACTGATGGCTGTGGCCAGGGAAGTGCGTTGTGGCTTTGCGAATGCTCGTCCAGCTTCTCGTCCTCGGCATGATCTGGGGCGGCTCTTTCATGTTCCAACGCATCACCGTGCCGGCACTCGGCGCGGGCGTCACGGCGGCGGGGCGCGTGGCGCTCGCCGCGGTCGCATTGCTCGCGTTGCTGATCGTAACGGGACGCAAGACGAATTTCCGTGCGCGCTGGAAAGACTATCTTCTGGTCGGTCTGGGCGGCGCAGGATTGCCGTTCGTCGCCTTCGCGTTCGCGGCGTATTCGCTGCCGGCGGGTTATTCGGCAGTGCTGAATTCGACGGTGCCGCTGTTCACCGTGTTGATCGGATGGATCGCGGGAACGCGTCCGTCGACGTCGAAAATTGTCGGCGTGGTAGTCGGCATTTTCGGTGTCGTCACGCTCGCGCGTTTTGGAACGGTGACGCTCAACCCGATGACGATCGCCGCATTCGGCGGTGGTCTCATTGCAGCGATTCTCTACGCATTCAACGCGCGCACCGTGAAAGCACGTTTCGCCGACACGGATCCGCTCGTGGTCGCGACCGGCAGCATGATCTGGGCGGCGATTCCGCTGGCGCCGTGGGGCGTGTATTCACTGCCGTCGCAATGGCCGCTCGGTGCGGTGCTGGCGCTCGTCGCGGTCGGCGTGCTGTGTACCGGTGTCGCGTACGCGATGTACTACAAGCTCATCAAGGAAGCGGGCAGCGAGCGCGCGGTCACGGTGACATTCCTCGTGCCGATCTTCGCGGAAATCTGGGGCGCGCTATTCCTCGGCGAAGCGATCACGTGGGCGAGTGCGGTCGGGTGCGGACTCGTGCTGATCGCGGTCGCGCTGATCTTTGAGATGGTGCCGGGTTTGAAGCCGCGCCGTCCTGTTTCCTCTACGCTTTGCACCGCGGAACGCTGATGTCCGAAAGTTGTCCGAATTGAGTCCGATTCACACTAAGCGTTAGCAGCACACTGACCCGTCGTATTGCGAGGACGGGTCAATGGGCAGTCTAAAAGCAGCAAGTTTTTATTCGTGCGCAGTGTGGGCGCTCGGATCGGTTTCCACTCTTCATGCGTTTCCTCATACGGGCATCGTCCAGTTGTCGGCGGGTCGCGACAATACGTGCGCCGTAATGGCTGATCATCACGTGAGCTGCTGGGGCGACTCGGGTGTTGCGTCCGGTTTGAGCCCATTGCCGGTGCCTTCTATCACCTCGGCTGTTGCCGTGACGAGTGGTTATAACTTCGCGTGTGCGCTATTGGTCGATGCAACGGTCTCCTGCTGGGGATCGAACGCGCACGGACAACTCGGCGACGGCACCACAACGTATCGCCCGATTGCGCCGGTCCAGGTTCGATTCCGGCGGATATCTGATGGCTTGTTGACCCACGTCACCGCAATTTCCGCCGGAGGCGCTCACGTGTGCGCGCTCCGCGAGGACGCGGCCGAGTCGAACAATTATGCGCCGTGGTGTTGGGGCTCGAACTCCCACGGGCAGATCGGTAATTGGAGCATAGCGGCCGGGAACGACACGCTGAATCCGGTTGATGTCGCCATTCACGAAACCACTGGTGTGCTCACTCAGCTGACCAACGTGAGTTCAATCTCGGCAGGGCTTGAGCATACGTGCGCGATCTTCGGCCACGGCGACAATTCCATGGCATGCTGGGGAGAGAAGAGCTATGGCCGGCTCGGTGACGGCGACGGTGTCACCGCGACGTCGACCCCGATCAATACGCCAATCGGTGTGATGGCTCCCGACGGAAGCAATTTGCGCGCGTCAGCCCTGGGATTGATTTCCACTGGCGATCTTCACACCTGTGCCGTCTTACCCGAGGCTGGGGCCGTTGAAAGTTCGATCGCGTGTTGGGGCGACAACTTTTCGGGAGAGCTTGGAAATTCGTACATGTTTGGAGATGCTACGAGCGTTCCCGTTCCCGTGGTGTATTCCGACGGGTCAAAGTTGACGTACGTGTCGTCGTTGACTGCAGGCGATGGCTTCTCGTGCGCCCTGCTGAAATCCGACTCGAGTATTGCTTGCTGGGGTTCGGATGATCTCGGTCAGCTTGGCAACAATTTCGAAAAAGCCGGCTATTCCGTTTCCCCCATAGCCGTCGCGTCAGCTGGAAGCGCGATCACAGGTTTTAACCAGGTCGCAGCAGGATCAAATCACGTGTGCGGCTTGCTCGGGACGCGAGTTCTTTGCTGGGGCGCCAACAACTATGGCCAATTGGGTATCGGTTCGGCTGATAGCGCAGCGCACGCGCTGCCTGTCAACGTACCCGTGGATGCGCCCATTTTCGCCGACAATCTAGACGGCAACTGATTCGGTGACCACGGATACGGATTTCAGTCAGAGCGAAATCGAAACCATCTCCATCGCCATTTCGGTCGCGGCGATGAGGCTCGCCGGATCGGCCCGTCCGGTTCCGGCGAGCGTCAATGCGGTGCCGTGATCGACGGACGTGCGGATGTAAGGCAGTCCGAGCGTCACGTTGACGGAATCGCCGAAGCCGAGCGCTTTGAGCACCGGCAATCCCTGATCGTGATACATCGCCAGATATGCATCGACCTGCTCGCGTTTCGACGGCAGGAATGCGGTATCGGCCGATAGCGGTCCTTCGAGCAGCAGACCTTCGCCGCGCAGCGCTTCGATCGAGGGCAGGATGATGTCGATTTCTTCGCGGCCGAGATGGCCGTTCTCGCCGGCGTGCGGATTGAGTCCGAGCACGGCGATGCGTGGGCTTTCCATTCCGAATCGGTGGCGCAAATCGTTGTAGGCAATGCGCAGCGTCTGCACGAGATTTTCCGGCGTGATCGCGGCAGGCACTTCGGCGAGTGGAAGATGGGTGGTGGCGAGGACGACGCGCAGACCCGGCGCGACGAGCATCATCGCGACGCGGCACTTCGAGCGGTTCGCGAAATATTCGGTGTGGCCGGTGAAGGCGATGCCGGCGTCGTTGATGATCGATTTCTGCACGGGCGCGGTGACGACCGCGTCGAATTCGCCTTCGAGACAACCGTCGTTCGCGCGCGCGAGCGTGGCGACGACATAGGGCGCGTTGCGCACGTCGAGCTTGCCCGGCGCAACTGTTGTCGATACGGGCAGGTGAATGCAGCGCAGCGTTCCAGGCTTGCGATCGGCGACCCACTGACCGTCATCGTCGACGATGGTCAGTTCGATGTTTTGCGATTGCGCGGCGCGCTGAACGAGGTTTTTGTCGCCGATCAGAATGAGATCGGCGTTGACGTCGCTCGCCGCCAGCGCGGCGATGATTTCAGGTCCGATGCCGGCCGGTTCGCCCGCCGTGATGGCGATGCGCGGCAGCCACGGTTTCGCCGCGCTCATGGTGTTTTACTGGTCGCTGTCGGCGCCGTTGTTGACGCCGGAAACGGTGCCGGTCAGGCGGTTGTCAACATACGATTCGCTGCGCACCTGGCGCAGGAAGTTTTCGTATTCCTCGTCGGCTTTGCGATTGCGGATCACGTCGCGCGCATGTTCGCGTTTGGCGGTATCGGTGACGTCTTCCTCGCGCGTGCCGAGGCGCTGGATGATGTCCCAGCCGCCTTCGGTCTGGAACGGCTGCGAGATTTCGCCGTCCTTGAGCGAGGTGAGCTGCGCGCTCACGGTCGGGCCGAACTGGTCGAGCTGGAACCAACCCAGATCGCCACCGGCCTGCACGCTGGTCGGGTCCTGCGAATACTTTTTGGCGAGCGCGCCGAAGTCTTCCTTGTTGTCGATGACGCGATGGCGGATATCGGCGACTGTCTTCTGCGCATCTTCGTCGCTGGCCAGCTCGCCGGTTTTGATCAGCACGTGGCGCGCGTGGTATTCGGTGACGACCTGCTTGCTGTTGCTGCGGCGCTCGACGAGCTTGACGATGTGGAATCCGCTCGGTCCGCGCACGACCTGCGAAACCGTACCGGGCTGCATGCCTTCGACCAGATTGGCGAACGCTTCGGGCACTTCGTCGTAGTGACGCCAGCCGAGATCGCCGCCCTGCAGGGCATCCGGCGCACCGGAAAAGCGGATCGCCGCGGCGGTGAAATCCATGCCGCCGTCGAGCTGTTTCTTCACGTCGTCGGCTTTGTCCTTGGCTTGCTGGATCTGCTGCGCGTTGGCGCCGTCGGGCAGGTTGATCAGGATGTGCTGCAGATGCACTTCGCCTTCTTTCAGGCTGTTGCTGGCGAGCAGGATGTCGATTTCCGAATCGCTCACCTGCGACTGGCTCTGCACCACGCGCTGCTGCAGGCGCTGCACGAGAAGCTGGTCGCGCACGCTCTTGCGGAAGGTGTCGATGTCCATGCCTTGCTGCGACAGCGAGGCGCGCAACTGCTGCACGGAAATGTGGTTGTTCTCGGCCACGCGCTGCATGGCCTGATCGACGTCGGCGTCGCTGACGCGGATGCCGGTGCTTTGCGCGCGCTGCACTTGCAGGCGCAGCATGATCAGGCTGTCGAGTACCTGTTTTTCGAGCACGTCGTGCGGCGGCAGCTGTTGCGGATTGCTGCGGTACTGGTTCATCACGTTGTTGACGGCCGCGTCGAGATCGCTCTGCAGGATCACTTCGTCCTCGGCGACGGCGACGATGCGGTCGATCGATTCCTTGTTCATCAATTGCGCGTGCGCGCCGGTGGCGGCGCCGAGCGAAATCAACAGCAGGCAGGCGGATACGACGAATTTGTTCATCGGGAAATGACTTCTCATGAAAGCGCGCGGCTCGCGCACGCGGTTGAACGGATCAGATGTTGAACGGATCAGGGTTGAAACCGACCTTAGCCGGGCCGGTGCGACCGGCTGCGACAGCGCGCCATGATGCGTCGGCGACGGCTAAGAAATCGTTACGCCGCCTGCATTTGCGCCCTGTCATTCGTAGCCAAGGATAGCACGGCGCAGGAAGTTTTCGGCGCGGTGGCCGGTGCCGCCGATGCCCTTGAACTCGATTTCGAAGTAAACGCCGGTGTTCGGCTTGATCTGACCGATGGCGTTGATGTAGCGCCGCACCAGCACGCGGAAGGAGACGCAGCAGCTGTCGTACTGCGTGCCCGCAAAGGCTTCGAGCAGTTCGCGATCCTTCAGCGAGTAATAGTAGCGGCCGATCAGCGCCCAGCGATCGTTCAGCGGATACAGCGCGCTCGAATCGACCTGCTCGAGCAGACCGCGCCGATAGCGGTACGACACGTTCATCACGCCGTCGCCGGCGAAGCGGTGTTCCACGCTCCACGCTGACAGATCCGTATGGTGCAGGTTCTCGACCAGCATCGCGGTGGTCGGATCGATCACCTTCGAATTCGGGTTGTACTGCTGGTCCCACTTGAACTCCCAGCGGTCGTTCAGGCGCAGATCGAGTTCGGCGACGTAGTCGGACCCGGAAAAATCCACTTCCGGCACGAACGGCAACTGCACGCGCTGCGGATCGAAATAGTGAATCTGGCCGATGCTCGCGCTCAGCAACTGGTCGCCGGAACTGGAGTCGATCAGGTTCGAGGTCAGCGCGACGGTGAGATTGTTCGCGTTGCTTTGACGATCCGCACCGACGAACGCGTTGTTGCGGAACAGGCTCGGGAAATCGAACGTCGGCAACTGCGTGTCGAAAATCGGCAGATCGTTCTGGTTGCGGTACGGCACGCGCAAGTAATAGATGCGGGGTTCGAGCGTTTGCGTGAAACCATTGCCGAACCAGGTCACGTCGCGCTCGAAGATCAGGCCCGCGTCGAAACTGAAGATCGGCACCGTGCGATCCGGCGATGTGTTGCTGAACTGCGGCGAAAACGGATTCGTCGTGTCGTAGCCGCTCACGTTGCGCAGATCGTACGTGGTGTAGCGCACGCCGAATTCCGGGCGCAGGAAATAGCCCGCCGTCTCGACCGGGTAGGCGATGTACGGATACAGGTCCACGCGCTGGCCTTCCAGCGCGGTCACTTCGTTGAACGTGTACTGCGTGTTCGGCACCAACACGTCGTACGGACCTTTCTTGAAATCCACATATTCCGCATTGACGCCGGCGGTGAAATCGCCGAGCAGCGCTTTCTCGCCGGTGAACACCGCGCGCGGCAGACGCGTGTACGGCAGGAACGCTTCGGAAAGATACGGCTGCGTGATCTGGTTGCTGTCGCCGCCGATGCTCGCCGTCCACCACGAGCCGCGGCCATTGATGTAGGCGCTCGAACCGAGCAGCGACGTGGCGGCCGTGGTCAGCGTGTCGCCGTAATCCTGGAAATATTGCTTGTCCGAAACGCGGCTGATGTCCACCGCCGCGGCCCAGTTGTCCGCCAGTACGCTGTAATCCTGGATGCGGACCTGATAACGCTGTTTGCGGATATCGATCGGTGCCTGCAACGGCGGTTCGCCATTCGCCTGCGCATCGGCGATCTCGTGACGCTCGTCGTCGACATTGAGATCATTCGGCGTATAGGTGCCGTCGAATTCGAAACGGTTGCGCTGATCGATGAAACGGAACTGGCCTTCGAGCATGGCGCCGCGTTGCGTCGAATAGATCGGCTCGATCGTCGCGTCGTAGTTCGGCGCGAGGTTCAGGTAATACGGCGTGCCGATTTCGAGACCCTTGCGCGAACTCACGTCGAACGTCGGCGTCAGGAATCCGGTTTCGCGTTCGTTGTTGAGCGAGATGCTTAAGTACGGCGTCCAGAAAAACGGCACGTTGCGGTAATACATCGTGACGTTGTGGCCGTACGCGCGCTGCGCGATCTGGTCCATTTCCATCGAGCTGCCGCGGACGTGCCACTGCGGATCGTCGACGTCGCAGGTCGAATACGTCGCGTCGGTGAATTTGGTGTGATCCGGATCGGTTTCGTTGACCGTCGCCGCCGTGCCGTTGCCGCGCTGCTGGATGAGCTGATAGCGGCTGTTGGTCAGATACGTCGTGCTCGGCGTGATGGTGCCTTTGGCGTGATCGCCCGACACCAGCATGCTGCGATCCTGCGCACGCACGTGGCCGTCGGCGGTGTAGTCGGTGGTTTCCTCGTCGACGGTGAGCGTATCGGCGCGAAGGAGCTGGTCCAGACGCTGGATCTTCACGTCGCCGGTCAGCGTGTAGCGCGTCTTGTCCGGGCTGGTGATGCGCTGCGCTTCGACATCGGCCGGCGTCTGCGAGCGATCGCCTTCGGTCGGCAGGCCGGGCACGAAGAAGTCGAGCATGTCGTTCTTCTTGCAGCCGACGAAATCGACTTTGCGCTTCGGACAGATCAGCACGCCGACCGGACAGCGCACCGTGTCATTGCTCGCCGCCGTCACCGGCGCATGCGACACCGCCGCCGCGTTGGTGATGTCGTCGGCGAGCGCTCCGTGCGCGAGGCAGACGAGGATGGCGGAAACCAGCAGGCGCGGGCGGAGCATTCCCCGAGGATCGAAATTGGGCACGTGGGTCCGTCTTGGTGCTTGAAGCAGGCGGCAAAGCTTGCCTGATTCGGACCGAACGGGCAAACCTGGCATTTAAGGATTCATTCAAATTTTTACGCTGGCAGTAACCGCGCTGTCATTCGAGCTACCCAGACTGCGCGGTCGTCCGCGTCCGCGGGCTTGCGCCGGAAAACGCCATGATGCCTGTATTTCGTCGTCTCGCCGCTGCTGCGGCCTGTCTTTTCGCCGCCGGCGCCGTGCACGCCGCCGCGAACGTCAGGATCACCGAGTTCATGTACAAGAGCGGCGCCAATGCGGGCGTCGGCGAGTACGTCGAATTCACCAATCTCGGCAACAGCGCGCAGGACATGACCGGCTGGAGCTTCGACGACAATCACCGCATCGCCGGCAGCACGGATTTGAGTTCCATCGGTACGCTGCAGCCCGGCGAATCGGCGATCCTGACCGAACTCGACGCGGCCGATTTCCGCACGCGCTGGAACCTGTGCGCGTCGCAGAAGATCGTCGGCAACAACGCCAACAACCTGGGCGCGAGCGACGAGATCAATCTGTACGACAACACGCAGACACTCGTCGACCGGCTCACCTACGACGCCGGCGCGAACCTCAACACGACCGGCTTCAGCGGCATTCCGCAATCGGCCGCCGCGCTCGGCGCCAACGACATCGCGCAATGGAAACTGTCCAGCAGCGGCGATGCGGAAGGCTCCTACGCCTCCAGCGACGGCGACATTGGCAGCCCCGGCAAGAGCACGCTGATCGGCAGCGGACATGCCGCGTGTGCCGGCCCGAACGTGCGCATCACCGAATACATGTACAACAGCGCGGTCTCCGGCGGCAAAGGCGAGTTCGTCGAATTCACCAACATCGGCACCACCACGCAGGACATGACCGGCTGGAGCTACGACGACAACAGCCGCGCCGCCGGCAGTTTCAGCCTCGGCGGCTTCGGCACGCTGCAGCCCGGCGAATCGGCGATCCTCACCGAAATCGCCGATACCGATTTCCGCACCGCGTGGAACCTGTGCGCGGCGCAGAAAGTCATCGGCGGCAGCAACCAGAATCTCGGCCGCGACGATGAAATAAATATTTACGACAACACAGCCACGCTCGTCGACCGCCTGACCTACGGCGACGACGTCTTCTCGCCCGGCTCGATCCGCACCAGTGGCAGCAGCGGCATTCCGAAATCCGCCGCCGCGCTCGGCGCGAACGACATCACGCAATGGCAGCTTTCGGTCGTCGGCGATGCCGAAGGATCATATGCGTCGGCGAACGGCGACATCGGCAGCCCCGGCCGCAGCACGCTCGTCGTGCACGCCTACAATCCATGCGTGAACGCGCCGGGCGCGCCGACGGTAGTGATCGATCAGGCGGCCACCTCGCCGCGTCTGGATCTCGACACGAACACCGGCGGTGCGGTCAGCGGCGTGATTTCCGATCCCAGCGATCCGGCGGCGACAATCGGCATCGGCTTCACTATCGGCTCGACGACGGTCGATGTTTCGCAGCTCACCATCAGCGTGGCGAGCAGCAATGCGGCGGTGGTGCCGAACACCGGCCTCGCGCTCACCGGAACAGGCGCGTCGCGTCAACTCACGATCATCCCGAGCGGTGTCGGCTACAGCACGATCACCGTCACCGCGCGCGATCCGTCCAACAACGAAGGCGTATACACGATTCGCTACGCCGCATCGGCCGCCGCGCCGACGCCGCCAACCGCGCGCTTCTTCACCGGCACCAGCGACACGTCGACCGGCATCGCGCTCGACGATCACACCATGATCGTTGGCGACGACGAAAACCAGGTCCTGCGCATCTACTCGCGCGACGATTCGGGCCTGCCGTTCGGCGGCTTCGATTTCACCGCGAATCTCGCGCTCACCGATCTCGACAGCGGCGTGCCGCGCGAAGTCGACATCGAAGCGTCGGCGCGCGCGGGCAGCCGTATCTTCTGGTCCGGTTCGCACTCCAACTCCGACAGCGGCGACCTCCGCCCCGACCGCAACCGCATCTTCGCCACCGATCTCACCGGCAGCGGCGCGAACAGCGAACTTGTCTATACCGGCCGCTACGATCATCTGCGCGACGACCTCGTCGCCTGGGATCAGGCCAACGGCCACGCGCTCGGCGCGAACTATCTCGGTTTCGCCGACAGCACCGCCGCCGGCGCCGGTGCGAAACAGGCATCGGGCTTCAACATCGAAGGCATGGCCATCGCACCCGACAACAGCAGCGCCTACGTCGCGTTCCGCGCGCCGCTGCTGCCGACCGATACGCGCACGCAGGCGCTGATCGTGCCCGTGCGCAACGTCGACGCGCTGGTCACCGGCGGCGGCCTCAGCGGATCGCTGGCTGCGGGCTCCGCGCAATTCGGCACGCCGATCCTGCTCGATCTCGGCGGCCGCGGAATCCGCGAAATCGTGCGCAACGCCGCCGGACAATACCTCATCATCGCCGGCCCGCCCGGCGACGACAACGGCGTGCCGCCGACGGATTTCCATCTGTTCACCTGGACCGGCAATCCGAACGACAGACCGATCGCGCTCGACGTCGATCTCACCGCGCTGCAGGCCGGCGGAAGCTGGGAATCGATCATCGGTTTCGCCGACACCGTCGGTCCCGCAACGCCGATCCAGTTGCTGGCCGACAACGGCGACACCGTGTTTTACGCCGATGGCACGAGCGCCAAGGACCTGCTCGAAAAACGCTTCGCCAAATTCCGCAGCGAACGCCTGTCCATCAACATCCCGCTCGCCAGCGATGTGATGTTCCTCGACGGATTCGAGACGCGCTGAGCGTACTTACCCGAGCATCGCCGCCACGTGCGCGGCGGTGCTCTCGCGTAACGCCGTGGGGCTATAGCCGCCTTCGAGACTGGAAATCAGCCGGCCGGATGCGAATTCGTCGGCGATGTCGACCAGCGCGCGCGTCGCCCAGGCGTAGTCGTCGGCTTCGAGATTCAGATCGGCGAGCGGATCGAGCCGATGCGCATCGAAACCCGCGGAAATCATCACCAGTTGCGGTTTCTGCGCACGCAGCGCGGGCAGCACGATGTCATCGAACGCCTGCCGGAATTCCGCGCGACCCGCACCCGGCGGCAACGGCGCGTTGACGATATTGCCCGCGCCTTTTTCGCTGCGCGCACCCGTGCCCGGATACAGCGGCGACTGATGCGTCGACGCATACAGCACATTCGGCGTCGACCAGAAAATATCCTGCGTGCCGTTGCCGTGATGCACGTCGAAATCGACGATCGCGATGCGCTCGATGCCGCGCGACATCGCGTGCGCCGCACCGACGGCGATGCTGTTGAACAGACAAAATCCCATCGGCGTGTCACGCGTCGCGTGATGCCCGGGCGGACGCACCGCGCAGAACGCGCGCGTCGTGTCGCCATCGATCATCGCGTCGACCGCCGCGCACACCGCGCCCGCGGCGCGCAGCGCGGCTTCCATCGAATCGGGACTCATCGTCGTATCCGCATCCACGCGCACGTAACCTTCGCGCGGCACGTTTTTTTCGAGCAGATCGATCAGATGTTCCTCGTGCACGCGCGCAATCTGCTCGCGCGTCGCGCGCGGCGCCTCGATGCGTTCGAGCGCCGCGAACCTGTCATGGTCGAGCGCTTCGAGCACCGTCTGCAAGCGCAGCGGCGATTCGGGATGGCCGGGTCCCGCGTCATGTCGCAGGCAGGCCGGATGCGTGTAGAGTTTCATCGTCATGGGGCTAGCATCCGTCGCGTGATGCGCGGCGTCAACGTGTCGCGCGCATCGCGTCAGCCATCGTGCAGGTTCGCGCCTTCAGCATTGCCATGAGATCGGGAAACACGCCGTGAATCGACGCACCAAGAGGGGACTTTTCATGCTGTTCGCGATTCCTGCGGCGGTCTACGCGCTGTACGCGGGCGTGATGTACAACCGCCAGTTGCAGTTCCTGTTTCCGGGCACGACCGAACAGCATCACGCGTTCATCGAAAAATTGCCCGAGGGCGCCGAAGAAATCGAAGTGCCGGTGTCGTTCGGCAAGGCGCGTTTCGTTTATCTGCATGCGCGCGGCGCGACGAAATCGCCGGCGATTATTTTCGCGCACGGCAATTTCGACCGCGCCACGGATTTCGTCGGCGGACTCGCGCCGCTGGCCGAGCGCGGCATCGCCGTCGTGTCGGTCGAATATCCGGGCTACGACGGCGCCGATGGCAAACCGGGTTTCGATTCGCTCAGCGAAACCGCGACCGCCGCCTACGACTGGCTCGCATCGCGTCCCGAAGTGGATGCGTCGCGTATCGTCGGCGTCGGCTATTCGATGGGTGGCGGCATGATCGGCGAATTGTCGAAGCGGCGTCCGCTCGCCGCGCTCGTGCTGCTGTCGACGTACACGTCGATCGCCGATATGGCCAACCGCTTCGCGCTGCCGTCGTTGCTGGTGCGTATTCCGTTCGACAACACCGCGCGCGTCGCCGAATTCAAGGGACCGATCTTCATCCAGCACGGCAGACGCGACACCGTCATTCCGTTTCGCTACGGCGAAAAACTCGCCGCCGCGGCCGGTCAGCGCGGCACATTTCTTCCGATGGATTGCGGACACGCCGGCTGCGATTTTGCCAGCACGATTTTCAAAACCACGTTATACGACTGGCTGCGCACGCAGCACGTGCGTGGAGTGAGCGCGATCAGCTCCGCTTGCGGCGCTCGTGCTGCCACAACACTTCGCCGTGACCCGACGCGCGCGCCAGCACGCGCGCGATGACGAACAGCAGATCCGACAGACGATTGAGATAACGGATCGCTTCACCGCGCACATCCGATTCGCGGCTGAGCGAAATCACTTCGCGTTCCGCGCGCCGGCACACCGTCCGCGCCAGATGACAGCACGCCGCCGCCATGCCGCCGCCGGGCAGGATGAAATCCTTCAGCGCCGGCAAATCGGCGTTGAATCCGTCGAGCGTGTTTTCGAGGCGTTCGACATCGGCATCGTGGACCATCGCCATGCCGGGAATGCACAGCTCGCCGCCGAGATCGAAGAGATCGTGCTGGATTTGCGTGAGCGCTTCGCGGATCGCAGCCGGAATTTCCTGCGCGAGCACCATGCCGATCGTGCTGTTGAGTTCGTCGACGGTGCCGTAGGCGGCGACGCGGAGTGAATCCTTCGGCGTGCGTGAGCCGTCGCCGAGGCCGGTCGTGCCGTCGTCGCCGGTGCGCGTGTAGATTTTGGAGAGTCGGTTGCCCATGTTCGAAATTATGCGCGTTTACACGGCGGATGACGCTGTGTAGGGGCGCGATTCATCGCGCCCGCGGTCACCGAAAACGGGCGCGATGAATCGCGCCCCTACGCAGAATAAAAAATCAGGCGGCGCTCGCGGCGGACAACATCGGCCAGCGGCGGCGCATCAGTTCGAATCCGCCGAACAGCACCACGCTCCACACCATCGTGCCGATGATCGCGTTCTTCAGAAACGGAATCGCGGCGACGTAGCACGGCACGATACCGGCGCGGCAATATTCCGTATCGCCGATCATCCATTCCGCGAAACTGATCACCACGAAGAACAGCACCGATCCGGCGATCCCGAATCCGATGACGCGCGGCGCGGCGACATGATTGCGCAACCCGAATCCAAGCGCGACGCTCAGCGCGATACATCCGTACACGACCGGGATCAGCCCATGCAGGCCGATGATGAGATCGGCGAGGAACATCGCGGCGAGCGGCACGATGAACGCGAGGCGACGATCGGTGAAATACGCGCCGCCGAACAGCGCGATCGCTTCGACCGGCGTCGCGTTGTAGGCCCACATCGTCGGCACGAAATTGATGATCAAACGGACCGCCACCGCAAAGACGATGAGCGCGACGAGCACGCCCGTGCGCGGTGAAAGGATCGTGTTCTGCGGGAGACGCTGCATGTCAAAACTCCGGAAATTTTCGATGCGGCGAGCTTGAGCGAACTCAGTCGGGCTCGAACCGCGAAGCATTGACATAGCATACTTCAAACTGGCCCCCGCGTGAGCGCACGCGCGCGGCGTGAGCGTGGTCGATGCGCAGCGCGAAGGCGTTCTGCGGCGGCAGGCCGAGCGCGTGGCACAGCACGGCGCGGATCGATCCGGCATGCGCGACGGCGAGCACCACGTCGTCTTCTTGCGTTGAGGCGAGCAGCGACGACAGCCACGCGCCGGTGCGACGGATCACGTCGGCAAAACTTTCGCCCTTCGGCGCTTCCTGGATGAGCCAGTTCGCCGCCCAGTGTTCGTATCGCGCGGCATCGGTGCGCATGATTTCAGCCCACTGTTGCCCATCCCAATCGCCGAGATGCACTTCGCGCAGACGCGCATCGGTCAGCGGCTCGATGGCGAAACGCGCCGCGAAAACCGACGCGGCCTGATGCGCGCGGCGCAGATCGCTGGTGAACAGGAATCGCGGCGCATCCTGCGTCCACGTCGCGGCGAGCTGCTGCATCGCGCCGAATCCTGCGGCCGACAGCGAAACATCGGTCTGGCCCAGACACAATCCCGGAGCGGCGTCGACATCGCCATGCCGGACGAGAATCAGATCCATCGTTCCCGCTGCTCAGCCCTTCGACCGGCGCAGCGTATCATTGCGTTATGGAAGCATGCGATGTCCTCATCGTCGGCGGCGGACTGGTCGGCGCAAGCCTCGCCATCGCGCTGGACCGCAGCGGATTGTCGGTCGCGCTGGCCGAATCGGCCGCGCCGCGCGTCGATGCACAGCCGAGCTACGACGAACGCAATCTCGCGCTGGCGCAGGCGAGCGTGAACGCGCTCACCGCGTTCGGCGTGTGGACGCATCTGTCGACGCTCGCGACGCCGATCCGCAAAATCCACATCAGCCGTCAGGGCGAATTCGGCGCGGTGCGGCTCGATGCGAAGCAGCATGATCTGGATGCATTCGGCGCGGTCGTGCCGGCGCGCGAACTCGGCAACGCGCTGCTGCGTCGTCTGGACGCATGTGCGGACTTGCAACGTTTCGCTCCCGCCACCGTCGAGTCGATCGACATCGGCGACGAGCACGCGACCGCGCATCTGCAGACATCCGACGGACCACGCGCGATCAACGCGCGTCTCATCGTCGGTGCGGATGGCACGCATTCGTTCGTGCGCGATGCGCTCGGCATCGGCGTTGATCGCTTCGACTACGATCAGACTGCGTTTCGTGCTCACCGTCACCACAGAACGCGCGATCGATTCGGCATACGAGCGATTCACCGCAACCGGTCCGACTGCGCTGCTGCCGCTTGGCGAACGTCGCGGCGGTGTCGTGTTGACCGTTCCATCCGACGACGCCGAACGCGTCGCAAATCTCGACGACGCCGATTTCCTCGAATTCCTGCATTCGCGTTTCGGCTGGAAGCTCGGCCGATTTTCGCGTCCAGGAAAGCGCGTTTCGTATCCATTGCGCCGTGTATGCGCGCAGCGGCTCACATCGCGGCGCGCGGTTCTCGTCGGCAACGCCGCGCAGACGCTGCATCCCATCGCCGCGCAAGGTTTCAATCTCGGCCTGCGCGATGCGCTCACGCTCGCCGAACGTGTGCAGCGCGCCGACGATCCCGGTTCCGCATCGCTGCTCGCCGGCTACGCGCACGCACGTCTTGCCGATCGCGACGGCACCATCGCCATGTCCGACGGGCTCGCGCGCTGGACGCGCGACGAATCGCTGCCGCTCAAACTCGCGCGTTCGTTCGGCATGATCGTGCTCGACCGCATCGCGCCGCTGCAATCGCTGCTGATCGATCGCGGCATGGGTTTTCGCGGGGAGATTCCATCACTCGCCGCGCGGAGCGTTCCATGAGCCGTCGCGGCGTGCACGATGTCGCCGTCGTCGGCGCAGGAATGGTCGGCGCGGCGCTCGCGCTGCGTGTCGCCGATGCGGGATTCGATGTCGCATTGATTGAAGCACGCGAACCGCCGCCGTGGCGCGCGGAAGATGAAGTCGATCTGCGCGTGGTGGCGATGGCGCCGTCATCGGTTGCATTTCTTGATCGCGTCGGCGCGTGGAAAAACATTGTCGCGTCACGCGCAAATCCGTACGCACGCATGCACGTATGGGACGCCGCCGCGCCCGGCTCGCTCACCTTCGATGCGAAAGAGCAGGGCGAATCCGCGCTCGGCTACATCGTCGAAAACCGGTTGATCCAGTCCGTGTTGTGGAATTCGCTGAAGCAGGCGAATGTCGCGCTGCGGGTGCCGGCGAATGTGGTGTCGACGGATGTCGATGCGGAACGTCGCGTGCTTGCGCTCGATGACGGAACATCGTTGTCGGCCAAGCTTGTCGTCGCGGCGGATGGCGCGGAATCCGCATTGCGAAAAATGGCCGGCATAGAGGTGCGTGAACGCAACTACGATCAACGCGCCATCGTCGCGCATGTGAAAACCGACCGCGCACACGAATCGACGGCGTGGCAACGCTTTCTTCCGCACGCGACGCTCGCATTCCTGCCGCTCGGCGACGGACGAAGTTCGATCGTGTGGTCGGCACCGGCCAATGATATTGAGCGCCTACTCGCGCTCGACGACGCGACGTTCTGCCGCGAACTCGCCGCCGCGTTCGATTTCCGCTTGGGCAATGTCACAGCGACGACGAAACGTGTTGCCATCCCATTGCGTCTGCTACTCGCGCAGCGATACATCGCGCCGCGTCTCGCCCTCGTCGGCGACGCCGCGCACGTCGTGCATCCGCTGGCAGGGCAGGGCGTGAATCTCGGCTTGCGCGATGCCGCCGAACTGGCCGATGCGCTGATCGATGCACGCGATGCGAAACGCGATTTCGCCGCGGATTTCGTCCTGCGCCGCTATGAACGCCGGCGTCGCAGCGACGACTCGGTGTCGGCTTACGCCTTCGACACGATCCAGCGCGTATTCGGCAGCGAGCTGCTTCCGCTCGCCGCCGCACGCGGAGCCGCATTGTCGATCGTCGACCGCCTGCCGCCGCTGAAGAAACTGTTCGCCCGCCACGCCGCCGGACGCTGATCAGTTATCATCGGCGCAGCCTTTCGCGGAGAAACACATGACCATCGTCACCCTGCTGCTGCTGATCGTGCTCGGCATTCTCGGAATTTCGTCGTGGCTGAAGAGTCGCCAGCCGGGCGCGAGCGCGAACCTGGCCAAGCTCGAACAGTTCGAAGGATGGATCGGACTCATCGGTCTGGTGTGGGGCATCGTCATGTTGCTGCAGTGGCTGCAGGCGCTCGAATACATCCGCTATGCGGCCGGGGCGATGTTCCTCGGACTGGCGATTATCCTCGTCATCGTCTCGCTGTCGCTGATCCTCGCGATGCCGGTGTTGCGCAGTCTGTTCGGCGCCAACAACTTCACGACCAAGCTCGCCGAATTCTCCGGAAAGCTGATGCCGTACAAAGTCGGTCTCGGTTTCGCCTGTCTGGTTCTCGCGGTCTATCTGCTGACGACGCTGTCGTCGATGCGGGCGTTCTGAAGACGATGAAACGAGAATACGATTTGTCGAAACTCAAGTCGCGCAAAAATCCGTACGCTGAGCGGCTGAAAAAATCGGATCCTAGGAAGCTCGACATTCCAGCGAAAGCTCTAATCCAGCTTATTTCTCGATGCGGTAATTGATCCCCGCGCGACTCGACAGCGTTCCGTTCTGGATTTCGACATTGAACAGCCGCGTCAGCCGATAGCGCAGCGTGACCACTTCGCCCGGCGTGAACAGGCCGACGCCGTAGCTCAGATACAGCCGCGGCGACAGATATTTTCCGATGGTGAGCGCGGCGCCGCCGACGGCGGTGCTGTCGGCCACGCCGACGTCGTCGAGGCCCATCTTGCGGCCCACGCTTTTCGCGAGCAGATCGCCGCCGGCCGTACCGAGCGCGCGCGCGGCGCTGCCCACCGCATCGCCTTCGCCGCTCTTCAACTGGTTGAGCGGCTTGCCGGCGACGAGGTACGACAACGCGTCGGATTGCTCCATCGCGGGATCGGAGAACACGGTCAGGATCGGCACCTGCGCGGTGCCGCGCACCTGCAGGCCGACGGTGACATCCGGATCGGTGAAGTCGCGCGTGGCGCGCAGGTCGAGGCCGGGATTGTCGACGGGCGTGCCCGCAAAAAGCAGGCGGCCGCTGTCGATCTTCAGGTCCTGTCCGTACGCCTTGTACGTTCCGTTGACGACGATCGATCCGCGTCCCGACGACGGCGCGGCCCGGATAATCCTGCACAGCGATCTGTCCGCTCAGATATCCATTGAGTCCGAAGCCGACGAGATGGACTTCCTGACCCTGGCGCAAATCCAGGTCGAGCTTTTCGCCGGCGCCGAGCTTGACCGTGATGTCGGCGATGATCGGCGCGCTCGCCGCGTCGGGCGCGCGTTCGGCATCGGTGACGACGATGTCGGGCGAAGCCTGACTCACGCCGCCGCCGGGAAGTTTGCTGAAATCGACATCGGCGCGCGGAACGGTCACGTTGCCGTTGATGCACGATGTTGGCATCTTTGCGCGTGATCGTGAGGTCGGGCGAGATGTGCACGCGCGCGCCGGGAATGTCGGCGGCGAGGAAGTTGTCGCCTTTGATCGTGATATCGATCGGCGCGTTCTTGTCGATACCGAGCGATCCGCCGACCGCGAGCTTGCCTTCGTCGGAGGCGATGTTGCCGTCGATCTTGAATGCGCTGCCGTCGTCGGAATGCAAGGTGATATTGCCGTCGTGCAGCTTGAGTCCGGCGGTCGGGATTTCGGTGGCGAAGCCGGACAGTGCGATATCGCCCGATGCATTGGGTTTCGAAGTCGTCCCCGACAGTGCGATCTTCGCGTTCACCGCACCTTTGGTCGAGGCGGTCTGCGTCGACAGCAAATCGATGAAACCCAGATTGTTCATCGACGCGGTGATCGTTCCGGCGAGCGCTGCCGTTGTCACCGCCGCCGATCGTGATATGGCCGTTTAGATGGCCATCGTGATCGAACACGCTGCGCACGTCGATCGCGCTTTGCTGCGCATCGAATTTGGCCGTGACAACGAAATCCTGATACGACACCAGCGGCTGCTGCTGCGAATCCGGGTATGCGATCGAGCCCGTTGCCGAGGTGATGTTCGCGTTCCCGCTGAGCGCGCCCGCGCCGGATCGCGCGACGGTGCCGTCGCCGTTGATTTCGCCATCGAGTCGCAGCGGCGCATCCGGATCGGCGAATTTCGCGATGGTTTTCAGCGGCAGGTGAGCGATTGAGAATTTCGCCTGCGCCGATTGATCGGCCGCCTGCGACGCACTGGTGCAGATGCGCGCGTTTTCGGATGCGAGGCACAGCTCGCCAAGTTGCGTCGATGCGGGCGAGTAGGCAATGGGCGCGGCGTTGACGAGCTTCCATGGCGTCTCGCCTTTCGGCGTAAGCGACAGAGCGGTGAGCGAACCTTGCCAGCCGGTCTGGTCTTTCGCCGGATGCGTCAGCGCGCCGGTTACCGCGAGCGAAGCGGCGAGTTGCGCGCCTTGCGCGTCGAATGTGGCGGAATGATTCGCTTCGTCGCCGCGCGCATCGAGCTTCACCGTGTCGAAGCGATAGTTACCGCTGCTCAGTTGTTTCGCGTCGACATTCGACCGAGCCGCTCGGCGACTCGATGTCTTTCACGTCGGCCACGACGACGAGGCTTTCGACGTGCAGATCGCCGGATACGATTTTCGCGCCGGTGATATTCGCCTTCGCGTCGAGGTGCGGCCATTTGCCTTTCGCGGCGATCGTTCCGCGCAAACTGCCGTTGGCCTGCGGCACCCAGTCGCTCAGATTGGCGATGGCGAGGTCGGCGACGATGTCGGTCTGGTCGGCCGCCCTTCCTTTCACGCCGATCGAGCTGTTGCCGGATTTCGAGATCGAGCGTGCCGTTCACCGCCAGCGGCGAGGCGAAAGTCAGATCGGCGCTGCCGCTCAACGGACGCTGGCGCAGTGTGCCGGAAAGTTTGTCGATCTTCACCGCGCCGGACGGACCGTTCTTTTCCACTTTTCCATTTGTGGATAAAGCGAGATCGATGGAACCGGGCCAGTCCTTTACGAACGCGCCGGGATCGAAATGGTGCGCCGTCGACTGAAGCTGCCATTGCACCTGCGGTTGCAGTTGCACGTTGCCGGTGACGCTCAGGTCGCCTTTCGGCTGCTTGAGCTGCAGGCGATGCAGATCGATCGCGTTTTGCGTGCCGTCGAGCGCGACGGAAATATCGGCGAGCTTTCCCGGCGGACCGAGCGACAGATCGCCGGTGGCGTTGAATTTCGCGGCGCTGCCGCCGGCGTGCAGCGTGCCGTGTGTGGCGAGCGGCTGGCCGACAAGATCGGCCGGCAATTCGACGTCGCTCCAGTCGATCTGCGCGTCGCCCGCGATCGGGATTCGCGTCGAGTTGCACGAACCCGTTCGCGGTAAGCACGCCGCGCGCTTCCGGCGAATGGATGCGCACGGTGTCGATCGTGAGTTTCTTGCCGTCGATCGCGTATTGCAGCGGATCGAGCGCAACGGTGTGCGCGTTGAGTCCGAGCGTCGCGGTGACTTTGCCGTGCGCGCGATCGCCGCTGCCGCTCAGGTCGAGCGCGATGCTTTGCAATGTGTCGTTGCCTGTCAGCTTGCGCGGGTCGAACGTCGGCACGTGCAGCGTCGCCGTCCACGGATACGCGTTGTCGTGCGTTGCGACGGTTCCGTTGAGCGATAACGTGGTCGGCTGCGCGAGTTGCATGACGATGTGCGCGTTCTTGCCGTCGTTGTCGACATCGAGCGAACCGGCGGCGCGCCGGTCGGGCTGGATCTTCCAGTCGAAGGTGCCTTTCGCTGTGCCGCGCAGATCGGAATACGAGGTAATCCCGGCGCTCAGATCGAGCGTCCCATCCGGTGCGCGCAACGCGAGGTTTTGCAGCCGGAGCGCGGCGGCCGTCCACGTGGCGGCGAGATCGAGCGAATCGGCGACGAACACGGGTTGGTTGTCCTGCACGACTTTTATCGACGCAATGTTTGCGCGATCGAGCAGGATGGACAGCGGCGGCGTCAGCAGCGTTTGCATCGACGGCGCAGGCGGTTGCGGCCCACTTTGCGGCACGGTGGTGAGCGCGACATCGACGCCGGCGATTTCCAGATTGCTCACGTGCAGCGTGCGCGAGAACAATCCCGATAGCGCATATTCCACTTTTACACGTTTGATCCGCACATCGAGTCCCGACGCCGGATCGCGATAGCGCACGCCTTCGAGCGTGAGCGGACTGGCCAACGCGCCGCGCGTCTGCTCGACGGACAATTTGTTAGCGAGCGCCGACTTCACGCGTTCGAGCGCGAAGCGCGCGCCGGATTCCGCTTCGAGCAGCCACGTCACCAACGCCGCAATCAGAACGACGACGATCGCCAGGCCGAGTCCGATCCATTTCAGCCAGCGTTTCATAGATCCGGTCCGATGGTCAGATGCAGCTCGATGCCGGAACGTCCTTCCGGATCGTTGATCGGCGTGCCGAGATCGACGCGGATCATGCCGACCGGCGAGCGATAACGCAGGCCGAGGCCGCTGCCGATGTGCGTCTTGTAAGTGTTGAAACCGGTGAACGCATCGCCGGCGTCGACGAACACGGCTGCGCCCCAGTTGCGCGTGAAGTAGTACTCGTATTCGGCGCTGCCGACGATGAGGTCTCGTCCGCCGATGACGAGCCCGTTTGCATTTTGCGGACCGATGGTCTGATATGAATAGCCGCGGATGGAACGATCGCCGCCGCCGAAGAAGCGCAATTCCGGCGGCAGTTTGTCGAAATCGCCGACCTGCGTCGCGCCGAGCGAAGCACGGAAAATCACGCGCTGGTTCTTGCCGATGCCGCGGATGTATTTGCCGTCAGCGCGGATTTGCGCGAAGTCCGTCGCCGAAATCAGTTGCGGTCCGCCGCGGGCGGTGACGGTGAGCGAATAGCCGTCACGCACGAACAGCGGATCGTCGGCGCGTTTTCGTTCGAGCACGAGTTCCGGATACAAAAGTGTCGTGGTGCCGTGTTCCTCGAGTGCCTTGTTGCCGCGCGGATCGAGGATGTCGAACGTGCCGGTGAGCAGATGCAGCCCGAGCGTGCGCGTGAAGCCCATCCATTGCCGCGTTTCGTTGGCGACCAGCGACTCGGTGTGCGAGACGGTGGTGTCGGTATTTTCGTTGAGATAAGCGGCGCCGAAGTTGTAGCTGCGATTGTTCGGGCCGGGCAGCGGAATCGAATAGACGACTGAGGCCGTCTTCAGTTTCTGCGCGACCTGCACTTCGACTTTGAGCTTGTGGCCGCGATCGTTGAGCCAGCGCCGCTGCAATCCGCCGCGCACGCCGAAGCCGATGTCGGTGTCGAGGAAAACGCCCGCGGTATATACGTTGCGTTTCGCCGGTCCGAGCGTGACGTGGATCGGCACGATGCCGTCGTGCGCCTTGTCCGGTTCCGGCTGCACTTCGACGACGGCGAAATAATCGGCGTCGATCAGTTGTTGCTGCAGGCGCAGCAGATCGTCCTGCGAATAGAAATCGCCTTGGTGCCACGGAATGTAGCGCTCGAGAAATCCGTCGTAAAACTGACTGCCTTCGAACGTGGTTTCGCCGTAGCGATAACGCGTGCCGACGTCCCATGTCAGATGCAGCGAAGCGCGGTTGTCGCTGCGCGAGACTTCGACGGATTTCGTCGTCAGCTTGGCGTCGAGATAGCCGGTCGACAGCAGTGCGGCCTGCACGGCGGCCTTGCTTTTTTCATACGCCGCGTGATCGATGCGGTCGCCTTTTTTCGGATAGAACGTGGCGAGCGCCTTGCGCACGATTTTTTCGTCGCGCGCGACATCGGGCACGACGACCGCGTAATCGGTCACCACCGTCGGCTCGCCGAGGTGGACGTGGATCACGGCGATATAGCCGGTCGGACCTTCCTTCAATTCACCGTCGGCCGTGGCGTTGTAGTAGCCGTACGGTTCGAGCGCCGCGGCGATCTGCTTCGGCGCGCGGTCGTAAAGGCGATGCGCCTGCGCCGACGTGACGTCGCGGCTGGCGTATTCCTGCAGGCCGGCGGCGGCGACGGCGGCGTCGCGCAATGGGCCCTCGACGCCGTCGATCTGCAGTTCCAGATGCGCGGCGAAGGCCGGTGCGGTCGCGACCAGAGACAACAACCCAAATTGGGCGAGCCGCGACCTCGTGATCCGCTCGGGGCGCCATGTAACAGAGTGCGTATCCATGCACCGTCTTTTATATCAGGAGTTAGCGGGATCGGTGTTAGTGCCGTGTCGAGAAGGGCAAGAGATCAGCCGCTTTTCTCACCCGCCCGCCACGCCACCATCGCGCTCACGATCGCCGAAAAATACGGAATCGCCTGCGCGCACAGGATCGCGATCCACAGTTTGCCTTCGATGTAGTTGATGCCGAGCGCGGTCATCATGCCGAAGATGCCGATCAGGATGGCGATGAACATCAGCAGTTCTTCCTGCACGGCGGCGAACGGATTCGGGCGCTTGGACAAGCGGCGGCTTTTGGCGGTGCGGATGAATTCGCTCTTGCGCTTGATCAGGCCGAGATAAATGCCGCGCGCGATGGAGTGGCTGCAGTCCCATCGCGGCGATCGATGCGGCGATGGTGTCTTTCCACGAACACGGCACGCGCACGCGATAAAGCCACAGGCCGAACACGGCCTTGAATACGAAGAAGCCGAGGATCGGATAGATGAACAGATCCAGCGGCAGGTTGAAGTACTCGGGCAGGCCGATCATGCCGGCCGTCCACAACAGCGCGAGCAGGGTGAACGCCAGATGCAGCGCATCGGCGAACCACGAGAACCAGCCGGTGAGGAAGTGGAAGCGCTGGCCGGCGGTGAGCGGGCCGCGTCCGGTCATCCAGTGCCAGCGCGCCTTGAGAATCTGCATCGCGCCGAACGCCCAGCGGTAGCGCTGCGACTTGTACGCGGTGAAATCGGCGGGCGTCAGGCCGCGGCCCATGATCTCGTCGACGTAGATCGTGTCGTAGCCGGCGTGCATCAGGCGCAGGCCGAGTTCGGCGTCTTCGCAGATCGTCCATTCGCTCCAGCCGCCGGTCGCCTCGAGCGCGCCGCGGCGGACCATCGTCATCGTGCCGTGCTGGATGATCGCGTTGCGCTCGTTGCGATGATGCATGCCGATGCGGAAGAAGCCGTCGTATTCCCAGTTGGTCATGCGGCGGAACGCGTTGTGTTCCCAGTCGCGATGCGCCTGCGGGCATTGCACGACGGCGACTTTGGGATCGGCGAAATAGCCGGTGAGCGCCTTTGAGCCAGTCGGCGCGCACGGCGTAATCGGCATCGACGACGGCGATGACTTCGGCGCGCGGATCGGTTTCCTTCAGCCCGAAGTTCAGCGCGCCGGCCTTGAAGCCGGGCCACGGACTCAGATGGAAGAAGCGGAAGCGCTCGCCGAGTTTTTTGCAGTGTTCCTCGACCGGCATCCACACGTCATCGCGCTTGGTGTTGTTGTCGATCACGACGACTTCGAAATTCTCGTAGTCGAGCGCGGCCAGCGAATCGAGCGTGAGGATCACCATCTCCGGCGGCTCGTTGCAGCAGGCGAGGTGGATCGAAACGAACGGCTGCGCGTCGCCCGGGTTGCGGCTGCAGCAGACCGAATTCGCGCACCCAGCGGCGCCGCCACAGCACTTCGGTGAACTCGAAACCGTTGATGAGCAGGATCATCACGATCGCGAGCTGCGCCGGCGCGAGCACGATCAGCATCGCCCAGTCGTACGGATCGAGATAGAACGCGTACGGCAGCGTCGACGACCACACGATCAGCGATGCCGACAACTGGATCAGGATGCAGAAGAACACCAGTCCTGCCAGCTTGAAGCGGATGAAATGCCGCGCGAACCAGAACATCGGCAGCAGCGCGAGCAAGGAAGAGATGCGCGGCTTTCCACGGCCAGTTCGGATCTTCGGTGACCGGTTCGGTGAGCGAGAATTTCGGATCGCGCGCGGCGTCGAACAAACCCCAGTACGCGCCGACGCGGCCTTCGAACGATTCCTTGTAGGGCTGGTCGTACGCTTCTTCGATGTAGTAGTCGAATTGCCGTTCGGCCGCCACGTTGAGCCATTGGCGGATGAACAACGCCTGGTCGGCGACGCTCGCCGTCGCGCCCTTGACGCGATCGCCCGACGACGGCCAGCCCACTTCGCCGATCACGATGTGCTTGCCGGGAAACGCGCTCTGCAGCTGGTAGTAGCGCATCAGCACGTAGAGGCCGACCGCGTCGCGTGCGCGGATAGCCTTCCCAGTACGGCAGCAGATGCACGGTGATGAAATCGACGTGCTTGGCGAGCTGCGGATATTTCAGCCAGATTGCCACGGCTCGGCGGTCGACACCGGCTTGCGTGTCTGCGCGCGCACGCGATCGATGTAGCCGATGAGCTGATCGACGCCCATGTCGGCTGCGCAACAGCGTTTCGTTGCCGACCATCAGCCGTTCGACGTTGTCGTTGCGGTGCGCCGAGTCGATGAGCGCCTGCCACTTCGTCGTCGTTGTGCTGCGAGCGATGGTCCAGATAAGCGCCCGCCAGTCACCTTGAGACCGTACTTGCGCGCAAGCTCCGGCACGATCGGATTTTCCAGCGCAGAGTAGGTACGGATGCGATCGGTATATTGCGACAGCTGCTTCAGATCGCGATCGATCTCATCGGCCGACGGATAGATGTATCGCAACGGACTCTGATTGCGCTGATACGGCGCATACGCCAGACCTGCGATCTTCCCCGTCCACGGCGGCGGCTGCGCGGGCTTGTTCAGATAACAACCAGACGCCGAAGTTCAATACCGCCACGACCGCCGCCAACAGCAGCGCGCGCCAGAACGATTTCCTTTGAACGAGGGCAGGGCTGTTCAAGACGGTCCAGGGGTTTCGAGACGCGGCAGAATAGCCGATCAGCGCGTAAGCGCTCAAACGCTGTGGTTTTTGAAGAGGCCCCCGCGGGCGTATTGTGGTCGGGCTTTGCCTGCGAAGAAAGAGCTTCCGCTCTTGTGGAGCGGGTCACTTTCTTTGCCGGTGCAAAGAAAGTAACCAAAGAAAGCACCTTTCAATCTGAGCATTGCACGGTTAGACGCACACTTTATCGGCTGATGATCGCGTCCATCTCCCGTATTTGCGGTTTTGGACGAGAACCTCACGCGACCAACACGTGGGTTGGCGCCTTAGAAAGAGCAAACAGCGAAGCGCTTTTGCTCTGTAGAGCCTCACCGGCCTTTGGCTTTGTGCAGTCATGAGTTACAAGACTCTTTCAGACCAGTCGCCTGCAGGCTTGGAGCGAGGGTGATACGCGCGCAGGGATGCGCGCGTCCGCAGCCAGCAGCACGGACGTGCTGTCTGCGGACAGCGTCCACTGCGAGAAAAAAAGGTGGTTTCTTTGGTTACTTTCTTGCACCAGCAAAGAAAGTGACCCGCGATACTCAATAGCGGAAGCTCTTATCTACAAAAAGAGAACTAAAGCAAAGGCGCTGGATTCCCGCTTCCGCGGGAATGACGAGCGAGAGCAAAGGCTGGATTTCAGCTTCCGCGGGAATGACGATCAAAATCAAAGGCTGGATTCCCGCGTCCGCTGCGAATGACGAGCAGAAGAGCTAACGAGCGAAGAAGTGAAAACCGACAACTACGTCTTCATCGCATCCGCAGAAATCTTCTTCCCCCGCAACTTTCCAATAAAAATCGGCAACAGCGCCAACAACCCCATCCCGATCAACGGCACATACACATGCGGATCATCGAACAAACTAAAACTCACCGCGTGATTCTCACCGATGTTCTTCGCCAACCCCGCACCGAGCGCCGTCTCGATCCCCGTCATCACCGACCCGCCGACCGCCGTCGCCGTCAAGAACAACCAGATCGGACACCGCAACCACGCCAACCCCACCGTCACGCCGCCGAACGGAAAAAACGGCACCAGGCGTAAGAAGAACGTGTAGCTGACCGGATGCGCGAGATACCCGCCGCGCAACCGTCCGACCAACCCGGGCGCGACTTCGCCGTGCTTGTGATCGCCGAACGCATGCCGGCTGGCGAGGAACAGCGTCAGCGCACCGAGCGTCACGCCGATGCACGACAGGATCGTCCCATACAACGTGCCGAACAGCATGCCGCCGCCGAGGATCAGCACGATCACGCCCGGAATGCCGGTCGAGATCGCCAGCGTGATCACGGCCGACATGGATCAGGCTGGCCATCACCGGATGCATCGCGATCTGCGCCTGCAGGCTCGCCTGCTCGACCGCGAGCGTCTCGCGGCTTGAACCGATTGAGCTGTCCGGTCGACAGCAACGCGATGCCGATGCCGATCAGCACGATAAGAGGAATGAACGAACGCCAGCGCTTCATCGAAAAACATGGGGCCGGTTGCCCGGCCCCTGTGTGTAGACCCCAGATGTCGAAGGATACCCGTTACGGCTGCGCCTCGAAACCATTGGCGAAGATGCGATCGATCGCCATCTGGATGACCTGGCCGTCGTGGTCGCCGCTGCGCGCCGACGTGCTGTCGTCGAGGATCACCGGGCTCGCTTCGGACACATCGGCATTGCCGTGCGCGTTCGATACGCGGATGAAATCGCGCCACGCCGGACGCGTCAGCGAGGATGTGATCGATCTCCTGCACGTAGCCGTCGAACTGGAACGAGTAGCGGTCGTTCGGATCGGCGGCGATGCCGGTGTCGACCAGCGTCGGGCTGCGGCGCGACGTAGTGCCTCGTCGGGCCAGTATTAGATTCTGGTTCTGCACGGCCGTGCCGGCGATCAGGCCGGTGACGTCGACGTAGCCATCGGTGAATTGGTACGCGTTGAAATCGCCCGCGACGATCAGCGGTACGTTCGCTTCGCCGACGAATCGAACGGCCCTGCGTGATGATGCCGCTCGCATCCTGACGCGCGTTGCCGGCGCCGCTATCGTCGCGCCGCTCTGCCACGCCTGCACGATCTGCGCGACTTGCGCGGCCTGTTCGGCACGCTTGCCGCCGATGTACGGCTTGTTCGGATCGCTCAGGCCGCTCAGCGAACGATCGTAGATGGCGAGCACGGCGAACTGATATCCGTTCCACGAACCGCGCAACAACACGGGCGGTCGGTCGTTGAGCAGGCACGGTGGCGGATTGGCCGGCGCGCCGCTGCAGTTGTTGGTCTGCGAGTTCAGATACAACTGCGTGACCGAGTGACGTTCACATCGCTGCGCACCAGGAAGCCGTTGTTGATGCCGCTCGAGTCGTTGCCCGGCAGTGTGTACGGTACATAGTTCGTGCCGCATGCGGTGGCCACGCTCGACGCGAGATCGCTGAGCACGCTGCGGTTCTCGACTTCTTCCACGATCGAGCACGACCGGCGACTTCAGGTTTTCGCAGATCACCTTCGTCCACTTGGCCACGCGCTTTGCGTATTCAGCCGGCGTCGGACACGATGTCGCTCGAACCCGGCCTGGTGACAGTTGTCGGTGAAATTGCCGTTGTTTTCCGGACCGTCGGCGGTCGCGTTGAAGAAGTGCAGGAAATTCTGCGTGCCGACGGTCAACGTATCCGGCGTCGCCGATGCAACCGGCTTGACCAGTTCCTCCGGCGTCACGGCATCGATCACCGACATCGTCGTCGGATAGATCTCGTAGAACGGCGATACCGAGTCGCTGAACTCGAACGCCTGGATCACGCCGGTCAGGCTGAACGTCGTGCCTGCGTTGTAGACGTAATCGCTCAGCGCGGTGCCGCTCGGCGGGAACGCCGGTAGGCCCGGATAGTAGACCTCGAAGATTTCCGGATCGCCGTCCCACACCGGAATCGCGCCGCCGAGGCCGGGGAACTGCGCGCCGATCTCGCGGAACGGACGCGGCGTGCCGGTCACGACCGCGTACAGACCCTGGGGTTCCCGTTGCACGCCGTCGGCACCGCTGCCGAACGTGGCGCCGGTGACCGTCGCACTGCTGATGGTGATGAGCATGCCGTCGAGGCAGGCGAAGTTGCTGGCCTGATAACCATCGCGCGGCCGTCGGCGTCGTGATTCCGCACGGACCACCCGTGACCGATGTCGAAGGCTTGTACGCCGGCGAGGAGAGATCGACCGCGGCAGGCAACGGATTGCCGTGCGTGTTGATCGTGACGACGAGCGAACTCGCATCGCTGCCGGATTTCTGGATTTCGGTCGCGCCGTCGAATTCGGTCACCTTGCCGGTGACATCGACCGAATCGCCGACGGCGACGGTCGGCGTTGAATTGGTGAAGACATAAACCGCATCCGACGTATGGATATCGCCATCGCCGTTCGGATCCTGCATGAAGAAGCCGTTCGACTTCAGCGCGGTGACGATGTTGTTCTGCGTCGTCACGATCTGGCCGACGCGACCCGACGCCGAACCGTTGCCCTGAATCTGCATGATCGTGAGCGGCGGTCCAACGACCGTGAGCGGAATGCTCGGATGGATGACACGATTCTGTTCATCGCCGACCGTCAGCGAAATCGAGCGCGGACCGGGCATTTCACCGGCGGCAACGCTGGTCGCGTACGAGAATTTTTCGCTGCCGTCGCCGTTCGGGCCGTCGTCGTTGAACGGCACCGAATCGGCGCCGCCGATCGAGGTCAGATTCGCCTGCACATAAAGATTGGTGCTGGTCGGATTCGTGCCCGGCGTGACGTTGACGACGAGCGTGACGTTGGCGCCGGCCTGCACCACGCTCGGCGTGGCAGAGGTGTTTGCTGATGGATCGGTCTGCGCGCCGCTGTTGCACGGGTTGGCCGTCGACGACGAGTTGCGTGCCGTCGGCGTAGTCACGGTGAAATCGCTGGCGTTGTTGTTCGTGTTCGCGCAGCCGCCGCCGTTGCGGATCGCGGCCGTCGTGTTGCTGAGCACGCCGGCCGGCGTCGGGGCAGTTGGCGGAGCCGTAGCCGACGAAATCGACGACGCTGCTGTCGGTCGGGCACGCTCCCGCGAGCGCCGTGGTGCTGTTCACCAGTGCCACTTTGCCGTTCGTGCCGGACATCGCGATGGAACCGCCCGTTACGTCCGGCTGCGGCAACGCCGCGCCATTGGTAGTTCCGCCAGATTCCTGGATGAGGAAATATTGTCCGGGCTGCAGGGTGACGTTGGGAAGAGCGGTCGAGTTGGTCCAGCCGGTGCCGGAGGACGATGTGTATTGCACCGACCAGCCATTCAGCGACACTCCCGCCGCGCCGTTGTTGAACAGCTCGATGAAATCGTTCTGATACGTTGCGCCGTTATTGTTGCCGCCGCCGTAAACCTGGCTGATCACCACGTTCGCCGCCGCGTCTGCCGTGGCGAACACGGCGGCGAGCGCGAAAAGTATAGTTTTATAATTTTTACCCATGACTCCCTCGGTCGATCGATCCAAAAAATAAGCCGCGATAGTACTTGCCGAACTTGACGATTCTGTGTCGTCTTCGTCGCTACGCAGGCACTTTGCAGAATCGCGCACGACGATTCAAGCCGCAACGCGGCGCGAAACCGATTTCAGCGGATGCGCGCGAACGCGGTGATCTCTTCGCGATCGTGATAGAGCTGCCGCGCACGAACGTCGACCGCCACCGTGCGGATTGCATCGAGGCACGCGCGCGTTTCGTCGTAACGTTTCTTCATCGGCAGCTTGAGATTGAACATCGCGTATTTGCACGCGCCGTCGCGCAGCCATCCCGCGATCAGCGCGGCGATGCGTTTCGGCTGCTCGACCATGTCGCAGACCAGCCAGTCCACCGCCTTTCGCGGCCGATAACGGAAACCGTCTTCGCGCAGGTGGGTGACGATGCCCGATTGCATCAGGCCGCGATCCATCGGTCCGTTATCGATCGCGGTCGGTGCGGATGGAGCGGTTGACGAGCTGCCATGTCCAGCCGCCGGGCGACGCGCCGAGATCGACCGCGCGTCATGCCGGGTTTCAGCCAGCGTTCGCGTTCGGCAGGCGTGAGCAAAACGAGAAAGGCTTCTTCGAGCTTCAGCGTCGAGCGGCTCGGTGCCTCGCGCGGGAATTTCAGACGCGGAATGCCGAGCGGCCACGGCGCGGATGACGAATCGTCTCCGGCGGCGAGGAACACGGCGTCGCCTTTCGGGAAGAAAACGTGCAGACGTCGCGGCGCTTTCGTGTCGAGCTTGCCGCGCTGACGCAACGCACCGATCAGCGCGTTGCCGAAACTCTTGCACAGCGGCGCGAGCGCTTTGCCTTCGTCGGAATCGGGCGCTTCGACCCACACGTCGTTGAACGATTCGCCGCGCGCTTCGATGGCCGCGAGAATCGGCGTGAGGCGATCCTTGCGCGGCAGGTCGCGAAGATGCGCGAATGCGATCAGGCATTGCCGGGCGAATATGAGATCGCGCCAGACGAACGCGTCACGAAGCGCTGCGCTCGTCAGCGGATGTATCGAACGCAACGAACGCCGCATTCGCATCGAAGCGCGACTGTCCAGCGATCGATCGTTTCGCCGCGATTGCGCTCGAGTTCCTGCGCGCATTCGCCTTCGAATCCAGCGCGGCAATAGCAGAGGACGACGCTAGCTGACATTCAATAACGCTCGCCGCCCAACTGCGTGTACAGCGTGAACACTTCGCGTGCGCGATCGCGCAGGATGTCGCGCTTCACGGCAATCCCGAGTTTGTTCAATTCGCCGATCCAGTCGGCGGGCAGCGGGCCTTCGTTGAATTCGGTGAGTTCTTCGGTGTCTTCGGTGCGCGCGCCGATCAGCACTTCGTCGATGCCGGCCCACACCGTCGCGCCGTAGCACTGGCAGCACGGTTGCGCGCTGGTCGCGAGCACGAATTTCTCGCCGTTTTCGTTGAGGCGTTTTCGCTGCAGACGCGTCTGCGCAAGCATGAACGCCATCATTTCCGCGTGCGCGATCGAGCAGTTCTGCGGCACCACGCGATTCACGCCGACCGAAACGAGTTTCCCGTCGGCCGTAAATATCGCGGCGCCGAACGGCCCGCCGGTTTTGCGTTCCACATTCGATGCGCGCGAGATCGATCGCGAGCGCGACGCGCGATTCGTCATCCGCATAGACGCGTTCTGCATCGACCGCATCGGTGATCCATTCCGGCAGTGTCAATTGCAGTTGCGTCGAAAACATCAACGCTTGCGTACGAATCGCGCAGCGTGACGGTGCGGTTGAATACCGGATGTTGCGGCGAATGGTCGTGGCGATCGGCGACGAAAAATCCGATCCGCTCGAACTGCCAGTTCGATTCCGGCGCGACGTCTTTGAGCGAAGGCTCCAGATACGCGCGCACGACTTTTTTCGATTCCGGATTCATGTAGTCGTGATAGGTCTTTCCGCCCGCGTCGTCATCGGGATTCGGCACGGTGAACAGGCGATCGTACAAGCGCACTTCGGCTTCGACCGCATGCTTCGCGCTCACCCAATGGATCGTGCCTTTCACCTTGCGGTCCGCGCCGGGCATGCCGTGACGCGTTTCGGGATCGAGCGTGCAATGCACCGCCGACACGTTCCCATTTGCGTCTTTTTCCACATGTTCACATTTGACGATGCCGACGCCGCGCAAACGCACTTCGCCGCCCGGAATCAGACGATGAAATCCTTTCGGCGGCACTTCCATGAAATCCTCGCGCTCGATCCACACCTCGCGCGAGAACGGCACGGAACGCGTGCCCATCGCTTCGTTCTTCGGATGATTGGGAAACGTGAGCTGCTCGGCGTGATCGTCCGCCAGATTGGTGATGACGAGCTTCACCGGATCGATCACGCCAAGACGGCGCGGCGCTTCGACGTCGAGAATCTCGCGCACGTTGTTTTCGAGCACGCTGTACTCGATCACCGAATTCTGTTTCGTCACGCCCGCGCGATCCCAGAAATTGCGGATCGCCGCCGGCGGAAAGCCGCGGCGGCGCGTGCCGGAAATCGTCGGCATGCGCGGATCGTCCCAGCCGTCGACGAGATTGTCCTGCACGAGCGCAATGAGTTTGCGCTTGCTCATCACGTTGTAATCGAGATTGCCGCGCGCGAATTCGATCTGCTGCGGCGCGCTCACCGGCTGATGCGTGCCGGGGATGTTCAGCGACGTCAGCAATTCCGGATGATGCGCGAGATCGACATTCTGCACGCACCAGTCGTACAGCGGCCGATGATCCTCGAACTCGAGCGTGCACAGCGAATGCGTGATGCCTTCGATCGCATCGGAAAGCGCATGCGCGAAGTCGTACATCGGATAGATCGGCCACGCGTCGCCGGTGTTCTGATGCGTGACTTTGCGGATGCGATACAGGGTCGGATCGCGCAGGTTGATGTTGCCGCTCGCCATGTCGATCTTGGCGCGCAGCGTGCGCGCGCCGTCCGGCAAATTCACCGGCGCGCATGCGCGCGAACAGATCGAGGTTTTCCTCGACGCTGCGATCGCGATTCGGCGAATTGCGGCCGGGTTCGGTCAGCGTGCCGCGATATTCGCGCACCTGTTCGGCGCTGAGATCGCAGACGAACGCTTTGCCGTCGCGGATCAGTTTCAGCGCGCTGTCGTAGATCACGCCGAAATAATCCGAGGCGTGGCGCAGTTCGTCCCACTCGAAACCGAGCCAGTGCACGTCGTTCTTGATCGCTTCGACGTACTCGACATCTTCCTTCGACGGATTGGTGTCGTCGAAACGCAGATGACAGACGCCGCCGAAATCGTTGGCGAGTCCGAAGTTCAGGCAGATCGATTTGGCATGACCCAGATGCAGATAGCCGTTCGGCTCGGGCGGGAAACGCGTCACGACGCGGTCGCGCTTGGCCGTCTGCAGATCCTCGGCGACGATCTGGCGGATGAAATGATTGTGGCGCGGTGTTTCGTCGGACATGGCGTGTGCAAAATCGAAAAGATCGGCCAGTTTAACGGGCGGCTGCCGGAAAGCGAACCGCGGCAGGTTGGACGAGGCCGCCCGGCACGCGATAATGTGGGGTCGTCGCCGCGAAAACGAAGCATGCTGCATCAGAAGAAAATCGCCGTCGTCATGCCGGCCTATCACGCCGAGAAGACGCTCGAAGACTGCTATCGCGCGATCCCGCACGAGATCGTCGATACGGTTTTGCTCGTCGACGACGCCAGCCGCGATTCGACCATGGCGGTGGCCGAAAGGCTCGGCATCCGCGCGCATCGTCATCCGCAAAACCGCGGTTATGGCGGCAATCAGAAAACCTGCTATTCGCTGGCGCTGGCCGAGCAGGCCGACATCATCGTCATGCTGCATCCGGATTATCAGTACGATCCGCGCCTGATCACCGCGATGGCGGCGATGATCGCGTCGGGCGTCTACGAAGTCGTGCTCGGCTCGCGCATCCTCGGCAAGACCGCGCTGGCCGGCGGCATGCCGCTCTATAAATATGTGTTCAACCGCTTCCTGACGTTCGCGCAGAACGTTCTGCTCGGCACGAAGCTGTCGGAATTCCACACCGGCTACCGCGCGTTTTCGCGCCGCGTGCTGGAAACGTTGCCGCTCGCCGCGAACTCCGACGATTTCATTTTCGACAACCAGATGCTCGTGCAGGCCGTCGCGTTCGATACGCCGATCGGCGAAGTGTCGTGCCCGACGCGCTATTTTCCCGAAGCGAGCCAGATCAGTTTCCGCCGTTCGGTGCGCTATGGCACTCGGCGTGCTGTGGACGAGCATTCTGTTCCGTTTGTGGAAATGGAAGCTCGCCAAACCGCGCTTTCTTTCGCGCGAGGAAGCATTGCGTCTGGCGCCGGCGAACGCGTCGTCGGCGTGATTATTCAAGGAGAAGCACATGGCCTACGTCGATGCATTCGTGATTCCCGTGAAAACCGCGCGGCGCGACGATTACGTCCGCGAATGCAAAAAATTCGAATCCGTCATGAAGGAAAACGGCGCGCTGCGCGTGATGGAATGGTGGGGCGATGACGTTCCTGCCGGCGTGACGACATCGTTTCCGCTCGCGGTGAAACTCGAAGCCGACGAAACGGTTGCCATCGGCATCATCGAATGGCCCGACAAGGCCACACGCGATGCCGGCAACGAGAAAGCGCGCAACGATCCGCGCATGGCGATGGCCGACGATGCGCCGTTCAGCGGCAAGCGCATGATCTACGGCGGCTTCACTCCGCTGCGTTGATCCGCGATCCGGCACAGCCGCCGCGCGGCGCGCGTTGGGGATGGATGGCGTTCGCCGCGCTGGCGATCGCCGTCGGCGTATTCCTGCGCGCATGGCAACTCGGATCGCAGATCCTCACCGATGACGAATGGCACGCCATCGAAAAATTGCTGAAGGCGGATTACGGCGACATCGCCACGCATTTCGGATACGCCGACTACTGCATTCCGTTCACGCTGTTTTTCAAATTCCTCGCGCAGCACGACAGCCTTACCGAATGGGCCATGCGCTGGCCGGTGCTCGCGTGCGGCGTGCTGCTGATTCCGCTGGCGCCATGGCTGATGCGCAGACAAGCCGGCATCAGCCACGCTCGCCGTGTGGTGCGGCTTGCTCGCCATCTCGCCGATGATGATCTATCACAGCCGCGTGGTGCGGCCGTATGCGATCACGACGCTGCTCGTTTTCGTCGCGTTGATTGCGCTGTATCGATGGTGGACGCAAACCACGCAGCGCCGGCGCTGGGCCGTGATCTATGTCGCATGCGCGGCCGCCGCGGGTTGGCTGCATCTGATCACGCTGCCGTTTTTGTTGCTGCCGTTCGTCTATTTCGGCGTGGCGGCGCTCGCGCCGATCGCGCGGCGTGAGGCGGTATCGACTGGCGGCGCGTCGCGTCGCTGATCGTTGTCGGCGCGGTTACCGCGTTGGCACTCGCCGCGTTGCTGGTGCCGCCGATACTCGGCGACTGGATCTCGATCCACGCCAAAAGCGGGCAGGGCCATCTCGACATCGACACCGTCTATCGCATGCTTCTGATTCTTTATGGAACCGGCCATCTCGCCGTGTTCGTCGCGATGACGCTTCTGGTATGTGTCGGCGCCGCATCGTGGTGGAAGCGCGATGCGTTCTTTGTCGGCTACATTGCGACGATCTGTTTGGTGGCGGCAGTTGGCGATCGGAGCATCGCGTCCGGCGTGGATTCAGCACCCGCTCGCTTACGCGCGCTATCTGCAGCCCGCCGTTCCGTTTTTGCTGATGTTCGCGGCCGAAGGCATCTCGCGTTGCATCGGGTGGATGGCCGCGCCGGCGCAGTCGATCGTGTCGGCGGCCGCTGTCGCGGCATTGCTGTGGATCGGCCCGTTGCCGGCTTACTACTACGATCCGAACCAGTTCATGGCCAGCGTCTATTTCCAGTTCGACTACGACGCCGCCCACAATATTCTGCGCACCGACTATCCGAGCGCGCCGATCCCGGATTTCTACCGCAAACTCGCCGCGCAACCGCCGCGTTCGATCACGCTGATCGAAGCGCCGTGGTCGATCCTCTCGTTTCCCAATCCGCTGCTGTTCTATCAGCAGGCCGATCGCCAGATGGAGCGAATCGGTTTCGTCGGAACGCTATGCGGCAAACCGCAATACGGCGAATTCGACGAGAACCGCGGCATCCATTTGCGCCATTTCGTCGCGGTGAGCGCGCTGATGCGCGGCGAACATCACGGCGATTTCCTTGTCATGCATCGCAAGCCGTGGCTGCTGTCGAAGGACGACTGGCCCGATGTCGACGCGTGTTTGCCCGCCATCGAAGCCAAACTCGGCAGCCCTGCCTATGACGACGGCGACATCGCCGTTTTCGCGCTTTCCGAAAAGGCTCGCGCGATCCTGCATTGACGCTTGTCTGCGCCCGCCCATCTGCGCTAGCGTGAGCGCGTGAAAATCGTCTACCGCGCAGAAAACATCATCGATGCGAACCTGGTGAAGAACGCGCTCGACGCCGAGAACATTCCCGCCTACGTCAGCGGCTATTACCTCACCGGCGCGATTGGCGATCTTGCCGCCGATGTCGCTGGTCAACGTGATGGTGTCGGAGATCGATCTCGAACGCGCGCGCACGGTCGCCGAACGCGTCGACGCCGATCTCGCCGAATTCCGCGCCAATCCCGACGACTGGTTTGCCGAACCCGCATGACCGCGAAACCGACGCTGATCATCGGCAGCAAGAATTATTCGTCGTGGTCGTTGCGGCCGTGGCTGCTGCTGCGCAATTCGGCGTAGACGTTCGATGAAATCAAACTTCCGCTCGACACGCCGGAATTCTATTCCCGCATCCACGATTATTCGCCGAGCGGACGCGTGCCCGCACTGACGCACGGCGACGTGCACGTCTGGGATTCGCTCGCCATCTGCGAATACGCGAATGAAACGTTCCTCGGCGGGCGAGGGTGGCCGAGTCGATCGCGAAGGCGCGCGCATTCGCGCGCTCGATCAGCGCGGAGATGCATTCCGGCTTTTCTGCGCTGCGCAACGAGATGCCGATGAATTGTCGCAAGCGCGTCGACGATCATCCGTCGAGCGAAACGTGTTTGAAGCGATATCGCGCGCATCAAATCGATCTGGCGCGAAGCACGACAGCGTTTCGGCCACGGCGGCGATTTCCTGTTCGGCGAATTCTGCATCGCCGATGCGATGTATGCGCCGGTCATGTTCCGTTTCCTGTCGTACGGCGTTGCGCTCGACGGCATCGAACGCGCTTATGTCGATACGTTGCGCGCGCTGCCTGCGATCGCCGACTGGCTCGCCGACGCGGCAACCGAACCGCTCGCGCCGCTGCACGAGCAAAACAAACCGTGACCGCGCACGCTCCGCGCAACGCCGTGCTCGGCATGGCGTGCGGCGCTGCGCTGATCAGCACCACGAGTATTTTCGTGCGCTTCGCGCACGTCGCGCCGACGGTGTCCGCGTTCTATCGCATGTTCTTCGGCGGATCGATCCTGCTCGTGATGCTTCGTCGTGCGGCGGCAATTGCGTTTCACATTTGCCGATGTGTTGTGGCTGGCGCTGCCTGCGCTCGCGATCGCGGGCGATCTGATGCTGTGGCATCGAAGCATCCGCGATATCGGACCGGGCCTGGCCACGCTGATCGCCAACTTTCAGGTGTTCATCATGGCGATCGCCGGCGTCGTGTTCTATCGTGAGCGGTTGCATTTGCGATTCGTCGTCGGCGTGGCGATGGCGCTGGTCGGATTGTGGCTGCTCGTCGGCGTCGGCTGGAGTTCGTTCACGCCGCAGTTCCGCATTGGCGTTTATTTCGGATTGCTGACGGGCGTGGCGTATGCGGTGTATCTGCTCACGCTGCGGCAGGCGCAGTTGCGCCGCGCGACGCTCGACGCCGATGCGGGCGTTGTGTCTGAACACGGTGCTCGCGGCTTTGATGCTGGGTGTAGCGGTTTTGGTCGAAGGCGATAGTTTTGCGATTCCGGATACGCAGTCGTGGGTTTCGCTGGTGGGCTGGCGTTTTTTGGGCAGGTGGTTGGGTGGATGGTGATCGTGAGGGCGATGCCGCAGTTGCCGGCGTCGCTGGTGGGGTTGTTGTTGTTGCTGCAGCCGGCGCTGTCGTTTGTGCTGGATGTGATTTTGTTTGGGCGGGTGACGAGTGGGGTGGATTGGGTCGGGTTGGGGTTGTCGTTGGTGGGGATTTTTGTTGGGTCGGTGCGGGTGCGGTAAGCATCGCTGGCATGCCAGCGGACGCTGGAATCCAGCCTTGCCCTCTTTGCTCGTCATTCCAGCGGACGCTGGAATCCAGTCTGCATTGGTCTTGATCGTCATTCCCGCGAAAGCGGGAATCCAGCGCCTTTGCTTTTGCTTGTCTCCGAAGAAAAGAGCTTCCGCGATTGAATATCGCGGGTCACTTCTTTGCTGGTGCAAAGAAGTAACCAAGAAACACCTTTTTTTCTCCCATTGGACGCTGTCCGCGGAGAGCACGTCCCTGATGCTCGCCGCGGACCGCGCGCTTCCTGCGCGCGATCACCCTCGATCTGCGCCTGCGCGCGACCGGTATAAAGAGTCTTGTAAAAATGACTGCACTAAGCGACCGGCGATGGGGCCGCAGGAGCTTTTGGAGCGTGGTATCTGGCTTGGCGAAAGCGGTATTGCGTTTAGACGTCTATACGTCTTGACGTCCATATGCGAAAACGATAACGTGTCGGCACTCATTCAGGGAATGCCGGTATGCCCAACGTCGATTTCACTAGTCAGGCCGTTTTCGAAGAGGCGGTGATCGCAAGGGAGAACGGCGTTCTGACGCTGCCGGATCCGTTCGTTCTCGAGAGCGGGGAAGCGCTGCGTGGGGCTAAGCTGGCGTGGGAATGCGTCGGGCCGGCGAACGCGCCGTTGATCGTCGTGCTCGGCGGGATCTCGGCGCATCGTCGCTGCGATGCGGTGGTGGCAGGCGCAGTGCGGGGCGGGACTGGCGCTCGATACGGAGCGCTTTCGTCTGCTCGGCGTGGATTGGCTGGGCGGTTGTGACGAATCGACGGGGCCGCAGGCCGGTGAGCGCGTTTCCGTCCGTTTCGACGACCGATCAGGCGCGCGCGATCTTGCTGCTGTTGAATCGCGCGGGTGCGCGGCATGTGCATGCGATCGTGGGTGCGTCGTATGGTGGCGCGGTCGCCCAGCATCTGGCGGCGCTGCTGGGTCGTCGGCTTGGACGGCTGGTTCTGCTCAGTGCGGCGCACAAGGCGTCGCAGTTTGCTTTGGCGTTGCGCGATATTCAGCGTTCGATTCTCGATCTCGGCGACGACTCCGCAGCGGCGCTCGCGCTGGTTCGCGCGCTCGCGATCGTTGGATATCGATCGCCGGAAGGATTCGAACGGCGCTTCGCTGAAAACGATGGCGCCATCGCGTGGCTTGCGCATCACGGGCGCACGTTCGCCGAGCGTTTCAACACGTCGTCGTATCGCTGTTTGAGTGCGTCGCTGGATGCGCATCGCATCGATCCGGCGGCGATCGCGGTGCCGACCACGGTTTTCTCGGTTGCGGAGGATTTGCTGGTGCCGCCGTCGCTGGCGCGGGAATTCGCGGCGGCGTGCGCGGGTTCGTGCGAACTCGTGGAGATCGCATCGCACTACGGTCATGACGCGTTTCTCAAGGAAGAAGCCGTCGTCGCGCGATCTTATTCGTCGCGTCGTGGAGAAACAGTCGTGAGCAGGAACATCGCCACGCAGGCGGTTCGCGCGGGAGTCGACGCCGATGCCGCGCACGGCGCGATCATGCCGCCGCTGTATCTGTCGACGAACTACAGTTTCGCCGGCTTCGCGCAGAAGCGGCGCTACGACTACACGCGTTCCGGCAATCCGACGCGCGATGCGCTTGCCGAAGCGCTCGCCGAACTCGAAGGCGGCGCGGGCGCGCTCGTCACCGCGTCCGGCATGGCGGCGATCACGCTGCTGACCGCGCAATTGCGTCCCGACGACCTGATCCTCGCGCCGCACGATTGCTACGGCGGCTGCTATCGCCTGTTCAAGGCGCAGGCGGAGCGCGGGTTGTATCGCGTCGAGTTCGTCGATTTCGCCAACGACATCGCGCTCGGCGATGCGCTCGCGCGCAAGCCCAAAATCGTCTGGATCGAAACGCCGAGCAATCCGCTGCTGCGCATCACCGACATCGCGCACGTCGCGCAGCGCGCGCACGCGGCGGATGCGCTGGTCGTCGTCGACAACACGTTTCTGTCGCCGGCGATCCAGCAGCCGCTGCAGCTCGGCGCGGATGTCGTCGTGCATTCGACGACGAAATATCTCAACGGCCATTCCGATGTCGTCGGCGGCGCGGTGATCTGGAAAGACGCGGCGCTCGGCGAACAGCTCGCGTGGTGGTGCAATTGTCTCGGACTTTCCGGCGCGCCGTTCGACAGTTTCCTCACCCTGCGCGGCGTGCGCACGCTGCAGCCGCGGCTGAAGGAACA
This sequence comes from uncultured Gammaproteobacteria bacterium, assembly GCA_963814225.1. Lineage (GTDB taxonomy): Bacteria > Pseudomonadota > Gammaproteobacteria > Xanthomonadales > Rhodanobacteraceae > Rudaea. The sequence continues at coordinate 469,989 of CAWFCC010000002.1, read as the reverse complement.
TCAGGCGAACGCGCTGCGCGATCGCGGAGCATCTGCACGATCATTCGCTGGTCGAAAAAGTATACTTTCCCGGATTGCCGTCGCATCCGGGCCACGAACTTGCGCGACGTCAGCAACGTGGATTCGGCGCGATGCTGAGTTTCGAGCTGACCGGCGGCGAGGCGGCGGCGCGCGTTTTCGTCGATGGATTGCGTTATTTCAGCCTTGCCGAATCGCTCGGCGGCGTGGAAAGTCTGGTCGCGCATCCGGCGACGATGACGCACGCCAGCATGGACGCCGCCGCGCGCGCCCGCGCGGGCATTGGCGACGGATTGCTGCGCCTTTCGGTCGGCATCGAAGCGGTGGAAGATCTGCTGGGCGATCTCGAGGCCGGGCTTGATCGCGTGCATGCAGCTGCTGAATGCGCGGAAGCGTCCGGTGCGCGCCGTATCGGCCTGATCAACGCCGCGACGCGATCGAGAAGTGCTCGACCCACACCACTTCGCACGCGCCTGCGCCGCTGTCGCTGCGCGTGAGTGAGCTTCGCCATGTGCCGCCGTTGGGCCAGTGCGCCTCGATGAGATAGCCGTCGAACGTGACGACGTCGCCCTGTTTCACGCGATCGATCGTGCGTTCGACGCTGGAATCGGCGGGTATCAGATGCATGTTCGCGCTGGATTCGATGATCTCGCGTTCCGGAATCGGAAACTCCGCGACGCGCCAGTAGTAAAACCGTCCGGATTGCCAGATTTCGAACTTGTCGATCACCGCCGTATCGGACATGCGGCCCCAGCCGAGCGCGAGATCGACGGGCGAGATCGCCGCCGTGGTGTCCCATCGATAGTCCGCGCGAGACAGCACGCGTGCGGTAATCGAGAACGTCGCGAGCGGCGTCATCGTGACGTCTTTTTTGTGCAGTGGCGGCGGAGTGCCGTCGATGTCTGCTTGCAGCGGAATGTCAGGAGCGATGATGCCCGGCTGATGGGAAACCGGCCGATGTGCATGGAACCAAACCGCCGATGCAATGAGCGCGGCGATCGCCAGCGCGAGTGTGCGGCCGTTGTTCATCGACCGCGCACAGCGGACTTCTTTCCCGCCGACGTGTCGGCTATCGAGGCCGCGAATTTCGCATCGAAAAGTTTATGCGGCAGCTGCTGTGAAGATCGCCGCGAACTTTTCCAGGAACGCGCGTCATCGCCGAACTCTTTCGCCACGCCATTGCGATGCGCCGGCTCGGCGCGTCGCCGCGGAAGGCGCAGCAGACGAACATTGTCGGATTGCGCGATCGGCGGCTGCACCGAAAGCGACGGCAACAAGCGTGATGCCGACATTCGCCGCGACCATCTGCCGCAGCGTTTCCAGACTCGTCGCGCGAAAGCCGCTCTTTTCGTTCGCGCCGGCAAGCTGGCATACGTCCAGCGCCTGATCGCGCAGGCAATGGCCTTCTTCGAGCAGAAGCAGGCTCTCGTCGGCGAGATCGTCCAGTTTCAGCGTCGCGCGTTTGGCGAGTGCGTGGTTTTCCGGAACCGCGAGCAGGAATTGTTCCTCGAACAGGAATTCCGTGTGCAGCTGATCGTCGTGGATCGGCAACGCGAGGATGCCGGCGTCGAGCCGTCCTTCGCGCAATTGGCGCAGCACCACTTCGGTTTTTTCCTCGACGAGCAACAGTTCCAGGCGCGGAAAACGCTCGCGGATGCGCGGAACCACGTGCGGCAGCAGATACGGACCGAGCGTCGGGAAAATGCCGAGACGGATCGTTCCCGATTCCGGATCGCGCGTGCGCCGCGCGATGGCTTTGATCTGATCGATTTCGTTGAGCACGTCGCGCGCGCGCTGCGCGATTTCGCGGCCGACTTCGGTCAGCAGCACCTTGCGCGGCGTGCGTTCGACCAGCGCCACTTCGAGTTCGTCCTCGAGCTTCTTGATCTGCGTCGACAAGCGTCGGCTGGCTGACGAAACTCGCTGCGGCGGCGCGGCCGAAATGCTTGTGTTCGGCGAGCGCGACCAGATATCTGAGATCGCGGATGTTCATCGCATGCCCATCAACGTAGCCTATCGAAACTATACTATCTATCGATTTGAACGATCATGTTGCGAGTGCTATATATTTCTCGCAGTGCCGCAACGCTGATTCCCACGCAATCAACACACAGGAGTGTATTAGCCCATGCTTACCGTTGGTGAAAAGTTTCCCCAGTTCAACCTGAAAGCCACCGTTTCCACCGAAAGTCTCGAAAAGGCGTTCTTCCCGATCGCGAACGACACGTACAAAGGCAAGTGGCTGTGCGTGTTCTTCTATCCGAAGGATTTCACCTTCGTTTGCCCGACCGAAATCAAGGGTTTCGGCGATCTGAACAGCCAGTTCGCGGATCGTGACTGCCAGGTCCTCGCCGCCAGCACCGACAGCGAATTCGTGCATCTGGCCTGGCGCAAGGATCACAAGGATCTGCGCGACCTGCCGTTCCCCATGCTCGCCGACACGGCCAAGCGCCTGTCCAGCGCGCTCGGCATTCTCGATGCAGAGGAAGGCGTGGCCAAGCGCGCGACGTTCCTGGTCGATCCGGAAGGCATCATCCGTTTTGCCTACGTGACCGACGGCAGCGTCGGCCGCAATCCGCAGGAAGTGCTGCGCGTGCTCGACGCGCTGCAGACCGACGAGCTGTGCCCGTGCAACTGGAAGCAGGGCGAAGAAACGCTCAAGGCTGCCTGATAGCCGCAATACGAAAGCGGGCGGCGCGAACGCCGTCCGCTTTTTTTAGCCGATTCGAGTATAAGAATGGAGAATTACACAATGTCGCTTAACGCGCTGAAAACCAGTATTCCCGATTTCGCCAAAGACATCCGTCTCAATCTCGATTCCGTGCTCAGCGAAACCGGCGCGGCGGGACTGACCAACAAACAGATCAGCCTGATTGCGCTGTCGAGCGCGATCGCGTCGCGCCACGCGCCGCTGGTCGCGGCGATCGAGGAATTCGGCGCGCAGCATGCGAGCGCGCAGGAACTGAACGGCGCACGCACGGCCGCCGCGATCATGGCGATGAACAACGTCTATTACCGCTTCACGCATCTGGTCGGCGATACCGAATACGCCACGATGCGCGCGGGTTTGCGCATGAATGCGATGTCGAATCCGGGTTGCGACAAGGTCGATTTCGAGCTGTGCTCGCTGGCGGTGTCGGCGATCAACGGATGCGGCATGTGCATGGATTCGCATGAGAAGAATTTGCGCAAGCACAATGTAGCTGCGCAGGCGATTCAGAGTGCGGTGCGGATTGCGTCGGTGATTCATGCGGCGGCGGTGACGCTGGAGCAGCAGGCGCCAGCGGATGCGCCGGTGGCGGATTTGGCGGCCTGAGTTCTTGCTCGCCGTGTGCTCGTCATTCCAGCGAACGCTGGAATCCAGCTTTTGCTCTCGCTCGTCATTCCCGCGAAAGCGGGAATCCAGTGCCTTTGCATTTTTTCGTCTTTGAAGAAAAGAGCTTCCGCGATTGAATATCGCGGGTCACTTCTTTGCTGGTGCGAAGAAGTAACCAAGAAACACCTCTTTTTCTCCCAATGGACGCTGTCCGCGGAGAGCACGTCCCTGATGCTCGCCGCGGACCGCGCGCTTCCTGCGCGCGATCACCGTCGATCTGCGCCTGCGCGTGACCGGTATAAAGAATTTTGTAAGCGCATCAGCACTAAGCGACGGGCGCTGGGGCCGCAGGAGCTTTCAGGGCCTCGTTGTGGGCCGCGCCCGCGCCGCGTGACTTGAGTCTCTTGTCTTTATTCGGTTCGGCGTGTTTAGCTGTCGGTTTACCTCAGCAAGGATCGCGACATGCGCGCCGCAACCTGTTTCAGTCTGGTTTTTCTCGCGGCGGTCGCGCCGCTCGCTTTCGCCGCGGATGAGGCGGTGCCGACGGGCAAGCTTCCTGAAAGTGCGGCGCCGGTGTCATATGCGCTCAGCTTCAAGATCGATCCGCGTGAAGAGAAATTCAGCGGTGAAACGAAAATCCGCATCAAGCTGATGCAAGCCGTCGGATCACGTTTGGCTTCATGGTCAGGGGCTGACGGTCAGTCACGGTCGCCGTTACCGATGCGGGCGGAAAATCGCACAAGGGTACGTATAGCGCTGAGAAAGAAGGTGTCGCGAAAATCGGTTTCGATGCGACGTTGCCTGCGCAGGAAATCTCGGTCGTCATCGACTACACCGCGCCGTTCAACGACAAACTCGAAGGCCTCTACAAGGTAAAGGTCGACAACGATGCGTATGCGATGACGCAGATGGAAGCGATCAGCGCGCGCAATGCATTTCCGGGATTCGACGAACCGCGCTTCAAGACGCCGTTCGACATCACGCTCACCGTGCCTGCTGAAGATGCGGTGATGGCCAACACGTTGCCGAAGCACGAGGAAAAATCGGCCGACGGCAAATGGAAGACGGTGACGTACAACACGACCAAGCCGCTGCCGACGTATCTCGTCGCGTGGGCGGTCGGTCCGTGGGATGTCGTCGATTCGGCGCCGATTCCGGCCGAACACCGTGCGCAAGAATCCGCTGCCGTTGCGCGGCATCGGTCCGCGCGGAACGGGGCCGCAGTTGAAGTGGATCCTGCAGCAGACCGCCGGACATCGTCACGTACTTCGAGGAATACACCAACATCGCGTATCCGTGGGACAAGCTCGATCTGCTCGGCGCGCCGGATTTCAGCGCGGGCGCGATGGAAAACGCGGGTCTGATCACCTTCCGCGACGCACTGCTGCGCACCGACGATCACACGCCGGCCGATACGTTTCGCGCCGCGTTCAACGTCACTTCGCATGAAGTGGCGCATCAGTGGTTCGGCGATCTCGTCACCGTGCCGTGGTGGGACGACATCTGGCTCAACGAGTCGTTCGCGACGTGGGCGCAGGGCAAGGAAACCGTCGCGCTGCGGCCGCAATATCAGGGCGAACTGGAACGGCTGGATGCCACGCGCTACGCGATGGGCAGCGACAGCCTGCTGTCGGCGCGCAAGATCCGCCAGCCGATCAACGATCACGGCGACATCGAGAACGCGTTCGACGGCATCACGTATCAGAAAGGCGCGGCGGTGCTGCGCATGTTCGAGGAATGGCTCGGCGAGGATACGTTTCGCTCGGCGATGCGCGAATACCTGAAGCGCCATTCGTTCGGCAGCGGAAGTTCCAACGATCTCGTCGCGATGATCGCCGAGGTGAGCAAGAAGGGCGACACGTTGTCGAAAGCGATGCGCAGCTTTCTCGATCAGCCGGGTGTGCCGCTGGTGAGCACCGCGCTGACGTGCTCGGCGGGCAAGGCGTCGATCACGATGTCGCAGTCGCGCTATCTGCCGTACGGCGTGATGGCGGCCGGCGAATCCGACGTGGGGCGTGCCGGTGTGCGCGCGCTTCGGCAAAGGATCGTCATCGACGACGCAGTGTTTCCTGCTCGAACAGGCCAAACAGACATTCCCGGTGACCAGCGGTTGCGCGGACTGGTATCTGCCGAATGCGAATGCGTCGGGCTACTACCGTTTCTCGATGAACGCGAACGAATTCGGTGCGCTCGAAAAGAACGTCGCCACGCTGCAGCCATCCGAGCAGGTGATTTATGCCGATGCGCTCGCGAGTTCGTTCCGTCGCGGCGAAGCGTCGCCGGCGCAGGTGCTCGAAGCGCTGCCGGTGCTGGCGAAGTCGGAGCATCCGCAGGTCGCGACGGCGCTCATCGGCACGGTGGACTGGCTGCGTGAGCATCTTGCCAACAAGACTACGTTGCCGGTACTCGATGCGTACGTGATCCACATCTACGGCCCGATCCTGCAGAAGGTCGGCTATCGCAAGAATCCGAACGAGAGTTCCGAAACCACGCAGATGCGCGAAGACCTCGCCAATTTCCTCGCGCTCGGATTCAAGGATCCGACCACGCGCAAGGCACTCAACGAGCAGGGCCGTGCGGCGCTCGGGCTCGATGGCGGCGGCAAGGTCGATCTGGGCAAGGCCGATCCGGATCTGCTGCGCGTATCGCTCAAGGTCACCGTGCAGGAATCGGGGCAGCCGGCGTTCGATGCGATCTTGAACGAACTCAAGACCAATCATCAGACGCGCCAGCGCTACACGTTGCTCGCCGCGCTCGCCGCGACGCATCAGGCGGATCTCAGCCAGCGCGCGCTCGATTACGGACTGACACCCGCGGTCGCCGTCGGCGAAATGCGCTACATCTACAGTTCGACCTCGGATGAACCCGAAAACCGCGCCGGTTATTGGCAATGGTTCAAGACCAACTTCGACAAACTGCAGGCGCGCATGCCGCCGTTCGCGCAAGGCTACGCGCCGGCGATGGCGTCGTTGCCGGGCAATTGCACGAAAGGTCAGGCCGAGGAAATCCGCGCGTTCTTCGAGCCGCGCATCAAGCAGATGAACGGCGGCGAGCGCATCCTCGCGCAGGTGCTCGAAGGCACCAACCAGTGCGCGGCGCTACGCGAGCATGTCGGCGAAAAGGCGCTGGAAAGCTGGGCCGAATCGCAGTCGAAACACTGATCGAAATCACGGCGCGGCGGCGGCATTGGCTGCCGCGCCGCGCGATTGGTGGATGAAATCGAGGATGTCGTCGAGCGTGTGCGCGTCGGATTTGCGTTTCGATGCCGACGTCGCGTGCGCCAGCGACAGGATGATCGACGCATGGCCGACGCCGGGATACAGCTTCAGTTCGACCGGTGATCCCAACGCGCGCGCTTTCGCGGCCATCGAGATCGCGTTGTTCGGCTCGACTTCGTCGTCGTCGTCGCCTTGCAGGAGCAGCAGCGGCGGCTCGTCCTTGTTGACGAAATTGATCGGCTGCGAATCGTATTGGCTTTCTCTGCTCGCGCCGAAAATCTCGGGTTCTTCTTCGACGAACGGCAGGAACGCATAGGCGCCGGCCAGTCCGATCATGCCGGCCAGATCGCTGGCGCGCATGCCGGCCGCGTCGAGGTAACGCGCATCGCACGCGATGAGTGCGGCGATTTGTCCGCCGGCGGAATGTCCCATCACGTAGAGTCGCGACGGATCGCCGCCGAATTCCGGCGCGTGATCGCGCGCCCAGCGCACGGCGTTCGCCGCATCTTCGACGAACGCCGGAAACTGCACATCGGGATATTTGCGGTAATCCGGAATGATGGTGACGATACCGTTGTTCGCCAGTGTCTTGCCGACATAGCCGTACCAGCGCCGTTTGCCGCTTTCCCAACTGCCGCCGTAGAAAAACACGACGACGGGCGCACCGGCCGCGTTGGCGGGCGCGTAGATATCCGCGTCGAGCCGGTTTTTCGCGTCGAATTCGATATTTTTGTGGACCGCGACATTGCGCTGACTCGTCGTCGAATTGATCGCGGCGAAGAAGACGTCCTTGCAGCCCGCAAGCGTGGCGATCAGCGCCGCGGCCGCCATCCATCGCCAGGGCTGCGCCCGGCGCAGGATGCGGCGCAAATTGCCAAGCCGTGCTGCGGTTCCTATCATCGGGGCATTCTGTTCAGGCGAGCGTGAACAATGGATCAACAAGATCAGTCCGGACCGGAATACTTTGCCAACGTTCCGGAGCGCAACACCGGCGACCAGATCCTGCGCACCACGCAGCAGCATCACGTCACGCTGAGCGCGATGGCCGACAACAAGGCCAGCATGATTATCACCGTCTCATCGATCGTGCTGACGCTGACGCTCGGCAAGCTCGATCAGCCCGAACTGCGCATGAGCGTGCTCACGCTCACCGTGTTCACGCTGCTCGCGTTGCTGCTTGCGATTCTCACCGTGCTACCGAAATATCGGCCGCTGCGCCTCAAACCCGACGCCGCACTGCCGCCGTATTTCAATCTGCTTTTCTTCGGCCATTTCTCCGAACTGCCGCGCGAGCGCTTTCTCGCCGAGATGGCGCAATGCATGCGCGCCGACGGCACCGTCTACCTGACCATGGCCAAAGACATCTACAGCCTGGGTTCGTATCTCGCCAACCACAAATACCGCTATCTGCGTTTCAGCTATCTGTCGTTCCTGACCGGATTCGTCGCCGCGTCGCTGGAACAGCTCTGGCGTTTCGTGTTCCATTAACCCTATTGTTCGGTCCGGCGCGTTGCATGCGTTTGCACCTGCATTAGGGAGAGGATCACATGCTCAGATCGATTGCGTGCCGGCTGGCATGGTTGTCGTTGCTTGCGTTCAACGCGCATGCGCAGTCCGCGCCTGACGCCGCGATTCCGCCGCAACTCAAGGAATGGCGCGGCTGGGTGCTCAAGGATCAGGAGTTTCGCGCGTGTCCGTTCCTCGGCAACGAGACGCCGGATGCACCCGACAAGTTCGTCTGCGCCTGGGCATCGCGGCTTTCCATCGATGCGGCAGGCGAGGGCGCGACGTTCGCGATTCACTGGCAGATCAGCGCACCGTCGTGGGTGCCGCTGCCGGGCGATACCGATCACTGGCCGCAGCAGGTCACGGTCAATCGTCAGCGTCAGCCGGTCGTCGCGCACGAGCAGTTTCCCGCGCTTTACCTGCAGCCGGGCTCGTACGATATCGCCGGAAAATTCGTGTGGCACGCGCGTCCGCAGAATCTGCGTGTGCCCGGTGAGATCGGTCTCGTCGCGCTGACCATCGACGGCAAAACCATCGCGCCGCTGGAGCGCGGCGAAGATGTCGTCACGCTCGGCCGCGGCAACGTCGGCACGCCGGAAAGCGACGCGATGCAAATCCGCGTCTTTCGCGATGTGATCGACGGCGTACCGGCGCAGCTCGAAACACGCATTCAGATCGGCGTATCCGGACAGGCGCGCGAAGAAGTGCTCGGCCCCGTGTTGCCCGACGGTTTCGTGCCGCTGTCGATCGGCAGCGAATGGCCGGCACGCCTCGACGACGACGGCAAGCTTCACGTGCAAGTGCGGCCCGGCGAAAACACCATCACGCTCCGCGCGCGCGCGATCGCGCCGCTCACGCACATCACCGCGCGCCTGCCCGCCGCGCCGTGGCCGACACAGGAAACCTGGAGTTACGCCGCCGATCCCGCGCTGCGCGTGACCACCGCGTCGAGTGCGCTTCAGGTCGATCCGCGCCAGGCCGGCGTGCCCGAGGAGTGGACCTCGCAACCCGCGTTCGCGCTCGGCGACGACGGCGTGCTCAGCATCGAAGAACGTTCACGCGGACCGAGCGCCGGCGACGGCAACCGGCTCACCCTGCAACGCGAAGCATGGCTTTCGTTCGACGGCAACGGCTGGTTCGCGCGCGATCACGTCAGCGGCACGATGGTGCGCGGCTGGCGTCTGGATGTCGCCGCACCGTATCTGCTCGAACGCGCCGATGCGCAAAACAGCCATCGCGGCAATGGCGCCGAACGCTTGCTGATCACGCAAGGCGCGACGTCTGCCTTGAGCGGCGTCGAATGGCGCACGCCGGCCGTCGATCTCGCCGCCGGCGTGCGACGTGGCGTCAGGCACTATCGACCTTGCCCGTCACCGGCTGGCAGGACACCTTCGATCGCATCGACACGACCTTGCATCTGCCGTACGGCTACCGCCTGCTCGGCGCGCCGGGCGCGGACACGGCGAGCGGCAGCTGGATGTCGCGATGGTCGCTGCTCGATGCGTTCGTGTGCGCGATGCTGGTGCTGCTCGCATGGCGTTATCTCGGCGTGCTCGGCGCCGTCGTCGCGGCCGTATACCTTTTGCTCGGCTATCAGGAAACCGACTCGCCGTTCTGGAGTTTGCTGTGCGTGGCCGCACTCGCACTGATCGTGCGCCAGTTACCCGCCGGCCGTCTGCGCGCGTGGGCCGAAGGCATCCGCCGCGTGGCGCTGCTCGTGCTCATTCTCGTGGCGCTGCCGTTCTTCGCGGATCAGTTGCGCTTTGCGCTGTATCCGCAACTGGAAGATGCGCGGAATGCGCTTGTTCGAGCCCACGCAGCGGCCGATGGAAATGGCGCCGGATCGCCGAGGTTGCCGGCGCCGCGAGCAGGCGGTGCAGCTCAATTCGCCGATGCCCGTGCCGGCCGCACCTCGCGCCGCCGCCCGCAACGTCGCGCCGAGACCGACAGATCGAAAACGGTCGTCGTCACCGCATCGAAAATCGGTCGTGTGGATCTGATCGATCACTACAGCGAATCCACCGTCGTGCAGACGGGGCGTGGCGAGCCGAACTGGAACCTTGGCAGCACCGCGCTGCTGAGCTGGAGCGGCCCGGTGCTGGCCGAACAGAGTGTGCATCTGCTGATCGCGCCGCCGTGGCTGGTGCGTCCGCTGCGCGTTCTGCTGCTCGTGCTTGCTCGGCTGGCTGGTGTGGAGTCTGTCGCGCGGCGTGATCGCGTCGATCCGCACGCGCACGCCGATGAGTGCCGCGGCGCTGCTGGTTTGCGGGCTGGCGATGACGGGTCAGTTGCAGGCGCAGTCGATTCCGTCCGACGAGTTGCTCACCCAACTACAGAAGCGGCTCGTCGAATCTCCGAAATGTGCGCCGAATTGTGTAGGCATCGCCGAGGCGCTGGTCGGCGCGAACGGCGATGCGGTCACCGTCGTGCTCGACGCGCAGGCGATCGAAACAGCGGCGTTGCCGCTGCCGGAATCCGATTCGTCGCTGATGCTGAAAAGTGTAAAAGTGGACGGCACCGCCAACGAGGCCGTGGTGGCGCGCTCCGGCTCGTTGTGGCTGAACACCCCGCGCGGGGTGCATCGGATCGAACTGACGTACTCCGCATTCGCCGACAAGGCATCGCTGAAGTTTCCGATCGCGCCCGGGCGTGTGCAGTTCAACCTGAGCGGATGGGACGGTTCTGGCGTCGCCGACGATCATCTTTTGGCCGACACGCTCAATCTCACGCGCACGCACGTCAATCCGGGCGAACGGATCACGTCCGGCGCGCAACAATTCCCGACGTATGTTCGCGTGACCCGCACGCTCAATCTCGGTTTGCAGTGGAGCAGCAACACGAACGTGGTGAAGCTCGCGCCCGAGCACGGCAGCGTCACCGTGAGTGTTCCCCTGATGGCGAACGAGCATGTTGCGAGTCAGACGAAAACGGAAGGCCGCAACGCGCTGGTCGCTGTCGGCGACGATAATCCGAACGCGTCGTGGGGCAGCAGCCTCGACATCGCCGACACGCTGACGCTCACCGCGCCACCGTTGACCGAACGCGCGGAAGTCTGGCATTTCGTGGTGAGCCCGACCTGGCATGTCGAATTTTCGGGCGTTCCCGAAACCGGTGGCGCGACAGCGGCGAATCCGGACGAAGCCAACGACTATCGTGAATTCGCGTTTTCTCCGCTACCCGGCGAAGTATTGACGGTGAAAGTGACGCGGCCCGCGCCGGTGCAGGGCGCGACGCGCGCGATCGATTCGGTGAATCTGCAAACCGACCAGGGCCAGCACGCGGCCAGCTATACGCTGCAATTGCACATGCGCGCGAGCCAGGGCGGCGATCAACGCGTCACGTTGCCGAACGACGTCGAAATGCTCGGCATCACGCGCAACGGACAGGCGCTTAATCTGCGACCGCAGGATGGAAAGCTGACGTTGCCGCTCACGCCGGGCATCGACGCTTTCGACATCCGTTTCCGTCATACGGGCGAACTGAGCTCTGCGGCGCACACGCCGGATATCTCATTGGGATTACCCGCCGCGAACATCGATCTGTCGCTGAACCTTCCCGCCGATCGCTGGGTTCTCACGACGTGGGGACCGCGTGTCGGCCCGGCGGTGCTGTATTGGGGCGAACTCGCCATCATGGCAATCGTCGCTTACGCGCTGTCGCGAACGCGCCGCACGAAGTTGCGCTTCATCGACTGGCTGCTGCTCGGATTCGGGTTCTCGACTTTTTCGTGGGGCGCGCTCGTCGTCGTGGTCGCGTGGCTGTTCGCGTTCGACTGGCGCAGCCGCACGACGCTGGCGGCGAACCGCACGTTCAATCTCGCGCAGGTTGCGCTCGCCGCGCTGACGATCTCCGCGCTGCTGTGCCTGGTGTCGGCGTATTCCGCATGGCCTGCTCGGCCAGCCCGACATGCACGTGAGCGGTTACGCCTCCGACGCACACGCGTTGCGCTGGTTCACCGACCGCAGCGAAGACGCGCTTCCGCACGCCACCGCGATCAGCGTGCCGATGTGGATCTACAAAGTGCTGATGCTGTTGTGGGCGTTGTGGCTCGCCAACGCGCTGATCGGCTGGTTGCGCCATGCATTCGCTGCGTGGACGCGCGACGGTTACTGGCGTCCACGCGTTTCGACGGCGGCGCCCGCACCGACGGAAACGACGTGACATCTGTCCGCGCACTGCTCGCGCAACTGCGAGCAGTGCTATCCGGCGACGATGCGGTCGCGTGAGGCGGAAATCCTCGTCGCGCATGCACTCCGACGCGATCGCGCATGGCTGTTCGCGCATTCCGACGACGTCGTCGACGTCACGCAATCGGAAATCGCGATGTCGCTAGCGGCGCGGCGAGCGGCGGGCGAGCCGATCGCTTATCTGGTTGGAAGTCGCGAGTTCTGGTCGCTCGATCTGCATGTCACGCCTGACGTGCTGATCCCGCGCGAAGACACCGAACTGCTCGTTCGTATCGCATTGCTGCATTGTCCACAAGGCAAAAAAGTGGACATCGCCGATCTCGGTACAGGTTCCGGTGCGATCGCGCTCGCCATCGCGCACGAACGGCCGCAGGCTCGTGTGGTTGCGATTGATTCGAGCATTGCCGCGCTCGATGTCGCGCGCGGCAATGCGGAGCGGTTGCGCATAGACAATGTCGAGTTCGTGCTCAGCGATTGGTTCGATGCCGTTTCCGCGCGACGCTTCGACATCATCGTCAGCAATCCGCCGTATATCGCGTCGAACGATCCCCATCTGTCCGCCGGCGATTTGCGTTTCGAGCCGGCGCAGGCGTTATCGTCCGGCGAAGATGGCCTCGATGCGATCCGGCACGTCGTCCGCGAGTCGCCGCGGCATTTGCATGACGCGCGGCATGTTGGCTGTCGAACATGGTTTCGAGCAGGGCGCGGCCGTGCGCGAGCTGTTCGCGCAGAATGGATTTGTGGAAATCTATACCGAACGCGATCTGGAAGGGCGCGAGCGCGTGAGCGGCGGGTTCATCCGCAAGTAACGAGCGTCACTGCGCCGGTAGTGCCTTGCACAGTTTCAGGTTCGTGCGCGCCGCCTTGATCAGCGGGAGATAGTCGTCGGCGTCGGTCGGCGGATAGTTTTCGCGGATGGCGGCGTCGGTTTTGGATGCGTCTTCGGCCAGCGGCTCGAGAACGGAGAGGCACGCGGCGCGATCGTGCAGATGGTAGAGGGTCACCGCGAGATCGTTGCGGATGGAAGGCTTCTCGAGCCACGACAGCAACGGAGCGCATTGCGTCAGCAGCGGTTCGAGCTTGGCGCGCGCGGCGGCGTAGTCCTTTTTCCGTAGCTCGCCTTGAACGCATCGCGCGTGCTCGAACGTTCGTCGCTGGAACAGCCCGGCGCGGGTTTGAAATACATGCCATCGAAGCGCGCTCGCATGCCGCAATAGGTGCGGCAAGCTTCGTTGCTGCTGACGCCGATGCCGCTCGCGCGGCCGTCGAATTTCACGATGCAGGGCGACTCGTCGCCTTCGAGCTTCGCCTGATTGTCGTGGATGTCGCCGTCGAGCGAGCAGGTATGGCCGTTGGCGCCGAAGGCATCGATCTTGAAATTCAGCGACTGCGCAGCGCCAGTCACGACGAGCGTTCCGTTCGGATTCTCGTAGCTGCCTGCGCTCACGGTTTCGGCTGCGTTCGCCGAGCACGACATCGCCATGCCGAGCGCGATCGTCCAGCGCACCAGAAATCGCACGTTAGTCATCGATCAGCCCGTGCTGCGCATTTCCGGCGCCGGCGCCGCGAATTGTGGCCAGCGTTTGCCGATGGCGGCGCGGATGCCGGCGGCGTCGATGCCCGCTTCGGCGAGCAGTTGTTCGCGGCTGGCGTGTTCGAGAAAGCGGTCGGGCAGGCCGAGCACGAGCACCGGCGTCTGCACGTTGCGCGATTCGAGCAGTTCCGCGACCGCGCTTCCCGCGCCGCCCATGATCGCGTTGTCTTCGACCGTGACGATCACTGCGTGCGTGCGCGCGAGTTCGAGAACGAGCGCTTCGTCGAGCGGTTTGACGAAACGCATGTTCGCTACGGTCGCGCCGAATTCGCTGCCGACGCGCAGCGCATCGGCGAGCGGACTGCCGAACGCGAGGATCGCAATGCGCGAACCGCGCAGGCGGATGTCGCCTTTGCCGATCGGAAGCGTGCTTGAGTTCGGGTTCGATCTTCGCGCCCGGACCCGTGCCGCGCGGATAGCGCACGGCGGCAGGACCTTCGTGCTTGAACGCCGTCGTCAGCAACTGCCGGCATTCGTTTTCGTCGGACGGCGCGGCGACGACCATGTTCGGAATGCAGCGCAGGAAGCTGAAGATCGAAACTGCCGGCATGCGTGGCGCCGTCGGGTCCGACCACGCCGCCGCGATCGATCGCGAAGGTGACGTCGAGATTCTGGATCGCGACATCGTGGATCAGCTGATCGTAGCCGCGCTGCAGAAACGTCGAATAGATCGCGACGACAGGCTTGGCGCCTTCGCACGCCATGCCGGCGGCGAGCGTGACCGCGTGCTGTTCGGCGATGCCGACGTCGAAATAGCGCTGCGGAAATTCCTTGGAGAAACGCACCAGTCCGGAGCCTTCGCGCATCGCCGGCGTGATGCCGTACAGATGCGGATCGGCGGCGGCCATGTCGCACATCCAGTCGCCGAAAATATCGGTGTAGGTCTGTTTGCCGGCGGCTTTTTTCGGCAATCCTTTCAGCGGATCGAACGGACCGACCGCGTGATATTCGATCTGCTCGCGCTCGGCCGGCTGATAGCCTTTGCCCTTGGTCGTGATGATGTGCAGCAGCTTCGGGCCTTTCAGTTCTTGCAAGGTCTTCAGCGTCTTGCAGCAACATCGGCACGTCGTGGCCGTCGATCGGGCCGAAATAGTGGAAGCCCAGTTCCTCGAACAGCGTGCTCGGCACGAACATGCCCTTGGCGTGTTCTTCCCAGCGCTTGAGGAAGCGGTACAGAAATCCGCCGCGTTTCATGCGCCGCTTGGCGCCTTCGCGCATGGCGTTGAGCGTGCGGCTGGTCATCAGTCGCGCGAGCATTTTCGGCAGCGCGCCGACGTTCTCGCTGATCGACATCTGGTTGTCGTTGAGGATGACGAGCATGTCCGGATCGAGATCGCCGCCGTGATGCAGCGCTTCGTAGGCCATGCCGCCGGTGAGGCCGCCATCGCCGATGACGGCGACGATCTTGCGTTCGTCGCCTTTGCGTTGCGCGGCGAGCGCCATGCCGAGCGCGGCGGAGATCGAGGTCGACGAATGACCGACGCCGAAGGTGTCGTACGCGCTTTCCTCGCGCTTGCGGGAACGGCGCCAGGCCATCCTTCTTCTTGATCGTGGAGATGCTGGTCGCGGCGGCCGGTCAGAATCTTGTGCGGATAGCACTGATGGCCGACGTCCCACACCAGCCGATCGTTCGGCGTGTCATACAGATAATGCAGCGCGACGGTGAGTTCGACCACGCCGAGCCCCGCGCCGAAATGTCCGCCGACGCCGGCCACCGATTCGATCAGGTATTCGCGCAGCTCGCGCGCGACGTCGGGCAGTTCGCGTTCGTCGAACTTGCGCAGATCGGTCGGCAGGTCGATGGTGGAGAGGCGCGGATAGCGCTGGGCGTCAATCATTGAGCGAAGCGATGCTCGGAGCGGCGAGACGCCGCAAAGCGGTATTTTCGGCCAGCGCGGCGTGCAGGGCAAGGGAAGGCACCGCAACTCCTTGTTTTTACTCCGGGACGCTCTCAGGACAACACGCGGAAATGGCCTTGCGCTGACGCGCGTCTGGCCGTTTCATTCACGTCCGGGCGGAAACCGATGGCAGTCGCGGTGCGCTGGCGCAGCGCGGCTTAGCTCAGGCGGCGAGGTGGCGGCGGTTCTTCGGCAGGTGATTGACGAGGAAGTCCATCTGATCCGCGAGGATGTTGCGATTGGACAGGATCAGGTGCTCCACCCAGCTCGGCCGGTATGGCACGGCGAGCAGCGGCATCGCCGCCTGTTGCGGGGTGCGGCAACCTTTGTAGACGTTGCAGGCGAGGCACGCCGTGACGCAGTTTTCCCACGCGTCGAGGCCGCCTTTCGACAGCGGGTTGACGTGATCGCGCGTCAGTTCGCCGCGGCTGAAGTGTTCGCCGCAGTACATGCAGATCATGCGGTCGCGCGCGAACAGCGCGGCGTTGGTGAGTGCCGGCGCGGGATCGATCAGGCTCGGCCGCGCGTGTCCTCGGCTGGCGACGATCGGATGCAGGGAGATCAGGCTTTGCAGGCCACTGTCGCGGTTGGTGCCGCCGTGGATGGTGAGACAGGGGTCGCCGAGCGTCCAGGCTACGGCGTCGCGCACGTAGAGACAGACCGCGTCCTGCCACGACATCCAATCCAGGATGCGTCCGCTGGAATCCAGCGACAGGACGCGGGTGCTATGGATGTCGCTGCTAGTTCGGGCTTCCGCCAGCATAGGCTCCTCTCATTGTGTTCCGGACAGGTGCTTACCGATTCGGCCCGAGCATATTCCAAATCTGTGAATTTTGCGCGTCGTAACGAAAAACGCCTCCGATGTCGGAGGCGTTTGTCTTTTTATGGATCAGTGGCCGATCAATCGATCAGTGAATCCCGGGCGCGGAGAGCATCGATATCGGAACGTTGCTCCTGTTGAATCCGCCGCCGCCCGGATAGCTCACGTTGATGGTCGCCGTGCCGGTGGTCTGGCTCGTCAACGTCATCGTCATCGTGCCGACGTTCTGCAACTGCAGCGATGCCGGCGGCGTGCACGTGCGGCAGTAGCCATTCGTCGCCTGCGACAGCGGAATCGTCACGGTGTTGCCGTTGAGCGTGGCCGCACCGATCACCCAGAACGGATTGTTGCTCGCGCCGGGCAGATACATCACGACACTGATCGAATCGCCGCCGCTGAGCGCCACATCGACCAGCTCGAAACCCCAGCCCGAATCCTGCGCATCGAACCACATGCCGTTGTAGTCGGGCGAGCCGTGCGCGTTGTTGGCGACGATCGGCTGCACGCACCAGTCGCCCGATGCGTTCTGGATCTGCCACGACATCACCGCGAGCTGCGCTGCGCCGCTGCGATCGATGTTGCGGCAGGCAGGCGACTTGTCGGCCTGGTTGAAATCGACGACGACATCGCCCGGCACATCATCGAGCGTGAATCCGGTGATCGCGTTCGCGGTGGTTTGATAGGTGAGCCGATGCAGCGTGTTGCCGTTCTGATCGAGCGTGGGCAGGAACACGCCGTCGACGAGCGAGCCGCTGGTTTGATACCACTCGGGTTTGCCGTTGCTGTCGTAGGTGTAGAACGTGAGGCCGTAGATGTCGCCGTTCACCGCGTCGTGCGCGAAGAACTGCAGATCGAAACCGTGGCCGCTGTGCGTCTGGTCGAACCAGTTTCCGGTGACCGGCGTGGCAAATGTCACGGCACTTTGCGCGGCCGTGCTCCAGCCGAGCGGCGCGAGCATCGGCGCGGCCAGGCCCATCGACCGCAGATTCATGTTCGAATAAAACGCATTCATCATGTCGCCGGTCTGGACGGTATGCGACAACGTCGATGACGGCTGCGTGGAGCAGCTGGTCGTCTTGGTTTCGTCGCACGGCGCGTACAGGCTCGGGAAATCATCCGGCGCGGGCTTGCCGGCATTGATGTTGACGCTCGATGATGCGGCCACCGCGTCGGACCAGCGGATGCCGGTTTGCGTGCCGGGAATGTATTGTCCGGCCGATCGAACCGTCGGACCCGATGACCATCGCCGCGGCGCGATCGGCGTCGTGCGCGCCGTTGATTTCATAGCCGAGGAACGGCGTGTACGTCGCGCCGGTGACGATGGCGACGGAGTCGTCGTAGATGTCGTCCCACGGACCCTCAGTCAAGTCGTCGTAGGCGATCACGCCCTTCTGCGAAGCGGACAAGCCACCTTTGGCGCCGAGCGGACCGGATGACGGATCGGTATTCACCAGCCCGATGAAGCCGAGCCCGTGCGTCATCTCGTGCATGGCGACGCTGATGAAATCGATGCTCGCTCCGCCGCCCACCGCCGGCGTGTAGCCGTAATAGAACGGTTCTCCGCCGATGACATCCGCAGTGCCGATGTCTTCGTTGAACACGGCCAATATCGCCTCGTTGTCGCTGCCGGCGCAGGAGCCGCCGACCAGCGCGCAAAGACTCGTGCCGCCGAGCTTCACCACCAGCGTCGACGGGTACCACGTATACTTTTTCGGCAAATAGTTGGCCGGCGATTCCGGCTCGTCGAAGAAAAACGAGCTGGGACCGGCGTGCGCGATCTCCGCCGAATTCTGGTCGCCACCCAGATGCGCGCCGCAGGCATTCACCTGCAGCGAAACCTGGATGTTGAGTTGCTGCACGAGCTGCTGGCCCGCGTAGTCGAGTGCGTTCTTGCGCTGCTGGCCGAGCGTCGTGCCCGGATTGCCGCCGACCGGTGTCGCCGCCGTCGTGTCGGTCCAGAAGCTTTCGTCGCAGTCGTCGGTCGTATTGTTGGGCGGATTGGTGAAATCGAACGTGATCTTTCCGACCGGCGGCGCGCCCGACAGCGTCGCCGATAAAGTACCGGTGCCCGTGCCCGACGCATCGTTGACGACGACCACGTACCAGTTGCCGGCCCTCAGCGGAAAATGGCTACTCGGCACGATGGTGATCGTTTCGCTCGAATCGCCGCTCAGCGCGTGATACTGCGCCTGATGATTGATGGTGTGCACATCGATCGTCGGATAGGACACCGCCGTCGACGGTTCCGGGAACGGCGTTCCGTAGCGCACGAACAGGTCGAGATCGCCGCCGCTTCCATTCAGTGTGATCGTCAGCGCCTGTGTCGCAGAATCCACGGTCACAACGTAGTTCTGCGAAATCTGGCCGGGCGCGAGCGTGACGTTGCTCGGCGCGGGACCGGCTGCGCTTACCACGACTGCTTGTGCCGCGAGCGCGATCGCCGCGAAGAAAAGGCTGAGTGTCTTCATCAATGCTGATCCGGCTCGACGTGTGTTGCGCGCGCTTTCTGGATCAACTGCGTCGCTTTCGGATTGGGCCGGTCGTAGCAGATGAAACTCAGACTGCCGTCGGCATTGCGCACGGCGCGCGTTGCGCTGATCGTCGGCGCGACAACCTGACGTGCGGTCGGCTTGTTCGGCGCCGGCGTGGGTGTGGATGTCGAATCGGCAGCGACGGCGTCGGCGCCGATCGCGATAAGGCACAGCAAAGCGAATAGTTTGCGCATGGTGTTTGAAGGTAGGAAAGGTAGGGGATGCAAAGCGATTCCCGGACGCACCGGGAGACGCCAATCATAGCTGGCCGCGATGTCATTTATTCGTTTTTGGAATCCAGAATCAGGAACCGCTTCGCACTGCGTCCGGCCGGCGTGCTGCGGCGAAGTGCGCGCTGCAGGAAATCCTCGGCCGCGCTGACTGCTTGCCACAGCGTTTCGCCACTCGCGAGATAGGCGGCGATAGCGGAAGACAACACGCAGCCGGTGCCGCGCGCGTCGAAAGGCAAACGTGCGTGACGGATTTCGCGAATGCCGTCGGCGTCGGCGAAATAATCGATGACGACGCTCCCGCGCGCATGGCCGCCTTTCAGCAACACCGCGCGCGAACCGAGTTCGAGCAACGCACGCACGGCTTGCCGCGCAGGCATCGCGCGGCCGAGCAGCAGAGCCGCTTCGGGCCGATTCGGTGTGATGAGATCGACGTGGGGAAACAACCCGATCAGCCCGCGTCGCGCTGATTCTGGCAATAACGCCGTTCCGCTCGACGAGACGAGCACAGGATCGAGTACCACCTTCGCCGCCGCTTGCTCGCGCAAGAATGCGGCGACGGTGCGGATATTCTGCAAAGAGCCGAGCATGCCGATCTTGATCGCGGCGATATCGAAATCCTCCGCGAGCGCGCGCAACTGATCGCGCAACAGTGCGCCGCTGACTGCCTGCGTGGCGATGACGCGGCGGCTGTTTTGCGCAGTCACTGCGGCGATCGCGCCGAGGCCGTGCACGCCGAGCGCAGCGAACGTCCGCAGGTCCGCGCCGACACCGGCCGCGCCCGTCGGATCCGCGCCCGCGATCGACAATGCGCAGGCAAGCGAGCCCGATGGTCGTGAAAACGCTTTCGTTTTGTTGTGTTTTGGAGACACTATGAACGTCTATCTGCCGGTTGATGCGCGCATCGGTGGAAAATACCCAAGTTTTCAAGCAAGTTACACTTCAAATCTTGCTTGACCGCCTGTCGTTTTTTTGCCAAGATGTCGCTCGGAGACATCACTCTCCTAGCGCATTCAGGGCTATGCGTCGGTCAACAGCGAAATTTGCAAAATTTGTGGGAGCGCTCGGGACTTTCCTGGCGCTCCCCTTTTCTTTTGCTGCGACCCCGGCCGACCAGCATCAGGTCGAACGCAACGCGGCAGCGAAATCGTTTGCCCAATTTGCGAGCGCAGAGAGTGTAATCGATGCCTGGCGCAACTATGCGCTAGCCGATTTGAGTACCGGATTCTCATGGGCGAGCGCGCAGTCGATCGCTGCCACGGCGCCGTCGCTGTTCGATCGCGGTAACGCGCGGCTGACCGCACCCGCGTCGCGTTTCGACGGTTCGCAGGTCGCACCGCAATCGGTGCAGGTCACGTACGCCAAGATGCGCGTGTCCGACACGCCGCTGTACGTGCCTTCCGAAGTCCCGCAGCTCCTGCAGGATTACATGCCCGGCCTGCAGCGCTATATCGTTTCGCCGTCGATGACGCAGCGTGTCGGTGAGAACAGCGCCGTCAGCGTCGCTGCGATTTTCGCGTACGAGCGGTTCGCGGGATTCGGGCTAGGCCCCGATCCCGAACGGCGCACCGGTCAACAATTTTGCCGATCTGATGTCGCAGTCGTATGGCTGGCGCACGCCGTACGGTTCTTATGGCGTCGGCATGCGCGTGGATTTCAATCATTCGTTCACCGATCGTCTGACGTGGCAGGCCGGCTATCAATCGCGCGTCAACATGGACGCGTTCAACGCGTACCGCGGCGTTTATGCCGAATCCGGCCAGTTCGATGTTCCCGCCAGCGCGAACCTCGGTCTGGGTTATGCGCTGACCAAAGATTTCAAGATCGATCTCGGCGTGCAGCGCGTGATGTACAGCGGCATCACCCCGTTCACCAGCAACGCGTTGCCGACGCGCTTCCTGATTTTGCTCGGCAGCGAAGTGTCGCCGGCGTTCGCGTGGGCCGATCTCAACGTGTATTCAGTGGGTCTGACCTGGCGCGATCCGGGCGACACGGTGTGGTCGCTCCACTACAGCACGCGCGAGCAGCCGCTGCCGACGTCGCGTCTGCTGCAGAACGCGCTCGAGCCGTATCTGTCATCGCATGATGTGGAGTTTGGCTTCGCGCACGCGTTCGGTGATTTCTCGAATCTGCGTTTCTCGATGATGTATGCGCCGACGGATTTCGTGCTTGGATTGCCGACGAGTTTCAGTTTGCGTGACAGCGGTACCAATCAGCTTGAATATGAATTGATGTGGACTACGCGCTTCTGAGCGTGGTGGAAAAGGTCGGGGAATGAAAATGGGGGCTTCGGCTTCCATTTTCATTTCTGGGTTTTCTTTTTCTCGTTCGCCATTCCGGTTAGGCCGGGAAGGCAGCGGTCGATCTTGCTCGTCATTGCCGCAAGGGCGGAAATTGCCCTTGATGTTGCTCGTCATTCCCGCGGAAGCGGGAATCCAGCGACTTTGCTTTGCTTCGTCTTTGAAGAGAAGAGCTTCCGCTCTTGGAGCGGGTCACTTTCTTTGCTGGTGCAAAGAAAGTAACCAAAGAAAGCACCTTTCAATCTGAGCATTGCACGGTTAGACCCACACTTTATCGGCTGTGTCGCATCCTCTCCCGTATTTGCGGTTTTGGACGAGAACCTCACGCGACTAACACGTGGGTTGGCGCCTTAGAGAGCAAAGAGCGATTTGCCCCGCTCTTGCTTTGCAGGCCTCACCGCCTTTGGCTTAGTGCGGTCGTGAGTTACAAGACTCTTTATACCAGTCGCGCGCAGGCGCAGATCGAGGGTGATCGCGCGCAGGAAGCGCGCGGTCCGCGGCGAGCATCAGGGACGTGCTCTCCGCGGACAGGACACCATGGGAGAAAAGAAGGTGTTTCTTGGTTACTTCTTTGCACCAGCAAAGAAGTAACCCGCGATATTCAATCGCGGAAGCTCTTTTCTTCAAAGACGAAAAAAGCAAAGTCGCTGGATTCCCGCTTCCGCGGGAATGACGCTCAAGATCAAAAGCTGCATTCCAGCGTCCGCTGGAACGACGACCTTCACAACATCTCCGACGCATAATCCGCCAACCGCGACCGTTCCCCGCGCCGCAACGTCACATGCGCCGAATGCTCCCACCCCTTGAACCGATCGACCGCATACGTCAACCCCGACGTCGTCTCCGTCAGATACGGCGTATCGATCTGCTCGACGTTCCCGAGGCAAACCATCTTGCTACCGGGCCCCGCGCGCGTGAGCAACGTCTTCATCTGCTTCGGCGTGAGGTTCTGCGCCTCGTCGATGATCACGTAGCGGCTCAGGAACGTGCGCCCGCGCATGAAATTCAACGAGCGAATCTTGATGCGCGAGGCGAGCAGGTCGTTCGTGGCCTGACGTCCCCAACCGCCGCCGTCCTGCGGTGTAGCGAGAACTTCCAGATTGTCGGTCAACGCGCCCATCCACGGCGTCATCTTTTCTTCTTCGGTGCCGGGCAGAAAGCCGATGTCCTCGCCGACGGAAACCGTCGCGCGCGTCATGATGATTTCGCGATAGCGCTGCTGTATCCATCGTCTGCGCCAGACCTGCGGCGAGCGCGAGCAGCGTCTTGCCGGTGCCGGCGGTGCCGAGCAGGGTGACGAAATCCACATCCGGATCCATCAACGCGTTCAACGCGAAATTCTGTTCGCGGTTGCGCGCGGCTACACCCCACACTGTATGTGAGCTGTGACGGTAATCGTCGACGATCTGCAGCGTCGCGACCTTGTCCTTGATCGACAGCACGCGCAGTTCGACGTCGTTTTCTTCCGGCATGAACAGGAACTGGTGCGGATACCAGTCTTCGTCCTTGCGCAATTTCACTTCGTAGAACGTGTGGCCGCGTTCGGACCACGAGCGAACTTCCGGATGCCGATCCCAGAAATCCTTCGGCAATACGTTGTGTCCGGCGAAGAGCAGGCTGAAATCGTCGAGCGCGCGATCGTTCTCGTAGTCTTCGGAAGTGATTCCGAAAATCGTCGCCTTGATGCGCAGGTTGATGTCCTTCGACACCAGCACGACGGGTACATCGGGCTTCTGTTCGCGCAGCATGATCACGGATGCAAGGATCAGGTTGTCGGGCAGCGTGCGCCGCTTTTCGCGGCCGCCGTTCATGTCGATGTTCTGTGTTTGGAAGTAAAGACGTCCAACCTGCGCTTTGCGGTCGAGCTGGATGCCTTGCGGCAGTCTCAGCTCCAGGCCTTCGTCGATGTGCTTCTTGCCGGTGCGCTCGATCAGCTCATTGATGAAGCGGCTGACCTGGCGCGCATTGCGCGAAACCTCCGAGGTGCCTTTCTTCGCCGCATCGAGTTCCTCCAGAACCGTCATCGGCAGGAACACGTCGTGTTCTTCGAAGCGGAAAAGTGCGGTCGGATCGTGCATCAAAACATTGGTGTCGAGAACGTAAATGCGCTTGCCCTTGGTCATGCCGTGGTCGCCAATGATTTGAAGTTCGGGAAAAAGAGTCGATTTCGATGCGGTCTTGATCGTCTCCAATACCACATTCGCATGACCGGGAACCCTCACGCCGCGCCATTCCCCGATCAGGCGTCCTTGCGGATCGATCAGGAATGTCGAGCGCACGACGCCGATGAACTTGCGTCCGTACAGGGATTTTTCGTGAATGACATCGAACGCCTTGCCCCACACATCGTCGGGGTCGGAAACCAGCGCGAACTGCAGCGCTTGCTTGTCGCGGAATTTCTCGTGCGAGGCGATCGAATCGCGCGATACGCCGATGACGACGGCGTTCGCTTTCTTGAATTCTTTGGCGAGATCGCGAAAATCCTGCGCCTCTTTCGTGCAGCCCGGCGTGTTGTCTTTCGGATAGAAATACACGACGACGTATTGCCCACGCAGATCGCGCAATTTCAGATTTGCCGGCGGTGCTGTCGCCGCTCAGTGCAGGTGCGAGATTGCCTACGTTGACCATCAGTACTTCATCGGATCCATGATCGCGTCGAGGTTGAGCCCGTCGCAGAATTCGAGGAAATCGTCGCGCAATCCGGCGATGTGCGTGTTGGACGGAATGCCGATGCTGATCTGCGCGGAAAACATGTCCGCGCCCGTCTGCATGGCGCGATAGCGCGTCGACTGCAGCTGCTCGATCGCGATGCCGTGCTTCTGCATGAACTCGGCGATCTGAAAAAGTATACCGGGCTTGTCCGCCGCGACCACTTCGACGACGTACGGCAGCAGATTCGGCTGCGCCGGCTTCGGATTGGTGCGGAAATGCATCAGCCGCACTTGTTCGTCGCGCTCGACGCGCGCGAGCGCCGTTTCGAGTTTCGCGATCGCATCCCACGGACCCACCGCGAGCACCAGCACCGATACTTCGCTGCCGACCGCGGCCACGCGCGTCTCGAAGATGTTGCAGCCGGCATCGGCGATACGTTTGGCCAGCGTCGAAAGCGGCGAGCGTCCCTGCGGCGCGAACGCGTTGATCAGAAGGTAGTTTTCGTTGGTGGCGGGGCGTGCTGCGGTGTCGGTCAAAGCGTGGAGTTCCGCTGGTGGACGAGGGCGCCGCGTCCTGCGAAATCACGCCGTGCGCCGATAGCAGAATACTTGCCACGTTAACGACCCGCAAGTAACATCGCCAGCCGCGCGGAACTCCGATTTTTCCTGCCTGATTTCACGGCGATTTCTCGCCTTGAAAAAGCTCATCGGCAGCATCTGCGCGCTAGCCACGCCGTTCGACGGCGATTCGCTCGATCTGAAGGCGTTCGCCGCGCTGCTCGATTTCCAGATCGATGCGGGCACGCAGGCGCTCGTCGTCGCCGGCTCGACCGGCGAAGCGCACGCGCTCGATGATGACGAATACGATCGCCTGCTCGCGTTCGCGGTGAAGCATGTCGGCGGACGCGTACCGGTTCTCGCCGGCACGGGCCACGCGAATACGCGCAAGACAATTGCGATCACGCGCCGCGCGCGCGATCTCGGTGCCGATGCGGCGCTTGTCGTGACGCCTTACTACGTGCGACCCGACTCAAGAGGGATTGCGCCGGCATTTCGTCGACGTCGCCGAGCAGGGCGGATTGCCGATCGTTCTGTACAACGTGCCGAGCCGCACCGGTTGCGATCTGCTGCCGGAGACGACGGCGAAACTCGCCTCGCACGAACGCATCGTCGGCATCAAGGAAGCGCGCGGCGACGTCGAGCGCGTCGATGCGCTCGTCGCGTTGAAGAGTGACAATTTCGCGATTCTCAGCGGCGACGATCCGACCTGCATGCGCGCCATGCTGGCCGGCGCCGACGGTGTCATTTCCGTCACCGCCAATGCCGCGCCGGCGGCCGTGCGCGCCCTGTGCGACGCGGCGCTTGCCGCCGATCGCGCCGAGGCGAAAGCCGCCGACGACCGTCTGATCGACCTTAATTCGCTGCTCGGCGTCGAACCGAACCCGATTCCGGTAAAATGGGCGCTGCAGGAACTGGGGTTTGGCTCCGCCACGCCGCGCCTGCCGTTGTTGCCATTGAGCGCCGCGCACCGATCGCGTATCGCTCAGGCACTGCGCGATCTGGGCCTCGCGGTTCAGCCGCGGCACAGCGACGCGGCCTAGAATTCCCGGGTTTCGTTGCGCGCCGCTTCACCCTCTTTCATTCCATAGGAACCGCCGTGATTCGCATTTCGTTCCGCAGTACCGTTTCGATCGTCGCGTTGGCCGGCGTGCTCGGCGGATGCAGCCTGTTCCACCATCACGACAACTATTATTCAAAGGCGGTCGAATCGCGTCCGCTGGAAGTGCCGCCGGATCTGGAAACGCCGGCCGGTTCCAATCAACTGGTCGTGCCGCCCGCCGGCAATGCCGCGCCGGCAGCGCCCGCTAGCGCCGCGGCGCAGCCAGCGACCTCGGCGCCGCCATCCAGCACGCCACCTGCCGCCACGGTTGCGAAATCGGAAGCCGGCCTGCACGTGACCGATAGCGTCGGCCACACCTGGGAACGCGTCGGCATCGCGCTCGAGCGCGCGCAGGTCGGCACGATCAGCGAGCGCGACGAATCCGGCGCACACCTACACGCTCGACGTGCAAGGCCTGAAAGCCAGCACGGCCGAGCCGCAGGAGCATCATTGGTATTCGCGCATCCTGCATCCGTTCGGCGGCGGGAAATCGAACGGCAGCGCGGTCAGCGGCCGCCTCAACGTCAAAGTGATTCCGGACGGCGACGGTTCGCGCGTCGATGTGCAAGGTGCATCGAACGACGCGTCATCGAGCGAAGCGGCGCGCCGCGTGCTCGACGCGTTGCGCGAACGTCTTTCCTGATCGAGTCGGATAGCGGGCGGCTACCGCCGCGCTGGTCAGCGTTCCAGCAGCGGCAGTTTGTCGCTGCGACCGTCCCATTCCTTGGCGTCGGCGGGTGCGTCCTTACGCTCGGTCAGCACCGGCCAGTCTTTCGACAGTTCGGCGTTGAGCTGGATGAAATGTTCCTGTCCGGCGGGAACATCGTCTTCGGGGAAGATCGCGTTTGCCGGACATTCCGGCTCGCACAGCGTGCAGTCGATGCACTCTTCCGGATCGATGACAAGGAAATTCGGCCCCTCGTGGAAACAGTCCACGGGGCACACTTCCACGCAATCGGTGTATTTGCACTTGATGCAATTTTCGGTGACGACGAACGGCATGAGATTTCGCAAACCTGCAAGGAATGGCGCTCCCTACGAGGTTCGAACTCGTGTTCCCGCCTTGAGAGGGCGGTGTCCTAGGCCACTAGACGAAGGGAGCGGCGAGCAATTTTTGGGCAAATCGCGAGCGGGCGTTAGTATAGCCATTTCGTCTGCATGGACAATGATCGCCCGGATGGACAACGACGCAGCCGCTGAATGACTCAGCCCGACACCAATCTCGAACCGGCCGATGTGAAGCCGCAGTTGCGCGTCATTCCGCGCAGCGAACACAACATCTCGCGAAAGAACATTTCCTCCGGCGCGCTGCGCGTGCTGTATCGCCTGCACGAATCCGGCTATGCCGCGTTCCTCGTCGGCGGCGCCGTGCGCGATCTTGCTGCTCGGCGGACATCCGAAGGATTTCGACATCGCCACCGATGCGACACCCGAGGACGTCAAGCGCCTGTTCCGCAATTGCCGGCTGATCGGACGCCGCTTCCGCCTCGCGCATGTCGTGTTCGGACAGGAAATCGTCGAAGTCGCCACCTTCCGCGGCAGCGCCGACGACGGCACCGGCGACCGCCATCTCGTCGACGGCCGCATCGTGCGCGACAACGTCTACGGCAGCATCGAGGAAGACGCGGTTCGGCGCGATTTCACCGTGAATGCCCTGTACTACAACATCGCCGATTTCAGCGTGCGCGATTATGTCGGCGGCTACGACGACGTGCGCGCGAAAGTGCTCAAGCTGATCGGCGATCCGATGCAGCGCTACCGCGAAGATCCCGTTCGCATGCTGCGCGCGGTGCGTCTTTCCGCGAAACTGCATTTCGAGATTTCTCCGGAAGCGCGCGCACCGTTCGATGAACTCGGCGAACTGCTGCTGCACGCGCCGCCCGCGCGATTGTTCGACGAAACGCTGAAGATGTTCCTCGCCGGCAACGGACTGAAGAGTTTCCACGCGCTGGAAAAATCCGGATTGCTCGTCGATGTGTTCCCGCTCGCCGCGCGCGCGCTGAATTTCCGCGGCGGCGAATCGTTCCGCGCCCTGGTCGAAGCCGGATTGCGCGGAACCGATGAGCGCATCGCCGCGGACAAATCGGTAACGCCGGCGTTCCTGTTCGCGATCCTGCTGTGGGGCGCCGTGCGCGCACAGGTCGATCGCGAGATCGCGCGTGGCGTCGAACCCGCACTGGCGTGGCAGCGCGTGAGCGATCACATCATCACCGAACAAGCCAAGCAGGTCGCGATTCCGCGCCGGTTCGCCGTCGTCATGCAGGAAATCTGGACGCTGCAGCCGCGTCTCGAACAGCGCATCAAGAAACGCGTGTTCCGCACGATGGCGCATCCGCGATTCCGCGCCGCGTACGATTTTCTTTTGCTGCGCGCCGTCGAAGGTCCGGAGGCCGCCGAACTCGCGCAGTGGTGGACGCATGCGCAATCGATACCGCACGAGCAGTTGTCGGCCGAATTGTCGAATGCCGCACCGGCCGCGCAGCCGAAAGCGCCGGAGTCGCGCGGAAGATGAAGCGGGAGCGCCGCGCAAACGCCGTCGCCGTCGACGCAAACCCGCCACGCCGACGGAATCGGTCGAGCAATGACGATCGCCTACGTCGGCCTCGGCAGCAATCTCGCCGAGCCGCGCAAGCAGATCGAACAGGCACTGCAAAACCTGTCGGATTTGCCACGCACGCACCGTGCTGGCTCGCTCGAAGTTGTACGCGACCGAACCCTGGGGAAATCGCGACCAGCCGGATTTCATCAACGCCGTCGCCGTGCTGGACACGCCGCTGAGCGCGCGCGAATTGCTCGATGCGCTGCTTCTCATCGAACGCAACGCCGGCCGCGAACGCAGCGGCGAGCGCTGGGGCCCGCGCACGCTCGATCTGGACATCCTGCTCTACGGCGACAGCCGCATCGACGAACCGGCCCTGCATGTGCCGCATCCGCGCCTGCACGAACGCGCCTTCGTCCTCGTCCCGCTCGCCGAAATCGCGCCGCTGCTGTACATCCCGGGCGCTGGCCGTGTGGTCGATTTGCTGTCCCGAATCGACGCAGGCACCTGCGTTGCACTTGAGTCCAGCCCGATCGCCACGAAATAATGCGCGTCCCTCGAGGAGCGCTCATGTACGCCAACGCAAAGTCCGCCGGCGCCCGCGCGCCGGTCACGGTGCCGCGCCTGCACGAGATGAAATCCCAGGGCGAGAAGATCGTGGTGCTGACCGCATACGACGCCAGCTTCGCCGCACAGGCCGATGCCGCCGGTGTCGACGTGCTGCTCGTCGGCGATTCGCTCGGCATGGTCGTGCAGGGACATTCGAGCACGCTGCCCGTGTCCATCGACGACATGGTTTATCACACCGCTGCCGTCGCGCGCGGCAACACGCACGCGCTGCTGATCGCCGATCTTTCCTTCATGACGTTTCCGAACGCTGACGTCGCGTTGCGCTCCTCCGCACAACTGATGGCGAAGGGCGGCGCGGCGATGGTCAAACTCGAAGGCGCCGACTACGTGTGCGACATCATCGACGCACTCGCGCGCCGTTCGGTACCGGTGTGCGCGCATCTCGGACTCACGCCGCAATCGGTACACAAGCTCGGCGGCTATCGCGTGCAAGGCAAGGGCAAAGCCGCCGCCGACCAGTTGCTCGCCGATGCGAAAGCCGTCGCCGATGCCGGCGCCGATCTTCTCGTGCTCGAATGCGTGCCGGCCGCTCTCGCCAAACGCATCACGGCGGAAATCTCGATTCCCGACCATCGGCATCGGCGCGGGCGTCGATTGCGACGGCCAGGTGCTCGTGATCTACGACATGCTCGGCATAACGCCGGGCAAGCGTCCGACGCTTCAGCAAGGATTTTCTGAAAGGCAACGATTCGGTGCTGCGACGCGATTCGCGCCTACGCTGCGGCCGTGCGCAACCAGTCGTTTCCCGCCGCCGAACATTCGTTCTGATGGATACCGTGCATCGCGCCGACGATCTGCGCGCGCGCGTCGCGCACTGGCGTTCGCAAGGCAAACGCATCGGCTTCGTGCCGACCATGGGCAATCTGCACGCGGGACATTTCTCGCTGATCGCGATCGCACGGAAACATGCGGATGTCGTCGTCGCCAGCGTGTTCGTCAACCCGACGCAGTTCGGTCCGACCGAGGATTTCGCCAGCTATCCGCGCACACTGCCGGATGATCAACGCGGGCTCGAACTCGCGCGCTGCGATCTGCTCTTCGCGCCTTCCGTCGAGGAGATGTATCCGTTCGGCGCGGCGGCGACCGTGCGTGTCGATGTTCCCGGCATCAGCGAAACGCTCGACGGCGCTGCGCGTCCTGGACATTTCACCGGCGTCGCCACCGTCGTCACCAAGCTGTTCAATCTCGTGCAGCCCGACGTCGCGGTGTTCGGTCAAAAGGACTATCAGCAACTGCTCGTCATCCGCCGCATGGTCGCCGATTTGCGCGTGCCGATCGAAATCATCGGCGCGCCGACGCTGCGCGAAGCCAACGGACTCGCGATGAGTTCGCGCAATCAATATCTCACCGGCGACGAGCGCGAACGCGCAGCCGTCATCCATCGCACGTTGAACGCGATGCGCGACGACGTGCGCAACGGCGAAGCGATTTCCGAAGCGGAAACATCGGCATCCGAAGCCTTGATTGCCGCCGGACTCAAGCCCGACTACGCCGTCATCCGCCGAGCCGACGATCTGACCCATGCAGTCGCCGACGAACGCCATCTGGTGGCGCTGATTGCCGCCCGTTTGGGCCGCGCCCGCCTCATCGACAACCTGACGTTCGAAGTGTGAAACCAGTAGCATTTTTGGAACGGCTGTGGTAATGTCGCTACGTCCTTCGGTATTTCTGCAACACTCGTGTTGCAACGAGGGAGCAGGGCGCATCGTTTAGGTAATCGTCACTCCGAATTACACCCTCGCTTCATCAGCGAGGGTTTTTTTTGACCTTGAAATCGCGCATTCCAGTCTCTAAATCCGTTTGCCGGCGGCAACATAGTTGATGATGCGCTGCAAAAAACCGATAATTTCCGCCGCGCCAGACTCCCGTCTGGCGTTTTGTTGTGAAAATGCGACAACGGAGCGCGAGCCACGATGAACCTGACTCTGCTCAAGGCGAAAATCCACCGCGCGCACGTCACGCACGCCGAATTGCATTACGAAGGTTCGTGCGCCATCGACGGCAAGCTGCTCGACATTTCCGGCATCCGCGAATACGAGCAGATCCACATCTGGAACGTCACCAACGGCGAGCGCCTGGTCACGTACGCGATCCGTGCCGACGAGAATTCCGGAATCATCTCCATCAACGGATCGGCCGCGCGCCGTGCCGCGCCCGGCGACATCATCATCATCGCCGCGTACGCGCAGTTGAGCGAGGCGGAAGCGGCGGCGTTCAAGCCGACGCTCGTCTACGTCGACGACAAGAACCGCCTCAGCCACGTCAAGAATTCGATTCCGAAACAGGCGGCGTAGCCGATGCCGGGGCGACGGATCACCGCGTATTAGCTATAGATCACCGCGTTGCGTAGATGTGCTCTGCGCGCTGAAACAGGATCCATGACGTCGCGATGTATTTATTCCCACGTTTCGGCATGTTGCCGCGATGGGTGTGCGTAAAGGCAGCGGGCGCAATTAGCAGCGTTCCTGTTTTCGGCGTGATTTTACGACCCTGGTGCAGGAATTCCGTCTCACCTTCCGTAAAATCATCGTTCAGATAAACCGTCCACAGGAGCGTGCGATGCAGTGTTTCGCCGTGGGCATCTCCGACTTTTGGGTAAAGCTCACAGTGCCAGTACGGATAGCCGCCTTGGTCGGCTAAATACTTCTGTAGATTGATCGATCCGGGCCGCAGTGTCTTGCGAATCAATGTCTGCAGCAAGTCGTCGGAAAGGGATTGGAGTTGATCCGCATCGACAACGGTGTCGCCGGAAACGCTCGGCATCCGCAACGCGATCGGCGCGAGTAGCAGGTACGGATATTTGCGCAAATATCGCGTCAAGCCGGTCATCATCGCAGCGTTCAGCGCGCGCTCGGCATCCGCCCATGCAGATCGGCCACTGATGCGAATGTCCCAACTGTCCTTGAGTTCCAGATCCAAGCCGCTGCCCGTCTCGCCGCGCGCGGCATCGCCGCTGGTATCGAAGCGCCGGATCAATGCGCTGCACGTTGCGGCGTCCAGAGCTCCCTCGTAGGTTTCAATGAAATTGACTTGTGCGTTCATTAATTGGTCGCCGTGCTGAGTGCGTGCGTCGATCACCGCGTACGCAGCGATGATAAGGCGCCTGACGCAGGCGCAAAAAAAGGGGCGTGTCGCCACGCCCCTTCGAGTTCAGAACTTGAACCTAGTTCAAGCGCGATCAGTTCTGCGTAGCACTCACCGGAACCGCCAGGACCGGGAAGTGCGCATCGTTGCTATCCATGCACAGAAAACCCGTCGCGGAAGTGCTGGCGGCGGGGAACTGAGTGCTGTCGACTGTGACGGTAACGTTGCCCGAAGCCAGACCGCTTAGCGCCAAGCTCGACGGTGCCGCGCTCAGCCAGGGAGCGCCGCAGGCGACCTGGCCTTCCATGTGGATGGCCAAGCCGGGGTACGTGTCGCCATCGAGCGGATCGGTGATCGCGATCCAATTGGGGCCGATTCCAAAAGCGCCCTTCGGATTGATGACGTGAGCATCGTGGCCGAAGGTCACCGTCGATTCAAACCACGCCCAAGGTCCCGTGGCCAAATTGACGCGCGGATAGACCACGATCCAGTAGCGGCCTGGCGTCAGCGCGGTCGCCGGAGCACCGGCCGCCGCGAGATCGATGGAGATCGTGTTGTTGGTGACGGTGAGTCCCGGCGTCGTTCCAATCGTTGCCGCAAAGGTCCAGACATAGCTCGGCGCGACAGTTTCAGGATTGCCACTCGGACTTCCTGCGTTGTCCGTATAGATCTGGAAGGTGATCGGCGAACCCGTGAGTCCGGCCAGCGCGGTCGCGCCCGTCATGAAGCCCGGGAAGGACAGCCTGGTCAGATTGGTCGACGGAGCCGTCGTCTGGAAATCTTCCGCGAGGTAGATGCCCTGAGTCTGATCCGGCAAATAATCGCTGTAATCGCCGAAGTTGCCCTGGCTCGGCTGATCCAACACGACATAGCCGCCCGTGGTGGAGGTGCTGTCGTTCGTGTTGGTCACGTTAAGTGTCGGCCCGCCTTCATTGGTTACTTTGATCGTTCCAGTTTTAGTAGTGGCTCCGTGAGCGATGCTGAGGCTGAGCTGATCCGGCGTGACGGCAATCTGCGGCGGCTGCAAGGCTACGGCGATGGGCAAGTGCAATGTCGGCAGGTCCGTATCGCTCGGTGTCAGCACAAGCTCGCCGAAGTGAGCTGCGCCATCAGAGGCATAAGCCGATGCATCGACCGTGATATTGACCGAACGCGTGCCGTGTGCGACTACCGCGAAGTTGTTCGGCGACACCGTTCCGCTCACACCGCTCAGCGTGGCGGCATACGTCACCGAGCTGGTTTGCGTGCTGCGGAACTTGCGGGTGAACGTGCACGTTGCCGTGCTCGCCGATGGGCTGGTGAGCGTCACGCAGTTACTGTTCTGCATGCTGGCCAGATTCAACGTCTTCGGATCGCCGCCTTGCCCCGGATCGGCCGCGAGGAAGTTCAAGCCCGTTTCGTTCAGCACGAGTCCTGCCTTTCCGGCGATGTCATCCTGCACGCGACCGGCCCCGCGATCGTAGAAATCGCTCGGCGTGACGTGGTCGGGTTTGGTGAGACCTTCTTCCTTGGCCGTCATCATCAACGCGGACTTCACTTCCATCGGCGTCCAGTCCGGATGCAAGCCCAGCAGAAGCGCTGCGCTGCCCGTGATATGCGGTGTCGCCATGGAGGTGCCGTCGTCAAACGCGAGCACATTCGCGCCACTTGCGGGCCCCGTCTTGTTGGCATTGTTGAACGCGGCAAGGATCGACACACCCGGCGCCTGCACGTCAGGCTTGATGACGTCGAACGTAGCAGGTCCAAGCAGACTGAAGCTCGCCAACGAATCGGGCGTGACAGGCAGTCGCGCGTTGGCGGGATAGCTCACATTGGCCGTAGCGCCGGCGTTCCCTTGTACGAAATTCGCCAAAGCGTTGCCTTGTACGCTAGTGGTCGTGAACACCGGTATCGTCTGCGCCGCACCTGCGTTGATGTAGTCGTCGGTCGAGTTGACCAAAAGCACCTGCAGCGCACCCGCGGCCTTCGCGTTGGCCGCCAATCCATTCGTGCCGCACGGGCCGCTTACGAAATGCATGATGGCGAATTTACCGGCGAACGTTCCTGCGGGCAGTGCCGCACAATCATTCGCGGCGTTGAAGTTGGGGCTGACGACGAGCGTGTTGGTGATTGGAGCATTGGGCTGCGTCGACGCTGGCGCGGTATTCATGCCGACCGGCGGAGGCGCGCCCGCACCGGATGTAGTCAGGAAGTAACCGAGAGGACCACCCGAGTGGTTCGCCGCGGCGACCGACGTCACCCATGGTTCGAAATGGTCGGCGGTTCCGGGAATCGCATTCGGTACGGACGCGCTGGTATTTCCAGCGGCCGCGGCGACAAAAATGCCGGATTCCGTAGCACTGAGGAACGCGAGCGAAGTGGCCAGGTTCCAAGGATCCTTGCCGCCGCTGATGGAGAAATTCAGCGAATCGACGACAGTATCCTGAACGGCTTGATCGACCGCAGCGGCCGTGGAGGATTGCGGACAGCCGCTGGAGCTGCACGCGTAGTAGATAACCATGTTCGCGTGCGGTGCGACACCGGAGATGCGGGCGCTGTACGCGCCGATCGTGCCGTTGCGCGTATTTCCGCCAGCGGTACTCGCCGTGTGGCTGCCATGGCCCTGATAGTCTTCTGCGGAAAACGGACCCGTGCCGCCGGGCGGCGGCGCATCGATGAAGTCGTAGGCGCCGATGACTTTGTTGTTGCACCCGGCGAACGGAACCGTATACAACGTGGCGGCGGGCTGCTCAGAGAATGACGGACTGCACAAACCCAGATAATTTCCTGCGCCGAGCGGATTGACGAATGTATAACCCGAATCGTCAGTGCCGGCGAAAGACGGACTGTTGCTGTTGTAGCCGGTATCGATATCGGCGATGACGACGCCTTCGCCGCGGCTTGTCGCGTTGGGATCGAAACCACCGGCGAACAAGGTGTCGACGCCTGCGCTGGCTCCCCACCAGATATTCGCCGCGCCGATGAAGCCCGGTCCGATATCGGTCTGCAGCTGTTCGTACGTGTCTCGCGTTACGCTGGCGACGCCGTCCATCTGCGCGAGTTTCTGCGCTTCGGCACCCGTCAACGTGACGACGATCGCATTCAGCGCATGCAACATCTTGTGTTCGACCGGAACGTTGCGGCCGAGCAGCGTGTTCATCGTGGCGACATGCGCCGACTGCGCGTTGTCGACATACGCGACGTACGCCTGTGCGGCATCGCTGTGTACATCGAGTTTGGCGCGGCCACCGTGTTCGCTCACGTGCGGCACGCTTTGCAATCCGGGCAGGCTGCCGTCATAGAGCGCCAGCGGCGCTTCCTTGAAACGGACGATGTATTTCGCTTGTGCCGAATGATCGACGGTCGCCGCACTTGGCCCGATGCCTTGACCGTTTTCGCCGATCACTACGTGACCGAGCACTTGATGATTGTAAGAAAGACCTGCGGCAGCTACGAGGACTGCCACGGCTAGCGCGAGCGGGCGCGGCCGTAGTGAACGGTGACTCATGAATGTCTCCTGCTACTTCAACTGTGGAATCGCCGATCTATCGCCGTTTTCCACGAAGTGCACCGGTCTGGGCAGATCGGTTTGCCACCCGTAGTAAAGGCATTTGTCGGCTAACGTGGATACCCCGAAAAATCGATTTTTTTGATACCGGGTACGTTCTGGCCCACCTAACCCGGCCAACGTCATCCCGACCCTGTTTGCGAAAGCGAGAAAAAGAAAGTTGCGGCGACGAACACATCCGGGACGCCGCTTCTGATAATCAATCGTCCGGACACGTAAAGTCAACGCGCGGCGCGACAGGCATCTTTTATTCGCGCGAAGCCCGGCCCAAAGCCCATTTGACGTGCTCGCGCACTACCTCTGAAGAGTGATCGATGCGCGATTTGAGTGCCGCCGCGACAGTTTCGTTGGCCGGCGCATTGCCCATCGCCACCGCGATATTCCGCAACCAGCTTTCGTGACCGATACGCCGGATCGGTGAGCCTTCCGTTCGCGACAGGAATTCCGCTTCGTCCCACGCGAACAGGTCGATGAGCGATGCGGAATCCAGTCCGTTGCGCGCCTCGAAATCCGGTTCCACGGACTTCTTCGCAAACTTGTTCCACGGACACACGAGCTGGCAATCGTCGCAGCCGTATATACGGTTGCCGATCAGTGGCCGCAGCTCGACAGGAATACTGCCGCGCAACTCGATGGTCAGGTAGGCGATGCAGCGCCGCGCATCGAGCTGCTGCGGACCGATGATCGCCTGCGTCGGGCACACTTCGATGCAGCGCGTGCAGGTGCCGCAGTGATCGTCGGCAGTTTCATCGACCGGCAGCGGCAGGTCGGTGTAAAGCTCGCCGAGAAAGAACAGCGAGCCGGCCTGTTTGTTGATCAGACACGTGTGCTTGCCGATCCAGCCGAGTCCCGCGTTGCGCGCAAGGGCTTTCTCCAGAACCGGCGCCGAGTCGACGAAAGCGCGATAGCCAAACGGTCCGATCTGGTCGGCGATCTTGTCGGCGAGCTTCTGCAGTCGGCCGCGCAATACCTTGTGGTAATCGCGACCGAGCGCGTAGCGCGAGACATAGCCGAGCGTCGGATCGCCGAGAACTTCCCACGCATCGCGCGTCTGCGGCGGGTCGTAATCCATGCGCACGGAGACGACGCGCAACGTTCCCGCCTGCAGTTCGTGCGGCCGGCTGCGCTTGGTGCCGTGGCGCTGCATGTAATCCATCTCGCCGTGCCGGCCGGCGGCGAGCCAGTTCATGAGATGCGTTTCGTCGTCGTCGAGGTCGGTCGCGCTGATGCCGATCTGCTGGAAGCCCAGTTCGATGCCCCAGCGCTTCACATCGGCGGCGAGTTGGGCGAAGTCGATGTTGCTGTCGACCATCGTGGTGTCGAGGGCGATGGTGCCGGAGTCGATCATGGTCTAAGTATAATCGGCGCGGATGAGCACATCCCTTTACACCGCCGCGCAGGTGCGCGAACTCGACCGCGCCGCCATCTCGACGTTGGGCATCGCCGGCTACGTGCTCATGCAGCGCGCAGCGGCGGCGGGATGGCGCGTGCTGAAGAAGCGCTGGCCGACATGCGCGGCGCATCGTCGTGCTGTGCGGTCCGGGCAATAACGGCGGCGATGGATATCTGCTGGCGCGCACCGCAAAAGATGCGGGAATCGAAGCGCGCGTGATCGCAGTCGGTTTGCCGACCGAATCGTCGCCCGATGCATTGCGCGCGCACGGCGAATGGGTGGCGAGCGGCGGCAAGATCGCGACGTCGACCGATGCGATTCCCGAAGCCGACGTTTACGTCGATGCAATATTCGGCACGGGCCTGAAGCGTCCGCCGGAAGGCTTTGCGCGCACGCTGATCGATCACGTCAACCGCTTTCCGAGCCGCGTGCTCGCGCTCGACATGCCGTCCGGCATCGATGCGGACACCGGCAATGTATTGCGCGCGGCCGTCCGCGCGACGGCGACGGTCACGTTCATCGCACACAAGCGCGGCCTTTTCACCAGCGATGCGCTCGATCATCGCGGCGCGCTCGTGCTCGATACGCTCGGTCTGCCGCACGATCTTTACGACCGTTTCGAAGCCGATTCCGCTTTGCTCGACATGGCGCACATGTCGCGCTGGCTGCCGCCGCGCACACGCAACGCGCACAAGGGCAAGTACGGCCACGTGCTCGCCATCGGCGGCGACAACGGCATGGGCGGCGCGGTGCGCATGGCGGGCGAAGCGGCGATGCGCGTCGGTGCGGGTTTGACGAGCGTGGCGACGCGGCCCGAGAACGTCACGGCGATCAACGCGGCGCGACCCGAGTTGATGGCGCACGGCTGCGCCGACGCCGCGCCGCTGGCCGCATTGGTCAAGCGCGCCACAGTCGTCGCGATCGGCCCGGGCCTGGGCCAGAGCGCATGGAGCCGCGCCGTCCTCGCCGCTGGAATCGTCGTCGACAAACCGACCGTGCTCGATGCGGACGCGCTTGAACATGTTGTCGCAGAAATTCTTTCCGCTGCCGCACACGGCGGTGCTGACGCCGCATCCCGGCGAAGCGGCACGGTTGCTCGCGAGCGACGTGCCGTCGATCGAAAGCGATCGCTTCAAGGCCGCTCGCGCGATCGCGGACCGCTACCGCGCCGTGGTCGTGCTGAAAGGCGCGGGCACGGTGATCGCGCATCCGGCCGGTCCGCTCGCGGTGTGTCCGTGGGGCAATCCGGGCATGGCGAGCGGCGGCATGGGCGACGTGCTCACCGGGGTTATCGCCGGATTGCTCGCGCAGGGTCTCAATGCGTGGCGCGCGGCGCGTCTGGGCGTGGCGCTCCACGCGCTGGCCGGCGATGCGGCAGCGCGCGATGGCGAAGCGGGCATCGTCGCCACCGATCTTTTTCCACATTTACACAAATTGCGCAATGCGCACGCCGCCGATGAGTGAGCGCACGTTCGCGAGAGAAGGCATCGACGAATCCGCGCTGGCCGGCATCGCGAAAAAGCTTGCCGGTGCGGTCGGCGAGGGCGGCGTGATCCACCTCGTCGGTCCACTCGGCGCGGGCAAGACGACATTCGCGCGTGCGCTGCTGACGGAACTCGGCGTCGGCTCGCGCGTGAAGAGTCCGACCTATAGCCTGATCGAGTCGTACACCGCCGGACGCCTCGGCGTGCAGCATCTGGATCTTTATCGCATCGCGGACGCCGAGGAAGTCGAATGGCTCGGCCTGCGCGATTTCGCCGAGCCGCAGCTTTGGCTGATCGAATGGCCAGAGCGCGCGAAGGGTGCGATTCCCAAGCCTGACCTCGATCGTTTCGCTCGCGCACGCCGGCGTGGTGCGCGATGCCTGGCTCGATGCCTTTACGCCACGCGGATCGGCCTGGCTGGAACCACTCGGGTCAGCGAGTTAGCCGTCATTCCTGAACCGGGATTCATGTCCATCGCATAAACTTGCGATTTATATGAAGAAATGGTTGAATCCGCGGTAATTCAGGACACGCCCGTACGCGAATGAGGGGTCACGCCGTTTCAATTGGTGCGCAGATCGCGGGTCGTTGTTTCGCAGCGGCCGGGTGCCTGCTTGCCTTGCCGGCGCTGGCGGTCGACGTCAAATCCATGCACGTCACCGATTCGTCCGACGCCACGCGCATCACGTTCGACCTGAGCGGCCCCACCGACTACAAACTGTTCCGCATCGCCAATCCCGATCGCGTCGTCATCGATTTGCACGCGTGCACGTTCATGCCGGGATTCGTCTCGACGGCGGGCGAGGGCGGTTTGCTGAAAGCGGTGCGCACCGGCCAGCGCGACAAGGGCGATTCGCGCGTCGTGCTCGATCTGGAAGGCGGCGTCAATCCGAAAAGTTTCCTGATGCCGCCCGGCAAGGGCAAAGGCGAGGGCGATTACCGCCTCGTTGTGGATTTGTATAAAAAGGGAAAAAGCGGCGCGCAGGTGGTCAAGAGCGTGAAGTCGATCGAAATCAAGCCGCGCGACGTGGTCGTCGCCATCGACGCGGGCCACGGCGGCGTCGATCCGGGCGCGACGGGCAGCAGCGGCACGCACGAAAAAGAAATCACGCTCGCCGTCGCGCGCGAACTCAAGCGCCTGATCGACAAGCAGGACGGCATGAGCGCCGTGCTCACGCGCGATTCGGATTTCTTCATTCCGCTGCAGGAGCGTTTCCAGAAAGCGCGTTCGGCGAAAGCGGATCTTTTCATTTCGATCCACGCCGATGCGTACAACAGCGGCGACGCGCGAGGATCGTCGGTGTGGATGCTGTCGGGTCGCGGCGCGACGAACGAAGCGGCGCGCTGGCTGGCCGATCGCGAAAACCGCGCGGATCTCGTCGGCGGCGTTTCGCTCGGCAGCAAGGACAACACGCTCGCGGCGGTTCTGCTCGATCTGTCGCAGGGTGCCACGCTCGAAGCGAGCGGCGTCGTCGCCAATCAGGTGCTGAAGGCGCTCGGAAAGATCGGACCGACGCATCGCGGCTATGTCGAAAAAGCGAATTTCGTCGTGCTGCGTTCGCCGGATGTGCCGTCGATCCTGGTTGAAACCGCGTTCATCACCAATCCGTCGGAAGAGCGCAAATTGAACAGTCCGGCACAGCGTGAAAAGCTCGCCAACGCGATCCTCGATGGCGTGCGCAGCTATTTCCGCAATGCGCCGCCGCCGGGAAGCTGGTTCGCGGTCAACGCGCGCAAAGACCGGCCGAAAATCGCGTCGCATCCGTCGCGCGACGATGACGAAGAAGAAAACGAAACACCGTCGGATCGCCGCGTCGCGCGCACGCCGAATTCCTGAGTTCGTCCCGATCCGATATCATCCATGGCGAAACCTTGTCGCCGAGCGGGCCATGCCGCGCATCCGTCCGCTTTCTCCCGAACTCATCAACCAGATCGCCGCCGGCGAAGTGGTCGAACGGCCGTCGTCGATCGTCAAGGAATTGATCGAGAACAGTCTGGATGCGGGCGCGAATCGCATCGAAGTGGATATCGAAGACGGCGGCGCGCGATTGATCCGCGTGCGCGACGATGGGATCGGAATTTCCGCGGAAGAATTGCCGCTCGCCATCGCGGCGCATGCGACGAGCAAGATCGCCTCGATGGACGACCTCGAACGCGTGCGCACGCTGGGTTTTCGCGGCGAAGCGCTGGCGTCGATCGCGTCGATCTCGCGCTTCGCGCTGACTTCGCGGCAAGCCGACGCAAGCGAAGCCTGGCGCATCAGTAGCGAGAATGGACAGATTGCCGATCCGCGTCCGGCGCAACATCCGCGCGGAAGCACGATCGAAGTGCGCGACATTTTCCACAATGTGCCGGCGCGCCGGAAATTCCTGCGCGCGGAACGCACCGAATTCGGGCATATCGACGAGCTCGTCAAAGCCATCGCGCTCGCGCAACCGCGCGTGGAATTTCGGCTGACCAACAACGCGAAACCATCGCGCTTTTTGCGTCCGGCGCAGAACGAACAGGAACTCGTCGTGCGCGTCGCCGATGTTCTCGGCGCGGAGTTTCCATCGCGGAGTTTGCGCATCGATCACGCCGGCGCGGGATTGCAACTCACGGGCTGGGTCGGACTTCCGACGGCGTCGCGCTCGCAAGCCGATCAGCAATATTTCTACGTGAACGGAAGGCTCGTGCGCGATCGCGTCGTCACGCACGCGGTGCGGCAGGCGTATGCGGACGTGTTGTTCCACGGACGTCATCCGGCGTATGCGTTGTTCCTCGACATCCCGCCCGAAACGGTCGATGTGAACGTGCATCCGGCGAAAACCGAAGTGCGTTTTCGCGAAAGCCGCCTTGTGCATGATTTTCTGTATCGCACATTGAACGAAGCGCTCGCGCAAACGCGCGCGGGCGAGCATCCGGTGAGCGTCGCCGTCACACACGTTCCGGCGAACGATGCATGGCATCGGCAGGATGGGCTCAGGCTCGGCGTGCGCGAGCCGGTCGTGAATTCGTATGCCGCACTGTTCGCGAACGAACCGCAGGCATCGGTTTCGACGACGCTGATGCCGCGCGTCGAAACCAATATCGATGCGACATCGAATCGGGATGTGCCGCCGCTCGGCTATGCGCTCGCACAACTCGCCGGCGTGTATGTTCTTGCGGAAAACGCGAACGGCCTGGTGCTGGTCGACATGCACGCCGCGCACGAACGCATCACCTACGAAAAACTGAAAAACGCGCAGACGCATGACGGCATTCGCGCGCAGTTGTTGCTCGTGCCGCTGCCGCTCGCGGTCAGCGAACACGAAGCGTCGGTCGCCGAGGAACATGCCGATGCGCTCGCGCAACTCGGCTTCGATATCGTGCGCAGCGGGCGCGACAGCGTGATCGTCAAGCGCTATCCCGGTCTGCTCGACGGTGCGGATGTCGCCGCGCTGGTTCGCGACGTGCTCGCCGATCTTCGCCTGCATGGCAGTTCGCGGCGACTCGAAGAAGCGCAGAACGAAATCCTTTCCACGATGGCCTGTCACGGTTCGGTGCGCGCGCACCGGCGCTTGACCTTGCCCGAAATGAACGCACTTCTACGCGATATGGAAGCGACCGAACGATCCGGCCAGTGCAATCATGGCCGCCCGACGTGGGTCCAATTGCCGATGGCCGAGCTGGATCGCCTTTTCCTGCGCGGCCGCTGACGAACTTTTGAACGGAGTATTCGCGATGCAATTGTATGGATGGCTATTCGGCGCCGCGCTGGTGAGTGGCGTGGGCGTGACCAGTTCGGGAGTACACGGCGACGACAACGCTTATCGCCAGCAGATCGAGAAATCGCGCGCGGCGCGCATCGAGCGGCTGAAAGGGCCGACGGGCTGGCTGTCGCTGGTCGGTCTGGATTGGCTGAAACAAGGCAAGAACACCGTCGGCAGCGCGAAAGACAACGACATCGTCATCGCGAAATTGCCCGCGCATTTCTGCACCATCACGCTGAACGGCGGAAAGGCGATGCTGCAGATCGCCGCCGGCAGCGAAGCGCCGGGTATCGACACCAAAAACGGTGCGGTCGAAATGCTCGACGATTCGCACGAGAAACCGACGACACTCACTAACAAGACCGTCAGTTTTTATCTCGTCGAACGCAACGGGCAGTACGGCTTGCGCATCAAGGATTCCGACGCGCCGACGCGCACGAATTTTGTCGGCATCGATTATTTCGACATCGATCCGAGCTGGCGCGTCGAAGCGAAATGGGAGGCGTACAACCCGCCGCGCGAAGTCGAAGAGCCGAATGTCTTGGGCAAGATGGACAAGGTCACGGTTCCCGGCGCAGCGGTCTTCGAGCGCGATGGCAAAACGTATCGGCTCGAACCGGTGATCGAAACGCCCGGTGACACTCACCTGTTCCTCGTTTTCGCCGACAAGACCAGCGGCCACGAAACCTACGGTGCGGCGCGCTTCCTCTACACCGAGCCGCCGAAAGACGGCAAAGTGATTATCGACTTCAACACCGCCTACAACCCGCCGTGCGCGTTTACGCCGTTCGCAACGTGTCCGCTGCCGACGGCGCAGAACCGTCTCGGCCTGCGCGTGACGGCCGGTGAAAAGAAGTATCGCGGCGAGCACGAGGAGCGAAAAGTTTCGGCGAAATAAGGCACTTTTCGCTCGAAGCGCGGTCGAAATAGTTTCCCGGCAGCCGTTCAGCTTGGAGAGGGGTTTCAGCGCGCTGTACTTACTGGCCCGATAACGGCGCGTCGGGTAAGATGGCGCGCTGTTCGTGGCAAATCCCTTTTTCAGTCTTTGCGTCGGCATCGCGTCCGGCGGCAACGACGCCACGGCTTTTATTTCCCGTTTTGGAGGTTTTTGCATGATTTTGTCCCGGTCCATCCTTGCGGCGGCGTTGCTCTCCGCCGGTGTCGCTTTCGCCCAGGGCGGCGGCGCTGCTGGCGCGGCCAGCGGTGCGCAGCAGGGTCAGCAGGCGCAACAGACCCCACCCGCGCCGCTCACACCTGCTGACAAGCCGAACCTGTCGTATGCGATCGGCTTCCAGATCGGCAACGATTTCCAGGAGCGCAAGCTCGACGTCGATATCAACACGGTCATCAAGGCGATGCAGGACGGCTACGCCAAGCGCAATCCGACCGTGACCGAAGAACAGATGCGCGATCTGCTCGGCCGCATGCAGTATCAGCTGTATTCGAAAGCCA
The DNA here is from genome assembly GCA_963814225.1 of uncultured Gammaproteobacteria bacterium. GTDB lineage: Bacteria > Pseudomonadota > Gammaproteobacteria > Xanthomonadales > Rhodanobacteraceae > Rudaea. Next base: position 426,200 of record CAWFCC010000002.1, on the reverse strand, counting down.
AAGGCGAATTCGACAAACTGGCGACCGACAACAAGGCCAAGAGCGCCAAGTTCATGGCCGACAACAAGTCGAAGAAGGGCATCGTCGCGCTGCCGTCGGGTCTGCAGTACCGCGTCATCGAAGACGGCACGGGCACCAAGCACCCGACCGCCGCGACCGAAGTCGACGTGCACTACCGCGGCTCGCTCGCGAACGGTCTGGAATTCGACAGCTCCTTCGCGCGCGGCGAACCGGCGCACTTCAAGGTCGGCGACGTGATCAAGGGCTGGCAGGAAATCCTTCCGCTGATGCGCGAAGGCGATCATTGGCAGGTCTTCATTCCACCCGAACTCGCCTACGGCGAACGCGGCCAGCCGCCGCGCATCGGGCCGAACGAAGCGCTCGTGTTCGAGCTGAAGCTCGTCAAGGTCAAGTAATAGACGTCTAGACGTCCGACGAACGCCGCGCATGTCGCGGCGTTTGTTTTTTACGGACGTGAGTTATGCGAGCCTGGCTTCGTTGAAGCCGACGCCCATCGACTGCAGTTCTTCGAGGGCGCGTTCCATGTCGACCTTGATGCGATTCAGAAGCGCGCGCGCGGATTCGTTTCCCGAGGTGAGGCTGCTGATGTCCGCGCCGTTGGAATTGATCAGGGCGGCGTCTTCATCAGGCACGAACTGCGCGAGATAAACATAACCGCGCGCGAGGCTTTCCTTGATCGCGGTCTGTTCCGGATCCAGATTTTCCAGCAGCATGAGGATGGCGCCGCGGATCTGTTGTTTGGAATGCGGCAACAGCGATTGCGGCAAACCGTGCAGGCCCGGCTGAACTTGGGCGAGCACCTTGCCATAATCGGTCAGCACTTTGGTGGCCAATGCCAGCATGCGATGAAGTGAGTTTTCCCCGAAACGAATTTGACTGTAGCAAAGAATAGCCGCCAATTCCCAATGTCGATCCCCGCGCCCAAAGCAATCCTGACACCGTGCATCGGCATCTGCCGACTCGGCCCGGACGGATTGTGCGAAGGATGCCTGCGCACGTCGGACGAAATCGCGCGCTGGATGTACCTGAGCGATGCCGAACGCATGCGTCTGATGAACGACGAATTGCCCAAGCGCGGATACGCCGCGTGACGCGCGAAGAAATGCATCGACGCCTGCATCGGGCGGTGCGTCCGTTGAACGATCCGCCGCAGCCGCCGGGATGGAATCATCGCGAGCTGCACGACATCCTGCCCGAGACACCGTTGCGTTCCGCGGCGGTGCTCGTCGGCATCATCGAGCGCGATGACGGACCGGCCGTGTTGCTCACGCAGCGCACCGAACATCTCACCAATCACGGCGGGCAAATCAGTTTTCCCGGCGGCAGCGCCGAGGCCGATGATATCGATCCGATCGCCACGGCGTTGCGCGAAACGCGCGAGGAAGTCGGCATCGGCGCGGAGTCGATCACGCCGTTCGGATATCTCGACGGACTGGATACGGTGAGCGGCTTCAATGTCACGCCGGTCGTCGCCGATATCGATTCGGCATTTGTTGTCACGCCCGATCCGCGCGAAGTCGCCGCGGTGTTCGAAGTGCCGCTCGCGTTCTTCGTCGATCCGGCGAACCTGCGCTTTCGGCGCATGGATTATCGCGGACGTCCACGCGACATCGTGGAATTCCATTTCGGCGAAAAAAACATCTGGGGCGCGACGGCGGCAATGCTTCTGAGCCTGGTGCGCCGCATGGAGGCTGTGACATGAACACGCTGATTTCCGCCAAGCAACTGCACGCGCTCGACGCGAAGGATGTGTTGATCGTCGATTGCCGCAGCGACATCACGGATGTCGACGGCGGACCGCGGGCGTACGCCAAAGCGCATATTCCCGGCGCGGTTTACGCCGATCTGAATCGCGATCTGTCGGATTTGTCGAAGCAGGGCGTTGGCCGGCATCCGCTGCCGGATGCCGATGCATTCTCGCGCGTGCTGAGCCGATGGGGCTGGACGCCGCAGACATTTACTGTCGCCTACGACGATGCCGGCGGCGCGCTGGCCGCTGCGCGGCTGTGGTGGATGATGCGTCTGATCGGCGGCAACGCTGCGGTGCTCGATGGCGGCATCAAAGCCTGGCGCTCGGCCGGTTTCGAACTGACCGACGCGGAAACGAGAACGACAGCTTCGCGGGTGAACGTCAGCTTCGCCGCATCGCAAATCGTGATGACCGATGAACTGCAACGGCTGCAAGCGGACGGACGCGCACTGTTGCTCGATGCGCGCGCGGCGCCGCGCTATCGCGGAGAAACCGAATCCATCGATCCGGTGGCGGGCCACGTTCCCGGTGCGCGCAATCGGCCGTTTTCGGAAAATCTCGATGCCGACGGCACGTTCAAACCGGCAGCAGAATTGCGCACCGCGATTGAAGCGAAGGTCGGCGAACATTCGTCCGGCGACGTCGTGCACATGTGCGGCTCCGGCGTCACAGCCTGCCACAACCTTCTGGCGATGGAACATGCCGGACTTTCCGGCTCGCGCATCTACGCGCCGTCGTGGAGTGGCTGGATCGCCGACGGGAAGCGCGAGGTCGCCGCCGGCGCGGAGTGAGTTACTTCTTCAGTTTCGCGACGAGCGCTTTCAGCGTCGATTGTGTTTCGCTGCCGAACCACGCATCGGCGAAATCGTCGAGTTCGAGATTTTCCGGATATTCGAAAATCCTGACCAGATCGCGCCGGGCGATCTGACGCGTACCGAGCATCGCCAGTTGCGGCGACTTCAACTGTTCGCGCACCCATTCGATGGAACGGCTGACCACTTCGTCCGCATTCACCACTTCATCGACCAGACCGATCGACAACGCCTGTTCCGGCTGCACCATCGCGCCGGCGACGAGCAGGCGTTCCGCGCGATACGGCCCGACCAAACGCTGCAGTCCGAGCTGGATCACCGTCGGCACGGTGAGGCCGACCTGCACTTCGTTGAGCCCGATGCGGAACGGTTTGGTTGCATCGACGCTGCGCGCCATCACGCGGTAGTCGCAGAAGATGCCGAGCACCGCGCCGCCGGCCGGGCTGTGGCCGGTGATCGCGGCGACGATCGGCACCGCCGACGATGCGATGACATTGCACAACGCGAAGAAATCGCGGAAGAACGCGATGAGTTCCGGACGCTTGAGTTGCAGCAGCGCGGGAACGTCGAGCCCGGCGGAGAACATGCCGGCGCGTCCCGACAGCACGATGCCGCGCGCGCCGAGTGCGGGTGCGGATTCGATCGCGGTGCGCAGTTGTTTGACCAGTTCCGAATCGAGCGCGTTGACTGGCGGGCGCGCCAGCCGTAGCTCGATCACGGCTTCGTGACGATGCGTTTCAAGCATGGGATTTACTCTCGCATTTTTTTGTTGAAAGAAATTCCTCAGCTCGGATCTTTTTTAAAGAACCTGTCCGCTGCTGTCTGCGGCACCGTTCACACGTGCCGCGATGCGCCGCTCGTCCGGCGCATGTGATCGACCGTCCAGCGCGGAAAAAAATGACACGATCCGCGCGCGGCTTGCGCGTCGGCGCATAATTGCGCTGAGCGGGCGATCCGCAGTGATGATAAGGCAAAACCGATGAGAACGATCATGCACAAGGCCATGGCGGTCATGCTGTTGGTAACGACGAATGCATTCGCGGCGGGACATCTGGTCGTCGAGAACGCGTGGATTCGCAATGCGCCGCCCGGCACCACGATGATGGCGGGATACGGCGTGCTGCATAACGTCGGCGATGCGCCGGTGACGGTGACCGGCGCGGAGAGCGCTAATTTCGGCAGCGCTTCGTTGCACAAGAGCACGAGCAATAACGGCATGGAACACATGCAGCCGCTCGGCGACATCACGATCGCGCCGGGACAGCGCGTGACGTTCGCGCCGGGTGGCAATCACATCATGTTGATGCAGCCGACGAAGGAATTGCGCCTCGATGAATCCGTACCGATTCGGATCGTCACGAAAGACGCCGACAGCACCGTCGGCATCTTCGTCGTGCGCGATGCGGCGCCTTAAGCGGCTTTCTTCTTCTTGCCGGTCGTTTCGAGCATGCGCGACAGGAAGCGGCCGGTGTGCGAGGTGGCGACTTTCGCGATCTGCTCGGGCGTTCCCGTCGCGATGATCTGACCGCCGCGGTCGCCGCCTTCGGGGCCGAGATCGATGACCCAGTCGGCGGTCTTGATCACGTCGAGATTGTGCTCGATCACGACGACCGTGTTGCCGTCGTCGCGCAGGCGATGCAGCACTTTCAGCAACTGCTCGATGTCGTAGAAGTGCAAGCCGGTGGTCGGTTCGTCGAGGATGTAGAGCGTGCGGCCGGTGTCGCGCTTGGACAGTTCGCGCGAGAGTTTCACGCGCTGCGCTTCGCCGCCGGACAGCGTCGTCGCACTCTGTCCGAGCTTGATGTACGACAAGCCGACGTCCATCAGCGTTTCGAGTTTGCGCGCGAGCGCCGGAATCGGCTGCAGAAGTTTCAGCGCATCTTCGACGGTCATCTCGAGCACGTCGGAAATCGTGTGACCCTTGTAATGGATCTCCAGCGTCTCGCGGTTGTAGCGCTTGCCGTGGCAGACATCGCACGGCACATACACGTCCGGCAGGAAGTGCATTTCGACCTTGATCAGGCCGTCGCCTTCGCACGCTTCGCAGCGGCCGCCTTTCACGTTGAACGAGAACCGGCCCGGCTGATAGCCGCGCGCACGCGATTCGGGCACCTGCGCGAACAGTTCGCGCAGCGGCGTGAACAGGCCGGTGTACGTCGCCGGATTCGAGCGCGGCGTGCGGCCGATCGGCGACTGGTCGATATCGACGACCTTGTCGAACAGATCGAGGTTTTCGACTTTGCGGAACGGCGCGGGCTTTTCGTTCGCGCCGTTCAATTCGGCGGCGGTGTGACGGAACAGCGTGTCGTTGATCAGCGTCGATTTGCCGGAACCCGACACGCCGGTGATGCAGATGAACAATCCCGCCGGGATTTCCAGATCGACGTCTTTCAGATTGTTGCCCGACGCGCCGAGCAGTTTCAGCATGCGTTCCGGATCGGGTTGCGTGCGCTTTTTCGGCATCGCGATGCTGCGCTTGCCCGAAAGATATTGGCCGGTCAGCGAACGCGGCGCGGCGAGCAGGTCCTTGAGCTTTCCCTGCGCGACGACTTCGCCGCCGTGCACGCCCGCGCCGGGTCCGATGTCGACGACGTGATCGGCGATGCGGATCGCATCTTCGTCGTGCTCGACGACGATGACGGTGTTGCCGAGATCGCGCAGGCGCGTCAGCGTGCCGAGCAGGCGCTCGTTGTCGCGCTGATGCAGGCCGATCGACGGTTCGTCGAGCACGTACATCACGCCGACAAGTCCGGCGCCGATCTGGCTGGCCAGACGGATGCGCTGCGCTTCGCCGCCCGACAACGAATCGGCCTGGCGATCGAGCGTGAGATAGTCGAGACCGACATCGACGAGGAAACGCAGACGTTCGCGGATTTCCTTGACGATCTTCGCCGCGATTTCGCCGCGCCATCCGGCGAGTTGCAGTACCTTCGAAAAACTGCATCGTCTGATCGATCGGCAGCGCCGTCAGTTTCGACAAACTCGCCTCGCCGACGAACACGTTGCGCGCGCTGCGGTTCAAGCGCTCGCCGTGACAATCCGGGCACGGCCGTTCGGTGATGAACTTGGCGAGTTCCTCGCGCACGGCCGGCGATTCGGTTTCGCGATAGCGCCGTTCCAGATTCGGGACGATGCCTTCGAACCGATGTTTGCGCGTGACGCTGCCGCCGGTTTCGGTGAGATAGCGGAACGGAATGATCTCGTCGCCCGAGCCCGCCAGAATCGCGTGACGGATCGCTTCAGGCAGCTGTTCCCACGGCGTGTCGATGTCGAACTTGTAGTGACGCGCCAGCGACAGGATCAGCTGGAAGTAATACATGTTGCGCCGATCCCAGCCGCGCACCGCGCCGGCGGCGAGGCTCAGGTTCGGATGCACGACGACGCGCGTCGGATCGAACACCTGCGTGACGCCGAGGCCGTCGCAGGCTCCGCATGCGCCGACCGGCGAATTGAACGAGAACAGGCGCGGTTCGAGTTCCGGCAGCGAGTAGTCGCAGATCGGACACGAGAAGCGCGACGAGAATGTCGTCGTCGCCGCTTTGTCGTCGTCCATGTCGACGAGCAGCGCGATGCCGTCGCCGAGACGCAGTGCGGTCTCGAACGATTCGGCCAAACGCTGTTTGATGTCGGCCGCGGGACGGAAGCGATCGATCACCGCTTCGATGGTGTGTTTCTGACGCAGCGCCAACGGCGGCACCGCATCGAGTTCGTACAAAACGCTGTCGACGCGCGCACGCACGAAACCCTGTGCGCGCAATTGATCGAACACCTGCAGATGTTCGCCCTTGCGCTCGCGAATGACCGGCGCGAGCAGCATGAAACGCTTTTCCGGATTCAACGCGAGCGCCGCATCGACCATCTGGCTCACGGTCTGCGCCTGCAGCGGAATGTGATGATCCGGACAGCGCGGCGTTCCCACGCGCGCGAACAGCAGACGCAGGTAATCGTAGATTTCGGTGATGGTGCCGACGGTCGAGCGCGGATTGTGCGAGGTCGATTTCTGTTCGATCGAAATCGCCGGACTCAAGCCTTCGATGTGATCCACATCGGGCTTTTCCATCACCGACAAAAACTGGCGCGCATACGCCGACAGCGATTCGACGTAGCGCCGCTGGCCTTCCGCGTAGATCGTGTCGAACGCGAGCGACGATTTGCCGGAACCCGACAATCCCGTGATCACGATCAGGCTGTCGCGCGGCAGCTCAAGATCGATATTTTTCAGATTGTGCGTGCGAGCGCCGCGGATGCGAATGAAATCCATCGTTTTCTTTTTGATTATCGATTTCGTGAAGCTGGATTGAGTCAGGGGCATAAAAAAAGGCAAGTGGACACTATAGCGCGCCGGCAATTTACCGGCACGCTGCAGTTTGCAAGGATTGTGTGAACCCGTCTCGTCAGGTGAGACTGGCGATGTCGATCACGAAACGGTAACGAACGTCATTCTTCACCATGCGTTCGTACGCTTCATTTATTTGGTCGATTTTGATCAATTCAATGTCGGACGCGACATTGTGTTCCGCGCAGAAATCGAGCATTTCCTGCGTTTCGCGGATACCGCCGATCAACGATCCGGCGAGCCGGCGGCGGCCCATGATGAGCGGTCCGGCGGAAAGCGGCGTCGGATCGGGCAAGCCGACCAGGCACATCGTGCCGTCGCGTTTAAGCAGGCTCAGATACGCGTTGTAATCGTGCTGTGCCGAGACGGTGTCGAGGATGAAATCGAATTTGCCGGCGTTGTTCTTGAAAACGTCGGGATCCTTCGTCGCGATGAAATCGTCGGCGCCGAGCTTGAGCGCGTCGTCGCGCTTGTTCGGCGAGTGGCTGAGTACGGTCACGCGCGCGCCCATCGCGTGCGCGAGTTTGACGCCCATGTGCCCGAGGCCGCCCAGACCCACGATCGCAACGCTGTCGCCTTTCTGCACGCCGAAATGGCGCAACGGCGAATACGTGGTGATGCCGGCGCACAGCAGCGGCGCGGCACGGTCCAGCGGAATGCCATCGGGAATGCGCAGGACGTAATCTTCGTTGACCGTGACGCGCGTCGAGTAGCCGCCGTAAGTCGGGCGGGAACGGTCGAGCTTCACGCCGTCGCGTTCGTAGCTGTTGTAGGTTGCGCTCATGCCGTTCTGGCAGAACTGTTCCTCGCCGGCGTGGCAGGCTTCGCATTCGCGGCACGAGTCGACGAAGCAGCCGACGCCGACGGTATCGCCGACCTTCCATTTCTTCACGTCGCCGCCAACCTTGGCGATCTTGCCGACGATCTCGTGTCCCGGCACCATCGGGAAGATCGATCCGCCCCATTCATCGCGGGCCTGATGGATATCGGAATGGCAGACCCCACAATAGGCGATGTCGATCAGCACCTCGTGCGGTCCTGGTTCGCGGCGCTGGATGGAGAAAGGGCGCGAGCTTGGATTTGGCGTCCTGCGCGGCATAGGCGGGGGTTTGCAACATCGGGGAACTCCTGTTGAAGGACATCGAGAAAGACGTGAAGCCCCGGAATGCCGGCCGGATCGTGCCGATTCAAGGCGTGCTGGCCATGAATCAAAATTGGTTTGACCCAAACAACCCGAAACGGCTAAAATGCGCGGCTATCTGATTGATTTTGCATCGTCGGATAGGACAGACCCAAGAATAACTACATAAGGAAACACCCCATGTACGCAATCATCCGAACGGGCGGTCGCCAGTTCCGCGTGATGGAGGGCGAGACCCTCCGCGTGGAAAAGCTTGAAGGCGACGTCGGCTCCGCGGTCAAATTCGAAGAAATCCTCATGGTCGGCGAAGGCGACAGCATCCATATCGGTGCTCCGCTGGTTTCCGGCGCGAGCGTGGCCGCGACGATCAAGTCGCACGGCCGCGCCGACAAGATCCGCATCATCAAGTTTCGTCGCCGCAAGCACCACATGAAGCAGATGGGCCATCGCCAGCATTACACCGAAATCGAGATCACCGGCATTTCGGGCGCGGGCGAGAAGAAATCGACCAAGAACGCAGCGGCGACCAAGGAGTAATCGACCATGGCACACAAAAAAGCTGGCGGCAGTACCCGTAACGGCCGCGACTCGAACCCCAAATATCTCGGCATCAAGATCTACGGCGGACAGGCCGTGGAAGCCGGCAACATCATCGTGCGCCAGCGCGGCACCCAGTTCCATCCGGGTCCGGGCGTCGGCCTCGGCCGCGACCACACGCTGTTCGCGCTGGTCGACGGCAAGGTGCAGTTCAACGTGAAGGGCGGCAACAGCCGTCGCACGGTGAGCGTCGCCAAGGCGTAAGCTTCATCGCCAGATGTTCGACAGAGCCCCGCCATGCGCGGGGCTTTTCGTTAGCGATAATGGCTTCCTGTTCTCGTCATTCCCGGCGAAAGCGGGAATCCAGTGCCTTTTCTTTTTCGGATGCAAAAGAGCAGAGTCGCTGGATTCCCGCTTTCGCGGGAATGACGGACAATTGGCCATTCCGCCATTCGCCGCACACATTGATTAGACCTTTCGCATGAAATTCGTCGACGAAGCCGAAATCACCGTCCACGCCGGCAACGGCGGCAACGGCTGCGTCAGTTTCCGGCGCGAGAAATCCATTCCGTTCGGCGGTCCCGACGGCGGCAACGGCGGCGATGGCGGCGACGTCTGGCTCATCGCCGACGAAGGCCTCAACACGCTGGTCGATTTCCGCCACGAGCGCGACTTCCGCGCGCAGCGCGGCGAAAACGGCATGGGCCGGCAGATGGCCGGCAAGCGCGGCGACGACTACACCATCCGCGTGCCGGTCGGCACATCGGTCATCAACGTCGATACCGAAGAAACCATCGGCGATCTGGTCCATCACGGACAGCGCCTGAAAGTCGCCGTCGGCGGACACGGCGGCGCCGGCAATTCCGTGTTCAAGAGTTCGACCAACCGCACGCCGCGCAAAGCCGATGCCCGGCACGCGCGGGCGAGGTGCGCGAGCTGCGTCTCGAATTGAAGGTGCTGGCCGACGTCGGCCTGCTCGGATTCCCGAATGCGGGAAAATCCACATTTATACGCGCGGTTTCGGCGGCGACGCCGCGCGTGGCCGACTATCCGTTCACGACGCTGCAGCCGCATCTCGGCGTCGTGCGCATCGGCACCGATCAGAGCTTCGTCATCGCCGACATTCCCGGCCTGATCGAAGGCGCGGCGGAAGGCGCCGGACTCGGCATCCAGTTCCTGAAACACGTTTCGCGCACGCGCCTGCTGTTGCATCTGGTCGACATGGCGCCGCTCGACGAAGACATCGATCCGGTCGAGCAGGTTCGCGCGATCGAGGAAGAACTCGAGAAATTCGATCCGGAATTGCTGGATCGCCCGCGCTGGCTCGTCTTCAACAAAGCCGATCTGTTGCCTGAAGACGAACGCCAGAAACTCGCGAAGGCGCTCGTGCGCAAAGCTGAAGTGGAAAGCGCCGTGGTTCGTCGTTTCCGCGATCGCGCGCGAAGGCACGTGGAACGTGTGCCTGAAGATCCAGGACTTCTTCGACAGCCTCAAAGCCGAGGCCGCCGAATCGCTGCGCAGCGAAGACGCGTGATGCCTGCCGGCGACCAACAAAAAAGCCGGCGCGGGCCGGCTTTTTCGTCGACACCGAAAACGCTCGACTTACGCCAGCGCCTTGATGTGCGCCGACAGGCGGCTCTTATGACGCGACGCCTTGTTCTTGTGGATCAGGCCGCGGCTGGAATAGCGGTCCATGATCGGCTCGGCGTTCTTGTACGCTTCCTGCGCGCCTTGCTTGTCCTTCGCTTCGATCGCGTTCGACGACTTTCTTGATCGCCGTACGCAGCATCGAGCGCGAGCTGGCGTTGCGGGCATTGCGCTTCACCGCCTGACGGGCGCGCTTTTTGGCGGATTTGATGTTGGCCAAGGTAAAACTCCGGAAAAGGGATCGGCTGAAAAATCAGGAGGCAGGAAAAAGACCGGTAATTTTAAGGATTGCAGGCATTTACGTCAACCGGAACGCCGCATGAAACCGCCCAGCCTGTTGCGCTCGATGATGTCGTTCAGCGCGATGACGTTCATCTCGCGGCTGCTCGGCCTGGTCCGCGAGCAGGTCATCGCCGGCGTATTCGGCGCGAACTGGATGACCGACGCGTTCCTCGTCGCCTTCCGCATCCCGAATTTCATGCGGCGGCTGTTCGCCGAAGGATCGTTCTCGACCGCGTTCGTGCCGGTGCTGACCGAGGTCAAGGAAAAGCGCCCGCACGAGGAACTGCGCAATCTTGTCAGTCGCACCGCAGGAACGCTCGGCGCCGTGTTGCTGATCGTCACCGCGATCGGCGTGATCGGCGTCGGATCAACTCACCGCGATTTTCGCGCCCGGCGCGCTGCTCGAGCAGCCGGAGAAATTCCGCCTCACGTCCGATCTGCTGCGCATCACGTTTCCGTTCCTGATGCTCGTCTCGCTCACCGCGCTGGCCAGCGGCGTGCTCAACAGCTTCCACCGTTTCGCGCTGCCCGCGCTGACGCCGGTGATCCTGAATCTCTGCATGATCGGCGGCGCATTCTGGCTCGCGCCGCAAATGGCAGATTCCGATCACGTCGCTCGCGTGGGCGGTGTTGCTCGCCGGCGTGCTGCAGCTGCTGTTTCAACTGCCGGCGCTGCGCAAACTCGATCTGCTCACGCTGCCGCGCTGGGGCTGGTCGCATCCGGACGTGCGCCGCATCCTGCGCTTGATGATTCCGACGCTGTTCGGATCGTCCGTCGCACAGGTGAATCTGCTGCTCGATACGCTGATCGCCTCGTTCCTGATCGTCGGTTCGCAAACCTGGCTCGGCTACTCCGATCGATTGCTCGAATTCCCGCTCGGCATGTTCGGCGTCGCGCTCGGCACGGTGATTCTGCCGAGCCTTTCGCGGCATCACGTCAACACCGATCGCGCCGGATTTTCGCGCGCGCTCGACTGGGGATTGCGCACGACGTTGCTGATTTCGATTCCGGCGATGATCGGACTCGTCTTCCTCGCCAAACCGATCGTCGCGACGCTGTTCCTGCACGGCAAATTCACCGCGCACGATGTCGACATGGTCGGCATCAGCCTCGCCGCGCTGAGTCTCGGCCTGCCCGCGTTCGCGCTCGTCAAAGTGCTCGCGCCCGCGTTCTACGCGCGACAGGACACGAAGACCCCGGTGAAAGCCGGCGTCGCCGCGATGATCGCGAACATGGTGCTGAACCTGCTTTTCGTCGGCGCGCCTGTATGCTGTTCTGGGGCGGCGACTCGGCGTCGTCGGAAATCTGCTCGACGCGCATCGCGTCGATTCCCGGCCTGCACATGGGCATCGCACTCGCCAGCGCGCTGGCGAGCTATCTGAATCTGTGGCTGCTCTGGAAAAATCTCGCGCGCGCCGGCGTCTATCGAAAAGCAGCCGGGCTGGATCACGCACACGCTTCGCCTTGCCGCAGCCTGCGCTGCGCTCGATCGTCGTGCTCGCGATCGGCGTCTACGTCTGGCCCGACTGGACGCAATGGCCGACGACGATCGCGCGCCGTGCGCCTCGCCATCCTCATCGCTGCGGCGGGTGCGGCGTACGTCGGCGTCCTGTTCGGCTCGGGCTTCCGCCTGCGCGATCTGCGCGCCCACTGAACGCGTTGTGCACTGCGATATACTCGACGGATGAAACGGCTTTTCCGGGACGTCGCCGGGCCCTGCCTTGCGCCGCGCGGCAGTGTCGTCTGCATCGGCGCATTCGATGGCGTGCATCGCGGACATCGCGCGGTGATCGAGCGCGTGCGCGAGCGCGCCGCGGCATTGAATCTGGATGCGATCGCCGTCAGTTTTCGAGCCGATCCCGCGCGTGTTTTTCGCGCGCGATGCAGCGGTGCCGCAGCTTGACGTCGTGCGGTCGAGAAAATCGGCCTTGCTGATCGACGCCGGTATCGAGCGCGTGCTGCTGCTGCGCTTCAACGCCGCGATGGCGGCGATGTCGCGCGGAGGATTTCATCGCGCGCGTGCTCGTGTCGCGACTGCGCGCGCGCGAGGTCTGGGTCGGCGAGAATTTCCGGTTCGGTCACGCGCGGCGCGGCGATCCGGCGCTGCTGAAGCGCATCGGCGAGAACCGCAGGCTTCGCTGCTCGATCGATCGAAGCCGGTCGTCGCGGACGGGCGAATGCATCTCGAGTTCGCGCATCCGCGACGCGCTCGCCGCAGGCGATTTCGCGGCGGCGAGCGCGCTGCTCGGGCGGCCCTTCGCGATCGGCGGACATGTCGTGCGCGGCCAGCAACTCGGCCGCAAGCTCGGCTATCCGACGGCGAATCTTCGGCTAGGATCGCGCGTCTCGCCGGTCGACGGCATTTTCGCGGTGCGCGTGCACGGCGTCGAGCGATCAGCCGATGCCGGCGGTCGCGAGCCTCGGCGTGCGGCCCGACGGTCAACGGCAAGGAGCCGTTGCTGGAAGCGCATCTGTTCGATTTCGACGGCGATCTGTACGGTAAAACGATACAAGTGGAATTTGTGGAAAAATTGCGCGACGAGGAAAAATTCGACAGACCTCGACGCGATGGTGCAGCAGATTCGACCGCGATGCGGCGCAGGCGCAGGCAATCCTGGATGCGCCCGACGAAGTAGCGTTCCTGCGAAGCTGAGCGCTGTCGACATCACTGCGCATGCAAGTCTTTCAACGACCTGACGATTCCAACTCCATGTCCATCGACTATAAAAATACGATCAACCTGCCGCAGACCCTTTCGCGATGAAGGCCGACCTCGCCAAGCGCGAGCCCGGCATGCTCGCGGAGTGGGAGAAAGTCCGATCGCTATCGAGCAGATCCAGAAGCGCACCGCGGATCGCGAGCACGCGTTCATCCTGCATGACGGTCCGCCGTATGCGAACGGCGCGATCCATCTCGGCCACGCGGTCAACAAGATCCTCAAGGACATCGTCGTCAAGTCGAAGCTGATGGCCGGTTTGCGTTCGCCGTACGTGCCGGGTTGGGATTGCCACGGATTGCCGATCGAAGTCGCGGTCGAGAAGAAAGTCGGCAAGGTCGGACAGAAAGTCGACGCCGACGAATTCCGCAAACTCTGCCGCGAATACGCCGCCAAGCAGATCGACCTGCAGCGCGAGGATTTCAAGCGCCTCGGCGTGCTCGGCGACTGGATGAATCCGTATCGCACGATGGATTTCCAGTTCGAAGCCGACATCGTGCGCGCGCTGGCGAAGGTGGTCGAACGCGGCCACGTCGTGCGCGGCTTCAAGCCGGTGCACTGGTGTTTCGATTGCGGCTCGGCGCTGGCCGAAGCGGAGATCGAATATCACGACAAGAAATCGCCGGCGATCGACGTCGCCTACGACGCGCTCGATCCGCAGGCGCTCGCCGCGAAGTTCGGCGTCGAGTTGAAGCCGAGGCGATGTCGTCGCCGTGCCGATCTGGACGACGACGCCGTGGACGCTGCCGGCGAGCTTGGCGGTCTCGCTCGGACCCGATCTCGACTACGTGCTCGATCGAAGGTCCGCCGCGCGGGCGAGCGTGCTTTGTTCGTGCTCGTCGCAGCGCGATCTGGCCGAGCGAATCGCGGCGCGCTATCGCACGTTCGTCGGATCGGCCGAGACGACGGTCGCCGCGACGGGCAAATCGTTCGCCGGCAGCGCAATTCGAAGCTTCTGCAAGCTGCAGCATCCGTTCTACGACCGCGAAGATTCCGATCATCCTCGGCGACCACGTTTCGGCCGAAGAAGGCACCGGCGCCGTGCACACCGCGCCCGGTCACGGCGTCGAAGACTTCGACGTCGGCAAGAAATACGGCTTGCGCCGTGCTCAATCCGGTCGGTCCGAATGGCGTGTATCTGCCCGACACCGAAATCTTCGCGCGGCCAGTACATCTGGAAAGCCAATCCGACCGATCGTCGATCTGCTGCGCGATCGCGGCGTGCTGCTCGCCGCCGAGGAAGATCACGCACAGCTATCCGCATTGCTGGCGCCATCGCACGCCGGTCATGTTCCGCGCGACGCCGCAGTGGTTCATCAGCATGGAAGAAGCAGGTCTGCGCGAAGGCGCGCTGAAAGCGATCCACGACGACGTCGACTGGTATCCGGCGTGGGGCGAGGAACGCATCGCGGCATGATCGAAGGACGTCCGGACTGGTGCATCTCGCGCCAGCGCACCTGGGGCGTGCCGATCGCGTTGTTTGTCCACAAATCCACAAGTGCACCGCATCCGCGCACGGTCGGAGTTGATGGAGGAAGTCGCCCAGCGCGTCGAAGAGGGCGGCGCCGATGCGTGGTACTCGCTCGATGCGAGGGAACTGCTCGGCGCGGATGCCGACGACTACGACAAGGTCACCGACATTCTCGACGTCTGGTTCGATTCCGGCGTCACGCATTTCTGCGTGCTCGACCGACGCCCGAATCTCGCGCGCAAGCCCGGCGACAAGGTGATGTATCTGGAAGGCTCCGATCAGCACCGCGGCTGGTTCCATTCGTCGCTGCTGACCTCGGTGGCGATGCACGGTCACGCGCCGTACGACGAAGTGCTGACGCACGGCTTCACCGTCGATGCGCAGGGCCGCAAGATGTCGAAGTCGCTCGGCAACGGCATCGAGCCGCAGGACGTGATGAAGAACTACGGCGCGGACATCCTGCGTCTGTGGATCGCGTCGGCCGACTACCGCAACGAGATGGCGCTGTCGGACGAAATCCTCAAGCGCGTGGCCGATGCGTATCGCCGCATCCGCAACACCGCGCGTTTCCTGCTCGGCAACCTGCATGGATTCGATCCGGCGAAGCATCTGCGTCGCGCCGGCGGATTCGCTGCTGCTCGACCAGTGGGCGGTCCAGCAAGCGTACGACACGCAGCAGGCCGTGATCGCCGCGTATGCGAAATACGATTTCCCGGAGATCGTGCAGCGCATCCAGAATTTCTGCACGAACGAACTGGGTTCGCTGTATCTCGACATCACCAAAGATCGTCTGTACACGATGCAGGAAAACAGCCATGGCCGCCGCAGCGCGCAGAGTGCGATGTACCGCATTCTCGAAGCGCTGGTGCGCTGGCTCGCGCCGATCTTGAGTTTCACCGCGGAAGAAATCTGGCAAGTGGTTCCCGGCGAGCACGGCGAATCGGTGATGTTCGCCACGTTCTACGATGGACTCGAAGCCGTCGCAAGGTTCGCCCGAGCAGCGCGAAGCGTGGTCGGAATTGCTGAAAATGCGCGCCGCCGTGTCGAAGCAACTCGAAACGATGCGCGCAGCCGGCGAGATCGGCGCATCGCTCGAAGCCGACGTTACGTTGTATGCCGATTTCCTTCCATTCGCGGCGATCTTGTCGGGCAATCAGGAACAGGCGATGGAGGAATTGCGCTTCTTCTTCATCACGTCCGGTTTGAGAATCGCGGCGCCGTCGGAAAAACCCGACGACGCCATCGAACAGAAAACCGAGCGCCTGTCGTACTGGCTCTCGGCAAAGCGCAGCGGCGATCAGAAATGCATCCGCTGCTGGCATCTGCGGCCGGACTACGGCGTCGATCCTTCCAATCCGGAAATCTGCGGACGTTGCGTGACGAACCTGCCGGGGCATCCCGGCGAAACGCGGCTGTTTCTTCTGATGAGCGACCGATTGCGTTGGCGCGACAATGCGCTCGTGTGGCTCGTCGTCTCGGCGGTCGTCATCGTGATCGATCAGATCACCAAGGCGATCGTCATCGCGAAGCTCGAGCCGTACGTTCCGCACGAAGTGATTCCGGGTTTTTTCAACTGGACGCTCGCGTTCAACACCGGCGCGGCGTTTCAGTTTTCTCGCCGATCAACCCGGCTGGCAACGATGGCTGTTCACGGCGCTCGCCATCGGCGTGACGATCGCGCTGACGGTCTGGCTGAAAACGACGCGCCGAAATGACTGGAAAACTGCACTGCCCGTTGCACTGGTGATCGGCGGCGCGCTCGGCAACCTGATCGATCGCGTGCACGCCGGCACCGTCACCGATTTTATACAAGTATATTATCGCGATTGGATTTTCCCGTCGTTCAACGTCGCCGATTCGGCGATCAGCGTCGGCGCGACGCTGCTGGTCCTGTTCGGCCTGTTCGCTTCAGGCAAACGCCCGGCCAGCGCGCTAAAATAGACGACATGGATGTCGTACTCGCCAACCCCCGTGGATTCTGCGCCGGCGTCGACCGCGCGATCGAGATCGTCGAGCGCGCGCTCGAATCGTTCGGCGCGCCGATCTATCGTGCGTCATGAAGTGGTGCACAACCGCTTCGTCGTCGAAGGTCTGCGCAAGCGCGGCGCGTGTTCGTCGACGAACTCGACGAAGTGCCCGACGGCGCCACCGTGATCTTCAGCGCGCACGGCGTTTCGCAAGCCGTGCGCCGCCAAGCCGCGACGCGCCATCTGCGTGTGTTCGATGCGACGTGTCCGCTGGTCACGAAAGTGCACATGGAAGTCGCGCGCCACGCCAAGGCGGGCAGGGACGTCGTGCTGATCGGCCATGCCGGACATCCGGAAGTCGAAGGCACGCTCGGACAATGGGATCGCGAAGGCGCGAGCGGCGATATCCATCTCGTCGAAACGCCCGAAGACGTGCGCAAGCTCGAACCGAAGCATCCCGCCAACATTGCGTATTCGACACAGACCACATTGTCGATCGACGACACGAAAGCCGTGATCGATGCGCTGCGCGCGAAGTTTCCGGCGATCGTCGGACCGCGCCACGACGACATCTGCTACGCGACGCAGAATCGTCAGGACGCCGTGCGCAAACTCGGTCAGCAGTGCGATCTCGTGCTCGTCGTCGGATCGCCGAACAGTTCCAATTCCAATCGGCTGCGCGAGCTTGCGGAGAAGCAGGGCGTGCCCGCGCATCTTATCGACGGCGCGCAGGACATCGATCGCGCGTGGCTCGACGGCAAGCACAAGCATCGGTGTGACGGCGGGCGCTTCGGCGCCCGAAAGTCTGGTTCGCGAGCGTGGTCGACCAGTTGCGCGAGTGGGGCGCGGGCGGCGTTCGCGAACTGCAGGGCGATCCGGAAAACATGACGTTCGCGCTGCCGAAAGAACTGCGGGCGGCCGTCATCCCCTGAGCGCGCGTTGCACGAACCGTCCAAGGCGTGCCGTTCGTCCGGCAATTCCTACCTAAAGACCGCAACCCGTTGAGGCGCGCGCTCTGCGCGGGTAGGGTGGCCGGCATCCTTAATAGGGGAAGTCCGGACCATGCGTGCAGGTCGTCGTCGGTCGATGTCCGCTCTGCGTCATGCGCGGGGTTTCACGTTGCTGGAAACGATGATCACCGTGATCATCGCCGCGCTGCTTGTTGCGCTGGCACTGCCAAGTTTTCGTGAACTGTCGATGCGCAACACGTCGACGACGTTGAGCAACCAACTCGTTCTCGCGCTGCAGACGGCACGGGCAGAAGCCATACGACGCGGCACCTGGGTGGAAGTGGTGAGTGTCAACGGCGACGGAAAATGGGGCAAGCAGGGTTGGAAGGTTGTGGCCGACGTTAATTTCGACCATGTTTTCGACAGTACCGATTTGACCAGCGCGACGCTCACAAGCGCACCCGCAGCTCCTACTCAATACACGGTCTGCGGTTTAGCGAGTACTGCCACCGGCATCGGCGGGAATGCGCTGGTTGTTTTCAGTCCGAATGGAACGCTGACGCAGTCGAGCAAGTTCGAATTCAACGTCAACCGGCCTGACGCCAAGGCCAGCATGGTTCAGGGCATCACGGTGTCCGGGTCCGGTGAAGTCAAGAGTGTACGTGGCACGGCCACGGCTGCTCCTACGAGTTGTTGAAGGAAATGAATATGCGGAATCGCTCGATGCGCGGATTTACATTGCTGGAAGTTCTCGTCGCCGTGCTGATATTCAGCCTCGGCTTGATGGGACTGGCCGGTCTGCTTGCGGTATCGGTGAGGACCAACCACGCCGCGTATATGCGTACACAGGCGACATTCCTCGCGCAAGGCATGGCCGACCGGATGCGAGCAAACGTGCTGGGTCTGTGGAAGGGCAGCTACAACTTGACGACGACGGTGCCGTTGACGTTTCCGCAGTCCGCCCCCGCGACCACATGCTCCACCGGGAGCTGCAGCTACAGCGACGTGGCGACACGTGATCTAGCGGTGTGGCAGCAACAACTTGCCCAGTTCCTTCCGTCGCCGACGGCAATGATCAACTGTGCGACCACGCAAGTGCCGACCGCCGACCAGATGCTCTCGCTGCCGCCCTATTCGGGAACGTGCGAGATGCTGATCACGTGGGGCGACATCTCGAACGTGGAAGGCAAGACGATGAACTCCGAACCGGTTTCGTTCGACTGGGTGTTTCAGCCATGATGTCGCAACGCACGCTCAAATCTTTTTCCTATAACGCGGGATTGGCTTCGCGCGGTTTCACGCTCGTCGAGCTGATGGTGGCGGTTTTGCTCGGCATCCTGGTCAGCATTGGACTCGTGACATTGTTCAGCGCGACCAGCAAGGCGAACCGCGTGCAGGAAGGGCTGGCGCAGTTGCAGGAAAACGGACGCTACGCGATCAACCGGCTGAACTACGATTTGCGTCTCGAATCGCGCCAGCTCATGAGCGCGAGTGGGTTCCTGGTGAGCGCGCCGGGCACAAACGGAGTGGTGAACCCGGTGCTCGCGCCGCAAGTTTATGTGGCCAACCTCCCTTTCCCCGACGGCAACCTCGGCGCGCCGGCGACGTGGGATGCCAGCGGCACCATGTCGTGGTGGCCGTTGAGCCCGCGATATTTCATGCAGGGTTACGAATGTGGTTCGAGCTGTACCGTACCCGTCGCGACTGGAGCACCGGCGTCAGGCACTGCGGTGGGACAACGCGTGCAGAAGTCGGACGTGTTGCTGGTTCGCTATCTGAACACGCATGGTTGGTCGTCGTATAACGGCGAGGTCACGACAACCTGTGCCGGTCCGAACCTGACATCAGTGATGCTCACGCCGGTGACCGGATCGCCGATCAACAGTCCAGCATCGAATTTCGCGACGAATGATTTGGCGATGCTGACGTACAGCAACGGAGCCGCCTATGTGTTTCAGGTTTCAGTTGCCGGTAACGTTCTGACGCCGACCAACATCCTGCACGCGGGAACAATCGGCGGATGCAGTAACTCCGGAACGGGCCCGGAAGTGACGCTGTTCAATTTCAGCCGAAATTTCATTACCGCCACGTACTGGCTGCAACTGGTTGCCGACCAGAATTCCTCGGGTCGCCGGATTCCTTCATTGTGGCGGCGGGAAGCAGACAATATCGGAAACGTAAGCGCGGTCGAGCTGATCCCAGGAGCCGAGCAACTCGATTTCCTTTACGGCGTGCAGGCATCCGACGGATCGACCCGCTACCTGACTGCCGATGATGTTCAGGCGTCGACGGCGGTCACGTGTCCATTGCCCCCGTCGCAGTACACCCAATTCATTCCGGGAACGATGGAGGCTAGCGGTTGCCTGTGGCGAGCGGTCAAGACCATCGAGGTCCACGTACTGATCGACAGCGTGAACAACATGTACGACTTGAACAGAGCGGAAATGGCTTACCTCTACAACCCGAGTTACGGAAGCAGCTTTACTTATGACGGCGTTGCCGCGCCGCCGACGAATCAGATAGGTGGCATTCCCTTCGGCAGCATGATGCGCCGCGAGTTCGTTTCGCTGGTTTCCATTCGCAATTTCAATCCGTGAGTTCGACGATGAAAAAAACCATTGTTTTCCAAGTGCCCACAGCAGCGCGCCAGCGCGGCGCGGTTCTGTTCGTGGCGCTGGTTTTTCTGGTACTGATAACGCTGCTCGCGCTGACGGCGGCGAGCACATCGATTATGCAAGAGCGCATGACTGGTGGTTTGCGCAACGGGCAACTCGCGTTGCAGGGTTCGGAATCGACAGCGCGCAGCGTCGAGTGGCTGATCTGGAACAAGTCCAACAATGCCGTCTCGAACAAGCTGCATTGCGGCGCCACCGGCGGCGACGATTTCTGTTACACGACGTCCAACGTAACCGGCACCTTCGGGATGAACACACTCGTTGCGACTTTTCGCAATCAGCAAGGCTGGCCGGCGACCACCAGCGGCGATGGTGCAACGACATATGGGACGACCATGACCGGCCTGACCGGAACTCAGGCCGTCGCCTCGCTGGCGCAGCAGCCGCGCTACATGATCGAAGACCTTGGCATCCTGCTGCCGCCAGGTGCGCCGAACAGCGGCAACGGCGGGGGCATATTGCCCGTCGGTGGAGCGGGATCGCAAAGCACGCAAGTTCACACCTACCGCATTACAGCGCGTGCGACCGGCGGCAACAGCGGTTCGGTCGCAGCGATTGAAAGTTATTTCGTCGGGCAACCGCCATCCTATTGAGACGACTGGTATGAAACTTTTTCGACATTTCGAGCGTGCATCGCTTCAGCGGCTGATTGGCCTGGCACTGTGGATGGGAGCGAGCTCGGCTCACGCTGTCATCGCGCCGAACGATCCGCCCGATCTCGGCAGCACGCCACCAGATCTGACCCAATCGGTCGATCCAAACATCGTCGTCACCTTCGATGACTCCGGATCGATGGCGAGCAACTTCATGGGTGATAACCGGCCGTACGATGGAGGCGGTTGGAATAACGCCACTCCGGCGACGCACCCATGGGTGTGCGCAGGTGTCATCGACCCGCGCGCCGCGCCAGGGAACATTCTTGCGGAGTCCATGAATGGCGTTTACTACAACCCGAACGTCATCTATACGCCGCCACTGTTCCAGGATGGCTCGTCATTTCCCGCTGCGGATGCATCGCTTGCGGCGGTGTGGGCAGACGGCTTCACGATCAATCGTCCGCGCGGCGCAGTTGGTGCATCCGCTGCCTCGTACATCAACAATCCACTCGCCAGTGGCGGCAACGACAGCCGCGTCGCCATCGTCAATGGGCAGTTGGTGAATGGTTCGAACACGCAGTCGTTAAGTACCAGCTGCGTGGTCACGCCGGTCTGTCCGGTGACTGCCGACGCCGGATCGTGCTCTCTGGTTTCGTGCGGCGGAGGAAAGAAGAAATACAACTATACGGTTACGACGCCGACCGTTACAGACAATCGCTGGATTTGCGGTACGACCACCGGTTCTCCAACCACCGCCGTGAACGCGCAATATCCCGCCTCGTTCGCCGGCGGCGAAGACGTCAATGCAGGGGGACCGTACTACTACCGTCTAAAGACCGGCGTATCGATTCCGGTCGACACATACGGCAATCCGACTGCAACGGGGCGCACGAATCTATACACGGTATCGAACTGGGAAGCCGTTGCGATTACGAATACGAATGTCACCATCGGCAATCAGACCGTCAACCAATGGCAGAACTTCGCCAATTGGTACGCCTATTACCGCACGCGCAACCTGATGACGCGCACGGCGCTATCGCGCACGTTCGGCGTACTCGGCGGCAACATTCGCGTCGCTTGGCAGAACATCAATGACAGGCGAGCTATCTGTTGCCTCGCAATGCGATCATTACTGGCCTTGGCTGATACTGGTACGTGCATCGGCTTCCTCCGTAAATCCGTCAAACCGAACAAGTCCAACGCTAGGCACCGCATGCTATCGCACGGCGTTTTTCAACTGGATATTTTCGACGCCTGCCAGCGGCGGCACGCCAGACCGCGCGGCGACAATTCGCGCCGGAGAATTCTTCACACGTAATTCTTTAGACCTTAAAGATCCCTATTACGACACGGGGGTGCACGCGGATCTGGGATGCCGGCAGAACTTCCATATGCTGGTGACCGACGGTTACTGGAATGAAAGCGATCCAACCACGCCCACTGGCTTTTACACCGCTGAAGCGAGTCGCACGTTGCCGGATGGCACGGCATACAGCACCAGTGATGAGCAATCGCAGATCTATTGGGACGTGCAGGGCTCGACGTATACGTCGTCGCTCGCCAACATTGCGTTCTATTACTGGTCGCACGATCTGCGCACGGATCTGGCGCCGCCGCCACCGACTGTGCCTCCAGCACCCCCGCCAACTCCAGTGCCGTACCACTCGAACGTGCCGACATACGTCAAGGACCAGACCGTCGGCGTGACGACATCGACGGGTGCTTCCGGCGCGCAGCAGACCGAGGAAATCTACTTCAACCCCGCGAATGACCCGGCCAACTGGCGCCATGTGGTGCAATTCATGGTCACGCTGGGCGTCGCGGGCGACCTGAACTTCTCGAACGATGTGGACTGCATCAACTCCACAGCGAACGATCTGTGCGCGTTGCGCAAGGGCGCGACCAACTCGACCGCGGCCGTGGGCTGGCCGCGGCCTGTGAACAACTCGCCACCGGCGATCGACGACACGTGGCACGCTGCCATCAACAGCCGCGGTTCGTACTTCAGCGCGTCGAACCCGGCGGCGCTGATCTCGCACCTGACCGACATTATCAACAGCATCATCGCGCGCAGCGGACAATCGTCGGCGGAGTCGGTGAGTACGTCGATTCTGAATCAAGGTGCGGTTGGCTATCAGGGTGGATACAACAGCAGCGGCTGGACCGGTTACGTGTACAAGCAGAAGCTCGACCCGACCACTGGTGCCGTCGTTGGTTCGCCGGTGTGGGACGCGGGCTGCTTCCTTACAGGTGGACTTTGCGCCGCCACCGGCGCTAACGTCGGACCCGCCGTCGACCCGACGACGCGCATTATCTTCACGTCCACAGGCGCGGCGGGCTCGCTTACCGGTGCGCCGTTCGAATGGGCAAGTCTGACCAGCACCGAAACGGCAGCACTGAACCTCAACCCGACCACCACGCATCCGGACACCACAACCGACTTGGTGCCTGCTGCCAATGGCACGGCTGACCCGAACGGCAGTTTTCGTCTAGATTACCTTCGCGGTGTACGCACCTACGAATCGACACCGACACCGACTTCCTCGCCGGTATCGTTTCGTCCGCGCCTTTCCGTGCTCGGCTCCATCATCGATTCGCAGGCTGTCTACGAAGGTGCGCCAAGCGGCGGCCATCTCGACATTTATCCGATCGGTTCGCCCGAACAGACGGCAGCGGCGGCGGGCCACACGTATGAAAAGTTCGTCAGTACGAACCTTACCCGCAGCCCGACCGTCTACGTGGGTGCCAATGACGGCATGCTGCACGCTTTCGATGCGGGTACCGGTGCGGAGAAGTGGGCTTACGTGCCGAACTTCCTGTATGCGAACGGTCAGCTCGACCAATTGACCAACCCAGCCAACGGCCTTGTCACCACCGTCGACGACACACCGATCACGCAGGATGTCTTCGTCAGCGGAGCATGGAAGACGATGCTGGTAGGTTCGCTGCGCCTGGGCGGGCGCGGAGTCTACGCACTCGATGTCACCGATTCGGCCGCACCCCCGAATGAAACCACCGCGTCCGGCAAGTTCATGTGGGAATTCACGAGCCAGCAGGATGCCGATCTCGGCTATACCTATGGCTCGGCCAATATCGCACGCCTTCGCTGCAACGTATCGCCATGCAAGGGCACCGGCTCGCCCGGCGGTACCTGGGTGGTGCTGGTGGCTGGCGGCTACACGCCGAGAACGATTCCTGGCCAGACCAACGGCAACAGCGCGATCAATGCTGCGCCGGGCGTGACGAAAACGAACTCCTACCTGTGGGTGCTGAACGCGGCTGACGGAAGCGTGATCAAGAAAATTTCGACGACAACCGGAACTGGAATCATCAGCTACGGCATGTCCACGCCCGACGTGGTGGATTTCGGCCTCGACCAGCTCGACGACATTGCCGTCGCCGGTGACCTCGCCGGCAACCTATGGCGCTTCGATCTGTCGGACCCGAACCCGGCCAACTGGGTCGTTGACAACATGTTCCGCACGTATACGAACACGAATGCGTGTGCCAGCAGCAATACCACCGGCGTAGGTTGCGAACCAATCAGCGTGATGCCGGTGGCGTTTCCCGATCCGGTTACCGGCAGCGTGATCTACGTGTTCGGCACCGGTGAATATCTCGGCGCCTCCGACCGGACCTCCTCGAGCGTTCTGACGGCGCAACATTTCTTCGGTGTACGCGACTACGGCACGGCTTCGGCGAACTATCCGATCCGGGAAGCGAATCTCGCCACGCAGACGGCGACGCAGGACACGGCCGGCGTCCGGTCGCTGACCTACACGGCGACACCACCTTCCTCCGGTCCGGCACGCGGTTGGCAGATACCGTTGAGCATTGCCGGAATCGATGGCGAGCGTGATGTCACCACGATCGTGCCGATCTTCAGCACCGGCTCGGCACTGCTCGTCAGCCTGATACCTGGGACGAACAACGATCCCTGCAATCCGGGTCGCGCGGGCGCGATCATGGCCATCAATGCGGCAACCGGTGGTCCTGCGCTGCCGTCGACGACGGGCGGGAGCACGGGAACGGTCGGATCGCTGGTCATCAATCCGCCGGCAGTCGGTGGCGCGTCGGCGGTGGCGATGCTCGGTGGATACAAGATCATCGTCCCCGGTATGGGCACCGGCACTGCACCAGGCAATCCTCCTTCGTTCCCGGGTCTGACGCCGGTATGGCGCCGCACATCGTGGAATGAACTCATCAACAATCTGTAAACCTGGCGCAAATGACGGGCATGCCCAAGTTGACTGCGTGAAAAGGATCGCGTCGATGAACAAACAAAAGGGTTTTACTTTGCTGGAACTGATGATCGTGGTGGTTATCATCGCGATCATCGCAGCATTCGCGATGTTCAATTACGCCAAATATGGCTATCGCTCACGGCGCGTAGACGGTAAGGAAATGTTGGCTCGCGTCGCCGCTTCGGAAGAGCGGTACTACTCGACCCGCAACAAGTACACGACCGATTTAACTCAACTCTCGTATGTCGCAAGCGCGCCATGCAATCAAGTCGGCGCATCGGACAAATGCTATTACCTGGTGACTGCAGCGGCGGGCAAGACGGCTGACAATCAGTCCTATAAGCTGACTGCGGCTCCGCAGGGCGCGCAGGCGAGCGATGCTTGCGGGTCGCTCGTTCTATACAGCGATAACGACAAAACTCCGCATCCGGGCACCGGCGACTCTAACGGCCCTTGCTGGTAACCATCGCGGCGCTTGTGAGAACAGGCGCCTGCCGTTAAAATCGCCGACCCAACGCCGGGGTAGCTCAGCTGGTAGAGCAACGCATTCGTAATGCGTGGGTCGGGGGTTCGATTCCCTTCTCCGGCACCATCTTCCTTCGCGGACACGTGGGCGATTAGCTCAGCGGTAGAGCACTGCCTTCACACGGCAGGGGTCAGTGGTTCGATCCCACTATCGCCCACCACGTTTCAGGTCCTATTTCTGTCCGCTTCCGACCCCAATCGGGCATTCTGGCCGAACCCCCTGCCGAAATCTCGAATTATTGTAAATTTTGAGTTATAGTAGATTCACTGTGTCTGCTATTTGTTCGTGAAGCGTGACCTTTAAGGCCGTCGTTTAGGGGCCGCCGGGCATCTCCACTTCTATGCATACCAGTAAGTAGGCCGTCGCATAAGGCGATGCGTCTTGTCTGATTTACTGTGGAGTTTTTATGTCGGATCGTGAGGTTGGTACTGTCAAGTGGTTCAACGACAGCAAGGGTTTCGGGTTCATCAGCCGTGAGAACGGCCCCGATGTGTTCGTGCATTTCCGCGCCATCCAGGGTACGGGCTTCCGTACGTTGCAGGAAGGCCAGAAGGTGAGCTTCAAAGTCGTGCAGGGCCAGAAGGGCCTGCAGGCTGACGAAGTGGCACCCGCCTAAACACCCCTCATTTTTTCACGCAAATTCTTGGCACACCGGCGATTTTCGTCGCCGGTGTGCGTTTGCGTGTACATTTAGTTGTCCGTAGAGGCTTCTGGATTTAGCTCAGAAGCGGCCGGCGCGAAAATCTTCGACAGCTTCGACGATCTGCTGCTGGGTGTTCATCACGAACGGTCCGTATTTGGCGACCGGCTCGTTTAGCGGCTTGCCCGCAACCACGATCAGCTTGGCAGGCGCGTCACCGGCAGCCAGCTTCAGCTCTGTTCCGGCGTTCAGCACGCCCAGATCACCGCGGACCAGATGCGAATTCGCTCCGCTTCCGATCAGCGCCTGACCTTCGTAGACATAGACGAACGCATTGTGCGCTGATGGCAGCGTCAGTCCGGCTGTCGGCGTGCGCATCCAGGTGCACGTCGAGATACGTCGGTTCGGTGACGACGCCGGTGACCGGTCCTTCGACCTCACCGATGCTGCCCGCGATCACGCGCGCCGTCGCGCCCGCCGCCAGTGAAACCTCCGGGATGCGCTCCGGCGCGATGTCCTGATAGCGCGGCGCCGTCATCTTGTCGGACGCGGGCAGGTTGACCCACAACTGGAAACCCCACATCAGCCCGTTTTCCTGCTCGGGCATTTCCGAGTGCAGGATGCCGCGTCCGGCCGTCATCCACTGCACGCTGCCGGGGGTCAGCAGTCCGCTGTTGCCTTGGTTGTCGCCGTGGCGCATGCGGCCGGCGAGCATGTACGTGACCGTCTCGAAGCCACGGTGCGGATGCTGCGGGAAACCGCCGATGTAGTCCGATGCGGAATCCGAACGGAATTCATCGAGCATCAGGAACGGATCGAGCATGTCGAGACCCGGCTGGCCGATGACGCGCGTAAGCTTGACGCCCGCGCCGTCGGATGTCGGACGACCGCGCACGATGCGCACGACGTGCCGTTGCGCCGTTTCGGTATTCGCAATTGCTTGTGTGGCGAGCATTCGAATCTCCAGTGAGTGATCGCCCCAATATGGAGTCGCGCGCCGCAATCTCCACGCGGACTACCCTCGGGTTTACCGGTACGCAGCGTTCCATGAGCGCAACGGCAGTCGCGGACGTATGTCGCTATTATCGCGGCATGAGCACCATCACCATCATCGATCCGAAGGTACACGACCTCGGCGGCGGATTCACCGTCCGTCGCGCCGTGCCGCATTTGAACGCGCGCCACATCGGCCCGTTCGTGTTTTTCGATCACATGGGGCCGGTCACGTTCGCGAACGGCGAGGGCATCGACGTGCGTCCGCATCCGCACATCGGGCTGGCCACGGTGACCTATCTGTTCGACGGCGCCATCGAACATCGCGACACGCTCGGTTCGGTGCAGACCATCCGCCCGGGCGACGTGAACTGGATGACCGCCGGCCGCGGCATCGCGCATTCCGAACGCAGTCCGGCGGTAGAGCGCGCGGCAGGGCATTCTCTGCACGGCATCCAGATATGGATTGCGCTGCCGACGTCGGCCGAAGAAGTCGAGCCGGACTTCCATCACCACCCGGCGAGTTCGCTGCCGCAGATCGAAAAGGATGGCGTCCGCCTTCGGCTCATCGCGGGCGAAGCGTTCGGTCTGCGTTCGCCGGTCGTCACGTTTTCGAAGATGTTCTACGTCGCCGTCGAATTTCTTTCCGACGGAGCGGTGATTCTGCCTGCCGAACATCTTGAGCGCGGCGTCTATTCTCCCGATGCCGAATTGCGCATCGACGAAATCGACGTTGCCGCCGCAGAAACTGGCGATTCTCGGCGCGGGCCAGGACGTGACGATTTCAGCACGGGCCGGCGCGCGCGCGTTGCTGTTCGGCGGCGATCCCGTCGATGGCGACCGCCATCTCTGGTGGAACTTCGTGTCGAGCTCGCGCGATCGCATCGAGCGCGCCAAGCGCGACTGGGTGGACGGAAAATTCGGCACCGTCGTCGGCGAAACCGAATTCATCCCGCTGCCGGAGCGCTGATCAGCGGTATTGATGATGGCAACTGTCGCAGGCCGCGGCGATCCGATCGGCCGCCGGCGCGAGCGCCTTGCATTCGGATCCTGCGTTCGCTGCCGCCGTCAGCGCATCGTTCAGACGATGCTCGAATTCGAGGAACGCCTCCTCCGGCGATGAATCCGGATACATCGCCGAATCGATGTCGCGGCTCAGTCCGGACATCGCCGTCACGTGCGTTTGCGCACGATCGCAATGTCCCGCGCGCACCGACTCTTTCAACGCGGCAGCGTGGTGCTGCATCACATTCATCAGTCCACGTGGATAGGCATCGCGGCGGCCGAGCGCATTGATGACGCTCGAAGCGGCCAGCGCGCCGACCGCCAGGCCGAGCACGAGCAGGATCAGGGATCGCATAGTCGAAGAATAGCCGAAACCCTTTCGGGCCGGCATCGCGCTTGCGTACAATCGGCGCAAGGGGAGAGGTCCGTGGCGTCCACGAACGATCACAATTCCAAGACCGATCGCAACACGATCGCGGAGACGGGTCCGCACGACACCGGCGGTTTCAAGCCGCGGCTGATCGTCGTCAGCGGCATGATGCTCGGCCTGCAGATCGAGTTGGGCAACGATGCGGTCACCATCGGCCGCGCGAGCGAGTGTGCGCTTTCGCTGCAGCACCCGAGCGTGTCGCGCCATCACTGCGAAATCTCGCGCGACGGCGACCGCTACTTCATCGAAGACCTCGGCTCGACCAACCGCACCTATCTAAACGGCAAACCGGTACGGCGCGAGGAACTGCACGACGGCGATCAGATCAGCGTCGGCAACAATGCGATCAAATTCTTCACCGGCCACAGCCTCGAAGCGAAGTATCACGACGAACTGATCGATCTCGCGATCTACGACAGCCTGACCGGCTTCTACAACCGACGGCATTTCCACACGCTGCTCGATGAGGAAATCGAACGCGCGAAGGGACTGCTCGCGGTGAGCGTGCTGATGATGGATCTCGATCACTTCAAGAACATCAACGACCGCTTCGGCCATCTCGTCGGCGATCAGGTGCTGACCAGCGCCGCGCAGATCATGCGCGCGCAGGCGCCGAACGATGCGCCATTCGGACGCCTCGGCGGCGAAGAGTTCGCGCTCGCGCTAGCCGGAACCAGCCTCGAGGAAGCGGTGGTGATCGCGGAAAAACTGCGCAACGCGATCGCGTCGAAGCCGATCGAGACGCGCGATCAGAAATTGCCGATCACGATCAGCATCGGCGTCGCGCAAGCCGGCGCCAAGCTCAAGAATGCCGCCGACCTTCTCAATGCCGCCGACGACCGGCTGTATCGCGCCAAGCAGGCCGGACGCAATTGCGTCTGGTCGAAGGACTGATCAGGCCGCACTCGCGGGCTTCGGCGGCAGCGCGTCCAGACGCGTGGTCCACTGACTGGCCTGTTCGGATTTCCCCATCGCCTTGTACGTGTCGATGAGCGGCGTGATGTATTCGCGCAGGCGCCAGTGCGCCTTGCCGAAGTCCTTTTCCTTCTCGTCGATCGCGGTCAGCAACTGCTTTTCCGCTTCGGGATATTGACGCGCTTTCAGCAGCGCCTTGCCGAGCCCGAAATGCACTTCGCCGGTGACGTTCGCGCCGTCGCCGAACACCAGCAGCGCGTACTCCAGCGCATGGCGTTGCGTGGCGATGGCGTCGTCGGTGCGGCCGACGTCGAGCAGATAATTGCCGTAGTTGTGCGTGGCCATCACCGTGCTCTGGTTTTTTTCGCCATAGCGTTTGCGCGTTTCGTTGAGCGCTCGCTCGTAGAACGGTCCGGATTGCGCGATCTTTTCCGGCGTGCCCTGCTGGCGCAAGGCGCCGGCGAGATTGCTCACGATTTCCGTGGTGAACGCATGATCGGGTCCGTAGAGCTTGTCGCAGATCGGCAGCATTGCGGTGAGGATTTTTTCACCTTCCGCGAAGCGCTCCGCCTCCAGATTCATGATGGCGAAACGGTTGAGCACGTCGAGCGTCTTCGGATGTTCCGGTCCGTATACTTTTTCGTGCTCGGCAATCAGCTTGCGATAGATCGGCTCGGATTCCTCGAAACGACCGAGATACACCAGCACTTCGGCATGGATGACGCCGATATTGAGCGCTTCTTCGCTGCCCGGGCCGAACACGCGCATGATCGGCGCTTCGATCTCGAGTACGTTTTTTTCGGATTCGTTGAGCTTGCCTTCGTAGACCAGCAGCTCGGACCAGTCCGATCGCGATTTGAGGTTGTCCTTGTCTTCCGCGCCGCGCGTGCGCGTCAACGTGCCGATGTTGTCGGCGTACGCCGCGTCGGCTTCCGCGAATTTGCCGATGTTGGTCAGTTCCCCCGCGTATTGTTTCTGGATGCGCAGCGTCTCCAGCGCATCGTGGCCGAGTTTTTCCTTGGCGATGTTGTACGCGAGTTCGGTATGCGCCAGCGCCGATTTGTAGTCGCTGATGCTGTAATAGCTGTTTCCGATCGTCGCCTCGATTTGCGCCAATGCTTCGGGCTGATCGCGAAGTTTCTTTTGCGCCTGCGCCGCGGCGTTGTCGAGAATTTTGCGCATCAGGGTTTTGTCGAGATCGCGCGCTTCTTCCGGCCGCACGCCGCTCAGGATGTCGGCGAGGAAGTCCGAAGTCTGCCGGCTTTTTTCCGCTTCGATATTGGCGCGGATCGCGGCGTTGCGCGCGTTGACCATGCCGACGATCGCCGCTGTCGCACCGGCAATTAGCGCGAACGCGATCAGTGACGCCGCCAGGATCGGACCACGATTGCGCGCCGTGAAGCAACGCAGCTGGTACGCGCGAGTGGACGGCACTGCGCGCAGCGGATAGCGATCGAGATAGCGGCGCAGATCGTCGGCGAATCCTTGGGCCGATTCATAGCGCTTGGTGCGATCCGGATCGGTCGCCCGCGCGATCGCCCAGCGCAGTTCCGGAGGAATGCCGGCAACGCCGCGCACGATGTCCGATGGCGCGTCGTCGGCATCTTCACCGAGCGAATTGAGCAGCGCCGAATGCAGCGCGCGATTGTCCATGCCGCCGTTGATCACCTGATCCATCGTCGATGCGGGCAGCATCAGTTCCAGCAGCATCACGCCGAGCGCGTAGATATCCGTACGCACGTCGATCTCGCTGACCTTGCCGCGCAACTGCTCCGGACTCATGTAGCCGCGCGTGCCCGCCGTCTGCATCAGCGAGGATTCGCCGCCGGTGCTTTGGCTCGCGCCGATCGCGATACCGAAGTCGATGATCTTCGGACTCGGCTCGCCGTCGACATCGGCGATCAGCACGTTGCTCGGCTTCAGATCGCGATGGATCACGCCGCGTTGATGCGCGTGCTGCGCGCCCATACATATGCGAATGAAAAGTTCGAGCAGTTCGCGCACGTCGCCGCCGCGCGAGGCCCAGAACGCGTTGAGCGGCGGACCGTCGATCCATTCCATCGCGAAAAACGGATGCCCTTGCGGCGTGGTGCCCGCGTCGTAGACTTTCGCGATCGCCGGATGATCCATGCGCGCGAGCGCCTGACGCTCGACCAGGAAATACGCTTCGGCCAGACCGCCATGCAATTGCGTGCGGATCAGCTTCAGCGCCACCGGCCGCTGGATCGGCTCGAGCTGCTCGGCCAGGTACACCGCGCCCATGCCGCCTTCGCCGAGCAATCGCGCGATGCGGTACGGTCCGACGCGCTGGCCGGGCGGCAGGGTGTGCGAACCGTCGTCGACGCCGCTTTCGATGTCGAGCACGGTGGGCTGATCCGGCACGGTCGGCTGCAGGTTCTTCGGCGCGGACATTGGCGCTAACTCTTAACGACAGATGGCCAGTAGAGTATACGACCGTCGCGGCGGTAAATAATTCGGAGAAATTGTGGATTCGCGCTTCGCCGGCATCGACCGGCTCTACGGCGCCGGCGCGGTGGCGCGACTGGCGAAAAAGCACGTGGCCGTGGTCGGTCTCGGTGGCGTCGGCTCGTGGGCGGCGGAGGCGCTGGCGCGGTCGGGCGTGGGCAAGCTCACGCTGATCGACGCCGACGATGTGTGCGTGTCAAACACGAATCGTCAGTCGCACGCGCTCGAAGGCGCGTATGGACGGATGAAAGTCGATGCCGTCGCCGAGCGGTTGCGCGCGATCAATCCGCACATCGTGGTCGAAGCGGTGGCGCAGTTCGTCACCACGAAAAACATCGAGGAAATGCTCGGCCATCCGTTCGATGCCGTCATCGACGCGTGCGACGCATTGCGCGTCAAAGTCGACATGATCGCGTTCTGCAAACGGCGCAAGATTCCGATCGTCGTTTCCGGATCGGCCGGCGGACGCGCCGATCCGACGTTGATCACCGCACGCGATCTCACCCGCACCGAGCACGACATCCTGCTCGGACTGGTCCGCCGCAAGCTGCGCGAGGAATATGGCTGGACGCGCAATCCCAAACGCTACTTCGGCGTGCAGGCGGTTTTCTCGCGCGAAAACGTCAACTATCCGCAAGCCGACGGCACCGTGTGCAAGACGCGCGCGCCCGATGCCGAAACCGGACTCAAACTCGATTGCGGCGGCGGCCTGGGCGCGGCGATGCATGTGACGGCGACGTTCGGCATGGTCGCTGCGGCGCGCATCATCGATCGTCTTCTCGATCGCAAAGCGCTCAGCTGAGCGCGAAAAGGCGTTCGCAATTCTTCGTCGTCGCGTCGGCGATTTCTTGCGCATCGACGCCGCGCAGTTGCGCAATCGTGCGGCACACGTCGGCGAGCATCGCCGGTTCGTTGCGATGGCCCTGATGACCGCACAGTGGCTGGTCGGGCGAATCGGTTTCCAGCAGCAGAAATTCGAGCGGCATATCGCGCACGATGCCGCGCAAACGATGCGCGCGCTCGTACGTGATCGGTCCGCCGATGCCGATGTGGAAACCGAGTTTCCAGAAGTGATTGGCCTGCTGTTCACTGCCCGCGAAACTGTGCACCACGCCGCGCAGATTGCCGACGCGACGGATCGATGCGGCGATTTCGTCGAACGCCCGGCGTCCGTGCAGGATGACGGGCAAATCGTGCTCGCGCGCCATCACGAGTTGGCGGTCGAGATAGCGATGTTGCTCGTCGGCATCGAGTCCATCGACATAGAAATCCAGACCGCATTCGCCGATCGCGATCGGATGCTCGCGTTCGATCCACGTTTCCAGTTCGTCGAGGTGTTCGGGTTTGTGTTGCGCGAGAAACAGCGGATGCAAGCCGTAGGTTGGATACAGACCATCGTTCGTTGCGCAAAGATCGCGCAGTTTCTCGAAGCCGTCGCGCGCGATGCCGGCGATGATCTGTCGCCGCACGCCGCTGTCGCGCGCACGTGCGAGGACGACATCGCGATCGGCGTCGAAGTCGGCGGCGTCGAAATGCGAATGGCTGTCGATCAGGTCGAGCATCAGAGCAGAAGCCAGGTCGCCAGGCCGAGGAAAAGTCCCATGCTGACGACGTCCGTTGCTGTCGTCAGGAAGATGCTCGATGCCATCGCCGGATCCGCACCGAGCCGCTTCATGCCGAGCGGCACCGCCGCACCCGCGATGCCGCTGGCGACGCTGCTCAACGTCATCGCCGCGATGGTGATGAGCGCCAGCATCAGCGCGTGCTGATTGTGTTCGAAGCGCGCCATCGCATACATGCCGACGCTGGCGACGATGCCGACGAACAATCCATTGAGTCCGCCGAGCCAGGCTTCTTTCATGATCAGATTCCGGCTGGCGCCCATGTGCAATTCGTTCAACGTGATGCCACGCAACGTCACCGCCAGCGCCTGACATCCCGTGTTGCTGCACTGTCCGGACAGCACGGGCAAAAACACCGCGAGCAAAACGATCTGATTCACCGTGTCCTGAAAATAGCCGACCACACTCGCCGCGACGAACGCCGTGAGCAGATTCAGCTGCAGCCACGGATGCCGAAAACGAAATGCGCGCTGCCACGGCGTCGACGTGCGTTCTTCTTTTTCCACACCGACCAGCGAGCCGACCTGCGCGCTGATCTCGAACGCCTGCTGTTCGAACAACACCTGTCCGCGCACGAGGCCGATCAGATGATCGTTGCTGTCGCAGACCGGATAAACAGGAAAGTGCCGCGTGACGACTTCGCGCATCGCATCGACGAGGCTCGTCTGCGGATGCAGGAAAAAAGGATTGCGCACCATCACGTCGGAAAGCGTCTGGCCGGGCAGGGCATAGAGCAGTTCGCGGAACGTAACGACGCCGACGAGTTTGCCGTCGGCATCGGTCGCGAAAATGTACGTGATCAGTTGATGCTTCACGCGTTCGCGCATCGCTTCGACGACATCGGCGACAGATGTCTGCGGCGGGAAAATCGCCGGCGCCGATTCCATCAGTCGTCCGACGCTGCCTTCCGGGAAATGCCAGTCTTTCAGCCATTGTTCGCCTTCGCCGGATTTCGTCGCCGCGGCGATCTGCGCGCGCCGCTCCGGCGAAAACTTTTCGAGAATATCGATGGCGTGCCCGGGACCGAGGTCGGTCAGCGTCTGCGCGATTTCGGCATCCTGCAAAACTTCCAGCCGATCCATCGCACCTTGTGAATCGAGATCGCGGATTTGTGCGCTCAGCGAGCGGTTGTCCGTTTCGGTTGTCATGCCCTACCCAAGCTTACGAACCTTTACGCATCGTAACCGACGGCGCGCGCGCGCCCAACCGCCATTTCGCGCCGGTTCACGTCATTTGCGTAAGATTTCTGACAACCAACGATGCGTTCGTGCGTTGATCGATACGAAACTTTTTCGAAGAGGATCTGACCATGTTTACCAAACGTCTCACCATCGTCGCGTTGCTCGTCGCGATGTTCAGCCTTGAAGGCTGCGTCGCGCCGCCACCGCGCCAGCGCGTCGTCTATCACGAAGGCAGCGAAAATTACGATTCCAGTTCCGGCCGCTATTGCCATTCGTGCGGCACGGTGCGCGACATCGATCAGGTCGAAATGCGCCAGGGCACGAGCGGTGGCGGTGCGGTTCTCGGCGCCATCATCGGCGGCGTGATCGGCAACCAGTTCGGCCGCGGCAACGGACGCGCGGCGGCGACGGCAGCCGGTGCAGTCGGCGGTGCGGTGGTAGGCAACAATGTGGAAGAGAACGACGCCCACGCTCGCTCCGGTTATGCGTGGCGCTTCCGCGTCGAACTCGACGATGGCCGCATGGCCACGGTGACGCAGTATGAAAATCCGGGCTTCCATCCGGGCGACCGCGTCATGGTTCGCCGCGACCATCTCGAATACATGCGCCAATAACAGCAACGCGATACGACGAAACCGCCGCCTAAACAGCGGCGGTTTTTTTATGTCTGGAGATTTACCCGCGTGTGAAGCGACTCAGCCGAGGCGCCGGAAACGCAACAACGCAGCCCGGCCAATCGGCAGGATTGCGTGAAGCATTGCGGGAGCCCTGTTGAAAGAATCGAGCGCAGGGTTAGTTGATCCCGCGCTCCACACATCGCAAACCTACTTGTGCATTGCGCACAAGTATACGTGTATAGAAATCAATCCACGCGATAAAAGCGATGATCGCCGATGACGGCCAATGGCTGTCCCTTCGCCCACGCCGGCGGATTCGCACTCATCTCGGAAGCAAAAAAGTGATCCGCGTTCGGAACGACCGACGTGCGCATCTGCGGCGGCAGCGACCACTGCAACATCGACATCCCCGCCACCATCCAGGCCTGACGCCACGCATCGACATCGTCGACGACGAAACCTTTGTTGGTCGTCGACAATGCAAACTGGCCTGGCGCCGTCAGCACGGAACACAGCGAATTGCCCCACTGCTTGCTTTCCAGACGATGCTGCGCCACTTCGGCGACCGCTGTCTGTCCCATCACGGATTCTCCGCGCGCTTCGAGATAAATCGTCGTGGCCAGACACGCACGATCAGCGACCGGTTGCTGAAAAAGCGATGCCATCCAGAGAATGAAGGCGAGTTTCATAATGTTGTTGCCTCACACGAACTTTGAAAACACACAGTCGCACACGGACGTCGCTTCGAAAGCGCCGACCCCTGTGCAACGCAGCGGCAGTGCAAGTGCCGCTTTCAATTTGTTCGGCGGGCTCTACATGGCCCTTGCCATGATCTAGGAATCGTTTCGATTCCCGCCGCAGCGCACACCCGTGGGCTGCAGCGTAAGCACATCGCGTGGAGCGTGTGCCGGAAAATTCTTCTCGGTTATCGGCGCGCATTCGTCGCGCTGCCGTTCTATTCGAGTGTAATCGCCACTCAGGCCAAAACCGAGGAAGCCCGAGGCGTGCGAATTATCGCACACCTGGACGCATTGTCACCATTTTTCCTGAACACAAGTTGAAGATGAACGTTAAATTTCTGCTCGCGTCGTCAGTAAGTATATCTTTCCATAAAGCGCAAAATGCGAGCTAGTGGATATTGCAACAAATATACTTTACTTCGCCGGTGTCGTGACGAACGGTTTCAACGCGGCATCGGCGCCTTCATAATCTTTCGCATTCGCTGCGACGAATTTCGTTACGCCGAGTTCGAACAATAGCTTCGATGCATCGGCATCGGTATCGAGCTTGAGCAATGCGTCGCGGACCTTGTCCTTGATGTCCTGCGGCACGTCGGGGGCGGCCGAAATGCATTGTCCGGCGTATTGGCGCGAGGTTTTCACCGGCGT
The DNA here is from genome assembly GCA_963814225.1 of uncultured Gammaproteobacteria bacterium. Taxonomy (GTDB): domain Bacteria; phylum Pseudomonadota; class Gammaproteobacteria; order Xanthomonadales; family Rhodanobacteraceae; genus Rudaea. The sequence goes on along the minus strand of CAWFCC010000002.1, from coordinate 389,268 downwards.
CAGATTCGGATATTGATTCTTCAGCGCGGTCGGAATGATGGCCGCATCGGCTTCGCCGCCGAACACGCGATCGACCGCATCGCGCCACGACGTGGCCGTCGACAGGATATCCGGCTGCAACAACGGATTCGGATAGAACTCGGCGAGCAGGGCATAACCCAGGCTCGGCGCGGGCATACTGACGATGCCGTGGCCGACCAGTCCGTCCGCGCCTTTCTTGCCGATATCCACGTTGCTGACCAACGTGTAGCTGACCGGCTCGGCCGTATGCACCAGCGCGTACGAAATGCGCGCTCTGGATGCGGTAGGCGGTGAAATGCGCTTCATCGAAAGCAAAGTCGGTCTTCGCGCCGGCCTGCAGATCGCGCCAGTAGAAATGATAGTTGCGGCCGGACTTTATTTCGAACTCCTGCCCGGTGGTCTTGCCCAGATATGTCATCAATGGCGCGTAGATTTCCTGCAGCCGCTCCGGCGGATAGGCAGGTTCGATGTAAAAAGTATATTTTGCAGCAAATGCGGCATGGCAGAGCAGCAGGCCCGCCGCGGTGGCGCACAGCCGCGTGGCGATAGGTGTCTTCATGATGTCCCCCTTTTCGTGCGTCTTATCACGAATCCGCACATCACGCGAGACGCGGCGCGTCATCGCATGAGGGCTTCAGTCGAAACGTTCGTCCAGGCGCAGCGGCACGGACGACTCCAGATGCAGCGGCTGTCCTTCCGATGCATGGGCGACGATGGCGAGCGCTTCGCCGTCGCACGCCATGACGATCTGGCCCGCGCGTTCGCCGGTTTCTGAGAGAATCGCAGTACCTGACTCCGCGGCGGCGGCCGGATCGAATATCACGCGATACAGGCTGCGCTTGTTGCCGCCTTTGAAGTGCAGGCGCGAGGTGATTTCCTGGCCCGGATAGCAACCCTTTTTCACGCTCACCGCGCCGAGCCGCAGCAGGCCGAGCCAGTGCGGCAACGCTTCTTCGTGTAAAGGCGGCGTGATGAGGGGAATTCCGGCGCGGATATCGGCGAGCGTCCAGCGATCCGGCGCGACGACATTTGCCGGCGTGGCGCCCGAGACCAGCCAACGTCGATCACCGGGCATCGCGATGGCCCATGCGTCGCCGTTGCGCGCGATCGCGTCGCCGGACGGCGCCTCGAACCCGAGCGCGGCCACGTCGTCGACGCCACTCGATACCGTTTCGGCGACGTTGATCGTCACCTTCGCCCGAAACACGTAACGACGCAGCGCATCGGCGAACGCACTCGCATCGCCACCGCGCAGGATCAGCCGCAGGTGCGCCGCATCGAGCTTCAGCAGCGCAAAAAACGCGCGCACGCGGCCCTGCGGATTGAGCCACGCGTTCCATTGCCAGCGACCGTCGCCGAGCGCGGTGACGTCGTTGCTGAATTGCGCATGCGCGAACGCCACGGCATCGGCGCCGTCAAGTTCGAGAACCGGGAAAGACGATAATTGCATCCGGATAAGTCACTGGTGACCGACAGCGCTATACTTATGCGACCGGAACACACAATTGCAATCGTCGCGCGCCATTTTAACTGGCGCCGATTCAACGATAGAAGGATTTTCGTTGCGCCGATGAGCACCGACGCCGATCGCCCGACCGAAGACGGATCCAAGCCCGAGGCCACGCCCGCAGCGGCACCGCCGCCGCCCGCCCCTCCGGAAAACGGCGGCCGCGGCGGACTCGATCCCACGCGCTACGGCGACTGGGAAAAAAACGGCCGCTGCATCGACTTCTGACCCGAATCATTCCAAGGCCAGCCATGGACAACACAGCAACGCCTGTCTTGCAGCAAACCGAGCGGCCGATGTCGCCGCATCTGGGTATATACAAATGGCAGCTGACGATGACGCTGTCGATCATTCACCGCGCCACGGGTGTCGCGCTGTCGGTCGGCACCATTTTGCTGGCGTGGCTGCTCATCGCGCTCGCCGCGGGCGCCGATAGCTACCGCACATTACATATGTTCTGCATTTCGCCGGTCGGGTTGTTCCTGATTGCGGGATGGACGTGGTCGCTGTTCTTCCATCTGTGTAACGGCATCCGCCATCTGATGTGGGACGCCGGCTGGGGCTTCGAAATCCCACGCGCGTACGCGACCGGCTGGACCGTCGTCGTCGCGAGCTTCGTGCTGACCATCCTCGTCTGGGTCATTGCGCTGCAGGGAGGTGCCGCATGAGCACCGGCGGCGGCATTCCGAAACATTCCGACCTGAAGACGCCGCTCAAGCGCGTTCGCGGCTGGGGTTCGTCGAAGAGCGGCACGCATCATTTCGTCGTGCAGCGCGTGACCGCAGTCGCGCTGATCCCGCTGGTGATCTGGTTCGTGTGGTTCGTGATTACTCTTGTCACACGCCGACTACGCGCAATGCGCGTCAAATGCTTCATCAACCGATTCAGGCGCTGCTGATGATCGTGTTCGTCGCCACATCGTTCTGGCATGCGCAGCTCGGTCTGCAGGTCGTCGTCGAGGATTACGTGCACGTGACCTGGCTGGAAATCACGACGCAGATTCTCATCAAATTCCTTTGTGTCATCGGCGCGGTCGCGTCGATCCTCGCCGTGGTGAAGGTTGCGCTGGCATGAGTACACCGATGAAGGCTTACGACATCCAGCAGCACAAATACGACGTCATCGTCGTCGGCGCGGGCGGCGCGGGATTGCGCGCGACATTCGGCCTCGCCGAACGCGGCTTGAATACGGCGTGCCTGACCAAAGTGTTCCCGACGCGCTCGCATACGGTCGCCGCGCAAGGCGGTATTTCCGCCGCGCTCGGCAACATGGGCGAAGACGACTGGCGTTTTCACTTTTACGACACCATCAAAGGTTCCGACTGGCTCGGCGATCAGGACGCGATCGAATACATGTGCAAGAACGCGCCCGCCGCCGTGATCGAGCTCGAACACTACGGCGTGCCGTTCAGCCGCACCGATGCGGGCAAGATTTATCAGCGCCCGTTCGGCGGCATGACCACGCATTACGGCAAGGGCACCGCGCAGCGCACCTGCGCCGCGGCGGACCGCACCGGCCACGCCATGCTGCATACGCTGTATCAGCAGGCGCTGAAGCACGACGCGCAATTCTTCATCGAATACTTCGCGCTCGACCTGATCATGGATTCCGACGGCGCCTGCCGCGGCGTGCTCGCGCTCGACATGTCGCAAGGCACGCTGCACCTGTTCCGCGCACACGCGGTGGTGCTCGCGACCGGCGGCTACGGCCGCGCGTATTTCTCGGCGACCTCCGCGCACACCTGCACCGGCGACGGCAACGGCATGGTGCTGCGCGCCGGGCTTCCGCTGCAGGACATGGAATTCGTGCAGTTCCATCCGACCGGCATCTACGGCGCGGGCTGCCTCATCACCGAAGGCGTGCGCGGCGAAGGCGGCTATCTCACCAACGACAAAGGCGAGCGTTTCATGGAGCGCTACGCGCCGAACGCGAAGGATTTGGCGTCGCGCGACGTGGTCAGCCGCGCGATGACGATCGAAATCCGCGAAGGCCGCGGTGTCGGCGAGCACAAGGATCACATCCATCTGAACCTGATGCATCTGGGCGCCGACGTCATCCACGAACGCCTGCCCGGCATTTCCGAAACCGCGCGCATCTTCGCCAACGTCGACGTGACCAAGGAACCGATTCCTGTCCTGCCGACCGTCCACTACAACATGGGCGGCATCCCGACCAACTATCCACGGCGAAGTCGTGATCAAATCCGGCGACGATCCGAACAAGGTCGTGCCCGGACTTTTCGCCGCGGGCGAAGCGGCGTGCGTTTCTGTGCACGGCGCGAATCGACTGGGCTCGAATTCGCTGCTCGATCTCGTCATCTTCGGACGCGCGGTGGCCGAGCGCATCGCCGAAGTCGTCAAGCCCGGCGATCGACACAAAGACATGCCGGCATCGGCAACCGACGCGGCGATCGCCAACTTCGACCGCGTCCGCAACGCCAACGGCAGCACGCCGACGGCCGATCTGCGCCTGAGCATGCAGCGCATCATGCAAAAAGATGCCGCCGTGTTCCGCACCGGCGAAACGCTGAAGGAAGGCTGCAGCAAGATCACGCAGGCGTTCGACGCCTTCGCCGACGTGCGCGTAACCGATCGTTCGCTGGTCTGGAATTCCGATCTCATCGAAACCCTGGAACTGCAGAACCTGCTCGGCCAGGCCGTCGCGACGATGTACTCCGCCGAACAGCGCCACGAAAGCCGCGGCGCGCACGCGCGCGAGGATTTCAAAGATCGCGACGACACCAACTGGATGAAGCACACGCTGGTCAGCATCGACGGACAAGGCAAGGCGAGTTTCGATTTCCGTCCCGTGCATATGGATACGATGACGAAAGAAGTCGATCCGGTACCGCCGAAGGCGAGGACGTACTGATGCTGCGCGTACGCACTAATGTCTGCCGTCATTCCCGCGAAAGCGGGAATCCAGCGCCTTGTGCTTTTCGCCACGAATCAAAATCACTGGATTCCCGCTTTCGCGGGAATGACAAGCGAGAGAAAGCAATGGCCGAGTTCACGCTTCCAAAAAATTCAAAAGTGAAAAAAGGCAAAAAGTATCCGGCGAAATCGGATGCGAAGAAGGTCCGCACCTTCCGCATCTACCGCTGGAATCCGGACGACAAGCAGAATCCGTCGATCGACGAATACGAAGTCGACATGTCCACCTGCGGCCCGATGGTTCTCGACGCGCTGATCAAGATCAAGAACGAAATCGACGCGACGCTCACGTTCCGCCGCTCGTGCCGCGAAGGCATCTGCGGTTCGTGCGCGATGAACATCGACGGCACCAATACGCTGGCGTGCACGAAAGCCATCGACGACTGCAAGGGCGACGTGAAGATCTATCCGCTGCCGCACATGCCGGTGGTGAAGGATCTCGTGCCCGACCTCACGCATTTCTACGCGCAATACGCGTCGATCAAGCCGTGGATCCGCACGCAGAGCGTGCCGCCGCCGGATCAGGAACGGCTGCAGTCGAAAGAAGATCGCGCCAAGCTCGATGGTCTTTACGAATGCATTCTGTGCGCGTGCTGTTCGACGTCGTGCCCGAGCTACTGGTGGAACGGCGATCGCTATCTCGGCCCGGCGATCCTGCTGCAGGCGTATCGCTGGATCGCCGATTCGCGCGATGAAGACACCGGCGCGCGCCTCGACGATCTCGAAGATCCGTTCAAGCTGTATCGCTGCCACACCATCATGAATTGCGCGAAGACGTGTCCGAAGTCGCTCAATCCAGCCAAGGCGATCGGCGAGATCAAGCAGTTGCTGGTCGAACGCAAAGGCGTTTGATCGAACCACAACGCGGGGAGCGTCCGTGGATACGAAATTGATCTGGTGGCCCGCCGTGGCCATGGCGTTTTTGACGTTCGCCGTCGCGATACGCATGTTCCGCATGCGTATCGGCCAGATCAAGCGCGAGAAAATCCGTTTGTCGAGCATCGCGACGTCGGGCGGCGCCGCCGAACGCCTCACCGACAGCCGCGGCGCCGACAATTACCGCAACCTGTTCGAACTGCCCGTGCTGTTCTATCTCGCACTGGTGGTCGCATCGCAAACCGGACAAGTCAATACGCTCACGCTGATACTCGCCTGGGCATTCGTCGCCGCGCGCTTCGCGCACAGCTTCGTCCACACGCACGTACAACAAAGTGATCCATCGCTTCTACGCATTCGTCGCGAGCTTCTTCCTATGCGCGGCGCTATGGCTCGTGCTCGCCATCGGATTAGCGACGCGATGAGCGACGACACCGCGCGATTGCGCTGGCGCTGCCGCCGCGGCATGCGCGAACTCGATCAACTGCTCACGTGGTATCTCGAACGCCGCTATCCGGCGGCGTCCGACGCTGAAAAAAGCGCATTCGCCACGCTGCTCGACGAGCAGGATCCGGAACTCTGGAACTGGTTCAGCGGACGCACCGCACCACCCGACGCATGGAAGCGCATCGTTGACGACATCCGCACCGCCGATCGCGTTTGATCACAGGCCGTCGCTGCGGCTGATTGTTTTGCTGCTCGGCGCGGCGATGCTTGCGGGCGTTTCGCTGGCGATTTGCGGGATACCGTTCGGCCGCGAAGGCGATCGTTGCGGTGCTTGCCGCCGGTTATTTCGCACTGTCTCTGCGGCGGTTCGTGCTTCGCGCGCCGGTGCGTGTCGTGTGGCAATCGTCGGGGAACTGGCGGCTCGTCGATCGACGTCGTCGCGAGATGGATGCGGAGTTGATGCGATCGACCGTGCGTGGCGAATGGATTGTGATGGAGATGCGCAGGATTGATCGGGTGCGCGTTGCGGTTGTGATCGGGATGGATAATTGCGATTGCGAAACGCGGCGGGCGTTGCGCGTTAGGTTGGCGCGAAACGAAAACGCTTCATCTTGATCGTGCTCTGGATCTTGATCTCGCTCGTCATTCCCGCGGAAGCGGGAATCCAGTGCCTTTGCTTTTGTTGGCCTTTGAAGAAAAGAGCTTCCGCTCTTGGAGCGGGTCACTTTCTTTGCTGGTGCAAAGAAAGTAACCAAAGAAAGCACCTTTCAATCTGAGCATTGCACGGTTAGACGCACACTTTATCGGCTGTGTCGCATCCTCTCCCGTATTTGTGGTTTTGGACGAGAATCTCACGCGACCAACACGTGGGTTGGCGCCTTAGAGAGCAAAGAGCAACGCGCTCGGCTCTTGTCTTTCAGGCCTCACCGCCTTTGGCTTAGTGCAGTCGTGAGTTACAAGACTCTTTCGACCAGTCGCGCTCAGGCTTGTATCGAGGTCACACGCGCGCAGGGATGCGCGCGTCCGCAGCCAGCAGCACGGACGTGCTGTCTGCGGACAGCGTCCACTGCGAGAAAAAAAGGTGGTTTCTTTGGTTACTTTCTTTGCACCAGCAAAGAAAGTGACCCGCGATATTCAATCGCGGAAGCTCTTATCTTCAAAGACGAAACAAAGCAAAGGCTCGCTGGATTCCCGCTTCCGCGGGAATGACGAGCGAGAGCAAGGTCAAAAGCCGGATTCCAGCGTCCGCTGCAATGGCAAGCAATTCAAAAAAAGCCCGGAGCGCTTCACGCGCATCCGGGCCGAGATTGCATCCCTGCCTTGTGGCTCCTTGGAGAGTTCCTAAATCAGAACCGATACTCACCACTAACCGAAATCAAATCCGGATCAAACTTCAATCCGTCCTTGTCGACTTTGTAGTAGTCGTAGTTCAACCCGACACTGACATTGCGCCCAAAGTCATAACCGAATCCCGCACCGGCGTAATACTTGTTGCTCGTCGAATCGACAAACACCGCCGGCGTCGCAGGCGCCGTGAAGTAGCTACCCTGCACATCGCCGCGGAAAAAACCGCCGCGCGCGCTGACGTACCAATTCGGCGTCAGGTTGAAATGGCCGTTCAGACCAAGATTCCAACCCTTGACGTCCGCGCGACCGACGGGAACATCGAAATTTCCCTTCGGATCGAACGTGCCGAGTTTCGTGTATCCACCCTCGACACCAATCGCAACATTGGGACTAAACGCCCAGCGGTAACCGACATTCGCGCCGTAACCGGTGTCTTTGTCGTTGTACAAACCTTTGTCCAGTTCGGACCGACCGACCTGACCATTGATGAAGAATCCGCCGGCACCTTGATCGGCGCTCTGGGCCATGCTCAACACGGGGAGGGCAACTGCCGAAGCAGCAATAGCGAGTGCCAAAACTTTCTTGTTCATTCGAAACTCCAATGAAAATAGATGCAGTCCGATCGGCGATGTCGTGCGGCCGATCGTGCTGTCGGATGTCAGATGGCACTGCAGCGTTCAATTTCAAGACTCGTTAGTTTAGAAATTATTCAGATACCTGTACGGCAATGCAGCATTGGCTTGCAGTGCATTGATTCGTCGGGCATTCTGGCGCTCCCTCCGCGCGCCGGCGTTTCGGCCGCGCTCGACGCAACGGACTCCGATCACGATGTTTCGCCCGCTCGAGCTGTACATCGGCCTGCGCTATACGCGCGCCAAGCGTCGCAATCACTTCATCTCGTTCATCTCGCTGATCTCGATGCTCGGGCTCGCCGTCGGCGTGATGGCGCTCATCGTCGTGATCTCGGTGATGAACGGATTCGAGAAGGAACTCACGCAGCGCATCCTCGGCATGGTCGCCCACGCGACGATTTCCGGCGTCAACGAGCCGGTCCGCGATTGGGAACACGCCATCGACATCGCGAAGCAAAACCCGCACGTGCGCGGCGCCGCGCCGTATGTCGAAGGACAAGCGCTGTTGCGCGGCGATCGCAATGCGCCGGCGATCGTGCACGGCATCGACGAAACGCTCGAGCCGACCGTCTCCGACATCGACAGGAAAATGATCCGCGGCAAGCTCGAGCGATTTGCGCCCCGGCGGATTCGGCATCGTGCTCGGCAACGAGCTGGCGATGAAGCTCGGCGTCGATGTCGGCGACAAGGTCACGGTGTTCACCGATGACGTCAACGTCACGCCGGTCGGCGCGATTCCGCGCGCGCGCCGCTTCGATGTCGTCGGCATTTTTTCCGCCGGATTCCAGGAATACGACGATGGCCTCGCCGTCGTCGACATGCAGGACGCTCAGCGTCTGTATCAGCAGGACGGCCCCACCGGCATCCGGCTAAAACTCGACGACATGTTCCAGGCCTGGGACGTTGGCCGCAGCCTCTCGCAAAATCTCGGCAAGTACTACCGCATCGAAACCTGGCGCGAACAGCACGAGAATTTCTTCAGCGCCGTGTCGATGGAAAAGAAAGTGATGTTCATCATCCTTTCGCTGATCGTCGCGGTGGCCGCGTTCAATCTCGTCTCCACGCTCGTCATGCTCGTCACCGACAAACAGGCCGACATCGCCATCCTGCGCACGCTCGGCATTTCGCCGGGCAGCATCATGGGCACCTTCATGGTGCAGGGCGTGATCGTCGGATCGTTCGGCATCCTGCTCGGCGTGGTCGGCGGCGCATTGCTCGCGTTGAATCTGCCCGCCATCGTGAAATGGATCGAGCACACGTTCCACGTCGAATTTTTGTCGGCCGACGTCTACTACATCAGCGAAGTGCCGTCCGACATGCACTGGAACGACGTCGGCTGGATCGCGCTGATCGGATTCGTCTTCTGCCTGCTCGCCACGCTTTATCCCGCATGGCGGGCCGCACGAACGCACCCGGCCGAGGCGTTGCGCTATGAATAGCGTCCTCGCCGAACTGACGATTCGCCGCGCGCGCGAAGGCGATGCCGAAATCCTCTGCAACGCCGAGCGCGACATCGCACGCACGCCGGGACGGCTCGTTTCCGTTCCGGAAGAACTGCTACGTTTCCAATTTCGCCACCAAGATCCGCGACCTCCACGCCGCCGGAACCTACCTCGTCGCCGAACGCGACGGCGTTATCGTCGGCCACGCATTTCTCGATTTCGTCTCGACAGTGTCCCGTTTAAAGCACGTCCGATACCTCAATATGGTCGTCCACACCGGCTACGCGGGGCAGGGCATCGGCACCGCCTTGCTGCGCGAGCTGCAGGCCATCGCGCCGCGCGCCGGCGTGGAACGCATCGAGCTGCGCGTGCGTCCGAACAATGTCGCGGCGGTGAATTTGTATAAAAAGTGCGGGTTCGAGGAAGAATGCATATCGTTGCGACGGATCAAACTGGAAGACGGCAGCTACCTCGACGACATGTCGATGGTGTGGTTCGCCCCATGACCAACATCGTGCTCAAGGCCGAAGGCATCGCCAAAACGTACAGCGAAGGCAGTCTGCGCACCGACGTCTTGCGCAACGTGTCCTTCACGCTCGAACGCGGCAAGACGATGGCGATCATTGGTGCGTCCGGCACCGGAAAAAGCACGCTGCTGCACATTCTGGGCGGACTGGATAAGCCGAGCGCGGGCGACGTCGAAGTCGATGGCAAATCGATGTCGCAACTGTCCGACCGCGAACGCGGCATCGTGCGCAACCGCGCGCTCGGTTTCATCTATCAGTTCCATCATCTGCTGCCGGAATTCACCGCATTGGAAAACGTTTCGATGCCGCTGCTCATCCGCGGCACGCCGATTCCCGAAGCGCGCAAGCTCGCTGGCGGAATTGCTTGACCGCGTCGGACTCGCGCACCGCATCGAGCACAAACCCGGCGAAATGTCCGGCGGCGAACGCCAGCGCTGCGCTGTCGCACGCGCGCTCGTGACGCGCCCCGCCTGCGTGCTCGCCGACGAACCGACCGGCAATCTCGACGAAAAAAACGCAGCGCAGGTCTACGCGCTGATGCTCGAACTCAACCGCGAAATCGGCACGAGCCTCGTGCTCGTCACGCACGACGCGCGGCTGGCCCAACGCATGGATCGCGTCCTCGAACTCCACGACGGCGGACTGCGCGACCAACTAACCTCGCCGGGCTGATCCCGGCGTGCAGCGATGGGGAATTGCGCCGCGTCTCGCGGCGGCGCTCGCATTCGCGTTGCGGCCGGCTTCGGCCATCGCGATGTTGGTCGGCGCGCTGGCCGTGCAATGCCTGTCTGCGCTGCCAACGCGACCCATCGATGCGCTGATCGTCGCGGCCGGTCTGCTGTGTTGCCTTCATCGCCGCTGGCGACTTCTCGGCATCTGCATTCTCGCGTTCGCATGGACGGCGTGGCGCGCCGACATCGCACTTATCGCAACGATTACCTCGCGCGCTGGAAAACGAAGAAATCGTCGTCACCGGCACCGTTCACGATTTGCCACAAATTCGCGACGACGCAACGCGTTTCGAATTCGTCGTCGATTCCGCATCGCACGATGAAACGCCCATCGCACTATCGGGACTGATTCGCCTCGGCTGGTACGAATCGCCGCCGGAGATCGGTGCGTGCGAACGCTGGCGTCTGCACGTCAAGCTCAAGCGCCCGCGGGGCTCGATCAATCCCGGCGGATTCGATGCGGAGCGATACGCGCTCGAACACGGCATCGTCGCTGTCGGCGCCGTCCGCGATTCGCCGGACAACGAAAAGCTCGATAGCCCCCTTTGCATCGATGCGTTGCGCGCGCGAATCGTCTCCACAATTTCCACCGCACTCGACGACAACACGCAGCGCCGACCTGCTCCGCGCACTCGCATTCGGCGATCAGCACGCGATGAGTTCCGACGAATGGTCGATCGCACGCGCAACTGGCATCCCGCACCTCATCGCCATTTCCGGTTTGCACATCGCGCTGTTCGCGAGCTTCGGCGTCGGCCTCATGCGGCTGTTGTGGAAATGTATACCGAAGCTGACCTTGCGCTGGCCCGCGCCGCTCATGGAAGCGGTCGCGAGCCTCGCATTCGCGTCCGCCTACGCACTGATCGCCGGCTTCGGCCTGCCGACGCGCCGCGCATTGGTCATGATCGCAGCGATGCTCGTCGCGAATCTCGCGCGTCGCGCGCACGCACCGACGCATGGACTCGCACTCGCTGTCGTCGTCCTGCTTATCGCCGATCCGCTGTGCGTGCTCAGCGCCGGATTCTGGCTTTCCTTCGTCGGCGTCGGCTGGCTGATGTTGTGCCTGCAAGGACCGCGACGCCATCATTGGCGCGACATGATCCGCTCGCAAGGCGTAGCCACCATCGGACTGCTTCCGCTCGGCATCTGGTTCTTCGGACAGAGTTCGCTGATCGCGCCGCTCGCCAATCTCATCGCAGTGCCCGTCATCTGCTTTTTCGTCTTGCCGCTCGGCACGTTGGGCGCACTGATCGGCACGTTCTGTCCCGCCGTCGGATTTCCGATTCTGCAGGCGACGGGTTTCGTACTCGACCATCTCTGGTCGCTGCTCGAAACCATGTCGCACATGCCCGGCGCGTTGTGGTATTTCGCCGAACCGACATTGCCCGCATTCGCGCTCGCGATCGCCGGCTCGTTCTGGATGCTGCAGCCACGCGGCATTCCCGCACGCGCCGCTGCCATCCTGCTTTTTCTACCGCTGCTGATACCGGAGCGGATGCCGCTCGGCGATGGCGCATTCGAGCTGTATGTGCTCGACGTCGGCCAAGGACTAGCGATGATCGTCCGCACAGCCGATCACGTGCTGGTCTACGACACCGGTCCACGTTATCCATCCGGTTTCGATCTCGGCGAAGCCGCCGTCGTTCCGGCGATGCACGCGCTGGGCATCGACCCATCTCGATCGTCTCGTCATCAGCCACGGCGACAGCGATCACGCCGGTGGCGCGCTCCGCTGTCGCACAAGCATTCACAGCCGCTCGTCATCGAATCCGGTGAACCCGAACGGCTGAAAATTCCCGCATCGCAATGCGTCGCCGGCGAACACTGGACATGGAATGGCGTTTCTTCCGCATCGTCAGCCCGAAGCCTCCGCTCGATGCGCACGGGAACGATCGTTGCTGCGTGCTCGACATCCGCAGCGGCGACACCGAACTGCTGCTACCTGGCGATATCACCGCAGCGATCGAAAGCGATGTCGCTTCTGCGATCGCGCCCGTTGCATCGCACGTCATCCTGCAGGCGCCGCATCACGGCAGCAAAACATCATCGAGCGAAACGTTTCTCGACGCACTGCATCCTCAACTGTCGGATATTCTCGACCGGCTATCTCAACCGCTTCCACCATCCCAACCCGGACATCGTCGCGCGCTACGACGCCAAGCAACTCGTCACGCTCGACACCGCCTTCGCCGGTTTCGTGCACATCGAATTCGACGGCGCATCGGCACGCCTCGTCGAACGTGGCCGCATCGACCGTCACCCGTACTGGCGCGAATAGGCCAATCGCAGCGGATGAGACCGCCGCTGCGTATCATTCGTCCATGGAATCCTTCGACAGCCGCCTGACCGTCCACCGCGCGAGCCGCACGGAACGTCTGGCGGAGGAACTCATCGCGCATCTGCACGCCGAGCGTCCCGCCAATCCGCTCGCGCCGCAGACGATCGTGATCCCGCACATCGGCATGCGCCGCTGGCTGATGCAGACGGTGGCGACATCCTCACCGCGCGCGATCGCTGCGAACTTCGACATGCAACTGCCGTGGCAATGGCTGCAGCGGACCGCCAAGCGCGTGCTCGGCGACGACGCGCTCGTCAGCGGCGACTACAACGCGGACACGCTGCGCTGGCACATCTTCAACGCGCTGCCTTCGCTGCGCTCCGATATCGTGATGCACTATCTCGACGGCGCCGACGCCGTGCGCCGCCGCTTCCAGCTTGCCGCGCAACTCGCCGATGTGTTCAGCCAATATCTGGTCTATCGCGCCGACATGCTCCTCGAATGGGAACGCGGCGCCGAACCGAACGCATGGCAGGCGAATCTGTGGCGCGCCGTCCGCGCGCGCATCGCCGCGCCGCATCGTGCGCAGCGCAAGAACGCGCTGGTCGCCGCACTCGCCGAAAAAGGTGACGGCGAATCGCTGCCGCTGCACGTCTTCGGCGTCAGCCATCTGCCGCCCGATGTGCACGAATGCCTGCGCGCCGTCGCCGCGCACCGCGACGTGCACATTTATTTCCCCGATCCGTGCCGCGAGCATTGGGACTACATCCAGAAACAGCGCAACCTGCTCGCCACGCCGGATGCCGAATCGCTGTACTTCGAAATCGGACATCCGCTGCTCGCTTCGCTCGGCCGCATCGGCCAGGATTTTTCGCTGTCGCTCGCATCCGATGACGACCACCGCGATCCGCTCGACGAACGCGACGTGCCGGAATCATCGGCCAATCTCCTCGACGCGGTGCAAAACGGGATCCGCTATCTTCGACCCGACCTCGTGCGCGAATCGCTTCCGCGCGCGGACGCCAGCGACACCAGCCTGCGCGTCCACGCCGTGCACACGCGCGTGCGCGAACTCGAAGTTCTGAAGGATCAACTTCTCGGTTTCCTCGCCGACGACGCCACGCTGCAACCGCGCGACATCGTCGTCATGGCTCCGGACATCGCCGCGTACGCGCCATACCTTCCCGCCGTTTTCGGCCGTGCCGCGCAGTACAGCGACGATCCCGCGCAGCTACCGTGGCACGTCGCCGATGTCGCCATCGCGCGCACGCATCCGCTGTTCACGGGCTTCTCGAAAGTGCTCGATCTCGGCGAAAGCCGCTTCCGCGTCAGCGACATCATGGACCTGCTCGACGTGCCCGCCGTCGGCCGCCGTTTCGGACTGGACGACGAAGCCCGCGCACGCCTGCAGCCGTGGCTGCGCGAATCGCGCGTCGCATGGGGTCTCGACGCGCGTATGAAAGCGCAGGCAGGCGCTGCGCCCATCGATGCGAATTCGTGGTCGTTCGCATTCGATCGTCTCTACTCCGGTTTCATCACCGGCGACGAAGCCGATGCATCGCTTATCGACGGCATCCTGCCAATGCGCGGCGTCGCCGGCAGCGATGTCGACAGCATCGGCAAACTCGATCGTCTCATCGACACGTTGCGGAACCTGCGCAACGAACTCGGCACCGAGCGTTCGCTCGCCGCGTGGAGCGTCTGGCTGCTCGACGCCACCGACGCACTGTTCGCGATCGATCACCGCGACGACGGCGAAGACAACGCCATGAACGCACTGCGCCGCGCGATCGCCGCGCTCGCCGAACAGGACAACGCCAGCGGCGGCGAAAAACTCCCCTGGCGAGTCGTGCGCGACGTCATGCGCGGCGCGCTCGACAACGTTGCCGATCGTCAACCCTTCCTGCTCGGCGGCATCACTTTCTGCGGACTGGTGCCGCAACGCTCGATTCCGTTTCGCGTGGTCTGCATGCTCGGCATGAACGAAGGCGAATACCCGCGCATCGCCAGCGACGGCGGCCTCAACCGCATGCACGCGAATCCGCGCCGCGGCGATCGCGACACACGCAACGAAGACCGCTATCTGTTCCTCGAGGCGCTGATGGCCGCGCGCCAGGCGCTGCACATCAGCTTCATCGGCGAAAACGTGAATGACGGCAGCCGCCGCAATCCGGCATCGCCGCTCGCCGAATTACTCGATCATCTCGACGAACAATTCGACGCCAAAGACGACACGCAACGACCGTGGCTGATCCGCCATCCGCTGCAACCGTTCGACCGGCGCTACTACACGAACGAAGGCGATCCGCGCCTGTTCTCGTTCGACCGCGCCTATGAAATCGATGACCGCGCGCGCGCCGAAAAACATCCATTCATCGCCGCTGCCAGCGCAGAACCGGCTGCGCCGATCGCCGACATAACGCTCAAATCGCTACAGACATTCTGGCGCGATCCATCGAAGGCAACACTGCGCGACAACCTGGGCATCGGCCTCGACGCACTCGGCGACGACGCACTGCTCGACAAGGAACCGCTCGAGGTAAAACTGCCGCCGCGCGAACGCTTTGAGCTGCAACTGCTCGATCGTTTGTGGAAAGACAAGCAGCGGCAGGTTCCGCCAGCACCACCGGAATGGCTCGCCCACACCGGCGCATTGCCGGTCGGCGACCTCGGTGCGCGCGCTTACGCTCGGCTGCGCAAGCGCGTCCAGCCGATCCTCGATGCGATGTGGAATCTGCTCGGCGACAACGCGACGCGCGTGCGCCGCAGCGTCGATCTGCACCTCGGCGATCTGCGGCTGCTCGGCATCGTCGACCGACTGTACGAATGCGCCGATGGCACCTTGCATCTGCTCCACGCAAAACCGCAGGGCACCGCGACCTTCCGCGATCTGTTGCCGTTCTACATCGACTACGCCGCGCTGCGCCTTTCCGGCATCGAAGTGACGGCGACGTTTCTCGAAGGTGTCGACACGAAAGCCGGCGTGCGCACCGCGCCGATCTGCGCTGCCATCGCCGCGCAAAGCGAAGGTCGCCTGCGCAGCGGACTTCTCGAACTCATCCGCATGCGCCGCGACGCCGCGCAGACGCCGCTGCTGTTCTTTCCGAAAACGGCGTGGTCGTGGTCGAACGCGGGCGAAGACAAACGCGATTCCGCCGCACGCGCCGCGTGGGAAGGCGACGGTTTCCGCAGCGAAGGCGAATGCAGCTACGAACCCAGTTACGCCGCACTTGTTGCCCGAGATACCGATTTTCTTCGCCGAGAATCCGCCCATCACGAAAAGTTCGTCGCGACCAATCGCTGGATCGCAGGCATTCTCGATCCCGATCGAACCACGTTGTTGCGCGCGGAGAATGGTGCATGAGCGACGATGCGACCATCGACTGGCGCACCGCGCCGCTCGCCGGACGCGTGCTCATCGAAGCGAGCGCCGGCACCGGAAAAACGTACACCATCGGCCTGATTTATTTGCGCCTGTTGCTCGAACGCGGATTGCGCGTCGAACAGATTCTGGTCGCGACATTTACCGAGCGCGCTGCGCAGGAATTGCGCGAACGCTTGCGCGCGCGACTGATCGAAACCGAACACGTGTTGGCGAACGTCGACACTGCCGGCGACGACGTGCTGTCGTCATGGCTCGAACGCTGGCGCACAGACGAATCGACGCGCATCGCTGCATTGCGCCGCATCCGTCTCGCGCGCGCCGATCTCGATCGCGCACCGATTGGCACCATCCACGCATTATGTCAGCACATCCTGCGCGATCATCCGATCGACAGTGGTGCTTCGCTGTTGCCCGAGAAAATCGCCGACGAAAAATCGCTCGTGCGCGAATGCATCGAGGATTTCTGGCGGCATCGTTATTTGTCGGACGGTGCGGATGCCTGCGAACTCGAAGCGGTTGCGGAGAAAGGTCTCGACGATATCGTCAGGGATGTCCACGGTTTGCTTAACGGCGACGCGCGTGTGCTTCCGCTCGACGATGCCGGACAAACCGAACGCGATCTCATCACGCTGCGCGAAACAACGCACATCGCATTGCTGCGCACGTTCGCCACGGACAAGTCGCTTTATGCTCCCAGAAAAACGCAACTACTGACGCGATTCGCCGAGTTCGCGGATCTGCTCGAGCAGGGCGGCGACTTGATCGAAGCCATCGCGTCGAACACATCCAAGTGTTTCGATGCGGAAGAGTTCATGACGTTCGTGTCGGAAAAGGGAAGGAGCATTCTCGTCGGCCACGTCGTCATCGAATGCCTGCAGCGATTGCGCGTGTCGGCGAAATCGCGCGACCGCGAAGCGCGCGCACATGTGCTCGCCGACGCGCTCGCGTTCTGCCGCGAAGAAATCCCGCGCCGCGCGCGTGAACGCGACGTGCAGACCTTCTCCATGCTGATCGACAATGTGCGCGCCAGACTGCGCGGTCCGCGCGCCAGCGAAGCCTTCGCCGATGCACTGTTCGCCGCGTATCCGGCCGCACTGATCGACGAATTCCAGGACACCGACGGCCGCCAGTTCGACATCTTCGATGCGATCTACCGCGAGCGCAGCGGCGACACGCGCGGACTGCTCGCGATGATCGGCGATCCAAAACAGGCGATCTACGGATTTCGCGGCGGCGATCTCGCGTCGTACCTGCGCGCGCGGCGCAGCGCCGATGGCGGATTTCCGCTAACCGTCAATCAGCGATCGAGCACGCAATTGATCCAAGCGGTGAACGCGCTCTACGCGCATACAGAAGGCGGTTTCGACAATCCTGAAATCCGTTACGTGCCGATTGTCGCCAGCGGCAAAGCCGACGCGACGCCACTCACGCGCAACGGCGACGTGATCCGCCAGCCGCTCGCGATCCACCGCTTTGGTTGCGACGACGACAGAAACTGGACCGACCTCGACAACCGCGTGATCGATGATTGCGTCGAGCGCATCGTCGAACTGCTCAACGATCCGAGCACCGAGATCGGCGGACGCCGCATCGTTCCCGGCGACATCGCCGTGCTCACGCGCACCAACGGCCAGATCGATCGACTGCGCCGACGCCTCGTCGCGCGCGGCGTGCCGTGCGTCGGCAGCGGACGCGGCAGCGTATTCGACAGCGACATCGCGCGCGATCTGGAACTCGTGCTTTACGGTGTACTGCACGCGACCGACGAACGCGCCGTGCGCGGCGCACTGAGCACGCGGCTGCTCGGCGCCACACTGCAAACCGTGCAGCGCTGGCAGGACGACGAACGACTTTTCGAACGCGAGCTCGAACGCTTCGCCGCGTGGCACGCGCTCGCCCGATCGCGCGGTGTGCAGGCATTGATCCAGACCGTGATCGCCGAAAACGCCGGGCGATTGCTGACGACGCCCGACGGCGAACGCGTCGTCACCGACTTGCGTCATCTCGGCGAATCGCTGGGCAGCGATGACGACGCGCAGCGCGGCCTCGAATCCGCCTACGCGCGGCTTGCATCGTTACGTCGCGAAGAGGGCGAAGACGACGTGCAGACCACCGACGCGCGGCAACTGCGCATCGAAAGCGATGCCGCACGCGTGCAACTGATGACGGTACACGGCGCAAAAGGTTTGCAGTTCCCGATCGTATTCCTGCCGTTCGCCGGACGCGTGTCCGATCGCACCGGCGCACGCAAGCCAAAAATCCTGCGCTTCCACGATGCCGACGGAATGGCGACCGTCGACCTCGGCACGTCGGCGTTCGCTCAGAACGAGGCGGCGCACCAGCGCGAGGAACTTCAGGAAGAATTGCGGCTGCTCTACGTCAGCATCACGCGCGCCGAGTACGCGGCGCATCTGTATTGGAGCGAACGCTGCAAGCCGGATTTTGGTGTGGATGTGGGAAAAACATCAGCGCTCGATGTCGTGATCCGTCAGACGATGGATCGGCTCGGGCTCGCGCCGACCGAAGCTTCGCTCGGCTGCGATGGCCGCGCAGTGCGAAGGCATCGCCATCATCGATCCGGCGACAGTTACGTCGTCGCGTTATGCCGCCGCCGCCGAGTCCGACGAATCGCGGCACGCACGTTCACCGCTCCCTGCGGTGCGCGCGTTCCGCTGGCTGCACAGTTTCAGCAGCCTTGCGAAACACGCGCCGCTCACCGTGAACGAAGACGGCGCGGCGGACGAAACCGAAACTGAAGTCGAAGCAGAGCGCGAAGATGCCGCCGAGGAAGACAACGCCGCAGCGGACGATCCGATGCTGCTCGCCATCGATGCCTGGCGCGGACGCCATTTCGGCAACGCGCTGCACACCATCCTCGAAAACGCAGGCAGCGAACGAGTGTGGCCTGAGCGCCGCGATTTCCTCGCGCAGCATCTTCTGGCGCTGCGCGTAAAAGCTCCGTCGGGAGGTGATCCCGTCGAGCCGATCGGCCGACTCGTCGATCGCGTCCGCAGCGCCGATCTCGGCGACGGGCTGCGGCTCATCGACATTCAGGAATCCGCACGCATCAGCGAGTTCGAATTCCAACTTCCCGTCGAAGGTGTATCGCTGGAGGCGCTGCGTGAGTTGTGCGTATCGCACGGCGCACAAGACGCGATCTCGCCAGCGCTGTCGTCGCAGCGGCTGAGCGGCATGCTGACCGGTTTTGCCGACCTGATCTTCGAGCATGACGGCCGCTATCACGTCCTCGACTACAAAACGAACTGGCTCGGCACCCGACTGCGCGATTACGCGGGCGAGAATCTCGACGCCGCCATGCGCGAACACCACTATCCGCTGCAGGCGCTGATCTATACGATCGCGTTGCATCGTTATCTGCGCGGACGTCTGGACGGCTATACGCCTGAACGGCATCTCGGCGAGAGCTGGTATCTGTTCGTGCGCGCGGTCGGACTTGGGCGAAGGTCTCGGCGTCTGGCGCAGGCGTTGGCCGATTGCGCTTATCGAGGCACTGGACGAAGCGCTGGTGGGGACGCCCGCATGAGCGAATCCGGCGAGCGCACCATCGATCACACCTTCGCCGCGTGGGTGCGGCGGCGCAGCGGATCGGACGTTCTCGCGCGCGCCGCGTTCGCCGCCAGCCGCGACGAAGGGCAGGGTCATTCCTGCGCGGCGCTGGATGCGGAATCGGATTTTGTCGCATTACGCGCGCAGCCATGGGTCGGTGATGGCGCGACGTTCTCGCCGTTCGTGCTCACCGATTCCGGGAATTTTTATTTGTGGCGCAACTGGCGGCATGAAACGCGGTTGGCCGAGATGCTTCGGCAACGCGCGGCGGTGAGCGTGTCTGTCGACGAGGCATCCGCCGACGTCGAGGAATTGTTCGCGGGAACACACGAAGCAACGACGCAATTGCAACGTGCTGCCGTCGCTGCCGTGACCGGCAAACGTGTCTTCGTGCTCACGGGCGGACCGGGCACCGGCAAGACATCGACCGTGCTACGCATGCTCCTGATGTTGCTTCGCCGCGCCTCGTCACCGCTGTCGATCGCGCTCGCCGCGCCGACGGGAAAAGCCGCACAGCGCATGTCGCAATCCATCGCATCAGGAAAGGACGATCTGCTCCGCCATTTGCCCGCTGCATCGCCGTTCCGCGATCTGCTCGATCGCGTGCCTCACACGCAAGCGCAAACGCTGCATCGTCTGCTCGATTATCGCGCTCACGAAAACGTGTTCGCGCGCGGCGCCGATTCGCCGCTGGCAGCGGACATCGTCGTCGTCGACGAAACATCGATGGTCGATCTGGCCACGATGCGGCAGCTGTTCGACGCGGTGCGCGACGATGCGACGATCATCCTGCTCGGCGATGCCGCGCAACTGTATGCGGTGGAGGCCGGGTCGGTACTGGGCGATATCGTCTCGGCCGCTTCGCAGGAAACGTCGCCGCTCGCGCAACATGTGATGACACTGCGTCATGTCTGGCGCGCCGAACAGGCACTCAGCCGCAATCTCGATCGCGTGCGCGCTGGAGATGCGGAATGGATCGACGATCTGGCTGCGGAATCGACCGTTCGGCGACTGGATTGTCTCGATGAAAAGTCATTGCGCGCGCGCATTGACGGCTGGTTCGACACGCATATCGACGATTTCACTTTCCTGCTATCCGGCGATCCGGAACCGGCCGAGGCGTTGCGTCGTCTGCGCAACTTCCAGATTCTCTGCGCCTTGCGCGAAGGCACGTTCGGCGCACACGGCATCGATGCGCTGCTGCGCGAAACATTCGCGAAACGGCTCGGCGTCGATGCGTCGCACGAATGGCATCACGGCCGGCCGGTGATCGTCACGCGCAACGACTACACGCGCGATCTGTTCAACGGCGACGTCGGCATCGCGCTGCGCGGTGCGGACGGTTTGCGCGTCTGGTTCGAAACGCGCGACCGCGATGGCGCGACCGTGATGCGTAGTTTGTCCACGCGCGCGCTACCGGCGCATCAGTCGGCGTGGGCGATCACGATCCATCGCAGCCAGGGATCGGAATACGGCGACGTCGCCGTCGTGCTGCCGCCGCAGCCGGATCATCGAATTCTCAGCCGCGAATTGCTGTACACGGCGATGTCGCGCGCCTCGCGGCACGTTGAATTGTGGACATCGGCCGAGTCGCTGCGCACCGCCGTTTCGCAGCCGGTGCGGCGCCGCGGCGGATTGCGCGACCGGCTGGCCTGACCCCGACTTCCGTCACGCCAGCGCCGTATCGAAGGCTGGTATGATTCGGCGGTCTGTCGTGCGGGAGTTCGTGCGTGCTTGAGATTCTGATTGCGGGTGGCTGGGCCATGGTGCCCATCCTGTTGTGCTCGGCGATCGCGTTGGCCATCATCCTTGAGAGGTTCTGGTCGCTGCGTCGCGGCGCGGTGATTCCGCGCGGTCTCGGCGACGAAGTGTTGCAGTGGGCGCGCACGCGCAAGCTCGATCCGCAGCACATCGAAACGCTGCGCGCGAATTCGCCGCTCGGTGAAATCCTCGCGGCGGCGCTCAGTGTGCGCAATCGCTCGCGCGACATCATCAAGGAACGCGTCGAGGATACCGGTCGGCACGTCGTGCATCGGCTGGAGCGGTTTCTCAACACGCTCGGCACGATCGCGCTGATTTCGCCGCTGCTCGGACTGCTCGGCACCGTGTTCGGACTCATCGAAATGTTTTTCGCGGTGATGGTCTCCGGCGTCGGCGATCCGCTGAAGATGGCGGGCGGCATCGGCCAGGCTCTCGTATGTACGGCGACGGGTTTGTGCGTCGCGATTCCGGCGTATTTCTTCCATCGTTATTTCCGCGGACGTGTGCAGGACTACGTCGTCGACATGGAACAGCAGACGATCGTGCTGATCGACGAATTGTCGGCACACACCGACACCACGCCGGCCGCGGTCGCGCAAGCGACGCCGGCCACGCGCGCGGTACCGGTGCGCGGAGCGGCGCACTGAGATGCGGCTCGGCAATACCCGGCAGGACGATTTCGAGATCAACGTGATCTCGCTGATCGACGTGATGCTCACGCTGTTGATGTTCTTCGTGATGACCACCACGTTCGTGCAACATTCGGCGATGAAGGTGAGCTTGCCGCAGGCGTCCGACAATCCGGAAACCACGCCGCGCGATCCGCTTACTGTGATGATTGGCGCCGACAGCCGTTTTTATGTCGATAACAACGAAGTGCTCAATCCCAACGTTGATTCCTTGATGCAAGCCATTTCGCACGTTGCCGGCGATGATCGCGAACGGCCGGTGATCCTGCGTGCCGACGGCCAGACGCCGCATCAGGCCGTGGTCACCGCGATGGATGCGCTCGGCCAGCTCGGATTCACGCATCTGTCGATCGCGACGGTGCGCGCCAAGGACACCGAAAGCCGGTGAAAAAGGTCTTCATGGGCGCGCCGCTCGTGACGATCGCGTCGCCCGGCGCGACCTACAAGCGCCTGCTCGGTTATTCGGCGCGCTATTGGCCGATCGCGATAGTGGCTTTCATCGGCATGGTGTTCGACGCGGCCTGCGGCGCGGCGTTCACGTTCCTCATCAAGCCGATGCTCGACAACCTGTTCGACAAGCGCGATCCGGACAGCATTTTCTGGATGCCGATCATCATCATCGTGCTGTTCGTCGTGCGAGGCGTGGCGACATTCGCGGCCGATTTCGGCGTCGCGCGCATCGGACGCGGTGTCGTGCAGACGATGCGCGATGAAGTGTTCAACAAATATCTGCGCATGCCGGCGTCATATTTCCATAGGGAAACGTCGGGCTCGCTGATCTCGCGTATGACGTATACGGTCGAGCAGGTCGCCAACGCCAGCACCGATGCGGTGAAAACCGCGCTGATGGATGGCTTCATGGTCATCGGCCAGGCGTGCGTGATGTTGTACTGGAGCCCGCGCCTCACACTCGTGCTGTTGCTGCTTGCGCCGCTCGTTGCGCTGGTCGTGTATTTCGTCGGTCGGCGTTATCGGAAAATCAGCAAGAGTATTCAGGACACGGTCGGATCGATCACCGAGCATCATCGACGAAGCGGTGACCGGGCAACGCGAAGTCAAGATTTACGGCGGACGCAAATACGAGCGCGAACGTTTTGCAGGAGTGAATGCGGCGATCCGGCGGCTCAACATGAAAGTGGCGTCGACCAATGCGTTCTCGACGGCGCTGATCCAGTTCGTCGCCGCCGTCGCACTCGCGCTCGTGATATTTCTGGCGACGCGTCCGGGCATGCACGATATTTCGTCGGGCACATTCATGTCGGTGATTTCGGCGATGCTCATCATGCTGCCGTCGCTCAAGCGTCTGACCACGGTGCAGGCGAATCTGCAACGCGGCGTCGTCGCCGCGGCCGACGTTTTCGAATTGCTCGACAGCAATGAAGAACACGACTCCGGCACCGAAACGCTCGAGCGCAGTCACGGCGACATCGAGTTCCGCGACGTCTCGTTCCGCTATACCGACACGACAGCCTCGGTGCTCGACAACATCACGCTGCGCTGCGCGCCGGGAACGGTGACCGCACTGGTCGGACGCTCGGGCAGCGGCAAAACCAGTCTCGCCAGTCTGCTGCCGCGTTTTTACGATCCGCAATCCGGATCGATTCTGCTCGATGGCAAACCGCTGCCGTCGTACACGCTCGAAAGTGTGCGCAAACAGATTGCGCTCGTGAGCCAGCAGGTCGTGCTGTTCAACGACACCATCGCGCGCAACATCGCATACGGTGCGCTCGCCAACGCCAGCGACGCTGAAATCGCCGCCGCCGCCGACGCCGCGAACGCCACCGAATTCATCCGCAAGCTGCCGGACGGAATGCAAAGCCGCATCGGTGACGCCGGTGCATTGCTTTCCGGCGGACAACGCCAGCGCATCGCCATCGCGCGCGCGATCCTGAAAGATGCGCCGATCCTGATCCTCGACGAGGCCACCAGCGCGCTCGACAGCGAATCGGAACGCCTGATCCAGGATGCGCTGAAAAAACTCCTCGCGAACCGAACGGTGCTCGTCATCGCGCATCGTCTGTCCACGATCGAGCACGCCGATCAGATTGTCGTACTCGACGCGGGACGCATCATCGAAATCGGCACGCACGCCGAACTCCTCGCGAAGAACGGACACTACGCGATGCTGCACCGCATGCAGTTTCGCGATACCGGCGGCTGAGCGTGCCCGACGAGCGCGCGCTGCAGGAAATCTGGTACGGCGGGCGCGCGCCGGGTGCGATGCTGGTGATGCTGTCGTGGTTGTTCGGCGCGGTGAGTGCGCTGCGGCGAGGTTTGTATCGGGTCGGAATATTGCGAACGGTCAAGATCGCAGTGCCGGTGATCGTGGTTGGCAACATTACGGTCGGCGGCACGGGCAAGACGCCGCTCGTCATTGCGCTCGTCGAAGCGTTGCGCGAGCGGGGCTGGAAACCCGGTGTTGTGTCGCGCGGATTTCGCGGGATCGGCCAAGGCGATAACGCGCGTCGATGCGCGATCGGATCCGGCGCTCGTCGGCGACGAAGCGCGATTGATCTTCGATGTGACGCAGGCGCCGGTTGTTGTTGGTCGCGACCGCGTTCGCGCGGCGCAAGCGCTGGTCGAGGATGGAGTCAACGTCATCGTCAGCGACGACGGTCTGCAACACTACCGATTGGGACGCGATGTAGAAATCTGCGTGATCGACGGCGCGCGTCGATTCGGCAACGGTCGTCTGCTGCCAGCCGGTCCGTTGCGCGAGCCGACGAAGCGGCTGGGCACTGTCGATTTTCGTGTCTGCAACGGCGGCGAGGCGAGGCGAGGCGAAGTCGCGATGCAGCTTGTCGGCGATAGCGCCGTAGCGCTGGATGATGCGACGCGAACCACTCCGCTGTCGGCAATTCCTCGCGCACACGCCGTCGCCGGCATCGGCAACCCCGGCCGATTTTTCGCCATGCTGCGCGCGGCGGGGATCGACATCGTCGAACACGCATTTCCTGACCATCATGCCTTCGTGGCGGCCGATCTCCAATTCGGCGACGAAACCCCGGTTCTCATGACCGACAAAGACGCGGTGAAGTGCCGCGCTTTCGCGCATGAGAACTGGTGGCGCGTGCCGGTGCGCGCGCGTTTTACCGATGGATTTCTGCAAGACATAACAAATCGCCTGCGGTCGCATCGTGAACACGAGCAGGACGGCGTCACGCGGACACCACGTTCGCATTGACAACGATGCACCGCGCGATTACCGTGCGCGCACCTTATTCATACGAGGCCGTCCTCCGTGGACCCTTGCAGTAACCACTGCAGCGTCGTCGAGTCGAATCCGCGGAAGACCCGTTAATACGGCGGCTTCCGCGCAGGCGGAAGCAACGGTTTCAGAGCCCGTAGCAAATCTGTCACGTTGACACGGCACGCTGCCCGATCGATTCGGAGTAGCAGATGCTGGATTTCCTCAACCTGTCCATGCTCATCACGGCCGGCGGCCGCGATCGCGCCAAGAGCGAGGCGGCCGCGCGCACGGCTGCGGAGCTGCTCGCGCTCGCGCGCATGGATGGCGACCGATGCGCTGCGCAATCTCGACGCGAATCCCGACGGGCTCAATCCCGAGCAGGTCGAGGAGCGTCTGGAGAAATTCGGCGCGAATGTCGTCGCGCAGGAAACGAAGAAACACGTCCTGCTGCAGATTCTCGAACGCTTCTACACGAACCCGATCAACATTCTGTTGACGGTGCTCGCCGTCATCACGTGGGTGACGGGCGACGGAAACCAGCGACAAGCTCAGCGCCATCATCATGTTCGCGATGGTGGTGATGGCGGTGTTCGTCGCGCATTTTCAGGAGGCGCGGTCGGACAACGCCGTCGAAAAATTGCGCAACATGGTCAGCAACACGGCGACGATCAAGCGCGAGATCGAAGAGCCCGCGCCCGGCGACGATGAAGACGCGCCGCCGGTGCGCACGGTCAAGAAAGCCGAAGTGTCGATCGAAGGTCTGGTGCCGGGCGATATCGTCTTTCTCGCGGCGGGCGATATGGTGCCGGCGGATTTGCGCCTGCTCACCGCGAAGGATCTGTTCGTCAATCAGTCGGCGCTCACCGGCGAATCGATGCCGGTCGAGAAATTCGCCGGACCCGATGCGAACGCGAAGACCGCGCTCGAAGCGGGTTGCCTGTGTTTCATGGGATCGAACGTGGTGTCCGGCAGCGCGACGGCGGTGATCGCCGCGACGGGCGCGACGACGTATTTCGGCGCGCTGGCCGGATCGCTGGTCGGTCCGCGCGTCGAAACCAGTTTCGACAAAGGCGTCGGCAAATTCGCGTGGCTGATGATCCGCTTCATGATCATCATGGCGCCGCTGGTGTTCCTCATCAACGGCCTGACCAAGCACGCGTGGTACGACGCGTTCATGCTCGCGGTTTCTGTCGCGGTCGGCCTCACGCCGGAAATGTTGCCGATGATCGTCGCCATCAATCTGGCGAAGGGCGCGCTGAAGATGGCGAAGAAAGACGTCATCGTGAAGCGCCTCAACGCGATCCAGAATTTCGGCGCGATCGACGTGCTTTGCACCGATAAGACCGGCACGCTGACGCAGGACAAAGTCATCCTCGAACGCCACACCGATATCTACGGCGACGAGAACGAAAAAGTTCTCGAGTTCGCCTGGCTCAACAGCTATCACCAGACCGGTTTGCGCAACCTGCTCGATGTCGCCGTGCTCGACGCGGTGAGCGCCGAGACCGTGCAACATCTGCACGCCGAATACACGCTGGTCGACGAAGTGCCGTTCGATTTCACGCGTCGCCGCATGTCGGTGATCGTGAAGAATCGCGAGGGCAAGCACTTCCTGATTTCCAAAGGCGCGGTGTCGGAAACGCTGTCGGTCTGCACGAGTCTGGCGCACGAAGATCACTATCAGGTGCTGACGCCGCCGAAGCTCGACGAAGTCAAAACTGTCGCGCGCGACATGAACGACGACGGCTTCCGCGCGCTCGCGCTCGGCGTGCGCGAGATCGAAGTCAAGGCGGCCTATTCGCGTGACGATGAAAAAGACCTCACGATGATGGGCTTCATCGCGTTCCTCGATCCGCCGAAGGACTCGGCGGCCGACGCGATCCAGGCGCTGAACGCGAATGGCGTCGACGTGAAAATCCTCACCGGCGACAACGACATCGTCACGCGCAACGTGTGCCGACAGGTCGGTATACAAGTGGACAAATACCTGACCGGTCCCAAGATCGAGCAGATGTCCGACGAGGAACTGATGATTGCGACGCGCGACACGCCGGTATTCGCGCGCCTGAATCCGCAGCAGAAGGTGCGCGTGATCCAGGCGTTGCATCGCGACAATCGCGTCGTCGGATTTTTGGGCGACGGCATCAACGACGGTCCGGCGCTGCGCGCGGCGGATGTCGGCATTTCGGTCGATACCGCAGTCGATATCGCCAAGGAATCGGCCGACATCATCCTGCTCGAGAAGAGTCTGCTCGTGCTGGAAGAGGGCGTGCTCGAAGGCCGCAAGGTGTTCGGCAATATCCTGAAGTACATCAAGATGACGGCGAGTTCCAACTTCGGGAACATGTTCTCGATGATCGGCGCGAGTGTGTTCTTGCCGTTCTTCCCGATTCTGTCGGTGCAGGTTGTTGCTCAACAATCTGCTGTACGACTTTTCGCAGACGGCGGTCGCGTCGGACGAAGTCGATCCCGAGTATCTGGCCAAGCCGCGTCAGTGGGATTTGAAGGGCATCATGCGTTTCATGTTTTGCATCGGGCCGATCAGTTCGATCTTCGATTACGCGACGTTCGCCGTGTTGTGGTTCGTGCTCGGGGCGAATTCGCCGGAGCATGCGCGGTTGTTCCAGACCGGGATGGTTCGTGGAATCGCTGTTGTCGCAGACGTTGATCGTGCACGTGATTCGCACGGGGCGGATTCCGTTCGTGCAGAGCAATGCGAGTTTGCCGCTGACGATTACGGGATCGTGATTTGTGCGATTGGGGTTGCGCTGCCGTTTTTGCCGTTGGGGGCGTGGTTTGGGTTTGTGCCGTTGCCGGGTATTTATTGGGTGTTTTTGAGTGTGATTCTGGTGGCGTATATGGCGCTGACGCAGTTTGTGAAGGTGCGGTTGATTCGGAGGTTCGGTTGCTCTAGGTCGTTCTGCTTTAATTCCTGCTGCTCATGCTCGTCATTCCAGCGAACGCTGGAATCCAGCTCTTTGATTTTGCTCGTCATTCCCGCGGAAGCGGGAATCCAGTGACTTTGCTCTTGTTTCGTCTTTGTAGAGCAAGAGCTTCCGCGATTGAATATCGCGGGT
This sequence comes from uncultured Gammaproteobacteria bacterium, assembly GCA_963814225.1. Classification (GTDB taxonomy): domain Bacteria; phylum Pseudomonadota; class Gammaproteobacteria; order Xanthomonadales; family Rhodanobacteraceae; genus Rudaea. Next base: position 360,858 of record CAWFCC010000002.1, on the reverse strand, counting down.
CACTTCTTTGCTGGTGCAAAGAAGTAACCAAGAAACACCTTTTTTTCTCCCATTGGACGCTGTCCGCGGAGAGCACGTCCCTGATGCTCGCCGCGGACCGCGCGCTTCCTGCGCGCGATCACCGTCGATCTGCGCCTGCGCGTGACCGGTATAAAGAGTCTTGTAAACGTGACTGCACAAAGCGACGGGCGGTGGAGGCTGGAAGAGCTTTGCTATTTGAATGCTTCGTTCGCGGGTTGGACGCGGCCGCAATTCACCGCGCTGTAGCCGGGTAGTTTGTCGACGGCTTTGTGAAATGTTGGCGTGCGCAGGATCGCGAGTACGTCGGTGATTATTGGCGAGTTTTCTTTTTCGGCGGGGAACAGGAAGAAATAGCGTTCTTTTGCCAGTGGGATGAAATCCAGATCCGAATTTTCGTGCGGGGGTTTCCACGCCGAATCCGACGTCGGCCATTCCGCTCGCGACGTACGCGGCGACCGCCGCGTGTGTGAATTCGCTGGTGTCGTAGCCCTGGATCGCGCGGTCGTCGACCTTGTGTTTGGCGAGCAGGAGATCGAACAGATAGCGGGTGCCGGAATCGCTTTGGCGATTGACGAATCGCACGCCGCGTCGGGCGAGGTCGCGCACACTCGTGATGCGTTTCGGATTTCCTTTGGCGACCATCAATCCCTGATTGCGTGTGACGAGATCGACGAGTCGATACGAATCGCTGCGCAATACTTTTGTGTATCTGCGCAAGAACTTTTGTTCGAAGTTCGCCGAGCGGAACGTGCAGGCCGGCGAGGTCGCAACTGTCGTGGAGGAGTGCCGATACGACTTCCAGACTGCTGCGATATTTCACGTCCGCCGCGATCTGGTTGCGGGTGAGAAAGCGATGCAGCGTTTCCACCGCGAAACCGTGACTGGCGTGGATGCGCAAAATCGATTCGGCGTGGGCGACCGCGCGCTCGAATTCGACTTCGATTTCCGAGGCGAGCGTGTCGAGCAGCGGCGACAGACGGGCGGCGATACGCTTATTCGCCCAGACGAGTTTTTCGCCCAGCGGGGTGAGTTTGGCGCCGCTGCCGCGTGTGGATTCGACCAGCGGCGCGCCGAGGATTTTCTGGCCGCTGCGCAAAATGCCCCATGCATAGCGGTAGGAGAGCTGCGCGCGTGCGCAGGCTTTCGCCAGGCTGCCGTCTTCGCTGATGCCGACGAGCAGGTCGATGAGGCGCTGCACAACGGATTCGCCGTCCAGCGATTGCAGCTCCCACGTCGGGCGGATCTCGACCTTGAACACTATCTTTAGTCTAACTATCGGCTATGCGCTTTTTAGAGCATATTTCGTTTTGACGGTTTGCGCTAATGTGTTTCGCAACCGCGGGTCGCTCGGAGGACAACGGACGTCGGCGGGCGAAATTCCTATAAAACGCCGTCAATGAGCGGCGACACAGGAGGGGTGTATGTCGAGTCTATCTGGGGCGATCCCGGCAACGGGCGAGTCCGTGGGCATTCTTGCCAAAGAACGCACCGTGGCCGGTCCACGATTCAACCGATGGCTGGTGCCGCCGGCGGCGCTGGCGATTCATCTGTGCATCGGCATGGCGTACGGTTTTTCCGTGTTCTGGTTGCCGATGACGAAACTGCTCGCGACACCGGACGCAACCTGTCCGAAGGATGCGAGCTGGACCACCGATCTGTTCACCACCACGTGCAACTGGTCGGTTCCATCGGTGAGTTTCACGTTCACGCTGTTCATCGCGTTCCTCGGCATCGCCGCGGCGATCTGGGGCGGCTGGCTCGAACGCGTGGGGCCCCGCAGGGCCGGCGTGGTCGCGGCGGTTTGCTGGTGCGGCGGCATGGCGTTGGGTGCGGTCGGCGTGAAGACGCATCAGTTGTGGATCGTGTGGCTCGGCACGGGCGTGCTCGGCGGCATCGGTCTGGGCTTGGGCTACATCTCGCCGGTGTCGACGCTGATCAAATGGTTTCCCGATCGGCGCGGTATGGCGACGGGTTTCGCGATCATGGGTTTCGGCGGCGGTGCGCTGATCGGTTCGCCGCTCGCGACCGCGCTGATGAACCAGTTTTCCGGCAGCGAAACGCATGGCGTCGCCGAGGCGTACCTGATTCTCGCCGCGGCGTATTTCATCTACATGTTGGGCGGCGCGTTCGGTTATCGCGTGCCGCCGAACGGCTGGCGGCCGGCGAACTGGAATCCGCCGACACTCGACGCGAAGACGATGATCACGCGGCGTCACGTGCATCTGAATCAGGCGTGGAAAACGCCGCAGTTCTGGTGCATCTGGATCGTGCTGTGCATGAACGTGAGCGCCGGCATCGGCGTGCTGGCGATGGCGAGCCCGATGTTCCAGGACGTCTTCGGCGGCCGCCTTATCGGCGCGGATCCGAATGCCACGCTGTCGGTCGAACAGAAGGCAGCGATCGTCGCCGCGGCGGCGGGGCTGGTCGGCATGATCAGTCTGCTGAACAGTCTCGGCCGCATTTTCTGGTCGTCGGTGTCGGATTACATTGGCCGTAAAAACACCTATTTCATTTTCTTCATGCTCGGCATCGCGCTGTACTGCGCCATGCCGACGCTCGGCCATATGGGCCTGGCGGCGCTGTTCGTGATCACCGTGTGCATCATCATGACGATGTACGGCGGCGGTTTCGCCACGGTGCCGGCGTATCTGGCCGACATGTTCGGCACGCAGATGGTCGGTGCGATTCATGGGCGTCTGCTGACTGCATGGTCGGTGGCCGGCGTTATCGGACCGCTGCTGATCGCCAACATCCGCCAGTTCCAGCTCGATCACGGCGTGGCGAAGAATCTGGTTTACGACAACACGCTGTACATCCTGGCCGGTCTGCTGCTGGTCGGGCTGATCGCCAACTCGCTGGTGAAACCGGTCGAGGAAAAGTACTACATGACCGACGAGCAACTCGCCGCCGAGCGCAAGCTCGCGCACGAGGCGACGTCGGACCCGCGCGCGGAATCCGCCGCACGCGGCGCGTTCAGCGTCGTGGGCATCGCAGCGTGGCTAGCGGTGGGCATTCCGTTCCTGATTGGTTTCTGGATCGCGATGCAGAAAGCCGCCGTATTGTTCAGATGATGGAGCGTCGATGAAGCGGGCGCGTCAAGCGATTCCAATCCAGATCGAACCCGGCGAGTCGCTCTCGCCGGATCAACGCGCCGCGGTGCGCAGGGCAACACTAGCCCTGCGCACGATTCCCGGTCCGCTGATGCCGATCCTGCATGCGGTGCAGGACGAATTGGGATTTATCCCTGACGGTGCGGTTGCGCTCATCGCGCACGATCTGAATCTCTCACGCGCCGAAGTTCACGGTGTGGTGAGTTTCTATCACTATTTCCGCCGGCACGCGCCGGGACGCCACATTGTATACATTTGCCGCGCCGAAGCGTGCCAGGCGCGCGGCGCGCGTGCGCTCGAAGCGCATGCGAAGCAATCGCTCGGCATCGATTTCCATGGCACGACCGACGACGGCGCCGTTTCGCTGGAACCGGTTTACTGTCTCGGCAATTGCGGCTGTGGACCGTCCGTGCTCGTCGACAAGGACGAACTGCACGCCAACGTCACGCCGCACACATTCGATGCGCTCATCGCGCGCGCGAGGCAAGCGACGTGACGACGACGATTTATATTTCGCGCGACGCCACCGCGGTCGCACTCGGCGCCAACGCAACCGCCGCGGCGATCGCGCGCGAAGCGGCCGCACGCAACATCGACGTGACCATCGTCCGCAACGGTTCGCGCGGCGCGTTTTTCCTGGAGCCGCTCGTCGAAGTCGTCGTCGGCGGCGCGCGCATCGCGTATGGCCCGGTAAAGCACGACGAAGTCGCGTCGTTGTTCGATGCGGATTTTCTCGAAGGAAAATTGCACGTTTTGCAGCTCGGTCCGGTCGACGAAATTCCGTTCCTGAAAAATCAGGAGCGACTCACGTTCGAGCGCGTCGGCATCACCGATCCGGTGAGTCTCGAGGACTATCGTGCGCACGGCGGTTATCGCGGACTGGAAAAAGCGCTCGGCATGTCCGGCGCGGAGATCGTCAAGGAAGTGACCGATTCCGGACTGCGCGGCCGCGGCGGCGCGGCGTTTCCTGCCGGCATCAAATGGAAAACCGTGCTCGACGCATCGCCGGTCGACATGGCGATACCCGCCATCTCGCGCGTGGCGCAGAAATACATCGTCTGCAACGCCGACGAAGGCGATTCGGGCACGTACTCCGATCGCATGCTGATGGAAGGCGATCCGTTCTGCCTCATCGAAGGCATGACGACCGCAGGCATCGCGGTCGGCGCGACGCAGGGTTACATCTATCTGCGCGCCGAATATCCGCATGCGCAATCGCGCGCTCAACGAAGCGATCGCCGCGGCGTATGCGGCCGGCTGGCTCGGTGCCGACGTGCACGGCAGCGGCAAGCGCTTCGATCTCGAAGTGCGCCTAGGCGCAGGCGCGTACATCTGCGGCGAGGAAACCTCGCTTGCTGGAAAGCCTCGAAGGCAAGCGCGGACAGATCCGCTTCAAGCCGCCGCTGCCGGCGCTGAAAGGCCTGTTCGGCCAGCCGACGGTGGTCAACAACGTCATCACCTTCGCGAGCATTCCGATCATCATGGATCGCGGCGGCGCGTTCTATCGCGACTACGGCGTCGGCCGTTCGCGCGGCACGCTGCCGATACAACTCGCCGGGAACCTCAAGCGCACCGGACTGGTCGAAAAAGCGTTCGGTGTAACGCTTGCGTGAACTTTTGTACGACTACGGCGGCGGCTCGCGCATCGGGACGCCCGATTCGCGCGGTGCAGGTCGGCGGACCGCTCGGCGCCTACTTGCCCGAGTCGCAATTCGACACCATTGTTGACTATGAAGCGTTCGCCGCCGTCGGCGCGATGCTCGGCCATGGCGGCATCGTCGCGTTCGACGACACCGTCGACATGCTCGAACAGGCGAGGTACGCGATGGAATTCTGCGCGGTCGAATCCTGCGGCAAATGCACGCCGTGCCGGATCGGTTCGACGCGCGGTGTGGAAGTGATCGATCGCATCAAGGCCAACATCGAGCGCGACAAGAATCTCGTGCTGATCGCGGATCTGTGCGAAACCATGCGCCACGGTTCGCTGTGCGCGCTCGGTGGATTGACGCCCGATCCCGTGCGATCAGCGCTTGCAATATTTTCCCGAAGATTTCGCGCCGCGCAACGCCGCGTAGCGAAGGAGAGTCATCATGTTATCCATCGTTGAACTGGACTTCGGCACGCCGAAGAAAAAATCCGAGAAGCAGATCGCGCTGAACATCGACGGCTTCGACGTCAGCGTGCCGGAAGGCACCTCCGTCATGCGCGCGGCGGCGACCATCGGCATCAACATCCCGAAACTGTGCGCCACGGAATTGCTCGATGCGTTCGGCTCATGCCGTCTGTGCCTCGTGCAAGTCGAAGGCATGAGAGGCTATCCGGCCTCGTGCACGACGCCGGTTGTCGAAGGCATGAAAGTCACGACGCAAAACCAGAAGCTCGGCGAAATCCGCCGCGGCGTGATGGAGTTGTATCTGTCGGATCATTCAACGCAAGACTTCGGCAAAGGCTTCAACACCGAAATGGAACGCATGGCCGACGCGATCGGCGTGACCGACGTCCGCTACGGTTTCGACGGCGCGAACCATCTGCACACGGAAGTCGACGCGACCAATCCGTATTTCCGTTTCGATCCGGCGCAGTGCATCGTCTGTTCGCGCTGCGTGCGCGCCTGCGACGAACAGCAGGGCACGTTGGCGCTGACCATCCAGGGCCGCGGATTCGCATCGATGGTTTCCGCGAGCCAGAACGAATCGTTCCTCGATTCCGAGTGCGTGTCGTGCGGCGCGTGTGTCCAGGCGTGCCCGACCGGCGCGCTGATGGAAAAATCGCTGGTCGAACAAGGTCAGGCGACCAAGAGCACGATCACGACGTGCGCCTACTGCGGCGTCGGCTGCTCGTTCCGCGCGGAGTCGAAAGACGAAAAACTGATCCGCATGGTGCCGAACAAGGATGGCCACGCCAATCACGGTCATTCGTGCGTGAAAGGCCGTTTCGCGGTCGGCTACGCGACGCATCCGGATCGCATCACCAAACCCATGATCCGCGCGAAGATCACCGATCCGTGGCGCGAAGTGAGCTGGGACGAAGCGATCAAACACGTCGCATCCGAATTCCGCCGCATCCAGGCGAAATACGGCCGCGATTCGATCGGCGGCATCACCTCGTCGCGTTGCACGAACGAGGAAACGTATCTCGTGCAGAAACTCGTGCGCGCGGCGTTCGGCAACAACAACGTCGATACCTGCGCGCGCGTGTGTCATTCGCCGACCGGTTACGGGTTGAAGAACACGATCGGCGAATCCGCCGGCACGCAGGATTTCGATTCGGTCGAACAATGCGACATCGTGCTGCTGATCGGCGCCAATCCGACCGACGCGCATCCGGTGTTCGCTTCGCAGTTGAAGCGGCGACTGCGTCAGGGCGCGAAACTGATCGTGGCCGATCCGCGCCGCATCGATCTGGTGCGCACGCCGCACATAACAGCGACGTATCACTTGCCGCTGCGTCCCGGCACGAACGTCGCGCTGCTCAACAGCCTTGCGCACACCATCGTCACGCGAAGGGCTGGTCAACGAAGAATTCGTCGCCGCGCGCTGCGAAAAACCGGCGTTCGACAAATGGCGCGCGTTCGTCGGCGAAGAACGCAATTCGCCGGAAGCGCTCGAAAGCGAAACCGGTGTTCCCGCCGCGGACGTACGCGCGGCGGCGCGTCTATACGCGACCGGCGGCAACGCGGGCATCTACTACGGACTCGGCGTGACCGAACACGCGCAAGGTTCCACGGCGGTGATGGGCATCGCCAATCTCGCGATGGCGACGGGCAATATCGGCCGTCCGGGCGTCGGCGTGAATCCGCTGCGCGGCCAGAACAACGTGCAGGGTTCGTGCGACATGGGTTCGTTCCCGCACGAGTTCACCGCGTATCGCCACGTATCCGATGATGTCGTGCGCGGCGAATTCGAAAAAGCGTGGGGCGTGAAACTCGCCAGCGAACCTGGCCTGCGCATCCCGAACATGTTCGACGCGGCCATCGACGGCGAATTCAAAGGCCTCTACATCGAAGGCGAAGACATCGGCCAGAGCGATCCGAACACGCAGCACGTCTCGGCATCGCTGACGTCGATGGAATGCATCGTCGTGCAGGATCTGTTCTTGAACGAGACGGCGAAATTCGCGCACGTGTTCCTGCCCGGCTCCACGTTCCTCGAGAAAGACGGCACGTTCACCAATGCCGAACGCCGCGTGTCGCATGGTGCGCAAGGTGATGCCGCCGCCGGGCGGTTATGCGGATTGGGAAATCACGCAGCTCATCTCCAACGCGATGGGCTATCCGATGAACTACGCGCATCCGTCGGAGATCATGGACGAGATCGCGCGACTCACGCCGACCTTCACGCGGCTGAGCTTCGAGAAGATCGATCGCCTGGGTTCGGTGCAGTGGCCGTGCAACGACGAACATCCGGAAGGCACGCCGACCATGCACGTCGGCGAATTCGTGCGCGGCAAAGGACGCTTCCTCGTCACCGAATACATCGCGACGACGGAAAAAGTGAACCGCAAATTCCCGCTCATCCTCACCACCGGACGCATCCTGTCGCAATACAACGTCGGCGCGCAGACGCGCCGCACGGCAAATGTCACGTGGCATGCGGAAGACACGCTCGAAATCCATCCCGTGGATGCGGAAGACCGCGGCATCAACGACGGCGATTGGGTCGGCATCGAGAGCCGCTCCGGCGAAACCGTGCTGCGCGCCAAGGTGAGTTCGCGCATGCAGCCGGGTGTCGTCTATACGACATTCCATTTCCCCGGTTCCGGCGCGAACGTGATCACGACCGAGAATTCGGACTGGGCCACCAACTGTCCGGAATACAAGGTCACCGCGGTGCAGGCCACGCGCGTGTCGCAGCCATCGGAGTGGCAGAAGCGTTTCGAACAGTTCACCCGGGAACAGCAGGAATTGCTCGATCATGCCACCGCCGCCCGGTGACCAGGCCGAAGCCAAAGGGCTTCCGGCGCTGCCGATAGGCGCGGTTCGACGTCAGGTCGAACGCCATCGTGGTGAGGAGAGTTCGCGCATCAACGATGCGGTCGCCGAGGAATTGCCGGTCGCGCTGATCTATAACGAGCGTCCGCACGCGGTGATGATGTGCACGCCGGTCGATCTTGAAGATTTCGCGCTGGGGTTTTCACTCAGTGAAGGCATTATCGGCGACGCAAGCGAATTCGAAGACGTGCGTGTCGAACCCGCGCTGTCGGGCATCGAAATCCATGTGCGCGTGCCGGAATCGCGCGCCGCGTTGCTCGAATCGCGCGTGCGTCAGCTTACCGGCCGCACCGGCTGCGGATTGTGCGGCGCACAGACGCTCGAGGCGGCGGTCCGTCATCCGGCGCCGGTGAAAGAACCGGCGACGTTTTCCGACATCGCCATGCATCGCGCGATCACCGAATTGCACAATCGCCAGACCATCAACATCGCCACCGGCGCGACGCACGCGGCGGCGTGGGTGTTGCCGAACGGATTCGTCGAACGCGTGCGTGAAGACGTCGGCCGCCACAACGCGCTCGACAAACTCATCGGCGCGATGACGCGCAACGGCACCGATGTACGGCAGGGTTTCATGCTCGTCACCAGCCGCGGCAGTTACGAGATGGTGATGAAGGCGGCGACGGTCGGCGTCGGCATTCTCGTCGCCATTTCCGCGCCGACCGCGCTCGCGATCGCGCTCGCCAACGAAGCGAACGTCACGCTGATCGGCTTCGCGCGCGCCGACGGCTATTCGGTGTACGCCAACGGCCATCGATTGAACAACGAAAAACCGAATCTGAAGGATGCCGTCGCGTGAACATCGAACGACTCACCACCATGGCCAACGACATCGCCAACTTCTTCCACGGCGAGACCGATCGCAATCTCGCCGTCGACAGCATCAGCAATCATCTGCGCAAATTCTGGGAACCGCGCATGCGGCGGCAGATCATCGCGTACGCGCAATCCGGCCATCACGACGAGCTGAGCGAGCTGGCATACGAAGGCGTCGTGCGCCTGGCCTCGATCGACACAGCCAACGCCTGACGCGTTCACTCAACCTGCACACATCCACGCGATAGCCTGATCGCATGGATACCGCCATCGTCTGGTTCCGCAGGGATCTGCGCCTGCAGGACAATCCCGCCCTCGATGCCGCCGTGCGCTCGCACGATCGCGTCGTGTGCGTATACATTTTCGCACCCGATGAAGAAAAGCCGTGGCAACCCGGGGCGGCGAGCCGCTGGTGGCTGCATCATTCGCTGACCGCACTCGATGCCGACCTGCGCAAGCGCGGCGCGAAACTGGAAGTATTTTCCGGCGCGACACTGCCGACACTGCGGAAGATTATCGATTCGGCCAAAGCCGCCGCGGTTTACTGGAATCGCCTGTACGAACCTGCGATCCGCCAGCGCGACGAGAAAATCCAGGATGCGCTGCAGAAACGCGGCATCGACGCGAATGTCGGCAACGCGGCCTTGCTGTTTGAACCGTGGGTGCCGAAAACGAAACAGGGTGGTCCGTTCAAGGTGTTCACGCCGTTCTGGCGCAACGTTCGCGAACAGTGGCAGCCGCGGCCGCCGCTGCCTGCGCCGAAGAATTTCCAGTCGATGCAAATCGCCGATGGCATCGCGATCGCCGACCTGAAACTGCTGCCGAACATTCCGTGGGATGCCGCGTTCCCCAAACATTGGACGCCGGGCGAGCAGGGCGCGCAACGTCGCGTGTCCGCTTTCATCGAGCGCGATCTTAAAAACTACAAGCAGGGGCGCGATCGTCCCGCCGAGAGTTCGACATCATCGTTATCCCCGCATCTGCATTTCGGCGAAATCGGCCCGCGCCAGATCGCGTGGCGTCTGCACGCGGATCGATCGCCGAACAGCGAATCGTATCTGCGCGAACTCGGCTGGCGCGAGTTTTCGCATCATCTTCTGTATCACTTTCCGACATCGCCCGATCGCAATCTCGACGCAAAGTTCGACAAATTCCCGTGGGCGCGCAGCAACGAGAAAACGCTAAGCCGCTGGCAGCGCGGCAGGACGGGCATTCCGCTGGTCGACGCCGGCATGCGCGAGCTCTGGAATACCGGCTGGATGCACAATCGCGTGCGCATGCTCGTTGCGAGTTTCCTGTGCAAGAACCTGCGCTATCACTGGCTCGACGGCGCGCGCTGGTTCTGGGACACGCTCGTCGATGCCGATCTCGCCAACAACACCCAGGGCTGGCAGTGGACTGCCGGCAGCGGCGCGGACGCCGCGCCGTATTTCCGCATCTTCAATCCGGTACTGCAGGGAAAACGCTTCGATCCCGACGGTGAATACGTGAAGCGCTGGGTGCCGGAATTGAAGGATGTGCAAAAAAAATTCATCCATCAGCCGTGGCTCGATCCGGAAATCCTGACGCGCACGAAGTACCCGGCACCGATCGTGGATCTGGCCGCCTCGCGTACCGCCGCGTTGGCTGCGTTTCAGAAAATGCGAAGGGAAACTCGCTAACATTCGGCGGATGACCGACGTGCGTTTCTCCACACGAATCATCGCCGCCATCGTCGCGTGTGCGGCGTGGGTAGGCCTGGGCATTCAGCTCGATCAATCGATCCAGATGAGCTTCGCGCGCGGTCAATCCGCTGCGCAGGGATTCTGGATGTATCTCGCGTTTTTTACCGTTACGACGAATTTGCTGGTGGCACTCGCGACGACCTCGGTCGCCGCATTTCCTTCGTCCCGGCTCGGCCGTTGGTTTGGCCATCCAGACACGATCACCGGCATTGTGCCGAGCATCGTCATCGTCGGCGTGACGTATCACGCCATCCTGGCCGGAATGCACCCGCTGCGCGGCTGGGGCGTGCTGGCCAATTCGCTGATGCACGACGCCGTTCCGCTGCTGTTCCTTGTATTTTGGCCGATCGCGGTGCCGCGCTATTCGATCGCGTGGCGGCGCGCGGCATTGTGGGCGCTGTATCCGATTGCCTATTTCGGCTACGCCATGCTGCGTGGCCTGGCGACCGGGTTTTATCCGTACTGGTTCATCAACGTCAACGAGCTTGGCATCGTGCACGTGCTGATCAACGCGACCGCCGTGCTGCTGATTTACTTCGTGCTGCTCGCCATCCTCGTCGCTGTCAAGTTTTCCTTCCGCGCAACAGCATCGCGGGAAACGGCCGCGTGATCATCCTCCGCGGCGGCTCGTCCAACATCGAACCGCTTCGATACCCGGCTGCCGCCACGTGGCGGCGCGCGCGCGGGGCGCGACACCCGGTAAACTTCGCGCATGAGCAAAACCACCGACATTGCGCAGATCGCCCGAGGCCTGCGCGAGAAAATCGACGACGCCAATTACCGTTATCACGTCCTCGACGAACCGACGCATCACCGACGCCGATTACGACCGGCTGATGCGCGAACTCGAGGCGCTGGAGTCGGCGAATCCCGACCTGCGTACGCCCGATTCGCCGACTCAGCGCGTGGGCTCGGCGCCGTCGCGCGCTTTCGCCGAAGTGCACCACGAGATCCCGATGTTGTCGCTGGCGAATGCATTTACGCCGGAAGAAGTCGCCGACTTCGCGCGCAACATCACCGATCGCCTCGGCGATATCGAGCTCGACTTTTCGGTCGAACCAAAATTCGACGGACTCGCGATCAGCCTGCGTTACGAAAACGGCATCTTCGTGCGTGGCGCCACGCGCGGCGACGGCGAGCGCGGCGAAGACGTCACGCTCAACCTGCGCACGATCAAAAGTATACCTTTGCGCCTGCGCGGCAAGGGCTGGCCGGACGTGCTCGAAGTGCGCGGCGAGGTCTACATGCCGCGCGCCGCCTTCGAGAAGTACAACGACAAGGCGCGCGCATCCGACGGCAAGATCAAGCCGCTGGTCAATCCGCGCAACGGCGCGGCCGGATCGTTGCGCCAGCTCGATCCGAAACATCACCGCAGCACGTCCGCTGTCGTTCTATGCCTATGCGATCGGCGTCTATCGAAGGCGAAACCTGCCGGCGAAACATTCGCGAACTGCTCGCCAAACTGCGCGAGTGGGGTTTTCCGGTCAGTGCGCTCGCGAGCACGGCCGATGGCGTGGAAGGCACGCTCGACGTACTACGAAAAAATCGGCAAGCAGCGCGACAAGTTGCCGTTCGACATCGACGGCGTCGTCTACAAGCTCGACGACATCGCGCAGCAGCGCGAACTCGGCTTCGTCGGCCGCACGCCGCGCTGGGCCATCGCACACAAATTCCCCGCGCAGGAACAGCTGACCACGGTCGAGGACATCATCGTCAACATCGGCCGCACCGGCGCGGCGACGCCGGCGGCGAAACTCAAACCGGTGTTCGTCGGCGGCGTGACCGTGACCAACGCGACGCTGCACAACGCCGACCAGGTCGCGCGGCTCGACGTGCGCGTCGGCGACACCGTGATCGTGCGCCGCGCGGGCGACGTGATTCCGGAAGTCGTCAGTGTCGTGCTCGAGAAACGTCCCGCACGCACGCACGCGTGGAAAATGCCGTCGCATTGCCCGATCTGCGGATCGGCGATCGAGCGCGAAGAAGGCGAAGCCGTCGCGCGCTGCACGGGCGGCCTGACGTGCGCCGCGCAACGCGTGCAGGCGATCTTCCATTTCGCCGGGCGCCGCGCGATGGACATCGATGGGCTCGGCGAACGCTACATCGAGGACTTGACCGATCTCGACTATCGTGAAATCCGTCGCCGACCTGTATGAGCTCACGCTCGACGATCTGCTCGCGATGAAACGCGCGGCCGACGAACGCGACGGCACGACGCCCGAAACGGTGAAGTCCGGCAAGGTGGCGACGAAGTGGGCCGAAAACCTGATCGCGGCGATCGACAAAAGCCGGCATACCACGCTCGAGCGCTTCCTGTATTCGCTCGGCATTCCCAACGTCGGCGAGACGACGGCGAAGACGCTCGTGCGCTATTTCGGTGGACTCGACGCCGTCATGAATGCGAGTCAGGAAGAACTGCTCGAGGTGCCGGATGTGGGGCCGATCGTCGCCGCGCACATCCACGCGTTTTTCGCGGAGCCGCGAAATCGAAAAGTGGTCGCCGATCTGCGCAAGAACGGTGTCGAGTGGAAAGAGCACGCGCCGCAGCGAACGAACGAGGGTCCGCTCGCCGGAAAGACCGTCGTGCTCACCGGCTCGCTCGTGTCGCTCACGCGCGATGAAGCGAAAGACAAGCTCGAAGCGCTCGGCGCGAAAGTGTCGGGCAGCGTGTCGAAGAAGACGAGCTTCATCGTCGCCGGCGCGGAAGCGGGATCGAAACTCGACAAGGCGCAGGAACTCGGCGTCGACATCTGGGACGAAGCGAAACTGACGGAATTCCTGCGTGAAAACGGATGATCGTCTGCACGCCGCGCTGCGCCGCCGCGCCGATCTGTACGCGCTGATTCGAAAGTTTTTCGCCGAGCGCAACGTCCTCGAAGTCGAAACGCCGATCCTGTCGGCCGGCGCGAACACCGATCCGAACATCCAGAGTTTTTCGACGCGATTTCGTGGCAAGGACGAACGCTGGCTGCGCACATCCAGCGAATTCGCGCAAAAGCGTTTGCTCGCTGCCGGCGTCGGCGATTGCTATGAACTCGGCCGCGTATTCCGCGACGGCGAAGCAGGGCGTCGTCACAATCCCGAGTTCACGATGCTCGAGTGGTATCGCGTCGGACGCGATCATCGATGGCTAGCCGACGAGACCGTCGAGTTGATTCGCGCAGCGCTTGGAAAACCGATCGACGTGCTTCAAATCACCTATCGCGATTTGTTCCGATCGGCGATTCGGATCGATCCATTTTCCGATCCGGACGAAACCCTTCGCGCGGCACTTGGCGACAACGCGATCGATCCGCATGGTCTGAGCCGCGACGATTGGCTCGACCTGCTACTCACGCATCGCATCCAGCCGACGTTCCCGCGCGATCGCATCACGGTCGTGATCGACTATCCGCCGACGCAGTGCGCGCTTGCGCAAGTGCGCGATGGGGTCGCGGAGCGCTTCGAGGTCTATGTTGGCGTGCACGAACTGGCCAACGGATATCACGAACTGACCAACGCTGACGAACAGCGCCGACGCTTCGAACGCGACAACGCACGCCGCCGCGAACGCGGTGTCGCCGAGTTGCCGATCGACAGGAATCTTCTGGCTGCGCTTGAACGCGGCATGCCCGCATGCGCCGGTGTCGCGGTGGGCATCGAACGGTTGCTGATGGCGATGGTCGACAGCGACGACATCGCTGATGTGCTGGCGTTTCCGTTTTCCGACGCGTGACGGTTTAGTCGGATTTCTTTTGCGAACGATCGGCGTCGGCGCGCCGATCCTGCCCACGCCGCAGCAGATAGATCAGGTAAATCACGATCGCGATGTTGCCGATGAGCACCACCGCCTTTACCCACGTCGCGTGTCGTACGAGTTCGTAGACCTCGAACGGAATCAGCGATGCGGTGGCGATCGTGGTCAGGTATTCGGCCCAGCGCTTGCCGGTCCACAGGCCGAATCCTTCGACGAAAAATAGCGTCGCGTAAAAGCACGCGGCGATGCCGGCGAAGATGAAGTGGCCGGGCGTCATGCCGGTGAGCTGGTCCATCCAGTGCTGCAGCACGTGGCGGCCGGTCTGGATCGGCAGGTGTTCCACCATGCGCGCGACGCTATCGATGAACGGCGCGTTCGTGAAGCCGAATGCTACGCAGGCGACGAGGATGAGTCCGGCGCATTTGACGAATTTATAGATCGCGATGATGCGCAGTGCGCGCGGGTTGGTGTGCGTCGTCAAAACTCGAGCTCCAGAGCGGCGCAGAGATAGTCGTTCATCGGTGCGATCTGTTTGAACGTCGCGACGATGGTCGGCATCAGTTCGCTCGATGTCGCCACCGCGTCGTTGAATTCCACGCCGGCGGCGAAGCTCTTGCGCTTCAAATCCTCGATCAGTTCGTGATCGATGTCGTAGCCGCGCGGCGGGCGAGTGAGGCTTTCACCCCAGAAGGAGAACGTCTCGCGGAATTTTTTGCCATGCACGGCTTTCTTCCACGTCGCGGGATTTTCGTAGAGGAAATCGCGGATTTTCTTCAGTGTCGGCGGTTCGGGATGCCAGATGCCGCCGCCGGCGAAGCAGTCGCCGGGTTGCAGGTGCATGTAGAAGGACGGAGCCGGTATCTCGTGACGGCGTTCGTGGAAAAAGCGCGCGGCGGCCCAGGTTTTGTACGGCGTCTTGTCGTTGGCGAAACGCGTGTCGCGGTAGATGCGGAACAGCGAGCCGCCGCTTCTTTTCGGATCGGCGCGATAGCGTTGGCTGATTTTCGCGAGCGGCGTCTGCATGTCGCTGATGAATTGCAGATACGGATCGCGCACGTGGCGTTCGAAATCGTTCTTGTGGTCGTTGAACCACGTGCGGTTGTTGTTGCGGCCGAGTGCGCGCAGGAAGTCGAACGTCTTCTTGGAAAAGTATACTTTGTTCATGCGAGGGTTTCGGTCGCCAGCTCGCGTGCGAGTTCGCGGCCCCAGTCGTCCAGTTCATCGAGTATCTGCGACTTGTTGGCGAATGGCGTGGGATCAAGGCGCATACGTGCGATTTCGGCGAAAAATGTGTCGAAAGTCAGGGTCGTGAGCGGTGTGGATTCGGTCAATCGCGCGCGGCGGAATGTTTCCCAGCGCTCGCGCTCGTCGTGGCCGAGCGAATCGGGATGGTTGCGTGCGCGATAGCGGAACAGCAGATCGGCGCAGCGTCGGTCCTTGAAACCGAAATCGGTGGTGCCGAGGTGTTGCGGCGGCGTGCTGCGTACGCGCGGAAAACCTTTGCGGTCGGCGTCGCACGCGAAGCCTGAATAGATCGCCAGTTCCGGATCGGGTTGTTCGTTGTCGTTGCGCAGTGTGGCGAACACGCGTCGGCATTTTTCAGCGACGTGCCTGGCGCCGCGCAATTGTTCGAGATGACGTTCACAACGTTCGCGGTCGATGCGGGCGCGCGTCGGATCGGCGTCGCGCAGTGCGGACATCGGCGCGAGCGCGGGCGATTTGTTGATCGAGACGGCCTTGAGCGGAATGCGTTCGACGTCTTCGGGCAGCGCGTCGCGCGACGTGAACACGCGATCGGCAATGTCCTCGGGATCGAGTTCGATGAGCGGTGTCGGATCGACATCGAGATCGTAGACGATGACTTTGTTCTGTTGATCCGGATGCACGGTCAACGGCACCACCATCGCAAGACAGCCGCGCTCGGCTGCGTAGCGTGAGGAGATGTGCAGTACCGGTTTCAGATGCGTCCAGTCGAGCAGATCGAGCACGCGTTGCTTCTGGCGCAGACCGAAATAGAAATCCCACAGCTTCGGCTGATGTTGTCGGATCAGGCGCGCGAGACCGAGCGTGGCGTGTACATCGGACAACGCCTCGTGCGCGTGCGCGTGCGTGAGGCCATTCGCTGCGGAAAGATCTTCGAGTCGGAAACTCGGCGAGCCATCGTCGCGTCGCGGCCATTCGATGCCTTGCGGACGCAGCGCGAACGCCATGCGCGCGAGATCGATGATGTCCCAGCGCGAATTGCCGTCTTTGTATTCGCGTTCGTACGGATCGTAGAAATTGCGGTAGAGGAGATTGCGGGTGAATTCGTCGTCGAAGCGGATCGAGTTGTAGCCGACGCCGCAGGTGCCGGGCATGGACAGTTCATCGTGGACGCGGCCCGCGAATTCGGCTTCTTTCAGGCCTTCGCGTTCGGCTTTGCGCGGCGTGATGCCGGTGATCAGGCATGAGACGGGTTGAGGAAGAATATCCGGGGCAGGTTTGCAGTAAAACGAGACGGGCTCGCCGACGATGTGCAGATCGAGCGTGGTGCGGATGCCGGCGAATTGCGACGGCCGGTCGCGGCGCGAATCGGTGCCGAAGGTTTCGTAGTCGTGCCAGAAAAAACTTGCTGCGTGCATTGACGCAGCGTATCAGATCAGCCGTTACCGACCGCGACGCTCGGCGGCTGTTTGTCGGACACGACATCGATCTGCGTATTCGCCGCACGCAAACTGGACCGCGGCCGCGCGACGTAATAGCCCTGCACCTGATCGACGCCGCACACATGCAGCGCGCGCAGGATTTCGGGACGGTCGACGTGTTCGGCGATCGTAGTCTTGCCGATCGAACGCGCGATGCTCGTGATAGAAGTGATCACGGCGCGATCGACCGGTTCGTTGAGCAGATCCTGGATGAACGAGCCATCGATCTTGAGGAAGTCGACATCGAGATGTTTCAGATGTCCGAACGAGGAGAAGCCGACACCGAAATCGTCGAGCGCGAAACGGCAGCCGAACGGACGCAGTTCCTGGATCAGATGGCGCACGGCGTCGATGTGATTGAGCGCGCCGGCTTCGGTGAATTCGAACACGACCGCGCGCGGATCGACGTTGTATTCGACCAGGCAATCGGTGATGTAGCGTCCCATGCCGCCGGCCGACAAAGAATTCGGCGACAGGTTGATCGACAGACCGGCCGGCACCGGACCTTGATGTTCGCGCAGCGCTTCGAACGCGTTGCGGATCACCCAGCGATCGATGTCGGCGATGAGATTGAAGCGTTCGGCGGCGGGCAGGAAGGCGCCGGGTTCGACGAGTCCGCCGTCGGCATCGCGCAGGCGGATCAGCGTTTCGTAAAACACGCGCTGGCCGGCTGTCACGTGCTTTCGGAAATGATGCGACCACAATGCGCCTTGCTGCGCGGGCAATGCGTCGAAATCGACCGTGGCCAGCGGCATGATCGGCTGGAAATACAGCAGGAATCCGTTTTCCTTTAGTGCGGATTCCAGGCGCGCGGTCCAGCCCAGTTCCATGTCCATGCGGCTGCGCTGATCGCTGTCGGCGGTGAACACGTGAACCTGATCGCGTCCGTTGCGCTTGGCGACGTGTAGCGCGACGTCGGCGGCGGCCATCGCGTCGCTGCGCGACGGCGTGTTGCGATCGAGCTTGGTCACGCCGATCGACACGCCGACACGATACGATTTGCCGCCGTAGGTAAATGGAATCGCGCTGAGCGCCTTGCGGAATTCGTCGGCGATCGGCGTCAGGTCACTGCGGTTGACGTTGCGCAAGATCACCGCGTATTCGTCGCCGCCCATGCGCGCGATGTGATCGCTCGCGCGCAGGCGCGAAGAAAGGCGCCGTCCGATTTCGATCAGCAGCTGGTCGCCCGCGGTGTGGCCGGCGGTGTCGTTGATGTATTTGAAGCGGTCGAGGTCGAGGAACATCAACGAGGAGATGTTGTCGGTGTTCTTCAGGCGCGTGATGTCCTGCTCGAGCTGCGCTTCGAACCAGGCGCGGTTGTGCAGTTTGGTGAGTGCGTCGTGTCCGGCTTGCCAGCGCAGTTCTTCTTCGAGCATGCGCCGTGCGGAGATGTCGCGGAAAGCGATGACGGAACCTTCGCGCTGGCCGTCGATCTGCATCGGATACACCGTGCATTCGACCGGGATTGAGCGGCGCGTCGCCGTCCAGAACACCGTCTGCCAGCCGGGGATTTGTCCGCCTTTCGCATAGCATTGCGAAAGAAAATCCGCGCTGCGCGGAACCGGCGCGCCGTCTTCGTAGCTGTGATGGAAAACCTGATACGCCGAACGCCCGATCAGTTCTTTTTCTTCGTTGTAGCCGAGCATGTCGATCGCGGCGGGATTGATGAACTGGATCACGCCGCGCTCGTTGACGCCGTACACGCCGTCGCCGACCGAGTTCAGAATGCTGCGCAACCGGCGCCGTTCGGCGTCGACCGATTTGCGATCCTGCACCGCGCGCGACAGCGAACTCAGCCGCGCCATGAACAGTTCGCGCGGTTCGTTCTTGAACAGGCATTCGAGCGCACCGGCGCCAAGCGATTCGTTGATGACGCGCTCGGAATACGTGCCTGTGATGATCGCCGACAGCACACTGCGCGTGCGCGGATCGTTCTTCATGCGCTGCACGAGCACGGTGCCCGGATCGCCGGGCATGAAGTAGTCGACGATGGCCAGATCGAACTGCGCATTGCGCGCGAGATTCCAGCCCGCTTCGACATTCTCGGCAGTTTCGACCAGATAGCCGTGTTTCATGAGCAGGCGGCGGAAGGCGACGCGCACGGTCGCCGAATCGTCGACGAACAGCACACGCAGATGCGATTGTCCGCCGACATCCAGATCGGGCAACAGTTTCGACGGCGGATTGATGAGCTTGGTCAGCGCGTCGGCGCATTCGCTGTAGTCGCTCCACAACAGCAGCGCGGTGCTCGGACGCTTCATCATCCAGTTGACGGCGGCGCCATCGTTGTTGTCGGCGAGCAGCAGCACGGCGACGTGTTCGTACTCGTCGGAGCGCAGATGCGCGAAGATGCGTTCGGCGTGCGAGTCGTGGTAATCCGGCCAGCCGATCACGATGCCGCGATATCCCGCGGCCGTGCTGCCGAGGCTTTCCAGGATGGGAAGCGCTTCGGAGTAACCGGGCAATTCGGTGACGCGAAAACCCTTCGAGGCGAGCAATGCATGCATCGCCCGTCGACGGGTCGTCGATGTCTCCAGCAACAGCACGCGATCCAAGGAAATCCCCCTACGAACGCCAAGCCATCGAACTTATTTTATAGCCAGAGGAAGCACGTACGATGCCATCAGCCGCCGAGGAACTGCTCCCCGTGGACCGCTGACGGATGCTATCGTGACCGTTCGTCCCCTTGCCAAACTTTACCGCATGAATTCGTCTATGCCGAGCGACGACAACCTGATCTGGATCGACTGCGAGATGACAGGTCTGGATACGGAAGTCGATTCGATCCTAGAAATCGCCGTAATAGTCACCGACAAGTCCCTGAATATCCTCGCTGAAGGTCCCGAGTTCGCGATTCGACATGAAGAATCGCGGCTGCATTCGATGGACGACTGGAACCGCAACCAGCACCGCAAGTCGGGGCTATGGGAACGCGTGATCGGATCGTCCGTTGACATGGCGCGCGCGGAAGCCGAGACGGTGGACTTCCTCTCGCGCTACGTACCGGCGGGCAAATCGCCCATGTGCGGAAACTCCATTTGCCAGGATCGCCGATTCCTGTATCGGCTGATGCCGAGACTGGAGAGGTATTTCCACTATCGCAATCTCGATGTTTCGACGATCAAGGAACTGGCGCGGCGATGGGCGCCGGAGGTGTCGAAGGGTTTCAGCAAAGATTCCGCGCACACGGCATTGAGCGATGTGCGTGATTCGATCGAGGAGTTGCGCTACTACCGGCAGTTCATGGGAGCGCTCGGCGGATCAGCGTAGTGATTTGCGCACGACGAGTTTGAGGCCCGACCAGATATCGGTGACGGCGCATACTTTCACGTCGACCCAGCCGAGTGGCAATGCGACGTCGCGGATGACGTCTTCGGTTACGTCGGTCGGAACTTTCGAGGATTTCTTGGGCCACGAGACCCAGACAGTTGCGTCGGGTGCGAGTTTCTCGCGATAGTTTTGGAGCGCTTTTGCGAGATTGGCTTTTTTCGTCGTGAACAGATGCACGAGCGATACGGATTTCGCGAGTTTGGCAACGAAGGTCGCGTCGGTCTTGCCGATCAGTTGGTCATAGTCATCGGGAGCGTCGACGGGCAGGACGACGCTGCCGGCTTTAATGCCGAGTTTTTTGGCGAGAGGGGTTTCGGAGTAGCCAGCCATGTTGATCCCGAGGTGATCCGACGACGCTACAGCCGATCCTTCCAGTAGTTTGGACGCTTCCGGTTGGGTGCGACCGCAAGAATCTGCACCACGTCATCAACGGTGCGAAAGAACACCGCGAACGGAAAACCGACTAGCGCCGCACGCCGCACATCAGGCGCGTGCACCAGGCGATACCGGTGTGGACCGTTGCACACGCGCACGAGCACGGACCGCAATGCCGCGTGGTAACGGCGCCCGAGGCCTTCGGCGCGTGTCTCGTAATAAACAACTTGATCCTCATGCTCCGCCGCCGCCTGCGGATGGAGTAGGTATTTCACTTCAGACGAGCTCGCACCCTGCGTTCGAACTGTTCAGCCGAGACGAGCGTCACCTTGCCTTCGTCGATTTCACGCGCCCGCTGCGCGCTCTGCACAGCCCACAACTTCTCGGCTTCCTTTTCCGACAGGTTCTCGAGACTTTCAAGCAGACGCTCGGCCAGACGAGCGCGGCGCCTTACCGGAAGTTCCAGGGCTTCTTTTTCGATGAGACGGGATTTCATGATTCGATCATACCACCGCTTTTATCGGCCGCTGAGACAACGTCGTCACCAATGTCATCGCCGTCCCGAGCCTTTCTGCGGCGCCGGGAAGTTCCATCTTCACGCGCAATTTGTCCTGCCCATCCAGCGAATAAACCTTCGGTTGCGCCTGGATCATCTTGATGATCGCCGCCGGATCGATGTTGGGTTTTTCCTTGAACTGGATGCGTCCGCCCTTGTCGCCGAGATCGAGTTTTCGGATGCCCAGCGCGTTCGCCGCGAGCTTGATGCCGGCGACGGCGAAGAGGTTCTTCACCGGATCGGGCAGCAGGCCGAAGCGGTCGATCATCTCGACCTGCAGTTCGCGCAGTTTGTCGGAGTCCTTCGCGCCCGCGATGCGTTTGTACAGCGTCAGGCGCGCGTTCACGTCGGAGAGATACGTGTCCGGAATCAGCGCGGGAATGTGCAGCTCGACATCGGCTTCGTGTTCGTTGATGAGATCGAAGTCGGGCGTCTTGCCGCTCTTGAGCGCGCGCACGGCGCGTTCGAGCAGGTCGCTGTACAACGAGAATCCGATTTCCTGCATCTGGCCGCTCTGTTCTTCGCCGAGCAGTTCGCCGGCGCCGCGGATTTCGAGGTCATGCGTGGCGAGCGTGAAGCCGGCGCCGAGTTCTTCCATCGACGCGATGGCGTCGAGACGTTTCTCAGCATCCGCACTGATCGCGCGGCGATCCGGAACGATCAGATACGCGTAGGCGCGATGATGCGAACGTCCGACGCGACCGCGCAATTGATGCAGCTGCGCGAGACCGAATCGATCGGCGCGATCGATCACGATCGTGTTCGCGCTCGGCACGTCGATGCCGGATTCGATGATCGTCGTGCAGACCAGAACGTTGAAACGTTGTCGATAGAAATCGAGCATGACCTGTTCTAGTTCGCGTTCCGGCATCTGTCCGTGCGCGATGCGGATGCGCGCATCGGGAATCAGCGCCTGCAGTTCTCGCGCGGTGCGTTCGATCGATTCGACGGAATTGTGCAGGAAATACACCTGTCCGCCGCGCGCGATTTCGCGCTGGAACGCTTCGCGGATCACGGCCGGATCGTACGGCGCGACGAACGTCTTTACGGCCAAACGATGTTCGGGCGGCGTGGCGATGATCGACAGATCGCGCAATCCCGCCATCGCCATGTTGAGCGTGCGCGGGATCGGCGTGGCGGTGAGCGTGAGCAGATCGACTTCGGCGCGCAGGCGTTTGAGCTGTTCCTTCTGGCGCACGCCGAATCGCTGTTCCTCGTCGACGATGACGAGGCCGAGGTCCTTGAACTTCACGTCCGGCTGCAACAGGCGATGCGTGCCGATGATGACGTCGAGCGTGCCGTCGCGCAGCTTCTCGAGTTCGGCGGCGATTTCCTTCTTCGACTTGAAGCGCGACAGCACTTCGACGCGGATCGGCCAGTCGGCGAATCGATCGCGGAAATTCTGGTAGTGCTGTTGTGCGAGAAGCGTGGTCGGCACAAGCAATGCGACTTGCTTGCCGGCGGTCGCTGCGACGAACGCGGCGCGCAGCGCGACTTCGGTTTTGCCGAAACCGACATCGCCGCAGACCACGCGATCCATCGATTTGCCCGTCGCCAGATCGTCGATGACCGCCTCGATGGCGCGTTGCTGATCCGGCGTTTCCTCGAACGGAAACGCGTTGGCGAACTGCTCGTACATCGCGCGGTCGTACTTGAACACCGTGCCCGGACGCGCCGCGCGTTGTGCATACAGCGCGAGCAATTCGGCGGCGACATCGCGCACTTTCTGCGCGGCGCGTTTCTTCGCGCGTTCCCATGCTTCGCCGCCGAGCGAATGCAGCGGCGCCATATCGTCGGAGACGCCCGAGTAGCGCGACACCAGATGCAATTGCGCGACCGGCACGTAGAGCTTGTCGCCTTTGGCGTATTCGATGTTGAGGAATTCGCCGCCGCCGCCGACTTCGAGTTTCACCAGGCCTTGATAACGGCCGACGCCGTGATCGACGTGCACGATCGGCGATCCGATCGCAAGTTCGGACAGATCGCGCAGGATCGATTCCGGATCGCGCGTGGCGATTCTGCGACGTCGCGATTGCTGCGCGCGTTCGCCGTAGAGTTGTCGTTCGGCGATGACGGTCAGCGCAGGCGATGTCAGCGTGAAACCGCTGTCGAGCTGCGCGACGGTCACGGCGATTTTCGTCGTCGGATGATTCGTCGACGAACTGTTTCCACGTCGTCGCGACGTGCGACTTCATGCCGTGCTGATCGAGTTGTTCGATGAGCGCTTCGCGGCGTCCGGCGGAGTCGGCGGCGATGAGCAATTTGCCGTCGTATTTTTCCGCGTAGCGCTTGAGTTCGTCGAACGGCGCTTCGCGTTTTTGTGCCGACACCACAGGCGCGGGCTGCGCGCCGAGATCGACGGCGTGTTCGTTCGTGCCCGCTGCGACCATTTCCACGCGCAGGCGCTGATTGAGCTGTTCGCGCAATTGCTGCGGCTGCATGTACAACTCGACCACCGGCAGGATCGGCCGCTCGATGTCGTGCGCGCGGTTGTCGTAGCGCGCGTGCGCCTGTTGCCAGAACGTCTCGGCCGCCTCGAGTGCGTTCTCGGTGGTGACGAACAAGGTATCGTCGCCGAGATAATCGAACAGCGTTTCGGTGTGATCGAAGAACATCGGCAGGTAATACTCGATGCCGGCCGGCGTCGCGCCTTCCTTGAGGTCCTGATAGATCGGACAGCGCCGCGGATCGATCGGAAAACGTTCGCGCAACGTAGTTGCGGAACGCCTTGATCGATTCTTCCGTCAGCGGAAATTCGCGCGCGGGCAACAGATCGACTTTCTCGATCTTGTGCAGCGAGCGCTGCGTCTCCGGATCGAAGCTGCGGATCGATTCGATTTCGCGATCGAACAGTTCGATGCGATACGGCTCGCTGCTGCCCATCGGGAAAATGTCGAGCAGCGATCCGCGCACGGCGAATTCGCCGGGCTCGCCGACCTGCGGCACGCTGCGATATCCGGCGGATTGCAGGCGGCGCTGTTCGTCCTGCAGATCGAGTTTCTGGCGCACCGCGAGCTGCAGGCTCGATCCGCCGATGAAGCTGCGCGGCGCGAGTCGCTGCATCAGTGTCGCGACCGGCACGACGAGCACGCCGCGTTTCAGCGACGGCAGCCGGTACAGCGCGGCGATGCGCCGCGAGACGATGTCCGGATGCGGCGGGAACAGATCGTAGGGCAGCGTTTCCCAATCGGGGAAATGCAGCACTTCGACGCTGTTGTCGGCGAAGAAGTGCAACTCTTCTTCGAGCGTGAGTGCGGCATGCGTGTCGTGCGTTACCGCGACGACGATGCCATCGTGTGTGCGCGCGGCATCGGCAAGCGCAAGCGCCTGCGCACTGCCGGGCGGCGTGGTCCAGAAGATGCGCCGTTTTGCATCGCGCGGGAGCGGGGGAGTGATCAGAGTTTTGTCGGTCATGCGTCACGAAAAAAGAAAACAGCGCCGGAACGCAGGTGCGCCAGCGCGGGAATGTGAAATTGTAGCGAACCGGTCCGGCGCCTGAATCAGCATGCCGTTCCGTGACTTTCGATCTATGTCCGCGGCGCTATTTCACAAGACTTTACTCGCCGCCTGAACGCAGATTTTTCGCGTGTCCGCCATAATAGCGCGCATGTCGTATTTCGCATCCAGACTTCACCGGAAGCCCGCGTCCGCGCGCAGGTTTTTGCTCGTTGCCGGCGCATTGACGCTGGCTGCGTGCTCGGGCAAACCGCCGCCGCCGAAGGAAGTCGCCGCGCCGGTGGATACGGTGAAAGTCGTGCGCAAGAGCGTGCCCGATCTGATCGAGGCGCCGGGTTCGGTCGAGCCGATCGACTCGGTGGCGGTGAAGTCGCTGGTCGACGGACAGTTGCTCGACGTGCGCGTGAAGGATGGCGACGAAGTCAAGAAAGGCGAACTGCTGTTCAAGATCGATCCGCGTCCCGCGCAGGCCGCGCTTGCGCAGGTGCAGGCGGCGCTGGCGAAAGATGTCGCCGCGCGCGATCTGTCCAAGGCGCAGCTCGATCGATATGAGCCGGTCGCGTCGAAGGGATTCATCTCCGCCGATCAGATGCAGCAATACCGCACCGCTTACGCGGCGGCGGCGGCGAGCGTGAAAGTCGATCAGGCGAATGTCGAGGCGACGAAACTCACGCTCGGCTACACCGATATTTTTGCGCCGCTTGCAGGCCGCGCCGGACGCATCCTCGTGCAGGCCGGCAATCTCGTGAAAGCCAACGACACGCAGCCGCTGCTGACGATCAACCAAGTGTCGCCGATCTACGTAAGTTTCGCGATTCCCGGCGCGTACGTCGATCGCGTGCGCAATGCGCAGGCGAAAGGCAAACTGCCGGTGTTCGCATCGGGCGAAGGTCTGGATGGACATATAGACGGCGAATTGGCGTTCGTCGACAACGCGGTCGATCCGTCCGACCAATACGGTGAAACTGCGCGCGAGTTTCACGAACGCCGACGAACGCCTGTGGCCGGGCGAGTTCGTCAACATCACGCTCACGCTCGGCACCGACACCAATGCGCTGGTCGTGCCCGACTCGGCGGTGAAAGCGGGGCCGAACGGCAGCTACGTGTTCGTCATCGACAACGACAACAAGGCGCAGCAGCGCGAGGTGAAAGTCGCGCGCACCGTCAACGGCGACAACGATGATCGCCGACGGGCTGGCCGAGAACGACACGCGTCGTCACCGATGGACAGTCGCGCCTGGTCGAGCGGCACCAAAGTGACACCGCGCGGCAACAGCGAGAACACGGCGGCGAAATGAACCATGTCGTCCATCTTCGTCCTGCCGTCCGGTGATGACGACGCTGCTCATGATCGGCATCCTCGTGTTCGGCATCGTCGGCTATCGGCTTTTGCCGGTGTCGGATCTGCCGAACGTGGATTTTCCGACCATCCAGGTCAGCGCGCAGCTGCCCGGCGCGTCGCCGGAAACGATGTCGTCGGCGGTCGCGACGCCGCTCGAAAAACAGTTCTCGACGATTCCCGCGCTCGATTCGATGACCTCGGTCAGCGGCATCGGCCAGACGCAGATCACGTTGCAGTTCACGCTCGAACGCAACATCGACGCGGCCGCGCTCGACGTGCAGTCGGCGATCTCCGCGGCGCTCAAGCAGCTGCCGCCGACGATGACCACGCCGCCGACGTTCCGCAAGGTGAATCCGGCCGACGCGCCGATCTACTTCATCGGCATGGAATCCGACACGCTGCCGCTGTCGAAGGTCGACGAATACGGCGAATCGCTGCTCGCGCAGCGCTTGTCGATGATCGACGGCGTCGCGCTGGTGAACGTTTATGGTTCCGCGAAATATGCGGTGCGCATCGATCTGGATCCGGGTGCGATGGCCGCGCGCGGGCTCGGCATCGACACGGTCGCCGCCGCGGTCGGCAGCGGCAACGTCAACCTGCCGACCGGCACGCTGTACGGCAGCGATCGAACGTACAACGTGATGGTGAACGGACAATTCGAAGCGGCCAAACCGTTCGCCGATCTGATCGTCAGCTACCAGAACGGCGCGCCGGTGCGGCTGCGCGATATCGGCAACGTCTACGACGGCATCCAGAACGACAAACTCGCCGCGTGGGTCAACGGCAAGCGCGGCGTATTGCTCGCGATCCAGAAACAGCCGGGCGTGAACACGATCGCGGTAGTCGAGCGCATCAAGACAGTGTTGCCGGGATTCCAGAAGCAGTTGCCGGCCGGCGTTTCGCTGAAAGTTTTTTACGACCGAACCGAAAGCATCCGCGCCTCGGTCGACGATGTCGAGTTCAGCCTCATGCTCGCGCTCGGGCTGGTCGTGCTGGTCATCTTCGTGTTCCTGCGCAATCTGTCGGCGACGATCATTCCATCGCTGGCGCTGCCGATGTCGATCGTCGGCACGTTCGCGATCATGTATCCGTTCGGCTACAGCCTCGACAATCTTTCGCTGATGGCGTTGACGTTGTGCGTCGGCTTCGTCGTCGACGACGCGATCGTCATGCTCGAGAACATCGCGCGCCACATGGAAATGGGCAAGCCGCCATTGCAGGCGACGTTCGACGGCGCGCGCGAAATCGGTTTCACGATCGTGTCGATGACGCTGTCGCTGGCGGCCGTGTTCATCCCGATCATGTTCATGAGCGGCATCATCGGCCGGCTGCTGCACGAATTCGCGGTGACGATCGTCGCGGCCGTGCTGGTGTCCGGTTTCGTGTCGCTGAGCCTCACGCCGATGCTGTGCAGCCGCATGCTCAAGCCGCATGGCGGTCGAGAAGCACGGCCGCATGTACCAGGCGTTCGAAAACTTTTTCGACGGCATGCAGAACTTCTACAAGCGCACGCTGCACGTTGCGCTGACGCATCGCTTCATCGTGATTGCTCGGCTTCGTCGCGCGTCATCGCGGCGACCGTGGTGCTGTTCATGCTGGTGCCGAAAGGTTTTCTGCCGAGCGACGACACCGGGCAGCTGTTCGTATTCACCGAAGCCGATCAGGACGTCGGTTTCGACGGAGATGGCGCGCAAGCACAACGAAGCCGCGAAGATCATCCGCGACGATCCGGCCGTGGCCGGCGTGATGGCGTTCATCGGCGTGTCGGGCAGCAGCGCGTCGCTCAATCTCGGCCGCATGATCGTCACGCTGAAACCGCGCAGCGAGCGCGGCTCGCCCGACGAAGTGATCCAGGAACTGCGCCCGAAACTGCAGGGCATTCCCGGCTTCAAGGTGTATCTGCAGAACATCCCGATCATCCGCATCGGCGGACAGCTCACCAAGACGCAATACCAATACACGATGCAGGACATCGACACGAAAGAACTGTTCGCGTTCGTGCCGAAACTCGTCGACTCGGTATCCAAGCTGCGAAGGTTTCCAGGACGTCACCAGCGATCTGCTGATCGCCACGCCCGAGATGGACGTGAAGATCGATCGCGACGCCGCGGCTGCCGTCGGCGTTACCGCGAGCCAGATCGAAAGCGCGCTGTACACCGCGTTCGGTCCGCAGCAGGTGTCGACGATCTACACCTCGATCGATCAGTACTGGGTGTTGATGCAGGTCGATCCGAAACGCCAGAACGATCCGGCCGTGCTCGGTCAGCTGTATGTGCATTCGAGCAAAGGCCAGCTCGTGCCGTTGTCGGCGGTGGCGCATTTCGAACGTTCGGTCGGCGCCGTCGACGATCAGCCATCTGGGCCAGGTGCCGTCGGTGACGGTGTCGTTCAACCTCGCGCCGGGCGTGTCGCTGAGCCAGGCCGTCGAGCGCATCGACGGCGGCGGTCGCGAAACTCAAGATGCCCGAGACGATCACCGGCTCGTTCCAGGGCACGGCGCAGGCATTCCAGTCGTCGATCTCGAGCATGGGATCGCTGCTGCTGTTCGCAGTGTTCGTGATCTATCTCGTGCTCGGAATTCTCTACGAGAGTTTCATCCATCCGCTGACGATCCTGTTCGGCGTGCTCACCGCCGCGTTCGGCGCGCTGCTCACGCTGCTCATCTTCCACATCGATCTGAATCTGTATTCGGCGGTCGGCCTGATCATGCTGATCGGCATCGTGAAGAAGAACGCGATCATGATGATCGACTTCGCGCTCGAAAAGCAGCGCGACGGCGAATCCGCCGGAAGAGGCGATTTTCGATGCGTGCATCGTGCGTTTCCGTCCGATCATGATGACCAGTTTCGCCGCGCTGTTCGGCACGCTGCCGATCGCGCTCGGTTTCGGCGCGGGCGCGGAATCGCGGCGCCCGCTCGGCGTGGCGGTGGTCGGCGGCCTGCTCACTTCGCAGGTCCTCACGCTGTATCTGACGCCGGTTCTCTATCTGTATTTCGAGCGCCTGCAGGAATGGATCAGGCACCGCCGCGGCAAGAAACAGCCGCCGCACGAGGATCATCTGCCGGTGCCTGTCGAACAGCGCTGACGATTACTTTCGATGCATGCTTCGTGATGCCGCGTCGGTTAGGATGCGGCGTCCAGTCTGGCGGGAAAACTCCATGAATCCGATCTCGAGCTTGCGCCCCGCGCTCGCCGCGGCCATCGCGCTCACTGCAGCTTTGTCCGGTTGCAATCGCACGGCCGACGAATCCGCGAAATCGCCGGTAGCGACGACGACGCCGGCAACCGCACCCGATGTCGTCGCGGCGAACATCGATACGTCGGTCAATCCCGGCGACGACTTCTTCCAGTTCGCCAACGGCGCGTGGCTGAAAACGCATCCGATTCCGGCGACCGAAGCGTCGTGGGGCATCGGCATGGTCGTGCGCGACGAGTCTGTACGACAAGCTGCGCAAGATCAGCGAAGACGCCGCGCAAGTCTCCCGGCGCGGCCGGCAGCGACGAACAGAAGATCGGCGATTTCTGGTCCGCCGCCGTGGACGAACAGCTCGCCGAAAAACAAGGCATCGCGCCGCTCAAACCGTATCTGGACAAGATCGCATCGGCGAATGATTTGGCTGGCATCCTCGACGCCGCTTTCGACGTGCGCCGACTCAATGTCGATGTGTTCTACGACTTCGGCGTCTCGCAGGACGAGCGCGCCAGCGACGTGATGGCGCTGCATCTCGATCAGGGCGGACTCGGCCTGCCCGATCGCGACTACTACTTCAAGACCGAGGACGGCATCGTCAAAGCGCGCGCGGCGTACGTCACGCATCTGCAGCACGTGTTCAAGCTGCTCGGCGCCGACGATGCATCCGCCGACGCCAGCGCGAAACAGGTGATGGATTTCGAGACCGCGCTCGCGAAAGTTTCGCGCGAACTCGCCGACCGCCGCGATCCGATCAAGAACTACAACAAGATGTCGCTGGCCGAATCTGACGCAGAAATACACGCCGGACGATCGACTGGAACAAACGCTTCGGCGGCTGGGACTTGCAGCCGACGTACGTGATCGTCGGCGCGCCGGAATTCTTCACCGGTCTCGAAACGCAACTCAAGCAGACGCCGGTTCCGGTGCTGCGCGATTATCTGCGCGTGCATCTGGTCGATCGTTTCTCGCCGTTCCTCGACAACAAATTCGACGCCGAGCATTTCGATTTCTACGGCCGCACGCTGACCGGCCAGAAGCAGCAGAAAGAACGCTGGAAGCGCGCGCTCGATTCGGAAAACCGCGCCATCGGCATGATCCTTGGTCGTCTGTTCGTGAAGGAATATTTCTCCGAAGCGCGCGAAGAAACGCTACAACGATCTGGTCGAAGCGATGCGCACGGCGTACGGCGAACGCATCGACCATCTCGACTGGATGAGCGACGCGACGAAGGCGAAAGCGCACGAAAAACTCGCCGCGCGTGACGAAGAAAGTCGGCTATCCCGACAAGTGGAAGGATTATTCGACGCTCACCATCGCGCGCAACTCGTACGCGGAGAACGCGATCGCCGCCGCGCGCTGGCAGTTCGACGATCGCCTGTCGAAATTCGGCAAGCCCGTCGACCGCACCGAATGGGGCATGACACCGCAGACCTACAACGCGTACTACAACCCGTCGAACAACGAGATCGTTTTGCCCGCCGCGCAATTCGCGATTCCGGGATTTGCCGACGCGCAACTCGACGACGCCGTCGTCTACGGCTACGCCGCCGCCTCGACTATCGGCCACGAGATGACGCACGGCTTCGACGACGAAGGCCGCCAGTTCGACGCCGCCGGCAACCTCACCGACTGGTGGACCAAAGACGATGCCGAAAAATTCCAGAAACGCGCCGACGTGATGGTCAAGCAGTTCGACAGCTACGAACCGCTGCCCGGTCTGCACGTCAACGGCCGCGCCGCGCTCGGCGAGAACATCGCCGACTACGGCGGCCTGCTCATCGGCCTCGACGCGTTCAAGAAAACCGAGCAATACAAGAAAGGCGAAAAGATCGCCGGCTACACGCCAGTGCAGCGATTCTTCCTCGGCTACGCGCTGTCGTGGCTGTTCGAAACCAACGACGCCATGTTGCGCCGCTCGCTGCTCAGCGACGTCCACGCCCCGCCCAAATGGCGCGTGCTCGGACCGCTGGCGAACATGCCCGATTTCTGGGCCGCGTTCGACGTGAAACCCGGCCAGCCGATGCGCCGCGCGGATGCCGATCGCGTCGATATCTGGTGATCGCAAAGCGAAACGCGACACTGCGTTGCGTTTCGCCGGTTTCGATACGCGAGTAAACGCCGCAGCGCGATGTCCTGACGTTATAGCTTGATCACCATGCGTTGCACGCCCGGATCGTGCGGCATCTGTCCGCGCGTAAAGCCGAGTTTCGCCAGCAGATGCAGCATCGGACCATTGTCGATGAACACGTCGCCCCAGATTTCCTCGGCGCCGCGTTCGCGACATCCATCGATCAGGCACCGCATCAGGCGCGTGCCCAATCCCTGTCCGGTGTAGTGGCGCTGCACCACGAGGGCGAATTCGGCCGATAGTGTCGTCGCATCCACGTAGGCGCGCGCGACGCCGCGGATTTCGCGTTCGGTTTCGTCGGGCAGTCGATGAAGACGAACGCGACGCTGATCGCCGGATCGAGATCACACAGGCGCACCGCGAAATCGTGCGGCAATTCGGTGAGCGGATGCATGAAGCGCATGCGCACTTCGTCCGGACTCAAGCTCGCGAAGCCGCGCTGCAGCGCGAGCACGTCGCCGATGTAGATTTCGCGCAATGCGAGCGTGCGGCCATCGCGCATGACGACGCGTTCTTTTTCCGGCGGTTCGGCCGGCAGCTCGGGCTGCTCGTGCGTCGGCAGAAGGCGCGAGCCGCCGAACGGTGTTTTTGTTACAGTGCCCACGTGGACACGATGCCCGATTGCGGCCGCGCGTGCCACTCAATCAGCGGGATTTTCGTGAACGAGAACGATCTCAGCGCGCTCAGCTCGCCGTGGGCCGGCGTGACGCAGGACATCAAATGGGAAGACGATCTCGTCTTCTCCGTTGCGGGCAAGATGTTCGCCGTCTACTGCATGCGCGGGCCCGACAAAGGGCGATTGTCGTTCAAAGTCGATCCGGATCGTTTCCTCGAACTCACCGACCAGCCCGGCATCCAGCCGGCGCACTACATGTCGCGCGCGTTCTGGATCACGCTGACCGATCCGGATGCGTTTCCGCGCGTCGACATCGAGAATTTCGTGCGGCATTCGTACGATCTGGTGCGCGCGAAACTGACCAAGCGCATGCAGGCGACGCTTGCGGATAAAGAAAAATCATTCGCCGCGGCGAAAAAAGCGTAGTTTTTAGCTCGTCATTCCAGCGAAAGCTGGAATCCAGCCTTCGATCTTCGACTGCCGCGAGTAGCTAAGCTGGATTCAGCTTCCGCTGGAATGACGAGCAAATAAGAAGCGGTCTGTTGCAAAACAGGGTGACCGACGGCACGGGGCGCCGATCATGCCGATGCTAAACTCCCAAGCCTGATCATCACGACTTCACAGG
Organism: uncultured Gammaproteobacteria bacterium; assembly: GCA_963814225.1. GTDB lineage: Bacteria > Pseudomonadota > Gammaproteobacteria > Xanthomonadales > Rhodanobacteraceae > Rudaea. Next base: position 328,156 of record CAWFCC010000002.1, on the reverse strand, counting down.
CATGTCCGGCAAGGCCGATTCGCTCAAAACCATTTTCTTCGCGCTCGGCGCCAACTTCGCCATCTTCGTCGCCAAGATGGGTGCGGCGCTGTTCACCGGTTCGGGCGCGATGCTCGCGGAATCGATCCACTCGCTCGCCGATTGCGCCAATCAGGGTCTGCTGCTGGTCGGCGTGCGGCAGTCCAAGCGCGCGCCGTCGGCCGATCATCCGCTCGGCTTCGGCATGGTCGTGTACTTCTGGTCGTTCATCGTGGCGCTGCTGCTGTTCACCGTCGGCGGACTGTTTTCGTTCTACGAAGGCTTCCACAAGATCGGTCATCCCGAACCGCTGCGCATGCCGTGGCTGGCGATCGGCGTGCTGGTGTTTTCGCTGATTGCCGAATCGTTTTCGATGTGGGGCTGTCTGCGCGAAGTGCGCAAGGCGCGCGGCGGAAACAATCTGTGGCGATGGTTCCGCGAAAGCCGGCAATCGGAATTGATCGTGGTGTTCGGCGAGGATCTCGCCGCGCTGCTCGGCCTCAGCTTCGCGCTGATCGCGGTGGTGGCGACGATGGTCACCGGCAATCCGGTGTTCGATGCGTACGGCTCGATTTCCATCGGCGTGCTGTTGTGTCTAGTCGCCGTGTTCGTCGCGCGCGAAGTGGCTTCATTGCTGATCGGACAAAGTGCCGAACCACACCTGCGCGAAGCGATCTGCGATTACGTGCGCGCACAGCCCGAAGTCGAACATGTTTTCCGCATCATCACGCTGCAACTCGGTCCCGACGTGATGCTGTCGACCAAGGCAAAAATGCGCGGGCAGATGACCGATCTGCAATTGATCGAAGCCATCAACCGCGTCGAGGCTGGCGTGAAGCAGAATTTTCCGGACGTGCGCTGGTCGTTCTTCGAACCCGACATCGACGATTGAGCAAATCCCTGTAAGCGACGTCGGCGCATCGCCGCGCGCAGCGTTCGTCTGGCATCATTGTTTCAATTGGCAGCGGGGCCGGGACATGGATCAGCAACAGATCACGTTGACATTGATGATCGCGGCAATCGGCTTCGCGATCTATCGCCGCGTGCGCCGCACGATCGGGCGGCAGCCGTATCAACCCAAACGCATGCAGGTGCGCATGGTCGTGCTCGGCATCGCCGGCGCGATCGCGTTGCTGTTTTCGTTCCGCAACATCGAAGTCGGCGGCGCGATGGTGGCGGGCCTCGTCGGCGGTGTGGCGCTCGGTCTCTTCGGTTTGCGTCACACGAAATTCGAGACGACGCCGCAAGGACAGTTCTACACGCCGCATACGTACATCGGATTGTTCGTCACGCTGCTGTTCCTCGGCAGGCTCGCGTACCGGTTCGTGATCGTCATGCCGGCCATGCACGCCGCCGCGCAGGCGGATTCGAATCCGTATGCGTCGTTCCAGAAGAGTCCGCTCACGATGGCGATATTCGGCATCGTCATCGGCTATTACATCGCGTACTACGCCGCCGTGATCCGCGAGATGCGCAAGGAAGCGGCGCCGGCTGTCGCCATTACCGCCGACAGACTAGCTGCGCCTCGTGAGCCATTCGATGTCGTGCTGGCCGAAGCGGCCTTGCACGAGATGTTCGCGCAATGACATGAGCAATCCGTCGAGCTGCTGATCGAATTTCCATGGCGGATTGACGATCACCATGCCGCAGCCATTGAGCCGCAGCGCGGAATTGTCCGGATGCAGAAGGAGCTGCGCATTGAGCACGTTCGGGATTTTCTTGCGCTCGAACCAGCGCTTGAACGGCAACACCTGCTGACGCAATTTGATCGGATACCACACCGCGTAGATGCCGGCCGGCCAGCGCTGGATCGCCGCGTCGAGTGCGGTTTCGATGGAGCGGAATTCGTCGTCCTGCGCTTCGAACGGCGGATCGATCAGCACCAGTCCACGGCGTTCCTTCGGCGGCACGAGTGCGGGAAGCGCCGCGTATCCGTCGCGATGATGCACGCCGAATCGCGCATCGGTTGCGAAAAGCGTTTTGAGTGTCTTCGCCTCGTCGGGCTGCATCTCGCACAGGATGGCGCGGTCCTGTTCGCGCATGAGCAGGCTCGCGATGAGCGGCGAACCGGGATAGATCGCGAGTTCTTTGCCCGGATTCAGCGCACGCACGAGGTTGAGGTAGATGTGCAGCGCCGCGGGCAGACGCGTCGCGCCGAGCAGCCGCAGTACGCCGCTTTCGTGCTCGCGCGTTTTCTTCGCTTCTTCGCTGCGCAGGTCGTAGCGGCCCGAACCTGCGTGCGTGTCGAAATAGCAGAACGGCGTCTGCTTGGTCTTGAGCGATTCGAGCAGCGCGATCAAGATCGCGTGCTTGAACACGTCTGCGAAGTTGCCCGCGTGGAACGAATGCCGATAATTCACGTCTGACTTTTCGCCGCTTGCCCTCGAGCGGGGAGTGTAGCAATGTCGAGCGTTATGACGATAAGTCGTGGGTCCGATCATGCGTGATCCGCTTTTGCCATCGCGGCGCCGTTTCGTGCAGGGATTGGCGGCGGGCGGCATCGCCGCGGGATTCGGCTTGCGCCCGCTGCGCGCGGCCGAATCGCCGGACGTGCTGTCGGGCAGCGAGTTCGATCTGTCGATCGGCGCCACCGATGTCGATTTCGGCGGCGGACGCCGCGTCGCCACCGTCGTCAACGGACGATTGCCGGCGCCGCTGTTGCGCTGGCGCGAAGGCGACATCGTCACGCTGCGCGTGCGCAACACGTTGCCGACGACGAGTTCGATCCATTGGCACGGCATCCTGTTGCCCGCGTCGATGGATGGCGTTCCCGGTTTCAGCTTCGACGGCATCGCGCCGGGCGAAACGTTCACGTATCGCTTTCCGGTCAGGCAGTCGGGCACGTACTGGTATCACAGCCATTCGCGATTCCAGGAACAGACAGGTTTGTATGGCGCCATCGTGATCGAGCCGCGCGATGGCGAACCACATCGCGCCGATCGCGATGTCGTCGTGCTGTTGTCGGACTGGACCGACAGCAATCCCGAACGCATCTACGCGACGTTGAAAAAACAGAGCAATTACTACAACCGCGCGCGACCGACGTTCGCCGAAAAAATGCGCAGCGGCAACGCGATGTGGAATCGCATGCGCATGGATCCGAGCGATCTGGCGGATGTCGGCGGATACGCCTACACGTATCTCATGAACGGCGCGACGCCCGCGTCGAACTGGACGGCTGAATTTTCGCGCGGCGAAAAAGTGCGTCTGCGATTCATCAACGGATCGTCGATGACGTTCTTCGACGTGCGCATTCCGGGTTTGTCGATGAAAGTCGTGGCGGCGGATGGACAACCGGTCGAACCCGTTTCCGTCGACGAATTCCGTATCGGCGCTGCGGAAACGTACGACGTGATCGTCGAGCCCGACGATCGCGCCTACACGATTTTCGCGCAGTCGATGGATCGCTCCGGCTACGCCCGCGGCACGTTGACGCCGCGCGCCGGACTCGTCGCCGATGTGCCCGCGCTCGACGCACCGCAACGCCTGCGCATGAGCGACATGATGGGCCAGATGCACGGCATGTCGATGAAGGGCATGGAGGGCAGTTGCGGCGCATCGATGGATGCGGTGCGCGTCGGCCCCGGCGTCGACATGACGGTGGCCACACCGCGCAACAATCTCGACGATCCCGGTGTCGGACTGCGCGACAACGGCCGCCGCGTGCTCACGTATGCCGATCTGCGCTCGACGTCACCCGTCGGCGCTGCAAAACCCGATCGCACCGATCAAACTGCATCTCACCGGCAACATGGAACGCTACGTCTGGTCGTTCGACGCGATGAAATTCTCCGACGCCGCGCCGCTGCGTTTCAAGAACGGCGAACGCGTGCGCATCACGCTCGTCAACGACACCATGATGACGCATCCGATTCATCTGCACGGCATGTGGAGCGACGTCGAAGATGCCGACGGCGAATTCCAGGTGCGCAAGCACACCGTCGTCGTGCAGCCCGCGCAGACGCTGAGTTATCGCATCACCGCCGGGCCGAACGGACGATGGGCTTATCACTGCCATCTGCTGTATCACATGGAAGCGGGGATGTTCCGCGAAGTCGTGGTCGCATGAAATGCGCGGTGGCTGCAGCAGCGGTTTGCATCGCGAGCAGCGCAGTCGCCGACGACATGAACATGTCCGACGCGATGCAGATGGACGACAACGCGCATGTCGGCATGATCGCGTTCGATCAGCTCGAACACGCGTTCGCGCCGGGCAACGCGATCGCCTGGAATGCCGATGCGTGGTACGGCGGTGATTTCGACAAGATCTGGCTGCGCAGCGAAGGCGAGCACAGCGACGGTCGACTCGACGCGCGCACCGAACTGTTTTGGGATCACGCGTTCGCGAGTTTCTGGGATTGGCAGATCGGCGCACGCCACGATTCCGGACTGGGTGCGGCGCGCGACTGGGCCGCGTTCGGCGTGCGAGGGCTCGCGCCATACGGATTCGAAGTGGAAGCGACGGCGTACGCAGCCGATCGAGGTCGCACCGCGTTGCGGCTGCGTACCGAATATGAACTGCTGATCACGCAGCAACTCGTGCTGCAGCCGGAACTGGAAACGAATTTCTACGGCAAGAGCGATCGCGATCGGGATATCGCGTCGGGATTGTCCGACGCACAATTCGGCTTGCGCCTTCGCTACGAAATCCGCCGCGAATTCGCGCCGTATCTCGGCATCGTCTGGACGCGCCGCTTCGCCGACAACGCACGCGACGACACGCAACTCGTCGCCGGCGTGCGCTTCTGGTTCTGATCAGCCGATCCGAACCGACGTCATCGAAATCGAGCTTTGCACCGTGTCGTTGAAGATGCTCACGGCATCGCCATCGCGCTTCGCGCCAAGCACGTACAGCAGCGGCAGGAAGTGTTCGGCGCGTGGGCACGGCGCGCGCGACGTCGAGACCGAGCTTCGGAAATTCGGCGAGCGATGTGTAATCGCCGCCGATGATTTTCTCGCGGACGAGCGCGTTCGCGCGCAGCGCGAAATCGGCCGGCGCCGGATTGCGGAAATCGAACAGCCGCAGGTTGTGCACGATGTTGCCGCTGCCGATGATCAGCACACCTTCGTCGCGCAGCGGCGCGAGTTGCCTGCCGAGCTGCAAATGAAAATCGCCGGGCCTGGTCATGTCGAGACTGAATTGCAGCGTCGGCACATCGGCATCCGGATACATGTTGCGCAGGATGCTCCACGTGCCGTGGTCGAGACCTTGCGACGGATCGATCGCGACGTCCGTCCCATGCACGAGCTGCGCGATGCGGCGCGCCAACGCCGGATCGCCGGGCGGTTCGTAGCGCACATCGAACAGCGGTTGCGGGAAACCGTAGAAATCGTGAATCGTCGGCGGAAACGATGCGCCGCTGACCGATGAGCCGCGCGTCGTCCAATGCGCCGAAACGCAAACGATGGCGCGCGGCTTCTCGAACGACGCGGCCATCTCGCGCCAGGTGCGCGTGAAAGCGTTGTCTTCGATCGCATTCATCGGCGAGCCGTGGCCGACGAACAGGGCAGGCTGGGTCATCATGGCGCCGAACATGGATGCCGCGCGCGGTAAATCAATGGCGGTGCGTGACTTCCCGCCATTGGTCTAGACACCCGCCGCTTGCTAGAGTCCGCTTTCCATCCTTGGGGTAGGTCAATGAAAAAGCTGCTGAAATGGCTGTTCGGCCTGATCGTGCTCGTTCTCGTCGTGGGCGGCGCGTTCTTCGTCCACGTCTGGTATTTCAAGCCGTACAAGGTCGACTGGTTCTACACGCGCGTATTCGGCCAGTTCGCGGTTGAAAGCCCCGAGATGATGAGCAGCCTGCGCGTGCTGCCGTCGTGGATGGATTTCTACAGCAGCAAATTCGACGACGCATCGCCGAAACACGATGAGGATCTCGCCAAGATCTTCCACGACGCGCACGACACGCTGATGAAGTACGACCGCAGCGCGATGGACCGGCGCGGTCAGCTTTCTTTCGACGTGATGGAATATTTCCTGCGCATGCAGATCGAAGGCGATGCGTTCCGCTATTACGATCTGCCGGTCAACCAGATGTTCGGCGTGCAGTCGAGCCTGCCGAATTTCATGTCGCAGACGCATCAGGTCAAGGACGCCGGCGAAGCGAAGAGCTACATCGCGCGCCTGCACCAGTTTCCGAAGAAGTTCGACGAAGTCATCGAAAGCCTGAAACTGCGTGAGAGCAAGAATCTGATCCCGCCGCAGTTCATGGTCGAGGACGTGCTCAAACAGATGGACGGCTTTACGTCTTCACCGCCGAAACAAAATCCGCTGTATGCGAGCTTCAAGGAAAAGCTCGACAAGATTCCGGCGGACAAGATGGATCAGGCGTCGAAAGACAAATACCTCGCCGACGTCGAAGCGTCGATCACCTCGGACGTGTATCCGTCGTACAAGAAACTTTCCGACTATTTCAAGGCATTGCAGCCGAAAGCGCAGGGAAATTACGGCGCGTGGCATCTGCCGAACGGCGATGCGTACTACGCGTGGTGCGTGCGTCAGCACACGACGACCAACATGACGCCAGAGCAGGTACATCAGCTCGGTCTTTCCGAAGTCGCGCGCGTGACGACGGAAATGGATGCCATCCTCAAAGACCAGGGTCTCGCCGAAGGCACCATCGGCGCGCGCGTGCAGCAGCTTGCGCACAATCCGGACAGCGTTTACCCGAATACGCCCGACGGCAAACAGGCGATGCTCAAGCAGTATCAGTCGATCCTCGACGAGGTGAATGCGGGGCTAGCCGGCGCGTTCGACATGCGTCCCAAGCTCGGCGTCGAAGTGAAGCCGGTGCCGGAATTTGCCGAAAAGACCGCGCCCGGCGCGTACTACGAACCGGGTTCGTTCGACGGCACGCGACCCGGCGTTTTCTACGCCAACATGCGCGACACGACGGAAACGCCGAAGTGGGCGATGCGCACGCTTGCCTATCACGAAGGCATTCCGGGCCATCACTTTCAGATTTCCGTCGCGCAGGAAACCAAAGACCTGCCGTTCTTCCAGCGCATCCTGCCGTTCACCGCGTATCAGGAAGGCTGGGCGCTGTACGCGGAACGTCTCGCCTGGGAATTGGGATTCGAGAAGAATCCGCTCGACAACCTTGGCCGTCTGCGCGACGAGATGATGCGCGCGGTGCGGCTCGTCGTCGATACGGGCATCCACTACAAACACTGGACGCGCGAGCAGGCGATCCAATACATGATGGACAACACCGGCATGGCCGAAACCGATGTCACCGCGGAGATCGAGCGGTATTTCGTCGATCCGGGTCAGGCGCTGGCGTACAAGGTCGGAATGCTGAAGATTCTTGAGCTTCGTGAGAAGGCGAAGTCGGAGCTGGGTGAGCAGTTCAGCCTTTCGCAGTTTCATGATCGGGTGTTGCGTAATGGGGCGTTGCCGTTGGAGTTGTTGGAGAGGTCGATTAACGACTGGGTGGTGGAGGCGAAGTCTAAGACTTGATGATTTGGGGGGATTATTTGGTGGTGGCGGTTTTGGAGAGCCAGAGCTTCCGCGATTGAATATCGCGGGTCACTTCTTTGCTGGTGCAAAGAAGTAACCAAGAAACACCTTCTTTTCTCCCAATGGACGCTGTCCGCGGAGAGCACATCCCTGATGCTCGCCGCGGACCGCGCGCTTCCTGCGCGCGATCACCCTCGATCCGCGCCTGCGCGCGACTGGTCGAAAGAGTCTTGTAAAAATGACTTCACTAAGCGACTGGCGATGGGGCCGCAGGAGCTCTTGTTTGTAGTCTCGCCGGCTTTGCAGTGTTGCCTCTAAGCGATCGTCGGGCCACAAGAGCTCTTCTTTTGCAGCCTCACCGGCTTGCACTGTGTGCCTGTATTTTTACAAGCCTCTTTCGACCAGTCGCGCTGCAGGCTTGTATCGAGCTCACACGCGCGCAGGGATGCGCGCGTCCGCAGCCAGCAGCACGGACGTGCTGTCTGCGGACAGCATCCACTGCGAGAAAAAAGGTGGTTTCTTTGGTTACTTTCTTTGCACCAGCAAAGAAAGTGACCCGCGATATTCAATCGCGGAAGCTCTTGATATACGCACTTCTGCGCAAACGCCAGCCGCGCGCAAATCAGACGTTGAGCGAAACCGCCGCCAACCCCACCCCAATCAACGACGCCGCAATCACATCACTCGGATAGTGCAACCCAAGCACCACCCGCGACATCGCCACCATCAGCATGAACGGAATCAGCAACACCGCAAGCATCGGAAAATACGCCAGCGCAACGATCGTGAACGACACCGCGTGCAACGTATGCCCGGATGGAAAACTGAATTCGTCGAGCGGCGCCACCGGAACGATGATCTGGCTATGCGCCCGGAACGGCCGCGGCCGCCGCGTCCAGCGTTTGAGATAGCGATACATCGCTGCCGCGACCAAGCCCGGTGATCGCCATCCGCAACGCGCAGTGTCGGCCCATTTCGCCGCCGAGCGCCGCGATCGCGATCATCAGCGTGTACCAGAACACGCCGTCGCCGAGGCGGCTGATCAAACCGAAAAACGCCGCGATGCGCGCACGATTGACCCAGCGGTTGCACGCCACGCACAAACGCCACTCGCCGCTATACATTTCCACATTGTGCCAAAGCCGCATTGCGGTCATGCCGTGCTCCCTGCCTTGAGGCCGCCGAGCACGGCGGCGAAATTGGCGCACACGCGCGACGGATCGATCGCGGCCACCGCGTTGCGCGCGAAGGTGCGCATCGGATGGCGCGCCGCGTCGTCGCGGGCGAGTTCGACGGCGGCGGCGATAAAAGCGGCCGCGTCGTTGTAGGGAATGCGGCGTCCGCAGTCGTCGCACAGGTGTTCGCGCGCGGCGCCGTAGTCGAACGCCACGGCCGGAACGCCGCTCGCCATCGCTTCGATGGTGACGTTGCCGAACGTTTCGTGAAGACTCGGGAACAGGAACAGATCGCCGCTGGCGTAATGTGCGGCGAGTGTTTCGCCGCGCTGCATGCCGCAAAAAATGAAATCGGGATTGTTCGCTTGCAGACTCGCGCGTGCAGGACCATCGCCGACCCACACGAACCGCGCATCTTGGCGTTCTTTCTGGATGGCGCGGAATGCGCGCACGGCGAGATCGAGATTCTTTTCCGCCGCAAGCCGGCCGACGTGGATTACGGCCAGCTGATCGTCGCCCAGGCCCCATTCGCGACGCAGTTTCGTGCTGCGGCGTTCGGGCGAAAACAAACGTGTGTCGACCGCGCGGCGCAGCAGTTCGACGTTGTCGAAACCCTTGTCGCGCAGGAAATCGGCGAGTTCGGAGGTCGGCACCAGCGTTTTCGCGCTGCGTCCGTGGAAACGGCGCAGGTACGACAGCACGAGCGGTGTTATCCAGCTCAGGCCGTAGTAGCGCGCGAATTCGTCGAAGCGCGTGTGGAATCCGCTGCACGCGGGAATGCCGAGATTTCGCGCCGCCTGCAAGGCGGAGTTGCCGAGCGGGCCTTCGGTGGCGACGTAGACGGCGTCGGGTTTTCCACTTTTCCACAATGCTTCAAGTTTGCGGCGGGCGGGAAGTCCGAAACGCAGGCCGGGATAGCGCGGAATGCGCATGCCGCGCACGAGGACGTCGTCGTTTTGCTGCGCCTCCTTGTCGAAGCCTGGCTGGCGTGGACGGATGATCTGCACCGCATGTCCGCCGGCTTGCAGACCACGCGCAAGGCCCGCCACGGTGAGCGCCACACCGTTGATTTCCGGTGGATACGTTTCGGTGACGATGGCGACGCGCATAGCCGATCTCCGCATGGGCGGAAGGCTAGTGCGGTGGGGTTAACCTCGAATTACGTGCAGGTGACGTTGCGATGACATCGCAACGCCGGCCCGCTCAGCTTGCGCTGAACGGGTTGCGCAGGCGCGACAGGATCGCGTTGCGGCCGGTGTCGCGTCCACTTGGCGCAGCGACGACAGGTTCGATGTCGATGTGACCGGTCGCGTTGTAGGCGTTGGTGAAATCGATGACGTCGACGAGACTCGCGCCGCTTTGGGCGGCGATGTCGGCGAGGAGCGCCGGCTGTTTCAACATCACCGTGGCGATGCGGAAATGCTTCGGGAATTCGCGCTCGATCTGCGGCCAGCGATTCAATTTGTACTTCGCCTCCGGATCGAGTTCGGCACTGAGCTTTCCGTTGGAGCCGAGCGCGTGATGCAACCACAGCAGGCGCGCGTACGGCTGGCCTTTGCCCGTCGCTTGCAGCGCTGCGAGGTCGGCGTAGTCGACCGGCTTCCAGTCTTCGAGTGCGATCACGCGCTGGCTGTACGGCGCGAGCGCGCGCGCCGTGCCTTCGGCGTAGTACATCTTGTTGCCCGGATCGATCGTGAGATCCGGCGCGCCTGCCATCTGCAGACGCATCGCCTGCGCGAGTGCGCCATCGGCGAGCCAGTCGGCGAGCTTGCGGTCGACGGCCGGCGGCGGTGTGACGACGATGATCTCGGGCGCAGGCGCAGGCGCAGGGGCGGGCGCCGGTGCGGGAGCAGCGCGTGGGGCAGGTGCGGCAACGCGCGGCGGCGGTGCGGGAGCGCGCGGCGCAGGCGCCGGTGGCGGCGTCGGAATTTCCGGTTCGGGGTGGACGATCACCGGCGCCGCGACGTGGACGGCGTTGAGAACTTCGGCCAGACCGCCGGCATCGAGCGGCTTGCGCATGATGAATTCGGCATCGTCGAAGCGCGGATTCTGCGTGAACGCGGCGACGGCGCGTCCGCTGGTTTGCGCGCGCAGCCAGTCCATGTGTCCGTAGACGCTGTCGATATCGATGACGAGCAGATCGACGTCTTCGCCGTCGTGCAGCGCCCATTGCGTGCTCAGCGCGCCGGCGGCCTGTCGCAGCATCTCGCGGATGCGCGCAGCGTCGTCTGCGCTAGCGCCTTGCAGCGCCAGTCGTCGGCTCATGACAGTCCCCCGAAAAACCTGTTAAAACAATCCATTATACGGACATTATAGGCGCTGCGCGCCAGCACGCCATCGGGGCAATTCCCTCAGCGCTGGAACGGCTTTTTCAGACGCGACAGCAGGCCGCCCGTTTTTTCGGGTTCGGTGTGCCGTGGGATGCGCGGTTCGACCTGGATGAGGCCGATCGCGTCGTATGCGTTGACCAGATCGAACACGTCGCCCATCGAGGCGCGCGCGGTGCTCGAGATTTCGTTGAGCTTGCCCGGCGTCTGCAGCGCATCGACGATCGCGGCGTGCTTCGGAAATTCGCGGTCGGCCTTGGGATGCGTCTTCAGCCGGAAGCGGCCGCCGGGGTCGAGATGGCGCGCGAGGTGCCCGCCGGAGCGGACCAGCACATCCAGCCAAATCAGTTCCGAATACGTGAACGTGTGGTACTCGGCGCGCTGACGCTGAAGTTCGTGCGAAGTAACCGCGCGGAACGCTTCGCGAGCGAAATCGCGGCGGCAATACGGCGACAGTTCGCGCAGCGTTCCGGGTGTGTAGACGTGTTTTTCTTTCGGATCGAGCGTGAGCGGCGGCGCGCCCTCGAGGGTAACCGTCGCAGGTCCGCCGAGCAGATTGCCTTCGATGAACTTGCGTAGCGGCGACAGGCCCGTGTCGGTGTTCGCGGTGCCGCGGCCGAGATTGATGCCTTCGGCTTTTTCGTCGCGGCGCTGGCCCTGCAACGAATCGTTGAGACGGTTTTCGCGCCGCGCCGACGAGCCACCCGCGTAGGACAAACTCGTGTCCTCGCCGAGATTGATCGGAACGGCGAACTGCGGCTTGGCCGCTTCGGTGTCGGGCCGCAGCATTTCATCCAGCCCCATCGCCGGATTCGCCTCGCGCTGGCGCGAGCGGGCTTCGGCGGCAGCTTCGTCTTCGAGCTGGAAGTCGGGCGTGAAGGTGTCCATGTCGTAGAACTCGGTGTTGAACCGGCTCACGGCATCGGACGCTTCGACGGCGGTCGATGAGGTCGCATTCAGAACGCTGACCAGCGACTCCGATTTGAAAGGCCGCTCCAGCCGCGCTTCGCCGTTGCGCAGTTCTTCAGCGCCGACGACCGCGCAGCGGCGTCCGCTGCTGAAGGCCCGGTTGCGCGTGATCTGCCCGGTGAAGTCTGTCGGATCGACGACGAACAGATCCGCGTTGTCTTCCGTACCCCAACGCCAGCGGTCTTCGAGCTGGCCGGCGATCGCGCGCAGCATCAGCCGCAGGTGCGCGGTCTCTTCTTCGCTCAAACCGATGACGACCAGGTATTTCTCGGTTGACACGTACTCCCCTCGAACGGCTCTGGCGCGGCCGCATTGTAAAACAAGGGAAATATACGCGAAAAAACTACACGCGTTGCGAACCGGATTCTCAGGCGGTCAGATCGGCCGGTTCGGCGGATTCGCCGGTATGCCGTTCGGCGTCGCGCGTGGCCTGTTGCTGCATTGCCCATAAGGCGGCGTAGCGTCCGCCGTGCGCGAGCAGGCGCGCGTGCGTGCCGCGTTCGACGATACGGCCGTGCTCCATGACGATGATCTCGTCGGCATCCACGATCGTGGAAAGCCGATGCGCGATGACGAGCGTGGTGCGATCCCGCGCCACCTCTTCGAGCTCGCCCTGGATGATCTTTTCCGTGCGCGTGTCGAGCGCGCTGGTGGCTTCGTCGAAGACCAGGATCGCCGGATTCTTGAGCACCGTGCGCGCGAGAGCGACACGTTGTTTTTCGCCGCCGGAAAGTTTCAGTCCGCGTTCGCCCACGCGCGTTTCATAGCCTTGCGGCAGGCTGACGATGAAATCGTGGATGTGCGCCGCGCGCGCGGCGGCGACGATGTCTTCCTTCGCGGCATCCGGACGGCCATACGCGATGTTGTAATAGATAGTGTCGTTGAACAGCACCGTATCCTGCGGAACGATGCCGATCGCCGAGCGCAGCGAATCCTGCGTGATTTCGCTGATGTTTTGTCCGTCGATGGTGATGCGGCCGCCGGTGACATCGTAGAAACGATAGAGCAGGCGCGCGAGCGTCGATTTGCCCGCGCCCGTCGTGCCGACCACGGCGACGGTTTTGCCGTGCGGGATCGTGAAATCGACGTCGTACAAAATCTCGCGATCCGGATCGTAGTGGAACGAGACATGCTCGAAGCGCACTTCGCCGCCGGCGATGGCGAGCGGTTTCGCATCCGCGATGTCCTGGATTTCCTGCGGCTGTTCGAGAAGATTGAACATGTTCTCGATGTTGATCAGCGCCTGCTTCACTTCGCGATAGACCATGCCGAGATAATTCAACGGCACCGCGAGCTGCAGCAGGAATCCGTTGACGAGCACCAGATCGCCGATGGTCAGCGTGCCGGCGACCACGCCGGACGCCGCGCGCCAAAGCAGCAGCGTCAGACCGAGCGACACGATCGTGGCCTGGCCGACGTTGAGCGCGGCAAGCGTCTTCTGGCTCATCACGGTCGCTTCTTCGTACTTGCGCAGGGCGAAGTCGAAGCGTTCGAGTTCGTGACGTTCGTTATTGAAGTATTTGACCGTTTCGTAGTTCAGCAGCGAATCGACCGAGCGCGCATTGGCTTCCGTATCGGCCTCGTTTTTCGCGCGGTAATAGCGCAGGCGCCATTCCGTCACCGAGATCGTGAACGCGATGTACGTGACCAGCGTGCTCAGCGTGATGAGCGCGAACGTCCAGTCGAAATGCAGCACGAGGATCGTGCAGATGATCGCGATTTCGAGCAGCGTCGGCAGGATCGTGTAGATGGTCCAGTCGAGCAGATCGGCGACGGAAACCATGCCGCGTTCCACTTCGCGCGCAACGCCGCCGGTGCGCCGATCGAGATGGAAACGCAAACTCAGCGAGTGCAGATGCGAAAAAACCTTCAGCGTGATCTCGCGCGACGTACGCGCCAGCACGCGCGCGAAAACGACCTGCCGCGCTTCCTGGAACAGCGATGTCGACACGCGCAATCCGCCGTAAAGCGCGAGCAGCAGCAGCGGAACGATGAGCACGGTGAGCTTGACGTCGAGATCGTCGACGATCCATTTCAGGATCACCGGCACGCCGATACTGGCGACCTTGCTCGCGACCAGCAGGGTCAGCGCGATGAATACGCGCAGACGGTAATGCCAGACATACGGACCCAGGCGGCGCAGGGTCGTCATCACGGAAAGATTGGCGCGGGCGGGCGTAGTCATCGGTCAGAAATCGGGGCGGCGCGTCATGATCACAAGGCGGGCGCGGCGTATGATGCCAGTTCCTCAACGACGGAGTGGTGCGATGGGCAAGGTCGCAATGATCGCGGTCGGACTGGTGTTGGTGAGTGCGAGCGTGTGGGCCGCGGATGCGTCCGGACCGCCGCGTCAGAAGGCGCCGAAAGGTGCGAAGGTGATGATCCTCGAACCCAAAGACGGCGCGACGGTGAATCAGGACGTGACGGTGAAGTTCGGCGTGTCCGGAATCAAGGTCGAGCCTGCGACCGACACGACCGCGGGGACGGGTCACCATCATCTGCTGATCGATGGGAAAGAATTGCCGGCGGGGAATGCGCCGATTCCGAATGATGCGACGCATAAGCATTATGGGAAGGGGCAGACCGAAGATACGGTTCGGCTGACGCCTGGGGATCACACGCTGCAGCTCGACTTTGCGGATGCGGCGCATATGCAGTTTGATCCGCCGCTCGTATCGAAGAAGATTACGGTGCACGTCAAATAACATTGCGGGCGTTCGCTGCGATACGGCATTCGCAATAACGGATCGGACGTATAACGAACCGTACGTTGAAATAGCGGCGCGAGACATTTGCGCGCCGCTCCCCCTCTCCCGCTGGCGGGAGAGCAACTGTGTTGTCAATCAACCCGCCGCAATGGTCGGCGGGTTCCACTTTCGCCCGTCGCGAACCATGGCATTGATGATGGTGAGCAGTTTGCGCATGCAGGCCACGAGCGCGACTTTGGCCACTTTGCCGTTGCCGCGCAGGCGTGAGTAAAACGCCTTGATCACCGGATTGCAGCGCACCGCGGTCAAGGTGGCCATGTACAGCACATGGCGCACCACCGCGCGCCCACCCCAGACGGTGCGTTTGCCGCGCAAGGTGCCGCTGTCGCGGTTGAACGGCGCCACGCCGACCAAGGCGGCGATCTGCTTGCGGTCAAGCTGACCCAGCTCCGGCAGTGCGGCGATCAGCGTCATCACGGTCACCTCGCCGATACCTTTGATCTCGCTGAGCAGGTCACGTTGGGCTTGCCAGACCGGCGAGGATTCCACCGCGTGGCGCAAACCCTGCTCGCTGGCGCGCACGCAGTTTTCCAGGTATTCGATGTGCTTTTTGATATCGCGCCGCACGAGCTTGTTGGGCGCCTGCTTCAAGCGGGTTTTCTCCATGACGAGCATCTCCACGAGCTGACGTCGCCGCGTGAGCTGATCGGCAAACTCCTGCGCAGCCACATCCGGCAACGCTCGCTGCACCGGCTGGATCGCCTGGGCGAAGCGGGCCAGCACCTGCGCATCGAGGCGATCGGTCTTGGCCCATCGGCCACTGGCCTTGGCGAAGTCGCGTACCTGGCGCGGATTAACCACCGCGACGGACAAGCCGGCGGCGATCAAGGCTGCAACCAGTGCTCGCTCCAGACCGCCGGTGGCTTCCAACACGATCAGCCGTGGTGGAGCGCTGCGCAGCATCTGCAGCAGTTCTTCCACACCCTGCGCATCGTGTGTGAACGTGTGAGACTGATCCGATCCGGTGCGATGGACATCCAGACGGGCCTTGGCAACATCAATACCTACGAAGTCATTCATATGTGCGCCTCCTGATTTTCCCGGCCTTGCGGAATCGGGCTTTGCACCCTGGCAACTGTTCGGGATGTAAGGAAAGAACCTGCGCCGACCCTGCTCTCCCACGATCTTGAAGATCCGAAGGTTGTCGGTCTGGCGCAGAGCTCAGATTAACTTACAAGGGTTGGGGTGAGGGTGGCGCTCCCACGCTTCGACTATGACTGCAGCAAAGCTGCGACCCGCCTTTTGCTCTGCTCGTCATTCCCGCGGAAGCGGGAATCCAGCGCCTCGCTCTATGTCGTCAAGACAAGAGCTTCCGCTGTCCTTTGGCCAGCGGGTACCTTTTTGGTAAACGCCAAAAAGGTACCAAAAAACGTTCTTTGCTCTTCACGTGCGACGTTGTCCGCGGAGGATCACATCCCTGTGCCCGCCGCGGACCCGCGCTCCCGGCGCGGGTTGTGTGCCCTCGCAACCTGGTGGTCTAGAGCTATTTCGAGAGGTCGAGCGCGTAGTTAGCGGTGCCGTCGCCGTTGTCTTTTATGAGGGTGACGGGAAGGTTTTCTGATGTTGCGATGTCGAGTTTGCCCGTCGCGGACGTGAACGTAATTGGGCCCGCTGTTTTGGTCTTCGCGAATTTCCAGTTTTGTGCCCCGGCGAATTGTTCGCGCGTAATGTTTTTTCTGTTTCGGATGTAACTGATCAGCGCATCGCGATTCGCATCCGGCGCTGACAGCACGATGTTGTTGCCGTCCAGATTCGGAAATTTGCCGCCGCCGCTGGCACGATAGTTATTCGTCACGACGATCAGTGGCTGATCGCTCGCGAGCGGGTTGCCGTTCAATTTCAGATCGCCGATGCGCTGCTGCGGTGGCTTGGTCACATCGATCGTGTACGTGAGTCCGCCCTGGATCACGTCGAAGTTGTAGGTCGGCACGCGTTTGTTGATGAGTTCTTGCGGTTCCTTCTTCGACGGATCGATCTGGTTGAACCATTCGGCGGATTTTTCGAGCCACGCTTTCACGCCGGCGCCGTCGGTTTTCACGGCGGTGATCGTGTTCGGATACAGATACAAATCCGCCGCGTTGTTGATCGCGAGTGGGCCGGGTGCGACATCGGTGTAGTCGCGCGCGCCGCCGAAGCCGGCTTTGAATGGCGAGGCGGCGGAAAGGACGGGAATGCCGGCGAGTTGCGGCATATTCGCCTTTATGTACTTTTCCACATAGTCGCGTTGTGCATCGTTGACGAGCGCGAGCGCGGTCGTGTCGCCGGCGGCGACGAAGTACGTGCTCATCTCGACGTCGGACGTGCCGATCGGCGTTTTCACGTAGTCGATCGTGGCCTGATGTTCCTTCGCGACGAGGTGTTCGATCTGTTCGTCGGCGATCGACGGCGGGCGCGTCCTTCGCGCCTTTCACCATGCGGACTTCGGATTTCGTCGCGGCGCGATCGATCTGCCAGTGTCCGCCATCGACGACGAGCGCGAGATCGATTACGCCGATGGCCTTGCCGTAGTAATCGCCCATCACCGCCGGCGTGCCGTGGATCGTGCCGCGCGTGTTGTCGACGTCGGGCATGTTCGCGTAGTGCGATTTCGGATCGTTCGGATTTGGAAAGATGTCATGCGAATGTCCGAGCAGCACGACGTCGATGCCCGGCACCTGCGCGAGATACCAGCCGGCGTTTTCCATGTGCTCGCTGTACGGCCCGCTGTTGATGCCGCCGTGGTTGATCGCGATGACGATGTCGGCGCCGGCTTTCTTCAATTCCGGAACGTATTTCTTCGCCGCTTCGACGACGCCCATCACCGTGACCTTGCCGTCGAGATTGCGCCGATCCCAGTCCATGATCGCCGGCGGCGTGAAGCCGAGCACGCCGATGCGGATGGTCGCGTCTGCGCCGTTCGCGGTCTTGATCGTGCGCGTGATCACGCGCCATGGCGTGAACAGTGGCTTGCCGTCTTTCGCGCTGAACACGTTCGAGAGAACGAGAGGGTAGTCGGGACCCTTGCATTTCTTCACGTCGATGCCGGCGACGTCGAACGTGACGCCCGTGCTGCGGCTCAGATAACCGAGTCCATAATTGAATTCGTGATTGCCGATCGTGCCGGCGTCGTAGTTGAGCGAATCCATCGCCTTGTAGATCGCGATTTCCTGATCGCACGGCGGCGGCGCGACGAGCGCCTGATAGTCGGCCAGCGCGGTGCCCTGGATCGTGTCGCCATCATCGAACAGCAGTGAGTTCGGGAATTCCTTGCGCGCGTTCTTGACGAGTGTCGCGGCGCGTTCCAGACCGAGACTCGAATCGGCTGCGAGCTTGTAATAGTCGTAGCTCATCACGTTGGTGTGCAGATCGGTCGTCTCGATGACGCCGATGCGGGCACGCGTGCCGTTCGCGGGCGGGTGCGCCGTCGGATTCGCCGCACATCCGGCGATCGTGATCGCGACGACAGCCGTCGCCCAACTCCAGTTCCGCATGGGAAATCCCTCGTCTGCAATGCGCGAATTCTACCGTTCCGCGTGTTGCAATTTTCCGCGGTGCGCGACCGAATCTGCTACCCTTGCGGGCCGCACTTTGCACGCCTTTACGAATGACTGTCCGCACCCGTTTCGCTCCCAGCCCCACCGGCTATCTGCACATCGGCGGCGCGCGCACCGCGCTGTACTGCTGGCTGGAAGCGCGCCATCGCAACGGCCAGTTCATCCTGCGCATCGAAGACACCGACCGCGAGCGCTCCACCGATGTCGCCGTGCAAGCCATCCTCGATGGCATGAACTGGCTCGGCCTGCATCAGGACGAAGGTCCGTTCTACCAGACGCTGCGCATGGAGCGTTACGCGCAGGTCGCGCAGGATCTTTTGCGCGCCGGAAAAGCCTACTACGCGTACGAAACGAAAGAAGAACTCGACGCCATGCGCGCCGCGCAGATGGAAAAAGGCGTGAAGCCGCGCTACGCCGGCGTCTACCGCGAGCGCAACGAACCCGCGCGCGACGATCCGAACCGCGTCATCCGCTTCCGCAATCCGCAGTCGGGTTCGGTCGTGTTCAACGACAAGGTCAAAGGCCGCATCGAGTGGAGCAACGACGAGCTCGATGATCTCGTCATGGTGCGTTCGGATGGATTTCCGACCTACAACTTCGCCGTCGTCGTCGACGACATCGACATGAACATCACCGAAGTGATCCGCGGCGACGATCACGTCAACAACACGCCGCGCCAGATCAACATCTACAACGCGCTCGGCGCGAATATTCCCGAATTCGCGCACCTGCCGATGATTCTTGGCAACGACGGACAGAAACTGTCGAAGCGTCACGGCGCGGTGAACGTCACGCAATATCGCGACGATGGTTTCCTGCCGCACGCGCTGCTGAATTATCTCGTGCGACTCGGCTGGTCGCACGGCGATCAGGAAATTTTCTCCGTGAAGGAAATGATCGATCTGTTCGATGTCAGCAACGTCAACAAAGCCGCCGCGCGTTTCGATCTGGAAAAACTGAGCTGGCTCAATCAGCACTATCTCAAGAACGACAAACCCGAAGACATCGCGCCGCATCTCGAATACCAGTTGCGCCAGCAAGGATTCGATCCGCAGCACGGACCCAAACCCGTCGACGTGGTGATCGCACTGCGCGAACGCGCGCAGACGCTGAAGGAAATGGCCGAGAAGGCGAGCATCTGGTACGGCCCGATCACGCAGTGGGACGACGCGGCTATCACCAAACATCTGAAATCACCGACCGCCGCCGCCGCACTCACCGCCGCGCACGAGCAACTCGCCGTCGTTTCCGAGTGGAGCGTGACCGCGATTCACAACGCCATCGAACAAGCCGCCGCATCGATCAACGAAGGCATGGGCAAAGTCGCGCAGCCGCTGCGCGTCGCGATGACCGGCACGCAGGTCTCACCGTCGATCGATCACACCGTGTACTTAGCCGGCCGCGAACGCGCCCTGCGACGCATCGAAGACGCACTCGCCAAAGCGTCGGCATAAATGGCCTGCGACCTCTCCGCACTCGATCAGATCGACCCGAACGATCCGGAGCAGGCCAACGCGCTTTTGCAGGAATGCACCAAAGCACTGCTTTCGCCCGAACTTTGGTACTGGGCGATCGGCATTACCGTCGTCGGCGCGATCGTCGGCGCATGGATCGGCTGGAAAAGAAAAACCGTCTGGCGCGACGCACTGCTCGGTGCAGCGTTAGGACCGATCGGCTGGCTGATGTCCGCCAGGATGAGCGCACCCAAACCACCAAAGAAATGTCCTTCGTGCGCAACCGTCGTCGCACCCACCGACGCATTCTGCAAATCCTGCGGCAAGAAACTCTAGCTTCCAATTCTGCGCGGCCATCAACCCGCGCCGGGAGCGCGGGTCCGCGGCGGGCACATGGATGTGATCCTCCGCGGACAACGTCCCACCGCGAACAGCAAAAAACGTTTTTTGGTGCCTTTTTGGCGTTTACCAAAAAGGTACCCGCTGGCCGCAGGACAGCGGAAGCTCTTGTCTTCGAACGTCAAAGCAAAGGCAACTAGATCGCCACCGCGGGATCACCCCGGCCGCTGGATCCGCGTCCAGCGGGAATGGCGGGCAGATCTACGAGCTGGATTCCAGCGTTCGCCAGAATGACGAGCCAGGCGACGGTGTTATGATCCCCTCCGCCTTGAACAAGCCCATCAAAACCCGCAAATAGCAACAATGGGCCATAAGCCGCACACCGAACACCACATCCACCCCCACGACGCAAAACGCTTCGTGCAGGAAGTCGCCTCCGTCTGCGAGATGCGCGGACTGCGCCTCACCGAAATCCGCATGCAGGTTCTCGAACTCATCGCTGCCGTGGAAAAACCGGTCAAGGCTTACGACCTTCTCGACAAACTGAAAGACGACCGCGGCAACGCCGCTCCGCCGACTGTCTACCGCGCTCTCGATTTCCTGATCGAGAACGGTTTCATCCACAAACTGCAGTCGATCAACGCCTACGTGAGCTGCCACCATCCGAGCGTGGTGCACCAGGTACCTTTTCTCATCTGCGACATCTGCGAATCCGCCGACGAAATCTGCGACGAACGCGTTTCGGGTCTGCTCAGCGATCAGGCAAAAGCACACGGATTCAAGACGCATTCGCAGACGCTCGAAGTACACGGCGTCTGCAAAAACTGCGTGTCCTGATCAGAACTCTTTCGTAAACCCGACGTACACGCCACGCCGCGGCCCGAACTGCGGCGCGCCGACGCCGATACCGGACCCGTCGCGAATCTCGTAAACCTTGTCGGTCAAGTTGATCAGCGCAAGCCGGATGTTCGTGTTGCCGATCTGCGGCAGATTGAACGTGCGGTCGGCCGACACATTGAACTGCCAATACTGCGGCAGATGCGCCGAATTGGCGAAATCCGCGCGCAATCCCGATCCGTACAGGAAATCGCCGCCGATGCGCGTGCCGTTCCACGTATAGGAAATGCCGCCGTTGCCGGCCAGGCGCTGGTCGTGATCCAGATGCACCCAGTTTTTCGCGATGTAGGCCAGTTCGTCCGGATCGAAATTATATTGACCGGTGACGATGTCCTTGCCCATCGCGCGGCTCGACGAAACGTTCAGATACGCGCTGAAATTCGCGTGCGTATAGTCCGATGAAAATTCGACACCACGCACGCGGCCCTGCGCGTAGTTGAACGGCGAGAAGATCAGCGCCGCGCCGAACTGGCCTTCGTCGAGCAGGTTGTGCACTTTGCGGTAATAGCCGTCGAGGCCGAGCGTGAGGCCGTCGCCGATTTTTTGCGACACGCCCACGTCGAAGTAGTGCGAGCGTTCCGACAGCGTTTCGGCATTCACGTTCGTCGGCAACTGATTCGTGGTGCCCTGGAACAGCGCGATGTCGGTCGGTGAAATCAGTTCGGTCGGCGGCGGCGTGAAGTAGCGCGCGTAGCCGGCATGCAATGCGGTGGTATCGGTGGCTTGGTAGACGAACCCGATGCGCGGACTGATCTGGCCTTCGTGCACGTACGCATCGACTTTGTCGGCGCGCAAACCGTAATTCATGGTCAGTTTGTCGGTGAGATTCCATTCGTCCTGCACGTAAACGCCGTAGGTTTTCGCGGTGACATGCGGCGCGTTGTCGATGATGACGATCGGTGTAGTGCCGGTCTGGTTGCCGTCGGCGTCGGCGGGAAACACGAGCGATGTGTTGTTGCTCACCGGCCGTTCGTTGCTGCCGTAAAAACCGTAGCGCAACGTGTGCGAGCCGCCGAAGATCGGCGTGGCGAAATCCGCCTGCAATGTGTCGGCGCGGTTGCTGCGATCGATCGTTCCGGCCACGCCGTTGAAGATGAGATCGCCGATGAGGTCCGGCGCGTACTTCACGCCCGTATAGCGTTCGCCGAGCGAAACCTGATAACTGGTGTTGCCGAATTTTCCCTGCAGCGCGAGCACGCCGAAATCGGTGGCTTCGCGCTGGCGCTCGTTGAGCTTCGACGAATCGAAACTGTCGACGCCGTTCAACGCAAAGGACGGCGACCTGATCCGGATTGTTCGGAATCTGGAAGCGGTTGTTCGTCGTGCCGAACATGAAGCTCACGCGCGCATCGTCGCTGAGCAGATACGACACGTAGCCGAAACCCTTCGTCTGATCGGTGTGATCGTGGATGGCGTTGCGCGACGACGTCGGATTCTCGATGCCGATATCGCTTTCCAGGAAATTGCCGGTCAGGAAATAGCTCCAGCGGCCCTCGTTGCCATACAGCGAGAACTCCGGATTGAACGTGCCGAAGGATCCGGCCGTGATGCCGATGCTGCCGCCGTCGGTATCTGGCGCGGGCTTGCTGGTGATCTCGACCACGCCCGCCGTTCGATAGCCGTACTGCGCGGGCAGGGCGCCGGTGAGCAATTGCATGCGTTCGACGACGCGCGCATCGAGCGTCTGTCCGAAACCGCTGATGCTTTCCGGGATGATGATGCCGTTGATCCGGTACTGCAGATCGCCGTGATCGCCGCGCACATGCAATTGACCATACGAATCCTGCACGACGCCGGGCGCCTGCAGCAGGATCTGGTTGAGCGGCGTCGAGTCGCCGAGCGGAAGCTGGGCGATGGTCTGGCGCTCGAACACATACTGGCTCGCGCCGATCTCCGGCGAAAGCGTGTCGCGCGATCGGTCCAGCGCCGCGCTGACCGTCACGGTGCTCAGTTCGGTGGAGGGCGCTGCATCCGCCGCCCCGGGCGCAGGCTGCGCATCGGCGAGGGTTGCCCGCGTGAAAATCAAACCAAGCTGAATGCCAAGTGCCAGTCTCGAAATCATCATCCCCAATATCCTGCGGTTGCGGCGAATGATGTAATGTTATAATATAACAAAACACGTTGCATAGCCCTAAAGTAAGGGCTGGCCGCGCCGCAGCACGACGCCACAGGACAATTCTGGTAACGTTATAACTTACTCATGCATCACGACCTCTCGCCCACCTTACCCAAGCCCGCGCCCAACAAGGCGCTGAGCCGATTCGCCGATCGACTCGGCGCGACGGCATCATTTCTGTGCGCCGTCCACTGTGCGCTGCTGCCGTTCGTGCTCGCGGCGCTGCCCGCATTCGGACTGGGTTTCCTGGCCGATCATGGTTTCGAGCACGCGTTCATTTTCTTCGCCAGCCTGCTCGCACTGTTCACGCTCGTGCAGGGTTATCGCCGCCATCGCGCCCCGCGCGCGCTAGCGCTGGTGCTGCCGGGTTTGACGCTGTTGTGGATCGGCGGTTTCATCGTCGATGCGCACAGCACGATGCTGTGGCACGCCGGACTCGTCGCGCTCGGCGGCAGCCTCGTCGCCGCGGCGCATCTGACCAATCTGCGCCTGGTCCACGTGCACGATCACAGCGCCTGCTGCGATCACGATCATCACTGAGCGCCGCCCGCCCGGCCGTGCGATGTCGCACGGCGGCTGCTAGACTACGCGCCAATTCATTACCGATCCGGAGTTTTTCGATGGGCAGAGGCGACCGCAAGACACGCAAGGGCAAGATTTCGATCCGCAGCTACGGCAATTCGCGTCCGCACACGGCGAAGAAAGCCGCCGGCGCCAAGGGCGCTGTCGTGAAGAAAGCCGCTGCGCCGAAGCCGGCCGTGAAGAAGGCTGCCGCCGCACCTGCGAAAAAAGCCGCCGCCAAGAAGTCCAGCTGAGCGTCATTTCGCATCGCTGAAAAAACCCCGCCGCGTGCGGGGTTTTTCATTTCTGCATCAGCACGATGCGTTGACCGGCGACGTAAACGCCGTGCGCGAGATCGCCGCCGATCCAGTACGTCAGTTCGGCGGGATGCGCCACGTTCCACACGACGAAGTCGGCGCGCTTGCCGACGTCGAGCACGCCGCGATCGTCCAGACCCAGCGCACGCGCGCCGTTGACGGTCGCGCCGCGCAGCGCTTCTTCGGGCGTCATGCGAAACAGCGTGCACGCCATGTTCATTGCGTGACGCAACGACAGCACCGGCGACGTGCCCGGATTGACGTCGCTCGCCACCGCCATCGGCACGCCGTGCTCGCGCAGCCGATCGATCGGCGGCAGTTTCGTTTCGCGCAACACATAAAACGCCGCGGGCAACATCACGGCGACGGTGCCGGCCTTCGCCATCGCGCGCACGCCGGCTTCGTCCGTGTATTCCAGATGATCGGCCGATAGCGCGCCGAATTCCGCCGCGAGCGCCGCGCCGCCGAGATCGCTGAGCTGATCGGCGTGCAGTTTCACGCGCAGACCGTGTTTGCGCGCGCGCCTCGAACACGCGGCGGATTTGCGCAGGCGTAAACGCGATGTGCTCGCAGAACGCATCGACCGCATCGGCGAGTTTGCTCGCCTGCGATCGCCGGCAACATGCGTTCGCACACCTCGTCGACGTAATCGTCCTGACGTCCGCTGAATTCCGCAGGCAACGCATGCGCGCCCAGAAATGTCGTGCGCACCGAGATTCCCAGTTCGCCGCCGATGCGACGCGCGACGCGCAACATCTTCGCTTCGCTGTCCACATCGAGACCGTACCCGGATTTGATTTCGACCGTGGTCACGCCGTCGTCGCGCAGTGCACGCGCGCGCGGCAGCGATTGTGCGAGCAGTTCGTTTTCGCTCGCCTCGCGTGTTTTGCGCACGGTCGAGACGATGCCGCCGCCGGCGCGCGCGATTTCCTCGTACGTTTTGCCGTTCAAGCGCATGTCGAATTCGTCGGCGCGATTGCCGGCGAAAACCAGATGCGTGTGGCAATCGACCAGTCCCGGCGTGACGAGCTTGCCGCCGGCCGATTCGACATGCGCCGCGAGCTTGTCGGGTTTGTCCGGCAACTCATCCATCGCCCCGGCGAACACGATGCGCCCGTCCTTGCAGCCGAGCGCGCCCGCTGCGATGGCGCCGAACGGCGCGCCCTCGCGCATCGTGGCGAGGTGTGCGTCGAGCACGAGCAGATCCCATTGCGGCATGGTGCGCGGTCCGGAAGAAGTGGCTTCATTATGCCGAGATCGCAACCGCGCTGGCATACTGGCGTTCTCCCGAAACTGGATTTACGCGATGCGCGATTTCTTTGCAGACAACGCCTGGCTGCCGCACGGCTGGGAAAACGACGTGCGCATCGGCGTCGACGACGCGGGCGCCATCGCGCACGTGAGCGACGGCGCCGAGCGCGGCGATGCGGAATATCTCGGCCGTTTCGTGCTGCCCGGCGATGCCGAACGTGCATTCGCACGCGTTCCAGCGCGCGATGGCCGGACTCGCCGAACGGCAGACCGACGCCGAGGATTCGTTCTGGACCTGGCGCGAAACCATGTACGCGTTCGCCGGCCGCGTCGATCCGGATTCGCTGCGCGCGATCGCCGCGCAGCTTTACGTCGAGATGCTCAAGGCCGGCTACACGCACGTCTGCGAATTCCACTATCTGCATCATCAGCCCGACGGTCAGCCGTATGCCGATGCGGCGGCGATGTCGCTCGCGTTGATCGAAGCCGCGCAGGAAACCGGCATCGGCCTCACGCTGCTGCCGACGCTGTACATCACCGGCGGTTTCGACGGACGTGCGCTTTCCGAGCGGCAGCGACGTTTCGGCCATTCCGTCGACAGCTATCTTGCGCTATTGGAAAAACTGCGCAAAGTGGAAAATGCCGCATTGCGCATCGGCATCGCGCTGCATTCGCTGCGCGCGGTGCCGGAAGAAGCGATGCGCCGCGTGCTTGCCGATCATCCGCTGCGACAAGCCGCCGATCCACATCCATGTCGCCGAGCAGATCGGCGAAGTGCAGGATTGCCTCGCGGTGCGCAATGCGCGGCCGGTCGAATGGCTGCTCGATCACGCGCCGGTGGACGCGCGCTGGTGCCTCGTGCACGCCACGCACGTGAGCGACGAGGAACTGCGCGGCATCGCGCAGACCGGCGCGGTCGCCGGACTGTGTCCGACCACCGAAGCCAATCTCGGCGACGGCGTGTTTCCGCTGAAGCCATTCCTCAACCTCGGCGGCGTGATCGCGCATCGGATCGGACAGCCACATTTCCGTTTCGCCGGTCGAGGAATTGCGCTGGCTCGAATACGGCCAGCGCCTGACCACGCGGCATCGCAATATCGCGGTGTCGGAGTCGAGCCAGAGTGTCGGCGAAACGTTGTGGAGCGATGCGCTGTTCGGCGGCGCGCGCGCGGCGGGCGTGAGCATCGGTGCGATCGAAGGCGACAACACGAAAATGCGCGCCGATCTGATCGTGCTCGACGACGATTCGCCGCTGCTTGCCGCGCGCGACAGCGGAACGGCGCTGGATACGTTCCTGTTCGCCGGCAACGCGCCGCTGGTGCGCCACGTCATGGCGAACGGACAGTGGGTGGTGCGCGATTTCCGGCATCGCGACGAGGAACGCATTGCGGCGCGTTATCGCGAGGTGGCGCGCTCGCTCGTCGAATCTGATCTAGATTTGAAAAAATAGCTGGATTGCAGCGTTCGCTGGAATGACGAGCGGAATGTTTAGATGTGAATGAAGCGGCCGCCGCCGAACACCCAGTTTTCCCAGCGTGTTTCCTTGAACACGATCATGACGTTCTCCGCATCGAGCTTGAGCGGTGCTCCGCTCAGCGATTCGATGATGTCGGCGACGATCTTCCGCTTCACTTTCACGCTGCGGCCTTCCGACAGCAGAATCTCGATCAACACGAAATCGCCGTTGCGGACGTGGTGAGATCGGGATACGTCGAGTCGTACCGAAAATTGTCTTCGTCGAGTTCGAGCACGCGCTGGAAGCGGTCGGTCTGTGGCACGCCGCTGGCGACGAGCGCTTTGTGGATCGCATCGAACACGCCGGATTTGAATTCGCTGGTTTTCGGCTTGCGGACGGTCAACGTGATGAGAGGCATAAATCCTCCTTAAGTCGTGGCGGGAGAGAGTTCAGGTGCACGCGCGTTTTTCTCGCGCGGGCCGATGGTGAGAATCAGGAACGCCGCGACGAGGCACATCGCGCCGGCGATCAGAAACGCTTCGACATAGCGGTTGGTCTGCACGCGCAACACGCCGGCGCCGTAAGCAGCCACCGCCGCGCCGGCTTGATGACCCGCGCCGATCCAGCCGTACACGAGCGGCGACAGTTGCGTGCCGAAGCGTTCGTTGGCGAGGCGCACGGTCGGCGGCACGGTAGCGATCCAGTCGAGTCCGTAGAACATCGTGAATAGTCCGAGTCCGTAGAAACTGAAATCGGAGTAGGGCAGGTACATCAACGACAATCCGCGCAGGCCGTAATACGCGAACAGCAGCAGGCGATTGTCGTAGCGATCGGAAAGCCAGCCGGAAAACGTGGTGCCGGCGATGTCGAACAGGCCCATCGCCGCGAGCATGCCGGCGGCCTGCACTTCCGGCACGCCGTTGTCGGCGCAGAAAGCGATCAGGTGCGTGCCGATCAGGCCATTCGTGCTGAGTCCGCAGATGAAGAACGTGAGGAACAGGATCCAGAATGTTCGCGTACGCGATGCGTCGCGCAACGCGCGGAACGCGGCGACGATCGGATTCACCTGCGTGAGCGACGGAACGTCCGCCTGCGTCGCGCCGAGCCGATGCAATCCGACATCGGCCGGACGCTCCGGCAGAAACAGCGCGACGATGGGAATCAGCGCGAGCGCGACGATGCCGACGATCCACACCACGACGCGCCAGTCGTGATGCTCGACCACCCACGCGAGAACCGGCAGGAACACCAGTTGCCCGTCGCGGTGCTCGCGGTGAGCAATCCGAGCACGGTGCCGCGCCGCGATTCGAACCAGCGGTTGACGATGGTGACGCCGAGCACCATCGCCATCGATCCGGTGCCGATGCCGGCGAGAATGCCCCACGTGAGGATCAATTCGAGCGGCGAGCCGACGAACGAACTGCCAATCATCGCCGATGCGAGCAGCAGCAGCGCGGTGATCATCGTGCGGCGCACGCCGAAGCGCTGCATCGCGGCGGCGGCGAACGGACCCATCAATCCGAACAGCAACAGGCCGATCGAAACCGCGAGCGTGATGCGGTCGCGGCTCCAGCCGAACGCGTTTTCGAGCGGCACGATCAGCACGCTCGGCGTGGCGCGGATGCCGGCGACGACCAGCAGCGCCAGAAAGGTCACCGCGGCGACGATCCACGCGTAATGCAGGCGGCCGTGCAGGCGGCGGGCGAGCGGAAGCATCATGGCGAAGCCTTGCCTTCCTCGAAAAAAGGAGTATATACACCTAATCATGAAGTCTCAAGATCGCAAGCAGCAATATCGGCCCGTCTGCCTGTGCACGAACCTGCGGCGCGCGACGCGCGCGATCAGCAATATGTACGACGTGGCCCTGGCTCCGTCGGGACTGAAAATCACGCAGTTTTCGCTGCTGCGCGCGGTGCAGCGCAATGAGCCGGTCGCGATCACGGCGCTCGCCGAGGAGATGGCGCTCGACCGCACCACGCTTGCGCGCAATCTCGCGCCGCTGCAGCGCGATCGGTTGGTCGAACTCAAACCGGGCAGCGATCAGCGCGTAACCGAAGTGCGTCTCACGCGCGCCGGACGCCAGGCGATCGCACGCGCGTTGCCGCTGTGGGAGAAGACGCAGGCCGAGGTCGGTCGTCTGCTTTCGGAAGGACGCATCGGCCAGTTGCGCGAAATCGCCGCCGAGGTATCGAACGCCGCCGAATCGTTCGCGTCGAAACGGCGCTGATCAGGGCGCGGCGAGCATGCCGGCGACGTTATCGAGATGTCCGTCGTTGGGCTGCGGCGTGATGTGCAGGATTTTCGCGAGCAGCGGATAGACGTCCACGTTATCGAATTCCGGAACGACGAGTCCGTGCTTGAACGCCGGCCCGTGCGCGACGAACAGCGCGCGCATGGCCGGATCGTCGTTGTCGTAGCCGTGTTCGCCTTTCGACAGATGATGCGTGGGATCGTCGAGCCATTCCTTGCGTCTCGATCAGCCAGCCGTCGTCGGCGACGCACACGTACGGCGGAATCCGCGCGTTGCTGCCGTAGTGCAAACGAGCCGGCATTTCGCCTTTGCGCCAGCAATGCATACCGCTGCGTGGTTTCAGGATCGACGCGTCGGCCTCGCGTTCGTGGCCGGGCTTTGCCGCGTACGCGCCGAGTACGCCGCTCCACACCACGTCGACCGCATTCATATCGAATTCGCGATCGACCACGACGATGCGATCGGGATTCGTCGCCGTCATGCCGTGATCGGAAACGATGACGAGGTTGGTCGTGTCGAACAGCCCGCGTTGCTTCAATCCATCGACGAGACGCGTCAGGGTCGCGTCGATTTCACGCAGCGCATCGTTCACGGCAGGTGAGTCAGGTCCGTTGTCGTGACCGACGTGATCGGCGGTGTCGAGATACAGCGTGATGAAACGCCGGACGCTGCGACGCCGGCAGATCGAGCCACGACAGAACCTTGTCGACGCGCGCATCGATCGTGATCTTGCCGTCGAACGCCAGCCAGAATTCCGGACGCACGCTCGCGATGGCCACGTCCGAGCCGGGCCAGAACATGGTCGCGGCGTGGCCGCCTTGCTTCTCGACGCTCACCCACAACGGCTCGCCGCCCCACCAGGCCGGATCGGCGATGGAGGATGCATCTTTGTATACAAATTTGTTCTTCGTCGCGGGATCGGAAAATCGATTGGCGACGATGCCGTGATGATCCGGATACAACCCGGTGACCAGGGTGTAGTGATTGGGAAACGTCAGCGTCGGAAACGCCGGCTTCATCGCTTTCGCGTGCACGCCGTCGCGGGCGAGCGCGGCGAGCGTGGGCGTGAGGCCGCGATCGATGTAGTCCGCGCGGAAGCCGTCGAGCGAAATCAGGATGGTCGGCGAATACGGCGGCTGCTTCTCGGCTCGATGCGTAGTCGAACACGCGGCGAGCGCGCAGATACGCGGTAAAGACAACGAGTCGCAAAAACGTCTGTCATGCGAGTCATACAAAAGAATTCTTCGTGACGCGGAATCATTCGACTCCGCGATCTTCGCCATTCCGGAATGCCCGCGAAAGGCTACAGCGTCGGTGCTGCGAACGTGTTGCAGTTGGCGATATCGCCCGAGTCGAAACCGGCCTTGAACCATTTCGTCCGTTGCGCGGCGGTGCCGTGCGTGAACGAATCGGGCACGACGTAGCCGCGCGCCTGCTTCTGCAACGTGTCGTCGCCGACCGCAGCCGCCGCGTTGAGCGCGGATTCGATGTCGCCTTCGTGCAGCCACTGCAATTGCGCCTGCGTCTTGTTGCCCCACACGCCGGCGAAACAGTCCGCCTGCAATTCCTCGCGCACCGACAGTCCAGTCGCGCCTTCCATCGCCTGACCCTGCTGACGCGCTTTCTCGACCTGCGGAATGATGCCGAGCAGGTTCTGCACGTGATGGCCGACCTCGTGCGCGATCACGTACGCGCGTGCGAAATCGCCTTTGGCGTGGAAGCGCGTGTCCATTTCCTTGAAGAAATCCAGATCGAGATAGACGCGGCGATCGGTCGGACAATAGAACGGCCCCATCGCTTCGGACGCGGCGCCGCAGCCGGATTGCGTCTGCCCGTGGAACAGGAGCAGGGTGGGGCGCTGGTATTGCTGTCCGCGCGCCTGGAAATACGAACCCCACACATCCTCGGTGCTGCCGAGGATACTTTTGACGAACTGCACCTGCGGATCGTTCGCGTCGGGCGCTTTCGTCTGCGACGGACCGGCCGGCGCGTATTGCGCATCGGTGCCGTCGCTGTTGAAGAACAGGCCCATGATGAGCGGTCGCGTCTGCGGGAATATCATCGCGATGATCACCACGAGGATGGTTCCGCCGATGCCCAGGTGGAATCCGCCGAAGCGCATGCCGCCGCCGCCGAATCCGCCGCCGCCGCTGCCGTCGTCCTCGACGACGTTGTCGCTCTGCCGACCTTTCTGCCAATCCATTGCGTTCTCCCGCCGACGCTGCGATGGGCGAACGTTACTCCGCGGTCCGATCGCGCGCGCAAGCGAAACGTCGGCGCTCGCGCCGCGTCGACGCGAGCGGTTCAGGCGCGCTTATGGATAACGCGTGAGCGCGCCGCGGCGAAGCACGTCCTGGCCGTCGGAGCCCGGGTATTTCACTTCGAAATCGAGCTGCGCGCGCCGACGAGCCCTGACGCAGCACGAACGTTCCCTTGGCCAGACGCGTACACGCGTCGCCGCCCATCGGATCCTTGAACGATAGCGTCCACGATCCCGACGCAGTCCGCACTTGTAGCTGCCTTGGCGCAAGCGTGCAGGTGTTGCGTCCCTCGATGCGCAGCGTGGAGTTATCGCCGTCGGCGCGCGCCGAGCGAGAGCAGCGTCTTGGCGACGGAGCGATCGCCATCGACCTGCGAGTTGCCGTTCCATTGTCCGTTGAGCGTATCGAGCGTGGCAGCGGCGCCGAGCATCGGCATCGAGGCGGCGATGAGAGTGCGATGGAGATGGATTTGCGAGTCGAAGCCAACATGTTCTCCCTCCCAAGAGTGGGTTTTGACGTGAGTTTGCGTTCCAAGTACGATGATCTTCGTTTTTTGTGCGGATTTGCGCGTGACAGAAGTTTGGTTAGCAGATGCACGCGACGGGAAAACGGTTGCGTAGGCATGACTTTCGACCTAGCGAGGGACAGCCGAAAAAGAGCCGTCACGCCGCGGTTGCGAAATTGGACTATGCTGATCGCGCTGTGCGCATGCGGAGGAGGCTTATGAGCCTGTCGTGCGAAAGCGAAGTCGAGAACGGCTGCCTGAAACTGCGCGTCATCGGCGTCGTTCAAATTGCGCGAGGAAACCTTTCGCGTGATGGATCGGCTGAAGATCGAAGCCGCCGCGCATCACTGCAAATGCGCGCTGCTCGATCTCACCGCGGCGATCGGCCGCACCATCGGATATCGACAAGTTCTATCTTGGCGAATACGCGGCGAAACTTTTCGGCAGCGCGCTCAAGGTAGCGGTGGTGTTTCCCGCCGAAGGCATCACCAGGTTCGGCGAAACGGTGGCCGTGAACCGCGGCGCGCGGCTGGCCGTGCTCGCCACAGAGAAAGAAGCCATGGATTGGCTTCGCCAATCGCGATGGAAGCGATTTTAAGCCTGTCGTAAGCTTGCGCCGCGTACGCTGCGCGCAGAGAATTCCGCCCCGTGCGAATCCTGATCGTCGAAGACGACGCATTGCTGTCGCGAGGCATCGCCGATGCGTTGCGCCGATGGACGTACGTGCCGGAATGCGCAGTAACCATTGCCGCGGCCAACGAAGCGCTGCAGAACAAGCCATTCGACGCCGTGCTGCTCGATCTCAAGCTGCCCGACGGTTCCGGTCTCGACGTCCTGCGCGCGATGCGCCGCAACGGCGACACCACGCCCGTCATCGTCGTCACCGCGCGCGATGCGGTATCCGATCGCGTCGCCGGTCTCGATGCGCGGCGCGGACGATTACCTGATCAAACCGTTTCATCTCGACGAACTCGCCGCGCGGCTGCGATCGATCCATCGCCGCTCGCGCGGATTGAGCAACAATGTCCTCGTCGAAGGCCGGCTGATGTTCGACACCATCGGCGGTGATGCCACGTTCGACGGTCAACGCGTCGCCTTGTCCAAGCGCGAATTCCTGCTGCTGCGCGCGCTCACCGAACGCGCCGGGCGCGTGGTCTCGCGCGGCTCGCTCGAGAAAGCCGTGTTCGGCAACGACGGCGTGGACAGCAACGCACTGGAAGTTCACGTGCATGCGTTGCGCCGCAAGCTCTCGCGCGACAGCATCCGTACGGTGCGCGGGCTGGGTTACATGTTCGTCGGCGAGAGCAGCGCCGTGACCTCGCTGCGCCGCACGCGTCGTCGTGCTGGTGCTGGCCGCGATCGGCGCGCTGTTCGTGCCGCTCGCCATCGGCAGCTATCTCTTCATGATGGAAGAAGTCGACGAACTGTTCGACGCGCGACTCACACAGAATGCGAAAACGCTGATCGCTTTCGACGTCGTCGCCGGTCCGGAAGGGCAGGAGGTCGAATCCGTCACGGTGCCTTCGTCGCAGCCGCGTTCGGAACGGCATCGGCTCGGTCGTGCGCGGACATCCGTACGAGAACCAGATCGGTTTTCAGATATGGACCGAAAACAACGAACTGCTGATGTCCACGGCGGACCTCGGCACTCTCGCGATGGACGCCGCACCGGCGGGTTTCGCCGACGTGCAAGTCAACAACCGCCGCTGGCGTGTGTTCACGATGCTGGGCGAGGATCATCGCTGGATCCGTGTCGGCGAGCGCTACGACAGCCGGCGTGAGATCGCCCGCGCACTCGCCATCGAAGCGACGGTTCCGATCCTGATCGCCTTTCCGCTGCTCGCGCTGCTGGTCGGCGCGGCGGTGCATCGCGGCCTGCAGCCGCTGCGGCGTCTCGCCGAACAGTTGACGAGCCGCCGCAGCGACGATCCGAATCCGATCGGCGGCAGTTATTTCGACCAGGAGCTGTACCCGGTGGTTGGCGCGCTCAACGGATTGCTGCTTCGCCTGCAGCAGACGCTGGAAAGCGAACGCGCCTTCACCGCCAACGCGGCGCACGAACTGCGCACACCGCTGGCCGGCGCGCTGATCCATCTGGAGAACGCGCGCAGCACGACCAATCAGAAAATTTCCGATGCGGCGTTGCGCGATGCGCACCACGCACTGAACCGGCTGTCGCATATCGTCAATCAGCTGCTCGATCTGGCGCGCTGGGATGCAGGCCAGGTGCAGGCGATGACGCCGACCGATCTCAACGCCTGCGTCGACGAAGAACTCGCGCTGCTCGGCGTGGCGTTGTCGTCGAAGAACATCCACGTGGCGTGGCGGCCGTCGCCTCTGCCGAAGGTGCGCGGCTGGGCGCCGGGTTTGCAGACGGTGGTGCGCAACCTGCTCGACAATGCGATACGTTTCAGTGCCGACGGTCAGTCGATCGACATCGCCACGTTCGTTCGCGAACATGACGTCGTGCTGGCGATCACCGATCAAGGGCCCGGCATTCCCGTCGAACAGCGTGAAACCGCATTCAAGCGATTCCGCCGCGGCGATGCCGAGGCGGCGGGATCCGGCATCGGGCTTTCGCTGGTCGCACGTATACTCGAAGTGCACCATGCGCAGATCGCGCTCGACGATGGACCGGACGGCCGCGGTTTGCGCATCGAAGTACGTTTCCCAATGGGCATGACATGACGAATACATCGGCGTTGCGCAGTAAAGTTCCGGCCGTCACGCTGAGTTTCTGGATCATCAAGATCGCCGCCACCACGCTCGGCGAAACCGGCGGCGACACGGTGACGATGACGCTCGGCGCCGGCTATCTGATCGGCTCGCTGATCTTCTTCGCCGCGTTGGCGCTGTTCGTAGCGGCGCAGATACGCGCGCGCGAATTCCATCCGTTCCTGTTCTGGGCGACGATCGTCGCCTCGACGACCGCGGGCACCACGCTCGCCGATTTCGCCGACCGTTCGCTCGGCATCGGCTACCTCGGCGGCTCGTTGTTGCTGCTCGCATGCCTGCTGCATCGCTCGGTGCGTGGTATGCGAGCGAGCGTTCGCTGTCGGTCAACGACATTGCCACGCCGCGCGCGGAAATTTTTTACTGGGTCACGGTGACGTTTTCGCAAACGCTCGGCACCGCGCTTGGCGACTGGATCGCCGACGACAGCGGCCTGGGCTACGCCGGCGGCGCGCTGGTGTTCCTCGGCCGCGCTGTCGCGTGGTCATCATTCTGTATTTCACGACGCAACTGTCGCGCGTCGCGCTGTTCTGGGCGGCATTTATCCTGACGCGTCCGCTCGGCGCTACGGTCGGCGACTTTTTCGATAAACCGCACGATCGAGGGCGGACTCGACATCAGCCGGCCGCTGCTCTCGCTGGGGCTGCTCGTCTTCATCATCGTCTGCGTCTGGTTGCTGCCGCAGCGCACGGATGTACAGCGCGCCGGATCGTGAGGGACAATCCGCTCATGCAAAACGCCGAAACTCGATCCGCGCTGATCGCGATTCCTGCCGTGGATCGTGGTCGCCGTCGTGTTGATCTACGCCTGCGCATTTCAGGGTTCGCGCGCGATTTATTCGCCGGACGAAGGCCGCTATACCGACGTCGCCATCGGCATGCTCGACAGCGGCGACTGGATGCGCCCGATGGTGCATCCGGAATTCGTGCACATGACCAAACCGCCGATCACGTATTGGGCGATCGGCGCGAGTCTGGGCCTGCTCGGCCGGTCCGAATTCGCCGCGCGGCTGCCCAACGCGCTGGCGCTGGCCGGGACGATTTTCCTTTTGCTGTGGATCGGCAAACGCATCACGCCGCAGCAGCGTTGGCTGCCGGCGCTTGTCTACGCGACGTTCGCGTTTCCCCCGCTCGCCGCGAACATCGTCACCACCGACACGCTGCTGACGTTTTTCGAAACCCTGCAGCTCGCGGCTTTCGCCGCCTGGTACTGGCCGGATTCGCCCGCATCCGAACGCAATGCGCGCTGGCTGTTCTGGCTCGGCGCCGCGCTCGCCTTCATGACGAAAGGTCCGCCCGGATTGCTGGTGCTGCTCGGCTGTCTGGTCTTCACCGGCACTCGACGGCGGCTGGCCGCGCCTTCGCGCGCTGCTGCGCTGGGATGGTCTGCTCGGCTTCGTCGTGATCGGCGGCGCGTGGTATGCGCATCGTCATCGCGCGCGATGCGAACATGCTCCATTATTTCCTCGTCGACGAAGTTGTTGACCGCATCGCGAGCGACAAGACCCACCGCAACGGCGCGTGGTACGACGGCTTCAAGATTTATCTGCCGACGCTGCTGGTCGGCACATTGCCATGGCTGCCGATCGCGACATGGATCGCGTGGAAAAACCAGCGCACGCCGAAAACGCTGTGGCGAACCTCGGCCGTGTTCCGCTGGCTCGCGTGGTGTTTCTGTCTGCCGCTGATCGTATTCATGATCTCGCGCTCGCGGCTGCCGCTGTACATCCTGCCGCTGTTTCCCGTACTCGCGTGCGCTGTCGCGCTTGCAATCGGGCAGGTGAATGCGCGGCGCACGTGGATTGCGGCATTGCTGATCGTGTGGACATGCGCGCTCGTCGGCGGCCGCGCCGCCTCGACGCTGTTCGATGCGCGCGACGACGACAAGAAACTCGCGCAGGCTCTCTGCGAATCCTGCCTGCGACGCCGTCCGAAATCGCATTCGTCGAAGTCGCACCGCGATACGGACTGCGCTTCTATCTCAATTCGACCATTGAGCGACTCACGCTTCCCGGCCGGCGCAAATTGCCTGCATCGGAAGAGGTGGTCAACGAAGTTCAGGAAGACGAAGGCTGCCGCGTGCTGATGGTCGACGCGGCGAACCTGCCGGCTACGCTTACGACACTGGATGACCAGCACGTGACGTATCACCGTCTTGCCGATGTGCGCGGTTACGCGGTGCTGCTCGACGAAACGCGCGATTGTCCGGCTTACGCGCCGCTCAGCGCGAAGTAATCCTCAGCGCACGCGACGCGATGCGAATACGGCGGCACCGGCAAGCAGCAGTGAGAGCAGTGCCAGTCCGAATGGCGACGCGTCCGGCACACTGACAGGCAGCGCTGCCTGGCATGCATTCGGATTCTGCGGCAGCGTATCGGCCACCCAGGCATTGGCGGCATCCATGTTGGCCAACGTGCCCGGCGAGTTGCTGGCGGAACTGTCGGCGGCCTGCGTGCTGTTGGGTCCGTCGTTGAGCGCGTAGAACGCCACCAGGCCCGCCGATGCGGTGCCGGAGCAGTCGTTGAGGTCCGCGCGAATATCGGCGGCGCTGCGGGCGACGTTCCAGACTTTCACCTCATCGATCTGGCCGGAGAACTGCTCGCGCGTCACCGCGTCGCCGGAGGTGTTGCTCATCGACCATTCGAAACCGGTGGTCTGCGCAGCACCGTTGGGTAGCGGCGCGCTGACGTCGAGCACGCCGTTCACGTACAGATTCACATGGGTGCCGTCGTAGCTGATCGCCACGTGTGTCCACACGCCGGCGGGAATGTCGGCGTTGCCGATGACGTCGTTGCCTTCGCCGACCCAGTACAGATGGCCGTTGACGATAAGCATTCCCGCGCGTTCCAAGGCCGCGAAATCGCCGTAGGAAAACACCGTTTGCGCGCCGCTCACCGACACCGGATTGATCCACGCTTCCAAGGTGCGTGGCGCGTTGCCTTGTGGAAGATTGGCGTTGGCGCCGTCGACGCGATCGTCGATACCGTCGAAATTCAGTGCGTATTGCGCCTGCGCCGAGGCGGCGAAGGTGAATGCCAACAGCGCCGCTGCGCGAATGAAACGCTTGGTGATCACGACTATCCCCCGGAAATCATCCTTGCGGCATGTTAGTCAGATCGAGCGTGAGGTACAAACTGTTCGGATCGTCGCTGTAGTCGGCGAACGGCCCGCAGCGCACGAAGCCGGCACTTTCGTACAGCGCGTGCGCGGGCTTGAAGAATTCCTGTGCTCCGGTTTCCAGGCTCAATCGGGAATAACCGCGCGATCTAGCCACATCGATGATGTGCCGAAGCATCGCGCGCGCGGCGCCGCGCCCGCGCAAGGCCGACGGCGTGCGCATCGATTTGATTTCGCCGTGACGCGGATCGAGCTCCTTGAGCGCACCGCAGCCGAGCAGCGTGTATTTCGTCCCACACGGACCAGAATGTGATGTCCGGCGTGCGCAGACTATCCAGATCGAGCGCATGCACGCTTTCCGGCGGCGTGATCGCGCGCATGTTGGCGAGATGTTCTTCGAGCAGCGCGTGGATTTCCGGCCTGCGCAGATCGTCGACTTCGATCCTCATTTCCTGGCGCGGCGTTTCTTCGGTTCGTTCGCCGCCGGCGTGTGCGGCATCGCTTCGCCGTGCAGCGAAAACAGCGATTCCATCAGATCGTCGTCGGCGCTCGAACACACGGCGAGCACGATCGCTTCGTCGCATTTCTCGGTGACGTAGGCGTGGCCCATGTTGCTGTCGATGTAGATCGATTCGCCCGTGTGCAGCACGACCGGATCGTAGAACTCCGTGTGCACCTTCACCTTGCCTTGCAGCACGTAGATGAATTCCTCGCCCGAATGGCGCACGAGTTCGCCGAATTCTTCCGCGCTCTTGGCGCGTATACGTGTATACACGGGAACCATGCGCTTGCGGCGCAGCTCCGGGCATAGATAGAAGTAGTCGTAGTTCTTGGTGTTGACGCGCACGGCGTCTTCAAGTTCGCCGAGGCTGCGCCGCGCCGTCACGGCCGTTTCGACCTGCGCGCCCGGATCGGCAAACAGTTCCGACATGCGCACGTTGAGCCGCTGACTGATCTGCAGCAGCTTGTCGTAGGTAAGGGTGAGGCGGTCGTGCTCGACCTTCGACAGCGTCGATACCGGGATGTCGGTGTGCTCGCTCATCTCGGCGAGCGTCCAGCCATTGCGCTTGCGCAGTCCGCGCAACAGGCTCCCGAGCGTGGGATGGCGGGTTTTCATGTCCATCTCAGAAGTCTAGCAGGAAGAATTCGAGGATTTGACGTTTTGTCCTGGTTAGAAAAATTTGTTTGACATTTTTCTTACCAGGATCATACTCGCCCGCCAACGACAGTTTTGACGGAGACGAAATGTCGGGGTTTCGGGGCGGTTTTTGGGAAAGACGCCGCGTTGTGGGAACGCCAGGCGCCGCGGCGGCATGGGCGAGCATGCCGCCGCGTGTTTTTTCGCAAAGCGTTTCAGCGGATGAAGCGAAGACCACGTCTCCAGCGAAGGTCGCCGATCAAATCGACCACGTCGTGAAACTCGAGCGATACCGACATCCAACTCATTCCCGGCGGCAAGCTCCGACGTCTGCACGCGCAGACGCGGAAGTAGTCCAAGCACACGCCGCCGCCACAAGAAAAATCGACCGGGGAGAAAACTCATGATCACGAACAAGACACGTCTCGCTCACGCGATTTCGCTGGCACTGCTGATCGGCGCATCGGCTGCCGTCGCGGAAGATGCAACCGATCAATCAACTCGGCACGATCATCGTCACCGCCGAGAAGCGCAGCGAAGACATCCAGAACGTGCCGATGTCGATCGGCGTGATCGATGAGGCGCAGATCGAGAACCAGCATCTGACGCAGCTCTCCGATATCGCCGGTTATCTGCCGGGATTCACTGTGATCAATGGCGGCTCGCCCGGACAGGCGTCGCTTGGTTTGCGCGGTATTTCGCCGCTGAGCGCAGGCTCGACCGTCGCGACATACATCGACGAAACGCCGCTCGGCACCAGCGGCAATTACGGCGGCGGCTCGACCGAAGTGCTCGATCTGCTGCCGTACGATTTTCAGAGTGTTGAAGTTCTGCGCGGTCCGCAGGGCACGCTGTACGGTGCCAGTTCGCTTGGCGGCGTGGTGCGTTACGTGACGAAAACGCCGGATCTGGATCAGTCGTCGCTGCGCGCCGGCGCGGATGTCTTCGAACAATCCAACGGCGGCGATGCGGGTTATCAGGGCCGTTTCGGTTTCAACGCGCCGCTGGTTCCCGGGCAACTCGCGTTGAGCGCGAGCGTTGCGCGCCAGCAGTCGCCGGGCTACACCGACAACGTGCGCACCGGCGACAAGGATCAGGACGACTACTGGCAGCAGGCCGCGCACGCGACGCTGTTCTGGAAAGCGAACGAGGATCTGACGGTCAAAGCATCGGTGCTGCAGTCGATCACCGATTCGCGCAGCAGTTCGCAACACCGCGCTCGATCCGATTTCGCTCAAACCCGTGTTACGGCAATCTGAAGGACGACAACTACTTTCCCGAGCCGTTCCGGCGCACGGTCGATTACGGCAATCTCGCCATCAACTGGAATCTGGGTTTCGCCGATTTCGTTTCGTCGACGAGTTACGAACACAACAAGGCCGATTCCGCGCTCGATGCATCGCTCGTGTACGGCGTCGCGTTTCCGTTGTTCGGATTGCCCGATGCCGGGCTATCGCTGGTCAGCTACGACCTGCATCTGAACAAGACCACGCAGGAATTCCGCCTCGTTTCCAAACCCGACGATCACATCGAATGGCTGGTCGGCGCGTTCTACACCGATGAGCGCAGCCAGCAGAACCAGGCCGCGAGCGCGCAGCTTCTGGACTACACGCCGATCGACGGACTCGATCCGCTCGCCGTCGTATCGTTTCCTTCGACGTACAAGGAATACGCCGGCTTCGGCGATGTCACTTACAAATTCTCGCCGACCTTCGACATCAACGCGGGCCTGCGCTGGGCGCACAACAAACAGACGTTCTCGGAAATCACCAGCGGCGCGCTGACCGGCGATGAAAACGTGCCGGGCGGATCGTCGGAAGACGTGTTCACCTATTCCGTCGGCCCGCGCCTGCACATCGGCGAAGATTCGATGATGTATGGACGCATCGCCAGCGGTTATCAGCCGGGCGGTCCGAACCTCGCGCTGCCCGGCGTGCCCGCCTCGGTCGACGCGTCGAAGCTCACCAACTACGAAGCTCGGCTTCAAGACATTGCTCGACGATCGCCGACTGATGCTCGACGTCGCCGTGTACGACATCCAGTGGAGCAAGATCCAGATTTCGGCGAGTCTCAACGGCGTGGTCTATCTCGCCAACGGCGGCACCGCGCGCAGCCGTGGCGTGGAATTCACGTCGCTGTGGATGCCGACGGCAGGCCTGCGTCTCGGCCTCAACGCCGCATATACCGACGCGGTGATCACCGAAGACGTGGCGAGTCTCGGCGGCGTTGATGGCGATCGTCTGCCCAACATCCCGAAATGGTCGCTGGTCGGCCACGGCCGACTATTCGTTCCCGGTCGCGCGCGAACTGGACCGGCCGCGTCGGCGGCGGCATCCGTTACGTCGGATCATCGTTCAGCCAGCTCAACAGCAGCCCGCTTGTCGTTGCCGCAGGACAGCTACACCGCGCTCGATCTCAACGGCGACGTCAGCAACGACAAGTGGACGTTCCGCGTCTTCGCGAAGAATCTCACCGACAAGCGCGTATATACGAATTTGAGCGCGCTCACCAATGCGGGCACCGGCGAAATCGATCGCGTCAACGGCGTTCCGCTGGAACCGCGCACCGTCGGCGTCGGCTTCGACTACAAGTTCTAAGCGATGAATTCGATGTTGCGTGAATCGGCGGTGGAAACACTGCCGCAGCCGTATCTGCTGTTCCTCGGCGATACCACCGAGGCCGGCTATGCGAAGACCGCATTTGGTCTTGCGCGACTGGGCGGGCGATCGCTGCGTCGGCGAATTCGCCTGCGGCGCGACGGTGACGACCGGCTTGCCCGCGCTCACGCCCAAGCAGGCGCGTGCGCGCGGCGCGAAAGGTCTGGTGATCGGCGTCGCCAACTCCGGCGGCATCATCTACGAAAGCTGGATTCCGTCATTGCTCGAAGCGCTCGAAGCCGGACTCGACTCGTCAGCGGCATGCACGCGCGGCTCGGCGACATCCCGGCATTGAAAGCAGCGGCAACGCGATTCGGCCGCCGTCTCATCGACATCCGCACGCCGCCGCGACACATCCCGATCGCGACCGGACGCAAACGCAGCGGCAAGCGCCTGCTGACCGTCGGTACAGATTGCGCACTTGGCAAAAAGTATACCGCGCTGTGCATCGCGCGCGCGTTCGAAAAGCGCGATGTCGCCGTCGATTTCCGCGCCACCGGACAAACCGGCATCCTCATCGCCGGCAGCGGCATGCCGATGGATGCGGTGATCAGCGATTTCGAAGCCGGCGCGGCGGAAATGTTCAGTCCGGATGCCGAGGCGAAAATCATTGGGACATCATCGAAGGGCAGGGCTCGCTGTTCCATCCGGCGTACGCGGGCGTGTCGCTCGGACTTCTGCACGGCAGCCAGCCCGATGTGTTCGTCGTCTGCCACGAACCCGGACGCAATGCCGTGCTCGGCCTTCCCGACTATCCGTTGCCGTCGATCGAGGATGTGATCGACATGACCGTGCGTCTCGGCCGCCGCACCAATCCGGCGATCCGTTGCGCGGGCGTGAGCCTGAATACGTCGAAGCTCGATGACAGCGCCGCGCGCTCGCTGCTGGCCGAAGAAACGAAACGCCTGAAGTTGCCCGTCGCCGATCCGATGCGCGGCGGCGCCGAATTCGATCATCTCGTCGACGCCTGTCTGAACGACTGACCTTTTCGATTTGAGAGCAAGGAGAACGATCATGTTCCGAACTGACATTGCTCACCGCGATGCTCACGCTTCGCCGTATCCGCGTTTGCGCAAGGTCCGGTGCCGCCGACACCCGACGCCGACGGCGCTAGCAGCACGACGTCAAATCCGCGCCAACGCACGCCGGCCGAACCCGACGAAGCCAAGCAACTCACCAAAGACGATGTCGACGCCTGGCTCGACGGCTACATGCCGTTCGCGCTCGGCGTGGGCGATCTCGCCGGCGCCGTCGTCACCGTCGTGAAAGACGGACAAATCCTCACCGAGCGCGGCTACGGTTACGCCGATGTCGCCATCGAAGAAACCGGTCGATCCGAAACTCACGCTGTTCCGTCCCGGCTCGGTATCGAAGCTCGTCACGTGGACGGCGGTGATGCAGCTCGTCGAGCAGGGCAAACTCGATCTCGACAAAGACATCAACGGCTATATCGACTTCAAGGTTCCCGAACGCAACGGCAAGCCGGTCACGCTGCGCAACATCATGCAGCACACCGGCGGTTTCGAGGAGCAGATCAAGTACATCATCACCGAAGATCCGAACGCGCCCGCCTTCGACGATCTGCTCAAACGCTGGACGCCGACGCGCGTGTTCGACGCCGGCACCACGCCCGCGTATTCGAACTACGCGACGTCGCTCGCCGGCTACATCGTGCAGCGCGTGTCGGGCGAATCGTTTTTCGATTACGTCGAGAAGCACGTCTTCCAGCCGCTCGACATGAAGCATTCCACGTTCCGCCAGCCGCTGCCGAAAGACCTCGAGCAATACATGGCGACGGGCTACATCCAGGCATCCGGCGAGCCGAAGAA
This sequence comes from uncultured Gammaproteobacteria bacterium, assembly GCA_963814225.1. Lineage (GTDB taxonomy): Bacteria > Pseudomonadota > Gammaproteobacteria > Xanthomonadales > Rhodanobacteraceae > Rudaea. Next base: position 285,023 of record CAWFCC010000002.1, on the reverse strand, counting down.
ATTCGAAATGGTCGGCCCCGCGCCCGCTGGCGCGCTGTCGTCGCCGGGCGAAGACATGTCGCATTTCATGATCGCGCACCTGCAAAACGGCGAGTACAACGGCAACCGCATCCTCAAGGAAGAAACCGCGAAGATGATGCACGACAGCCCGCTCACCATCTTTCCGGCGAGCGGCGGTCAACCGCCTTTGAATCGCATGGAACTCGGTTTCTTCGAGACCAACATCAACGGCCGCGAAGTGATCGCGCATCTGGGCGACACCGATTATTTCCATACGTCGCTGCATCTGTTGCTGAAGGAAAACGTCGGTTTCTACGTCTCGTTCAACAGCGCGGGCAAGCAGGGCGCGGCGCATCACACGCGCGTCGCGCTGTTCCAGGAATTCGCCGACCGCTATTTCCCGGCGCCGCGTCCGACCTCGCGCGTCGATGAAGCCACCGCGAAAACAACACGCGCAGATGATGGCCGGCAATTGGGTCGCCTCGCGCGGTTCGCAGACGAATTTCTTCTCCGTGATCGGATTGATCGGCCAGACCGCCGTCACCGTCGGTCCGAAAGGCGAACTGCTGATTCCCGACATGAAAGGTCTGAACGGTGCGCCGATCAAATGGGTCGAGATCGCACCGTTCCTGTGGCAGGACGACTACGGCCACGAACGTCTCGCCGCGAATGTCGTCGACAACAAAGTGGTGCGCTGGAGCATCGACGGCGAATCGCCGTTCACCGTGCTCGATCGCGCGCCGGGTTCGCAGAACGGCGCGTGGTTGTCGCCCGCGTTGCAGCTCAGCCTGCTCGTGCTCGCGCTCACCGCGATCTTCTGGCCGGTCACCGCGATCGTGCGCCGCCGCTACGACTATCGATTGCCGCTCGCTGGGCGCGAACTCACCGCCTATCGCGCCGGCAAGATCGGCGCGTGGCTGATGGTGCTCGCGTTCGCCGCGTGGATCATCTCGATCCTGATGATGTTCGCCGATCTCAACCGCACCACCGCCGCGTTCGATCCGGTGCTGCGATTCGATCAGGTGTTCGGCTTCATCGGTTTCATCGGCGGATTCCTGCTGATTTTGTGGAATCTCGTCGCGGTATGGACCGGCGGCCGCCGCTGGCCGGCGAAATTGTGGAGCATCGTGCTCGTGCTCGCCGCGCTTCATCGTGTTGTGGGTCGCCATCGTGTTCCACCTCATCAGTTGGGGAGTGAACTACTGATGGGTGCGATCAAGCTCACCGTCGCGGTCGAGAAGCTGCGGCTCGCATCGCCGTTCCGCATATCCGGTTTCGTGTTCGAAGCGCAGGATGCCGCCGTCGTCACGCTCGACGACGGCAAGTATCGCGGCCGCGGCGAAGCGTCGGGCGTCTACTATCTCAACGACAACGCGCCGGAGATGGTCGCGGCGATCGAAGCCAATCGCAAAGCGATCGAGTCCGGCATCGACCGCACCGAGTTGCAAAAACTGATGCCGCCCGGCGGCGGACGCAACGCGGTCGATTGCGCGATGTGGGATCTCGATGCGCAACGCACTGGAAAAGACGTCTGGAAACTCGCCGGACTCGAATCGGTGAAACCGCTCATCACCACGTTCACGATGGGCGCCGACGAACCGTCGGTGATGGCCGAAGGCGCGCGCAAATTCGCGCAAGCGCGCGCATTGAAGATGAAACTCACCGGCGATCTCGACCTCGACATCGCGCGCGTCGAAGCCGTGCGCGCCGCGCGTCCGGACACGTGGCTCGGCGTCGACGCCAATCAAGGCTACGACATCCAGAAACTCGACGGTCTGATGGGCACGCTCGTCGATTGCGACGTGTCGCTGCTCGAACAGCCGATCAAGCGCGGCCGCGAATCGGATCTGGACGGCTTTACGTCTCCGATCAAGATCGCCGCCGACGAAAGCGCGCTGAGTCTCGCCGATGTTCCGGGTCTCGTCGGTCGTTTCGACGTGCTCAACATCAAGCTCGACAAATGCGGCGGACTTACCGAAGCGCTCGCGATGGCGCACGAAGCGCGCAAGCTGGGTCTGGGCGTGATGGTCGGCAACATGGTCGGCACCAGTCTCGCGATGGCGCCGGCGTTCGTGGTCGGACAACTGTGCGACATCGTCGATCTCGACGGCCCGATTTTCCTCAAGGAAGATCGCAAGCCAAGCCTCACCTACAAAGACGGCACCGTCTGGTGCGGACGCGACGTGTGGGGATCGCCGCCGCACGCCAGCGCTGCATGAGCTCAACACGCAACTGGTTCGGTCAGCCGCGCGGGCTGACCATCCTGTTCCTCACCGAAATGTGGGAGATTTTCTCCTACTACGGCATGCGATCGCTGCTGGTCTACTACATGACCAAGCAGCTTGCTGATCGGTCAGGAAAAATCCTCGCTGATCTACGGCACCTACACCGCGATGGCGTATTTCACGCCGATCATCGGCGGCGTGATTTCCGATCGCTGGCTCGGCAAGCGCCGCGCCGTGATCATCGGCGGATCGATCATGGCCGCCGGACATTTCATGATGGCGTTCGAGCCATTGTTTTATGTCGCGCTCGCCACCATCGCGCTCGGCAACGGATTGTTCCTGCCGAGCCTGCCGAGCCAGATCAACGATCTGTATAAACCCGACGATCCGCGCCGCAGCTGGGCGTACAACGTTTACTATGTCGGCATCAATATCGGCGGATTCCTCGCGCCGCTCATTTGCGGCACGCTCGGGGAATTTTATGGATGGCATTGGGGTTTCGGCGCGGCGGGAGTCGGCATGCTCGCTGGTCTGGTCATCTACATCGCCGGCGGAAAATATCTGCCGGAGCGCAGCGAAGTCGAACGCAAACGAAATTGCGCACAGCGCCGATCAAGCGCGGCCGCGAAACGGCATTGCTGCTGCTCGGCGTCGGACTTGCCGTGACGATTTTCCGCGGCGCGTACGAGCAAGTCGGCAACACCGTCGCGCTGTTCGCCGATGCCGGCATCGATCGCACGACATCGCTGCATGACCATTCCGATGACCTGGTTCCAGTCGCTCGATCCGTTGCTCGTTTTCCTGATGACGCCGCGCGTTGCTCGCGTTCTGGAAACGCCGCGCCGCTGCCGGCCGCGATGCGTCGTCGATGCAGAAGATGGCGACCGGCGCGATGATCGTTGCGCTCGCCTATCTGATGCTCGCGTTTGCGGCGTGGTTCGCCGGCGACGGACGCGCGAGCTGGATCTGGCTCGTCGCCTTCTTTCGTCGTGTTCACGCTCGGCGAACTCTTCATCCTTCCGATCGGACTCGGACTGTTCGCGCGACTCGCACCGCCGTCGCTCGGCGCGACGACCGTCGCCGCGTGGTTTCTCGCCATCTTCACCGGCAGCTTCGCCGCGGGTCTGGTCGGCACGATGTGGAGCGCGACGACGCACGCGGTTTTCTTCGTCATCGTCGCCGCGATCTCGATGGTCGCCGCCGGCGTTCTGCTCGCGCTCGATGGAAACACGCGACGCATCGAAGCCGCGCGCGCGAAGGAAATCGCGGCGTGACATCGACATGGTTCCAACGCTATCTGCTGCCCGGATTCGCCTTCAAGGCGGTCATCATCGGCGGCGGATATGCGACGGGACGCGAACTCGCCGAATTCTTCCTGCCGAGCGGTCCGTGGGGCGGTATCGCCGCCATGTTGCTGGCGATGGTGATCTGGAGCGGCGTGTGCGTGGCGACGTTCGTGTTCGCACGCCGCGTCGGCGCGCGCGACTATCGATCGTTCTTCGAATCGCTGCTCGGGCGCGGATGGTTCGTGTTTGAAGCGGCGTATCTGCTTTTCGTCGTGCTCATCCTCGCCGTATTCGGCGCGGCGGCGGGCGCGATCGCGAATGCGATGTTCGGCGTGCCGATGATTGTCGGCACATTCGCACTGGCGATCGGCATCGCGTGCTTCGTCATGTTCGGCAACGCGTCGGTCGAGCGCCTGTTCAAATACGTGTCGTTTTTGCTGTACGCGGTGTATGCGGTTTTCATCGTGCTTGCGATCACGCATTTCGGCGATCGCATCGCCGACGGATTTCATAGCGACGCATCTTCGAACGGCTGGGCCATCGGCGGCGTGACCTACGCGAGCTACAACATCATCGGCGCGGTCGTGATCCTGCCCGTGCTGCGGCACATGACCAGCGATCGCGATGCGGTCGTCGCCGGTCTGATCGCCGGACCGCTCGCGATGATTCCCGCAATGCTGTTCTTCATCAGCATGATCGCGTTCTATCCGGCGATCGCGAACGAAACGCTGCCTTCCGATTTCCTGCTGCAACGTTTCGATCTGCCGGTTTTCCACGCGATCTTCCAGTTCATGATTTTCTGCGCGCTGCTCGAAAGCGGCACCGGTGCCGTGCATGCGATCAACGAACGCATCGCGCGCGCGTGGAAAGCGCGTCGTGGCGTTGCGTTCTCGGCGACCGCGCGACTCGCGACCGCCGTCGTGCTGCTCATCGTGTGCATGTTCATCGCCGACCGATTCGGACTCGTCGCGCTGATCGCGAAAGGCTATCGCGCACTCGCTTACATTTTCCTCGCTGTCTACGTGTTGCCGCTGCTGACGATTGGCGTAGTGCAGCTATGGCGAGGACGCAATTACCCAACGTCGTCATTCCCGCGAAAGCGGGAATCCAGCGACGTTGAGTTTCGAAGCAGACAGCGAAAACAAAGGCACTGGATTCCCGCTTTCGCGGGAATGACGAGCGCGCGAATTTTTCCTCAGTCAAAAAATATTCACCGATCCAGGATACGGAGACATCATGAAACGCATTTCGTTGATCTTCTTATCGATGACGCTCGCTAAGCGCATTCGCCGCACCGCCGGAAAACTTCGAGAAGCGCGCCGACGACGTGCGCAAAGCCGCGGGCGCGCCGGGCATGGCGATCGCCATCGTCGAAGACGACAAAGTCACATTCGCGAAAGGCTTCGGCGTGCGCAAACTCGGCAGTGCCGGAAAAAGTCGACGCCGACACCATCTTCCCGACCGGCTCGACCGGCAAAGCATTCACCGTCGCCGATCTCGCGATCCTGATCGAGCAGGGCAAGATGAACTGGGACGACAAAGTCATCGATCGTCTGCCCGGATTCCAGATGTACGATCCGTGGGTCACGCGCGAGATGACGATCCGCGATCTGCTCGTGCATCGCAGCGGTCTGGGTCTGGGCGCGGGCGACCTGATGTTCGTGCCGCGCACGAGCCTGAGCCGCGCCGAATCGGTGAAGCGTCTGCGCTACATCAAACCGGCGACGAGTTTCCGCAGCGCGTACGCGTACGACAACGTGCTGTATATGGTCACCGGCCAGCTCATCGAAGCGGTGAGCGGCGAGACGTGGGAAAAATTCACCGCGAACCATTTGCTCAAAGTCGCCGGCATGTTGCATTCGACCAGCGACGAAGACGCGCGCTTCTCAAATCCCGATCGCGCCTATCCGCACGCGCGCATGAACGGCGGATTGCGCGGCGCGGGCGATCAGGAAGTGCTCGACGAACGCGACGAACTCGGCCGCAACGCCGCGCCCGCCGGAGGACTTACGATCAGCGCCAACGACATGGCGCGCTGGCTGCGCATCCAGCTATCGGCCGGAAAACTGCCCGACAGCGATGCGCATCTTTTCAGCGCCGAGTCGCAGAATGAAATGTGGTCGCCGCTCGTCGTGATGCCGACCGGTCATCAGCCCGAAGCGCTGAAAGCTATCGAACCCAACTTCAATCTTTATGCACTCGGCTGGGACGTGCGCGACTATCGCGGCGCGAAAATCATCTGGCACGGCGGCGCGGTATTTGGATTTCTCACCGCGGTCGTGCTGATTCCGGAAAAGCACGTCGGCTTCTCCATCGAGATCAACAGCGAAGACGGCGAAGTGATCGTCGGCCTGATGTACGAATTGCTCGATCACTATCTCGGCGCGCCGCCGAACGATTGGCCGGCGAAGTTCATCGCGTACAAAGCCGACAAGGTTTCCGGCGCGCTGAAAATGGCCAAGACTGCCGCGGCGAAACCAGCGAAGGTCGGCCCGTCGCTTGCCGTCGATCGCTACGCCGGCACGTATCACGATGCGTGGTACGGCGATATCGTCGTCAGCGTCGCGAACAAAAAACTCGCCATCGATTTCACATCGACGCCGAACATGAAAGGTCCGCTCGATCACTACCAGTACGACAGTTTCATCACGCGCTTCACCGACAAGAACATCGAACCGGCCTATGTCAATTTCTCGCTCGATGCCGATGGCAAAGTCGACCGCATCACCATGAAACCCGTTTCACCTATTGCGGATTTCAGCTACGACTATCAGGATTTGCTCTTCACGCCGACGGAAAAAGCAAAATGAAACTCGGGTTTGCCATCGCGATGCTCGTTGCGGCGAGCAGTTCGTTCGCCGCGTCCAACGCCGACACCGCCGCGCGCGTGCACCGCGTGCTCGAAAAGACGCCGCTGATCGACGGCCACAACGACTTGCCGTGGGAAATCCGCGACCGTTTCGGTTCCGTCGACAAGCTCGATCTGTCGAAGGACACCTCGAAGCTCATCAAAGACGACACGCCGCTGATGACCGACATCCCGCGACTTCGCGCGGGGCAGGTCGGCGGGCAGTTCTGGTCGGTGTGGATTTCGCCGTCGGTGACGGGTCCCGCCGCGATCAAGATGACGCTCGAACAGATCGACATCGTGAAAAGCATGGCCGCGCGCTGGCCGAAAGATTTCGAGATGGCGTACACCGCCGACGATGTCGTGCGCGCGCACAAGGCCGGTCGTGTCGCGTCGCTGATCGGCATCGAAGGCGGTCATCAGATCGACAATTCGCTCGCGATGATCCGTCAGATGGCCGCCGCCGGCGCGCGCTACATGACGCTCACGCATTCGCTCAACACCGACTGGGCCGATTCCGCGACCGATACGCCGAAGCATCACGGCCTTACCGCATTCGGTAAAGCCGTCGTGCATGAGATGAATCGCGCCGGCATGATCGTCGATCTTTCGCACGTCTCTGCGGAAACGATGAAGGCCGCGCTGGAAGTTTCCCAAGCGCCGATCATGTTCTCGCATTCCGGTGCGCGCGCGCTCGACGATCATCCGCGTGATGTTCCCGACGACGTACTCGCACTGGTCGCGAAGAACCACGGCGTGGTCATGGTGAATTTCGCGCCGCAATACGTATCGGAAGAACGCGCGAAATGGGAATCCGATCGTGCGGCGGAAAAGACGCGCTACAACGCGCCGCCATTCGCCGGCTACTACATCGGCCAGCCCGAACGCGCCAAACAGGCGCTCGCCGATTGGGACGCAAAACATCCGCGCCCCGAAGCGACGATCGCGATGGTGGCCGATCACATCGATCACATCCGCAAAGTTTGCGGCGTCGACTGCACCGGCATCGGTTCGGATTTCGACGGCATTCCGACCACGCCGCAAGGTCTCGATGGCGTCGACAAATTCCCGGTGTTGCTGCAGGAACTGGCGCGGCGCGGCTGGAGCGACGAAGACTTGGGCAAAGTCGCGGGCGGCAACATCCTGCGCGTGATGCGCGGCGCGGAAGCCACCGCGAAGAAACTTCAGGCCAGCGAACAGCCGTCGTCGGCGACCATCGAGCAACTCGACAAGAAGTAGTCGATGGCATAATGCGCGCCTTCATTTCGAGGCGCGCAGCATGAGCGAGATTTCCGTCCCGGTTTCCTTCGGCGAACTGATCGACAAGATCACGATCCTCGAAATCAAGTCTGCGCAGATTCGCGACGCGGCCAAGCTCGCCAATGTGCGCACCGAACTCGATGCGTTGAATCAAACGTGGTCGACGAACGCTGCATCGCGCACCGACATCCGCGATCCTCGCGAGCGCCTGAAAAAGGTCAACGAAGATTTGTGGGATATCGAAGACCGCATTCGCCTGAAGGAAAAAGCGCAGGCGTTCGATGCCGAATTCATCGAACTCGCGCGTGTCGGTGTATTTCCGCAACGACGAACGCGCGGCGATCAAGCGCGAGATCAACCAGGCGCTCGGATCGCGGCTGGTCGAGGAAAAATCCTACGAGAACTACAAAGCCTGACGCCGGTCAACAGCCGGTGTTGTTGGGGAACGGGCAACAGGCGAGAACGTCGCGGTCGGACGTCATGGTCACGGTGGTTTGCTGACTCGTGTCGCCAGCGCCGGTGTCTGCGTCGGTTCCCTCCCAGTGACCCCAGATGAAGCCGGTGACGGGTTGCGCAAACAGGTCGACGACGACGTGATCGTTGAATGTCATCGATGGACTGTAGGAAGCCGCCGTTTTCGCTGATCGAGCACCACACGAGGAAATTGTTGATCGCGAGTGTGTATTGCTCGAATTCGTTGACGAAGACTTTGTCGGGCAGGGTGTCGGTGGAATCAACGTTGGCGACGGCGAATTGCGCCGGCAGTATCGAACGCCCCGCAGAAGCAAAACAGCGTGCGAATCCCAGTCATCGCGGCATCTCCTCGATGTTCGGAAGATGATCATCCCCGTCTGTTCTTGCGGCGTCAACGTGCGCGTCGGCAGGTGGCTACTGGGAGGAATCGTGCGCGGCGAACGCGTCGAAGCGCTCGATCACGTCGTCGACGTCGATCAGCTCCATCACGCCTTCGCGTTCGATCTTGGTTCCCCATTTGAGCTGATCGGCCGGTTTGCCGAGGAATTTGCGCGCGGCGGCATCGTAGCGATCCACGCACCAGCGCCGGTCGGAGTAGGGGCCTGATCGATTGGGATTGCTCGCCGCGTGCAGTCCGAGCACCGCGGTGCCGACCGCGTTCGCCATGTGCATCGGGCCCGAATCGGGCGTCAGCACGAGCCGCGCGCGCGAGCACAGTGCGAGGAATTGCTTGAGCGTGTCCTTGCCGATCAGGTCGAGTGGTTTACTTTTGCACTTTTCCACAATGGCGTTGCCGAAATCGCGTTCGTATGCGCTCGGACCGCCGCAGAGCGCAACGCGCCATCCGGTCGCGGCGGCGTGATCCATCACGGCGGCATAACGATCCGGCATCCAGTTGCGCAGGCGATGGCTGGAACACGGGCTGACGATCAGCGTTCGCGCATCGCCCGGTAGATGCGTTTCGGCGAATTCGCGCGCGGAATCGGGAATCGGAATGTCCCAGCGCACGTCGGTCTGCTTGAGACCGAGGGGTTCGAGGAAGCTCGCCATCGCATCGAGTACGTGTTGGCCTGTGCGCGCAGCGATGCGGCGGTTCACGAACAGGCCGTGCAGGTCGCGCGAGCGGGCGTGGTCGTAACCGATTCTCAGCGGCGCGCGGACGGTCGCGCTCAACAGATTCGCCCGTAGCGCGACCTGCAGATGCAGCAGCGCATCGAAGCGGCGGCCGGCGAGCGCGCGCCGCACATCGCCGAACGCGCGCCATCCCGCGGATTTGTCGAAAACCACGAATTCCACGCCCGGCAGGTCGCCGACGACGCGATTTTCGAGCTTGCCGACGATCCAGGTCAGCTTCGTCGCCGGCCAGGCCGCCTGCAGCGTGCGCACGATCGGCACGACGTGGGTTACGTCGCCGATCGCGGAGGTCCGCAGCAGGCACAGTGATTCAGGTGGAAACGGCGCGTTGGGCATCGGCTTGTTAAACTGGGAAAATGGCGATATATCAACGAAAGCAATGACCGAAGCCAAACGCCAAGCCACCGCCGACGGTGCGATTCTGTTCGACGCCGCCGTGCCCGCACAAGCGGGCGCCAGCGCGTTCGATCCGGCGTGGTTCGATCCCGCGCACTGGCGCGGGCGTTCGTCGGACGTCGCCGGCGGACGCGGCAGCGTGAGCTACGTCGAGGCGCCGTTCGGCTCGGTCGTCATCCGCCATTATCGCCGCGGCGGGCTCGTCGCGCGGCTGCTGGGCGATTTCTATTTCTGGTCCGGCGAAGGCCGCACGCGTGGTTTTGCCGAATTCCGTCTGCTGTCGAAACTGCGCGAGCTGGGCCTGCCGGTGCCTGCGCCGATTGCCGCGCGCTATGTGCGCAGCGGGTTGGGTTATCGCGGCGATCTGATCACGCGGCGTATAGACAATGCGACGACATTCGCCGACCTGCTGACGACGGGCCGCTTCGATAGCGACATCGCGCGCCGCATCGGCGAGGAAATCGCCGCGTTCCATGCCGCCGGCGCGTATCACGCGGACCTCAACGCGCACAATATTCTGGTCACTGCCGAGCGAATCTGGATCATCGACTTCGATCGCGGCGCTTTGCGCACGCCGAATGAAACGTGGCGGCGCTCGAATCTCGAACGTCTGCATCGCTCGTGCGCGAAAGTGTTGCAAGCGTCGTCGAACGTCGAAGGCAATTTCCGCGAAGACGTCTGGCTGCCGCTGATGCAGGCCTACGAAGCGGCTTTTGAACGCAGCGCCGCACGCGCGCTGCGGAGTGTGCGGACATGAACTACGCGCTGCGCTTTCTTGGCGTCGGATCGGCGATGGCGGTCGAACTCGGATCGTCGGGCGCGGTTCTCGAACGCGACGGCGAACCGGTTCTGCTCATCGACTGCGGACCGGAAACGCTGACGCGCTACGAAGCCGATTTACGGCGCGATGCCGCGCGCGATCTACATCACGCACACGCACATGGATCACGTCGGCGGACTGGAGCGGCTGTTCTATCGCAGCTATTTCGACGCGGCGCTGAAAGGAAACATTCGTATATACGCACACGCGGCGCTGATCACGCATCTGCAGGCGCGCGTCGCCGATTATCCCAACGTGATCGCCGAAGGCGGCGCGAATTTCTGGGACGCCTTCGTACTCGTGCCGTGCTCGCGCGGTTTCTGGCATGAAGGACTTTGGTTCGACGTGTTCCCGACGCGGCACCACGCGCCGATGACGTCGTTCGGCATCGCGTTGCGCGGCGCATTCGCGTGGACGGGCGATACGCGGCCGGTTCCGGAAATGCTGTCGCAATTCGCACCCGCACCGGCGTTGATCGCACACGATTGCGCGTTGCACGGCAATCCATCGCACAGCGGCATCGACGATATCGAACGCGAATACGCGGACGACGTCCGCTCGCGTCTCGTGCTGTATCACTACGGCAACGCGAAAGACGGCGACACGATGCAGCAGCGCGGTTACCGCGTCGCTCGCGCGGGCGACGCGTTCGAACTGCCGCAACTCACCATCGAGAATGCGCCCGCATGACGCGCCTCACGCTCCCGCATACGTTGATCGAGCCGCGCGATGCGTTGCAGCGCCCGCTGCACGATTTGCGCATCTCCGTCATTGATCGCTGCAACTTCCGCTGCCCGTACTGCATGCCGGAAGATCACTACGCGCAGGATCACGTATTCCTGAAAAAGGACGAGCGCCTGCGCTTTGAAGAGATCGCGCGCATTGCGCGTATCTTCGCGCAGCTCGGCGTGCGCAAGTTGCGGCTCACCGGTGGCGAGCCGCTGTTGCGCCGCGATCTGCCGGAGCTGGTGCGCATGCTTGCCGGCATCGACGGGATCGAAGACATCGCGTTGACAACGAATGGCACGCTGTTGCCGCGGTTCGCGCAATCGTTGAAAGATGCCGGTTTGCATCGACTGACGGTGTCGCTCGACACGCTCGATCCGGAGACGTTCCGCAAACTGAGCGGCGGGCGCGGCGAAGTGAGCGAGGTACTCGCCGGTATCGCAGCGGCCGAAGCGGCCGGATTCGAGCGCATCAAACTCAATTGCGTGGTGATGCGCGGCGTGAATGACGAGCAGGTCATCGATCTCGATCGAGCGATTCCGTGGCACCGGACACATCCCGCGATTCATCGAATACATGGATGTCGGCACGGTGAACGGATGGCGCGAGGATCTCGTCGTGCCGAGCGCGGAGTTGAAAGCGCGCATCGAACGTCGCTGGCCGTTGCGCGCGCTCGATCCGAACTATCGCGGCGAAGTTGCGCAGCGCTATGCGTTCGAGGACGGCGCCGGCGAAGTCGGTTTCATCAGTTCCGTGTCGCAACCGTTTTGCGGCGATTGCTCACGCGGCCGACTTTCTGCCGACGGGAAATTGTATACATGCCTTTTCGCGCTGACCGGCAACGATATCCGCGGCGCATTGCGCGCAGGTGCGAGCGATGAGGAAATGATGAATCTCGTTTCCGGATACTGGCACGCGCGCAAGGATCGCTACAGCGAAAAACGCGCGGAAATCCGCGCCGGATCCGATGCGCTCGGCGGTCCGGAAAAAGTCCAGATGTTTTCGATCGGCGGCTGACCATGGCAATTGCGAAGAAACCGCAAAGCTCGCCTCACGCACGTCGATGACAATGGACGGCCGCGCATGGTCGATGTCGGCACCAAGGAATCGACGTTGCGCACCGCGGTCGCCATCGCGCGTGTTCGCTTTCCCGCCGATGTCGCGCGTTTGCTGCGCGAGAACGGCGTGCGCGGAAAAAAGGGACCGGTCATCGACACCGCGATCGTCGCCGGCACGCTGGCGGTGAAGCGGACGCACGAGCTGATTCCTTTTTGTCATCCGCTGGCGATCGAGCGCTGCGATTTCGCCGTCGATTTCGTCTACGCGACCGACCTCGTCATCCGCTGCGAAGTAGCCGTCACGCACAAGACGGGCGTGGAAATGGAAGCGTTGACCGGCGTGAGCGTTGCCGCGTTGACCGTATACGACATGTGCAAGGCGCTTTCGCACGAAATCGTGATTGCCGAGATCAGGCTTCTCGACAAGAGCGGCGGCAAACGCAGCGTGCGCGGCGGCAAGGCGCGCGAATGAATTATCACATTTTATACTTTGCATCATTGCGCGACGCGGCGGGGCGCGATGCGGAAACAGTGGCGTCCGATACGCACGACGCGCGGGAACTGTACGCGCAGCGGCAACGCGAGCACGGCTTTGCGTTATCGGCCGAACGATTGCGCGTGGCCGTCAACGGCGAATTCGCCGCGTGGAATCGCCCGCTCGCCGATGGCGACGAAATCGCCTTCCTGCCGCCGGTGAGCGGTGGATGACGCGTTTCGAACTCAGCGATGCACCCATCGATGCCGCCGCGCTGTCGCGTTTGCTCGCGAATGCGGACGCCGGCGCGTGCGTCACGTTCGAAGGCTGGGTGCGTAACAAGAACGCCGGACGCGCCGTGCATCGGCTCGACTACCAGGCTTACGGCGCACTCGCGCAGAAAGAAGGCGAGGCGATTCTCGCCGAAGCGCTGCGTGATTTTGCGATCGTCGATGTGCGCTGCGTGCATCGCGTCGGCTCGCTGGCGATCGGCGAGTTGGCGGTGTGGGTCGGCGTGAGTGCCGCGCATCGCGACGCAGCGTTTGCGGCATCGCGTTTCGTCATCGACGAAGTGAAAAAGCGCGTGCCGATCTGGAAGAATGAGCATTACGCCGATGGCGAGTCCGGATGGCTGCATCCGGACAACACGCCGGTCGAGGTTTAGTCTCCGCGCTTCGGCGCCGCGACCTGCGCGGTAATTGGCTGTAAATGCAGCCAACTGGTCCGAACCAGGCCATCTGCCAGACGCTCAGCTGAAACAGCGTCCAGAATCGCCAATCGGCGGTGGTGTTCATCCTGCAAACGGCGCGGTGTGGCGCCGTTGTCAGCGGATGCAGAGCCTTACGCTTACAGAAACCTTTTCCATGGCGGAGAGAGCGGGATTCGAACCCGCGAAGCGGGTATAAGCCGCTTACACACTTTCCAGGCGTGCTCCTTCAACCACTCGGACACCTCTCCGCGCCTGGGAAAAGGGGACGCAGAATACCTTACGATGCTGTGCTCGAACAAGTTTTCCGGGATTTGGGTAGTGGTCTGATTTGAAATTCGTGATGCTTGAGCCCGATTAATCGAAACTCAGCGTAGCGCCGAAGACTGGGCTCCCATAGAAACTCGAATGCTTTTCGAGCGCCGACTTCTAGCCGAGGCCGAGATCGAACAGTCGACTGACGAGCCACGCGGAAGCGATCGCTGCGATGACGCACGATCCACCGACAAGAACGAACGGGACATAGAAACGCCGCGTTCGCAGCCAGTAGATGATCGGCACGACCACCATCACGATGCTCAGCTGCCCGATCTCCACGCCGATGTTGAAACTCGCCAACGCGAGTGCGAGTGCGTCGCGCGGCAGACCGAGATCGGCGAGGACGCTCGCGAATCCGAGTCCGTGCACGAAGCCGAACGCAAATGCGAGCAACCACACGCGCCGCGACACAACCGGAAAAACGTTGTTCAACGCCGCGAGCAACACCGACAGCGCAATGCCGGATTCGACGATCCACGACGACAGCCCGATAAGTCCCAACGCCGCGAGCGTCAGCGTGATCGAGTGGGATAGCGTGAAAGCGGTGACGACGGCGAGCACGTCGATCAGCGCGGTGCGCACTTTCGCGACGGGCACCCATTTCCTGTCCGAGCGGAACAGTACGGCCGGAAGCAGCAGCGAGACGAGAAACAGAATGTGATCGTAGCCGACCCAGATATGTTCGACGCCATTGAATAGAAACTGCGTCACCGTCCGCCATCGCGATGTGCTCGCAAGCACAAAGACCTGCCGCGGATTTTCCGGCGAGAACACCGCGCTCTGCTGGACAGCGCCGGCGTCGATGCGAACCAAACCGCGATGGCTGGGATCGATGTCGAAGAAAAGTCGGTACTCGATGTCGATTGTCGTCGGCACGTCGGCACAGTCGGCGCCAAACTCCAGGACCGCGTAGTTGCCGTCGGTGTGCGCATCGACCAGCAATTTCGCCGGAACCGTCGTGGCACATTCGAGATTTTCGGAACGAATGCGCAGATGTTGGTGCGCGTATTCGGCGATGGCGCCGCTATGTTGCTTCACCTCGCCCCAGGTGATTTCGCCGTCGCGGTTCGTGTCTATGTGCAACGGTATTTCCAGGTCGCGCAGCGCGATGTCCAAACGGACCGACAATGTCCTCGAACCATCGTTCGCGATCGTCAGATAGCTGTCGCTCGGTTTATGCGCCTGCGCGGTGAGCGTGGCGAATAGCAGCGCCACAGCCAAAAGTCGCGCAGCGAATTGCAGGTTGATCTTCGTCATTTCAGCTGAAGCTTCTGCGCGGCGGCACGCAGACGCGGATCATCGATGCCGGTGTCAGCCAGCCATGACGTGACGGGTCGCGCGAGCTCGGGCTGATTTGCGGCGCTCGCAGCGTCGACGAGCAACTTCGCATCGGCGGGCTCACGCTGGGTCTGGAAATTTCGGGCGGCGAGTTCGGCTGCGCGCGTAAAGTCTTTTCGTACTTCGAGCTCGAATCGCGCTTGTTCGCGCAAATGGGTTTCGTCGCCGCGGCGTTGTGCTTCGGCGAAGCGTCGTGCGAGATCGTCTGTCAACGCGGTAGCGTCGGCGCCGTTCTCGAGCGTCGCAGCGATGGCCGCGCGCAGCAGCAACGCATCGGCTTGGGTCGGATCGCCGAGCACGGCGCGTACGTCGGCGACGCGTCCGTGCTGGAGCAGAAAGTCGGCGAAGGCAGCGCGCGCGTAGATGCTGTCGGGCTCGGCCGCGAGCGCAGCTTTATACGCAGTTTCCGCGCGAGCGAAACCGTCGTCATCAGTGCTCGTGCGATCGCGCAATTCAGCGAGGATGGTCCATGCCCAGGCTCGCTCCGCCGGCGATGTCGCCGTCGGCTGATGCAGTGCGTTGTCGAGCAAAGCATCGCCTTCCTTTGCGCGCGATGTCATCGCGACGGTGCCTGCTACGCAGGCAGCACCGATCAGTGGATCGGCCATCGGAATCAGCTTGAGACAGGCCGAGCGTGACGCAGGCACGTTACCTCGCACCTGTTCGATAGACGCGAGCATCAGCCACGCGTCGGGATTGAACTGATCGTGCTGGAGTGCAGTTTCAATGAGCCGCAGCGCATCGGAAAACTGGTGGCGGAACTGCAGGATTCGCGCGCGCATGAGCAGCACGTCGTCGGGGGCCGGCGTTTTCGTCCACCAGGGTCCCAGTGCGGCTTGCGCATAGCCGTAAGCGCGCGGGTCGGAATAAAGCTGGCCGATCTCGACGAACTTTCGCGCAGCCGCGACAGCGCTCGTCGGATCCGTGGTTTCGACATGCGCGGATGTGCCGGCCGCGAACAGCGAATCAGCGGCGCGTGCTGCTGCCGGCAGGCGTTCGAGGACGATGCTGTCGTTGTCCGGAACATACGCCGCTGCAAAACCGGGTGAGCAAAAAAAACTGGCGGCGAGCCCGAAGGTCGCCGCCAGGAGGAGTGCCGCCGTGTTCTTCAATTGACGATGGGCGTTTGGTCGAGCGCTATCGGATCGCTGTCGTCGTCATTGTCCACCGAGGTGAACGTAAAGTGGTTGATGTCGAGCGGATAATAATTGTCGGTGCCCTGTGCCCACGTGACTTGCCACACCGCCGACAGAAAATCGATGGACTGATCCGGCTGAAGGTAAAGACTGCTGGTCGCGAAAAGCAGATTCGACGTGTCCGCCTGCGCGATGGGAGCGGCCGCGACAAGCACGACGGCGGATACAAAAATTGTTTTCACGGTGCACCTCATGGCGTCGACGCGATGCCGTTCGCGCCATTCGGCGATCCAGGCAGCGGTGCGTTGAGATAGGGAAACGCGGAAGGAAACGCCGCGGCCGTGAGCGACGTCTGATCGGTGTAGGGCAACTGGCCGTCCGGCGCCTGATCCGCCGGCAACAACACGCCCATCGCTACGCGTAGTTCGATATCGACCACATCGTCGCCCGGACGTCGACCGTTCGGAAATCCCGCCGCGTCATTGCCGAGTACGCCGAACGTATTCTGCGACGCGGCGGCAACGACGGGTGTCGATGTATTCAGACGCAGCATTTCCGAAGGCGTCACTTTCTTCTGCTGATTCAAACCCGGAACGCCGGTCAGGAATGCTTCGACCAGGTCCGCGCGCGGAAAGGCCGTCGGTGCGCGCACGCCGAACAGAACCTGCAGGAGCGCGGGTAGCGTCGGGTTGGTGACGTAGCTTGCGAATTGAGCGTCGTCTTTCGGCTGACTGGCATTGAAGCGATCCTTGTCCGGCAATCCGATGACGACTTCGTTCACCAGCGGCATTCCCAATCGCGATACCTGCACCCACGGACCACCGACCACTTCAGTCGGCCGCCCGGCGCCGGCGCTGCCGATCAGACCGGCGGGGGCGGGATTGCGCAGCGCGCCTTGTCGCAGACTCGCGGTGGTCCAGCCACCGATGACCGGATCGGAACCGTTCGTCAAACACGACGATGCGACTTCGAGTTCGATGGCTGTGATCGCCTTTTTCGCGAGCGAATTTGGTTCAACATTAGTATCGCCGACAGGATTGAGATTGACGAGATCGAAAATCTCACCGAGGTTCACCGCGAACGGATCCGCCCGCTGGCCGACGAACACTTTGCCCGGTGTGTCGCAACCCGGAATTCCGATCGAAAACACGTGATTGTTCGCGTACGTCGGATAATCGGCGATCGATTTGTTGCCGATGTTGTCCAGCGGTTTGCGGAATGTCGTACCGCCGGAGGTGAGATTGCTCGCGTGTGAAACCTCGCCATGGCGACGGTCGCCGCGAACCACGTTTACCGTGTACGTCTCGATCAGGTTCTTGTTGGCATCGCCGTCGGTGACGCCGGGGCCGAACGGTCCGATGTTGATCAGCGGAACGGGCACGCTGACGCCGGCAATCGATAGCGCTGCATTCTGATATGTGTTGGTGAAGCGGAACTGGAACGTGAGATGTTCGTGACCGTCGCCGACGTTGTCGATTTCGATTTCATACAACGCGTTCGGATCCATCGGGAAATAATTGGGTCCGGCGAACGAATCCTGTAGCGGTACGTAGTTGGCGACCAGTGTGACGAAGCCTTGGCGGCCTGCCTCATAACTGTTGAACATGTAGAAATCGGTGCCGTCGACTTGCGGATGCGCTGCGACAAACGGCGCTTCGCGATGGCTTGAAGCGATTGCGTAACTCGCGCTCAGCGCAAGAAGCACGCTCCCTGCGAGAATGCTTGTGGAAAAACGCTGCATAAAGAACTCCCTAAATTCGTGTGCGCTTCGACGATCGTCGATGCACGCGAGACGCTACGCGCAGCGCAGTGAAACTGCCGTGACAATGAATTTGGGTTTTTCACGCGAAATTGATCGGCGTGAAGAAACTAATTTAAAACAGAACGTCGTCGGCAAAGATGCGATGCGGCGTCAACATTTCTAATGCACCGATGGCGCATGCAACGATGCGAGCCTTCACCTCGCGTTGATATCGGAGGCGCGCAAGAAGCGCCCCCGGTTCCTGATTGCATCAGCCGATCATGCGCTTCACGTGATCGGAGACTTGCAGCGTTTGCAGACAATCCCTATCGCCGATCTCGATCGCCATGATTTCCGGAACACTCATGTGCAACCGCGCAGCCAGCTCTTTCTGCGAGAGGCCCGCGCGTATCCGCAACTGTCGGATGAGACGCGCGGCACCGAACTTCGTATTCAGCCGTTCGGCGGTGGCGGGAGAGTGATCCAGCGCGACGGTCGAGGAAGCCTCACTCGTGTCACCGTGATGCGTCAGCCGTGCGAGGAGTTCGAATCCGGTTTGCAGGTTCATGTCGGTCTCCCGTCACTGGCAATCGATCGAAGCATCGGAATGCGCGATCACGACGTCGCCCACGAGCAGCCCGGGCGCGTTGAGCGTGAGGTGCACGGCGTTGTTGGAAACGGTGAGTGCCGCGATGCCGTCGCCCGACACGCTCGTTTCGTTGAGTACCAGCACGCCGAGACCGCCGGGCAGTGTGATCGTCGTGTTCGGCGCGGGTTGCGTCGGCAGGCCCAACAACGGTGCGCCTTGTGTGGTGATCGAGAGACCGTTGACGTCGATGCCGCCTTGGGACGTCAGCGTCCGGGCCTCGAACTCATCGAAGAACACGTAGTCGCTCACCGGCGTCACCGAAGAGGCGATGTGCGCCGAGGGCACGTTGGCGGAGGGGCACGTGCCGCCGATGACGGCCGCCGTTTGCACGAGTTGAGAACTGATATCGAGCAACGGGCCGCTGGCGGTCACGTCGAGCTGGATGTTGTCAATGTGTGCCTGTGTCCCGACGATCAGGAACGAGGTGCCGGGAATCCACTGACCGGCGACGGACAAGTCGCCCGTGGTCAGATGTGCGAGCGCATCACCGACATCGGCCGATACGGTTTGTTTCGAATCAGACCAAGCCGACGACTGGTTGGAAAACGCGACGGCGTCGAACGGCAGGACGTCGAACTGCGCGACGCCGGCGATCGTAAGATGGATCGAAACGTCGTACGCGCTACCGCTCGCGAGCGGTTGGGCGGCGACGACGGAAGTGTGGCTTGCGGCAATAGCAATTGCGAGGGCGACGAATGACGTACGAAGTTGCTTCGTGTTCATGACTTGCTCCCCACGTTGTTGGACCCGCAACCAACCTAGGACGAGCAGAACGTCATTTCACCGTACGGCTTCACACTATGGGGTCAAACAAGCGGGATTACTGCTTATGGCGAGACGGGAAATTCCACCAACAGGACCTTATTTCGCCAGCGAAGACTAATCTAGCCCGGGCGTGCCAGCCGTCAGTAGTTGAGAGACATCGCGCTCGGCATGATTGTGGCGCTACAACTATTCGCGATTGATCTCAACACGTGGAAAGTACGAAGGCTCGCTCGACGAAACGGCGCTATCGTTTACGTGTTGTCGAATCCGTCGCCGAAGAGACGATCGCCGACACTCGCGCTGATTTTGATCGGAACGATCGGTTGAATACCGGTGTTGTTCGTAAGCGTGAGCAAGGTGGTCACGGTGTATTTCGCTTTCAGCGAACTCTGCGCCGACGGTGCGTAAAACTGATACGTGTATGCGCAACTGGCGCCGACGGCGAGTGAAGCGCCGCAGTTGCTCGTTGTCGAAAACGGGAACGTGGCCTGGCCGCCGGTGAAGTTAATCAGCGGCGCATCGCTGGTGTTGGTGATGACGACAGGAACGCTCGCGAACGTTTCGAATGCGACGCTGCCGAGATCCACCGTCGCCGGCGAGACGCGCGCCAACGTGCCGACGCCGCTGCCATTGACATTGATCGAATAGAACAGCGTGTTGTGAGTGTCAGAAAGAGTGACTCCCGTCGCGGCGCTGTACGCCTTGGCCTCGCGCGGAGTGAACACGTACTGGATGCCGCAGGTAAGGCCAGACGGAACCGATTGTACGTCGCAGTTCGTACCGACCGGTCCGAACGCCTCGAACACGCCGTTTTGATCGTCATTGAAGCCGCCGCCGGATTGCGTGATCGGGCCCGAAGAATTGTTTTTATAGTTCACAACGACAGCGTTGGCATGGCCGACTTTCGTCAGGCCGAAGTCGAACTTTACCGGCCACAGCGCGACATTCGGCGATGAAAGTGTTCCGACACCGTTTCCCTTCAGCGCGATGGGAACAAATTGCGTCATCGGAAACGGCGAGCTGGCCGAAACGCTGACGCCGGTCGATGTTTGCGCTTCGCCGACCGGTCCGTTCGCACCCGCCGATGTGAATGTGTAATTGAAGTGGCAGGTCGCTCCACTCGCGAGACTCGCGCCGCACGTTCCACTATCGGAGCTGAACGAGGAAGGGCTGTTGATACCGCCGCCGGCAAACGTGATCGGATACGCATGGGTGTTGAGGAACGTTACGGGAACTGTGACTTGTCCGAACGTGTCGCCGAAGTCGATCGACGCGGGCGACACCTGCGCCAGCGTTTCGTTTCCGCTGCCGCTCAACCTCAGGCTCGCCACTTGATTGGTGCTGCCGTTCTGGATCAGAAATGCCGTCTGCGTCGAGTACGGCGTCCCGGCGTTGTCAGGCGGCGTGAAGCTGAAAATGAAGTAACACGATGCGCCCGGACTCAACTGATAGTTGCCCTGAGCGCAGGTCGCACCGTCGATGGTGAAGAAATTCGTGTCGTTGATGCCGGTGCTGGCAATGCCCAACGTTGCCGCGGAAATGTTTTGAATGGTGACGGGAACGGTCACCGTCGCGCCCATTTTCACGGCGCCAAAATCCACCGCCACCGGATTGACGTTTGCCAATGTTGATTGCGCCTGAGCGCCGTGCACCATCGCGAGAAAAATCAACGCGCTTATCGAACGAATCCATCCGGTCATGCTTGCTCCCTGCAATCGTTACAGCGACTGCAGTTCGCAGATCGCTAGAGGGTGACGATATGCGCTCAACAACCGGCAAGGAAACTTAATGAAATTTAATGTGCGATTCGGGAATAAAACCTGTGTCGGCGCAAAACGCCGGTTGTTCCGCGCGATAGAGTTCCGCCTTCACGCTCCCTGTCCGCCTCATTTATTACTTGGAATGGAGTTGTGCCGTGACAACGTCGATGAACGCACGCGTTTTTGCAGCCACGAGGCGGCTCGGCGTCAGAATGGAGATGGGTACGCTGGGCAAGCTCCACGTTGGCAGGACACGCTTGATCCGTCCGCGCGCCAAGTCATCGCTCGCCATCAGTTCGTCCATCATCGCCACTCCCATGTCGAGCCGCATCAGATTGCAAAGCATGGCCATGCTGTTGGCGAACACGTGCGCGCCCTCGCTCGCGACCGTCGCGCGTTTGCGTCCGGCGTGCAGGTGCCATGCGCCGTCATCCTGCTGATGCAGCAAATGCAGGCGCCGGTGGCGGGCGAGATCGGCGGGAATCGAAGGCTCGCGATGGTGGCGCAAATAATTTTTCGACGCATATAGACCGACCGGGAGAGCGGCTATTTCGCGCGCAACCAGCGTGGAGTCTGGAAGGCGTCCGATGCGCACGGCCGCATCGAAACCTTCTGCGATAAGATCGACACGACGCGGAGACAGGTCGAGGTCGACCGTGATGTCCGGATGCAGACGCTGCAACTTCGCTATTGCCGGTGCGAGCAATGTCACGGCGACATCGGCCTCCATCGAGACACGCAGGCGGCCCGTCGGCGTTGCGACCATACCCTGAACTTCAGCGCGTGCGTCGCGTGCCGCATCGACGATTGGCTCGCAACGCGATAGATAGAGTTTTGCCGCTGCCGTGAGCTCGACGCGTCGTGTGGTGCGCACGAATAGCTGCACACCGAGCTCGCGTTCGAGCTGAGCGATGCGTCGCGACAACGTCGATGGCGGAATTCCGAGTGAGCTGGCAGCCAGCTTGAAATTCAGCGTGCGACAAACCGCCACGAACAGATCGAGCTCGTTCAATGCATTCATTGAGTGATCCATTTTTGCATTAGTGAATTCCGCATCGACCGGATTGTATCGGTTCACTTCACGGCGGATCATGCTCTCACACGCCGTCACCTCCAAGGAATACGCGATGAAAATCCTGGGTCAGTTATTCTCATTAGCCGCGCTCGCTGCCATCGGACCGGCTATCGCCGCCGTGCCACCGAGTTTCACGCCGGAAAACAGCGCTATTCTCTTGGTGGATCACCAGAACCTCACCGTCAACTGGATTCACAGCCAGCCACGCGAGACCGTCGTGGCAAACGTGCGCATGCTCGCGCGGCTCGGTGCGGAAATGCACATCCCACTCGTTGTCACCTCGACGATGGAGACCACGCAGGTCGGCCCGAACATCAAGGACATCCAGGAACTGGCGCCCGACGCGTATGCCAAGCGGATTCGGCGCGGCGGAACGCTCAGTGCGTTTCTCGATCCCGCTTTCGACAAAGCGGTGAAAGCGACCGGCCGCAAAAATCTGATCATCGCCGGCCTGACCAGCGACATCTGCCTGATGCACACCGTGGAAAGCGCACTGCGTGAAGGCTATCGCGTGCAAGTGGTAGCCGATGCGTCGGGCAGCATGACCGCACTCGCAGACCAGATCACGTGGGATCGCATGAGGGGATTGGGCGCCGTGATCACCGACGGAAATCAGATCCTGACCGAACTGTATCCGGACTTCGGCGCACCCGACGGGCAGAAAGCGGCCAACATCAACATGCAGGAAATCGTGGCGAAATTGCCCGCGCAGTAAACGGGGTGGTGCAGACGACGATTAGTTTGAGCCCCATCTACGAGCGATTTGATGTCGGATTAACGCTGCGTCCCGCAAGCTGCTCCAACTTCTTCACGGAGCGTGATATGAGCTGGGGCCATCGCCGTCCGAAGTCCGATATTTATACGCTCAACAGTGGTGTGCTCGACGATGCCTGTGCGGCCATGTTGAAAGCGGTGCGCGTCGATCGAACCCACGATGTGCCTTATGTGGGTTCCTGCAGCCTCGACGGCAAATCGATCTACATCGACTACGAGTTGCCAACGCATTTGTCCTATCGCGGAAAAAAGTTCGACATCGACCGCTACATCGTGATGCACGAAGTCGTGGAAATGCTGTTTGAGCATCAGCTTCACTTCTCGTATGAAGATGCTCATCAGATCGCGCTGCATGCCGAGCGTGCGCTCGTCGTTTCCGATGGACTTTCCTGGCCCGCTTACAATCGATTTTGTGCGCGCTGGATCAAGGTGATTGCCGCGCGGCCTCACTATCCGAATCCGCCCGCCGATATCGATCTGCAACCCGAGCGCGATTGCAAAGATCGACAGACCTTGCGGCGCATGAGCCTACCGGCCAAGGCAAAGGCATGGCCGAAGACACCAGCGCGTCGGCGCAACCGCGACGCCTAGTAGTCTGAGATCGGAACGTTGTTTGTCCGTCGAGGCGAGCAATAAGTTGCCCGCGGATCAGCTCGTGCTGCGCGCTGTGAAGCTACGCCACTCACATACACAGAATGGCGGGCTAACCTCGCGCGAGCGTGCGCGACGTCAGAACCGAAAGAAATGCAGAGAGCAACAAAATCAACGCGCTCACGCCGAAGGTGCTCCGGTAGCCGCTGTAGTCGAACAGCAAACCGCCAACCGTTGAGCCCAGCGCGATCGACAGTTGTATCACTGCCACCATCAGTCCCCCGCCGGCTTCCGCATTGTCGGGCATCGCTTGCGCGATCCAGCTCCACCAGCCGACCGGAGCCGCCGTCGCCATCAGGGGGCGTTGGAGTCGTCCGTTTAGAAGGCGCGTATCGTCTTGGAAAACTACGAAGCGCCGACACTATTCTTTTCGATGCCGCTGACGGTTTTCTTTAGCGCTTCTTGGTCTTTCGGAAACGCACTGCCCGAAGCACGCAAGGCATCGGCGGCTACCTTTTCAGCATCGGCTGCGCGCGACAGCGCGATGAGTGCTTTAGCGCGTTGGTTAGCTACGCGCAAAACGTATCGACCGTGGGCCAATTCTGCGGCATGTTCTAAAACCGGCAACGCCTGCTCCGGATGATTTTCCCGCACGAGCATTGCGCCGTAGGACAGCGCGTAGTTGCTGTCTTCGTCGAATGTTTTGGCGAGCTGCTCGACGAGAGTGCGCACCTGGTCTTTGTTGTCCTGCAAACGATACAACGCATATAGGTTTTCCGCGGCGCTGCGATCCTTTTTCAGATCGAGTCCGCCTTTGCCGTCGTCGAGCTCCTTGCGATATGCGGCGATGCCGCGCGCACACAGCGCTTCGGCTGCTTGTTTTTCACCGAGCGCCTTCGTCGCATCGGCCAGATACCAGACGGCATCGCGGGTGCCCGGCGGAAGAGGGTGCCTGGAAAGCTTCTCCGCTTCGAGTTGTGCGGTGGCGAGCGCCACGGGCTCAGCCAAAATTGCGCGGCGCCGAGCGGCATCCATTCCGTCCGAGCATTCCTTCATATCCGCGATGAGTTCGACTCTATCGTCATAAGTCGGCGCTGCGGCAATCGCGGCTTGTCCGTGTCCGACGCAACTCTCGGCCAGCCTCGTTCTGGCGGCGTCAGCTTTTTCTGCTCGCAAGGCGAGCTGGGCGTCACCCATGCGCATCGATTCCAGATCGAACACTACTTTGGAATTTTTGTCCGCGCGCTGACGCAACGATTCGGGAAGTGCCTGATACCAGGCATAGGCATTTGTGTGATCGCTGCGCGCATTAAAGACATCGAGCACTTCGGCAACATCGGATGGTGCTCCGTTAGCGGCCTTGGACTCCAGGGCTACCAAGGTGTCGGCGCCTTTTACGTAGCGATTGATTTTCGGATAAAACTCTTCTCGTTTGACCGATCCTACAATTCGTCCGAGTTCCTGAGCATCGGCATTCAAAACGACGTAAGTGGGCAAACCCGGAACTTTGAGTTTGGCCATCCACTCGGCGCCATCGGGTAAGTCGGTGTCCGACTCGACATAGATCATGCGCTTCATGAGACCTTCCCATTGTGGGCCGTTCATGACGTTTGCTTTCATCCACCAGCAGCCGTGGCACCACAGCGCGGAGAAGTCGATCAGCACGGGTTCGTGCGCTGCCTTGGCGGCGACGAGGGCGTCGGCGACGGTGTCATACGACGCGGTGTGTTGGGAAGGCGCAGCGATTGTGTTGCTGCACGTGGTCGCGAGTAGGGCAAGTGCAAGGGATTGAACGTGATGCTTGGCGAACTTCATGGGCGAGTTCTCACTGTGGCTTCAGCGGTATCACTCAATTGGGCACACGGTCGTTATACGTTATAAGCCCGACAAACGCTGCATGATCAGTGACGGACACCGTTTGAGCAGCAGCGTTGAAATAACGCTAAACCCTGAGCGCGCGCCGCGTCGATTTGAGCCGGAGTTAACGGCGCACGCTGTCCCTTCCCGGCAGACAAGTTCTGCATCAGTTCTGGCATTGCATGCTGTTGCCATGTGTCGACGGGGGTTTGAGTCAAGGTCCATGCGTAGGCATAGGTGTACGCAAGCGTAGCGTCGTACTGCAGAATGGAGTTCCATCCTCCGCCGAAAGCATAGGCAGCACGCTCAAGTGCCGTGACGTCGCCCGTTGCGATAAGCGCGTCCAACTCGCTGCGTTCGAGCCGCGCAATTTCTTCGAGCTTTTCCGCGTTGCGTACGCGCTCGATTCCACCGGTGCCAATCCCGACACCGGCCAAAGCCGCATCCAGAATCATCTGGCGGTCATGACGCTCAAGTGCAATACGAATCCAATCGAAGCGGCTATCCATCTGTTGCGGGGTGAGCGATGTACACAGATCGCGCTCGTCGAAAGCCGATTTGAGAGCTGCGTCGTGCTCACGCGCAATCGATTCTTCGTTGAAGCCCGGATCGACAGGACGACCGTTCTCTTTAGCACGCCACAATTTCAACATGTCGAGTTCGCGCTGATATTTGGATTCTTCTCGATCGCGAATATCCTCGTCTGACGCAGCGCGATAGCTGCCACACGAGCCCAGTCCTCGAATCAGCAGGCGCGTCGCATCCATGTCGCCGCGATGCGCGAGCGCTTCAAGTGCCGGCAGTGCCTCGACGAATTCTTTCCCACTCAGATTTTTAAAATCGACCGGCACGGCTAGAGATGATCTTTTGGAGGCGCTTTGAAGCGGCAACTGCGACAATGGTTGTTTCTGCGGACTGGTTCCATCCTCGACAATTCGCTCATCTTCGCCCCTGCGCGTGCGACCGGCGCGGTCGGTGTGTCCGACAAGAAAGCCGCACATGATGAGCGCCAGGAAAACGACGGCAAACGCAAAAACGCTGCCAGCGGAACGGGTCACATGCCACCGCCCTGGCAACATTGCCGGTACAACCTCAAGCCGAGCTCGCGTGCGGATTCTTGTTGTGCGGGAGTCAGGCTAGGCCCTATGCGATCCAAGTTACGTTGCAGGTATTGCTGCGTATTGATTCCCGCAGCCAGAACTTGTAAGAAGTTATCCTCGATCCATGGCAGCGTGCGGATATCTGCGTATGGAGCCTGTGACGCGGCGAAAAAATAGGCGTAAGCCAGAAACGGGTCCGGCTCGGAAAACAAACCGACGTTGAATGTTTCACCGATCGCGATAAGCGCACGAGCATCGCCGTGCGACAACGAATCCTCCAGTGCAGCCTTGGCGATCCGCTTGTCTTGAACGAGTTCTTGCACAGGGTACGAATCGGCTACATCGCGTAGCGATTGCCAAAACATCAGCTCTGCATCCGGATTCCCAAGTTCAGCCGCGCGTCGTTGCCAGATCATCCAGTCGTGTGCGTTGTTCGTGTCCACTCCGGCACATTCGCGCGCCTGTTCTTGCACACTGCTCAGGTTTTCGTCATAGACCGACTGAACGGGGACTTCCGGGATTGTCCCGACGCTTGTGCCGTTTTTCTTCGCAGTTTCTTTGGCCTGATCGACGATTGCATCCATGATGCCGAACTGCATCTCGGTAGAACTTTCTGCCCGAGCGGCTGCCTCCGCTGCATCTTTGGGCGCTACGAAATACTGACAGTGCTGATAGCCTTTCGCGAGCAGGTAGGCGGCGTCGGCATTGTTGTCCGCCATGCTCTTGAGGATCTCGACGTTGGCGCCGAACGGGCCAGACGGTAGTGACGCATTTGACTCTTTGCGTGGAACTCTTGGTCGCGCGGCGGAAATCGTTTTTGCCGACGTTGCGGAGTCGGCGACGGCGCCAATGTCTCTGTTGTCTTGCGGGTGCGCTTGCGATACGCGTCCAGAGCTGAAATAGCCCAGCTCGTATCCGATAGCCAGAGCGCCGACCACGGCCAATGCGAGACCAAACGTTCGCTGTCTCAACACGCGCTAGCGTTCAACGGTTGGAGCGGCTTTCCATACGCCGATATTAGCACCACGGAAATTTTGGCCTGTGCGGTATCTATCGCACCGCGCCACGATGTCGCAATCCTGCGTCGTGCGGCGTTCATCGCGACTATCGGCCACTCGGTCATATCCCGGCGAACGCCATCATGATGAAGAACCGCAACATCGCGCGCATCCGCACCGCCTGCGCATTCGTGGGATTGATCCTGCTGTCGGCCAGCTCTCTCGGCTGGACGGCCTGCAATCCTTTTCAGCCGCCGCCGGAATTCTACGTAGGCAACACGAGCACCGATGGCGCTTGCACGCACAGCAATATCCAGTCCGCTATCGCAGACGCCACGTGCGCGTCGGGCACCAACATCTACATCACCAACGAAAATCAGTACACGAGTATGCATCTCACCGTGGCCGGCAAGAATGTTGCGCTGATCGGTCGCGACGCCGCTGCCAAATGCGGTGCGGTCAGTCCGCCGATATGCGATGGCGTTTGTACCGGCCCGACGGGGCCGCTCGTATCGATCTCGGCGTCCGATGCGCAAGGACACGCCACCAGCGGCAGCACGATTTCGGTAAGCGGCAACAGCACCGTCACACTGCGATATCTCGATATCCGCGGCGGCACTACGACGGGCGACGGTGGCGGCGTCCATTTCGATGGCACCGGCGCGCTCGCGCTCGACAACACCTGGATTCGCGGTGGCCACGCGAACAATGGCGGCGCTATCGCGTTCAACGGTCAAAATGCTTCGACACTGACGATCGGGCCGAACGTGCTGATAACGGGAAACCAGGTCGACGCTTCCGGCGGCGGCGTCGCCGCGAGCGGCAACGCGACAGTGAACGTGCTCGGGCCTGAAGCGGTGATCGAGCAAAATCTCGCGCCGAATGGTTATGGCGGCGGCATTTACGTACTCGGCGCGGCAACGGCGAACATCGCATCCGCTAACGCGGCGACACCCGTACTTTTCCAGAATCAGGCCGCGTACGGCGGCGGCCTGGCGCTGATCGGCGTGAGCGGCGTGTATTCGGTGACGGCGCAGCTATTCAGCAACAATGCGCTGCGCCCCGTGGAGGTCAGCTCCAATCACGCTTCGCACACAGGCGGCGCGATCTATCTCAAACCCTATCTCAGCATTGCCAACCACAGTTACGCGACGCTGTGTGCATCCGATTTCCGCTTCTACGACAACGTCGCCGCCAACGGCGGCGCGATATACAGCGACACGGCGACGGCTACTCTCGGTGATCTCGGTGGCAACGTCTACCTCAACACGTGCGTTCTGGGGTTGACGGATCGTGCGAGTCTCGGTGGCGTAACGTGCACGAACACCATTCAATGCAACACCATCGAATCCAACGTCGCGACCGATGCGGATGCGGCCGTGATCCTCATGCAGGACGTAAGTTTGCTGGAAGGCAGACGTTTCACGTTCACCCACAACCAGGGCGATTACGGTATTCGTGCTATCGACGACGGCAACGGCATGACGCTGAGCAATTGTCTGTTCGCCGACAACGACATAACGCACGAACTGCTTTACCTCAACGGCAGCTACGCACTGAGCATCGACGACTGCACCTTCGCGCACAATCTCATCGGCGCCACGCACGTGATCCACGACGCGCACGACATCAGCCTGCAAGCAAGTCTTTTCTATGAACCCGGCACTTTGGCGCTCGATTACACCGGGAGCATCGAGAATATTTACGTGAACTACGTGGTGTCGAACGACATCACCACGTTCCCGCACTCGGACGCCGTCATCGCGGCGACCGCGCAGTTCGTCGATTTGCCCCATGGCGACTATCACCTCGCGCCGACGTCGCCCGGCGTCGATTTCAGCTACGGGCACAACGATTTTCCCTCGTTTCCGACCAACGACCGCGATGGCAAACCGCGCGACATCGATTTGCCATCGGTTCCGAATGTGTCTGGGCCTCGCGACGTCGGTGCATTTGAGCGACAGAACCTTTTCCGCAACTGCGGGCGGTCCGACTCGCTGTTCTGCGATGGATTCGAGTTTTGAGATTCTGCGCTGATGTGCCTCGCCATCGCGTCGAGCCATGACGCCGAGGTAAAACAACGGCCACTCCCGTCTGAATCGGTTCGACGGGTTGCTCGCGTCGGATTTTTAACGCGAGCGTCGCCTCGTTGCGAGCCAAATCGGCGCGAGCGACGAGCACACCACTTGCAGCGAGTCATAGCGCGTCCATCAGTTCGTTTTCCGTAACTGTCGATTCCTGGCTGATCGGGCGAACGCGACGTACCCAACCGCAACGCTGCTCCGAACGCTCGAGCAGCGTTTCGCTATGACAGGAGCAAAGTCATGTTTGCGGAAACACAGAACCCGACACGCGCCCGCCCAACAAAAGGCCGGACACGACGCCTGCAGCGGTTGATAGTGATACTCGCCGCGCTGGGTTTCGCCGTCACCGGCATGGCGGCGCCGATCACCGTTCCGAATGCGGATTTCAGCAGCATCGCCAACGAAGGACATGTCGGCGGCGGCGTGCTCGGCGGCGCAGGCACGAATACGATCGGCAGCGGCCCCTGGGTCGGCACGTATAGTGGTGTGATCGGTCTGCTCGCTCCGCCGGTCCTGACCATTTCCGCAGGCAACGCGACGATTTCCGGTCTCGCCGGCGTCAGCGGCCTCGGGATTCTCAATAATTCGGGCTACTTCAGCCAGAGCCTCACGGATACGTATCAGCCGAACAAGCGCTACGTACTCAACGCCACGGTCGATGCCGGCACGGCACTCAGCCTCGGCGTGCTCAGCAGTGCGCAAGCCGGCATCGCGCTGACCAACGGTTCGACCGAAGTCGCCTCGACACGCAGCCCGACATTGCTCGAAGTCTCGCTACTCGGCGGCACCCGTTACAAACTGACGCTCGTCTATCAAACGGGTGCCGTGGCGACGGGCCACGTCGGCGTGAAGCTGTTTTCCAATCCGCAGAATCTGCTGACCGCGAATCTGCTGTCGTCGCTATCGTTCAGCGATGTCACGCTGCACGGCGGTCCGATCAATGCGCCAGCCACGTCAGTGGGACCGGCCAGCGGAACGCCGCAGACGGCGCTGATCAACAGCGCGTTCACTTCGCCGCTGGTCGTGCAGGTTCTCAATTCCGAAGGCGATGGCGTGCCGGGCGTGACCGTCACGTTCGCGGTGCCCGGTTCGGGCGCGAGCGCGAATCTTTCCGCCATCACCGTGACGACCGATGACAATGGTCTGGCCCAGGTGACCGGCGTCGCCAACGGCGTGGCCGGCAGCTATGCGATCACGGCGAGCGTCGCCGGACTTCCTGCGGCATCGTTCGCGCTCACCAACGTGATGCCCGGCGGCACGACACTCGGCAGCGCGACCGGTTCTCCGCAATCGGCCGCAGTGACCCAGTCGTTCGCGCAAGCGCTCGGCGTGACCGTCACCGATGGCGGCGGCCATCCCGTCGTCGGAACACTGGTTTCGTTCTCCGCACCGCTTCTCGGCGCCTCGGCGATTTTCCCCAACGGCTTCGTCGCGCTCACCGACGGCAACGGCAAAGCCAGCGTCGCAGCGAAAGCCAACACGGTCGCCGGCAGCTATGTGGTCACGGCGAGTGTGCCCGGCGCCGTGACGACAGCATCATTCGCACTGACGAATAACGCCGGTCCGCTGGCCATCGCCATTCCGATCGGCGGTACACCGCAAACGGCGGCCGTTTCCACGCCGTTCGCTGCGCCGCTGGAAATCCAATTCGCCGATGCGTTCGGCAATCCGAAAGCGGGACTCGACGTGACGTTCACCGCACCCGGCAGCGGTCCCTCCGCAACTTTCCCGCCGGACGGCACCTCGAGCACTGTTGCGACCGACGCGTATGGCGTCGCGAGCGTCAACGCCACCGCGAATGCCAATGCGGGCTTCTATCTGGTGTCGGCAGGCAGCGCCGGATTATTGACGCAGGTGGAGTTTCTGCTGACCAACTCCGCACAGCCGGTTCCGGTCGCCGTCGAGACCAGCGGCCAAGGGCAGGATGCGAACGTGTCAACGGCGTTCAACTGTCTGTTGCAGATCAAGCTCACCGACAGCCTCGGCATGCCGATCATGAACACCAACATCGCGTTCTCTGCACCGGCAAGCGGACCGTCGGCCGCGTTGTCCGACGGCACGACGAATGGGCAGACCGTCGTCGTCAGCACCGACGTGAACGGTCTGGCAGGCGTCACCGCCACCGCCAACAATGTGCCGGGCTCGTATGACATCTCGGCATCGCGGCAAAGTGATTCGCTGCTGCTCGGCACGTTCACGCTGACCAATCTCAATGATGGCGACATCATCTTCAAGATCGGCGGCGGCTTCGAAACATGGCCCGCACTGTGCCCGACGTTTTGATGCGCAGGTGACGTCGCGGATCGCGCCAACCACGGCGCGATCCGTTTTTCCCGGCACAACGAAAGAGAAACATCGGCTGCGGATTGCCTGCTGTATCATCAACGCCGATGACGACACGAAAAGCCAGCTGCAGCTGCGGCCAACTTTCGCTCACCACATCGGCGGACCCGCTGCGGATCTCGGTCTGCCATTGCCTCGACTGCCAGCGCAGGAGCGGCAGCGTGTTCGCCGCTCAGGCGCGATTTCCCGCCAACGCCGTGACCATTTCCGGTGATTCCAGAACGTTCGTGCGAACCGGTGAAACCACGACCACGTTTCACTTCTGCCCGACCTGCGGTGCGACCTTGTATTACGTCAGCGAAAATTCCAAGGATCGCATTGCCGTGGCGATCGGCGCGTTCGCCGATCCGGATTTTCCCGCGCCCACGGTGTCGGTTTTCGAAGAACGCATGCATGCCTGGGTGCGGATGCCCGTGGACATGGAGCACCTGCCTTAGTCACGCGCCGAGTCACGCACCACTCACGCGGCCGCGCCTACCATCTTCTTTTCGCGCAAGGACGCAGCGATGGCCGAAGAATCGAAATGGGTGGTTTACACGGCGCTCGCCGGCAATCTGCTTGTCGCCGCATCGAAGTTCACGGCCGCCGCGTTCTCGCACTCGACGGCGATGTTCACCGAAGCCATCCATTCCTCGGCCGATTGCGCCAACCAGCTTCTGCTTCTGATCGGCACGGTACGCAGTAAAAAGAAGGCTGACCGCAGTCATCCCTTCGGCTACGACGGCGAAATTTATTTCTGGGCTTTCGTCGTTGCCGTGATGGTGCTTCTCGTCGGCGGCGCGACATCGATTTATCAAGGCGTTCGCGAATTCCAACATCCGCATCCGGTGGAATCGCCCGCGTGGAGCCTGATCGTGCTCGCAGTATCGGCGGTTTTCGAAGGTGCGTCGTTCGTGGTCGGCTATCGCGTGTCGCGGCGGATGATCCGGCGCCATCCGGGCAGAAAATCCGGTATCGACATGGCGCTTCATCAAGCTGTCGAAAGATCCGAACATGTACGAGAGTTTGCTGGAGGACGGCGCCGCGCTGATCGGCATCGCGTTCGCTGCGATCGGCGTACTCGGCAATGCCGTGTTCGGATTACTCTGGATGGATGCCGCAGCGTCCATCGCGATCGGCGTGCTGTTGATCGCCAATTCGTACGTGATCGCGTACGCGACGCGCAGCCTCATCGCCGGCGAATCCGTCGCGCCCGCGATTCGCACGGAGATCGAACGCGCGCTCGATGAAACGATCGGCGAGGGCGGAGGCCGTGATGTGAAGTCGCTTCATCTGGGTCCGGATACGATCATCGTCACCGTCGCTGTCGATGAACGCAGCAAACCGGCGGACGTTTCGATCGCGGATTATCTATCGTCGATCACGACGTGCATCCGACAGGTGGACGACCGCATTCGCCACGTCTTCTTTACATTGGTCTGACAGAACGGCAAAGCAGGGCACACAGGAGTTCGAAATAGGTATAATCCGCGACCTTCGCCGAAGCTGCCGTCCATCTCTCGGGCGGCGTGATGCAAGGCGATGGTTCGATCGATTCAACGAGCGATCTTGCCGCAGTCTTATGGCGGCCCCGTTGGTCCTCTCGCGACGATAGTTTGCAAACCCCGCCAGGGCCGGAAGGCAGCAACGGTAGTGAATGATTCGGGCGCCGGGATGTGGCTGGCGGGGCTGCCACCCTCTCCTTATTTTCGTCATTCCCGCGGAAGCGGGAATCCAGCGACTTTGCTCTTGTGCGTTCGAAGACAAGAGCTTCCGCTGTCCTGCGGCCAGCAGGTAACTTTTTGGTAGACGCCAAAAAGTCACCAAAAAACGTCTTTTGTTGTTCACGTGACGACGTTGTCCGCGGAGGATCACGTCCCTGTGCCCGCCGCGGACCCGCGCTCCCGGCGCGGGCTGATTGCTTTCGCGATCTGGTCGGAGAGCACTCTGGAAATCCGTCAGAGGGTGGAGTGCGGTCTGGTAAGATTCGCGGTATGTCGTATCAAGTTCTCGCACGTAAATGGCGTCCGCGGAAGTTCTCCGAACTCGTCGGACAAGAGCACGTCGTCAGGGCGCTTTCCAATGCGCTCGATTCGGATCGGATGCATCACGCTTTCCTGTTCACGGGCACGCGCGGCGTCGGCAAGACGACCATCGCGCGCATCTTCGCGAAATCGCTGAACTGCGAGCGCGGGCAGTCGTCGAATCCGTGCGGTGAATGTTCGGCGTGCCGCGATATCGATGTCGGGCGCTTCATGGACATGATCGAGATCGACGCCGCCAGCAACACCGGCGTCGACGATGTGCGCGAAGTCATCGAGAACGCGCAGTACACGCCGTCGCGCGGGCGTTTCAAGGTTTATCTGATCGACGAAGTGCATATGCTCTCGAAGTCGGCGTTCAATGCGCTGTTGAAGACGCTCGAGGAGCCGCCGGAGCACGTCAAGTTTTTGCTCGCGACGACCGATCCGCAGAAATTGCCGGTGACGGTGTTGTCGCGCTGCCTCAAATTCAATTTGAAACGCTTGTTGCCGGATCAGATTGCCGGGCAGATGAATCGCATCCTCGCTGCGGAACAGATCGTCGTTCGAAGCGCCCGCGCTCGATGAACTCGCGCGCGGCGCGGACGGTTCGTTGCGCGATGGCTTGTCGCTGCTCGATCAGGCGATCGCGTACGGCGCGGGTGCGGTGCGCGCCGACGAAGTGCGCGCGATGCTCGGCACCATCGAGCGCGCACGCGTGTTCGCGTTGCTCGACGCGGTGCAGGCCAACGACGGCGCGCGATTGATGAGCGAGATCGGCACGCTGTCGGAATTTTCGCCGGATTTCGGCGGCGTGCTCGACGACATCGCCGGCGCACTGCATCGCGTGCAGCTCAAGCAGCTCGTCGCGACGCATGAACTCGAAGATCGCGGCGACGAAGCCGCGGTCGCGTCGCTCGCGCAGGCGTTGCCGGCCGAAGAAGTGCAGTTGCTGTATCAGATTGCGATCAACGGACGCCGCGACTTGTCGCTGGCGCCGACGCCGCGCGCCGGTTTCGAGATGACGATGTTGCGCATGCTCGCCTTCCGTCCTGCGGATGCCGCGATCGCGTCCCTCGCAGCCGGTTTCGACGCTGCGCGTCCGCGCCGTCGCCGTCTGTCGCGAAACGCGCCGAACCTTCATCGCGCGTCGCCGAGCCGGCACCGCCGCCGTCTTCGCCGCCGCCGTCCGCGCCATCGCCGAAAGCCGAGCCGCTTCGCGAAACCATTGCGTCGCCGGTTGCATTCGATGGCGACTGGTCCAATCTCATCCGTCAGGCCGGACTCGGCGGTCCGGCCGGCGTACTGGCGCGCAACTCGGCGCTGATCGGCATCGAAAACGGCATCGTGCGTTTGTCGACGAAGGATGGCCACGGCGAACTTGCTACGCCGTCGCTGGTCGCGACGATCCAGGAAAAAATCGGCGCCGTGCTCGGCCAGACGGTGAAGATCAAGTTCGAAAAAGCCGCGATCGCGATCGAAACGCCGGCCGACGCGAGCGAACGCGAACGTTCGGCGCGGCAGAAATCGGCGGAGGCGGCGATCGATGCCGATTCGTTCGTGCAGGCCGCGATCCGCGATTTCGGCGCGCACGTCGTGCCGGGTTCGGTCAAGCCGGTCGGCAGGTCATTGGAGAAATAAAATGCGCGGTGGAATCGGCGAATTGATGCAGCAAGCGCAGCGCATGCAGGAAAACCTCAAGCGCGCGCAGGAAGAAATCGGCAAGATCGAAGTCACCGGGCAATCCGGCGGCGGCGTTGTGAGCGTGACGATGAACGGACGCCACGAAGTGCGCCGCGTGCAGATCGACCGCAAACTTTTCGCCGACGATCCGGAGATGGCCGAAGACCTCGTCGCCGCCGCGATCAACGATGCGGTGAACAAAGTCGCGGCGCTGTCGCAGGAACAGATGAGCCAGGTCGCCGGCGGCATGAACCTGCCGCCGGGATTCAAACTGCCGTTCTGATGCGGCTGCTCTGAATGGCTACATCGCCGTTGCTCAACGAACTGATCGAAGCATTGCGCTGCCTGCCGGGCGTCGGCGCGAAATCGGCGCAGCGCATGGCGTTCCATATCCTCGAACGCGATCGCATCGGCGCGCGCCGTCTCGCCGAAAAACTCGAAGCCGCCGCCGAACGCATCGGCAATTGCACGCGCTGCCGCACTTTCAGCGAAGAATCGGTGTGCGCGTTGTGTTCGCACACGTCGCGCGATGCGTCGCTGTTGTGCGTCGTCGAAACGCCGGCCGATCTCATCGCGATCGAACAGGCGACCGGATTTCGCGGGCGCTATTTCGTGTTGCTCGGCCGACTTTCGCCGCTCGATGGGCTGGGTCCGAAGGAAATCGGTCTGGATTTTCTCGCCGATCGCTTGGCCGAAGGCGAAGTGAAGGAACTCATCATCGCCACCAACCCGACCGTGGAAGGCGAAGCGACCGCGCATCTGCTCAGCCAGATCGCGCGTCAGGCGAACGTGCGCGCGACGCGTCTCGCGCACGGCGTGCCGCTCGGCGGCGAACTCGAATTCATCGATCGCGGCACGCTCGCGCATGCGTTCGGCGGCCGTCATGAAATCTGGATTGAAGGAGCGCACATGAGCGACACGCTGTTCGCCAAGATCATCCGCAAGGAAATTCCCGCCGATGTCGTCTACGAAGACGACGAGGTGCTCGCTTTCCGCGACATCAATCCGCAGGCGCCGGTGCACGTGCTGTTCATTCCGAAGCGCGCGATCGCCACGCTCAACGATGCGACCGAAAACGATGCCGAACTGCATCGGCAAGCTCGTCATCGCCGCGACGAAATGGGCAAAGACGCAGGGCTTCGCCGACGACGGCTATCGCGCGTGATGAACTACAACAAGCACGGCGGACAGACGGTGTTCCACATCCATCTGCACCTGCTCGCCGGGCGGCCGATGACGCTGGCCGCCGGGCTGAGTCGGCCGCAGCGGCGCGCCGGTTTGATCCTCACGCGAATGATCAAGACCGGCGGCGTCCAGAAAAACGGGCCGGCGCACGGACCCCAGAACGGATCGCAATAGAACGGACTGTAATAAGGCACCGGATTGTCGCGCTTCGGCCACAGATAGACGCCATCGGCATCCACGCGCGCGTATGTGTACGAATGCGCGCCGACCATGCGCTGTTCGGTGCCGGCGAGTTCGCCGGTGACGGTCAGATCGCGACCTTTGGTGTAGATGGCCGGATCGTAAAATCCTTTGCTGCAAGCGATGAAACGGCCTTCGCTCGCATCGCGCCGTTTCGGCCGCGCATCGGACCACAGTTCGCGCGAGAGCACTTCGAAACAGGTGGTGTCCGCCTTCGGATCGACGTGGATGATCTCGCCGCCCCAGCGCACGCGCGTGCCGTGTGAATTCTGCTGCGCGGCCTGTTGCGGCGTGACCTCGGCGAAATCCTTGCCGGCGATCGGCGCCGGAATCGTGGCGCATCCGCCGAGGGCGAGCAGACCGACAGGAATCAGGAAATAGAGGACGCGCATGACACACTCCAACTCGTTTGATTGAGACGACATGCCGGCGCCGATCGTCGCGCCGGCAGGTTTATTTTGCACGCGAAACCGTTATCAAACGTAAAGAAGCGACCGCACGCGCGAAGCGCTTGATGTCGCGTTCAGCCGGCGCGTCGCGCGCATAGCGCAAACTGCACGTAGTCGGCGAACACCTTCGCAAGCGAGCTGTCGGATGGATGGCGCGTGCTGACCCGCCCGGCGAGCGTGAGCGGACCTTCGCTATCCGCCGACGGCACGCCGGCTTTCGAGAGTTTGCTGCGCAGACGTCCATACGCGGCATCGAGCGGATCGCCGCGCCGCCGCGGCGTGCGCAGCACCCACCACGCGAACAGTGCGAGCAACACCGTGCTGCACGCGACGAGCACGCCCATCAGTTTTGAGAAATCCGCATTCTCCACACCGAACGGCGTCAGCAGACTTTGCTGGCGCAGCGCGTTGAACTGCACGATCGCGTTGTTCCACAACCGATTGACGAAGATCGAATTCGTTGCGCATCGATTGCAGCCAATCGGCCTGATACCACGGTGCGCTGGCGCCGGCTGCTGCGCGCGCGCCGAGATCGACGCGCTGCGGGCTCACCGCCGCGGTCGGATCCACGCGCACCCAGCCGCGCCCTTCGAGCCACACTTCCGACCACGCGTGCGCGTCGGACTGGCGCACGACCCAGTAGTCGCCGACATCGTTGTAGTAGCCGCCCTGATAGCCGGTCACCACGCGCGCCGGAATGCCCGCCGCGCGCATCAGGAAAGTGAACGCCGATGCATAGTGTTCGCAGAATCCGCGCTGCGTCTCGAACAGAAAATCATCGACCGTATCGCGCGGCGTGAGCTCCGGCGCATTCAACGTGTAGAAGAATTTCTGGTGGAACAGGTCGAGCGCCGCGCGGATCACGCCATTGTCGTCGCTGGACTGCTTTCGCCATTCCGCGGCGAGCGCGAGCGCGCGGGGATTCACGTTTTGCGGAAGTTCGAGCATGCGGCTGCGGGCACGCTCGCCGAGATCGGCATCGAGCGTGTAGCGCGTCGACGAGGTGACTTCGTATTGCGTGAGACTGTCGACCGGCGTCTGCCGCACGAGACTCATGTCGGCGCCGCGCACGGATTTGTCGGGGGTGGTCAGCGGCACGTCCAGCGCGAGCAGCCAGCGCTGATCGGACGGCTCGAGCGTGACCTGATAACTGATCGTGCCGCCGCTCGGGCGCAGATCATTCGTTCCGCCTCGCGCGGAGCGATACTCCGGACGCGACCATGTCGTGCCGTCGAAGAACGACAGCACCGGTCCACGCCAATACAGATTCTGCCGCGGCGGCGCGATCCCATGGAACGCGACGCGAAACGCTGGGCTGTCGTCGATCAGCAGTTGCTGCACGCTGCCGGGCGCCATGCGATCGCTCAAGCCCGTGCGCGCCATCGAATCGGTCGGCGCGCCCCACATCGGTCCGCCGAGGCGCGGAAAGAAAAAGAACACGCACAGCGCGAGCGGCACCGCGGCGAACAACGCGCGAGCCGCCGGCGCGCACGCCTTCGAAGGCGGCGGTGCGCAGCGTTTGCGGGTTCGCGTGCGATGGACGCGGTTCGAGTTCGCGCAACGCGGCGAGCAGCAACACGAGCGCGGCGAGCAGCGCGAGGGTGAACATCAGACTGCTGTCGAACAGCAGCGCGCTCATCAGCACGAACGCGGAGAATGCGATCGCCATGTGCGCATCGCGGCGCGTTTCTGTTTCGAGCAGTTTCAGCGTGAGCATCGCGCAGGCGAGCACGCTGCCGGGTTCGCGCCCGAAGATGTTGCCGTAGTGAACGAGGATGAGCACCGGAAACAGCACGATCAGCGGCAGCTTGATCCAGATCGGAAGACGCGCCGGCGAACGCAGCCGCTGCACGTAACGGCCGAGCAGCATCAGCACGATCGGGATCGAAAACATCAACGGCACGTGCGTCAGGTGCGGCAATACCGCGGCCGCAACGCTCGCTGCAGTAAGCGCGAACTGCGGCCGCGTGAGCACGCGCATGCCGGGTTTGGTGCCGCGTTTCATGCGCCGCCGCCGGGCATCAGCGCCAGTTCGCGCAGGCAGGCGTGGCGATGGTCGGGCCCCAATCCCGATTCGAGACGGCGATGCGG
The DNA here is from genome assembly GCA_963814225.1 of uncultured Gammaproteobacteria bacterium. GTDB lineage: Bacteria > Pseudomonadota > Gammaproteobacteria > Xanthomonadales > Rhodanobacteraceae > Rudaea. The sequence continues at coordinate 245,438 of CAWFCC010000002.1, read as the reverse complement.
CAAGTCCAGCGCATAACGCACCTGCGCGGTTTCGGCCATGCACACCCAGCGCGCCAAGCGTGCAATGCGTGCTTCGTAATCCAGACCGCGCAGCGACGCGAACGACAACAGGATTTCGCGACCGCGAAACTGCTCGAATTCCTTGACCAGCAACGCATCGTGCCGCGCGCTGGCTTTCCAGGCGATGCTGCGCACCGCGTCGCTCGGCCGGTATTCGCGCAGCATGGCCAGCTCGTCGCCGCGTCCGCGCACGGGTTGCGCGTGTGCCTGCGCCGAATCCTGCGGCAGCGGCGGCGCGTTTTCATCCAGACGCGGATAGACGAGCGCGCTGAAATCCGGATTGCAGCCAGCTCCACACATGAAACAACCCGAACGGATATTCGCTGTACAGCTTGATGCGACCGGGCGACAGCCAGCCGCGCTCGCGGTGCCGGGATTTCGATCGCGATCTTGCCGACGTCGCCGGGTTGTGAGATCGAACACGCGTTCGTCTTCGCCGATGCGAATCCTGAGGCTGCGCCGCCACTTCGTATCAATGTGGAAATGTAGAAAAAGCGGCATCGACGCCGCCGGCGTGGCACGGCTGCGCCTGGATCGCGACGAGCTGCACGCCGTTGAGCGTGCGGAACGACTGGAAAATGCTCTGGTAGCTCGCCGCGGCGAGCAGGCACGTCAGCAGGATCGCCGGATTGTTGTTGTAGTTGAGTGCGCCGAGCAGCATCACGATCAGGATGACCGAAAACAGCAGGCCGAATCGCGACGGCACGACGTAGATGCGGCGCCGATCGAGCCGGATCGGCAGCGTTTCTTTTTTCTTCAGCCGGGTGAGCGCGGGCAGGCGCCGCTCCGCAAACCCGAGCGCCCGCGACCAGCGCGTCGCGACGGCGTCGGACACCGCCACGCTCAGCGCACCGCGACGTCGGTCGAGCAGCGCGGCAGCCAGTTGATCGCGCGATGACATTGCTCGTGCCCGACGCGAATCAGGCGATGCGCGGCGACGCCGACGAACACGCTCTGCACGTCTTCGGGCACGCAGAAGCCGCGGCCGTGCAGCAGCGCGCAGGCGCGCGCCGCATTGAGTAGCGCGAGACCTGCGCGCGGCGAGAGTCCGACGCGGATGTTCGCATGCGCGCGCGACGCCGCCATCAGCGATTGCACGTAGTCGATCAGCGCGGGACTCGCCATCACCTGCGTGACGGCGTTGCGAAGTTGCAGGACCTGGCTCGCGTCAAGGCACGGTTTCAGATGCGCGATCATTTCGCGGCGATCGGTGCGAGGAGAGCAGGGCGCGCTCGGCCTCGCGATCGGGATAGTCGAGGCCGATGCGCAGCATGAAGCGGTCGAGCTGCGAATCGGGAAGCGGATACGTGCCGGCGAGATCGAGCGGATTCTGCGTCGCGACGACGAAGAACGGCGAAGCGAGTTTGTGCGTGATGCCGTCGGCGGTGACCTGCTGCTCGGCCATCGCTTCGAGCAGCGCGCTTTGCGTCTTCGGCGTGGCGCGGTTGATTTCATCGGCGAGCACGAGCTGCGCGAACAGCGGGCCCGGATGGAACTGGAACTGGCCGGCGTCGCGGTCGTAGATGCTGACGCCGATGATGTCCGACGGCAGAAGGTCGGAGGTGAACTGCACGCGCTGGAACGACAGATCGAGCGTCGCGGCGAGCGCGTGCGCGAGCGTGGTCTTGCCGACGCCGGGCAAATCCTCGATCAGCAGGTGTCCGCCGGCGAGAAGACAGGCGAAGGCGAGCCGGACTTGCGTACTTTTGCCGAGTACGACATTGTTGACCTGCTGCTCGGCGCGCGCGAGTGCGGCTGCGAGCGCGCCGTCGAGAGGAGCGGGTGCGGCTGCGGGAACCGAGGAAAGGCGGGAGATGGTCATAGCGCGCGTCTGTCGATCGATTCAGGATGCATGGGTTTGAGTATAGGCAATGTATACGCCGCGGCGTCGTCGCGGCCAGCGGGACGACAAGCGGTGCAGACCGCGTTCTGGGCGGCGTGGTTCCTGACATTGGGGATTCACGTCGTGCTTGCAACGCGCTTGCTGCCGTTCGGCGACGAGGCGTGGTACTGGCAGGAGAGCCGGGCGCTGGATTGGTCGTTCAGCGATATCCCGGCGGCGACGGCGCTGCTGATTCGCGCCGGCGAAACGTTGTTCGGACATGGCCTGTTCGGCATGCGCTCGCTGTTTCTGCTGCTCGGCGCGCTGATTCCCGTCGTGGTGATGCGCATGTCGACGCGTCTGTTCGGCGCGAAAGCCGGTGCGTGGTCGGGATTGCTGGCGCTGGCGATGCCGCTGGTTGGCGTCGATGGGAATTTTCGCGCTGCCCGATGCGCCGCTGACGTTCTGCACGATCGTTGCGCTGGATCGGCTCGACGTCGCCTCGCGCACGAATCGAACCGGCGCGTGGATCGCGCTCGGCTTCGCGCTCGCCGGTGCGTGGATGAGTCACTATCGCGCCGCAATCCTGATCGCGGCGGGATTCTGCTTTCTCTGCGCGACGCCGCGCGGACGCGCGCTGTGGGCAAACCCGAAACTGTGGCTGGCGCTGGCGATCATGCTGCTCGGCATGCTGCCGTTGCTCATCTTCAATGTGCAGCACGATTGGGTGGCGCTGCATTTCCAGGCCGTCGACCGCAATCCGTGGACATTCCACGGCGATGCGCTCGCGCAGCCGCTCGAGCAGGCGATTGTCTGCACTCCTTTGTTCTATGCGCTGTTGCTGTGGACCGCCGTGCTCTGCGCCTTGCGCCTGCGCGACGGTGCGCCGTGGGATTTGCTCGCGGTGTCTTCGATCGTTCCCATTCTGATGTTCTTCCTGCTCGGCTTCTTTGCCGACGACACCCGCTTCCGTGTGCATTGGCCGATTCCGGGTTATCTGCCGTTGCTGGTCGCGGTGCCGTCGTTGTTTTTGGCGCGCCGATCGTTGGCCATGCGCACGTTCACGTTCGCCGCGTGTTCGTCTGCTCGCCGTCGGAGCACTCCTCGTTTACGCCTATCTCGCGGCGGCGACCGTGCCCGATCTCGCGCAACGCTTCGCCAGCGTGAAGGCATTTCCGGAGCATTTCGTCGGCTGGGATATCGCATCGTCGAAAACAGCCGAGCTGCTCGCCGAACCCTGCGCATCGCGACGATGTTCTCGTCGCCGACAACTTCATGCTCGCCGCGGAGCTGGATTTCGCTTTTGGCGGAACGCGCCCGGTGTATTCGCTGGATCATCCGACCAACATCAAACACGGACGCGCGCCGCAGCTCGCGCTGTGGCATCGCGACGAGACAGCGTTGCGCGATCTGCAATCGAAACAGGTGCTCCTCGTCGTCGAACCGACGGCACGCCGCGAACGCGAACGCGCCGAATGGTTGAGCACGCTTTGCCGGCGCGTCGATGATCTGAAACCCGTCGCCGCGTTGAATCCATTCGATGGACGCAAGAAATATCGGTGGTTCAGCGGAACCGTCGCGACGCACGTGCACGCGCCGGAAAAATGCGACGTCGCGCTGCAATGATCAGACGAGCGTGATTCCCGCGCGACGCAACAAGCCGCACAAGGCGATCATCGGCAGTCCGACCAGCGCGGTGGGATCGGTCGACTGGATCGACTCGAACAGCGCGATGCCGAGTCCTTCGGATTTGAAAGCGCCGGCGCAGTCGATCGGATTTTCGCGATCGACGTAACGCCGGATTTCCGCTTCGCCGAGTTCGCGAAAGGCCACGCGCGTGGTGTCCACCGCTTCGAAATACGCATGCGTTTGCGTGCGCGCGTCGATGACGCACAGCGCCGAATGAAACACGACCGTTTTGCCCGCGCATGCGATGAGCTGGCGCACGGCGTTGTCGGCGGTGCCGGGTTTGCCGATCGGTTGCCCGTCGAGATCGGCGACCTGATCCGATCCGATCACGATCGCGCCGGGACATTGACCGGCGACGGCTTGCGCTTTCGCGGTCGCCAATCGAACGGCGAGTGCGCGCGGGATTTCGCCGGCGCGCGGCGTTTCATCCACATCGGGTTTGACGACGCGAAATTTCGCCGTCAGCCGCGACAACTGCTCGCGGCGATAGATCGAGCTCGATCCGAGCACGAGGTCGATATCGTCGAGCGTCGTCATCAGGGTGTGCGACGTCCGGCTTCGCGCGCGGAAATCTGCGCGCGTTCCAGCTCGCTGGACGCTTCGTCGAGCCTGCGCAACAGCGCCGACAGCGTAAGGCCGGATTGGTTGAGCGCTTCGCGCGCGGCGGTGAACTGGTCGATGGACGCCGTCTCGGCGTGCTGCTGGATCCACAATCGGTGAGCGAGCAGATCCTTCAGCGCCGCCTGAACCTTGGCGTCGGCGTCGAGCGCGCTGTCGGCGCGCGCGCTCATTTCTTCGGGCAGGATCGACAGCATTTCGCGCAGCCGCTGCATGCGCTCGCGGCACGCCTGCAGCCGCGCCTCGAAGGCATCGGCGCCGTCGAGCAGTGCGCGGATCGCCTGCTGGCGCCGGTTGAGCGTGCGTTCGCGCATATAGAGCGTCGCGAACATCACGGTCGCCGCAACGGCGGCGATGAGCAGATAAAAGATCACGCCATACCCCTGAACCAGAAATAGTCTGCCCTATGCGGGTTTATACGTAAAATAGGCCCGGTGTGTCGCGTGCCGAACCCGCACAAGCTCAACGTTTTCATTGACTTTGTGCGGCGCAAAAACTACCATCGCGCGCGCCATGAATGCCGCTTTACCAGAATCCGTGGACGCGTGGCGCATGGTCCAGGCGCGCCGATCCTTCCAGGGAAGCGTGCCGCTGGCGTCGATGCCGCGTTTGAAAGGCAGCCTCTGTTCTTCGGACGGCGCCGTCACCTACGATATCGAGTTCGGGCGGGATGAACTGGGCGTCGCCAACGTCCGGGTCAAAGCCGATGCGGGTTTGCCGCTGATCTGTCAGCGCTCGCTCGAACCGTTCGTGCTTCCCGTGAAAGTGGATGCGGTTTTGGGATTGATCGTCAGCGAGTCGGAAGAGGCGGGATTGCCGCCGGGATACGAACCGCTGCTGCTGGAAAACGACGGCAAACTGCATATTGCCGATGTGATCGAAGACGAATTGATATTGGCGCTGCCCGTCGTGCCGTTGAAGCCGGGCGTGGAACCGGTCGAGCGCAGCTGGGCCGTCGAAGAATCCGAGGAAGAGCCGCCGAAGGAAAATCCCTTCGCGGTTCTTCAGAACATGAAAGCGTCGCCAAAGAAAGTTACGAAGAAATAATTGGAGAATTACCATGGCTGTTGCCAAAAGCCGCAAATCCCCGTCCCGCCGCGGCATGCGCCGTGCGCATGATGCGCTGACCGCCAAGCAGCTCGGCACCGACCCGACCTCGGGCGAAGTGCATCTGCGTCACAACGTCACCAAGGACGGCTACTACCGTGGCCGCAAGGTGATCGACGACAAGACCAAGGTTCAGAACGAAGACTAGTCGGCAAGCAGGCAGTCGAAGAACTGCCGTGAGTCGAACAGCATTTGTTGTCTGCGTCAGGGGGATAAAACCTTGATCTACGCCCGCATCGCCGGTACCGGCAGCTGTTTGCCGGAAAAGGTCGTCACCAACGCCGAACTCGAAAAACTCGTCGATACCTCCGACGAGTGGATCGCCTCGCGCACCGGCATCCGCCAGCGCCATATCGCCGCGGAAGGCCAGACCACCTGCGACCTTGCCGAAGGCGCCGCGCGCGCGGCGATGGAAGCGGCGGGCGTCACGGCGAAAGAGATCGAGCTGATCGTTCTCGGCACGACCACGCCGGACATCATCTTCCCGTCGACCGCGTGCCTGCTGCAGCATCGCCTCGGCGCGAACGGCTGCGCGCGCGTTCGACGTCAACGCCGCATGTTCCGGATTTATCTACGCGTTATCGATCGCGAACAATTTCATTCGCGCCGGCTCCGTGAAGACGGCGCTGGTCGTCGGCGCGGAAACACTGTCGCGCATGGTCGACTGGACCGATCGCTCCACCTGCGTGCTGTTCGGCGACGGCGCCGGCGCGGTCGTTCTGAAGGCCGACGGACGAACCCGGCATCCTTTCCACGCACATCCACGCCGATGGCGGCACAAGGAACTGCTGTGGAATCCGGTCGGTGTTTCCGAGGGTTTCAAGCCCGAAGAACACAATGCCGGCGTCAAAGTGCTGATGCAGGGCAGCGAAGTTTTCAAAGTGGCGGTCAAGACGCTCGATCGCGTCGTCGAGGAAACCCTCGAAGCCAACGGTACTGGACCGTCATGACATCGACTGGCTGATCCCGCATCAGGCCAATCTTCGCATCATCCAGGCAACCGCCAAGCGCCTGGACATGCCGATGGAGCGCGTCATCGTCACCGTCGACAAGCACGGCAACACGTCGGCCGGTTCGGTGCCGCTGGCGCTGGATTTCGCGGTGCGCTCGGGCAAGGTCCAGCGCGACCAGGTGCTGCTGCTCGAAGCCTTCGGCGGCGGCTTCACCTGGGGATCGGCGCTTCTGCGCTACTGATCTCGCGCACGTCATTCCGCTTAACTCGCGCTTCGGATTCCGCATGCAGCACGCCGACAATCTCGCTTTCGTTTTTCCTGGCCAGGGATCGCAGTCGATCGGCATGCTGGCCGAACTGGCGTCCGAATTCGGCGTCGTCGAAGAGACGTTCAGCGAAGCCTCGGATGGGGCAAAGGCCGATCTGTGGTCGATTTCGCAGAACGGTCCCGAAGAATTATTGAACAAGACCGAGAACACGCAGCCGGCATTGCTCGCCGCCGGCGTGGCCGTGTGGCGCGTATGGCAGGAACGCGGCGGCGCTATGCCGTCGGTGCTCGCCGGTCACAGCCTCGGTGAATACACCGCGCTGGTCTGCGCGGGCGTGCTGTCGCTGAAAGATGCAGCGGGGCTCGTCGCCGAACGCGGCCGCCTGATGCAGGCGGCGGTGCCGGCGGGCGTCGGCGCGATGGCGGCGGTGCTCGGCGGCGACGACGACCAGATCGCCGAGGTTTGCGCGCGAAGTGGCGGGCGACGAAGTCGTCGCGCCGGCCAACTACAACTCGCCCGGACAACTCGTCATCGCCGGCAATGCATCGGCAGTCGATCGCGCGATCGCGCGCTTGGCCGAGCTCGGCGTGCGCAAAAGCGGTGAAGCTTCCGGTCAGCGTTCCGTCGCATTGCGCGCTGATGCGTCCGCGCCGCCGAAGCGCTGGCCAGACAGTTCGAATCGATCTCATGGTCGGCGCCGAAAATCCCGGTAATTCAAAACGCTGAAGCGAAAAGCTACGGTGATGTCGAGTCGATCCGGCGCGCCCTGGCGCAACAGCTTTATATGCCGGTGCGCTGGACGGAAAGCGTCCAGCAATTGCCGGCGCGCGGGATCACGCGCGTTGCCGAGTGCGGTCCGGGCAAGGTGCTGACCGGTCTGCTCAAGCGTATCGAACGCACGCTCGACGGGCGCGCGCTCGGAGCGCCGGAAGAGATGGCGCAGGCGCTCCACGATTGGAAAAACGTATGACCGTCATTCCCGCGAAAGCGGGAATCCAGCGCCTTTGCTGTTGAAGGTGCGACGGAAGCGTTAGAGTCACTGGATTCCCGCTTTCGCGGGAATGACGAGCAGAAGGAGCAAAACGATGAGCAAGATTCTCGACGGTGAAATCGCACTCGTCACCGGCGCCAGCCGCGGCATCGGCGCGGCGATCGCCGACACGCTCGCCGCCAATGGCGCGAAAGTCATCGGCACCGCCACCACTGATGCCGGTGCGGCAGCGATCGGCGAACGCCTGTCCGCGCATGGCGGCGCGGGCCGCGCGCTCAACGTCACCGACGGCGCGGCCGTCGAAGCGCTCATCGATGGCGATCGCGAAGGAATTCGGCGCCGATCTCCATCCTCGTCAACAACGCCGGCATCACGCGCGATCAACTGCTGATGCGCATGAAAGACGAAGACTGGCAGGCGATCATCGACACCAATCTCACCTCGGTCTATCGCACGTCGAAGGCGGTCATGCGCGGCATGATGAAAGCGCGCAAGGGGCGCATCATCAGCATCGCCTCGGTGATCGGCCTCACCGGCAATCCGGGTCAGGCCAATTACGCGGCGGCGAAGGCGGGCATCATCGCGTTCTCGAAATCGCTCGCGCGCGAGATCGGCTCGCGCGGCATCACGGTCAACGTCGTCGCGCCGGGTTTCATCGATACCGACATGACCGAAGCGCTGCCGAAGAACAGCGCAACGCGTTGCTCGGGCAAATCGCGCTAGGCCGCCTCGGCGCGCCGGACGACATCGCGCAGGCGGTCTTGTTTTTGGCCTCGCCGGCCGCAGCGTATATCACCGGCGAGACGCTGCACGTCAACGGCGGCATGTATATGCCGTGAGGCGCATAGCGAAGCTGCTGAAACAGATGTTCGGTGGCGCGCGCAATCCGGTTCCACTACAATCCGCGCGCTTGAAGCTACTGATACCAATTTCGAGGGAAAGCACACATGAGCAGCATTGAAGATCGCGTCAAGAAGATCGTTGTCGAACAGCTCGGCGTCAAGGAAGACGAAGTCACGCCGAACGCTTCGTTCGTCGACGACCTGGGTGCCGACTCGCTCGATACGGTCGAGCTCGTCATGGCCCTCGAAGAAGAATTCGAATGCGAGATCCCGGACGAGGAAGCCGAGAAGATCACCACCGTGCAGCAGGCCGTCGATTACATCAAGGCGCACGTCAAGGCTTGATTTTCCGGTCAAAAGCTCGCATACGAAGCTGCGCCCTCGGGCGCAGTTTTCGTTTGCGGACCTGCCGAATTGAAATGAGTGTTTGAAATGAGCAAACGTCGCGTCGTCATCACTGGTCTCGGCATCGTCAGCCCCGTCGGCAACGATGTGGCCACCGCGTGGAAGAACATCGTCGAAGGCGTGAGCGGCATCGGCCCGGTCACGCATTTCGATGCGAGCACCTTCCCGACGCGCATCGCCGGCGAAGTGCGCGATTTCGATCCGACGCAGTACATCGCGCCGAAAGAAGTGAAGAAGATGGATCCGTTCATCCACTACGGCATCGCCGCGTCCGTGCAGGCGCTGGCCGATTCGGGTCTGCAAGCCGCACGAAGCCGATGAAGAACGCATCGGCGTCGCCGTCGGCGCGGGCATCGGCGGCATCGCGACGATCGAGAAAACCTCGATCACCTTCCACGAAGGCGGCCAGCGCAAGATCTCGCCGTTCTTCGTGCCGAGCTCGATCATCAACATGGCGTCGGGCGATCTGTCGATCATGCTCGGCCTCAAAGGTCCGAACATCGCCTGCGTCACCGCGTGCACCACCGGCGACGCACAACATCGGCCTCGCCGATGCGCATGATCCAGTACGGCGATGCCGACGTGATGGTCGCCGGCGGCGCCGAATACGCGACGTCAGGCGTCGCCGATGGGCGGCTTCTGCTCGGCGCGCGCGATGTCCACGCGCAACGACGAGCCGACCAAGGCCAGCCGGCCGTGGGACAAGGACCGCGACGGCTTCGTGCTGTCCGACGGCGCCGGCGTGCTCGTCCTCGAAGAACTACGAACACGCGAAAAAGCGCGGCGCGCGCATCTATTGCGAACTCGTCGGCTTCGGCATGAGCGGCGACGCGTATCACATGACCTCGCCGAGCGAAAACGGCGACGGCGCGGCGCGCTGCATGGCTGCCGCGCTGAAAGACGCGCGGACTCGAACCCGGACCAGATCAGCTACATCAACGCGCACGGCACCTCGACGCCGCAAGGCGATCTCGCCGAAACGCAGGGCATCAAGACCGCCTTCGGCGATCGCGGCGATGAAAGTGCCGGTCAGCTCGACCAAGTCGATGACCGGCCATCTGCTCGGCGCGGCCGGTGGCGTCGAAGCGATCTTCTCGATCCTCGCGATCCGCGACAACGTGCTGCCGCCGACCATCAACCTCGACAATCCCGGCGAAGGCTGCGATCTCGACTACGTGCCGCACACCGCGCGTCAGGCGAAAGTGGATACGGTGCTGTCGAACTCGTTCGGCTTCGGCGGCACCAACGGCTCGCTGGTTTTCAAGCGCTTCTGATCCGCTGACGGCGTGGACGCACGCGCTCAGCCGACGCGCGATGGAAAATCCATCGCCGTCGTATTGCCCGGCGTGCGCGATCTGCTGCCGCTCGCCGCGGCCAATGCCGACGCGATATCCGTGTTTGCTCGAAAGCGTCAACGGCGCCAGCAAAACCGCGCGCTACGACATCCTGTTCGCATTTCCGCAAAACTCGATCGACGACGCGGAAAATTTTCTCGAGCAACTCGACGATGCATGGCGCGCCGCGCGCAGCGACGAGCGCGACGAACTGCCGTTCCACGGCGGCTGGTTCGTTTTTCTGAGCTACGAACTCGCGGCAGAAATCGAACCCTCGCTGCGCCTGCACGCGAAGCACCGCATTGCCGACCGCGATCGCTGTGCGCTGTCCGGCCGCGATCATCGTCGATCGCATCGCGCAGACCGACGACGTTGATCGCGGAGAACGAATTCGTCCTCTGCGCTCGATCAGCTGCGTCGCGATCTGCGATTCCGCGACCGAAGTTCGACGAGTACGTTCGCCGTCGAGTCGGTCGAAGAAGACGATCCGCAGCGTTTCCTCGATGGCGTCGCGCGCATCCACGACTACCTGCGCGGCGGCGACACGTTTCAGGTCAACCTCTCGCGCGAATGGCGCGCGCGATGCGCGCCGTCGACGAAACCGGCGGCGCTTTATCGCCGCCTGCGCGAAGCCGAACCCGTCGCCGTTCGCGGCGCTTGCTGCAGTGGCAGGACTGGGCCATCGTTTCGTCGTCGCCGGAACGGCTGGTCGACGTCCGCGACGGCATCGCGCAGACGCGTCCGATCGCCGGCACGCGTCCGCGCTGCGAACGACGACGCCGAACGCATCCGCGAACTCATCGCCCATCCGAAAGAACGCGCCGAGCACGTCATGCTGATCGATCTGGAACGCAACGATCTCGGCCGCGTCTGCGAACCGGGCTCGGTCGTCGTCGACGAATTGATGACGGTCGAAAGCTATGCGCACGTCCACCACATCGTTTCCAACGTGCAGCGGCAAACTGCGCGCCGACGTGACGCCGGGCGAGGTGATCCGCGCCGTTTTCCCCGGCGGCACGATCACCGGCTGTCCGAAAGTGCGCTGCATGGAAATCATCGCCGAACTCGAAGGCTGCGCACGCGGCGCGTACACCGGCGCGATCGGCTATCTCGACCGCAACGGCGACATGGATCTCAACATCCTCATCCGCACGCTCACGCTGCGCGATGGACGCATCACCTTCCGCGCCGGCGCCGGCATCGTCGCCGACTCCGATGCGATGAGCGAACTCGACGAAACGCGCGCCAAGGCACGCGGACTTCTGCGTGCGCTGCAAGCAGATTCGTAACGATTCTTCGGGCACAATGCGCGTTCTGTCATCAGGGATTTCCCGCGCGTGATGCAAGCCGACCACAGCGGCGGACGAGGGATCGTCGCGTTCATTCTTGTGCTGCTGCTCGTCGCGGGTGGCGCCGCCGCTTATTTCTATATCGACTACACGCATTTCACCGACGCGCCGCTGACGCCGCTCGCCGAAACCACGACCATCGACGTACCGCTCGGCACCGCGCTGCCCGGCGTCGTGCGTCTGATCGACGGTGCGAACGTGCACACCGGTCAGCCGTTGTACTGGCGTTTTCTCGCGCGCGCAGATGGATGTCGCAGGCAAATTGAAAGCGGGCGAATACGCGCTCGATCCCGGCATCACGCCGCGCATGCTGTTGCAGAAAATGGCCGCGGGCGACGTGATCCAGCATCACTTCACCATCGTCGAAGGCTGGACGTTCGCGCAGGTGCGCGCCGCGCTCGCGTCCGATAGCGGCATCAAGGCGACGATCGCATCGGTCGACGACGCGGCGATCATGCGCGAACTCGGCAAGCCCGACGTGCCGCCGGAAGGCTGGTTCATGCCGGAAACCTACAGCTACGTGAAAGGCATGTCCGATATGGATCTGCTCAAGCACGCCTACGCCGCGATGCAGAAGCAGCTCGACGAGCGCTGGGCTGCGCGTGTGCCGAATCCGTCGCTGACATCGCCGTATCAGGCGCTGATCCTCGCGTCGATCGTCGAAAAGGAAACGGCGAAATCCGACGAACGTCCGCAGATCGCCGCGCGTGTTCCTGCATCGCCTGCAACTCGGCATGAAACTGCAGACCGATCCGACCGTGATCTACGGACTCGGCGCCGCATACGACGGCAAGATTCATCGCCGCGATCTCGACACCGACACGCCGTTCAACACCTACACGCGCGCCGGATTGCCGCCGACGCCGATCGCGATGCCGGGCATGGCCGCGCTCGACGCCGTGCTGCATCCGGCCGAGACCGATGCGCTGTATTTCGTCGCGCGCGGCGATGGCAGTCACGAATTTTCGCCGTCGCTCGAAGCGCACAATCGCGCGGTCGGCAAATACCAGCTTCACGCGACGCAATGACCGGCAAACTCATCACGCTCGAAGGCGGCGAGGGCGCCGGCAAAAGTACCGTGCTCGATTCCGTGCGCGCGCTGCTCGCCGAACGCGGTATCGATCTCGTCGTCACGCGCGAGCCGGGCGGCACGCCGGCGGGCGAGGCGATACGCGCAGTGCTGCTCGATCCGGAACTGCGCGGCATGTGCGCCGAAACCGAATTGCTGCTGATGTTCGCCTCGCGCGCGCAACTCGTGCGCGACGTGATCCAGCCCGCGCTCGCCGCAGGCAAGTGGGTGTTGTCGGATCGCTTCACCGATGCGAGCTTCGCGTATCAGGGCGGCGGACGGCATCAGCCGATGTCGCGCATCGCCGATCTCGAGATCTGGGCAGCGGCCGATGCTGAAGCCCGATTTGACGTTGCTGCTCGATCTGCCCGTCGCCGAAGGCATGAAGCGCGCGAACGGCCGCGGTCAGGCCGATCGTATAGAAATGGAAAATGCGGATTTTTTCGAACGCGTGCGCGAAGCCTATCGCGAACGCGCCGCCGCCGACCCGAAGCGCTTCCGCATGATCGATGCCAGCGCAGCCGCTCGAGACGGTGCTGGACGTGCGTGCGCCGCGCCATCACCGCGTTCCTGGATACGTCGCAATGACGCTCGCGCCGTGGCTCGACGGAGCATGGAAGCAACTCGCCGATCGCCGCGAGCGCGGCTCGTTGCCGCACGCGATCCTGATCGCCGGTCCGGCGGGTCTGAACAAACGCGAGTTCGCCGAAGCGTTCGCAACCGCGATGCTGTGCCAAAACGCGCGCGGCGATCAACTCGCGTGCGGAACATGTCGCGCGTGCCTGCTCATCGCGGCGGGCAGTCATCCGGATCGCGTGAAAGTCGAAATCGAACTGCGCGACGACGGCAAACCGCGCACCGAACTCACCGTCGATCAGATCCGCCGCCTGAGCCAACGACTCGCCCTGACGCCGCAATTCGGCGGCATGCAGATCGCGACTGTCGATCCGGCCGATCTGATGAACCAGAGCGCCAGCAACGCGCTGCTGAAAACGCTCGAAGAACCGACGCCTGCGACGATCATCATCCTGGTCACCGATCATGCCTCGCGCCTGTCGGCGACGATCCGCAGTCGCTGTCAGCGCATCGACATCAAACTGCCGACCGATGACGAAGCGACGGCCTGGCTGGCCGCGCAGGGTGTCAACGAAAAGAACGCCGAAACGGCACTGCAGGCCAGCGGCGGCAATCCCGGTCTGGCGCTCAAATGGGCGAAAGAAGGCGGTCTGGCCGTGCGCAACGAAGTGCTCGCCGACCTGCGCGGTCTCGTCTCGGGCAAGAATTCGGCCGTCGACATCGCCAATCGCTGGTCGAAAGCCGATCCGGACACGCGATTGTGGTTTGCCGCCGGCCTGATCCGCGACGAAGCCCAATGCCCAGGCCCGCGGCGCGCCGGGACCGCTCGCCTTGACCTCACGCCGCGATTTCACCAAGCTAGCGCGGTGGTTCGACCACAGCAACCGTGCCCGCGCCCAATTGCGCGGCCCGCTGCGGCCCGAACTGGTAGTGCTCTCGGCGCTATCCGTACTCAACGATTCCAGGAGCGGGTGAGATGGCGGCCGGTGCGATGGGGGGTATGCCAAGACAAGGCATCTTGTCGCTGGCCATCAAGGACAAGGGCGCGCTTTACAACGCCTACATGCCCTACGTGCGCGGCGGCGGATTGTTCGTGCCGACGACGAAACGCTACGGCATCGGCGACGAAGTGTTCCTGCTGCTCACGCTGATGGACGACAAGGATCGCCTGCCCGTCGCCGGAAAAGTGGTGTGGATCACGCCGGCCGGCGCCCAGGGCAACCGCACCGCCGGCATCGGCGTGCAGTTCAACGATTCCTCCGACGGCGAAGCCGCGCGCACCAAGATCGAATCGATCCTTGCCGGTATTCTGAATTCCGATCGCGCCACCAACACGATGTAAGTGGCCTCCGCGCTCCGGCGCAACGCTCGCGTTCTCTCATGACCACAAAAAAATATTTCGGAACCGACGGCATCCGCGGCCGCGCGGGCGAACCGCCCATCACCGCTGAATTCATGGTCGCGCTCGGCCGCGCCGCCGGACGCGTGCTTACCGATGAGCATCGCGCCGTGGTCGCCATCGGCAAGGACACGCGCGTGTCGGGCTACATGCTCGAATCGGCGCTCGAAGCCGGCTTGCTCTCCGCCGGCGCCGACGTGCGCCTGCTCGGACCGATGCCGACGCCCGCCGTCGCGTTCCTCACGCGCCAGCTCGATGCGAGCGCGGGCGTCGTGATCAGCGCCTCGCACAATCCGTACTACGACAACGGCATCAAGTTCTTCGACGAAAACGGCGAAAAACTCGGCGACGACATCGAACTCGCGATAGAACGCGAGATCGACGCGCACGCGCCGTCGCTGACATCCGATCGCATCGGCAAAGCCGTGCGCATCGAAGACGCACCCGAACGCTACGAACGTTTCTGCCGCGGCGCCGTTCCGAATCTCGATCTGAGCGGGATGCGCATCGTGCTCGACTGCGCGCACGGCGCCACGTATCACATCGCGCCGGAGCTGTTCGAAAAACTCGGCGCCGACGTACACGCGATCGGCGTACTGCCCGACGGCATCAACATCAACCGCGAATGCGGCGCGACGCATCCCGAAGCGCTGCAATCAGCCGTCGTCGATCGCGGCGCGCACATCGGCATCGCCTTCGACGGCGACGGTGATCGCGTGCAGATGGTCGACGCCACCGGCGAACTCGCCGACGGCGACGATCTGCTTTACATCCTCGCGCGCGACCGTCGCGAGCGCGGTGCGCTGCGCGGACCCGGTCGTCGGCACGCTGATGACCAACTTCGGCATCGAGCGCGCGATTTCGGAACTCGGCATCGAATTCGTGCGCGCCAACGTCGGCGATCGCTACGTGCTGCAGCGGCTGAAGGAACGCGGCGGCGTGCTCGGCGGCGAAGCATCGGGACATCTGCTCGCGCTCGACGTCTCCACCACCGGCGACGGCATCATCAGCGCGCTGCTCGTGCTCGAGGCGCTCAAGCGCAAGAACACGACGCTCGCACAAGCGCGCTCCGCGCTGCGCCGCGTCGCGCAACTGACGATCAATCTGCGCGTGCCGGGCGGCGCGTCGCTGATAGCCAAAGACGACGTGCAAGCTGCGCGCGCGCGCGTCGAAGAAACGTTGCGTGGCCGCGGTCGCGTCGTATTGCGTGCATCCGGCACCGAGCCGCTAGTGCGCGTCACCGTCGAAGGTGAAGATGCCACCGAAGTGCGCGCGCTGGCCGACTCGCTTGCCGCGGTCGTAAAATCCGCTGCATCCTGATTCGTTTTTTTCACGTCATGAAAATCCCCACGCTCGACATCCGCAGGCTTGATAAAAGTTCGTCGGACACCGACCGCGACGCCTTCGTCGCCGAACTCGGCGCCGCGTATCGCGAGTGGGGTTTCGCAGGCATTCGCGGTCACGGCATTCCGCAGTCGCTGATCGACAACGCGTACGACGACTTCGTGCGCTTCTTCGCGCTGCCGACCGCGGTCAAGATGCAATATCACCTCAAAGGAACCGGCGGCGCGCGCGGCTACACGCCTTTCGGCATCGAGACGGCGAAGGATTCCAAACACGCTGATCTGAAAGAGTTCTGGCACATCGGCCGCGAGCTGCCGCGCGATTCGAGATTCGCCGATGTGATGCCCGAAAACGTCTGGCCGCGCGAAGTCGACGGTTTCCGCGAACACGGATACGCGCTGTACGAAGCGCTCGACAAGCTCGGTTCGCGCGTGCTGCGCGCACTCGCGCTGCACATCGGTTTGCCCGAGCAATTCTTCGACGACAAAACCAATCTCGGCAATTCGATTTTGCGTCCGATCCACTATCCGCCGATCACCGCCGAGAACGTTCCGAACGTTCGCGCCGGCGCGCATGAGGACATCAACTTCATCACGCTGCTGGTCGGCGCGAGCGCGGCGGGTCTGGAAGTGAAATCGCGCAAAGGCGAGTGGGTGCCGTTCACGGCGGAAGCCGACACCATCGTCGTCAACATCGGCGACATGCTGCAGCGGCTGACCAACCACGTATACCCGTCGACGACGCATCGCGTGACCAATCCACCCGGCGAACTCGCGCGCAAGCCGCGATATTCGGTGCCGTTCTTCCTGCATCCGAATCCGGATGTGGAACTGGCGCCGCTCGATGTGTGCATCACGGCGGACAATCCGCGCCGTTACGACACGTCGATTACCGCGCACGAGTATCTGCAGGAGCGATTGCGCGAGATCAAGCTGATCTAGTCGATGCGCCGGAATTTGCTCGATCGTTTCTGGATAGAACGCAACGCCATTTTGTCCGGCACGATCTTCATCAGCGATTTGATCATCCGATTGATGCGTCCAGTCACGTAAACGATCTCACCACGCTCCATCGCGTCGATCCCTTCGCGGACAACGGCCGACGCATGCGTCCACATCCAGTCCGGCATCTTCGAAACGGTCGCACGCGTTCCGACGACATCGTGGAATTCCGAATACGTGAATCCGGGACAGATCGCGCAAACCTTCACGCCTTTGGCGATGTTCTCAAGCGCCAACGATTGCGAGAACTTGATCAGGAACGCTTTCGACGCCGCATATAAGGTGTGTCCGGCCGAACCCGGCATGTGGCCGGCGAGCGAGGCGATATTGGCGATGCGTCCATAGCCGCGCTCGCGCATGCCGGGCAAGAGTTTGTAGGCGAGTTCGCACGGCGCCGTCATCAATACGTGGATGGAGTCGGCGTGCGCTTGCCAGCTCGGCGTGAGGAAACTGCCGGCGACGCCGTAGCCGGCATTGTTGATGAGCATGTCGAGACGTATGCCGCGCCGATCGATTTCCGTGCAGATATCCTCGACGGCGTGCGTCTGCGCCAAGTCCGCAGCGATGCATTCGACGCGCACGGCGTATTTCTCGCGCAGTTCCGCGGCGAGCGCTTCGAGCCGATCGAGCCGTCGCGCCGTGATGACGAGCGCCGCGCCGCGCTCGGCCAACTGCCGCGCGAATTCCGCACCGATGCCGGCCGAGGCACCGGTCACCAGCGCCCAGCGATCCACATAGTTTTTCTCCATCGGGCGAGTCTAACGCGTTGCGCGCAGCGCGCCGCGCTGGCTATCCTCGCGACCCTCCGAAGGAACTCGTCATGCGCAAGAAGCTCGTCGCCGGAAACTGGAAGATGCACGGATCGCGCGCGATGGCCACATCGCTGGTCGGCGAGCTGGTCAAGAACCTGCGCGGGCATTCGGACGTCGCCGTGCTGCCGCCGTTTCCGTATCTCGGCGAGCTGATCGAGCAGTTCCAGAATAGCGGCATCGCGTTCGGCGCGCAGGACGTCAGCGAACGTGTGCGCGGCGCGTATACCGGTGAAGTCAGCGCGGAAATGCTCGTCGATGTCGGATGCAAATATGTGCTCTGCGGCCATTCCGAGCGTCGTCAGTATCATGATGAATCCAACGAACTGGTCGCCGCCAAATTCGACATCGCGCGCGAAGCGGGCCTGACGCCGATCCTTTGTGTCGGCGAAACCCTTGAACAACGCGATTCCGGCGCCACCGAAGGTGTGATCGATGCGCAGATCGACGCGGTGCTCTCGCGCTGCGGTATCGAAGCGTTCGGCACGGCGGTCGTGGCGTACGAGCCGGTCTGGGCGATCGGCACGGGCCGAACGGCGACGCCCGATCAGGCCCAGGCGGTCCACGCGCACATCCGTGGCAAGCTGGCGCTGGACAATGCTACAATCGCGGGCTCGCTGCGCATCCTGTATGGCGGCAGCGTCAAGCCCGACAGCGCCGCCGGGTTGTTCGGCCAACCGGACATCGACGGCGGACTGATCGGCGGGGCCTCGCTGGTCGCTGCGGATTTCCTCGCGATCTGCAACGCGGCCCAGGCATAAGACTTCGGATTCTCCAGATCATGGTTTTTACGTTATTCAATGTGGTTTATGTACTGATCGCGGTCGCGATGATCGCGCTGATTCTTTTGCAGCGCGGCGCGGGTGCGCAGGCGGGCTCGGGATTCGGCGGCGGCGCCTCGGCGACCGTGTTCGGCGCGCGCGGCGCATCGAACTTCCTGTCGCGCAGCACGGCGATCCTGGCGGGCGTGTTTTTCCTGCTCAGCCTGATCATGGGCATCTATCTTCATCCGGTCGCGACCAAGCCTGAAGCTGATCTCGGCGTGATGAGCGGCTATCAGACGCCCGCGCCGAAACCGGGTGCTCCGGCGAGCTCGGATGTGCCGGCGGCGACATCGGCGCCTGCGCCGGCGGCCGGTGGCGACAAGCCTGCCGCGCCGACGAATACCGCGCCGGCTACCGATGTTCCCGCGCCGGCCGCCGCAACGCCTGTGCAATCGACGCCTGCTCCGGCGCCTGCAGCGGACACATCCACTCAGCCCGCTGCCCAGCAACCTGCGGCAAAGAAGTCAGACAACAAGAAAAAAGGCGGCAAGCCCGCCGACAAGAATTCGCATTAAAATACGCGAAACGCTCAAGCCCAGATGGCGGAATTGGTAGACGCACTACCTTGAGGTGGTAGCGACGTAAGTCGTGGAGGTTCGAGTCCTCTTCTGGGCACCATACACAAGCCGAATCGCGCAACGATTCGGCTTTGTTGTTTCTACGATTCCTTCTTTCGCAGTGGAACGATCTCATCGCGATTCGTGTTGCCTGGCGAATCGGTACGCTGACATCAATGCCTGCCGATTTTCCCTCGTTCGTTCGGGAACTCGACCCATCGCAATCTCCGTCGGTTTCGAGCGGCAATATACGCCGCGCCGCTATGAACGTTTTGTAATGGGAAGGAAATGCCGCATTGCGCAAGCCCGCGCGCGCGTGAGAAAATTGCGTGCTCGCAAGAAAGCCCGGATTTGGCCAGAAATTATTTTGTCGAGGGACCGCACTTCGTGCTCACCCAGTATTTGCCGATTCTGCTGTTCCTGATCGTCGCCGGCGGTATCGGCGTCGCGCTTTTGGCCATCGGCGCGGTCATCGGCCCGCACAAGACCGACAATATCGAAAAGGCGCAAGCCTACGAATGCGGCTTCGAGCCGTTCGAAGACGCGCGCATGAAGTTCGACGTGCGCTACTACCTCATCGCGATCCTGTTCATCATCTTCGACCTTGAAATCGCCTTCCTGTTTCCGTGGGCGGTGGTGTTCAGGCAGATCGGCGTGGTGGCGCTCGTTGAGATGGCGACTTTCTTGCTTTTGCTGCTTTTGGGATTTGTATACTGCTGGAAGAAGGGCGCGCTGGAATGGGAATGAACAGTCAAGAACCGGCGCCCGATATCGAACCGACCCGTTCGCGCGTCGAAACGAGCCTGATGCACAATCCGGTGCCGATCGGCCCGGTCGACGACATCCTGCGCCCGGGCGGCGACAATCCGCTGCTGCAGAAGGGTTTCGTCACCGCGTCGATGGATTCGCTGGTCAACTGGGCGCGCACCGGCTCGATGTGGCCGATGACGTTCGGCCTGGCCTGTTGCGCGGTCGAGATGATGCACGCGGGCGCCGCGCGACTCGATCTGGACCGCTACGGCGTCGTGTTCCGCCCGAGTCCGCGCCAGTCCGACGTGATGATCGTCGCCGGCACGCTGGTCAACAAGATGGCGCCGGCGCTGCGCCGCGTCTACGACCAGATGCCCGATCCGAAATGGGTCATCTCGATGGGCTCGTGCGCGAACGGCGGCGGCTATTACCACTATTCGTATGCGGTGGTGCGCGGTTGCGACCGCATCGTGCCGGTCGATATCTACGTGCCGGGCTGCCCGCCGACGGCCGAGGCGTTGATCTACGGCATCCTGCAGTTGCAGAAGAAAATCCGCCGCACCGAATCGGTTGCGAAAAAATCGGTCAATCAGTTACCGCCGAGGCAGATCGCATGAGCGATGCGTCCACGCTCGGCCAGCGCCTGTCCGCGCGACTCGGCGAGAAAATCGCCGCCGTCCACGAATGGGAAGGCGAGACCACGATCGACGTGCTGCCGGAAAACTGGCTGGCGGTCGCGCGTAGCCTGCACGATGAGGATGAGTTCCATTTCGAGCTTCTCATCGACATCATGCGGCGTCGATTATCTTTCGTACGGCATGTCCGAGTGGGATACGACGGACGTTTCGTCGGAAGGTTTCTCGCGCGGCGTGGAAGGTGCGGGTCCGGGCCGGTTCGCATGGGCCAATCGCCCGAAAGTGGGCGTGGGCCACAAGCGTTTCGCCGCGGTCGCGCAGTTGCTGTCGTCAAAAACAATTCGCGCGTGCGCATTCGCGCGTACTGCCAGGACGATGCGTTCCCGGTGGTGCCGTCGCTGACCGACATCTGGCCGGGCGCGAACTGGTTCGAGCGCGAGGCGTTCGATCTGTACGGCATCCTGTTCGAAGGCCATCCGGATTTGCGCCGCATCCTCACCGACTACGGTTTCGTCGGCCATCCGTTCCGCAAGGATTTCCCGCTGATCGGCAATGTCGAAGTGCGTTACGACGAAGTCGCGCAGCGCGTGATCTACGAGCCGGTGACCTCGGTCGTGCCGCGCGTGCTGGTGCCGCGCACGATCCGCGCACGATTCGCGTTACGACCAGGCGCAGGCGGATCAGGGTGCGCGTTCCGGGCAAGTCGATATCCCGAACCAGAAGCGCGCGCCGTAGAGAAGTATAGAAATGCAGGAAATCAAAAACTATACGATCAACTTCGGACCGCAGCATCCGGCCGCGCACGGCGTGCTGCGTCTGGTGCTCGAGCTCGATGGCGAAGTCGTGCAGCGCGCCGATCCGCACATCGGCCTGCTCCATCGCGGCACCGAAAAGCTCGCCGAATCCAAACCGTTCAACCAGTCGATCGGCTACATGGATCGCCTGGATTACGTGTCGATGATGTGCAACGAGCACGCCTACGTGCGCGCCATCGAAAAGCTGCTCGGCATCGAGGCGCCGATCCGCGCGCAGTACATCCGCACGATGTTCGACGAGATCACGCGCATCCTCAATCATCTGATGTGGATCGGCTCCAACGCGCTCGATCTCGGCGCGATGGCCGTGTTCCTGTACGCGTTCCGCGAGCGCGAAGAACTGATGGATGTGTACGAAGCCGTCAGCGGCGCGCGCATGCATGCGACGTATTACCGTCCGGGCGGCGTCTATCGCGATCTGCCGGATCAGATGCCGCAATACCGCGAATCGCGCTGGCACAAGGGCGATGATCTGAAGCGTTTCAATTCCTGGCGCGAAGGATCGATGCTCGATTACCTCGAGCACTTCACCGCCGATTTCCCGAATCGCGTCGACGAATACGAAACACTGCTGACCGACAACCGCATCTGGAAACAGCGCACGGTCGGCATCGGCGTCATTCCGCCCGAAAAGGCGCTGGCGTGGGGCATGACCGGTCCGATGCTGCGCGGTTCGGGCGTCGAGTGGGATCTGCGCAAGAAGCAGCCCTACGCGATGTACGACAAGATGGATTTCGACATTCCCGTCGGCGTCACGGGCGATTGCTACGATCGGTATCTCGTGCGCGTCGAGGAAATGCGTCAGTCGAACCGCATCGTGCAGCAGTGCGTGCAGTGGCTGAAAGCCAATCCGGGTCCGGTGATGATCCGCAACTACAAGGTCGTGCCGCCCAGCCGCATGGAAATGAAGGATGACATGGAAGCGCTCATCCATCACTTCAAACTGTTCACCGAAGGCTATTCGGTTCCGCCCGGCGAAACGTACTGTCGCCATCGAAGCGCCGAAAGGCGAGTTCGGTATCTACCTGATTTCCGATGGCGCGAACAAACCGTTCCGCCTGAAAGCTGCGCGCGCCGGGTTTTGCGCATCTGTCGTCGATGGATGCGATCGTGCGCGGCCATATGCTGGCCGACGTGGTCGCGATGATCGGCACCTACGACATCGTGTTCGGAGAGATCGATCGATGAGCGCCGCGAAACGCCAGATCGTCTATACGAACAAGGCCGCGAAACCGCCGGCGAGCTACAGCCAGGCGGTCAAGGCGGCGGGCCTCGTGTTCGTTTCGGGCACGGCACCGGCTGATCCTGCCACCGGCGCGATCGTCGGTGAAACGATTCAGCTGCAGACGCGCCAATGTCTCACCAATATCCAGGCGATTCTCGAAGCGGCGGGCAGTTCGCTGGCGAAACTCGTCAGCGCCACCGTCGTGCTTGCCGAGGAAGACGATTTCGCGGGCATGAACGAAGAATGGTTGAAATGGTTTCCGAGCGAACCGCCGGCGCGTCAGGGCGCGAAACTTCCGGTGAAAATTCCCGGCCTGAAGGTCTCCATCGCTGCGATTGCCGAGGCCTGACGAAATGAAAGCGACGGGTCACTATCGAGAAGTCAAAGACATCGATCCGATGGTCGTGCTGAACGGTCACACGCGCGAGCACATCGATCATTGGGTGTCGAAATTCCCGCCGGAGCGCAAGCGCTCGGCACTCATTCAAGGTTTGTTCGCGGCGCAGGAACAGAACCAGGGTTTTCTGACCGACGAACTCATCACCGCGGTCACGAAATATCTCGAGCTGCCGGCGATCTGGGGATATGAAGTCGCGACGTTCTATTCGATGTTCGAGACGAAACCGGTCGGTCGCAACAACGTCGCGGTGTGCACGAACATCAGCTGCTGGCTCAACGGCGGCGAAGACGTGTTGCGTCAGTGCGAGAAGCGTCTCGGCATCAAGGTGGGCGAGAGCACGCCGGATGGCCGCGTTTATCTCAAGCCGGAAGAAGAATGCCTGGCCGCGTGCGCCGGTGCGCCGATGATGGTTGTGAACGGTCACTATCACGAATATCTGACGACCGAAAAAGTCGACCAGATTCTGGATGAATTGAAATGAGTGTCGGCCCCGCCCCGCAGGAACATCAGGTCGTCTACACCACGCTGCATTTCGATAAGCCGTGGTCGCTGGACAGTTATCTGAAAGTCGACGGCTACGCCGCGTGGAAAAAAATCCTCGCGGAAAAAACCGATCCGGCCGCGATCATCGACGAGCTGAAGAAGAGCGCGCTGCGCGGCCGTGGCGGCGCCGGCTTTCCGACCGGTCTGAAATGGTCGTTCATGCCGAAAGGCACGATGCAAAAGTATATTTTGTGCAATTCGGACGAATCCGAACCCGGCACGTGCAAGGACCGCGACATCCTGCGCTTCAATCCGCATGCGGTGATCGAAGGTCTCGCGATCGCCTGCTACGCAACCGGTTCGACCGTCGCCTACAACTACCTGCGCGGCGAATTCCACCATGAGCCGTTCGAGCATTGCGAAGAAGCGTTGAAAGAAGCGTACGAAGCCGGCCTGCTCGGCAAGAACGTGCAAGGCAGCGGCATCGATGTCGACATCTACAACGCACTCGGCGCCGGCGCCTACATCTGCGGCGAAGAAACCGCACTGATGGAATCGCTGGAAGGCAAGAAAGGCCAGCCGCGCTTCAAGCCGCCGTTCCCGGCGGGCTTCGGTCTGTACGGCAAACCGACCACGATCAACAACACCGAAACCTACGCGTCGGTGCCGGCGATCCTGCGCAAAGGCGCGGAGTGGTTCTTGAATCAGGGCAAGCCGAACAATGGCGGTCCGAAAATCTTTTCGGTGTCCGGTCACGTCAACAAGCCGGGCAATTTCGAAATCAAACTCGGCACGCCGTTTTCGGAATTGCTCGAGATGGCCGGCGGCGTGCGCAACGGTCACAAGTTGAAAGCGGTCATTCCGGGCGGTTCGTCGATGCCGGTGCTTCCCGCCGAGACGATGATGAGCCTGACCATGGATTACGACGCGATCCAGAAAGCCGGATCGGGCTTGGGATCGGGCGCCGTGATCGTGATGGACGAAACCACCTGACATGGTGAAAGCGTGCCGTCGCATCGCGCGTTTCTATTACGCCGAATCGTGCGGGCAATGCACGCCGTGCCGCGAAGGCACCGGCTGGATGTATCGCGTGCTGTGCCGCATCGTCGACGGCAACGCGACGATGGAAGACGTCGACATGCTCAAGCAGGCTGCCGGACAGATCGAAGGCCACACCATCTGCGCATTCGGCGAAGCCGCCGCGTGGCCGGTGCAGGGTTTCCTGCGCCACTACTGGCACGAGTTCGAGTACTACATCGCGAACAAACGCTCGATCGTCGATGCTCCGCTGGAGGCCGCGGCATGATCGCTGCTGCCATCGAACAAAAGAATTCCGTCATTCCCGCGAAAGCGGGAATCCAGCGACTTTGCTCTCCCAGCGCCCAAAAGGCACTGGATTCCCGCTTTCGCGGGAATGACGAGCGTGGAACGAGGTGCAGGCATGAGCGCGCAACCGACCGCACCCGCCGCGCCGCCCGATTTCGTCAACATCGAAATCGACGGCAAGAAGCTGCAGGTGCCGAAAAACTCGATGATCATCCAGGCCGCCGACAAGGCCGGCATTCGCGATCCCGCGTTTCTGCTATCACGACAAACTGCCGATCGCCGCCAACTGCCGCATGTGCATGGTGGAAACCGAAATGGGCGGCAAGCCGGTGCCGAAGCCGCAGCCTGCCTGCGCGACGCCGGTAGTGGAGGGCATGAAGATCTACACGCAGTCGCAGACGCGCGTTGTCCGCGCAGCGCAACGTGATGGAATTCCTGCTGATCAATCATCCGCTCGATTGCCCGATCTGCGATCAGGGCGGCGAATGCGAACTGCAGGACGTGTCGATGGGCTACGGCCGTTCGGTGTCGCGCTTCGTCGAACGCAAGCGCGTCGATCCCGGACGAAAACCTCGGCCCGCTGATCGCAACCGACATGACGCGCTGCATCCAGTGCACGCGCTGCGTGCGCTTCATGACCGAAGTCGCCGGTTCGCCGGAACTCGGCGGCATGGGCCGCGGCGAAATGCTCGAGATCGGCACCTACATCGGCAAGACGATCGATCAGCGAACTCGGCGGCAACGTCATCGACGTCTGCCCGGTCGGCGCGCTGACCAACAAGGTATTCCGCTTCAAGGCGCGCGCCGTGGGAACTGATCGCGCGCGAATCGATCGGCTATCACGACGCGCTCGGCTCGAACCTGTGGCTGCACACGCGCCGCGGCGAAGTGCTGCGCACCGTGCCGCGCGACAACGAAGCGATCAACGAGTGCTGGCTGTCGGATCGCGATCGCTATTCGCATCAGGGCCTGTATTCGGACGATCGCGCGACCACGCCGATGATCCGCAAGAACGGCGAACTGGTCGAAGCGACGTGGGAAGAAGCGATCGCGTTCGCCGCCGCAGGATCTGCAGAAAAACGGCTCGCGATATCGGTGCGCTGGTTGCGCCGCTGACATCGAGCGAAGAAGGTTATCTGCTCGCGCAGCATCGTCCGCGCTCTCGGCAGCGACAGCATCGATCATCGCCTGCGCACGTTGGATTTCTCCGACGGCACGGCCGGTCCGACATTCGAAATGCCGCTCGCCGATATCGAGAAGGCGAACGCCATCGTCATCGTCGGTTCGAACACGCGTCACGAACAGCCGCTGCTGTCGCACCGCATCCGCAAGGCGTGGAGCAAGGGCGCGAAGGTCTACGCGATCAATCCGCATCGACTTCGATTTCAATTTCCACATGACCGGCAAACGCATCGCGGATGTCTGGTCGATGCAACGACGAACTCGCCGCGTTCGCCAATGCATCGTCGGGCGATCAGACGGTCGCGCCGGATCTGCAGGATCACGTGCGCAACGCGCGCGTGGAAGATGCGCATCGCGCGATCGCGAAGATCATGGCGGATGCGCCATCGTCGGTCGTCATCTTCGGCGACGTCGCCGCGCACGCGCCCAACGCGTCGGCGCTGCGCGCGATGGCGCGTGAATTCGCGCGGCTGACCGGCTCAGCGTTCAACGAAGTTGCTCCCGGTGCGAACGATGTCGGCCTCGCGCGCGCGGGCGCGGTGCCGCAGTCGCGCGGCAAGAACGCGGCGCAGATGATCGCGCAGCCGCCGAAGAGCCTGATCGTGCTATCACGCCGGCACCGCCGACGTGTGCCGACGGCAAAGCGTTCGACAAAGCGCGCGACGGCGCCGATTTCTGCGTCTACATCGGCGCGTATGCCTGCAACAGCGTGAAGCGCACGGCGGATGTCGTGTTGCCGGTCGGTCTAGCGCCGGAAATCAGCGGAACGTATGTCAACGTCGACGGCGTCGCGCAGCCGGTCGCCGCGGGCGGCGAAATTGCCGGGCGATGCGCGCGAAGGCTGGCGCGTGTTGCGCGCACTCGGCGCGCATCTTGGTCTGGAAGATTTCGGCTTCACCGAATTCGGCGAAGTCCACACGAAAGTGAAAGCGTTGCTCGCGGAGAAACCGGCGTCGATCGGCAGCGGCGAGAAGCCGTCGCAGCAACGGCCGGATGCGAACCGCGGGCAGGGAAGTTTCGTACGCGTGTCGACCGTGCCGATCTACCGCGTCGATGCGGTGGTGCGTCGCGCGAAGTCGTTGCAGTCGCATCCGCTGACCGGGCACGCCGCCGTCGGTCTGCATCCGGAAGACGCACTCGCGCTCGGGCTTTCCGCGGATGCACAGGCGAAAGTTACGGCGGGCGATGTCGAAGCAACCTTGCCGGTGATCATCACGCGCGACGTTCCGCGCGGATCGGCGTGGATCGAATCGACGTGGTCGCAAACCAAGGCCCTGCCGCCGAGCGGCGCGGTCGTCACCGTGGCGAGGGCCTGAGCGTGTATCGACTGGATCCTCAATCACATCCGCGATCCGCTCACTGGCTGCGGCGACGGCGCGGGCCTCGTGATCTGGCTGGTGATGTGCATTCTCGCCATCGCCGTGCCGGTCATCATCTCCGTCGCGCTGTACGTCTGGTGGGAGCGCAAGGTGCTCGGCTGGATGCACGTGCGCATGGGACCGAACAGCATCGGTCCGGCGGGTCTGGCGCAGACGTTCGCCGACGTGTTCAAACTGCTGTTCAAGGAATATCTGATCCCGCAGACGGCGAGCAAATTCCTGTTCGTCGCCGCGCCGCTGATCGCGCTGACGCCGGCGTTCGCCGCGTGGGCCGTGATTCCGTTCACGAGAACGCTCGGTGCTGTCGAACATCAACGCGGGATTGCTGTATCTGCTCGCGATGACGTCGATCGGCGTGTACGGCATCATCCTCGCGGGCTGGTCGTCGAATTCGAAATACGCGTTCCTCGGCGCGATGCGTTCGGCCGCGCAGGTCGTCAGTTACGAAATCGCGATGGGCATCGCGCTGGTCGGCGTGCTGATCTGCGCCGGCAGCCTGAACATGTCCGACATCGTGCACGTCGCAAGTCGGTCACTACGGACCGTTCAACTGGTTCTGGCTGGCCGCTGCTGCCGCTGTTCGTGATCTATTTCGTTTCCGGCGTCGCCGAAACCAACCGCGCGCCGTTCGACGTCGCCGAAGGCGAATCGGAAATCGTCGCCGGCTTCCACGTCGAATATTCGGGCGCGCCGTTCGCGGTGTTCTTCCTCACCGAATACGCGAACATGATTTTGATTTCGTTCCTCGCCGCGACGCTGTTCCTCGGCGGCTGGCTGACGCCGATCCAGCCGTGGGTGCATGCGGACGGGCCGGCTGATTTCGTGGGTGCGGCAGGGCGGTGGCCTTGGCTGTTCACCAAGGTTTTCTTCTTCGCGTTCCTGTATCTGTGGTTCCGCGCCGCGTTCCCGCGCTATCGCTATGACCAGATCATGCGTCTGGGCTGGAAAGTTTTCATTCCGATCGGTTTCGACCTGGCTGTTCGTGACCGGCTGTCTGGCCTATTTCGGCATCGTCGGACCGGGCGTGACGCAAGGAGCGGGCGCATGAGCAACGTCGCTGGCTTCTTCAAGAGTCTGCTGCTGCTCGAGCTGTTCAAAGGTCTGGCGCTGACGGGCAAATACATGTTCAAGCCCAAATACACGATGCGCTATCCGATGGAAAAGATTCCGCAGTCGAATCGTTTCCGCGGACTGCATGCGCTGCGCCGTTATCCGAACGGCGAGGAACGCTGCATCGCGTGCAAGTTGTGCGAGGCGGTGTGTCCCGCGCTCGCGATCACGATCGATTCCGAACCGCGCGACGACGGCACGCGCCGCACGACGCGCTACGACATTGATCTGTTCAAGTGCATCTACTGCGGATTCTGCGAGGAAAGCTGCCCGGTCGATTCGATCGTGGAAACCAACATCCACGAATATCACTTCGAGAAGCGCGGCGAGAACATCGTCGACCAAGCCGCAACTGCTCGCCATCGGCGACCGTTTCGAAAAACAGATCGCGGCCGCGCGCGCGCAAGACGCGCCGTATCGCTGAGGACCGACATGGATCTGCCCTGGACCCTCATTCTGTTTCTACATCTTCGCCGCGGTGCTGACGCTGTCGGCGCTCGGCGTGATCACGCGTGAAGAACTCCGTGCACGCGGCGTTGCTGCTCGTGCTGTGCTTCTTCACGACCGCTGCGTTGTGGCTGTTGCTGCAGGCCGAATTCCTCGCCATCGCGCTCGTGCTCGTTTACGTCGGCGCGGTGATGGTGCTGTTCCTGTTCGTGGTGATGATGCTCGACGTCAAGGTCGAACCGTTGCGCGAAGGATTCATCCGCTATCTGCCGGTCGGTCTGATCGTCGCTGTCGTCATGCTCGTCGAAATGCTCGGGCTGATGGGCGTGAAAGCGATGACGGCCGTCACCGCGCCGCCGATCCGGCGCGGCGCGTCGAACACCGCATGGCTCGGACAAGGCGTTGTTCACGCAATTCCTGCTGCCGTTCGAGATCGCCGCGGTGATCCTGACCGTCGCCGTGATCGCCGCGATCATGCTCACGCTGCGCCATCGCGGCGGCACGAAATATCAGAATCCGTCGAGCCAGGTCGCGGTGAATGCGCGCGACCGCGTCCGCATCGTCAAGATGGCGAGCGTTCCCGCGAGTACGCCCGGTCCGCGCGGAGGACGACGCCATGATCACGCTCGCGCACTACATCGTGCTCGGCGACGATCGTGTTCTGCATCTCCGTCGCCGGCATTTTCATCAACCGCAAGAACATGATCGTGCTGCTGATGGCGATCGAGCTGATGCTGCTGTCGGTGAACATGAACTTCGTCGCGTTCTCGCGTTTCCTCGGCGATGCGAGCGGACAGGTGTTCGTGTTCTTCATCCTGACGGTGGCGGCGGCGGAATCGGCGATCGGGCTTGCGATTCTGGTCGTGCTGTTCCGCAACCGCGCGACGATCAATGTGGGCGAACTGGATTCGATGAAAGGGTAGAACGGGCTCGTCATCCCAGCGAAAGCCGGAATCCAGCTCTTGAAGTCAAGATCTGGATTCCAGCTTTCGCTGGAATGACGAGCAAAAGAATAAGGACCGTGGCGGAATGAGTTTGAACCCGACAATTCTGCTGATCATCGCGCTCGCGCCGCTGTTCGGCGCGATCGTCGCTGGCCTGTTCCGCAATCAGGTCGGCCGCGTCGGCGCGCACACGCGTGACGATTCGCCGGCGTCGCGCTTGAGCTGCGCGTTGTCGTTCTACGTGCTGTACCAGCTCGTCTGGGGCGGGGCGGAGACGTACAACGAGAATTTGTATACCTGGTTCCAGGTCGGCGGCATCGATGCGCACGTCGGCTTCCTCGTCGATCGCCTCACCGCACTGATGATGTGCGTCGTCACGTTCGTTTCGCTGATGGTGCACATCTACACCATCGGCTACATGGCCGACGATCCGACGGCTATCAGCGCTTCTTCAGCTACATCGCGCTGTTCACCTTCTCGATGCTGATGCTCGTGATGAGCAACAACTTCCTGCAGCTGTTCTTCGGCTGGGAAGCGGTCGGTCTGGTTTCGTATCTGCTGATCGGATTCTGGTTCAAGAAACCGACCGCGATCTTCGCGAACATGAAAGCGTTCCTGGTCAACCGCGTCGGCGACTTCGGTTTCCTGCTCGGCATCGCCGGCGTGCTGCTCGTGTTCCACACGCTCGACTACGCGCAGGTGTTCGGTGCCAGCGAAAAGTTGAACGGCATGACATGGGAAATCATCGGCGGCCATCCGTGGTCGGTCGCGACGGTGATCTGTCTGTGCCTGTTCGTCGGCGCGATGGGCAAATCCGCGCAGGTTCCGCTGCACGTGTGGCTGCCCGATTCGATGGAAGGCCCGACGCCGATCTCCGCGCTGATCCACGCCGCGACGATGGTGACCGCCGGCATCTTCATGGTCGCGCGCATGTCGCCGCTGTTCGAGTTGTCGGAAACGGCGCTGAGCACCGTGCTCGATCATCGGCGCGACGACGGCGTTCTTCACCGGCGCTGATCGGCATCGTGCAGAACGACATCAAGCGCGTGGTCGCGTATTCGACGTTGTCGCAGCTCGGCTACATGACCGTCGCGCTCGGCGTGTCGGCGTATTCGGCGGCGATTTTCCACCTGATGACGCATGCGTTCTTCAAGGCGCTGCTGTTCCTCGGCGCGGGCTCGGTGATCATCGCCATGCATCACGAGCAGGACATGCGCTACATGGGCGGCCTGCGCAGCTACATGCCGATCACGTGGATCACGGCGTGGATCGGCACGCTCGCGCTGGTCGGCATGCCGGGATTCGCCGGGTTACTTTTCGAAGGACGCGATCATCGAAGCGGTGCAGCGAATCGCATCGCTGGGGTGCGACGTACGGTTATTGGTGCGTGCTGCTCGGCGTGTTCGTCACGTCGACTGTACAGCTTCCGTTTGCTGTATCTGACGTTCCACGGACGCGAGCGTTTCGTCGTCGAGCACGAACACGGTTCCAAGCAGTGCGCACAAACATGCCGACGCGCATCACGTCGCGGCGAAAGCCGACGCGCACGGCTCCGCCGAAACGCAGCATGAGCCCGTTTCGAGCGATCACGACGATCATCATCTGCCGCCCGGACATCTCGCGCATCCGCCGCACGAATCGCCGTGGGTCGTGACCGTGCCGCTGATCCTGCTCGCGATTCCGTCGATCATCATCGGCGCGATGACGGTGTCGTCGATCCTGCACGGCGATTTCTTCGGGACGGCGATCCGCACATCCGAACACGCCGAAGGAGAATTTCTCCGGCTGGCTCGAGCGCGATGCTGCAAGGCTTCGCGCAGCCGCCGTTCTGGTTTGCGCTGGCGGGCTTCGCGGTGGCGACGTACATCTATCTGTTCAATCCCGGCATCGCCGACCGCATCAAGAAAGCATTCCATCCGCTGTGGACGATGCTCGACCGCAAATACTGGTTCGATCCGATCTATCAGGCCGTCTTCGCGCGGGGTTCGCTATTGCTCGGCCGTGGTCTGTGGAAGGGCGGCGACGTCGGCGTGATCGACAACGTGATCATCGACGGGTCGGCCGCGACGGTCGGCCGTGCGGCCGGCGTCGTGCGCTGGATCCAGTCGGGATATTTGTATACCTATGCGTTCGCGATGATCCTCGGTCTGGTCGTGTTGCTCGGCGGATTGTGGTGGGTTATCAAGATTTGATGCTTGTCATTCCGCTTTCGCGAAAATGACGGCGGAAAGAAGACAGAAAAGAAACAAACAGGAACGTTGAATGCAAGCGAGCTGGTCCATCTTGAGCCTCTGCATCTGGCTGCCGATCATCGGCGGCGCAGCCGTCGCGTTGCTCGGGCGAACGCGCGAACACGGCGCGCTGGCTTGCGCTGCGGCATTTCGATCGTCGTGTTCCTGGTCAGCATTCCGCTGTTCACCGGCTACGACGCCGACGCCGGCACGATGCAGTTCGTCGAGCAGCTGCCGTGGATTTCCGCGATCAACGCGACCTACCATCTCGGCGCCGATGGCATCGCCATCGCGCTGATCATGCTCACCACGCTGACCACGATCCTCGTCATCCTCGGCGCGTGGGATTCGGTGCACAACAAGGTCGCGCAATATCTCGCTGCGTTCCTCGTGCTCGAAGGATTGATGATCGGCGTGTTCGCCGCGATGGACGCGTTGCTGTTCTACGTGTTCTTCGAAGGCATGCTGATCCCGATGTTCATCATCATCGGCATCTGGGGCGGACCGCGGCGCGTCTACGCGACACTGAAATTCTTCCTCTACACGTTCTTCGGTTCGATCTTCATGCTGATCGGATTGATCTACCTGTACATGAAAGCCGGCAGCTGGGAAATGGCCGCGCTCGCCAAACTGCCGCTGAGCGCGCACGAACAATCCTGTCTGTTCTTCGCGTTCCTGCTCGGCTTCGCGATCAAAGTGCCGATGTGGCCGGTGCACACGTGGTTGCCCGACGCGCACGTCGAAGCGCCGACCGGCGGCTCCGTCATCCTGGCCGCGATCATGCTGAAGATCGGCGGCTACGGATTCCTGCGTTTCTCGCTGCCGATCGTTCCCGATGCGTGTCTCGAATACGCATGGCTGATCGTGGCGCTGTCGCTGATCGCGATCATCTACGTCGCCTTCGTCGCGCTGGTGCAGGAGGACATGAAGAAGCTGATCGCCTATTCGTCCGTCTCGCACATGGGCTTCGTGACGTTCGGCGTGTTTCTCGCGCGCGTCGCTGGTGCGCGCATTCCACAATGCCGACGGCGCCTATCTCGGCGTGTCCGGCGCGATGGTGCAGATGATCTCGCACGGCTTCGTTTCCGGCGCGATGTTCTCGTGCGTCGGCGTTCTGTACGACCGCGTGCACAGCCGTCATGATCAAGGATTACGGCGGCGTCGTCAACGTGATGCCGTGGTTCGCCGCGTTCTGGGTTTTGTTCTCGATGGCCAACTGCGGTTTGCCGGGCACGAGCGGATTCGTCGGCGAATTCATGGTGATCCTGGCCAGCTTCCAGCTCAATCCGTGGGTCGCGGCAGGCGCAGCGATCACGCTGATCCTCGGCGCGGCGTATACGCTGTGGCTGGTCAAGCGCGTCATCTTCGGCGAAGTGACCAACGATCATGTGCGTCATCTGAAGGACATCAACGCACGCGAAGCACTCGTGCTCGGCGTGTTCGCCTTCGGCACGTTGCTCATCGGCGTCTGGCCGGAGCCGCTGACGCATCTGATGGACGCTTCTGTCCGACACATCGTCGACGGGCTGGCGGCTTCCAAATTCTGATCGACGGATCGCTGCCGCATATCGGCCGGAAGTTGCATTCCGGTCAACGGCTGGCGAGGATGCGCGTGACGGTCTAGGGGTAGACCGAAGTCGACCGACGTTGCAGGGGAAAATTTCCGATGTCCGCCAATCCGACCGTGATCGAGCCTGCGATCGTTCCGTTCTGGAACCGTCTGCGCGAAATCATTCTTTATCCGGCGCACGGCGCTTCGATGGCGAATATCGTGGTGCTGGCGCTTGCCACACTCGTCGCCTTCCTGCCGTTCAAGCTCATGGCGATGGTGTTGCTGCTGCTGGTCAACGTCGCCATGTACCGCTATGCGTTCGAGTGCCTGCGCGCGACAGCGAACGGCCAGCTTACGCCGCCTGAAGGCGGATTCCTGTCGACAACGGACAAGAGTCTCGGCTGGAAACTGATCGGACTGCTCATCATCATCGGCGTCATGGCCGTGCTCGGCATCGTCGTGCTCGGCCCGCGACTCGGCATCGCGTGGCTCCTGTTCCTCGGCCTGTGCATGCCCGCCGCGGTCATGGTGCTGGCGATGGACGAGAGCGTCGGCGCGGCGATCAATCCGGCCAAATGGTTTTCCATCATCGGCCGCATCGGCTGGTCGTATCTGGCGGTGGTCGGCCTGTGTCTGGCCGTTCTGATGAGCGAAGGCTTCGGCCAGAATCTGGTGGCGAAGTTCATGCCGCTCGCGGTGGCGCTGGTGGCCGTTTCGCTGATTTCCAATTATTGCCTCGTCGTCATGTTCCATCTGATGGGCTATCTGCTTTATCAGTATCACGATGATGTCGGCTACGTCCCCGAAGCGCCGGCGACGCTGCAGCGGCCGCTCGCAGCGCTCGATCCGGATCAGGAACTTCTCGACCGCGCCAGCGCGATGGTGCGTGACGGGCGTCCGGAAGACGCGACGCTCCTTCTCGGCGGGCGGCTCAAGGCAACCGGCGGCACGCCGGCCGTACACGCGCAGTATCGCAAGCTGCTGAATCTCGCCGGCGACAACGCCGAGCTGTTGCGCCACGGCCATGAATATCTCGGCGTTCTGCTCGCGCAGGAAAAAGACAAGCAGGCGCTCGATCTCCTGCGCGAATGCCAGGTGATCGATCCCGCGTTCGCGCCGGCCGAATCGTCGCAGGTCACGCGTCTCGCCGAAAAAGCGGCGGCGTGGGGACAGCCGCAGGTCGCGCTGAAACTGCTCGGCGGATTCCACAAGCGCTTTCCGAAAAGCAAAGACATCCCGAAGAATTATCTGCTCGCCGCCACCATCATGTTCGAGCGCATGAATCAGGACGAAGCGGCGTGCGCGCTGTTGCGCTCGCTGAAATCGACTTATCCCGACGATCCGCTGCGCCCGCAGATCGACGCCAAGCTCGACGAAATCGAGCGCATGATCGCAATGGCCAAGCCGAAGGCGAAACCCGCTACGCCTGCGTGAGCAGGAAACGCGCTTTCGATCCGAAATCGCTTCGACCGTGCTGCTGCGCGACGTGCTCGAGACGTGCGCGTCGCTGCGGGGATTTCTCCGGCGCGCGCATTGCCAACGCGAACCACGCGCCGGGCAATCCCGCGTAATCCGGCGCGCGTTCGGCGATCGCGCGCAATACCGCTTCGGCCGCTTCTTCGTCGTTGAGGCGCAACCACAACGGCACGAGTTTCACCATCACATCGGGCGCCAGCCGTGACTTGCCGCCGCATGCTTTCACGTAATCGTCGTACGCCGATTTGATGTCGCGCAATTCCGCGATATCTTTCGGCTTCGTCGCGAGAACCCGCGTAATCGCGGCATCGACTTCCGTCGGCGTGCCTTTGTAGCGCGCGCAGCGATACAGCGCGATGATCACCCGCATCGTGCCGGGTTCGTCCGCGTCAATGCGCATAAGCATCTCGCGCGCACGCGGAATTTCCAGACGACCGAGCAATTGCATCGCTTCGTCGAACGCCTTCACGTTGCCGGCACGCGCTTCCTCGCGTTCGTCTTCCTCGATGAAATCGTGGCGCATCCAGCCCTGATGCCGCAGCGCCCACGCGATCAACGCGCCGAATACGATGCCGCCGACGTGCTCATCGAAGGCGATGTGCGAATCGTGATCGAGCCACCAGTTGAGCAACTGCCAGCCGAGCCACACCGGCAACAATACGAGCGCGGGCACTTTCACGTAGTCGAAAAACACGAACGCCCAATAAAACACGCGCACCTTTCGTCGTCCCCAGATCACGCAATACGCGCCCATCAGTGCAGCGATCGCGCCCGATGCGCCGATCGCACCGCCGTAGCCGTTGTAGTGCACCGCCAGCGACGTCAATGCCGCGCCGATGCCGCCGAGTAGATACAGCGCGAGATACCAACCCGATCCGAGCGCGCCTTCCACGAGCAAGCCGAGCAGCGCGAGGAAAACCATGTTGCCGATCAGATGCTCCATGCCGCCGTGCAGGAACATCGAACTGAAAATGCGGCCCGGTTCGAAATGCGAGAAGCGCAGCATGTGCTTTTCGGTGAACGCCGCGTCGCGCAGCTCCTCGAATCGGGTGCGGCGTTCTTTCCAGCTCGCGTAGCCTTTCGCGTCGGGTTTGATGATCTGGTCGGTGTCCAACGCCTTCAAGAATTTCGGATCGGATTCGATGACCTGCGCGTGCAACGCCGGCGACAGGTCGACGAATTTTTCCACGTCCTTGCTGCGGCCATGCTCGCGCATCCAGCCGGCGTAAGCGGGCACTTCTTCGCTGTCGAGATGGACCGTTTGGTAGTACTCGACCGCTTCCCGATAAGCGCGATCGTCCTTGGACTGGAACGCGGCGAAAACGAACACGTTCACCAGGATCAGGATGGCGGTCACCAGCGGAAAATTTTCCCACGTCGGCCGCCGGTGCAGCGGAATGATCAGCAAGACGCGCTCCCCTCGTCGTCGACGCGATTGTACCGTGCCGGAAAGGGTCCGCCAGCCGGCCAAATCGTCGTTTTATGGCAGCGTCTCACGTACACTATGCGTTCGTTTTTGCTCGTCACGGACGCTCGATGAATTTCTCCATCCACGACCTCGTCTTGCTGCTGCCCGAGGACTTCCTGCTCGGCGCGATCTGCGTGATTTTGTTCGTCGATCTGTTCCTCAAATCGCCTCAGCGCATCGTGACGCACTGGTTGTCGCTGATCGCGGTCGTGGCGACGATCGGTATCCTGCTCGTCGATCACGATCCGCAAACCACCGCGTTCAACGGCGCGTACATACACGATGCGCGTCGCTGCCGTGCTGAAGATTTTCATACTCGGCATCACCGGTGTCGTCTTCGTCATGTCGCGGCGCTATCTGGCCGAGCGCAACCTGTTCATCGGCGAGTTCTATCTGCTCGCGCTGTTCGCCACGCTCGGCATGATGCTGATGGTGTCGGCCGGAAACCTCGTCACCGCGTATCTGGGTCTGGAACTGTTCGCGTTGTCGACGTACGCGCTCGTGGCGATGAACCGCGATTCGAGCAAGTCATCCGAAGCCGCGATGAAATATTTCGTGCTCGGCGCGCTCGCGTCGGGTCTGATGCTGTTCGGCATGTCGATGATCTATGGCGCGACGGGCACGCTCGATCTGGCCAAGATCCACGCCGTCGGTTCGCTCGCGTCGGACAATCCGCACGCGATGCTGCTCGTGTTCGGTCTGGTGTTCCTCGTCGTCGGCATCGGATTCGAATTCGGCGCGGCGCCGTTCCACATGTGGCTGCCGGATGTGTACGAAGGATCGCCGACGGCCGTCACCGTTTTCGTCGGATCGGCGCCGAAGATCGCCGGTTTCGGATTCGCGTATCGCCTGCTCGAAACGGGTCTCGGCGATCTGTCGCCGCACTGGAAACTCATGATTGCCGCTCTCGCCGCGGCGTCGCTCGTCATCGGCAACGTGGTCGCCATCGCGCAGACGAACTTCAAACGCATGCTGGCGTATTCGACGATCTCGCACGTCGGCTTCATCCTGCTCGGGCTCGCCAACGGCACGCCGTCGGGTTACGCCGCCGCGATGTTCTACGCGATCTCGTACGGCATCATGACCACCGCGGCGTTCGGCGGCATCCTGTCTGCTCGCGCGCGCGGGCTTCGAGGCCGAAGAGATCGACGACTTCAAGGGACTCAACCAGCGCAACCCGTGGTACGCGTTCATCATGCTGCTGATCATGGCCTCGCTCGCCGGCGTGCCGCCGCTGTTCGGATTCTTCTCCAAGCTCATGGTATTGAAAGCGTCCGTCGACGCCGGCATGTGGTGGCTCGCGATCGTCGCCATCGTGTTCGCGATCATCGGTGCGTTCTACTACCTGCGCGTGATCAAGGTGATGTATTTCGATGCGCCGGCCGAAGGCGCCGTTCTCACGCTGCCCAAGGATTTGCCGCTGCGCTGGCTGCTCTCGGTCAACGGCGCCGCGCTGCTGGTTCTGGGCGTGCTGTGGGGCCCGCTGATCGCGTGGTGCTATCACGCATTCGGCTTGCCATCCTGATCGAAAAGCGCGTTGAAATCGGCGCTCGATGACGCCATGTACAGCGGGTCGGGATTCTTTTAAGTTGCGCGCGACCGCTGCGCTCCGCTAAAATTGCGGTTCGCCTTGGTGCGGGGTGGAGCAGTCTGGCAGCTCGTCGGGCTCATAACCCGAAGGTCGCAGGTTCAAATCCTGCCCCCGCTACCAGTCGAGATTAAGGAGCCTCGCAAGAGGCTTTTTTGTTCGACACGAAATGAAACGCTGTGCAGGTTCGTTTCGTGAAGCGCAAGGATTGCGCGCGTTGCCGATGTTTGGATGCGAGACAACGGCGGACTATGGAAAGGGCCTTAGGCCCTTTTTTGTTTTTGGAACTCGATTTTTTTGCACGTAGAACTAAGTCACGGCTGACTTAGCGTGAGGTGAAGATCCAGATGCGTGATGAGCGACTGACCGAATTGTTGACACCGGTTGTCGAAGGCGTGGGGCTGCAATGCCTCGGCGTCGAATACAGCCCGTCGCACGGCAACAGTCTGGTGCGCGTGTATATCGAAGCGCCGGACCGCGAGGTCAATGTCGACGATTGCGAAGTGGTCAGCCGCGAAGTTTCGGCAACGTTGGACGTGAACGATCCGATCGCCGGCCGCTACACGCTGGAAGTGTCGTCGCCGGGGCTGGATCGGCCGTTGTATACAACCGCGCATTTTGCGCGTTTTGCCGGCCAGTCGGCAAAGGTTGAAGTGAACCTGGCGGTCAATGGTCGCCGGCGCTTCAACGGTCCGATCGTCGGCGGTGGAAGGCAACGACGTGATCATGAGTCAGGATGGCGAGCCGGTGCGCATCGCGCACGGCAACATCCACAAGGCGCGCCTCGTGCCGGATTTCGGCGACGAGGCCAACAAAGTGAACAAGGGTAAAAAGATAAAAGGCAAGAAGTAGATTTAGCCCCTCTCCCGCTTGCGGGAGAGGGCTAGGGTGAGGGTGAGGCTCTTCGCGAATCGCGACGCACCCTGATCCGCTCCGCTTCAAGATCAGTGCGCACCTTCTCCCGCAGCGGGAGAAGGGAAAAGAAACAGTGAGAACGAAACGATGAGCAAAGAATTACTACTGGTCGTCGACGCGGTCGCCAACGAGAAGGGCGTCGCCAAGGCCGTCATTTTCGACGCGATGGAAGCCGCGCTGGCTTCCGCGGCGAAGAAGCGCTATTTCAACGAAGACGTCGCCACGCGCGTCAGCATCGATCGCGACAGCGGCGACTACGAAACCTTCCGCCGCTGGGAAGTGGTGCCGGACGACGTCGTCATGGAATCGCCGGATCGCCAGGTGCGCATGATGGACGCGGTCGAAACGCGCGAAGACATCCAGGTCGGCGAATTCGTCGAAGAACAGATCGAGAATCCGGAATTCGGACGCATCGCCGCGCAGGCCGCCAAGCAGGTCATCGTGCAGCGCGTGCGCGAAGCCGAGCGCGCGCAGGTGGTCGATGCGTACAAGGATCGCGTCGGCGAACTCATCACCGGCGTGGTCAAGCGCGTCGAACGCGGCAGCATTTATCATCGACCTCGGCGGCAACGCCGAAGCCTACATCCCGCGCGACAAGGCGATTCCGCGCGAAGCGGTCCGCGCCGGCGATCGCGTGCGCGGCTATCTGCATGAAGTGCGTCCGGAACCGCGCGGTCCGCAGCTTTTCGTGTCGCGTACCGCGCCGGAATTCATGATGGAGCTGTTCAAGCTCGAAGTGCCGGAAGTCGGCCAGGGTCTGGTCGAGATCAAGGCCGCTGCGCGTGACGCGGGCGATCGCGCCAAGATCGCCGTGCTCGCGCACGATCATCGCACCGATCCGATCGGCGCCTGCATCGGCATGCGCGGTTCGCGCGTGCAGGCCGTGTCGAACGAACTCAACGGCGAGCGCATCGACATCGTGCTGTGGAACGACAATCCCGCGCAGTTCGTCATCAACGCGATGGCGCCGGCGGAAGTGCAGTCGATCATCGTCGACGAAGAAAAGCATTCGATGGACATCGCCGTCGCCGAAGACAAGCTGTCGCAGGCCATCGGCCGCGGCGGCCAGAACGTGCGTCTGGCCAGCAAGCTCACCGGCTGGCAGCTCAACGTGATGACGCAGGATCAGGTCGCGGCGAAGTCCGAAGCCGAGCAGGAAGCCGCGCGCAACCTGTTCATGGAAAAACTCGAAGTCGACGCGGAAATCTCGGCGATCCTCGTGCAGGAAGGTTTCACCACGGTCGAGGAAATCGCCTACGTGCCGAGCGGCGAACTGCTCGCGATCGAAGGATTCGACGAAGACATCGTCGAGGAACTTCGCGCGCGTGCCCGCGATGCGCTGCTCACCGAAGCGCTCGCGGTCGAAGAAGATATCGAAGACAACAAGCCTTCCGAGGAATCTGCTGGCTGTCGAGGGCATGGACGACGACACCGCGTACCAGCTCGCGCAACACAAGATCGTCACGCGCCAGGATCTCGCCGATCTGGCCACCGACGAACTGGTGGAATTCGCGATCGATGGTGTCGATGAACAACGTGCAAGCGCGCTGATCATGGCCGCGCGTGCCGCCGGCGAGTGATGCAGCGATCATGTGATGCCGACACACGCCATTGAGAGAGATCAGGAGAACCATGTCAGACGTAACGATCAAACAACTCGCCGGTGTGCTCGGCATGAGTGTCGACAAGCTGCTCACGCAGCTCGACGGCGCGGGCATGAAATTCTCCAGTCCTGACCAGGTGGTCTCGAGCACCGAGAAGGTCAAGCTGCTGGGCTTCCTGCGCCGCACGCACGGCAAGGATCGCGAACGCGCAGGCGAGATACCACGCCGCGGCAGATCACGCTCAAGCGCAAGACCGTCAGCGAACTGACGCGTCAATCAGGGCGCCGCGCGCGGCAAAACCGTGAACGTCGAAGTGCGCCAGAAGCGCACCTACGTCAAACGCAGCGCCGTCGATGCGGAACACGCCGGTCGA
The DNA here is from genome assembly GCA_963814225.1 of uncultured Gammaproteobacteria bacterium. Classification (GTDB taxonomy): domain Bacteria; phylum Pseudomonadota; class Gammaproteobacteria; order Xanthomonadales; family Rhodanobacteraceae; genus Rudaea. Next base: position 204,518 of record CAWFCC010000002.1, on the reverse strand, counting down.
TGCCGAACGCGAAGACGCGCTGCGCAAGCTGCAGGAATCGCAGCTCAAGCGCGAAGCCGACGAGAATGCGCGCAACGAACAGGAACGCCGCCGTCAGGAAGAAGACGCGAAACTGCGCGCCGCCGAAGACGCACGCCGCGTCGCGGAAGAAGCGCGCACGCGCGTCGCCGAGCCCGAAGTAAAGCCGACCGCCGAAGCGCCCGCCGCAAAACCGGGCCCGGCTGCGGCCAAGCCCGCCGCCGGCGCGACGACGGACAAGAAAGACGCGCGCCCCGCGACGCGTCCTGCGCCGCCGCGTCCGGGCGAGCGTCGCCCGCGCGCGCCGGAAACCGAGGCGCCGCATCACAAAGCACGCGAAAAACACGGCTCGCATCAGATGCGCGACGACGGCGGCGACGCCGAAGGTCGCGCGTTATTTCGGCGCCGAACTGCACTTGTCCGACGAAGGCCACGCGCGCCGCGGCGCCGTGCGCAAGAAACCGCGCCGCATCGTCGAGCCCGCACGCGCAAGTACCGCGCAGCACGCGTTCTCGCAAACCGGTTGCGCCGCAAGTGCGCGATGTCGCGCTCGGCGACACGATCCTCGTCTCCGAACTCGCCGCAGAAGATGGCGGTGAAGGGCGCGGACGTGGTGAAAGCATTGTTCAAGATGGGTGTCATGGCGACGATCAATCAGGTCATCGATCACGACACCGCCGTGCTCGTCGTCGAAGAACTCGGCCACAACGCCGTGCGCGCCGAAGAGACAGACCGCCGAAACGACGCTGTGCGAGGGTCGAAGTGCAGGGCGACAAGGAAACGCGTCCGCCGATCGTCACGATCATGGGCCACGTCGATCACGGCAAGACCTCGCTGCTCGATTACATCCGCCGCACGAAAGTGGCGTCGGGCGAAGCGGGCGGCATCACGCAGCACATCGGCGCGTATCACGTGACACACCGACAAGGGCGTGATCTCGTTCCTCGATACGCCGGGCCACGCCGCGTTCACCTCGATGCGCGCGCGCGGCGCGAAGCTGACCGATATCGTCGTGCTCGTCGTCGCCGCCGATGACGGCGTGATGCCGCAGACCATCGAAGCGATTCAGCACGCGCAAGCGGCGCAGGTGCCGCTGATCGTCGCGATCAACAAGATCGACAAACCCGAAGCGCAGCCCGAACGCGTGAAGCAGGGTCTGATCGCAGCAGGAAGTCGTGCCGGAAGAATTCGGCGGCGACGTGCAGTTCGTGCCGGTCTCGGCGAAGACCGGCGAGGGCGTGGACACATCTGCTCGACTCGATCCTGCTGCAAGCCGAAGTGATGGATCTGCAGGCCGTGAAGGATGGCCGCGCGACGGGTGTCGTCGTCGAATCGAGTCTCGACAAGGGCCGCGGTCCGGTCGCGACGGTGCTCGTGCAGCAAGGCACGCTGCAAGAAAGGCGATTTCCTCGTCTGCGGCGTCGAATACGGTCGCGTGCGCGCGATGTTCGACGAAGCGGGCAAGCAGACCGAAGAAGCGGGCCCGTCGATTCCGGTGCAGGTGCTCGGTCTTGTCCGGCGTGCCGGATGCCGGCGACGATTTCGTCGTCGTCAAAGACGAGCGCCTGGCCAAACAGGTCGCGTCGGAACGTCACGCCAAACGCCGCGAAACGCGTCTGGGCAAGACGGCGATGCGCAGTCTGGAAGACGTCATCTCGACAGATGGGCCAGGGCGGCGATCAGCGCGTGCTGAACCTCGTCGTCAAGGCCGACGTGCAGGGTTCTGTCGAAGCGCTGCGCGATTCGCTCACGAGCATCACCACGGCGGATATTCGCGTCAACGTGATCGGCTCGGGTGTCGGCGGCATCACCGAATCGGATGCCACGCTGGCCGCGGCGTCGAATGCGATCCTGATCGGCTTCAACGTTCGCGCGGATGCATCGGCGCGCAAAGTCATCGCCGATTCCGGCGTCGATCTGCGTTACTTCTCGATCATCTACGACGTCATCGATCAGGTGAAGCAGGCGGCGACCGGTCTGCTCGGCATGGAAATCCGCGAGGAAATCATCGGCGTGGCGCAGGTGCGCGATGTGTTCCGCTCGTCGAAATACGGCGCGATCGCGGGCTGCATGATCATCGAGGGTACGGTCAAGCGCAACAAGCCGATTCGCGTTCTGCGCGACAACACCGTCATCTTCCAGGGCGAACTGGATTCGCTGCGCCGCTTCAAGGAAAACGTCGAGGAAGTCCGCAACGGCATGGAATGCGGTATCGGCGTGAAGCAGTACAACGATGTGAAGGCGGGCGATCAGATCGAGTGCTTCGAGCGGATCGAGGTTGCTCGTACGCTGTGACGACTCAGGCTGTCATTCCCGCGAAAGCGGGAATCCAGCGACTCTGCTCTTCGAGCGGCATGATAACAAAGGCGCTGGATTCCCGCTTTCGCGGGAATGACGAGCGAAAAGCGATGAGCATGGCGAAGAATTCCTTTTCCAGAACCGACCGCATCGGCGCCGAACTCCGGCGCCAGATCGGCACGATGGTGCACGAAGCCGTGCGCGATGGCGGTTTGCCGTCGATGAGCGTGTCGGATGTCGAAGTCACCAAGGATTTCGATCTCGCCAACGTCTTCGTGACGGCACTGGTTGCCGATCAGGCGAAAGAAGGCGTGAAGGCGCTCAACGAACTCGCCAAGGAATTCCGCCGGCAATTGTCGCGGACGATGACCATGCGCCGCGTGCCCGAACTTCGTTTCAAATACGACGATTCGGTCGATCGCGGCGAACGCATCGATGCGCTCTTGCGCGGCGACGTCAAAGGCGAGGAATGACCATGTCCGATCTTCCGCCGAATTACGGAACGCCCATCTCGCTCGACGCGGCCAAGAAAGTCATGGCTGCCGCCGAAGCGGAAGCCGCGCGCAACCAGTGGCCGATGGTCATCGCCATCGTCGACAGCACCGCGCATCTGGTCATGCTTCATCGCATGGATCAGGCGCAGTACGGCAGCTCCAAAATTGCGCCGCTGAAAGCGGAAACCGCGCTCGATTTCCGTCGTTCGACGAAAGTATTCGAGGACGGCATCGCCGCCGGCGGGCAGGGCGTGCGACTCGTCACGATGCCCAACGTACTGGCGCTCGAAGGCGGTCTGCCGATCCTGCACAACGGCGAGGTGATCGGCGCCATCGGCGTATCGGGAATGAATTCCAGCCAGGACGCGCAAGTCGCGCGCGCAGGCATCGCCGCGCTTGGCTGACAAGCGTCCGTTGCGCGACGTCAACGGCATCCTGCTGCTCGACAAGCCGCAAGGTTTGAGTTCCAACCAGGCATTGCAACGCGCGCGGCACATCTTCAGTGCGCGCAAGGCCGGGCATACCGGAAGCCTCGATCCGCTCGCGACCGGTCTGCTGCCGATCTGCTTCGGCGAAGCGACCAAGATCGCCGGCCACCTGCTCGGATCGCACAAAGCGTACGACGCGGAATGTCTGCTCGGCGCGACGACCACAACCGATGATGCCGACGGCGAAATCATCGAGCGGCGTCCGATTCCGGCGCAACTCGATATCGAAAGTGCATTGCAGCCGTTGCGCGGACGCATCACGCAAATCCCGCCGAAATACGCGGCGATCAAAGTCGGCGGCGTTGCGCTATATAAACGTGCGCGTCGCGGCGAAGACATCGACGTGCCGTCGCGCGAAGTCGATGTGTTTCGATTCGAATTGCTCAAGCACGAGGGCGATCGCCTTTCGCTGCATGTCGAATGCGGCTCCGGTACCTACGTGCGCAGCCTTGTGCGGGATATGGGCGAGCGGCTCGGCTGCGGCGCCCATCTCACGGCGTTGCGGCGTCTTTGGGTCGATCCGTTCCGCCAGCCGCGCATGTTTACGCTGGACGAACTCGCTGCCAGCGAATCGCTGGATTCGCTCCTGCTGCCGCTCGAAGAAGGACTCGCCGCACTTCCCGGCCTGACGGTCGATTCGGCCGACGCACTGCGCCTGCGCCAGGGCAAATCGCTGCTGCGTCCGGACCACGGCGAAACGGCTATGGCACGTGCCATCGATGCCTCCGGCAAGCTCGTCGCCCTGGTCGACATCGATGCTTCCGGCGAGGTCCGCGTCAAACGTGGTTTCAACTGAGCGGCCCGGGTCGAATTGCCGCTTTTATAAGCAAATTCCCATGTAAAATTGACCGCGCCGCCCCGGAAACGGTTACAATAAGCGGCTTTCCCGATCCGCCACTCGGCGATCGTTTTTTCGCTTCACCCACACACTAACGCGGATTGCGCTACTCAGCAGGTGCTGAACTCGGCCGAACCGCGCCGGACGCTCCAGAGGATTCACATCATGTCGCTTTCAGTCGAACAAACCAGCAAAGTCATTGCCGATTACCGCCGCGCCGCGAACGATACCGGTTCGCCGGAAGTCCAGGTCGCGCTGCTTTCCGCGCGCATCGAGCATCTGTCCAAGCATTTCTCCGCGCACGACAAAGATCACCATTCGCGCCGCGGTCTGCTCAAGATGGTCAACCAGCGCCGCCGTCTGCTGAACTATCTCAAGACCACCGACGCCGACCGCTATAAAACGCTGATCGAACGCCTCGGCATCCGTAGATAATTTTGCGTTCGTCCTGAACGCGAAATCAGATCACAAGCGGCCATTCGTGGCCGCACGTTCAAATAAGATCGGCGCGCCAAGGGGCGCGTCGCGACAAACCTAGGAGTCGCCACGTGGCGAAAGTAACCAAGTCATTCCAGTACGGTAATCACCAGGTCTCGCTCGAAACGGGCGAAATCGCCCGCCAGGCATCCGGTGCAGTGATGGTGTCGATGGAAGGCACCGTCGTGCTGGTGACAGTCGTCGCCGCCTCGAAGGGCCGCGAAGGTCAGGATTTCTTCCCGCTCACCGTCGACTACGTCGAGAAGTTCTACTCGGCCGGCCGCATCCCCGGCGGATTCTTCAAACGCGAAGGCCGTCCGACCGAAAAGGAAACGCTCACCTCGCGCCTGATCGATCGTCCGGTGCGTCCGCTGTTTCCGGAAGAATACAAAAACGAAGTGCAGGTCATCGCGCAGGTCGTCTCGCTGAATCCCGAAGTGGACGGCGACATCCCGGCGCTGATCGGCGCGTCTGCCGCGCTCAGCCTCGCCGGCATTCCGTTCAAGGGTCCGATCGGCGCCGCGCGCGTCGGTTACACGGGCGGCAAATACCTGCTCAACCCGACCAAGACCGAACTGGAAACCTCCGAGCTCGATCTCGTCGTCGCCGGCACCTCGAACGCCGTGCTGATGGTCGAATCCGAAGCCAAGCTGCTGTCGGAAGACGTCATGCTCGGCGCGGTCGTGTTCGGTCACAAAGAATTGCAGAAGGTGATCAACGCGATCAACGAGCTCACCGTCGAAGTCGGCACCAGGCCGTCGACGTGGGTTGCGCCGCCCAAGAACACGTCGCTGATCGGCGCGATCAAGGAAAGCGCGGGCGATCGCCTGACGCAGGCCTTCGCGGTGCGCGACAAGCTGCAACGCCGCGATGCGATTTCCGCCGCCAAGCAAGACGTGCTGCAGTCGCTTGCCGGCCGCGCCGAATCCGAGCAATGGGATTCGGCCGAGCTGTCGAAGGAATTCGGCGAACTCGAATACCGCACGCTGCGCGACAGCGTGCTTGCCTCGAAAGTGCGCATCGACGGCCGCAAGCTCGACGACGTGCGTCCGATCAATGTCCGCGTCGGCGTGCTGCCGCGCACGCACGGCTCCGCGCTGTTCACGCGCGGCGAAACGCAGGCGCTGGTCATCGTCACGCTCGGCACCACGCGCGACGCGCAGATCATCGACGCGCCGGAAGGCGAATCGAAAGACCCGTTCCTGTTCCACTACAACTTCCCTCCGTTCTCCGTCGGTGAAGCCGGCCGTTTCGGCGCGCCGAAGCGCCGCGAAATCGGCCACGGCCGCCTCGCCAAGCGCGGCGTGCAGGCGGTGAAGCCGTCGATGGAAGCGTTCCCGTACGTCGTCCGCGTCGTTTCGGAAATCACCGAGTCGAACGGTTCGTCGTCGATGGCGTCGGTCTGCGGATCGTCGCTTGCGATGATGGACGCCGGCATTCCGCTCAAAGCGCCGGTCGCGGGCATCGCGATGGGTCTGGTCAAGGAAGGCGACAACTTCGTCGTCCTGTCCGACATCCTCGGTGACGAAGATCATCTCGGCGACATGGATTTCAAAGTCGCCGGCACCGCCGACGGCATCAGCGCGCTGCAGATGGACATCAAGATCGACGGCATCACCGAAGAAATCATGCGCGTGGCGCTCGAACAGGCCAAACACGGCCGCCTGCACATCCTCGGCGAAATGAGCAAGGTGATTTCCACCTCGCGCACCGAGATGAGCGAATACGCACCGCGCCTGCTGACCATCAAGATCCATCCGGACAAGATCCGCGAAGTCATCGGCAAGGGCGGCGCCACGATCCGCTCGATCACCGAAGAAACCGGCACCACCATCGACATCACCGACGACGGCACCGTGATCATCGCGTCGGTCAACCGCGAAGCGGCCGAAGCCGCGAAAGCGCGCATCGAGCAGATCGTCAGCGACGTCGAACCGGGCCGCATCTACGAAGGCAAAGTCGCCAAGCTCATGGACTTCGGCGCGTTCGTCACCATCCTGCCGGGCAAGGACGGTCTGGTGCACGTTTCGCAGATTTCCAACGAGCGCGTCGAGAAAGTTTCCGACAAGCTCAAGGAAGGCGATATCGTCAAGGTGAAGGTGCTCGAAGTCGACAAGCAAGGCCGTATCCGCCTGTCGATGAAGGCCGTCACCGAAGACGCCGGCGCTGCGTAACAACGCGCTATGTAAGGCGATTCGAAAAAAAGGCGGACTTCGGTCCGCCTTTTTATTTCCAGCTTTCACCACCAGATCTAAAGTTTGGTTCTTCCTCGTCATTCCCGCGAAAGCGGGAATCCAGCCTATGATTTGGGGCTACAATCGCGAGCAAAGTCACTGGATTCGCGCCTTCGCGGGAATGACGGCAATAGCAGATGGTTATGTTTTTTGCTGGCTCAAAACCCCCGTGCTAGCATCGAATTCCTGTCGGAGAACGCATCATGATCGGCACCAAATCACCCCAGGATTGGATGAACGACTGGCAATCGCTGCAGCAGCAGTACTGGAATGCCTGGTCCGACGCGACGCGCGGCGTCGTACAGCCGCCGCAGGCTTCCACGCCGTGGCAGGAGGGGCTCGAACAGTGGTCGAAGATGTTCGGCACGTCGAGCAAGCAGACCGAAACCGCCGATCGCCTGATGTCGAGCGCGAAGAATTACGTCGGACTGATGCAATCGCTGCTCGGCGCCGCGGCCGGCAAGATGCCGACGGGTTTCGAAGTCCCCAACTGGACCGACGCGCTCCGCAACGGATTCAACATATCCGATTCGAGCCGTCCCGTGATGGACGCGATGTTCAAGAACAATCCGTTCATGAAAATTTTCGCCGACATGCGCGGTCCGCATTCGATGGGCTTCGACAAGCTGCCCAACAGCTTCGCGCCGTTCCTCAACCAGATGAAACAGGAAGGCATGTCGTGGCTGCACGCGCCCGCGTTCGGTTTCGCGCGCGAGCATCAGGAGCACTATCAGAAGATGGCGGCGTCGTTCGTCGAATTTCAGGACGCGCTCGGCCGCTACAACGCGCATGATGCTGAAATCCAGCCAGCGCAGTTTCGAGATTTTCGAAAGCAAGCTCGGCGAACACGACGAACCGGGACGCCAGATCGATTCGATGCGCGCGCTGTACGACCTGTGGGTCGATGCGGCTGAAGAAGCGTACGCGGAAATCGCGCTCTCCGACGAATTCAGAAAAGTATACGGCGACGTCGTCAATTCGCAGATGCGCGTGCGCCAGGCGATCCAGCAGGAAGTCGAGCGCATGAGCACCGACTTCGGCATGCCGACGCGCTCGGAATTGAACAGCGTGCACAAACGCTTGCATGAACTGCGTCGCGAAGTTCGCAACGGACGTTCGCCGGAATCGTCGCGCGAAATCGACGAACTGCGCGCCGAAGTCCGCGAACTGAAACGTGCGATGTCCGAGCGGTCGAGTGAAGCCGCGCCGCCACCCGCGCCGGTGAAACGTGCGCGTCCGCCGCGCGCTGCGCGCACCGCCGCACCCGTCGATCACATCAAGGCGACGAGTTCGCAGAAGAAGCGGCCGAGCCGCAAAGCTGCGAAACGCGCGACCGCCGAACGTTCGCACACGCGTTCGGCGAGCGTGCACGCGCATGCGCCGCTGGCGTTCGCGGATGCGATCAAGGCAATGCGTCGCACGGTCGCGAAGAAAACGGCGAAACGCAAACCGGTCGCGGCCGTCGTTCGCATCGCCGCGAAATCATCGCCGATCCTGAAACGCAAACAGCGCAAGGCAAGGAGCCGCTGACATGGACCCCATCCGTATCGACCCCCAGCGCGCCATCGACGAAGCGACAAAGTTCAACCAGAAACTCGCAGCGGGTCTGAAGACGCTGCGCACGCTCGACGACGTCGACTACGGCGTCGACCGACCGCGAAGAAATCTATCGCGAAGACAAGCTCGTGCTGTATCGCTTCAAGGGCGCGAACAAACCGACATCGAAAGCGCCGCTGCTGATCGTCTACGCGCTGGTCAACCGTCCGTACATGGTCGATCTGCAGGACGACCGTTCGCTCGTGAAGCACCTGCTCGCGCTCGGCGAAGACGTCTACATCATCGACTGGGGATATCCCGACCAGTCCGACCGCTATCTCACGCTCGACGACTACATCAACGGCTACATCAAGCGCTGCGTCGATGTCGTCGCGAAACGGCACAAGGTCGACGCGATCAACCTGCTCGGCATCTGCCAGGGCGGCGCGTTCAGCCTGTGCTTCGCGTCGATCTATCCGGAAAAGGTCGCGCACCTGATCACGATGGTCACGCCGGTCGATTTCCACACGCAAGGACAACATGCTGTCGCACTGGACGCGCGGCATGGACGTCGATCTGTTCGTCGACACGCTCGGCAACGTGCCGGCCGATCTGATGAACTGGTGCTACCTCACGCTGAAGCCCGTGCGCCTGTTCCAGCAGAAATACGTCGGCATGGTCGACATCCTCGACAACAAGGCCGAACTCGAAAATTTCCTGCGCATGGAAAAGTGGATTTTCGACAGCCCCGACCAGGCCGGCGAAGCGTTCCGCCAGTTCATCAAGGATTTCTATCAGGGCAACAAGCTGATGGACGGCGGTCTGATGATCGGCGACAAGGAGGTCGATCTGAAAAACGTCACCATGCCCGTGCTGAATATTTTCGCCGAGCAGGATCACCTGGTGCCGCCGTCGGCATCGCGTCCGCTAAAAAACGTGATCGGCACCGACGACTACACCGAACTGGCGTTCAAGGGCGGCCATATAGGCATCTATGTGTCCGGACGCGCGCAGCGGGAAGTGCCGTCGTCGATTCACGATTGGCTGCGCAAGTAGCGGCGGACGCTCACTGGAAGTTGGCGGAGAAAATCTCGTCGAAATCGATCTTCACTGGCAACGAGCGGTCGCCGTACCGTCCATCTCCGAGACCGCCTCCTTCGTCTTTGCCCCAGCACCAGATCGAATTGTCGGTCTGGCGCGCACATGCGTGTCGATACCCCATGCTGATTTCTGCGACATTGCCGAGATAGTCAGTGCCGCCTGCGTCCCGTACTTGGACGGCGTGATTTGCGTCAATGCCTGTTCCGTCGCCAAGCTGTCCGTATCCATTGAATCCCCAGCAATACGCAGCGCCGCCGTCGTCGAGCGCGCATGCTGAGAATTCGCCCAGGCTAACCGAAACCACATTTGCTAGTGAGGCAGTTCCCGCCGGATCGAGAACTGGGACAGGGGTCGCCGAGCTTATATTGCTATTGTTTCCGAGCTGCCCGTAGTAGTTGTCGCCCCAGCAGATCACGCGATTTCCGACAGCGCGCGCAAAGCTAATTGCGCAGGTTACATTTGTTGCGACAGTAACAGCCAATATGTGATCGAAAACAGGGATTGGAACGACGGAGTCATTCGTCGTTCCATCGCCCAGTTGGCCGAAGTGATTGTCACCCCAACAAAAAAAGCTGCTCCGCATCCGTGATGGAGCAAACGTGGGCTCCGCTCGATATGGCCGCGACTCGTGTGGGATTCGAGAGCAGAACAGGCAGTCGTGAGGGACTCGTCGAATTGTTTCCGAGTTGACCCGCGTCATTCGGTCCCCAGCACGCAATTTTTCGATCGACGACAGCGCAGCTGCCAACCGATGCCGAGATGTCCGTGACCTTATCGAGGGGCGTCAGATCACCGGGATTCAGGACATGCGTCGGGGTTAGCGCATCGTCGGGTGTCCCATTGCCTAACTGACCTTTGCCGTTCGATCCCCAGCCATAGGCGGCAGACGTATCGTCTACCGCGCACGTGTGGAAGTAACCCGCAGACACCCCAATCCACGCATGGTTTTGCGGATGAGGTATTCGAACCGGCCGAAGAGCATTGGCTTTGTTGCCAGTGCCAATTTGCCCGTTGTAGTTCACTCCCCAGCAATAAAGATCTCCGCCCAGGATCGCGCAGCTATGGCTGCCGCCAGCCGAAACGGTAGGCATAGCCCGCAAATGCATGCCGGGCAACAACAATACGAACAGAGCTGACCAGATTTGGAAAATTTTCATGAGAGTCTCCGTCGGCGCAGGCCGCTAGCCTAAGGCGCAGTCGTGGGAACAAACGGACGGTTCTCGGCCAATAGCCGGACATCCACTGCGCCGCGGCGCCGCGAACGAGGGGCACTCGGCGGTATGCGCATTGCGCGCCGACCGCCTGCATGCCACCATCGCAGGCCTACTCAGAAACCCAGCTCAGTCTAGGTCCAACAAGGAGTTCCACGATGGCCGATCAACCGTTTCTGACCGATATCAAAACCATCCGCGAACGCGCGCGCCAGCACATGGAAAAGGGCGCCGTGACCGAGAGCTATCAGGCCGATCGCGAAAAGGTGATCGATCTTCTGAACGAAGCGCTGGCGACGGAAATCGTCTGCACGCTGCGTTATCGGCGCCACTACTACACGGTGAAAGGCATTCACGCCAAGAGCGTGGCAGCCGAATTCCTCGAGCACGCCAACGAGGAACAGGAACACGCCGACAAGATCGCCAAGCGCATCGTGCAGCTCGGCGGCGCGCCGAATCTCAATCCGGAAGGATTGCTGACGCGCAGCCATTCGGATTACACCGATGGCGACGACATCGTCGACATGCTCAAGGAAAACCTGATCGCCGAGCGCATCGCGATCGACAGCTATCGCGAGATCGCGCAGTACCTGGGCGACAAGGATCCGACGTCGCGCCGCATCATGGAAGAAGTGCTCGCGCAGGAAGAAGAACACGCCGACGACATCAGTTCGCTGCTCGAAGACATCGGGCACGATCTGCAGAAGAATCAGTAACGGACTTCGGTCTAGTCCTTGCCGAACCGCTGCATCGCCAGGCGCAATGCAGCGAACGGATGCGACGTGAATTCGTATCTGCATCATTCGCCCGTCCTACTTTCGTCCTAGTTGCGTCCGACACCTGCGGACCGCGCCTGCGTAAGATTCTTACGTCGCTTCGAACTGCGACGTCCAGAACTACTTCGTAGGAAAGTCGATGCAAAACTGTCTTGTCTCTGCTCCAACCGGGGAGCGGGGCTCTGCTCGTTCGTTGCTCCTCTTCGGAAGCACGATCGCACTCGCGTCTATAACCTGCTTGGCAATTGTGGTCGCAGCGCCTTCCACTGGTGCAGGCGAACTGTCCGATCACTCCAACGCCAGCAATCGTGTTCTGCCTGGATCGACCGCTGTGGATGCAATTTGCGCGGACGTATATCTCGTTCACCATGGACTTTGGGGTGATTCAACGACTGCATTCGCGAAATGTGTGGAGTACTACTCGGGCCGTGTTACCACCGGCCAAAATGTTTTCTTGCCTTAGACGAATCGATGCGCACATGACTACGTCTTCTATTTTCCGGAGCACCATGCCTTTCTCAAGACTTGCTTTCATCATAATTTCCGCGTCTTTGGTCAGTTCGTTCATGCCATCTGTCTTTGCGGCAAATGACGCGCAACAATATCCCGCCAGAGGCTCTTCGTCTATTCTCCGCGTGGAAGTCGACGCAACGGATGTGAATCACCGAATTCTCAGCGTGACCGAGCAGATCCCGGTCTTTAACGAAGAGGAGGTGACGCTGTATTTCCCTAAATGGATACCCGGCACGCATGCGCCAAGCGGACCAATTGATGATCTTTCCGGTCTGATCATCAGGGCTCAAGGTCGACCGATAGAATGGCGTCGCGATATGGCCGACATGAATGCCTTCCATGTCAGGGTGCCTCGCGGGACACATCAGCTCGACGTGCAGTTTCAAACGCTGTGTTCCGAAAGCACCCCTTCGGCGATGACCACGCGGATGGTCGAAATCGAGTGGAATACGGTCTCGCTTTATCCGAAGAACATTCCTTTCAGCGAATTGGCAGTCTCCGCTTCGCTTCGATTGCCCGTCGGGTGGCAATACGGCACGGCTCTGACGACCGTTACCGCTTCCGCATCGCTCTATACGTTCGAAACGACGTCTTATGCTCGCCTGGTTGACTCGCCAGTGTTGGCTGCCGTCAATTTCAGACAGATCGATCTCACTGGCGCGGATCGCGTTCCGGTCCGTCTGGACATCGCAGCCGATCATCAGCGCGATCTGGAAATAAAGCCATTCCAGGTCACTGCGATGAAACAGCTTGTGCAGCAAGCCAAGCGGCTTTTCAACTCACGGCACTATGATCACTACGATTTTCTCCTCTCGATTTCCGATGAGTTGAAGTTCAGGGGTCTGGAGCACCTCGAATCGAGCGAAGACGGAATAAAAAGCGGGTATTTCAATAATTGGAGCGCGGATGGTTCGGTATCGAACCAGTTGTTGCCTCACGAGCTCGTCCATTCATGGAACGGCAAATATCGGCGTCCGCAGGATTTGACGACGCCCGATTTCGAGACCCCGATGCAGAATTCATTGCTATGGGTGTACGAGGGGCTCACAGAATATTGGGGCTATATACTAGCTGCACGCTCCGGCTTGCAGTCAATGTCTGAAGCGAAAGACGACTTGGCCCTTCGCGTTGCTGCCGTAAGTCTGCAACAGGGCCGCGAATGGCGTGATCTGCAGGACACAACGAATACGGAAATTCTTACTGATGCCCGTATGCGGCCCTTCAAATGGCGGTCGTGGCAACGTGGCATGGACTACTATTCCGAAGGCTCCTTAATTTGGTTGGAAGCAGATTCCATCATTCGGCAGCGTTCCAAAGGCCGACGTTCGTTGGACGATTTCGCGTCGACATTTTTCAACGGTGAAAAGAAGAGCACTCCCAATACATACAATTTCGATGAGTTGATCCGCGGTCTCAATGACGTCGAGCCGTTCGACTGGCGAGGATATTTTTTGGCGCGGCTGAGATCGCATGATCATCTGCCTCCCAATGGCCTTGAGGCAAGTGGCTATCGCCTCGTATTTTCGGACAATACGTCCGAATACCAAGCGAGCAAATGGAAATCCTGGAAAGAAGATGATTTCTATTTTTCGCTCGGTTTGAGCATCGAAGCGGAGGGCAAACTGGCAGAGGTGGTCTGGAACAGTGCTGCGTTCGCGGGCGGTCTTGCGCCTGGCATGGAGATTGTGGCAATCAACGGCGATTCTTACACCGCTGAGCGTCTAAGCGACGCGATTAAGGCAGCGAAGAAGGGTGGGCCGCTGGAACTTCTCATCAAAAACGAAGGAACGTATCGAACCGTGGCGCTGAATTACCATGACGGACTACGGTATCCTCACCTAGAAAAGATAGCCAAGTCGCCGCTGCTGGACAAAATTTTTTCACCGAAATAGAAATCAATCTTTGTCCACAAGATGCCGCATTGCCAGGCGCAATGCAGCGAACTGACGCGACACGTTCGTGCACGCGTCGCACACCATCAGATGCAATCGCAACCGCAGCCGCTGACCGAAAGGCAGCGGCTCGTCCTCGCGCTGCGAGAGCAGGCGTGAGGCGTGCTGGCAGTTGATCCGAACCGTCATGTCATTCCGCCTGCGTGCGGCCGAAGCCGCCGCGTTCGAGGCATTCGCGCAACATCATCCGCGCCCGATAAAGTTGTACCCAGACGTTGGACGAGGTGAGTTTCAAATCCTTACACAGTTCTTTCGTGTCGGTGCCGAACACTTCGCGCAGCACGAACACCTGCGCGATGCGTTTGGGCAGGCGGTCGACGCAATGCTGTACGGCGGAGAGGAAATTGTCCTGTTGAGACAGTTCGGCCGGATCGCGCACGTCGCTCGGCATGTGGATGTAGTGGCCGCTGGCGTCGAAGATGCGGTCGATGGCGCCGTCGTCGTCGCCTGAGCCGGTATCGAGGGATTGCTCGCGCCATTGCTTGCGCAGGAAATCGACGATGCGGTTTTTCAGGATCGAAGTGAGCCACGTGCGCAGCGAACTGCCGCCGCGGAATTGCGCGCGGCGTTCGAACGCCTGCGCCATCGCATCGGCGACGAGGTCTTCGGCAAGCGTTTCGTCGCGCAGTTGCAAACGCGCGATTTTCAGCAGGTAGACGCGATGCGAGGCCAATGCGTGGCCGTCGATCGTCGTGGAAGTTTGGTCGGACATTGTCGTCAGCTTAGAGGAACTCGGCTTCCAGATCGACCGTCGAGCGTCGGCCCAGATCGTCGAAGTGCGCGGCGAGCCAGCGCTGTGCGGTTGCCGCGCCGCTGTCGCGCAGGCCGCTCAGGAATTTCCAGTCGGAACTGAATTTCGATGCGACCGAATGCTCGGTCATCGCTTCGTCGTCGCGAATGGAATGGATGAGCATCTGTTTCATCTCGCTGCCATCGAGCTTGCCCTGATCGATCAGGCGCGTGACGAACGCGATCGCGCGCATTTCGCGCATCAGCGAGGAATTGAAACTGATTTCGTTGATGCGGTTCATGATCTCGGGCGCCGTCGTCGGCACGCCGCGGCGCACGATCGGATTCACGTGCACGATGACCACGTCGCAGCTTTTTGACTTGTAGATGAGCGGAAAAATCGCCGGATTGCCGATGTAGCCGCCGTCCCAATAATGTGCGCCTTCGATTTCGACGGTCTGGAAAAGGAACGGCAGGCAGGCTGAGGCGAGCACCGCATCGACGCTGATTTCCGGACGCTCGAAGATGCGCACCTTGCCGGTTTCGACATTCGTCGCGCACAGGTGAACGGCCATGCCGTCGGTGCGGCGCAGGCGTTCGAAATCGACGTGGCTTTCGAGCACCGTGCGCAGCGGATTGAAGTTGAACGGATTGAGCTGATACGGCGAGAACGTGCGGATCAGCGCGTCGAACATCCAGTAAGCCGGCGTCCGTTCGATCGGGAACGGTGGTGCCGAACACATCGTGCAGCGGACGCACCGGATTCCATTTCTGGCCTGCGTCGGAAATCGCCTGCCAGAACGCGGCGAGACGTTCCCGGGCGACATCGCGGTCGCCATCGACCATCGCATCGGCAAGCACGACCGCATTCATCGCGCCCGCGCTGGTCGCGCTGATCGCTTCGATGTCGATACGCCCGTTTTCGAGCATCGCATCGAGCACGCCCCAGGTGAATGCGCCATGCGCGCCGCCGCCCTGCAGGGCGAGATTGACCGGCCGTTGCGTGGAACGGGTCTTCTTCGCGGCGCTCATGATGTCCCCAACGTGACGCGCCTATCGTAACCGTTGTGGGCGCGCCGCGGACGGGACGGGTAAAATGCGACGCTGCATCGACTCGCGGGAAGCCGGCATGAACGAAATCCTGTTCCACATCCACCACATCAACGTGACGCCGTGGAAGCTTGTCGGCTATATCGGCACGTTCCTGTTCACCGCGCGCTGGTTCGTGCAGTTTTACGCGACCAAGCGCTTGAAGCGCGTAGTGATGCCGATGGCGTTCTGGTACCTGTCGATCATCGGCAGCGTGATGACGCTCGGTTATTTCATCTGGGGCAAGAACGATTCGGTCGGCATCATCCAGAACGCGTTCCCGATGTTCGTGTCGATGTACAACGTGATGATCCACCTGCGCCATCACAAACCCGAAGTGACAGAGGCGGGCGGTCCGGAAGAAGACTTCAGGAATCAGTCCGGATCGTAATCCAGATTCGAGGCGAGCCAGCGTTCGGCTTGCGCGATCGTCCAGCCTTTGCGCTGCGGCGTAATCCTCGACCTGTTGTTTCGACAACCGTCCGACCACGAAATACTGGCTGCCCGGATGGCTGAAATACCAGCCTGAAACCGCCGCGGTCGGATACATCGCGAAACTTTCGGTGAGTTCGATGCCGGCGTTTTTCGGCACATCGAGCAGGCGGAACAGCGTTTCCTTTTCGGTGTGATCGGGACAGGCGGGATAACCCGGTGCCGGACGAATGCCGCGGTATTTTTCCGCGATGAGTTCGTCGTTGGCGAGCGTTTCGTCGTTGGCGTAGCCCCAGAATTCCTTGCGCACGCGCTCGTGCAGGCGTTCGGCGAACGCTTCGGCGAGGCGGTCGGCGAGGGCTTTGAGCAGGATCGACGAATAGTCGTCGTGATCGCGCTCGAATCTCTCCAAATGCGGCTCGATGCCGATGCCCGCGGTGACAGCGAACGCGCCGACCCAGTCTTTTATACCGCTGTCTTTCGGCGCGATGAAATCGGCGAGGCAGAAATCCGGACGTCCCGGCGGTTTGTCGGCTTGCTGACGCAGACAATGCAGCACCGTGCCGTCGTCGAGCTCGATGTCGTCGCCGATGCGCGACGCGCGGGAAAAATCCGATCACGCCGCGCGCGGTCAGCCACTTTCCGGAGACGATGTCGCGAAGCATCTTCTTCGCATCGTCGAACAACTCGCGCGCCTGCTTGCCGACGGTGGCGTCGTCGAGAATCGCCGGATATTTGCCGGCCAGTTCCCACGTGTTGAAGAACGGCGACCAGTCGATGCGCTCGATCAGTTCCGTGCAGCGGATAGTCGTCGAACACGGTGATGCCGGGCGTGTTCGGCGCGGGCGGCGTGTAGCTTTTCCAGTTGCCGTCGAATGCCTGCGCGCGTGCGTGTTCGAGCGAAACCAGCCGCTTCGCCGAGCCGCGATCCTTGTGGCGTTCGCGGATTTCCGCATATTCGGCGCGGATTTTCTCCATGAACGTGTCGACGAGTTCCTTCGAGATCAGCGACTGCGCCACGCCGACCGCGCGCGAGGCATCCTTCACCCACACCGTCGGCGATTTGTAGTGCGGCTCGATCTTCAGCGCGGTGTGCGCGCGCGACGTCGTCGCGCCGCCGATCAGCAGCGGCACGGCGAATTCCTGGCGCTGCATCTCGCGCGCGAAATGACTCATCTCCTCGAGCGACGGCGTGATCAGACCGGACAATCCGATCATGTCGGCGTTCTCCTTCTTCGCCGCGTCGAGAATCTTCTGCGCCGGCACCATCACGCCGAGATCGATCACGTCGAAGTTGTTGCAGCGGAGCACCACGCCGACGATGTTCTTGCCGATGTCGTGCACGTCGCCCTTCACCGTCGCGAGCACGATCTTGCCGTTCGCCTTGTGCGTTTCGCCGGTGCGGAGTTTCTCTTCTTCGATGTACGGAATCAGATAGGCCACGGCCTTTTTCATCACGCGCGCCGATTTCACCACCTGCGGCAAGAACATCTTGCCCGCGCCGAACAGATCGCCGACGACGTTCATGCCGTCCATCAGCGGACCTTCGATCACATCGAGCGGGCGCGTGGATAACTGGCGCGCTTCTTCGGTATCGCCTTCGACGTACTGATCGATGCCGTGCACGAGCGCGTGCGACAGGCGTTCGCGCACCGGCAGCTCGCGCCACGCGTGGCTCTCGACGACCGCTTCGCCTTTCTTGCCTTTGTAGCGTCTCGGCGATTTCGAGCAGCCGCTCGGTGCCGTCGGCGCGGCGATTGAGGACGACGTCCTCGACGCGCTCGCGCAATTCCGGATCGAGATCGTCGTAGATCGGCAACGCGCCGGCGTTGACGATGCCCATGTCCATGCCGGCCTGGATCGCGTGATAGAGAAACACGCTGTGGATCGCCTGACGCACGGTCTCGTTGCCGCGGAACGAAAACGACACGTTCGAAACGCCGCCGGACACGTGGCAATGCGGCAACGTGCGTTTGATCTCACGCGTCGCCTCGATGAAATCGACCGCGTAGTTGTTGTGTTCCTCGATTCCGGTCGCGATGGCGAAGATGTTCGGATCGAAGATGATGTCTTCCGGCGGAAATCCGATTTCTTCCGTGAGCAGTTTGTATGCGCGCGTACAGATTTCCACTTTGCGCGTTTTGGTATCGGCCTGGCCTTGCTCGTCGAAGGCCATGACGACGACAGCCGCACCGTACGCGAGCACTTTGCGCGCGTGCTCGAAGAAAATCGCTTCGCCTTCCTTCAGCGAAATCGAATTGACCACGCCTTTGCCCTGCAGACAGCGCAAACCCGATTCGATCACCGTCCATTTCGACGAATCGACCATCACCGGCACGCGCGCGATGTCCGGCTCGGCGGCGATGAGGTTGAGATATTTCGCCATCGCCATTTCGGAATCGATCAGGCCCTCGTCCATGTTGACGTCGAGGATCTGCGCGCCGTTGGCGACCTGTTGGCGCGCGACTTCGACTGCTTCGTCGTAGCGATCGTCCTTGATCAGCTTCTTGAATTGCGCCGAACCCGTGACGTTGGTGCGCTCGCCGATGTTGACGAACAGCAGTTCCGGCGTGATGACCAGCGGTTCGAGGCCGGACAGGCGTGTGTAGCGAGGAGAATTCATTGCTTGCCACCGCTCGTCATTCCCGCGAAAGCGGGAATCCAGCGCCTTTCAGGCAAAGTGGGAAATCAAAGTCGCTGGATTCCCGCTTTCGCGGGAATGACGGAAAAGGCGAGTCATGCGGCAGCGCTCGCGTGTTGCGGCAGTTGGCGCGGCGCAACATTTCGCACGGCTCCGGCAATCGCGCGAATATGCGCCGGCGTCGTCCCGCAACAGCCGCCGACGATATTGACCAGTCCGCTCGTCGCAAACTCGCCGATGGTTTTCGCCATCTGCTCCGGCGTTTCGTCGTATTCGCCGAACGCGTTCGGCAAGCCTGCATTCGGATGCGCGCTGACATAGCACTCGGCGACCTGCGCGAGCGCATCGATGTACGCGCGCAGTTCCGTCGCGCCGAGCGCGCAGTTGAGTCCGATCGACAACGGATTGGCATGGCGCAGCGAGTAGTAGAACGATTCGGCCGTCTGTCCGGAAAGCGTGCGGCCGGACATGTCGGTGATCGTGCCGGAAATCATGATCGGCACGCGCGCGCCGCGGCGTTTGAACTCTTCGTTGACGGCGAACAGCGCGGCCTTCGCGTTCAACGTGTCGAAAATCGTTTCGACCATGATCACGTCGGCGCCGCCGTCGAGCAGGCCGCGCGTGGCTTCGCGATACGCCGTGTCGAGTTCCTCGAACGAAACGTTGCGGAAGCCGGGATTGTTCACGTCGGGCGAAATCGATGCGGTGCGGCTGGTCGGACCGAGAACGCCGATGACGAAGCGCGGACTGATCGGGCGTTTTCGCTTCGACGGCGTCGCAGCTTTCGCGGGCGATCCGCGCGCCTTCGCGATTGAGTTCGTAGACCAGATGTTCGAGGTGATAGTCGGCCTGGCTGACCGATGTCGAGTTGAACGTGTTGGTCTCGACCATGTCCGCGCCGGCTTCGAGATACGCGCTATGCACGGCGTCGATGATGCCGGGCTGCGTCAGCGTGAGCAGGTCGTTGTTGCCTTTCAGGTCGCACGCGGTGCCGTGGCGCGTGATGCGCATCGCAGCCGCTGGAAAAACGTTCGCCGCGATAACCGGCTTCGTCGAGCGTGTAGCTTTGCAGCATCGTACCCATCGCACCGTCGATGATCAGGATGCGTTGTTTGAGCGCATCGAGGAGCTTCTGCGTGCGTTGCGGATTGAGATAAGGCAATACGTTCATGGGACTCTCCAAATCTTTATCTTTGTCATTCCCGCGAAAGCGGGAATCCAGTGACTTTGTTTTTTCTCGTGCCGCAAAGGCACTGGATTCCCGCTTTCGCGGGAATGACGAGCAATGTAGTTTTCATCTCGTCGTTTTCTTTGCCAGCAAACTCAGGACTTCGAAATGCGGCTTACGCCGCTCGCGCGTGATCGATTCGCAGCGCAACGACTTTCAAGCCGGCCTTCTGCGCAAACTCGCGCAATTCGTCGACCGTGAAACCGAGATTGCGATGATCGAACGGCGCCACCGCGCTGCGATGCGCGTGCTGCGCGAGCGTCGTCGCGAGCAGACGTCCGCCCGGTTTGAGCGCGCGTGCCGCTTCGGCAATAACCTTGGCCGGCTGATCGCTGTAGGTGAGGGCGTGCATCAACAACACCAGATCGAAACGCGATTGCCGATATCGAGCGCGTGCATGTTGCCGCAACGCACTTCGACGTTCTTGCATGTTTTCAGTCGCGTCTTCGCGGCGGCGACCACGCGCTCGCTCGCGTCGAGACACAGAATCGATTCGCGCATGCGGCGCCAGCAACTCGGCCAGCGCGCCGTCGCCCGATGCGACGTCGAGCACATCGCCGCAATCGAGCAGACTCGCCAGCGCACGCGCGAGCGCTTCCCAGGTGCGGCCGGGCGAGTAGTGGCGCTCCATGTCGCCGGCGACGGTGTCGGCCCAGCCTTCGGCGTGCGCGCGTTTGGCGAGGATGGTCGGCAGGCGGCGCAGATCGTCGGCGATCAGCGCGTCATCGACGTTGGCGCGCAGTGCGCCGAGCAGTGCTGCGGTTTTGCCGTCGAGATCGCTGTTGCTGCGGTAGTACGCGGAAACGCCGGCGCGGCGGTCGCGCACGAGGTCGGCGTCCTTCAGTTTCGCCAGATGCGTGGAGACGCGCGGCTGCGCCAGATGCAGTACCGTGGACAGCTCGGCGACCGTCAGTTCCTCGCGCTCGAGCAGCGCGAGCAGGCGCACGCGCGTCGGATCAGAGAGCAGGCGAAGCAGGGCGGAGGTCGCCGCGAGGTCCAACGTCTATCCTTCCATCTTGATTAAGAGATGAATGGTACGATGGACGGCTAAACGGGTCAATAAAATCCCGGTCCCTGAAAGCGGGGCTGGACGAATGTCGATCGAAGATTCAGCGTCTGCTCACGGCCTGGATTCGATCGTTGGCACAGAGGCGCACGTGGCAAGCGGAGACAGTGGATTGAAGCGGTGGTTATTTCTGGTGTTGGCGGCATTGGCGTCGCCGGCGGGGGCGGTGGAACTCGGCGCGCTCGGCAAATTCTGGACGGCGGACGAGCTGCACGTGCCGTATCGCGCCATCGTCACGCCCGGCCGCATCGGTGACGAAAAACTGCCGCTGATCGTTTTCCTGCACGGCGACTGGCAGGACGGAACCGACAACGAATCGCAACTCGGCGGCTACGGCAACGGATCGCTGGAACTCGTCGACACCGCCATTCGCAACCATATTCCACTTGTATACATCGCGCCGGAGACGACGCATGCGTACTGGCCGCCGCAGCGTGTCGCCGCGGCCGTCGCCGATGCACTCAAGCAGTTTCCGCAGATCGATCCGAAGCGGATTTATCTCACCGGCATCTCCGACGGCGGCACCGGCGTGTGGGATGCGCTGAAGACCTGGCCCGAATGTTTTGCTGCCGCCGTACCGATGTCGGCGATGACGGAAGTGGCGGGTCTGGATACGATCACGGCGATCCCGCAATGGATCTTCCACGGCGAGAAGGACAACGACACCGATATCGAGAAAGGCTACGGCGGCGCAATGGTCGGTTCGCGCGCCGTGGTGCGCGAACTGCGCGCGCTGGGCGGACATCCGAGATACTCCGAATATGCGAACCAGGAGCATGTGATCTGGCATCAGGCGTACGCCGAGCCGCAACTGCTGCCGTGGATGCTCAATCAGAAACTGCAGCACAACGCCTGCAATTTCGCGGCGCTGCCGCCGCCGGGAACCGTGTCGCGGTAGAATAGGCGCTTCGCTCATCGCATCGTCGCGGTGACTCTCGCCATCTGGGGAGCGTCCATGGATTTCGGCTTCACCGAAGAACAACTGCAGATTCAGGCCATCGCGCGCGACTTCGCGCAAAAGCGCATCGCGCCCGTCGCCGCGGATTTCGACAAATCCGGCGAATTCCCGCTCGAGAACATCAAGGAAATGGGCCAGCTCGGCCTGATGGGCATCGAAGTGCCGGCCGAATACGGCG
The DNA here is from genome assembly GCA_963814225.1 of uncultured Gammaproteobacteria bacterium. Classification (GTDB taxonomy): domain Bacteria; phylum Pseudomonadota; class Gammaproteobacteria; order Xanthomonadales; family Rhodanobacteraceae; genus Rudaea. Next base: position 182,261 of record CAWFCC010000002.1, on the reverse strand, counting down.
GCGCCGGCATGGATTCGATTTCCTATGCGCTCGCGATGATGGAAATCGCCGAAGCCGACTGCGCGCACTCGACCATCATGTCGGTGAACAACACGCTGTACTGCAACGGCATCCTCAAGTTCGGCACCGAAGAGCAGAAGCACAAATACGTCAAACCCATCGCCAGCGGCGAAGCCATCGGCGCGTTCGCGCTGACCGAACCGCAATCCGGCTCCGACGCGACGGCCATGCGCTGCCGCGCCGTCAAGACAGGCCGACGGCAGCTTCATCATCAACGGCAAGAAAAGCTGGATCACGTCGGGCCCGGTCGCCAAGTACATCTTGCTGTTCGCGATGAGCGATCCGGACAAGCATGCGCGCGGCGTCACCGCGTTCATGATCGACACCGATCGCGAAGGTTTCCATCGCGGCAAGACCGAACCGAAACTCGGCATCCGCGCATCGGCGACGTGCGAAATCGAATTCACCGATTACCACGCACCGGCCGACGACGTGATCGGCGAAGTCGGCCACGGCTTCAAGATCGCGATGGGCGTGCTCGACGCGGGCCGCATCGGCATCGCCTCGCAGGCGGTTGGATTGTCGAAGGCCGCGTACGAAGCGACGCTCGTCTACGCGCGCGATCGCAAAGCGTTCGGACAATCGATCGGCTCATTCCAGATGATCCAGCAGAAAATCGCCGACATGAAATGCCGTCTCGACGCTTCGCAACTGCTCACCCTGCGCGCCGCATGGGCCAAGCAGCAGGGCGGACGTTTCTCGACCGAAGCGGCGGTAGCCAAACTCACCGCATCGGAAGCGGCGATGTGGATCACGCACCAGGCGGTGCAAATCCACGGCGGCATGGGATATTCGAAGGAAATGCCGCTGGAACGCTATTTCCGCGATGCGAAGATCACGGAGATCTACGAAGGCACCAGCGAGATCCAGCGGCTGGTGATTGCGCGCAACGAGACCGGGTTGCGCTGATTCGTCTTACTGTCGGGCGATCGTGGAAAGCACCAGTTTCGGCTGCTTGGAAACTACATGCAGCAAGACGCGCGCGGGTCCGTGCGGCTCGCGGTCGCCGCGTTCCCAGTGCCGTAACGTGCCGACGCTGATGCCGAACGACGACGCAAACTGTGATTGTGTCATTCCGGTTTTTTTCCGGATCGCTTTCACGTCCATCGCTTTCGGATAGTGGACGCGCGCCTGCGTCGCCTTGCCTTCGACGTGCGCGATGGCCTGCGTCAGGCCGGCCTTCATGCTCTGGAATGCGTTGCTCATGATCGGACTCCTGCGGATTTGACCAAAAGTTTCACGAGTGCGTGAAGCTCATTTGCTTCGGCTCTAGTCACGTTCGCTTTGTCGTTCTTTCCGAATACGGTTAGCAGATACAAGGGCATTCGTTCGTCGTGATAGTAGTAGATCACGCGAGCGCCGCCGCTCTTGCCCATACCGGAACGTGCCCAGCGCAGCTTGCGGATTCCGCCGGTACCTGGAATCAGGACACCGGCGCGAGGTTTGTGCGCGAGATGGTCGATCAGCGCCTTGATTTCCGCTGCGTTCAAAATACCGGCAGCGCTGCGGGTGAATTCTGGCATTTCGGCGACGGTATGCACCAAGCCGAGTATAAGCCATTGGCTTAGTCGGTTCCAGCGTCGCGGGCAAGGTGTCTGCGCTGTCACTACCTCGTCGCGGGTGGTTATTAGTGTGTCGCGGCGCTATCCTTAGCGCCCCTCGAAAACGAAGTTTTTCGGACCCTTTTCATGAATGCCCAGCCTGTCTCCGCCGTCAGCGCGGTCGATCCGATTTTGCAGCAGCTCAAACAGCGTCTCGGCGCCGCGCAAGGTGCGCAGGCGCAGGTTTTCGCCAGTCATTTCTTCAAGCGCGTCAGCGAGGAAGACATCGCGACACGCTCGCCCGAATCGTGGACGTCGGTTGTGGCGGGGCTGTTCGATTTCATCCGCGTGCGCAAATCCGGCACGCCGCGCGTGCGGGTGTTCAATCCGACGCAGGCGCATGACGGCTACGACTCCAACGCCACGGTCATCGACATCGTCACCGACGACATGCCGTTTCTGGTTGATTCGGTCAGCATCGCGCTGTCGAACGCGGGGTTGCAGCTTCATTCGGTGGTGCATCCGGTTTACAGCGTCGAGCGCGATCCGGGTGGACACATCCTTTCGCTGAGTGCCGAAGGCGGCAAGGGCAAAACCGAATCGCTGATGCATTTCGAGGTCGATCGCATCGGCGAGCCCGCCGAGCGTATGAAGATCGAGCAATCGATCCTCGCCGCGCTCGAAGACGTGCATCAGTCGGTGCACGACTGGAAATCGATGCGCGACAAGATGCTTGCGATCGCCGACGATCTCACCGATCAGAAACTTCCGATCAGCGCCGACGGCGTGGCCGAAGCGCAGAACTTCCTGCGCTGGGTCGCGGACGACAATTTCACGTTTCTCGGCTATCGCGAATATCGCGTCGGCACGCAAAACGGCGACGAGGTTCTGGTCGCCGACGAGAAATCCGGACTCGGCATTCTGCGCAGCGGCGAGCGTTCGGCGCCGCGTTCGCTGAAGTCGCTGGCGGCGAAAGAGTTGCCGCAATCCGGTGCGCTCGACGCGATCATCCTGACCAAGACCAATGCGCGTTCGAGCGTGCATCGCCCCGGTTACATGGATTACATCGGCGTGCTCAAGTTCGACGACAACGGCGTGCCGATCGTCGAGCAGCGTTTCCTCGGATTGTTCGCGTCGGGCGCGTACACGCGCCGGCCGTGGGAGATTCCGCTGGTGCGCCAGAAATTCGAATCGGTGATGAGCCGTTCGGGCCTGCGCCGCGATTCGCATTCGGGCAAGGCGCTGCGCCATATCGTGGCGACGTTGCCGCGCGAAGAACTGTTCCAGGCCGGCGAAGACGAACTGTTCGCGACCTCGATGGGCGTGATGCAGCTCGCCGGACGCACGCGCGCGCGCCTGTTCGTGCGCCGCGACAAGTACGGCCGTTTCTTCTCGTGCCTCGTCTACATCCCGCGCGACCGTTTCACGCACCGACGTGCGCGAAAAAATCGAAGCGTTGCTCAAGCAGGCATTTCACGGCGATCGCGTGGATTCGCAGATTCTCGTCGGCGAATCGCCGCTGGCGCGTTTGCATCTGGTGGTGCGTCCGCGCGCCGGCGAAAAGCCGCAATACGATCACAACGAACTCGAAAACAAGATCGCCGGACTCGTGCGCAACTGGCACGACAGCCTGCGCGAATCGCTGGTCGCTGAGGTCGGCGAGCACGAAAGCGCAGCGCTGATCAATCGTTTCGCGCGTTCTCTGCCGGCCGGCTACATCGAAGAAGTTCCGCCGCAATCGGCTGCCGCCGACGTGCGCGCGCTGTCGACGCTGCGGGATTCCGACGATCTGCGTCTGTCGCTCTACGAAGATCCCGAAACGCACGGCCTGCGTTTCAAGGTGATCCATTTCGGCGATCCGATCCCGCTGTCCGAAGCGCTGCCGATGCTCGAAAACATGGGCCTGAAGATGCAGGCCGAGCATGTGTATACATTGCAGCAGAATGGACGTCCGCTGACGATCCACGATTTCGAAGTGAAAGCGTCGTTCGGCGATGAATTTCGATCTGTCGTCGGTCCGCGATCGTTTCGAGTCCGGTTTCGAAGCGGTATGGCGCGGCGAAGTCGAGAGCGACAGTTTCAATCAGCTGATGCTGTCGGCGCAGCTCGAGGCGCGCCAGGTCGCCGTGCTGCGCGGCCTGTGCAAATACCTGCTGCAGACGGGCGTGCCGTTTTCGCAGACGTACATGGAAGAAACGCTCAACCGTTATCCGCTGATCGCGGGTCTGCTGGTCGAGCTGTTCGAAGCGCGGCTCGATCCGCACCGCGAAGACGGCGGCCGCACGGTCGAAGAGGGCGCGAAGAAGCGCCTGCGCAAGCAGATCGAAACGCTGATGCCCGACGACGTCGCGAAAGCGAATCCGCAGCTCGTCGACAACGCTCGTCAACGCGCGCAGCGAATCGCGCGACGCGCAGGCCAAGGCGATCGTCGACGTGCTGAAAGTCCTGCTCGATCGCGTCGCCAGCCTCGACGAAGACCGCATCCTGCGCGGCTGGCTCGGCGTGATCCAGGCCACGCTGCGCACGAGCTTCTTCCAGACGCCGGGCGGCAAACATCGCGAATACATCAGCTTCAAGTTCGATCCGGCGCGGGTGCCCGATCTGCCGAAGCCGCGTCCGTATCGCGAAATCTTCGTGTTTGCGCCGCGCGTCGAAGGCGTGCATCTGCGCTTCGGACCGGTCGCGCGCGGTGGCTTGCGCTGGTCGGATCGCCGCGAGGATTTCCGCACCGAAGTGCTGGGCCTGGTCAAGGCGCAGATGGTGAAGAACACCGTCATCGTGCCGGTCGGATCGAAGGGCGGTTTCTTCGTCAAGCGTCTCGCCGGTGGGCGGCGATCGCGACGCGGTGCTCGCCGAAGGCATCGCCTGCTATCGCCTGTTCATCAACGGCCTGCTCGACATCACCGACAACCTCGTCGATGGCAAGGTCGTGCATCCGCAGAATTGCGTGCGCCACGATGCGCGACGATCCGTATCTCGTCGTCGCCGCCGACAAGGGCACGGCGACGTTCTCCGACATCGCCAACGCGATCAGCGCCGAACACGGCTACTGGCTCGGCGATGCGTTCGCGTCGGGCGGTTCGGTCGGCTACGACCACAAGGCGCATGGGCATCACGGCGAAGGGCGCGTGGGAATCGGTCAAGCGCCATTTCCGCGCGCTCGGCCGCGATTGCCAGACCGAGGATTTCACCTGCGTCGGCATCGGCGACATGTCCGGCGACGTGTTCGGCAACGGCATGCTGCTGTCGCGCCACACCCGCCTGCTCGCCGCGTTCGATCATCGCCACATTTTCCTCGATCCGAATCCGGATGCGGCGAAATCCTTCGTCGAACGCGAGCGCATGTTCAAGCTGCCGCGTTCGTCGTGGGCGGACTACGACGCCAACCTGATCAGCAAAGGCGGCGGCATTTATCCGCGCAGCGCGAAGTCGATTCCGGTTTCGCCGGAAATCGCAAGCCGCGCTCGGCATCGACAGGCGATGCGACCGCGCTCGCGCCGAACGATCTGATGCGCGCGATTCTGAAAGCGCCGGTCGATCTGCTCTGGAACGGCGGCATCGGCACGTACGTGAAAGCCGAAACCGAAACGAACGCCGATGCCGGCGATCGCGCCAACAACGCGATCCGCATCAACGGCCAGCGAACTGCGCTGCAAGATGGTGGGCGAGGGCGGCAATCTCGGCTGCACGCAGCGCGGACGCATCGAAGCGGCGCTGCAACGGCGTGCTGCTCAACACCGATTTCATCGACAACTCGGCCGGCGTCGATACGTCCGATCATGAAGTCAACATCAAGATCCTGCTCAACGACGCCGTGCAGCGCGGCGAGCTGACGCTACGACGCGCGCAACAAGCAGCTCGCGGCGATGACCGATGAAGTCGAGCGCCTCGTGCTGCTCGACAATTACCGCCAGAACCAGGCGATCAGTCTGATGGAGCGCATGTCGGTGTCGCGTCTCGGCGCCAAGCAGCATTTCATCAGCACGCTCGAAGCGCGAAGGCCTGCTCGATCGGCAGACTCGAATTCCTGCCGTCGGATGCCGAATTCGCCGAACGCAAGGCGCGCGGCGTCGGCCTGACGCGTCCGGAACTTTCTATACTTTTGTCCTATTCCAAGATTGTACTTTTCCAGCAGCTGCTCGATTCCGACGTGCCGGAAGATCCGTTATCTGTCGAAGGAACTGCGCCGCTATTTCCCCGAGCCGCTGCAGGAGAAATACGCCGAGCACATGGAGCGGCATCGCCTGAAGCGCGAGATCATCGCCACCGCGGTGACCAACTCGATGGTCAACCGCATGGGCGCGACGTTCGTGCTGCGCATGGGCGAGGACACCGGCAAGACGCCGGCCGCAGGTCGCGCGCGCGTTCAACATCGCGCGCGAAGTGCTCGATGCGCGCGAAATGTGGGCGCAGATCGAGGCGCTCGACGGCAAGGTCAACGGCAACGCGCAGATCGATGCGCTGCTCGTGATCTGGCAGCTGCTGCGCAACCAGACGCGCTGGCTGCTCAACCACACGCGATCGACGCTCGACATCGCCGCGGCCGTGCAGAAGTACCACGCCGGCATGCGCACGCTGCGCAGCGTGCCTGGCCGATGCGATCACGCCGCGCGAACGCGCCCGCTACGACGCCGACACGCAGACGCTGGATCGATGCCGGGCTTCCCGGCCAAGCTCGCCGCCGAACTCGCCGCGCTTGCCGACGCCGGGATCGGGACTCGACATCGTCGCCGTCGCCGCCGAACACGACTTGAAGATCGATCGCGCCGCGCGAAGTGTACTTCGCGCTCGGCGAAGCGCTGCACCTGTCGTGGCTGATGGGCAAGATCGAGGAACTGCCGGTCGAATCGCGCTGGCACGCGCACGCGCGCGGAAGTCTGCGCGACGAGCTCTACAGCCAGCATCGCGCGCTCACCGCGCAGGTTCTCGAACGCGGCGGCAACGAAAGCGGCGCCGATCTCGTGAACGCAGTGGCTCAATCGCGACGATCCCGCGCTCAAGTTCACGCTCGGCATGTTCGCCGACATGCGCTCGCAGGTGATCACGGATTATCCGATCGTCTCGGTCGCGGTGCGCCGTCTCGCGCAACTGATGCAAGCGGGCGCCGCGGCGTGACGTCGCCGATTCCGCTATCGATTCCGGTCGCTTTTGTCGCCAGCAAAACCGACGAAGCGCAAAAAGCGCTCGCCGATCTGCGCGCGCGCTACGCCGAAGTGCCGATCGATCAGGCGCAGGTGATCGTCGCGCTCGGCGGCGACGGCTTCATGTTGCGCACGCTGCATCGCCACATGGCGCTTGAACCGCCGGTGTACGGCATGAAGCTCGGCACCGTCGGCTTCCTGATGAACCAGTACAGCGCCGACGATTTTGGCGCGCGGCTTTCGCGCGCGCTGCCGACGCTGCTCAAACCGCTGGTGATGGATACGTCGAGCGAATCCGGCACGACGACCACGGCGCTCGCGTTCAACGAAGTTTCGCTGCTGCGCCAGACCAAACAGGCCGCGCACATCCGCGTGTCGCTGAATGGCGCGGTGAAGATCGAGGAACTGATGTGCGACGGCGTACTCGTCTGCACCTCGGCCGGATCGACGGCGTACAACCTTTCCGCGCACGGCCCGATCCTGCCGCTCGGCGCCGACGTGCTCGCGATGACGCCGATCAGCCCGTTCCGCCCGCGTCGCTGGCGCGGCGCGATCCTGCGCGCGGGCACCGAAGTGAAATTCGAAATCCTCGATCCGTACAAACGTCCGGTCAGCGCGACGGCGGATTCCAATGAAATCCGCGATGTCGTCGAGGTCGTCATTCGCGAATCGCGCGACAAGACGGTTACACTGCTGTTCGATCCCGAACACAATCTTGAGGATCGCATCCTCAATGAACAATTCGCGTATTAAACCGATAGCCCGTGCGGCGCTTCTTGCCGCTATGTTGTTTGCGAGCGGCGCTCAGGCCGTCGACATCGCGCCGCGCGTTGCGGCACAAGCTTCGCAGAACGGCAGCGCCGATGCGTTGATCGTCTTCGACGATGGCGCGCTGCCAGCGATCGATCCCAGTCTGGATTACCGCGCGCGTCGCCGAGCCGTCGTTGATGCTCTGCGCGCACGAGCGGAATCCCATCAGCGCAACATGCGCGAATGGCTCGATTCGCAAGGCGTCGCGCACGATGATTTCTGGATCGTCGATGCAATCCATGCGCGACTCACGCCCTCGCACCTGCAGGCGCTCGCGTCGCGCAGCGAAGCGATGCATATCGAACAGAATCCGACGGTAACGCGAAGTTTTCCATTCGCGTCCCCGCTGCAGACGGAAGCGCCGACCATCGGCTGGGGCGTCACGAAGATCAACGCACCGTCGGTGTGGGCCGCGGGTTTCACCGGCCAAGGCGTCGTCATCGGCGGAGAAGACACGGGCTATCAGTGGGATCATCCGATCCTCAAGCCGCAGTACCGCGGCTGGAACGGCACGACAGCCGACCACAACTATAACTGGCACGATGCGATACACGACGCACGCGCCGGCAATCCGTGCGGATCGAATTCACCCGCGCCATGCGACGACGACGAGCACGGCACGCACACCGCCGGCACCTTCGCGGGCGACGATGGTTCTTCGGCATCGCCGCGCCATCAATACGGTGTCGCGCCCGGCGCGAAGTGGATCGGCTGCCGCAACATGGATGAAGGCGACGGCACGCCCGCGCGCTATATCGAATGCATGCAGTTCATGCTCGCGCCGACCGATTCGCAACGGTCAGAACGCCAATCCCGATCTCGGCGCCGACGTGGTCAGCAACTCATGGAGCTGTCCGGTCAGCGAAGGTTGCGAAGCCGACACGTTGCAACTCGCCGTCGATGCGCTGGTCGATGCAGGCGTTTTCTACGCGGCGGCCGCGCAGAATTCCGGGCCGTCGTGCTCGACCATCACCGATCCACCCGCGCTGTACGATTCGGCGTTCGTCGTCGGCGCGACGAACATGTCCGACCAGCTCGCGAGCTTTTCGTCACTCGGCCCCGTCGTCGGCGTCGACGAAGATTCGCCCCGACGTCGTCGCGCCTGGCGTGAACGTCTGTTCGAGCATTCCGACCAATTCCTACAGCTGCACATTCAGCGGCACGAGCATGGCGACACCGCATGTTGCCGGCGCGGCGGCGCTCCTGATGTCGGCATTTCCATCGTTGAAAGGCCATCCGGCGGACGTCGCGGCGCTATTGCAGACGACGGCCGTCCGCCAGGGCGTGACCGATCCGTACAACACCAGCTGCGGCGGCATTCCGAAAACCACCTTCCCCAATTACATCCTCGGCTACGGCCGCATCGATGTGTTTGCGGCGTATACTTTTTTCTACTCCGACCAGATTTTCGCCGATGGCTTCGGCGGCTGACGCGGCGGCCGACGCGGATCGGCTCACCGTCGCCATCTCCTCGCGCGCGCTGTTCGATCTCGCCGAAAGCCACCTGCTGTTCGAAAGCAGCGGGCTGGAAGCGTATCGCGGTTTTCAGATGGCGCACGAGAACGATCTTCTCGAACCCGGTATCGCGTTTCCGCTTGTGCAGAAACTGCTGCGGCTCAACGAGCCGGCGCCGGCGCTGCGCCGCGTGTCGAAGTGATCCTGCTGTCGCGCAACTCGGCCGACACTGGATTGCGCATTTTCAATTCGATCGAGCACTACAAACTCGACATCGCGCGCGCCGCATTCACCGGCGGCGAGCCGACATCGCCGTATGTACATTCGTTCGGCGCCGATCTGTTCCTATCCGCGAATCCGGAAAGTGTCGCGAGCGCGCTGAAAGCCGGCATTGCCGCGGCGACGATTCTTCCCGTCGAAAGCGCGCGCAGTCGGCGCGCGATCAGTTGCGCATCGCGTTCGATGGCGACGCGGTGATTTTCGGCGACGAATCCGAACGCGTCTCGCACGAGCAGGGCATCGAAGCGTTCCATCGCAACGAAGTCGAATTCGTCGACCAGCCGTTGTCGGGCGGACCGTTCCGCGGATTCCTCGCCGCGCTGCATCGTCTGCAGGCGGCGTTTCCGCCGGGCGATGATTCGCCGATCCGCACCGCGCTCGTCACGGCGCGTTCGGCGCCCGCACACAAGCGCGTGATCCTGACGCTACGCAGCTGGGGCGTGCGCCTCGACGAAGCGATGTTCCTCGGCGGACGCGACAAAGGACCATTCCTGCGCGCGTTTGGCGCGGATATTTTCTTCGACGATTCGCGCGCGAATGTCGAATCGGCAGGGCGCCACGTCGCCGCCGGCCACGTGCCGCACGGCGTGCGCAATATCGAGCGCGAGGAATAGTCGATGACGATGCGCGTCGAAGATTTTCTCGTCATCAGCGAAGTCAGCGAAGGCCCGGCGTTCGCCGAAGCTATTTTCCAGCGCAAATATCGCGCGAGCGCGCCGGATTTCCCGTATCACGTTGTCTCGTTCTGGAAGCGGCCGGATGGCGCATTCGAACCGGTCAGCTACGTGCATTTCTGGTTGCGCGATTCGATGATGCTGATCGGCGGCGCGTGTACCGATGGCAATGTGCTACGCCGCATGAGCGAAGCCGAACGCGCGGTGATCGATGCCGCGGGCGGCGTCAATTATCTTGCGACACGATTCAGCCTGAAGCGTTACGGTCCGATGTGCGATGTCGTGTTCGGCCACTGCGGCGATCCGCGCTCGTTCGGCATCCTGATGCGCTGCGGTTTCCAGCTTGAACGCGCACCATACCTCGTCGCGTATTGGCCGCGCGTGCTCAGCGAAAAACGTCGCGACGAATTGATGGACGCGGCCGAGGCGATCGGTCCGTTCTGATCGTCAATGCGCGGTGAGGATCGCGCGCAGTTCGTCGCTCGATTTCCAATGCCAGCCGCAGATGTAGCGCGGCACGTTCCACTTGTCGCTGTCGTGTGTGACCGGCACCGCGCCGTCGCCGAACGCCGCGCGCATGCCGTGCTCGTCGCCGTGACGCGGGAAATATTCGTTGCGCAGATAGTCGTTGCTGTGTCCGAAGGGATAACAGAACAGCGTCGTTCGATGCGGAGAAATCGATGCGTCGATGGCGCGCGTGGCCGCGGCGATTTCCGCATCGGCGCGCGTGTGCGTATCGACCACGCCGAAACTGCCGCGCTCCATCCCGTCGATACCGGGCGCGTCGATGGCGGCGTGGTTGTGATCCCAGCTATGGTTCTCGATCGCGATGCGTCCGGACTGCAATGCGGGAACCCACCAGCGATCGTTGATCCAGTCGCGATCGACCAGGCATTTGCGATCGATCTCGCGGCGCGCTTCGGGTGAGGCGATCACGAAACAGGTCAGATGCATGTTCGGTTGCGCGTCGAATCCGTGCGCGTAGCAGAAATCGCGTCATGCAATTGTGCAGGCTGCGCTGCGGGCCGTGCTCGGGATGATCGCGGTCGAAATAGTCGAAGTCGGAGCCGTCGTCGCAGGTCAGCGCGACGCAGTTAGTCAGATCGCGCGAGGTATCGCCGTGCAGCGCGTCGATCACCCAGTGCACGGGCACGATGCGCTTGCCCAGACCGTGGATCAATTCCAGATCGGATGCGAAGGCGACGTGATCGTTGCCGTTGTAATCGTTTCCGGCAATGTTGACGGCGTGATAGGTGAGAACAGGAACGCGCATGAGCCTTGATTCTGCGGGACTTCCGGCGGGCGGACCGCTAGAATACGCGACTGTCCGTCCGCACCGCAAAACCGGAGTTTCGATGCCCGCCGCGCCGCTCAATCCCGTGGATCTTTACGACGTCCGTTCGATGCTCAGCGAAGAAGAGCGCATGGTGCAGGACACCGTCGCGCGCTTCACCGATGAGCGCGTGATGCCGATCATCGGCGACTGCTTCGACAAGGGCGTGTTCCCGAAAGAACTGATCCCCGAAATGGCCGAACTCGGCCTGCTCGGCTCGTCGCTGCCGACCGAATACGGTTGCGCCGGCATGAACGCGGTCAGCTACGGCCTGATCTGTCAGGAACTCGAGCGCGGCGATTCGGGCATCCGCAGTTTCGCATCGGTGCAGTCGTCGTTGTGCATGTATCCGATCTACGCCTACGGCAGCGAAGAGCAGCGCAAGCGCTGGCTGCCCGACATGGCGGCGGGAAAAGTGATCGGCTGCTTCGGCCTCACCGAACCGCATGGCGGATCGGATCCGGCCAACATGAAGACGAACGCGAAGAAAGACGGCGGCGACTGGATCATCAACGGCGCCAAGATGTGGATCACCAACGGCAATCTCGCCCACATCGCGATCGTCTGGGCGCAGACCGACGACGGTATACAAGGTTTCATTGTGGAAAAAGACATGCCCGGCTTCGCCGCGCAGGAAATCCACAAGAAAATGAGTTTGCGTGCGTCGGTCACGTCGTCGCTGTTCTTCGACAACGTGCGCGTGCCGGATTCGAGCCGTCTGCCGAACGTGAAAGGCCTGAAAGGTCCGCTCGGCTGTCTGACGCAGGCGCGCTACGGCATCACGTGGGGACCGATCGGCGCGGCCATCGCCTGTTTCACCGAAACCACCGAATACGCCAAGCAGCGCATGCTGTTCCAGCGTCCGATCGCCGCGACGCAGGCCGTGCAGATCAAGCTCGCCGAACATGGCGCGCCGCATCACGCTGGCGCAATTGCTGTCGTTGCAACTCGGCCGCTTGAAAGACGCCGGCAAGATGCAGCCGACGCAGGTTTCGCTCGCGAAATGGAACAACTGCCGCATGGCCATCGATATCGCGCGCGAATGCCGCGACATCCTCGGCGGCGCCGGCATCACCACCGAACATTGCCCGATCCGTCATGCGCTGAATCTCGAATCCGTGATCACGTACGAAGGCACCGAGACCGTGCATCAGCTCGTGGTCGGCCGCGAAGTCACCGGCATCAACGCATTCTGATGGATTAATAAAATGCACAGACTCGGGATCATTGGCCTTTGCGCGTTTCTAGTCGGTGGATGTTCCGAACCGGCGTACACGAAGTTGAATCCCGTCCACGGCGAGCGCGTCGGAGTCGTGCTGGCCGTCAGTCCAGAATTGACCAACGTGCACCTCGGCGTGACTATCTTTGGCGAGTTCAGTGGAAAGCTGAGCAACGAATGGCGGCTTGATGCGGAGGCCCTGAATTTCACAGTGGCTCAGTTGAAATCATCTGGCTATGAAGTGACTCAAATTCCCTTGAGTGAGGTGGGCGCAAAGGACATTCAGGGGGAAGAGGATTGGGCACACGATAACCAGAATGGGCTCACCGACAAGGGGCGAGACCGTTACGCTCGCATCATGGAACAGGACCACCTCCGCGCGCTGGTTATCCTGCGGGAACGCCTGATCTATCCGCGCGGGTACGATCACCCTGCTTACCACGGCATTGGAATCGTTTCGCAATTCAACAATGCCCCTGAAATGTTCGTGTCGGTGATTGCCGATGTGATCGGCGACATTCCGCCACACCGGGCTGTTTCCATCTGTTTTGCGGCGGAGAAATTCGACCGTGCGATGGTTCGCGTCGAAGACCTGAAGGACCTTGATGCAGAGCGTCTGGAACCGTTGCATGCCGAGATCCGTTCGTTGTTGGAACGAAAGATTCGTTTCGACTTGATTGATTCGGGTCTGATCAGTGGCAGTGCTACTTGCCCTGGGCATTCGCCGACCACGACTCCCGCGACATATGTGAAAGAGTGAAAGATGGAAAACCTCCGAGTTGAAACCGCGCGTTTGATTCTGCGCCTGCCGCGCATCGAGGATTTCGACCGCTACGCCGAGATGCATGCCGACGAAGAAACCGCGCGCCACATCGGCGGCGCGATGCAGCGCGCGGCGTCGTGGCGCAAGTTCCTGCAGATGCCGGGTGCGTGGGCGATGCAGGGTTTCGCGATGTTCTCGGTCGTCGAAAAATCGAGCGGAAAATGGATCGGCCAGGTCGGTCCGTGGCAGCCGGAAGGCTGGCCGGGTACGGAAGTCGGCTGGGCATTCCATCGCGATTCGTGGGGCAAAGGCTATGCGCGCGAAGGTGCGATCGCGACGGTCGACTGGGCATTCGCGAATCTCGGCTGGACCGACGTGATCCATTCGATCAATCCCGAGAATGTGCCGTCGCAGGTGCTCGCGAAGCGGCTCGGTTCGCGCATCCTGCGTCAGGCGACACTGCCGCCGCCGTACGAGATGGTCACGCTCGACATCTGGGGACAATCGCGTGAGGAATGGTTCGCGCGCCGCAAGGAATTGACGACGTGATCACCGTCTACGGCTATTCGCCGTCCGGCAACTGTCACAAGTTGCGCGTGCTGCTGACGCAGCTCAAGCGCCCGTTCACCTGGATCGAAACGGACAGCGCACACGGCGCCACGCGCACGGCGGAATATCTCGCGAAGAATCCGAACGGCAAAGTGCCGATGATCGACGTCGACGGCCGCATCATGACCGAGTCGAACGCGATCCTGTACTGGCTCGCCGAAGGCACGCCGTATTTCCAGGGCGATAGCTGGGAACGCGCGCAGACGATGGCGTGGATGTTCTTCGAGCAGTACAGCCACGAGCCGTACGTGGCCGTCGCGCGTTTCATCTGCGGATGGACGCCGCTCGATTCGCCGCGTCGCGCCGATCTGCCGAAGTTGCGCGAGCGCGGTTATCAGGCGCTCGAGGTGATGGAAAAACATCTCGCGCAGAACGCGTGGTTCAGCGGCAAGAGTTACGGCATCGCCGATATCGCGCTGTACGCGTACACGCACTGCGCCGGCGACGGCGGTTTCGATCTGTCGCGTTTTCCGTCGCTCGTCGACTGGCTGGCGCGCGTCCGCGCGACGCCGGATTTTGTCGACATGCCGCCGTACGCCGACGAAAACATGGCGCTGCATCGCAGCAGATCCAAATGAACATCATCGCCAATCCGATTCCCGGCTCGTCACAAGAACGTCAACCGCGCCGAAGTCTGCGATCAGAACTTCCTCGAGTTCGTGCAGAACTGGAACGGCGAGATCGCGCGCGCGCCGAACGACTGATGCGCCGGTCTTGCCGCACAGCCTGTGCACGCGGCGCGACTTCGTCGAACTGTTCGAGTCGCAGCTGATCAGCCGTCATCTCGATCTGATGGCGCGCGTGCTGCGCGTGAAGAACAAGGTTTTCTACACGATCGGATCGAGCGGGTCACGAAGGCAACGCGATGGTCGCGCGGCTGACGCGGCATACCGATCCGGCGTTTCTGCATTACCGTTCAGCGGCGCGTTTCATGGCCGAGCGTTTCCGCAAGCTGCCGGGCATGGATCCGATCATGGATTCGGCGCTGTGTTTCGCCGCGAGCAAGGACGATCCGGCATCGGGCGGACGCCACAAAGTGTGGGGCAGCAAGCCGTTGTGGGTGTTGCCGCAGACGTCGACGATCGCATCGCATCTGCCGAAGGCGCTCGGCACGGCCATCGCGATCGAGCAGGGCAAACGCATCAAGCACGCGCTGCCGATTCCGGACGATTCCATCGCGATCTGTTCGTTCGGCGATGCATCGTCGAATCACGCGACCGCGCAGACCGCATTCAACACCGCGGCGTGGACGGCGTATCAGAAGTTGCCGGCGCCGGTGCTGTTCGTCTGCGAAGACAACGGCATCGGCATTTCGGTGAAAACGCCGGCCGACTGGATCAGCGCGAATTTCAGCAATCGCCGCGATCTCGACTATTTTTACGCGGACGGTCTCGATATCGCCGAGCGGCTACGAGCAGGTCGCGCGCGCCGTCTATCACTGCCGCACGACGCGCCGTCCGACGTTCCTGCATCTGCGCACGACGCGCATCATGGGCCACGCCGGCACCGATTTCGAAATCGAATGGCGCTCGGTCGAGGAACTGATGAGCGTCGAGGCGACCGATCCGCTGCTGCGCTCGGCCGCGATCGCGCTCGAAGCCGGTGTCTATACGAAGGAACAATTGCTCGAACGCTACGAAGCGATCCGCAAGAAATGTTTCGCCGCCGCCGAAGAAGCCGATCGCCGTCCGAAGCTGACCGAACTCGACGACGTGATGGCGCCGCTCGCGCCGTATCACGCCGACAAGGTGCGGCCGAAGCGCAAGCGCGCGGATTTCGACGCACGCCGCGCGGAAGTTTTCGGCGGCGAAGCGAAGCTGCCGGAGAAACAGCCGCCGCGCCATCTGGCGATCCTGATCAACAACGCGCTGCACGATCTGTTCTGCAAATATCCGGAAGCGCTGCTGTTCGGCGAGGACGTCGCGCAGAAGGGCGGCGTGTATACGCTGACGAAGGGCCTGCACAAGTCGTTCAAGAACGCGCGCGTGTTCAACACGCTGCTCGACGAGACGATGATCCTCGGCCTCGCGCAGGGTTTCGCCAATCATCGGCATGCTGCCGATGCCCGAAATCCAGTATCTCGCGTATTTCCACAATGCCTGCGACCAGATCCGCGGCGAGGCGGCGTCGCTGCAGTTTTTCTCGAACGGCCAGTACCGCAATCCGATGGTCGATGCGCATCGCGGGTCTCGGCTATCAGCGCGGATTCGGCGGGCATTTCCACAACGACAATTCGATCACCGCGCTGCGCGACATTCCGGGTCTGGTCATCGGCTGTCCCTCGCGCGGCGACGACGCGGCGACGATGCTGCGCACGCTGATGGCGCTGGCGAAAGTCGACGGCCGCGTATGCGCGTTCCTCGAACCGATCGCGCTGTACATGACGAAGGACCTCTACGCGCCGGGCGACGGCCAGTGGCAGTTCACGTATCCGTCGCCGGATCAGGCGATGACGCTCGGCGAGGAACGTGTCTACGGCGAGGATGCGCAAGGACGATCTCGTCATCTTCACCTTCGGCAACGGCGTGCCGATGAGCCTGCGCGCGGCGCGCGAGATCGAAAAGGCGCGCGGCTGGAAAGTGCGCGTCGATCGATCTGCGCTGGCTGGTGCCGCTCAACGAAGAGTCCATCGCGCGTCACGCGCGGCGAGTGCGCGCGCATCCTCGATCGTCGACGAAGGCCGCAAGTCGGCGGGCGTCGGCGAGGGCGTCATCACGGCGATCGTCGAGGCCGGATCGGGTAGCAAACCTGTCCGCCGCGTCGTCGGCTGCCGATACGTACACGCCACTGGCTGGCGCCGCGTTTCTGGTGTTGCCGGCGGAGGCGGATATCGTCGCGGCCGCCGCAAAATTCTGAGCGGAAGGAGCATGCGAATGAAGATTGTGATGTCGATGATGGCTGCCGCGTTGACGATTTCGTTTCGGCGCACGCGGCGGCAAAGCGGACGACGTTCCGGCGAATCTGCGCGTGCCTGACGGCAACAAACATCTGTTCACCGCCCATGCCGATGGCACCCAGAACTATGTCTGCCTGCCCGCCAAAACGGGCGGCTTCGCGTGGACGCTGTACGGCCCCGATGCCGTCCTGCACGCCGAAAAAAGCGGTGAGACGATCGGGATGCATTTCCTGACGCCGGATGCCGCCGGCGCCGCGCATCCATCGTGGCAAGGTTTGGATGCAAGCCGCGCGCAGGCAGTGGCCATCGCGAACTCGTCGGATAAACCTTTCGTCGCGGAGGGCGCCGTCCCTTGGCTGTTGCTGAAAATCTCCGCCACGACACCCGCGAAAGGCAAGGCGGGCAAGTATCCATTCGCCTCGGCGAGCTACGTGCAGCGCATTCATACCTCCGGCGGTATCGCTCCGTCGGCCGGCTGCTCGGCGGCGGGCGACGTAGGCTCGAAGGCCCTCGTGCCGTATCAGGCCGACTACGTTTTCTACGGACCGTAGTCCGCCTGAAGGTCAAAACCGAGCAATTTGGTCGATTCCCGCTGCCGATTGCTGGAGCTTGGGGCGTCTGATCGCCTATCATTCGCCCTGATGACCGATAGCCAGTCCCTGACCAT
This sequence comes from uncultured Gammaproteobacteria bacterium, assembly GCA_963814225.1. Taxonomy (GTDB): domain Bacteria; phylum Pseudomonadota; class Gammaproteobacteria; order Xanthomonadales; family Rhodanobacteraceae; genus Rudaea. The sequence goes on along the minus strand of CAWFCC010000002.1, from coordinate 164,814 downwards.
CCTGTTCGCCGACGTCAGCGGAAGTACCAAGCTGTTCGAAACGCGGGGAGACATCGAAGCGCGCCGGTTGGTCGCATCCATTCTGGGTGCGCTCGCCGAGGTCACGCAGCGCCACGGTGGGCGGGTCATCAAGACCATCGGCGATGAAATCATGTGCACGTTCCCCGGACCGATGCAGGGCCTGCTCGGCGCGGTGGACATGCAGAAGCGCATCGCGCACGACATCGAGTTCGCGCGCGACAAGCTCGCGATCCGCATCGGCCTGCATCACGGCGATGCGCTGATCGAAGACGGCGATGTCTACGGCGATGCGGTGAATACCGCGGCGCGCATGGCGTCGCTCGCCAAGCGCGAGCAGATCATCGCGACGGCCGGCACGCTGAAGATGCTCACCAACGCCGGCATGCTGCGCACGCGTTCGGTCGGCCAGGCGCGCGTTGCCGGCAAGCTGCAGCCGATCGACATCGTCGATGTGCAGTGGCAGGAAGACACCTCCAACGTGACGATGGTCCAGCGCGCCATCCGGCTCGACGGACCGCTTACGGAGAAAGCTCGACTGCTTCTTCGCTATCGTGGCCAATTGCTTGAAATCGATGGGCTTTCGCAGCCGTTTACGCTCGGCCGCGATGTCGCCAGCAGCCTCATGGTCGATGCCGAGTGGGTATCGCGCAATCATGCGCTGATCGAATACAAGCGCGGCTATTTCGTCATCTCGGATCGTTCGACGAACGGCACTTACGTGAAGCTCGGCGAGGAAGACGAACTGCGCCTGCATCGCGACGAGGTGTTTCTGCGCAAGAGCGGCGCGATCAGCCTCGGCCAGACCATCGCGCTCAATCCGGATCACGTGCTGTATTACCAGTGCGAGTGAGCGGCGGCGTCGCGCCCGCTTAGATCACGATCGGTTCGGGTTCCAGTTTCACGCCGAAACGCTGATGCACCGTTTCGATCACGCGTTGCGCGATCGACCAGATCTGCGCGCCGCTCGCGTTGCCGTGATTGACCAGCACCAGCGCATGCTGCGCGGATATGCCTGCATCACCTTCGCGAATGCCCTTCAGACCACTCGTTTCGATCAGCCACGCCGCGGAAAGTTTTTTGCAGCCATCGGCTGCCGGCCAGACCGGTAGCGAAGGATTGTCGCGTTTCAAGGCATCAGCGATCTGCGCATCGACGACGGGATTCTTGAAGAAACTGCCGGCGTTGCCGATCAATGCGGGATTCGGCAACTTGCGCGTACGCAAACGCGCGACGGCTTCGGCGACGAGGACCGGCGTCGGCTCGCCCGCGTTCAGCGCGGCGAGTTCTTCGCGGATGCCGGCGTAGTCGAGTCGCAACTCGCGCCGGCGCGGCAGCCGCAGTTCGACCGCGGTGACGACGTAGCGCGACGCATCGCGCTTGAAGATCGAATCGCGATAATCGAACTGGCAATCCGCAGCGCTCAATCGTACGAATTGTCCGGCGCGCCATTCGAACGCTTCGACCGCGTGCACGAACTCGCGGATTTCCACGCCGTACGCGCCGATGTTCTGGATCGGTGCGGCGCCCATCGTGCCCGGAATCAGCACGAGGTTTTCCAGCCCACTGAATCCCTGCGCGAGCGACCAGTGCACGACGTCGTTCCAGTTTTCGCCGGCATCGAAACGGATCAGCGCGCCGTCGGCATCGTTTTCGAGAATCCTGATTCCGGTGGTCGACATCGACAACATCACGCCCGGCCAGTCGCGCGTGAACAGGATGTTGCTGCCGCCGCCGAGCACGAGCGGCGGCGTTTGTTTCAGCGAACCGTAGGCGGCGATGGTCGGCAAGGCCGCGGAATCGTGGACATCGATCAGCATGTCCGCGCGCGCCGGAACGCGAAATGTGGTGCGGCCGGCGAGCGGCGCGTTTTCGATGACGGTGTAGCCGGGTTCGTTGGCGATGCCGGTGACGCGCGAACTCATCGCTGTGCTCCGCGGATCGCCTCGACACATTCGCCGATCAGCGCGGGTCCGCGGTAAACCATTCCAGTATAAAACTGGACAAGTGCGGCACCGGCGGCGATTTTTGCCGCGGCGTCGACACCGGCCGTGATGCCGCCGACGCCGATCAGCGGTATCGCATCGCCGAGCCGCTGCCGCATGCCGCGCAACACGGACGTCGCTTTTTCAAACAACGGTTTACCGGATAAACCTCCGGTTTCTTCGGCGTGTGGCGCACCCGCAACGGCTGCTCTGTCGATGGTGGTGTTGGTGCAGATCGCGCCATCGACGCGTTGATCGCGCAGCACGCTCGCGATGCCATCGAGTTCGGCATCGCTCAGATCGGGCGCGATTTTCAGCAGCATCGGCTTGCGTGCGCCGTGCTGTGCGGCGAGACGTTCCTGTGCTTCACGCAAAGTGCCGACGAATCGCTTGAGCGTTTCTTCTTCCTGCAGGTCGCGCAGTCCCTGCGTGTTGGGCGACGAAATGTTCACGGTCACATAGCTCGCGCGCGCGTAAACACGTTCGAGGCAAAAGAGGTAATCGTCGACGGCGCGTTCGTTCGGCGTGTCCTTGTTTTTTCCGATGTTGATGCCGAGCACGCCGCCGAAGCGCGCGCGTTCGATGTTGCGCATCAGCGCATCGACGCCGCTCGTTGTTGAAGCCGAGGCGGTTGATAACGGCGGTGTGTGCCGGCAGACGCCACATGCGCGGTTTCGGATTGCCGGCCTGTGCGCGGGGCGTCGTGGTGCCGACTTCGATGAAGCCGAAACCGAGCGCGGCGAGTGCGTCGATGTGCGCGCCGTTCTTGTCGAGACCCGCGGCGAGTCCGACCGGGTTGGGGAAATCGATGCCGAAAACGCGTGTCGGCAGCGATGCGGGTTTCGATGCGAACAGTGAGCCGAGTCCGCTTCGATAGGCCGCTTCGATGCCCGCCAGGCCGATGTCGTGCGCGCGTTCGGCATCGAGACAGAATAAAAACGGTCGGGCGAGGCTGTACACGCTGATGGTGTTTGCGCTATTTCTTGGGCAAGCGTGCAGGCTGGTTAGCGCGCTTGCTGGCGATCTCGACCATGGTCTCGATGCGGATCATGCGTCGATCGAGATCATTGGCGACGTCGGCAAGCTTGTCGACGTTCTTCGACAGCCGATCGAGATCGTCGCGCATGCGCAGCACGTCCTTGAGGACGGCGACCGCATCGGCTAACGCGCCCATCAGGCTTTGGCGTGACGCGCGGCGATGCTGGCGAGCGCGCGCTCCACGGCGACGTTCGCGTTGCGGATGCTCCTGCGCATGGAGGGCAGGGCGGCGCGCATTTCGGCGGTGACTTCGGCCAGTTCGCGCGGCGCCTCGATGGGCGTGGTGCCGAATGCATGCACGGCCTGGCGTACGAATTCGCTGGTCGATATGCCGCGATCTTCGGCCATGCTTTTGAGCTGGCGTTTGTCTTCGGGCGAGATGAGCAGGGTGAGCCGTTGGCTTTTCATCGCAACCTCGAACATGGTAATGACATGCACATGATAAGGTCATGTGCATGTTGGTTCAAGACAGATTCGCAGGTTCATTGAACGTCGCGTTGTCGCGAGCGGGCGCGATGAATCGCGCCCCTACATCGAGAAATGTCGCGAATTTGTTTATCGCGCACGCCTAGATCAGATCAGCGTAGCAATCGTAGGGGCGCGATTCATCGCGCCCGACACCTCTCACGAACCTGCGCCCACGATCAGAATTCGAACTTGATGCCCTGCGCCAGCGGCAGCGAATCGGAATAATTGATCGTGTTGGTCTGGCGGCGCATGTAGGCTTTCCACGCGTCGCTGCCGGATTCGCGGCCGCCGCCGGTTTCCTTCTCGCCGCCGAATGCGCCGCCGATTTCAGCGCCGCTGGTGCCGATGTTGACGTTGGCGATGCCGCAATCGGATCCCGAACTCGACAGAAACGCTTCGGCGGATTTCACGTTTTGCGTGAAGATCGCCGATGACAATCCCTGCGGCACGCCGTTGTGTGCTTCGACGGCTTCGTCGAGGTTCTTGAACGGCATCACGTAGAGAATCGGCGCGAACGTTTCGGTCTGCACGACTTCATCGGAATTCTTGAGATTCGCGATGATCGTCGGCAGTACGAAGTTGCCTTTGCGATCGTTCAGCGCTTCGCCGCCGGTGAGCACCTTGCCGCCGGCCGCTTTCGCTTTGTCGATCGCACGCGTGAAGTGCTGCACGGCGTCGGGGCTGTTGAGCGGACCCATCAGCGTCGTCGATTGCGTCGGATCGCCGATTTTCTTTTCGACCTGTTTGTACGCGTTGACGAGTTTGCCGACGACGTCGTCATAAATCGAATCATGCACGAGCAGACGGCGCGTCGTCGTGCAGCGCTGGCCGGCGGTGCCGACGGCGCCGAACACGATGGCGGGAATCGCGAGTTTCAGATCGGCCGATTGATCGACGATGATCGCGTTGTTGCCGCCGAGTTCGAGCAGGCTGCGGCCCATGCGCTTGGCGACGCGTTCGCCGACATGGCGGCCGACCGCTGTCGACCCGGTGAAGCTGATCAGCGGAATGCGGTGATCGTCGACGAACTTCTTGGCGAGTTCCGCGCCGGCATCGTTGAACAGGAAAAACAGATCCGGGAATCCGCCATCCTTCAGCGCGGCGTTACAGATTTTCATCGAAGCGATCGCGGACAGCGGCGTCTTCGGCGAGGGTTTCCAGATCGCGATGTTGCCGCACACGGCGGCGATGAACGAATTCCACGCCCACACGGCAACGGGGAAATTGAACGCCGAAATGATTCCGATGACGCCGAGCGGATGCCACTGCTCGTACATGCGATGGCCCGGGCGCTCCGAATGCATCGTCAGGCCGTACAGCATGCGGCTCTGGCCGACGGCGAAATCGGCGATGTCGATCATTTCCTGCACTTCGCCATCGCCTTCGGGCTTGATCTTGCCCATCTCGAGCGCGACTAACGAACCGAGCGCATCCTTATGTTTTCTCAGCGCTTCTCCGCACAGGCGAATCGCTTCGCCGCGTCTGGGTGCAGGAGTAGTGCGCCATGTCTTGAAGGCGGCCTGGGCGCGTTTGACGATGGTTTCGTAGTCGGCTTCCGAGCTGGCGTTCACGCGGCCGAGGACCTCGTGCGTGCTCGGATTGATCACCTCGATGACGCCGGCGTCGGCGGTTTTCGCCCACTCGCCGTTGCCCAAATACGTGCCGGATTCGACGTCGGCAAGGCCGAGCGCCTTCAGGATGGAAGCAGCCATGAAAACTCCGAAAAAGATCGACGCGCAGACCGCGCGGAAGGTCCGCTATTGTAACAGAGGGCGACTTTTAAGCCTCGATTCGGAGGTTCAACGCGTGCCGACGCGGCGGCGTCCGATCAACGATTTCACACGGCGGACTTCCGCCTTGGCGATGAGTATGCGCTTGAGCGCCTGGATTTGGCGCTTCTGGGCCAGAAGGACGGGATCAGCGTTGCGCGCGGCCAGATCGGCGTTTTCGTGCGAGGCGGAGAGCTGATCCATGGCGTCTACATCGTTTAGGGACGCCCCGAGACAGCAACGAGTGTGCCGCTGCGATCGCCAAGCCAGCCGCGCTTAAACGGGATTTGTGCAGTGCAGGACGCACGGGAATTGCCGTCGGCGACGTGCAGTTTGCAAATGTTTCGCGAATGTATTTGTATACTATTTCCGTTTCGCGTCGGCAGTCTCGTTCTTCGGCGTGGGAACGGACGGCGTTTTCTTCATCGCGTCGAGCAGCGGCGTGCAGCGGTCTTCATCGTCCTTGCCGAGACCCGACGTGAGCGGCAACAGCGCCGCCGCCGGTGCCGCCAGCACGGCCAGCCCCACGGCGCCTGCGCCGCGCGCGAAAAGTACGCCTTTGTCGATGCCGATGTCGGGCTTCTTGAAGGTGCCTTTCACGTGGATGGGCGCGCGCAGCGAGAGCAGGCGCAAGCCTTTGGTATCCGGATGTACCGTCAGGTCGAGGCGTTCGCTGGCCAGATCGACGGTGCCGTCGATCGTGATTTGCGCGACATCCGTATCGATGAGGAACAGCCGCGCGTAGTACGTGCCTGCATTGGCTTCGAAATTCGCCGCGGCGCAGTTGATCTGGACCTGCTTGTCGCCGGCAAGCTTGGCCATGATGATGTTGGGCACGTTGAGCGCGGCTTCTTCCATGAGCACGTTGCTGATGTGGCCGCCGCCGATGAGCGCCTTCACCTGGCCGTTCGCCGCGCCGAGCAGGTCGCCGACGGAGTTGCCGCTGCCGGTCAGATCGACGGTCGCGTTCGCATTGCCGATGTCGAACTGCGACGGATCGCTCAGCTTGAGCAGACGCTTGAGTTGGATTTCCTTCGCGGTCGCCTTGATCGATCCCTTGATCGGCACGTCGCTGCCATCCATCCTGATCGCGCCGTCGACATCGCCGTAGGCGAAGCGGAACTTCAGCGGATCGATGGAGAGCACGGCGTTTTCCATGCGGATGCGCGCGTCCATTTTGTGGATCGGCAATTCCGAATCGCGGAACACGCGATCGCCGGTGAAGCGCACATCGGCGTCCATGACTTTCCAGCGTTCGGGTTTGAAAGGTTCTTCCGGCAATACCTTGCCGGCGGGTTGGGGCGCGGGATGATCGTCGTCGACCGGCGGCTTCGCACCGATCAGCGGCGCGAGATCGCGGAACTGCAGCAGCTTCGAATTCACCGTGCCCGACATCAGCGGGCGCGGGTCCTTGTTCTGGTAGGTGATATCGCCGTCCAGATCGCTGTCGCCGACGCGCGCCGTGAAATGCTGATAGCGCACGTTTTCCTTGCCGGGAATGAGCTGGCCGACGAGGCGTCCTTCGGTCGCATACGGCGGCGATTCGGGCAACGTCACGCCGAATAGATCGTACAGTTGCGCGAGACTCTGGCCGGACAGCCACAGCCGCAGATCGAGCGCATCGGGGCTGGTCGGATCGGTCAGCGTGCCGACGAACGCGATGCGCGTATCGCCAAAACGCACGTCGGCTTGCAGCGGAAAAGGATGATCCGCGTGCTTGAGCGCGAACACGCCGCCGGTGCGACCGTCGCCTTTGACCGGCTTGCCGTGGAACGTGCCGGTCGCCGTCCAGACGAACGCGTAATGCATCGCCTGGCTGCCGACCTGTGCGGTTTCCTTCGAAGTCGGCAACGCTTTCTTAGAACCGTCGGGATTTTTTCCGTCGTCGCGTTCGTCTTCGTCCTCGGCGGCTTTCTCCTTGGACGGATTGTCGGATTTCGCATCCGCCGTTTTGACATCGGCGATTTTCTTGGCGCCGGCCGTGCCGACTTTTTCCGCCGCTTCTTTTTGCGACGCGGCTTCCTGCTTCGCGACCAGTTCGCTGAAAGGAATGGTTTCGCGCAGATTATCGACGTTGATTTTTACGTCGATGTCTTTCACGCGATCGAGCACGGAAACTTTTCCCTTGGCGAATTCGACGCGGCCGAAATCGAATTTCCAAGACGATCCTTTGCCGGTGTCGTCGTCGGTACCGAACGTCCAGTTGTTGCGCTTTTCCGATGCGCGTTCGATGTGCACATCCGGATCGTCGAACTTCATTGCGGGAATTGATACGGTGTGCGCGAGCAGCGGCAATATCGAGACATCCAGCTCGACGCGGCTCACCGTGGCGAACGCCGGCGATTTCGCCCATGACGGATTGCCGATCGACACCTTGTCCGCGGTCACGCGCGGCCCGGGAAACCACGACTTGAATCCGCGCAGCGTCGGATCGCGTCCCCAGTGCACGTCGAGATCGCCGTCGATGCTGACCTTGCGATCGAGCGCCTTGCTCAAGGTTTGGGTAAGCCACGGTTTATGCCGGTTCCAGTCGTAGTTCGACACTACGATGATCGCAGCGACGAAAACGACGACGAGAAATCCGACGATCCCCAGGACGATCTTTATGCTACGCCGCATGCGCATCTGCCGTGCTCAGCTCATCGCTCGCCCATGCAGCCGGGATGGCCGCAGCGGCAGACAGGTTCCTCGCGCGGCGGACCGCTCGTCGCCGTGTGCCGGCAATACTCGCTGCAATAGGCTTGACCTTCCGGCGGCTCGCAGGTGCAGGGGTTGTGCGCGCATTTTTTGTCCTCGGCCATGATCTGCTCCTTGAGAAAAACACGTGTCTACATGATCCGTGCCACGGAGGCCGCCGTCAAAGTGCGCACGATGCGGCGCCGCGGTCGGGCAAAACACCGGTCAGCGAGTGCAGCGTACGCTACATTGCAAGGTCAAAATATTTTTTCGATCATTTGTCGAATCGGTTTCCTGCCATTCGACGTACCTCATGAGAACCGCAAAACCAGGTTCCGAATTCCAATAAGCCAGGAGAACGACAATGCGTTTCATCGTGATGGTCAAAGCCACCAAAGACAGCGAAGCCGGTGTGATGCCGAGCCAGCAGTTGCTCGAAGACATGGGCAAGTTCAACGAGGAGCTGGTCAAAGCCGGCATCATGCTCGCCGGCGAAGGTTTGAAGCCGAGTTCGCAAGGCGTGCGCGTGCGCTTCGATGGCGCCAAGCGCAGCGTCATCGACGGTCCGTTCGCCGAGACGAAAGAACTCGTCGCCGGTTTCTGGATCTGGCAGGTGAAGTCGCTCGAAGAAGCGATCGAGTGGGTGAAGCGCTGTCCGAATCCGATGCCGGGTGCGTCGGAAATCGAAATCCGCCCGATCTTCGAAGCCGAGGATTTCGGCGACAACTTCACGCCGGAAGAACGCGAGAAAGAAGCCAGGCTGCGCGCGCAGATCGAAAAGAAGAATCACTGATCCGACGCATCGCACTTGCGCAAGCGAGGTGGGCAATGATGTGATCGGTCGTCATGGCGACCGACATCCAGAAAACGATCAGTGCAGTGTGGCGCATCGAGTCGGCGCGGATCGTCGGCTCGATTGCGCGCATGGTCGGCGATGTCGGCGTGGCCGAAGAACTGGCGCAGGATGCACTCGTCGCTGCCGTCGAACAGTGGCCGCGCGACGGCATTCCCGACAACCCCGGCGCGTGGCTGATGACCGCGGCCAAGCGCCGCGCCATCGACCATCTGCGCCGCAGCGATCTCATCGATCGCAAGCATGCCGAATTCGCGCACGAACTCGATCTGCATAGCGCACAAGACGACCTCGACGTGGACACCTCCATCGACGACGACCGCCTGCGGCTCATCTTCACCGCGTGTCATCCCGTGGTGCCGTCGGAAGGCCGCATCGCGCTGACGTTGCGCCTGCTCGGCGGTTTGACGACTCAGGAAATCGCGCGCGCATTTCTCGCCGCGGAGCCGGCGATCGCGCAGCGCATCGTGCGCGCGAAAAAGACGCTGGCTGATGCGCACGTGCCTTTCGAAACGCCGGTGGGTGAAGCGATCGCGGAACGTTTGCCGGCGGTGCTCGAAGTCATCTATCTCATTTTCAACGAAGGCTACTCCGCAACCGCCGGCGAAAATCTGTTGCGCCCGGAACTGTGCGATGAAGCGCTGCGTCTGGGCCGCATGCTCGCGCAACTGCTGCCGGATGAAGCGGAAGTTGCCGGGCTCACAGCGCTGATGGAACTGCAGGCTTCGCGCCTGCGCGCACGCGTGGATGCGCACGGCGCGCCGGTGCTGCTCGCCGATCAGGATCGCGCGCGCTGGGATCGACTACTGATCCGGCGCGGCATCGTCGCACTCGAACGCGCCGAGCGTCTCGCACGGCAGCGCGGCCGCTACACCTTGCAGGCGGCGATCGCGGTGTGTCATGCGCAGGCGCTCAGTGTCGAGGCGACCAACTGGCCGCGCATCGCGCAACTTTATTGGGAACTGCTCGGCATCGATCCGTCGCCCGTTATCGAACTCAATCGCGCGGTTGCCGTGGCGATGGCGTACGGCGCCGACGCCGGTTTGCAAATCGTCGATCGCCTGCGCGAAGAACCGACGCTGCGCGATTACGCGCTGTTGTTCGGCGTGCGCGGCGACCTGCTCGAACGTCTCGGCCGATACGGTGAAGCGCACGCAGAATTTGAATCCGCGGCTGCACGGTCGCTGAACGAAAAAGAGCGCGAACTGCTCCTCGCGCGAGCGCGGAAGCAAGCGGAAAAAGAGCTTTCGATTCAGAGCGGATGAAGGCTACACTCATCCGATGAGTGAAATTTCAGTCGACCGCGCCGACGTCGATCGCTATCGCCGGCTCATCGACGCCATTACCGATTACGCGATCTACATGCTCGACATCGATGGATTCGTGTCGAGCTGGAATCCGGGTGCGCGACGCTTCAAAGGTTACGAAGCGAACGAAATTCTCGGCCAGCATTTCTCGCGTTTCTACACACCCGAAGATCGCGCCGCCGGCGTGCCCGAACGTGCGTTGCGTACCGCTGCCGCCGAAGGTCGCTTCGACACCGAAGGCTGGCGCGTGCGCAAGGACGGTCAGCGCTTTTGGGCGCACGTCGTCATCGATCCGATTCGCGATGATGCAGGACACGTCGTCGGCTTCGCCAAGATCACGCGCGATCTGACCGAACGCATGCAGGCGCGCTCCGCGCTCGAACAGGCGCAGCACGCGTTGTTCCAGACACAGAAACTCGAAAGCATCGGCAAGCTCACTGGCGGCGTCGCACACGACTTCAACAATCTGCTGACGGCGGTGATCGTTTCGCTCGAACTGCTGCGCAAGCAACTGCCGCTGAGCGACGAACGCGCGCACTCACTGCTCGACAACGCGCTGCACGGCGCCGAACGCGGATCCGCGCTGACGCAGCGCATGCTCGCTTTCGCGCGCCGACAGGAACTCGACATGAAGGCGGTGCGTCTGCGTCCGCTCGTCGACGGCATGCTCGGCATGCTCGACCGCTCGCTCGGCCCGTCGATCAAACTCATCACGCAGGTGCCCGAGTCACTGCCGCCCGTACACACCGACGTGAACCAGCTCGAGACCGCGTTGCTCAACCTCGCGCTCAACGCGCGCGACGCGATGGACGAGAGCGGCACGATCCGCATCTCCGCGCGCGCCGTCTCGGAACTCGCCGAAGTCCCGCCCGATCTGCCGCCCGGCGATTACGTCGCGATCTCGGTGAGCGACGATGGTCAAGGCATGGACGAGAGCACGCTCGCGCGCGCCGCAGAACCTTTCTTCACGACGAAAGGCGTGGGCAAAGGCACCGGCCTCGGCCTGTCGATGGTGCAGGGGCTCACCGAACAATCCGGCGGCCGGCTGAGCATCCACAGCGAACACGGAAAAGGCACGACGATCACGCTCGTCCTGCCCGCCGCGCGCGGCGACGTCGCGCCGGCCATCAGTTCGGCATCAGAGATTCCCGTTGCCACGCCCCCACCGGCGGCGGGCGACATGTCGCGCACCGTGCTGCTCGTCGACGACGACGAACTGGTTCTCTCCAGCGCCGCGGCGATCATCGAGGATCTCGGCTATCGCGTGATCGCCGTCGCCAGCGGCGAAGCCGCGCTGCGCATCATCGACAGCCCCATCGACATCGACGTGCTCATGACCGATCAGGCCATGCCCGAGATGACGGGTCTGCAACTCGCGCAGACGACCGCCAAAAAGCGACCGCATTTGCCAGTGATCCTCGCCAGCGGCTTCGCCGAAATACAAACCAATTCCGCGCACGGATGCCGTCGTCTTCCCAAACCATTCCGGCGCGCCGAGCTCGCCGATGCGCTCGCCGCTGCCGTACGCGAATCGCAAACGGCGTAACGCGCAGATTCCTCGACGGCTGAGCGCGAAAAAAATCCGCTGCAAGTTGATCGCGCGCGAAAGCGTGACGCACGCGCGCAGCCGGGTTCCCAAAACATTCACGTGTTCGCTTAGATACTGACCTCAGGACCAGTCAGCAGAAGGACTCTGCAATGCCATACATCGACACGCAATCGAAACACCCCGACGGCTCGCCCGTTCGCCTTCACTACACCGATTGGGGCGCGGGAAAACCCGTGATCTTCATCCATGGCTGGCCATCCGACGAAACGATGTGGGAATACCAGCTGACCGAACTGGCGAAGAAGGGTATTCGCTGCATCGCATACACACGCCGCGGTTTCGGAAAATCCTGCGCACCGTGGGACGGATACGACTACGACACCCTCGCGAGTGATCTCAACGACGTCATCAACGCGCTGAAACTGGACAAGGTGTCGCTCATTGGATTCTCCATGGGCGGAGGCGAGGTCGCGCGCTATCTGAAAAAATACGGGCCGGGCAAGATCGCCAAGGTAATGCTCGTCAGCACGGTTTTGCCGTTCCTGTTGAAGACAGACGACAACCCAGAAGGCGTGCCAGGCGATGTCTTCGAGAAAATGGCCGATCAGATGAAAAACGATCGCGCCGGATTCCTCGATGTTTTCTATAAGCAGTTTTTCGGCGTTGGCCTTATTTCGCATCCGGTGAGCGAAGGTTTTCTCGAACACAATCGGGAAATCTCGGCCTTCTCATCGGCACGTGCACAGCAAGAATGCGCAACTGCTTTCGCCACCACCGATTTCCGCCAGGACTTGTCGGCGATAACCGTTCCCACCTTCGTCATCCACGGCGACAAGGACAAGACCGTCCCGATCGATGCCTCAAGTGCGCGCACCGCGAAGCTAATTGGTGGCGCCAAATACAAAGTCTACGAAGGCGCCCCGCACGGACTTTTTTATACGCATCGCGATCAGCTTAACGCCGATATCGCGGCATTCATTTAGCGCGTGGCGTTCGGCTTGCGCCTCGCCATCGCTATTCCACAGCTCAACACGGCAGCGGACAAGAGAAGCATCCCCATCACAGAAAAAATGGGAACGGCAGCGTTGGCGCTCCGCACAGTCAATTGCGCGCTAGGGACAGGCACGTTGTTGAAGTTGTCATGGAAACCCCAAACGACCGTATAGACGCCTGCGCGAAGTTTGCCGATTGCAGCGACGTTGGTAGTTCCTTCGCCGTCCGGACAAGCTGTTTGAACGGCATCTATGAAGACGACGTTGCTCGCCGGGAAACCCGTGTGAAACGCGCACCAGTCGGGTTCTCCCGGTGCGGGAACTAGCGTAACCAGGATCGAATCGCTAGGCGAAGGGTCCGCAGGTGAAAACGAAAGTGTGCCAAAGTTTGACTGCGCAAAGGCGAGGCTCGGCACAGCAAGCGAGAACATCAACACGACGAATGTCGATAGTAGAGTGCGCACCCGTGTAGAAACCTGCCAGCTGCAAGGATCGGTGTGCGTGCTCATGCGGCTACTCGTGCGAGCCGACTTCCGGAGCGACGTCAGGATTGTCCACATTTCCCGAAAGGCGCTGCATTTCAGATTGTGAATCATGGATTTCCCCGTAGCTGTCGGTGTCCGGATCTTTGCGCTTCGACGAGCGCAGCGTCTCCCATATCCAGGATGCCAGAATGAATACGACGGATCCTAGGAGCAATTGCCACGGCATACTCGGCCTCGGTTCGCCTTGACAGATCATCTCACGTTGCGACGGCGAGAAGACACTGCTCAACTATCTCGGCGCGCTCGTCTGTGCGCAGGCCAAAGTGCTGCAGATGCGGATGAGAAGCTTGATGCCGCGGCGGAGAAGCGAAAGAGGTCGCCGACGAGATCGCCGATCAGGCGGCGAGCCTGCAGGATCAGATCGACGAGCTCAACGGGGATGACGGTTCGATAGAGGGCAGTCGTCACCGGAAAAGCTCTCAACGATCTCGCAGGCGAAGCCAAGGGGAATAACAAGCAGAACCCGGCGCAACATAAGCATCTTGCCCCAGCTTCATTCCGTGATCGTTCCCAAAAACGCAGCTGTAGTCGCGTATTGACTTGAAGCGCGCAGAAGAAATAGATCCGAGTACCTTTCCATTGAACACCTCCCTGAAGTGGGCCGGGAAAGACGATCGGGTCCACGCCACCTTCTTGCCAGCAATGGTCGTGAGCACCGCGAATCGAATTGGTTGTGCGATGGCATCCAAATCGCCACCTGAAGCGTGGCTCATCCGCACGGTTCGGTGAGAACTCGCTACGAGCGAAGTCTGATTACATAAAAAATAAACAACAGGTTTGTCCCAAAGGCAACGTGAAACCTAGCAGATCTGATAGGTCCCGAGACGAAGTAACAAACTAAAACAATCGCTCGTTTATGCTTGGGCTCGCAAGGACGCAAGTTGCCGGTCAATCCACGGTGGAGGCGGTTGCTTCATGAAACATGCACTGTGACGGACGCTTCGACATTGCGAATAGGCGCTATCTCGTCCGTGTCTGCTTCGGCGATATCGATCTGTGTGTGGATCAGGGCGGCTCAGAGCACGACGTCGTGGTCGTGAGTTCCGCAGTTCAGGCCGAAGTGGACCTTTTGCGGTATCCACCCGAGCATCTTGTGGATCGGATTATTGGAGATGTCGCCGTCCGCATGCCCATGGGATCGCTGAAGGAAGTAGAGCCCTTTCGATCTCTGCTGCTTGAACGGCTGATGCTAGTACGCGCACGGATGGAGTGCGACAGTTACGATATGTCCGGTCACGTTCGGAGATGCTCGACACCTTCGACGCTGGAACACGCAATTGCGGATGGCTTCCGCAGAAATTCTGAAGCCGACGATAGTTTTTGAAACGCTGATAGCGAGCGAATGGGCTCTGGCCCGCCGTTGCTGACTTACGTAAGATCCTCAAAATGAGTCCTCAACAAACGCACTCGTTCACTTCGGTATTGAATCGATACTGGGATCGATTGAGTCGCGTCGATGAAGCCAAAACCGAAGCCGATGTTCAGCAGGAGGCGGAGTTGGTCACGGCCGACCTAGGGTTCAATCAACTCGGTTTCGCCATCCAGAAACGGTCGAGTGGAGCCGATCCCGCTTCCCGCTACAAATATTTTCACAACATTGCTGGTCCGTATGGGCACTACCGGTATGAGGTCGTCTATCGCCGTCAGCCCGAGTCGGATCCCGTGCTGCAACATTTGCAATCCGGCTTGCCGGCGTCGGCGTTCGGTTGCCGCGACGGGCTGCTGTTGCCGAACACGGAAATCCAGAGTCGTTATCGAGGGATTTTGCTGGCGGCGAAAGAACATGGGATTTCGGCGGGTGTCGGCGTTCCCATCACGGGCACCGAGTTGGAGTGGGGCTTGATGGTCGCCACGACTAGCAGCACGGAGCAAGCGCGAGACGTGCGCGACAGGTTGCCCCACGTCTGTTTGCTCGCGCACCACGTTTATTGTCGTCTGCTGCGATTTGAGTCAAGAGACGAGAAGAGACAGGGCCTGACTCGCCGTCAATCGGAAATTCTCAAGTGGGCTTCCGAAGGAAAATCATCGTGGGAGATTGGCCGCATCCTTACAATCAGCGAGGCAACAGTCAACTTTCATGCGAGCAGCGCAGCCCGCAAACTCGGCGTTTCCGGCCGGCGCGCGGCATGCGCCCGCGCGATCGCTCTAGGCTTGATCGGTCTGTGATCGATCAAGTGACGAATTTGACGGGCCGTGACTTTCGAGGCCAGATTTTCTTTCTCTGCAGAGCCTGTTCGAAGCTGTTGCAGTTTAAAAATTGCTGCCGCCCATGCCGGAGGCAATCCCCATAGCCCGCCGGTAGCGCACGCACTATCGGTTGGACGCTTCTCGGGCGCTGTGTTGATGCACTTTGTTTGGCTAGCCACCCGCAAGATTCAGTCACTATCGCGCTTGAAGTGAACTTCAGTCTGCTGGGCGGCTGAGAAAATCAGTAGCTCTCCTTCGGACATTCGCCACGACGATGCTTGTCTTAGCATGCAATATAGCGAGTCTTCATCTTCGGATAGTCTTTGCCGGCAATACGGCAACGCATCCGAGCACGGCACATCGTCATCGACTATCGAGCCATCGACTGCGATTCGGGGAAACGCGCAACTGATCGCACCGTTTGCGCAAAATCCATCCCGCCCGCAACTATAGGTCAGGCGACTGCCATCGACCCGATAAATAAGTTTTCAGTGTTGCAGCCCGAGACAACTAATTCGATCGTGTTGTTGCCCGCCTTGGCGATTGCAACAGCCTTATAAGGTCTGCCCAGTAACGCCAACTTTTCAACGCGTCCAAACCGCGTCCCATGCCAGTGGCCGACGAGATTGGGTGCTTCGGTGGCAACGATTGGCCATGACAGCAGCGAAAGAAAAAATGCAATTGCGACGCTGAGTCTCTTCATCACCAGCCTCGTTGCAGCAGAGCTGCGCAGGATACCCCCAGCTAGCCCGCAGCGGCTCATCATCTCACGGCCCATCGCTTCGGACTTCGCTGGTCCACGATTCAAGAATTCCCGCATTATCGAAGTGCAGACGAAACAAACTACCGACGCCGATATCCACGGCCCCGCTGCCGGTGTCCGATAGACGCGCGTCGAGCCCTTCGAGACTTCCGGAAAACGAGATCCCCGCGTCGCCCAAGCAGGCGTCGGCCGCTGCAGCAGAAATGCCTACTCGTAGACAACCTTCGATCTTCGCATTCGTCTTCGCGAGAAATGACTCTGGAGCGAGACAGCCTGAAAACAGCAAAGCGAGCGAACTCGCCAACAAATGTTTTGCCAGCTTCATTGGAGTCATCGATATCTCCACGCGCAGCCGCGATGCGCGCGATCGTGGTGCGACGTTGCGGTATCGGCGCAAGGACTTTAGCGGTCTATAGCGCTGTGTCGAGACACACTTACTCCCGGATCGCTTTCGTCCAAGGGCCGCGCAGATCGGACGCCTTTTGCGACCAGCCACATCATCAACAGGATTTCGGCGAGCGCGCCGAATGGCAACACTACCGGAGACAATTCTTTTGCAAGCGGCGGCCAGATAAAACTCATCCAACCGAATCCGGCGACGATGAGAAGCACCGCCAAGGCGCGCGGCAGAAATCCGGATTTCCAAATCAGGTAGCCGAGCAGAAGATCGTAGAACGCAAAAAGTACAAGTGATATCTGGTAGACGAGCGCGAAGGTTTTCAGACTGAAGAGTGCCATCGCCTCGGTCTGTGCCAGTGAAACAGAGTCTATGAGACGTGCATCTGTCAGCATTGAAAGCGGAGCCAGCTGCAAGAGTCCGCCCACGAGTTGAACGGCGCAACCGCTGATACTGATAAATGCTGCGATCAGTGAAACGGGGCGATTGACTGGTGCGAAAAGAACGTAAAAGAGCGCCGTCACGGCGAGGTACAGAACATTGCTGAGCAAGTTAGCACCCAGCGCGGCGCGATAGGAGGTCTCGTGTGCGAGAAGGTTGACAGCCGTTGCTGCAGCGTCCTGCGAAATAACAATACCCTTTGCCAAGAACGCGCCGACAAATACGGCGACGAAAAACAGCAGGTAAATGACCCCAGTAACCCTAGCATTCGACTGCGACAGTCCGGCGCGTTCCATATGTCCCCCGGGAGTGGTCCTATGATTCTCGATCGATCAATAAATCAAAAAATTCCTTGCTCATCTCACGTCGCGATTGGCGGGGTGGAAATCCCATTTTGCTGACCCGATGCAGACCGGAAAAGACTATCGAGGACTACAAAATGGCTATGCACCGCGGTTTTTACTGGTGACCCCGAGCAGATTCGAACTGCTGACCTTCCCCTTAGGAGGGGGACGCTCTATCCAGCTGAGCTACGGGGCCATGCCCAGAATTGTCGCACGTCATGGCGATATGGGTAGTATGTCGGCCGGCATTTATGAGCGGGAGTCGTCGCAATGGTTTGGACGCGTGGCGGCATCGCGCGATGCTTGATGACGATGGTTCTAGCGTGGCCGGCTTTTTCGTTCGCACAAGCCGGTCCGCCGATGGTGACGGACGATCCGGGCACGCCGGGCGACGGGCACATCGAGATCAATATCGCGGCGATCGCGGCGCGCACGTCGGATGGCTCGACGTATGAATTGCCTTTGGTCGACGTCAATTATGGTGTCGGCGATCGCCTTCAATTGAAGCTCGAAACGCCGTACGAGATCGATACGGTAGATGGGCGGCGGGGCGGGGTGGGCAGCGGACTGGTCGGCGTCAAATGGCGCTTCGTCGATGGCGGCGATGAGGGCTGGAACGTGTCGACGTATCCGCAGATCGGATTCAACTATCCGGGCATTACCTCGACGCGCAGCAGATTGGCGCAGCGCGGCGTGAGCTATTTTGTGCCGATCGAGGTGCAGCGCAACGTCGGCAGACTCGAGATTGGCATCGACGGCGGGCGCTGGTTTCGCACCGACGGCGACTCATGGTCGGCTGGCATCGCTCTCGGCACGCAGCTCACGGACGGCTGGGAAATCATGGCCGAGCTGCACGACGAACGGCTGACCGCTGCCGCGCGCGACGAGTTGCTGATCAACATCGGCTCGCGCTTGAAACTGTCGCCGCACCTAAACCTGCTGATCTCCGCGGGGCGCGATGTGCACAACACCATCGACCGGCCGGCCGACCTGCTCCTTTACACCGGATTGCAACTTACGCGCTGACCGGTGTGAGAAAATGCGCGGATTCCCCACCGGAGCCGCCCATGTCGTTTTCACTCACCGATACATTCGTGCCGACTGTCAATCGTGCGCTGAAGAATCTTTCCGTCATCCTCGAGAAAGGCGCCGCGTTGGCGGAGAAAAAGCAGATCGAAGGGACGGTGCTGACAGGCGCGCGTCTGGCGCCGGACATGTTTCCGTTGTCGCGGCAGGTGCAGATTGCCACGGATATTTCCAAAGGCGCCGCGGCACGTCTGAGCGGGACGGAGATTCCAAAGTTCGAAGATACCGAAACGACGTTTCCGGAGTTGCAGGCGCGCGTCGAGAAGACGCTGAAGTTCATCAACGGGATCGATACGGCGAAGTTCAAGGATGGCGACAAGCGCGAGATCGTTTTGAATACGCGGCGCGGCGATTTGAAGTTTACGGGGCAGACTTACATTACGGATTTTGTTTTGCCGAACATCTATTTTCATGTGACGGCGGCATATGTGATTTTGCGTCACAACGGGGTTGATGTCGGCAAGACGGATTTTCTTGGGTTTTGAGTGTCGCGGCGTTCGTGTCGCGGTGACGAACGAGAGTGCCTTCTCCCTCTCCCGCTGGCGGGAGAGGGTGGGGTGAGGGTGGCGCCGCGCACTAGGTCGCCCCTCATTTAGCCAATGACGGCACCAGTCCTCCGTTTTTGCTCGTCATTCCCGCGATGCTCCACAACAGCGGAGCTGGTCAAGCGGCAATCCAGCGACTTTGCTTTGTTTCGTCTTTGAAGAAAAGAGCTTCCGCGATTGAATATCGCGGGTCACTTCTTTGCTGGTGCAAAGAAGTAACCAAGAAACACCTTTTTTTCTCGCATATGGACGTTGTCCGCGGAGAGCACGTCCCTGATGCTCGCCGCGGACCGCGCGCTTCCTGCGCGCGATCACCGTCGATCTGCGCCTGCGCGTGACCGGTATAAAGAGTCTTGAAACTTTCGGCTGCACTAAGCCAAAGGTGGTGAGGCAGTAAGAGCGCTTTGGTTATTTTGCTTTGCTTTTTGCTAGCGATAGCCAGGTGTCGACGACGGTGTCGGGATTCAGGGATACCGACTCGATGCCCTGATCCATCAGCCACTGCGCCAGATCGGGATGATCGGACGGACCCTGGCCGCAGATGCCGATGTATTTGTTTTTCCGTTTAGCCGTCTGGATGGCCATCGCCAAAAGTTTCTTGACTGCGGGATCGCGTTCGTCGAACAGATTGGCGACGATGCCGGAATCGCGATCCAGGCCGAGCGTGAGCTGGGTGAGATCGTTCGAGCCGATCGAGAATCCATCGAAGATGTCGAGGAATTCGTCGGCGAGCAGTGCGTTCGAGGGCACTTCGCACATCATGATGATCTTGAGGTCGTTCTCGCCTTGCTTGAGGCCGTTTTCGGCGAGCACCTCGATGACTTTGCGGCCTTCGTCGAGCGTGCGCACGAACGGGATCATCACCCACGCGTTGGTCGAGTCCCATTTCTTCGCGCACTTTCTTCATCGCGCGGCATTCGAGCGCGAAGCAGTCGGCGGAAACTCGCGTCGACGTAGCGGCTCGCGCCGCGGAAGCCGATCATCGGGTTTTCCTCGTGCGGCTCGTAGTTGCGCGCCGCCGATCAGGTTCGCGTATTCGTTCGATTTGAAATCGGACAGACGCACGATGACCGGATTCGGCGCGAACGCCGCCGTGATCGTGGCGATGCCTTCGGCGAGGCGGTCGACGTAGAACTGCACCGGATCGGAATAGCCGGCCATGCGTTCGTCGATCTTCTTTTTCGTTTCGGCGGTCCTGCTTGTCGTATTCGAGCAGCGCCTTCGGATGCACGCCGATGTGGCTGGCGATGATCATTTCCAGACGCGCCAGGCCGACGCCCGCGTTCGGCAGCATGGCGAAGTCGAACGCGCGCTCGGGGTTGGCGACGTTCATCATGATCTTGAGCGGCGCGGGCGGCATCTTGCCGAGGTCGGCGGTGACGCGTTCGAATTCGAGCTTGCCCTCGTAGATGAAACCGGTGTCGCCTTCGGCGCAGGAAACGGTGATCTCGCGGCCATCGGCAATTTTTTCGAGTGCGTCATGCGTGCCGACGACGGCGGGAACGCCGAGTTCGCGCGCGATGATCGCCGCGTGGCAGGTGCGGCCGCCGCGATTGGTGACGATCGCCGAGGCGCGCTTCATCACCGGTTCCCAGTCGGGATCGGTCATGTCGGCGATGAGCACATCGCCGGGCTGCACGCGATTCATGTCCTTGATCGAGCGGATCACGCGCGCCATGCCCGAGCCGATCTTCTGGCCGATGGCGCGGCCTTCGGCGAGCACGGCGCCGCGCTGCGCTGAGATGGAAGCGCTCGATCTGCGTCGCGTTGCGCGCGCGACTTCACCGTCTCCGGGCGCGCCTGCACAATGTATACTTTTCCGGTATTGCCGTCCTTCGCCCATTCGATGTCCATCGGGCGGCTTGTAGTGCTCCTCGATGACCAGCGATTGGCGCGCGAGTTCGTGCGACGTCCTCGTCGCTGATGCAGAATTTCGCGCGGTCGGCCGACGGCGTCGTCCTCGATGCGCACGCGTTCGCCGGGTTTGTCGGAATAAACCATGCGCTGCTGCTTGGCGCCGAGCTGACGGCGCAGGATCGCCGGCTTGCCGGCGCGCAGCGTCGGCTTGTAGACGTAGAATTCGTCGGGATTCACCGCGCCCTGCACGACCATTTCGCCGAGGCCGTAGCTGGCGGTGACGAACACCACGTCGCGGAATCCCGATTCGGTGTCGAGCGTGAACAGCACGCCCGAGGCGCCGACATCCGAACGCACCATCAGCTGCACGCCGGCGGAGAGGAACACGTCCTCGTGCTTGAAGCCGTGGTGCACGCGGTAGGCGATGGCGCGATCGTTGTAGAGCGAGGCGAAAACTTCCTTCACCTTGTGGATCACGTCGTCGGCGCCGGTGACGTTGAGGAATGTTTCCTGCTGGCCGGCGAACGAGGCATCCGGCAAATCTTCCGCGGTCGCCGACGAACGCACCGCGACAGCGATGTCGTTGCCGCCCGCATCCTTGCAAAGCTTTGCGTAGGCTTCGCGGACGGCCGTATCGAATTCCGGAATGAGCGGCGTGTCGATGAGCCATGCGCGGATTTCTGCGCCGGCTTTGCTCAACGCATCGACGTTGTCGACATCGAACGTCGGCGAGTTTTTTCTGGATGCGATCGGCGAGCCCGCTTTGCGCGATGAAGTGCTTGAACGCATCGGCCGTCGTGGCGAATCCGCCGGGCACGGACACGCCGAGCTTCGACAGGTTGCCGATCATTTCGCCGAGCGATGAGTTTTTGCCGCCGACTTTGCCCAGGTCGGAAAGACGCAGCTGATCCAGCCAAAGCACCATGTCGCTCAAAGCGATTCTCCTAGTGTGATTCGATCCGGCGATCCGGCCGGTGAAGAATTGCAATTTTCGCGTTTTGTGCAGTGCGAGACAAGGATCGGTAAACGATTTCAGTCCGGTTTCGCTTACACTGCATTCATGCGCAGGACGATCTTCTACGTTTCCGATGGAACGGGCATCACCGCTGAAACCATCGGCCATTCGGTACTCACCCAGTTCGACGGCATCCATTTCGAGACATTCCGCTTGCCGTTCGTCGACAACGAGGAAAAGGCGCACGGCGCCGCGGCGCGCATAAGAAATATTTACACGACCAGCGGCGCGCGGCCGATCGTGGTGAATACGGTGATCGACCAGCCGCTCAGCGAAATCCTGGCGACCAGCGGCGCGTTGATGATCGACGTGTTCGCGCCGTTCATCGGGCCGCTCGAGGACGAACTCGGCACCAAGCGCTCGCCGCGTGTCGGCAAGGCGCACGGCCTGACCGATTTCGCCGAATACGAAGCGCGCATCAACGCGACCAACTATGCCCTGTCGCACGACGACGGCGTCGACGTGAACTACGCCGATGCCGACGTGATCCTGGTCGGCGTGTCGCGCGTCGGCAAGACGCCGACGTGTCTATACATGGCGCTGCACTACGGCGTGAAGGCGGCGAATTATCCGCTGACCGAGGAAGACCTGGAAAAACTGGAATTGCCGAAACGACTGGTGCCGCACAAGGCGCGTCTGTACGGATTGACCATCGAGCCGCAACGCCTCGCGCAGGTGCGCGAAGCGCGCAAGCCGGGTAGCCGCTACGCGAAGCTCGATCAGTGCCGGCGCGAACTCGAAATCGCCGACAAATTGTTCAAGCGCGAGAACATTCCGGTGCAGAACACGACATCGACATCGATCGAGGAAATCGCGAGCAAGATTCTTCAGCAGCTCGGCATCGAAAAGCACATGTTTTGATGGTGCGTCTTGGGGCGCGTATTCATCGCATCCCCGTCGTTTGCCGCTCCGGAAAACGGGCGCGATGAATCGCGCCTACATCGGGAGCGATCAGTGCCCGCCGCCCGCGCCGACAGTGCCAAATGGCGGCTTCGCCAGCCAGATCACCGGAATCATCGCGAAGAACAGAATCGCGCACAGAATGAACACATCGTTGACCGAACTGGTCAGCGCCTCGCGCGTCATCACGCTGTCGATCGCCGCCCACGCGCCTTTCGTGTGCGCCCCGATCGCGGACAAACTATTCACGTAGTTGTTCACCGCAGGGTTGGCGGCATCGAGATGTTCGGCGAACACCGCGTGATGGAAATCCGCGCGGTGTTGATACAGCGTGACCATCGCCGCCGTCGAAAAACTCGCGGCGAGGGTGCGGCAGAAATTCGATATACCGGCGGCCGATGCGATTTCGGCGGGCTTGAGTCCGGACAGGATGATCTGGTTTATCGGCACGAAGAAACACGCGATGCCCGCGCCCATGATGAAACGCGGCCACACCAGCGCGCCGAACGCGGCATCGCTCGGGAATTTCGAAAACCAGATGGCGCAACCGCCGAAGATGCAGAACGCGATCGTCGCCACCGTTCGCAGTTCGAATTTCTGGATATTTTTTCCCACGATCGGCGATATCAGGAAGGCGAGGATGCCGACCGGCGCCGTCGCCAGTCCCGCCCACGTCGCGGTGTAGTTGAGATCGGTTTGCAGCCATAGCGGGAAGATCACGTTGATGCCGAAGAAACCGACCATGCCGAACGCGAGCGCAGCCACGCCGACCGCGAAATTCCGTTTTCGGAACAGCGACAGATCGACCACCGGATGATCCTCGGTCAGTTCCCACGCGATGAAAAACGTGAGGCAGACCACGGCGATGATGCCGAGCGCGAGGATCAGCGGCGAGGAGAACCAGTCCTTGTCGTTGCCGTTGTCGAGCATGAACTGCAGGCAGCCGACGCCGGCGATGAGCAGGAAAAGCCCGACGTAGTCGAGGCGGATTTTCTGCACGATCGACTCGCGGCCTTTCAGCAACGTCCACGTCACGAACGCGGCGAGCACGCCGACCGGCACGTTGATGAAGAAAATCCACGGCCAGGAATAGTTGTCGGTGATCCAGCCGCCGAGGATCGGTCCGAAGATCGGAGCCACCACCACCGTCATCGCCCAGATCGCCAGTGCGATACCGCGCCGCTCCGGCGGATAGTTGTTGAGCAGCAATGCTTGCGACAACGCAACCATCGGGCCCGAACCCGCACCTTGCAGAAGGCGGGCGATGACGAGCATCGGCATTGTCGTCGCGACGCCGCACAGCATGGACATCAGCACGAACAGCAGCACGGAAATACAGAACGATTTCACTTCGCCGAAACGCCGCGCGATCCAGCCGGTGAGCGGCTGCATGATCGCGCTCGCCAGCGAATACGAACTGATCGCCCACGTGCCTTCGTTCGGGCTCACGCCCAGACTGCCCGCGATATGCGGCACGGACACGTTGACGATCGTGATGTCGAGCACCTCCATGAACGTGGAGAACGCGACGGCGATCGTCAGCAGCGCCAGCGGTGCGCCGGTCAGCGGCGGTTTCTTCATCGTGGGCTGCGGCGTGCTCATTATTGCTTGCCGAGATTAGCCTGAATAATGGAATCCGCAGCCACTTCAGCGGCGGCGAGATCGGCCGAATAGACGTCCGTTTTCGAGACCGCGCGGCTTGCGGGTGTTTTCGCCAACACTTGTCCGTTGCGTTCGTGCGTGTCGACTTTCACATCCGTCGACAGACCGATCCGCAGCGGATATTTCTCGAGATCCTTCGGATCGAGCTTGATGCGCACCGGCACGCGCTGCACGACCTTGATCCAGTTGCCCGACGCATTCTGCGGCGGCAGCAGCGCGAACGCGCCACCGGTTCCCGCCGCGAGACCTTCGACGCGGCCGTGATAGACGAAATCGCCGCCGTACAAATCGGTGGTCACTTCGACGGGCTGATCGATGCGGATATGCGCGAGCTGCACTTCCTTGAAATTCGCATCGATCCACAAATCATGCAGCGGCACGATCGTGAGCAGACCTTGTCCGGGCTGCACGCGACTACCCACCTGCACGCTGCGCTGCGCGACGTAGCCGCTTGCCGGCGCGACGATCGCATTGCGATGCTGATTCACCCACGCCTCGCGATACGCGGCGCGCGCTTCGAGCACCGCCGGATTGCTGCCGATATCGGTTCCGTCGACCAGTGCATGCGATGCATCGGCTTGACGCTGCGCCGCTTCGAGCCCGGACTTCGCATCCGTCAGCGCTTGCCGCGCGTGCGCGACGTCTTCGGGCGCCACCGCGCGTTCGGCGAGCAGCGGCTCGCGGCGATTCAAGTCGGCCTGCGCGCGCGCGACATCTTCCTTGCGCGCGGCGACGGTCGCATCGTATTGACTGGCGACATGCGTCTGCTGACGCACTTGCCGCACCGCTTGTGCGAGCGTGCTTTGCGCGCGGGCGAGGGCGAGATCGGCATCGGTCGGATCGAGCCTGACGAGAACCTGTCCGGTTTCGACGAGCTGCGTGTCGTCGGCCAGTACCGCGATCACCGTTCCGGATACCTGCGACGACACCTGAACCTGATTGCCGTTGACGTACGCATCGTCCGTCGTCTCGCGCAGCGAGAACACGAACATGTATAAAAGTACCCAAACGATACCGATGACGACGAACAGCAGTGCGATGACGCCGAGCACGATGCGGCGCTTGCCGTTGCGTTTCGGTGTTTCTTTCGTGGGTTCAGGTGTGCTCATGGTTGCACGGCTCCGAGAGATTTGTTGTTGTTGTCGTTGTCATCGCGCACATAACCGCCGCCGAGCGCTTTGGTCAGCGCGATTTCGGCAGCGACGCCCGCGGCGACGAGTTGCGTATCGGCATCGTGCTGACGGATCAGTTCGATGCTCGCGTTGTATTCGGCGCGCGCATCGGTGAGGCCACGCTTGCCGCGGGAAAGTGAGGATTGATAGAGGCGTTCGGCGGCGGCGATCTGTCCCGCGCGCTCGGTCCGGCGCGCCTGGATTTGCCCGAGCGTGAGCGCCTGATTGGCGGCGTCATGTGCGGCATCGATTACAGCCTTGTTGTAGTCGGCGATGGCCGCATCGAGCGCCGCCTGCGACGATCCGAATCGTGCTTCGAGACGTCCGCCTTCGAAGATCGGCAGATGCAACGCCGGACCCGCATCGAACACGCGGCTTCCGGCCTGGAACAATTTTCCGAGATCGATCGATGACAGACCGACCATCGCGGCAATGCTCAGATCCGGATAGAACGCGGCGCGGGCGACGTCGATGTCGCGCACGGCGGCTTCGACGCGCCAACGGCTGGCCTGCACATCCGGACGGCGCGCGACCAGATCGAGACCCGCGCTCGCCGGCAAGGCGCCGACGAACGCGGGCAGGGGGCGAGCGTGGAATGGAGGAACGTCCGCGGGCGAAATGCCGATCAGCGCGGCGATGGCGGCGCGGCGCATCTGCGCTGCCCAGGTGAATGTCGCGATGTCTTCGCGCATCGCGGAAATTTCCGCATCGGCCTGCTGCAAAATATCTTCGGGATCGAGGCCGTGTTTCACGCGCGCATCGGCGATCGTGCGGATTTTCTGTTCGAGCGCCAACGACTCGTTGGCAAAGCCGATGTGCGCCTGGTCGAGTTGCCAGTTGAAATACGAATCGGCGACAGCGGCGGTCAGCATCGTCGCTGCGGTTTCGCGTTCGGCAGATGCGGCGCGCGTGCGGTTCACGCTCGCGGCAATCTCGGCGCGGTGACTGCCCCAGAAATCGAAGTCGTACCTGAACTGCGCGCCGACATCGCCGAGGTTGTACCAGGTGAAACCCAGAAACTTCGGCGGAATCAGACCATTCTCGCTCAGCCGTTCGCGCTGGACTTGCACGTTGCCTTCGACCGTCGCTCCCGCGTTCGCGCGGGCCACGTCGATCGTGCGTGTCGCTTCGTTGAAACGCGCTTGCGCGACGGCGAGATCCGGCGATTTCGCCAATGCGAGCGATTCGATCGCGTTGAGATCGTCATCGTTGTAGCGCGTCCACCAATCGCGATGCGGCCAGTCCGCATCCGACGACGGGATGCCGGCGAGCGGAGACGTTGTCGTCAGCTCGGGCATGTTCGGTTTCGGCGGAACGTGGCATGCCGCCAGCAGCGTGCAGGCGGCCGCGAGCAGGAGCAGGCTTCATCGATGCAAACATATTATTTTTCATTCCGGTAATTCGCCTCGAACGCGAAAAGCAATTTCTTGAGCAACCGTTCCAGCGTGTCTTTTCTCGGATTTCGACAATGCGCGAGGTCGTCGCGGACACGCCCGTCCACACCTGCGGCAGCAGCTTTTCTATCAGCGTGACGCCTTTCTTTGTCAGTTCGAGGACGACACGGCGCCGATCGTCCGTACTCGCGCGGCGGCGGATCAGTCCTTTGCGGACGAGCTCGTCGCAGATGCGTGTCATGTTGGTGCGCGTTTCGCCGCTGGCGTCGCTCAGGTCGGACGGATTGATGCCCGTATCGAGGTGCGCGTACAGCATCGTCAGCGTGCGAAAACCGACTTCACTGATGTCGTGCGGCCGCACTTTGCGGCCGAGGTGATATCCAAGCTGTCCCGACATCGCCTTGATCAGACGCACCAGCACGATGTCCTGCACGGGCGCGTCGCGCAGACGCGACTTCACGCGTTCGATCTGCGATTCGATCAGGGCGAAGCTCGGGCAATGCGGCGAGGGCGACATCGATATAGTTCAGACTTCAACTATTGCGATACTAACTAGTTCTGTAATTCGTTGCAAGCGCAACCAAAGACGAACTAATTGCTTCAGGTATGCCACCCCTCGATGGCGTGAACGAAGTCGACGCAGTCGGCGTATCGATTGTAGAGCGGCGTCGGCGCGGCCCGGATGATGTCGGGCTCGCGCCAATCGACGATGATGCCTTTCGCGAGCAGGTGTTCGTAAAGCAAACGGCCCGATTCGCGCGGCCCGCGCACGCGCAGCGAGAGCTGACAGCCGCGCTGTTCGAGCCTCGGAGGGCGTTGCGATATCGAGCACGTTGCTCAAGCGTTTGCGTATCAACGATTCGAGATAGCCGGTGAGCGCGATCGACTTTTCGCGTAATCGCGACATGCCGGCGCGATGAAAAATTTCCAGCGATACGCGCAGCGGGGCGAGCGCGAAAATCGGCGGATTGGAAAGTTGCCAGCCTTCGGCGCCGGGCGTCGGCACGAAGTTCGGACCCATCTGAAACCGCGTGTCCTGATCGTGGCCCCACCAGCCGGCGAAGCGCGGACGATCGGTTCGCGCGTGTCGATCGTGCACGAAGCAGCCGGCGATGCTGCCGGGTCCTGAGTTCAGATATTTGTAGCTGCACCAGACGGCGAAGTCGGCGCCGCTGTCGTGCAGATGCACGTCGATGTTGCCCGCGGCGTGCGCGAGATCGAAGCCGACGACGCAGCCTTTCGCGTGCGCGAGATCAGTGATGATGCGCAGATCGAACACCTGGCCGCTGAGGTATTGCACGCCCGGCAGCAGAACGAGCGCGATGCGATGGCCGTGCCGTTCGACGGCATCGGCGATCGCCGCTTCGGAGAGAACGGCGTTGCTCGTCGCCTTCGATTTCGATCAGCGCGTCGGCCGGATCGAAGCCGTGGAAACGCACCTGCGATTCGACCGCATAGCGATCCGACGGAAACGCGCTTTTCTCGATCAGGATTGCCGGACGCTCACGCGTCGGACGATAAAAACTGACCATCATCAGATGCAGGTTCGTCGTCAGCGAATTCATGGCGACGACTTCATCGGGCTTCGCACCGACGACTTCAGCGAGATGCTCGCGCACCTCCGCGTGATATGGCATCCACGGATGACGTCCGCGGAAATGCGCTTCGACGCCGAGCGATGCCCAGTCGTCGAGTTCGTCGGTGAGTGCTGCGCGCGTCGCCTTCGGCTGCAGGCCGAGTGAATTTCCGCAGAGATAAATCTGTTTCCCGTCGCCGTGCGGCGGGATCAGGAATTCGTCGCGGAACGGCGCGAGCGCGTCGGCATCGTCGAGCGCTCGGGCGTGATGTTCGTCGGAAACGGGCGCGCCGGTCATCGGTCAGTGCGGATGCAGTGATTGCATGATCTGCGCGCAGCCTTTTTCGTAGTCGGCCGTCCATTGCGCGGTGGTCGCCGCGAGCATCGGACGCGCGCAGCGCACGTGGATGACCAGATGCATGTTGAGATACCACGTCTCGCGGTATTCGTAGCGCGTCTTGCCGTTCATGGCGAAGTAGCGCAGTACGGTCGGATCGACGCCTTCGGTGTGCTGTTCGTAGCCGGGCATGGCCTTGGCTTTGTCCATGCCGACGTTGACGATGGGCTGGAAGTTGCTGGAGTCGTCGAGAAGTTTTGTATCGACGGAAACGCGCGCGGCTTCGCCGGTGCCGGTGTCGGCGGGATCCTTCACCTGAAAGGCGATGAACTGCGGATTGCCTTCGGTCTTCTCCATGATCACCGGCCACGACGGTGGTGCGTTGAATTTGATGTAGCCGTCGCTCAACGTGTAGTTGCCGCTTTCGTCCGCAGCGGCGATCGATGCGAAACAGGTGAGCGCGATGACGGCGAGCGTTGCTTTCAGTCGCATGACGACCTCTTCAGTTGAATCGCGAAAGGGGAAGGTTGAGCCATTCGAGCGCGGTGCCGTGGAAAAGGCGCGACTGCTCGGATTCGGAAAGATCCAGCGCCGCGATGCCCGAACCCGGATGTTGTTCGCCGAGCGGAAACGGATAGTCGGTGCCGAGCATGACGTGCCTGGCAGCCGGCGACGTCGAGCAGATAGCGCAGCGCGCGATCGTCGTGCACGCACGAATCGAAAAACAGTCGATTGAAGTAGTCGCGAGGATTGCGCGAGTTGTCCGTCGCGACCAGATCAGGACGCATGCGGAAACCGTGTTCGATGCGTCCGATCGTGTACGGAAACGCACCGCCGCCGTGCGCGAAGCAGACGCGCAACTTCGGCAACCGTTCGAGCACGCCGCCGAAAATCAGGCAGCACGCCGCGCGCGCCTGTTCGGCCGGCATGCCGACCAGCCACGGCAGCCAGTATTTCGGCATGCTTTCCTTGCCCATCATGTCCCACGGATGGACGAGAACCGCCGCACCCAGATCGGCAGCGGCTTCGAAAAACGGGAACAGTTCCGGCGCGTCGAGATTCCACTCGTCGACGTGCGATCCGATCTGCACACCCTGCAGATCGAGCTGTTCGATGCAGCGTTCCATTTCCTGGATCGCGAGCGTCGGCGACTGCAGCGGCACGGTACCGATGCCGGCGTAATGGCGCGGTTTGCTGCGGCAGATGCCGGCCGTGTGATCATTGAGGAACGCGTGCAGCTCGAGCGCCTGGTTCGGCTTCGCCCAGTACGAAAACAACACCGGCACCGTGGAAATCACCTGCGTCTGCACGCCGAACTTGGCGTAGTCGGCAATGCGATAGTCGGGATCGAACGCGTTCTCCCACACTTCGCGGAAGAATTTGCCGTCTTTGTAGATACGATGCCGGCCGTCGGCGTTCACCATCACCGCGAAGCGGTCGTCGCCATATTTGTCGGCGAGATTGGGCCAGCTGGGAGGCAGGATGTGCGCATGCGTGTCGATTTTCAGCATGCGCACAGTTTAGCTTAGGTGTAACCGGATTCGCGTTGCACGAATCCGGTGAGCCGTGTTGCGGGTTACTCGAAGCCGTTGGCGAAGATGCGGTCGGTGTCGAGTTCGTAAGCGCCGATGTCGGCGGAAACTCCGATGACGCGTGGATAAGGTGATCCGCGCTGATCGAACGTGAGACTCTCTGGATTGCTGCCGTGATCGATGGCCGGACTGGTCGGATCCAGAGCATGCGTCTGGGTAGGCCCTCCGTTAAACGCGAGCGGCAGCAGCACGGCATCCTGGCCTACGATGTTGTGTGTTCCAGTCACGGTGATCTGGGGATTTCCCGTCGTTGGATCGACTTTGAACAGGTTGTAGTCGCCGCCCACGGTGAGCACCGATGGGCTGGACAGGTCTTCGGTACCCGGCGTATTGGCCGTGTTGTTCGACAAGATCACGCTGTTGAAAGTAACTGCCGATCCGTACGCCGCAGCAACGCCGCCACCGACAAGGCCAGTGGTGTTGAACGCGATCGTGGTGTTCTCCACCGTGAAGGCAATCGGGTACGCCTGGTAGCTCTGATAGAAGCCGCCGCCGAAGGATTTGGTGGGATCAGGAGCGGTCGCCGAGTTGCCAGACACCGTGCTGTTGACCAGCGACGCGTTGAGCGCGTAGTTGAGCTGGAACGAATTGCAAAAACCGCCGCCGTTGGCTGAACCACCCGCTGTCGCAGTGGCCGCATTGCCGCTAACCGTGCTGCTCACGACACTAACCTCGGCGTATTTGCCGGTGTAGACGCCACCGCCGCCGGCGTACGCCCCCTGGATCGTGTCGGTCTGCGCGATGTTGCCACTGACCGTGCTGTGATCCAGCGAAAAACCGCCGTCGGCATATACGCCGCCACCCGACGCCGCATCGCCGATGGATTTCGCAGTGTTGCTGCTGATGATGCTGTTGGCGATCGTGACTTGGCCGCCTTTCGGCTCGTATACGTACGTCGCGGTGTTGTAGTACTTCTCATGCTGCGCGAATACGCCGCCGCCGCGCGTAACTGAGTTCGCGGTCGCGTTGTTGGTAGTCACTGTGCTTCCGGTCAGCGTAACGTTGGTTCCCTGCGCCCAGAGGCCCGCGCCGGCACCGGTTCCGTAGTAGGTATAGCCGTACGTGGCGTCGTAGTAGGGAGCCTCACTGGTGGCGTTCAATATATTGCCCGTCAGCGTAGAGTTCGAGACCGACAGCGTGGCAGCCGAACCGTGCGTGTAATAACCGGCCGCAACTCCGCCGCCGAATGTCTCGCTGCCGGCCACCACCTGATTGCCGCTGATCGTGCTGTTGCTGATCGAGCTCTGGTTGTGTCCCGATTGACTGATGATGGCCAGACCGCCGCCGCCGGCGTAGTTGGGCGCTGTCACGGAATTGTTGCTGATCGTGCTCGAATCGATCACTGCGGAGCCGAGTACCGCGATCGCGCCGCCGTAGGCGTAGCCGTAGTTGGCTCCGTCGAGCGAGCAGTTCTGAATGGTCGCGTTGGAGAGGGCGAGATCACCATAAATGACGAGACACCCGCCAACCGGGCGCGTCGTCGTCGCGCCGTTAGCGATGGTGACGTCGGACACGCGCAGCGAATGTGCCGAAGTGAGCACGCGATCCAAACCGCGACCATCGAGTGTCAGCTGATCGCGACCCGGGCCGCGGATTTCGACATTGGCGCTCGGATGCAAGGCAGAGCTGAGCAATATCCTGCCGTGCAATTTGGAAAGATCGATGACGTCGCCATCGACGGCGTTTTCAAGCGCTGAACGCAGGCTGCCCGAGCCCGAGTCGGACCGGCTAGTGACGTGCACCAGGCTTGGAGCGCGATGCGAAGGAGCCGCCGCCGGCAAGCTAGTGGCTATCTCTTTGATAGCAGAAATAGCGCGATGCAAGTCCGGCGACTTGCGCTGACTCAAAGTATGCTTATTGAAACGTGCATGTGGTGCAACCGCGTGCCCGCGGTCGAACCCGTGGAACTGCGGCACCGAACGCGTAGCTGATACAGCACTACCTGCGCCCATCAATGCGATGGAAAGCGCGGCCGCGAGCGCTGTGATGCGCGGCCTTGAAACTACAGAAACAAAATCACTGGTCATGAGTACAACCCCCAGCAGTAAACCACCGGCCGGTGCGAGCCCGACCGGACCCTTTTTCAATCCCGAGAGTAACCGAGCCGTAAAGAAAGTGCGACATGGCAGTTATGTAAATGTCTTCTCGGCGTGGTACGCAAGACGCAGCAGCGCTGAACGTCATTTGACCGCGTGGGATTTTCCCGCGCGCGAGAAATCGCTCGTTTCTTTCTGTTGTTTTTGCGCAGTGCGCATCAGGTGTGCCAGCGTATCGACACTATCCGTGATGCGATCACTCGCATCGATCCACGCCGCCGTCTGAATTTCCGAAGCCGCGTCCGACGAAGCTTCGAGCGACCTGCGCAACAATTCCTGCTGCCCGCGCAGCGCGACTTTCGCCGGCGACGCGGCGATCTCGCCGTTCAAAGCGCGCACGATGCCCGTAAGCTCGTGATCCGCTTGCCGCGCGAACGATGCGATCGCGGGCGCCTGCGGCACGGGCCCGGCGTGCTGTCGCGCGGCTTCCAGCGCCATCGCCGCGCGCACGAAGCGGTTGGCGTTGGCGAACACGCCTTCTGCGACGGCGATATCGCGGCGGTCGCGGCGCGGCTCGTTGCGAAGCCGGTCGAGCGAGGCTTGTGCGTTCGTGCGTGCGCTGCGCGCGCCGCGCCGGATTTCGTCGCGCACGCGCGGCGCGTCGTCGAGCACGGCGAGGAAATATTTCCGGTACGCATCGATCATCGCCGCCAGTGCCGGACGGATGCGGTGATGTTCCCAACTCGGCCAAACCAGATAGGCGATGAGAGCGAGCGCACTGCCGAGGCTGGTGCCGATGGCGCGCGCGGTCATCGTGTCGCCGGGCGCGAGTCCCTCGAAGCTGAGCAGGATGACGATGAGACTCGTCAGCAGCATCACGCCGATCGCGTAGTGCATCGTGGTGAACAGGCGGAAGCCGAAACAGAACAGTGCGAACAGGATGATGCGCTCCCAGTCGCCGCCGAATGCGAAGTGGAGCAGGGCGGTCGTCAGCGCGAGGCCGAGCAGCGTGCCGATCACGCGCAGCAGGCCGAAGCTGAACGTGCCGGCGAAATCGGGTTTGAGCACGATCGCGGTCGTCATCGGGATCCAGTAGCCGTGCTCGATGCCGGCCCAGCGTTCGCCGATCACGGCGATGGCGAGGCAGACGCCGCAGCGGATCGCGTGGCGGCAGGCGATCGACGACAACGAGAGATTCGCGCGCAGGATCTCGAACGGGTTGCGCGTTTGCAACGCGCCGGGCAGACGCGCTTCGTCGGCATCGGCGCGCAGTTCGCCGCGGCTGCCGGCGAAGTTTGCATTGCGCAGCGCGGCGCGAAGCTGGCCGCCGAGTGCGCGGCCGTGCGCAGTGGCAATCGTGACGAGGCGTTCGTCGTGCGCGGACATCGCGCCGTGTTGCGCGAGCGCTTTCAATGCCGCGTCGAATCCTTCGAGCGCGCCGCTCGCCGACAGGGGCGACGCGCCGGCTTCGAGCGCGTCGGCGAGATTTTCAAGCGTGCGCGCGGCGTATTCGCGCAGACGCTTCAGCGTCGAGACGATTTCTGCATTGGCGGTGCGTTCGTGCAGTCCGCCGATCGCGAGCAGTTCGAGTCGCGTGCGTTCGATGACTTCGGCGAGCACGCGCAACGCTTCCATGCCGACGCCGCGCGCGCGGTATTCGCCGTGCAGGAATTTCTCGACGTCGGAAACAGCCTGCGTGACCGGTGGCGGCTGCGCGGGATCATCGTCGCGTCGCGCACTGAGGGCGAGATCGCGGCACAGACGCGCCAGCGCGAACCGTTCGGGCCGATAGCGCTGCAGCGGCCACGCTGCGATCGAGAAAGCGGTGAGCAAAACGCCGCCGAGCAAAAACAGAAGTGAGGGACCGAACGCATCGGCCGGCGATCGAGGATTCGCGGCGGTGATGACGAGCAGGATCATGCTCGTCAATCCGATGCGGCCGACCTCCGGACCCAGCGCAACGAGCATGCCACCCGCCACGCCCCACACCAGCGACGCGATCACCGTCAGCACATCGCTCGCGCCCACCGTATAGCCGACGAATGCGGAGACGCCCGCCGCGAATGCTGCGAACAACATGCGGCGCACGCGCAGCCGGTAGGGCCCGGGCTGGTCGGAAAACATCGTGTTGAGCGCGCCCACGGAAATGCCGACGCCGATATCGATGTGATGCGTCGCCACGCCGATCGCGAGCGGCAGCGCGACGGCCGCGGTGTTGCGCAAGGCGACGATCGCAGGCACATCGCGCGGCTTGAGCTGCAGCAGGGTTTTATACATTGCTGCGAATGATAACGGCGCGGCTGTGAATGCGCGCTGGAATCTGGTCAGAGTTTTTGAGCCCCCGGAAACCCCGCGACGTTCGCTATGTAGGGGCGCGATTCATCGCGCCCGCAGCTGCGCCGGGAACGGGCGCGATAAATCGCGCCCCTACGAAATCCGACGCGGACCCATTTAGCCCGAACTTCTAAACGTAACGCGCGGGCGCCGGGTTGACGTGGCCGCACTGCTTGCACGTGCGCGCATCGAGCGAGCGGTAGAAGCGATCGAACACCGCGGGAAAATCTTTTTCGATATCGTTGAGTTCGAAGAACTCCTCGAACAGCTTGTGATTGCACTGTTCGCAGAACCACATCAAGCCGTCCTTCTCGTGCGGCAGGCGTTTGCGCTCGACGACGAGCCCAATCGAATCGGCCATGCGCTGCGGCGAATGTGGCGTGCGCGGCGGAAGATAGAAAACTTCGCCGGCCTTGATCGGAATGTCACGCGCGCGGCCATCGTCCTGCACCTTCAACACCATCTCGCCTTCGATCTGGTAGAAGAATTCCGGACCTTCATCCCAGTGATAGTCGGTGCGCGCGTTGGGGCCGCCGACGACCATCACGATGAAATCGCCATCGACGATGCATTTATTGCCGACCGGCGGTTTCAGCAGGTGGCGGTTGTCGGCGATCCATTTCTGGAAATTGATAGGCGGCGTGAGCATGTCACGCATCATCGGACACAACGGCGATGCATTTCAATTCGATCGCGATCGGCGTCGGCAGCGCGGTGATGCCGACCGTCGTGCGGCACGGCTGCGCATCGGTGAAATGTTCTGCGTAGAGCGGTTGTAGGCGGCGAAATCGCGTTCCATATCGGTGAGGAACACGGTGACGTCGACCAGATCCTGCCAGCGCGCGCCGCTCGCTTCGAGCACCGTGCGCACATTTGCGAAAACAGAACGGCATTGCGCTTCGATGTCGTAGCTGACGAGGTTTCCGTCGACGTCATGCACGTTGCCGGGAATCGCGTTCGTCGCCGCGTCGCGCGGTCCGATGCCGGACAGGAACAGCAAATTGCCGACGCGTCTCGCGTGCGGATAAGCACCCACCGGCTTCGGCGCTTTCGCGGCGCGAATCACGTCGCTCATTGTTTGCCGCCGATGGTCACGTCGCGCGTGGCGATGGGGCGGTTGTTCTTGTCGGTCACCTTCAGACGATAGCTGCCGGGGCGCAGGAAAAGCCGGCTCTGCGATTGCACCATCCCGTTTTGCACGCGTTCGGATTCGGGCGTCTGCGTGTCGATCATGTTGAGCAGGGC
This sequence comes from uncultured Gammaproteobacteria bacterium, assembly GCA_963814225.1. GTDB lineage: Bacteria > Pseudomonadota > Gammaproteobacteria > Xanthomonadales > Rhodanobacteraceae > Rudaea. Next base: position 128,731 of record CAWFCC010000002.1, on the reverse strand, counting down.
GCGATCGGCGGCGACGGCGTCTTCGCCCTCGCTGGTGTAGTACGCCTCGACGATGCACGGAAAGGCGTTGCGGCAAATTTCGCTGCCGACGGAATAGGCCGTGCGTTCGCCGCCGAGCACGAGCCAGTTCGGACGTGTCTTGATCACTTCGTAAGTCGGAAAGATCACGCTCATGTCGTATTTGTCGGGCTTGAGTGTCCACGTCTTTGCCGTCGGCGGCGACGAACACGCTGGGTTTGTTGAATTTCAACTGCTGCACGATGGCGGCGTAATACGGATGATCCTGCTTCGGCCGGCGCGTGCTGCATCATCATCGTCTGCTCGATGGTGAGCGGATCGATGCCGGAAATCTGCTTGAAGAATTCGCCCATGCTCGATCCGCGCAGATAACGGCCGGTTTTCTGCACATGCGCGAAACCCGCGTTGACGACGAGTCTCGCGTTGGGATCCTTGCGGAACACTTCGCGATACAGTTTTTCGGCGCCGGCACGTTCGCGCTCATCGCCCGCGCCGGCGTTCTCGACGTCGTAGGCGATCACTTTGAAGCCGAGCCGCAGCGCCGTGCGCACCATTTCGCCGTACAGCGGTTCGTTGACGTAAAAGCCGCTCTTCGGCGTGGGATAGGCGCGCTTCTGCAGATCGTGATCGGTGTCGTACAGCGTTTCGGCGGCGAAATAGTCGTAGCCGAGTTCGCGCAGCTTGGGCAGCATTTCGATGGTCAGCGTGCGCGTGATCGGTGCGCTGTGCGCTTCGTTGAAGAAGACGGCCTTGCGCGTTTTCGCCAGTTCCACGATGACGTCTTCGGCGGGCTTGAGCGTGTAGCCATTGCCGAGCGGCGATTTTCCGTCGTCGTCCTGCACCGGCTGTGCGATGGAGAAGCTAGCGGCCGCGCCGTCGTAGTCGCCGATGAAGGTCTGGAACCACGAAAGGTACTGTCCGAAGATCACCTGGAACGCACGCTGGTGGTTCGAATCGTAGTTCGTCTGCATGAAGACGTACTGGCCGAGCAGGCCGGCGATCTTTTGCGCCTGCGTCATGATCTTGTCGGACTTGTCCGCGGCGATGAGCTGTTGCCGCCGCCATTCCGACGCCGACATCTCCGACGAATCCGGCGTGCTGTTCACATCCGATGCGTGCGCAGCACTCATGCCGCACAGCGCCGCCGCCATCATCCAACCTGCCGCTTTGCTCATCCCCATGTCAGCCCCGTGCGTTGTCAGTCTATTTGTATACAAACGTTCTTCGTTTCGGTAAAGAATCGCAGCGCGTCGAAACCACCTTCGCGACCGAGCCCCGACTGTTTCACGCCGCCGAATGGCGTGCGCAGATCGCGCCGCATCCAGCAGTTGATCCAGACGATGCCCGACTCGAGCTTCGCCGCTACGCGATGCGCGCGGTTCAGGCGCGACGTCCATACCGACGCGGCGAGGCCGTAATCCGTCGCATTGGCCAGTTCGATCGCTTGGTTTTCGTCGTCGAACGGCTGCAGGGTGACGACCGGGCCGAAGATTTCGTCCCGATTGGTGGCGCAAGCGGGGCCGAGGCCTTCGATCACCGTCGGCGCGACAAACCAGCCGTTCGCGCAACGCCCGCCGACGTTCACCGGCTCGCCGCCGCAGAGAATCGTGCCGCCTTCGTCGCGGGCCACGGCGATGCAGCCCATGATTTTGTCGAAATGCGCTTTCGACACGACCGCGCCGAGATCGCTCGACGCATCATTCGGATCGCCGACGCGCAGCCTGCGCGCGCGTGCGACGAACTCGTCGCGAAACGATTCATAAATCGAATGCTCGACGAGGATGCGAGATCCGCACAGGCAAATCTGGCCTTGATTGGAAAACGCGGAACGCAGAATGGTTTGCCAGTTCGTTTCGCTCGCTTCCCAATCGGCGAAAACCACCGTCGGATTTTTGCCGCCCATCTCGAGCGAAACTTTCTTGAACGTCTTCGCAGCTTCGGCGGCGATCATTGCGCCGACACGCGTCGAACCCGTGAATGAAATCGCCTTGATCGACGGATGCGAAATCAGCGCGCCGCCCGCGCGCGCGCCGACGCCGTGCACGATGTTGAGCACGCCCGCGGGCAATCCCGCATCGATGCACGCCTGCGAAAATAGTTTCGCCGTCAGCGGCGTGACTTCCGATGGTTTGGCGACAACCGTATTGCCCGCCGCGAGCGCCGGTGCGATTTTCCACGTGAACAGATACAGCGGCAGATTCCACGGCGAGATGCAGCCGACCACCCCGAGCGGTTGCCGCAACGTGTAGTTGAGCGCCGCGCCTTCCATCGCGTGCGCTTCACTGGCGAACTGTGTCGCAGCCGCGGCGAAGAAACGCAAGTTGGCGATCGCGCGCGGAATGTCGAGCGAGCGCGCCAGCGCGACGGGCTTTCCGCTATCGCGTGATTCGGCGGCGGCGAATTCGTCGAGACGTTCTTCGATGCGGTCGGCGATGCGATGCAGATGTTGCGCGCGATCGGCGGCCGGTGTCGCCGACCACTTCGCGAATGCTTCGCGCGCGGCGGTGGCGGCATCGTCGATATCGGCGGCATCGCTATCAGGGCATTGACCGAATGCGGCGCCGACGGCGGGATCCACGATATCGATATAGCGTCCGTCGCGCGGTGCGCGCCATTGGCCGCCGATGTAGTTGTCGATGCGCACGTTCGTCATCTGCGCAGCTTAGCAAACCGATTCCTCGGTCAGCATCCACATCGGGTTCTTTGACGGATCTTGCGAGCGGCTGGCGACTAACTAACTACAGCGATTGCGTGCGCCCGCCATCGACGGGTACGTTGATGCCGTTGATATAACCCGCAGCGGGTGTGGCGAGGAAAGCGATGACACCGCCGATTTCGTGCGCGTCGGCGAAACGTCCTGCGGGCACGGTGGCGAGCATCGATTTCGCGATCGCCGCTTCGTCCTGCTGCGTGGCTTTGGCGCGATCGCCTAGAATTTGATCGAGCCGCGCGGTTTTGGTGTAGCCAGGCAGTACGTTGTTGACGGTGATACCGAACGCGCCGAGTTCGGACGCGAGCGTTTTCGCCCAGTTCGCTACCGCGCCGCGGATCGTGTTGGAGACGCCGAGATTCCTGATGGGTTCTTTCACCGACGTCGAGATCACGTTGACGATGCGTCCGTAATTGGCCGCTTTCATACCGGGCAGAACGGCTTGCAGGATCGTATGGTTGGCGAGGAGATGCTGCGAGAACGCGGCGGTGAATTCGTCGGCTTTCGCGGCGCTCGCTGGTCCGCCCGGCGGGCCACCGGTGTTGTTGATGACGATATGGAACGGCGCGGCCGCCGACACTTTTTCGGCGAGCGCCGCGTGCTCGTTCATATCGACCGCGATGACCGCATGTTTCTGCGCGCCTTTCGACGGCAGTTCGCTCATTGCTTTCTGCAGTGAGGCCGGCGTGCGCGACAAAAGCGTCACGTTGGCGCCGAGCGCGGCCAGTTCGATCGCCGCGGCTTTGCCGATGCCGTGCGATCCGCCGCAGACGAGTGCGTTGCGGCCGGTGAGGTCGAGATTCATCACGCGTGGCCTTGCCGGTTTTTTTCGGTCATCAGCGGCAGCAGTTCCTCGTCGTCGTCGGCGCGCGGCGGTTCGACGGAGTCGAGATCGAAGCCCATCATCGCCGCGTCGTCTTCATCGAGGCCGTCGAATGCGCGAAAGTTTGCGTCGAGCAAGGCGGCGCGGCCGGCGTCTTCGTCGTCGTAGCGCAACATCTCGCCGGAAGCGTCGAGAACTTCGACATGTCCGGAGGGCAGCACGCGCAGGCGCGCCCAGATCAGCACGTCGCCGAGCGAGGTGATCCACCAATGATCGTTCTGTCTCATAGCAACGTTCCGTGTGTTGTCATCGTCGTGTTCATTTCATCGGCGTAAGCTGCGAAGCGATTCTACATGCGGGCCCCGGCGCTCGCTTACAACGGAGAACGGATGATGTCGATCGAAAGCATTGCCAAACGTCTGGTGGAACTGTGCCGCGAAGGCAAATTCGAGCAGGCGCAGGACGAGCTGTATTCAAAGGATGCCGAAAGCACCGAACCTAGCGGCACGCCGCAGGGCGGCACGGTAAAAGGCATCGACGCGATCAAGCAGAAAGGCCGGCAGTTCCAGGAAGGAACCGAAGCGATGCATGAATTGACCGTGGGCGAGCCGATCGTCGCCGGCAACTGGTTCACGGTCGCGATGACGATGGATATCACGATGAAGCAATACGGCCGCATTGTGATGAGCGAAATCTGCGTCTATCACGTGAAAGACGGCAAGATCGACAAGGAACTGTTTTTCTACGACGCGAATTGATCTGTCGCGGCCGCAGCTCAGTGCGAACCGCTGCCGACGTAGCTCACGCGCCAGATCGAACCTGAGGCATCGTCGGTGACGAGCAGCGAACCGTCGGTCGCGACGGTGACGCCGACGGGACGTCCCCACACGTCACCGTTGTCGGTGACGAATCCGGTGAGAAAATCTTCGTATTCGCCGCTGGCTTTTCCGGATTGATGCAGCGGGATGCGGATCAGTTCGTATCCGGCGCGCGTGGATTTGTTCCATGAGCCGTGTTCGGCCGCGAAGATATCGCCCGCGTAGTCCGACGGGAATTGTTTGCCGTCGTAGAACGCCATCTGCAACGACGCGTTGTGCGGCTGAAGCAGAACATCCGGCACGATGACTTTGCTGCGCAGTTCGCGATGCTTGCCTTCGTGGCGCGGATCCTGATGCGTGCCGATGTACCACCACGGCCAGCCGTAGAAACCATTTTCCTGCACGTGCGTGATGTAGTCGGGCACGAGGTTGTCGCCGAGACCATCGCGCTCGTTCACCGAGCACCACACGTCGCCGGTCGTCGGCTGGATCGCGAGTCCGACGGGATTGCGGATGCCGGAGGCGAACACTTTTATGTCCTGACCGTCGGGCGTGGCGACGAGAATATCGGCGCGATGTTTTTCTGCGGGACTGGTGTCGGGATCGTCGACGTTCGATGCCGAGCCGACCGATACGTACATGCGTTTGCCGTCGGGCGAGAACTGGATATCGCGCGTGGAGTGTCCGCGTCCGCCCGGCAGATCGAGGACATGCTCGGGTTTGCCGCGCGCTTTCAGATCGCCGTTGCGATACGGGATTCGCACCACTTCATCGGTGTTGCCGACATAGATGTATTGCGGGTTCGGGCCCGGCGGATAGAACGCGATACCGAACGGTTTGTTCAAGCCGTCGGTGAAGATTTCGGTCTGCTGCGGTTTGCCGTCGGCGCTGATGCCGCGAAAGAGCTGGAGCTTGTCGTTGTGCGTGAGCGCGACGAAATAATCGCCATTCGGTGCGGTGCGGATGAGGCGCGGCGTCGTCAGTCCTTCCGCATATAGCGCGACGTTGAAACCGGGTTTCGTCTTGGGCATCGCGCCCTCAGGACGTTTGACCAGACGCGCGCCATTGTTGGACGACTGCGTCGCGTACGGCTTGGGCAGATCGTCGACCGTGATCTTGCGCACCGTGCCCGGCGATTCGTAACGGTAATCGGTGAAAGGCGCGTTCGGCGAAGCGGTCGCGGTGACGGGCTCATTGGATGATGTCGCGACTGCTTGCGGAGCATTGCCCGATTGAAGTGCGCGCACGAAATCGACGAGTTGCCAACGTTGCGCTTCCGGCAGCGCTTCCCACGGCGGCATTCCGTTGGCCGGGCTGCCGTGCGTGATGAACCAGAACAGTTCGCCATCGCTGGCTTTTTTGGCGGTGTCGGTAGTCAGTGCGGGACCGTCGATCGCGCCTTCGCCTTTGTTGCCGTGACAACCGGAACAATTCTTGTCGAATAGCGCGGCACCGGCTTTGGCGCCATCGGCTGCGGTGGTCGGATTTTTCGTGCTCTTGGCGGAGGTCGGCGCGTCATGAAAAGACTGCGCGAGCGCGATCGAAGCCGCAATGCCGGCGAAAAATGCGAACACTGTCCGTAAGCGCGGCATGGCCAACCTCCGTTGTCGAACTGCGATTGTTTATCCGGCGTGGTTAAACGTCGAATGAATTTTCCGATATCAGAATTCGGCGGAACCCGGCACGCGCGGGTAGGGGATCGCATCGCGAATGTTGGCGAGCCCGCACGTGTAGACGACGAGGCGCTCGAAACCCAGACCGAATCCCGCGTGCGGCACCGTGCCGTAGCGGCGGAAATCGCGATACCACTGATAGTGCGCCGGATCGATGTTGAACTGCGCCATGCGGCGATCGAGATAGTCGAGACGTTCTTCGCGCTGCGAGCCGCCGATGATTTCGCCGATGCCGGGCGCGAGCACGTCCATCGCCGCGACGGTTTTTTCGTCGTCGTTGAGGCGCATGTAGAACGCCTTGATCTTCTCCGGATAGTTCATCACGACGACCGGTCGGCCGACGTGTTTCTCGGTGAGATAGCGCTCGTGTTCGGTCTGCAGATCGTGGCCCCATTCGACCGGATAGTCGAACTTCTGGCCGGATTTTTTCAGGATCTCGATCGCATCCGTGTAGTCGATGCGTTCGAACGGCGCGTCGATGAACGCTTCGAGGCGCGAGATGACGGTCTTCTCCTGACGCTCGGCGAAGAATTTCATGTCGTCCATGCGTTCGTTGAGCACGGCTTTGAAAATGTATTTCAGGAAATCTTCGGCGAGCGTGGCGTCGTCGTTGAGATCGGCGAACGCGATTTCCGGTTCGATCATCCAGAACTCGGCGAGATGGCGCGTCGTGTTCGAGTTCTCGGCGCGGAAGGTCGGACCGAACGTGTAGACCTTGCTCAGGCTCAGGCAATACGCCTCGACATTGAGCTGTCCGGAAACGGTGAGATAGGTTTCCTTGCCGAAGAAATCCTTGTGATAGTCGATCGCGCCTTTGTCGTCGCGCGGCAGGTTGACCATATCGAGCGTCGAGACGCGAAACATCTGCCCGGCGCCTTCGGCATCCGATGCGGTGATGATCGGCGTGTTGATCCAGAAAAATCCGCGCTCGTGGAAATAGCGATGGATCGCCTTGGCGATGCAGTCGCGCACGCGCGCGACGGCGCCGAACGTATTCGTGCGCGGACGCAGGTGCGCGACTTCGCGCAGATATTCCATCGTGTGCGCTTTGGGCTGGATCGGATAGGTTTCCGGATCGTCGACCCAACCGACCACGTCGACATTCGTCGCCTGGATTTCGAACGACTGGCCCTTGCCTTGCGACTTCACCAGCGTGCCCGTCGCGATCACCGCGCAGCCGGCGGTGAGGCGCGCGATTTCTTCGGCGTAATTCGGCAGAGAATTTTGCGCGACGACCTGGATCGGATCGAAGCACGATCCGTCGCTGACGTTGACGAACGACAATCCGGCTTTCGAATCGCGCCGCGTGCGCACCCAGCCGCGCACGGTAACTTCGCTGTTTTCGGAAATCGAACCGGAAAGCGCTTGTTGGACGCTGACGACCGCCATGCCTTGAAACTCCACCAAATTGCCAAAAATTCAGAATCCGTCATTCCCGCGAAAGCGGGAATCCAGCGACTTTCAGCTGTCCCGTGACATGCCGAAGGCACTGGATTCCCGCTTTCGCGGGAATGACGAGCTGAAGAGAGGGATATGATAGCGGAAGCGCTTTGTTACGTTAAAATCGTCAGGCCATGAATATCCAGATCACCCCAGCCGCGCGCGAGCGCATGCACACGTTCCTCGCCAGCGAAGCAAACGCCCTCGGCGTGCGTTTCGGTGTGCGCAAGACGGGCTGCTCGGGCTACTCGTACACGATGGATGTCGCCCAGCGACATCAAACCGAACGACACGGTGGTCGAGCAGGACGGCCTCAAGCTCGTCGTCGATGCGAAGAGCGTTGCCGCTCATCGACGGCACCGAGATCGACTTCACGCGGCAGGGTCTGAACGCAACGTTCGTATTCCGCAACCCCAACTCGACGGGCGAATGCGGCTGCGGCGAAAGCTTCCACGTCGACACCGCGGCCTGAGCAACAGACGCGACGGCTCTGCGCGTTATTGCGCCAATCCACTGATTCGCCTATAATTTGCGGTTCCCTCACGGGAAACACCTTGCCCCAGCCATCACGGCGGGGCTGCCGCGCGGAATTCGCCGCCGGTATCCACAAGGAGCTTCATCCAATGCGTCATTACGAAATCGTGTTTCTGGTCCACCCTGACCAGAGCGAGCAGGTGCCCGCGATGATCGAGCGCTACAAGTCGCTGATCGAGAACGACAAGGGCAAGATCCACCGTCTGGAAGACTGGGGCCGCCGCCAGCTGGCGTACCCGATCGACAACCTCGCCAAGGCGCACTACGTGCTCATGAACATCGAGTGCGAAGCGAACGTTTTGCAGGAACTCGAATCCGGCTTCCGTTTCAACGATGCGGTGCTGCGCCATCTGATTCTGGTGCGCGACAACGCCGTGACCGACCAGTCCTTCATCCTCAAGAACAAGGATGACAAGGGCGGCCGCCGCCGTGATGAAGACGGCTTCGGATTCGGCGCGGACGACGACGAACCGCGTCGCGAACGTGCACCGCGTGAAGATCGCGGACCGCGCGAATCGTCGCATCGTGATTCGGCGCCGCGCGATTCTGCACCGCGCGAAGCCGCACCGCCGAAGGCCGCCGAGTAATCGCGCCTACCACCCAGAATCCGGAGATCAGCCATGTCCAAGTTTTTCCGCCGCAAAAAGTTTTGCCGTTTCACGGCCGAGAAGGCCACCGAGATCGACTACAAGGATCTCAACACCCTGCGCCAGTACATCACCGAAACCGGCAAGATCGTGCCGAGCCGCATCACCGGCACCAAGGCCCGCTATCAGCGCATGCTGACCCAGGCCGTGCTGCGTGCGCGCTTCCTCGCGCTGCTGCCGTACACCGACGGCCACTAAGTAATTTTCATTCCTCCTCGGACAACTGAGGTCAGCTGCGCGGGCAATTCCTGGCCCGCGCTAACGAACTGGAGCACGTCATGGAATTGGTACTGCTGCAAAAAGTGAAGAATCTCGGCAACTTGGGCGACAAAGTTCGCGTGAAACCGGGATACGGCCGCAACTTCCTCATGCCGCAAGGCCAGGCCGTTCCGGCGACCGGCGCCAACCTCGCCGAATTCGAAAAGCGCCGCAGCGAATACGAAGCGAAAGCCAACGACGTCGTCACCGCCGCCGAAGCGCGTAAAGCGTCGCTGGAAGGCGCGACGGTCGTGGTCAAGGCGAATGCGTCGGCCGAAGGCAAGCTGTTCGGTTCGGTCGGTCCGCGCGATATCGCCGATGCGTTCAGCGCCGCCGGCAAGCCGCTCAACAAGAGCGAAGTGGTGATGGGCGAAGGTCCGATCCGCCACACCGGCGAATTCGAAATCCAGATCCACCTGCACGCCGACGTGCACACGACGGTGAAGGTAACCGTCGCTCCCGAAGAATAAGTTTTCCTAAGGCATCACAGGCGAGAAAACGGACGCTGCGGCGTCCGTTTTTTTATGCGCGCAGCAGCGGCGAATCCCAGCCGGCTTTCGGCGCGAAACGTTTGCCGTATTTCGCGTTTAGCGAATCGAGCGAGGCTTTGATCTTGTCAGCACCTTCGCTGCGGATGTATTGAATCGGACCGCCGCGGAACGGCGCGAAACCGGTGCCGAAGATCACGCCGGCATCCAGCAGGTCGGCATCATCGACGACGCCGTCGTGCAGACATGAAACGGACTCGTTCAACATCGGCAGGATCATGCGATCGGTGATGTCGTCCGGCGCGTGGTAGTTCGGATCGATCTCGGGTTTCACCGGCTTGCCGTTCTCCCACTTGTAGATGCCTTCGCCGGTTTTCTTGCCGAGCTTTTTCGCGGCGACGAGTTCATCGAGTCCATCGGGAATTTCCAGTCCGAGAAACGGGCGCCAGTTCCTTGCCGACCGATTGGGCGACGTCGAGTCCTACCGTGTCAGCCAGTTCGATCGGGCCCATCGGCATGCCGAATTTCTTCGCGGCCCTGTCGAGCACCGGCCCCGGCACCCCTTCCTTGTACATGCGCATCGATTCGAGCAGATACGGCATAAGGATGCGATTGACCAGAAATCCCGGCGTGCCTTTCACCGGCACCGGCAATTTGTCGATGGCTTTGCAAAATGCGAGCGCGCGTTTTTCGTTGATCGGATCGAGTTTGTCCTGACGCACGATTTCGACCAGCGGCATTTGCGCCACGGGATTGAAGTAGTGCAGTCCGAGAAAACGCGACGGCGCCTGAACCGCCGCACGCAGTTCGTCGAGTGGAATGCTCGACGTGTTCGTCGCGAGCAACGCATCGGCTTTCAGCGACGGTTCGCTGGTGCGGTACAGCGCTTCCTTCGCTTCGGCATTCTCGTAGATGGCTTCGATGAGCAGGTCCGCGCTCGCGATGCCGTGGCCGTCGACATCCGCCTTCAATCGATCCGACACCGGTTTGATCCGCTCGGGCGTCTTCAATCGCTTCTTGAACATATCCTGCGCGCGGTCGAGCGCGGGCTGGATGTATTTCATCTCGCGATCCTGCAGCGTGACGTCGAAACCGCGATACGCGCACCACGCAGCGATGTCGCCGCCCATCACGCCGGCGCCGATGACGTGGACGCGGCTGATGTTCGCATCGCCGGAACCGAGCGCCTTGAGCCGTTCCTGCAGGAAAAACACGCGGATCAGGTTGCGTGCGGTCGGCGTCGCGGCCAGTTTTGCCACCGAACGCGCTTCGAGTTTCAGCCGCTGCGTGACGCTCGCTCCGCCGCGCCGCCACACCTCGATCAGCGCGAACGGCGCGGGATAATGCTCCGGACGCGCTTTCGCCGCCGTCTGCTTGCGCACGATCGGCGCGAGGATCTGGCGCACCGGCCAGATGTTGGTGGCCCAACCTTTCAGACGCTGCACGAACGGCCGCTGCGAGGGATGGCGGATCAGTTCTTTTGCCGTCTCGACCAGCAATTCCGGCGCGGTGAGCTTGTCGACGATGCCGAGCGAGCGGGCCTGTTCGGCGCCGACCGCTTTGCCGGTGAGCATCAGTTGCAGCGCATCTGGCGCGCCGATCAGACGCGGCAGTCGCGCCGATCCGCCCCAGCCCGGATGGATGCCGAGCATGACTTCGGGCAATCCGATTTTTGTCGAAGGATCACGCGTCGCCACGCGATAGCGGCAGGCGAGCGCCATTTCGGTGCCGCCGCCCATGCAGAAGCCGTGGATGGCGGCGACCGTCGGGCAACGCAGCCGCGACAGGTTCTGGAATACGCGCTGGCCGAACTGGATGTTCGCCAGCACCGATCCGTTCTTCTCGTACGTCTCGAATTCGTGGATGTCGGCGCCGGCGACGAAGCCTTTTGATTTGCCGGATCGGATCACGACGCCTTTCGGCGGTTCGATCGACAGGCGTTCGACTATCTGCTCGAGTTCTTCGAGCGTCGAATGGTTGAACGCGTTGACCGACGCGTCGGCGCGGTCGATGGTCAGCACGACAATGCCGTCGACCTGCGTTTCGGCTTTCCAGTTGGAGAATCGAAGTCCTTCGAACATGGCCAGCCTCATGCGTGGTATTCAGTGGCTATAATCGCATCTATGATCGGCGCTAGCCGATATTTTGGTCAAATGCGGGCCGGGGAGCCTGCCTTGATGGAGTGGTCAGGGGCGTGATCGCGTGAACACCACAGTCGCTGTGCCCGACGTCTTCGTGACGCCCAAGCTGTTCGAGCGCATCGTGCAGTCGCCGCAGAACCTGATTGCGATCGATACGTCGCACGCGGCCGACATGGTCGCGCAGTTCCGCCTGCTCGCGCTGCGCGCCGGGCAATCGGTTTATTACTGGCAGGAAGACGCCGGCATCACCAGCCTGCGCGAGCGCGACGTGCGCGTGCCGGGCTCCAAACGCGTCACCGAAGCGCTGCGCTACATCCTGCAAAGCATGCAATTCGGCATTTATCTGTTCACCGAATACGAACAGCATCTGCGCGCGCCGAACGTCGGTCTGTTGCGGCAGATCGCGCGAACCAAGTCGGGCAATGGACGAAAAATCGTGTTCATCGGCGAACGCGTGACGCTGCCGGAAGGTCTCGACGCGCTGACCGATCACATCGAGCACACGCTCGAATCGACCGGCAAGCCGCGTTTGCGCGACGGACGCTGGGTAACCTGATGTCCGAAGAGTCGAGCCAGAGTTCGGTTCTCATCGTCACCACCCAGCGCGACGATCGCCGCGTGCTGTTCGATACGCTCGACGCGCAGAATTTCGAAGCCGTCTATACGGCCAAGGATCTGCCGCAGGCGATGTCGTTTTTGCAGCAGGATCCGCAGATCGATGTGGTCGTGCTCGAATTTGTCGGCGAGGCGCAGGAATCGGTCGCGTTTTGCGCGCAGCTCAAGGGCGACAAGCGCCTGGCCGAAGTGCCGGTGATCGGCATCACCTCGGCCGATGCGGCGCAGCGTAAATGGGACTGGTCGCACGTGCCGCCCGGCGTGGTGGACTGGCTGCGCAGTCCGGTCGAATCCAACGAAGTGCTCGGACGCGTGCGCGGCGTTCTGGCTGGGCGCAAACAGGGCAGGGTGGGTCCGGCAACTTCACCCGCGGCAGCCGCGGAAAAATATTTGTTCGCCTTCGAGAGCAATCTCGACGAACTGGTCATCTCTGATCCGAAAACCGGCAATATCATCGACGCGAACACCACGTTCGAGCAGCGCGCCGGATTTTCGCGCGCGCAGCTGATCGGCCAGCCGCTCGATGGACTCGATCTCACGCACAGCCGCCAGCAACGCTCCGGCTTGCTTGCGCAGCTCGCGCGCGAGGGCGCGGTGCGTTTTCGTTGCCGTCGCGCGGCGGGAGACGGACGCTCGGTGCTGATGGATGCGCACATGCGGCTGGTCGTCCAGCAAGGACAGCTGCTTCACGTGACGACGTTCCGCGAGCCGGCGGAGACCGCCAAATATCAGGCGGCGCTCGGCCTCGTCGCGGCCGCATCGGAATGTCACGGCGGCGACGAAGGCCTGAACCAGCTCATCAAGCTTTTGTGCGAATGGCTCGAACTCGATTTCGCGATGATGATTTCCGCGCGACCCGAAGCCGATGCCGATGTGCAGCCGCTGCTTACGTTCCACCGCGCCAGCCAACCGCAGGAAGCGCCCGATCCGCTGAAGCAGCCGACGCTCAAGCGCGTTCTCGACGGCGAACGCATCATCATCGGCGAGCGCGCCTGGAACGAAGTGCAGCAGGATCAGTTCCTCGCATTTTTCCACTACGAAATGTTCGTCGGATTGCCGCTGCGCGACGAGCGCCACAACACGCTCGGCGCGATCCTGCTCGGACGCCGCCGGCCGATGTCGGCCGATAGTTTCGTCGTCGAGCCGCTGCGCATGATCGCGGGACGGCTCGCGCTCGAACTCGAATTGCGCCGCGCGCGCGAACAGGGGCGCGCGAAGGGTTTGCAGGATGCGTTGACCGGTCTGCCGAACCGGCTTCTGTTCAACGATCGTCTCGAACTCACCATCAAGGAAGCGCACCGCACCGGCGAAATGTTCGCGGTTCTCTTCGTCGATCTGGACCGCTTCAAGAACATCAACGATTCGCTGGGCCATTCCATCGGCGACCAGGTGTTGCTGGCCATGGCCAAGCGCCTGCGCGGCAGCGTGCGCGGCTCGGATACGGTGGCCCGCTATGCGGGTGACGAATTCACGATGATCCTGCGCCACATCGTGCAGCGCGACGACGTCATGCGCATCGCCGAGAAGATCGTGCGCGTGATGGAAGTGCCGCTCACGCTCGACGATGGCTCCGAACTGCACATGACCGCGAGCATCGGCGTCAGTTTTTATCCGGATGACGCGACCGAGCGCCGAACGTCTGCTCAAACATGCCGATGTCGCGATGTACAGCGCCAAGGGAATGGGGCGCAACAATTTCCAGTCGTACGTCGCGGTGCCGGAAGAATCGCATCAGCAGCGGCTTGCGCTCGAAGCGAAACTGCGCCTCGCCGAGAAGAACGGCGAGTTGCGCGTCTACTATCAGCCGCAGGTCGAGACGATCAGCGAAGACATTTCCGGCATGGAAGCGCTGATCCGCTGGGAGCATCCGGAGCTCGGCATGATCAGTCCCGGATTTTTCATTCCGCTCGCCGAAGACAACGGACTTGATCGTTCCGATCGGCGAATGGGTGCTGCGCACGGCCTGTGTCGATGCGAAACGCTGGCAGGAACGCTTCGGTCTGAATCTGCGCATCAGCGTGAACCTATCGGCGGTGCAACTTGCGCCAGCAGAACTTCGTGCAGGTGGTGCAGCAGGTGCTCGCCGAAACCGGGCTCGAATCCACATTGCTCGATCTGGAAGTCACTGAGAGCATCAACGTCAAATCCATCCCGAATCTGATGGAAACGCTGCAAGGCATCCGCGAACTCGGCTGCAAGATTTCGATCGACGACTTCGGCACCGGCCAGTCGTCGCTCGATTACATCAAGCGATTTCCCGCCGACCGCATCAAGATCGATCAGACCTTCGTGCGCAACATCGGCGTCGATCCGGACGACGAAGCCATCGTCCGCGCCACTATCGGCATGGCGCACAGCCTCAATCGCGCCGTGGTCGCGGAAGGCGTGGAAATCGAGGAACACCTCGATTTCCTGCGCGCGCAGGGCTGCGAGGAGCTGCAGGGTTATCTGTTTTGCCGGCCGCTGCCCGCCGCCAGCTTCGAAAACCTGCTGAGCGAGCGCGAAAAGCTCTTCAGCCGCTTCTCCACCGAAGCGATGTCCTGAGGCGCGCGCGCCGATTCGTTCATAATGGGTCAACGGAAAGTGAACTTACCGCCGGCAACCGCTGTCTTTTAGCGCGGCTTGACCGGCCGCCAGCGAATGGAGTGCAGGCCGGATGGCCGATCAAGACGTGGATAACGCTCTCGTCGAGCGTGTACAGAAAGGCGATCGACGCGCGTTCGATCTGCTGGTGCGCAAGTACCAGCAGAAGATCATCGCGGTGATTTCCCGGTACATCAACGACTGGAGCGAGTGCCAGGACGTTGCGCAGGAATCGTTCATCCGCGCCTATCGCGCGATGGCGAACTTTCGCGGCGACAGTCAGTTCTATACGTGGATGTACAAGATCGCCATCAACACCGCCAAGAACTATCTCGTTTCGCAGGGCCGGC
The DNA here is from genome assembly GCA_963814225.1 of uncultured Gammaproteobacteria bacterium. Classification (GTDB taxonomy): domain Bacteria; phylum Pseudomonadota; class Gammaproteobacteria; order Xanthomonadales; family Rhodanobacteraceae; genus Rudaea. The sequence goes on along the minus strand of CAWFCC010000002.1, from coordinate 113,633 downwards.
GTCCGCCGACCGACGATATCGCCATCGACGATGCGGTCCTTCTCGACGGCGGCACCCGCCTCAAAGAGCGCGCCACCCCCGAGCGCGAACTTTTACGTCAGGAAATTGAACAAACCGTGTTCGATACGGTCGAATCTATTGCCGGAAGACTTGAAGACGGCTATTACGCTTCGTGAAGTCGACGGTCTGAGTTACGAGGAAATCGCTGAAAAAATGAATTGCCCCATCGGCACCGTTCGTTCCCGCATCTTTCGAGCGCGCGATGCCATCGATCAGAAATTACGTCCGCTGCTGTCCGACGAGTCGGCGGTGAAAGGACCGAAGGTATCCGAGTCATGAGCAACGAGCCGATTCAAACCCCGCCGATTCAATCCGAATCCATCAAAGAACAGCTGTCCGCACTGATGGACGGCGAACTGTCGCGGGACGAAACCCGCTTCCTGATGCGCCGGCTGGATGCCGATCCGCAGCTCGCGAAGACGTGGTCGAGCTACCAGCTCGCCGGCGACGTGCTGAAGAAGCGCTTCGCCACACCGATGCGCGCCGATTTCGCGGCATCGGTCATGCAGGGCCTCGATGCCGAACAGGAAGCGGTCGCTCCGCGCAACGGCCTGCTGCGCTGGGCCGGCGGCGGCGCCATCGCTGCGGCGGTCGCAGTGTTCGCTTTGACCGGCACGCAGCGGCTCGACGACGTCACGCCGCAGCCGCAGCCCATCGTCGCGTCGACCTCATCGCCGGTCACCACCGGACCGTAGCACGCCGGCGATCGAGAAGCAGTTGAGCACAGGCATCCTTCCGGGCCGCTCACCGCTCGATTACACGACGGCCGCGAGCTACGACCAATGGCTGAGCCCACGTCAGAACCAGCCGATGGTCTATCCGCCGCTGATGGACGCGCGTCGCGCCGTCAAGTCATTTATTTCTACGCGCCGGCCGAGCAGCCGAAGCAATCGGCGCAGTAAGCCGTGCGGTACGTAGCGATCACGCGCCGTTGCATCCCGCCGTTGATTTCGGCGCGCTGAATGCCAATGTAATCCGGTAGTCGCCATGCGGAACTCGCGTGGCGCGCAGCGATCCAATCGCGCAGTTTCGCGACACTTTCCTTCCCACGCATTTGCTTCAAGGTCGAACATCCATGCAAACCAAGATCCTCCGCAGTTCCATCGCCCTGATTGCATTGTCGTTCGTCACGGTTTCGGCGCTACGCCGATCTGCCGGACTTCACGCAACTGGTCGAACACAACGCGCCGGCCGTGGTCAACGTACAAGCCACGCACACGGGCGACGCCAAATCCGACGACACGCAAGACGCCGATGACGAACAGGACGTCCCCGACATCCTGCGCCGCTTCTTCGGCCCGAACGGCCCTCACCGCAATCCGCACGGCGATGGTCAGGCGCATTTCGGTCGGTTCCGGCTTCATCATTTCCGCCGACGGCTACGTGCTGACCAACAATCACGTCGTCGAAGGCGCCGATCAGGTCGTCGTGCGTCTATCCGATCGCCGTGAGCTCGACGCGAAAGTCGTCGGCACCGACGCCGAAGTACGACATCGCGCTGCTCAAGCTCAACGCCGGCAATCTTGCCGGTCGTTTCGCGTCGGCGATTCGACCAAGCTCAAACCCGGCCAGTGGGTCGTCGCGATCGGTTCGCCGTTCAACTTCGATCATTCCGTGACGCACGGCGTGGTCAGCTATGTCGGCCGCGGCTTCGGTGGTCCGATCAGCAGTACGTTCCGTTCATCCAGACCGACGTGCCGATCAATCGCGGCAACTCCGGCGGTCCGCTGTTCAATCTGGATGGCCAGGTCGTCGGCATCAACTCGCAGATCTACAGCAACACCGGAAGCTCCGTCGGCGTGTCGTTCGCGATTCCGATCAACATCGCGATGAACGCGGTCGAACAGCTCAAGACCACGGGCCATGTCGCGCGCGGCATGATCGGCGTGCAGATCCAGAACGTCGATCGCCAGCTCGCGCAAAGCCTCGGCCTGCCGCGCACCGGCGGCGCGCTGGTCAACAAAGTCACGCCCGACAGCAGCGCCGCGAAAGCCGGCGTGCAGGTCGGCGACGTGATCCTCGGCTACGACAGCCATGACATCGTGCTTTCGTCCGATCTGCCGCCGCTCGTCGGCAGCACCAAGCCGGGCACGAGCGCCGATCTCACCCTGTTCCGCGACGGCAAAACCGTGCACGTCCCGCTGACGGTCGGTTCGCTGAAGGAAAAAGCCACGCTGGCCAGTCTCACCACCGGCGACGACAGCGCGAAGGCACGCACCGGCAACGTCCTCGGCATCGTCGTCGACGACCTCACCGCCGAACAGCGCAAGCAGCTCGGCATGAAGGATCAGCAGGGCGTGGTCATCACCGACATCAAATCCGCCACCGCGCGCCGCAGCGCGTTGCAGCCGGGCGATGTCGTCCTGATGGTCGGCCGCAAGTCGGTGAAATCAGCCGACGAATTCAACGCCGCCGTCAAAGACGCCAAGACCGGCGACAGCGTGATGATGCTCGTGAAGCGCGAAGACCAGACGCAGTTCATCGCCGTCACCGTGCCGAAGCCGACAACCAGCAAAGGCTGATCGAAGAAAGCACTCCACAGGTTGGGGCTCCTCGCGGAGCCCCTTGCGTGAAGAGCTCGATTTCTTCGCTCGTCATCCAGCGAAAGCTGGAATCCCGTCTTGCAAGGATCGATGAAGGCAGAGACGGGCGCGATGAATCGCGCCCGTACATCGTTGCAGCCTTGTAGGGGCGCAATTTGTTGCGTCCGGTTCGCTCCGACAGAAAGCTGGATTCCAGCTTTCGCTGGAATGACGAGCTAACGACAGAAGATGGAATCAGGTCTGGAAACAGCGCGTTATTGCGCGATTTCTGCGATAATGCGCGCTTTGCCGCAGCGCCCTCAGCCCCGCCGGCGCCAGCACCCTACTAATGAACCTGATCCGAAACTTCTCCATCATCGCCCACGTCGATCATGGCAAATCGACGCTGGCCGACCGCATCATCCAGCTGTGCGGCGGCCTCGAAGCGCGCGAGATGGAAGCGCAGGTGCTCGATTCCAATCCGATCGAGCGCGAACGCGGCATCACGATCAAGGCGCAGTCCGTCTCGCTGCCGTACACGGCGCAGAGACGGCAACACCTACCATGCTCAATTTCATCGACACGCCGGGCCACGTCGATTTCTCGCTACGAAGTGAGCCGCTCGCTCGCCGCGTGCGAAGGCGCGCTGCTCGTCGTCGACGCCGCGCAAGGCGTGGAAGCGCAATCGGTCGCCAACTGCTACACGGCGGTCGAGATGGGCCTCGAAGTCGTGCCGATGCTCAACAAGATCGACCTGCCGACCGCCGATATCGAACGCGTCAAAGACAGAAATCGAAGCCGTCATCGGCATCGACGCCACCGACGCCGATCGCGATCAGCGCGAAAACCGGCGCTCAATGTGCCCGACGTGCTCGAAGCGATCGTCGCGCGCATTCCGCCGCCGAAGCCGCGCGACACCGATCGGCTGCAGGCGCTGATCATCGATTCGTGGTTCGACAACTACCTCGGCGTCGTCTCGCTCGTGCGCGTGATGCAGGGCGAAATCAAGCCGCGCGACAAGATGCTCGTCATGTCGACCGGCCGCACGCACGAAGTCGATCAGGTCGGCGTGTTCACGCCCAAGCGCACCAACAAGAACGCGCTCGGCGCGGGCGAAGTGGGCTGGGTCACGGCGTCGATCAAGGATGTCCACGGCGCGCCGGTCGGCGACACGCTGACGCTCGCCGAGCAAGCCCGCGCCGACGCCGTTGCCGGGTTTCCAGACAGATGCAGCCGCGCGTGTTCGCCGGACTGTTCCCGGTCGACGCCGAAGATTATCCGGCGCTGCGCGAAGCGCTGGAGAAACTCAAGCTCAACGACGCCGCGCTGCACTTCGAGCCGGAAAGCTCCGAGGCGATGGGCTTCGGTTTCCGCTGCGGCTTCCTCGGCATGCTGCACATGGAGATCGTGCAGGAGCGGCTCGAGCGCGAATACGATCTCAATCTGATCACGACCGCGCCGACCGTGATCTACGAGGTGCTGCAGACCGACGGCAAGGTCGTGCCAGCTCGACAACCCGGCCAAGCTGCCGCCGTCGCAGATACATCGAGGAAATCCGCGAGCCGATCATCGTCGCGAACATCCTCACGCCGCCGGACTACGTCGGCAACGTGATCAAGCTGTGCGAAGAAAAGCGCGGCAACCAGCGCTCGATCCATTACCTGGCGACGCAGGTGCAGATCAGCTACGAGCTGCCGCTGGCCGAAGTGGTGCTCGATTTCTTCGACAAACTCAAATCCGTGTCGCGCGGCTACGCGTCGATGGAATACCACTTCGAGCGCTTCCAGGTCGGCCCGTTCGTGCGCGCTGGACGTGCTGATCAACGGCGATCGCGTCGATGCGCTGTCGTCTGATCGTGCATCGCACGCAGGCCGACCGCCGCGGCCGCGAACTGATCGAGACGCATGAAAGAACTGATCCCGCGCCAGATGTTCGACGTCGCCATCCAGGCCGCGATCGGCGCGCAGATCATCGCGCGCACCACGGTCAAGGCGCTGCGCAAGAACGTGCTCGCCAAGTGCTATGGCGGCGACGCCACGCGCAAGCGCAAGCTGCTCGAGAAGCAGAAAGAAGGCAAGAAGCGCATGAAGCAGGTCGGCCGCGTGGAAATTCCGCAGGAAGCCTTCCTGGCCGTGTTGCAAGTCGACAAATAGACGAGTGCCCAGATGGGAATGAAGGAATGACGATGGATTTCGATTTCGCCTTACTGCTGGTCGTGCTGACCTTCGTGACAGGCATCATCTGGCTGCTCGATCGCCTGCTGCTCGCATCGGGACGGCGCCGGCGTGCCGAAGCCCTCGCGCAGGCGAGCGGCACCGAAGGCGAGAAGCAGCAGCGCGCCAGCGAAGCGTTGCGCGAACCGATCATCGTCGAATACGCGCGATCGTTTTTCCCGGTCATCCTGATCGTGCTGCTGTTCCGCTCGTTCGTCGCCGAACCGTTCAAGATTCCGTCCGGATCGATGATGCCGACGCTGCTGGTCGGCGATTTCATCCTCGTCAACAAATTCGCCTACGGCCTGCGCCTGCCGGTGCTCGGCACCAAGATCATCCCGATCGGCGAGCCCAAGCGCGGCGACGTGTTCGTGTTCCGCTATCCGAACCCGGATCATGATCCGAAGAAGGAAGGCGTCGACTACATCAAGCGCGTCATCGGCCTGCCGGGCGACAAAATCTCGTACCACAACAAAACGCTGTACGTGAACGATCAGGAAGTCCCGCAGACTCTGCTCGGCCCGTTCGTCGGCGCCGGCGAGGAAGGCCGCAAGATGGCTGGCACCGAAGTCGCGGATGAAGCGCTGCCCGAAGTCACCCACAAGATCCTGAAATTCCCGTCCATGTCGCGCGCCGGCATGGAAGGCTCCTGGACCGTGCCCGCTGGACACTATTTCGCAATGGGCGATAATCGCGATAATAGTGAAGACAGCCGCTATTGGGGATTCGTGCCGGAGCAGAACGTCGTCGGCAGGGCGTTCGTGATCTGGATGAACTGGGACGGCGGCATCGACTTCAAACGCATCGGCACCATCATCAAGTGATCGGGCCAGGAAAAACCAGGCACTAGGGAATCGGGGAGCGGTGACATGAATCTGAAGAATCGGCAGCGCGGCATCACCTTGATCGGCTTCGCGGTCCTTTTATGCGTGGTGGGTTTCTTCGCCTACGCCGCGATGAAGCTGTTTCCGGCTTACCGTGAATACTACGGCGTGGTGAAGTCGATGAAGTCGCTGCAGAGCGAAGCGGGCGTCGAGACGGCTTCGATCGAAGTCCTCAAGCAAAAACTCAATGTGCAGTTCGATCTGCAATATGTCGATGACAATACCGTTCCTGCGGCGGGCTACAAGTTGAACACGCAGAACGGAGCGCGCAGCTTGACGCTGACGTGGGACAAAGACATCCCGTTCCTCTACAACGTCGATTTCCTGGTCCACTTCAGCAACACCGTCGATCTGGCCCGCGGCACCACCTATTGAGCCTTGTCCGTCACGCTCGCCTATAACTTCCACGATCCCGAGCTTCGCGAACGGGCGCTGAGTCATCGCAGCATCGGCGCGCGCAACAACGAACGGCTGGAATTCCTCGGCGACGGACTGGTCAATCTGTTCGTCGCGGAATTGCTTTTCGAAGTGTTCCCGCGCGCCGACGAAGGCGAACTCACGCGTTTCCGTTCGCGGCTGGTCAGCGAACCTTCGCTCGCCGCGATCGCGCGTGAACTGAAACTGGGCGATCAGCTCATCCTCGGCATGGGCGAACTCAAAAGTGGCGGACACCGCCGCGATTCGATCCTCGCCGATGCCTTCGAGGCGCTCGTCGCCGCGATTTATCTCGACGGCGGCTGGCAGGTTTGCCGCGAAAAAACGCGCGGCATTTTCGAGCCGCTCATCGCCACGCTCGGTCCGGGCGAGAAAGATCCGAAGACGCAGCTGCAGGAAATTCTGCAGGCGCAGGGCAAGCCGCTGCCCGACGTACGACCTCGCGCGATCGCAGCGGCGCGGATCACGCCAAGGTATTCGACGTCACGTGCACCATCGCTGCGTTGAACCTCGTCGGCGAAGGGAGCGGCAGCAGCCGCCGCTCGGCCGAGCAGGCTGCGGCGAAAGACGCCATCGAAAAACTCGCGGCGCAATCATGACGTCATTGCCGGCGAAAGACGGCTATCGTTGCGGCACCGCTGCGCTCGTCGGACGGCCGAACGTCGGCAAATCGACGTTGCTCAACGCTTTGATCGGATGGCGCCTGAGTATCGTCAGCCCCAAGCCGCAGACGACGCGTCACCGCATCCTCGGCGTGCTCACCAGCGCAGACCAGCCAGATCCTTTTCCTCGACACCCCGGGCATGCACAAGACCGGCGGCCGCGCGCATCAACCGCCAGCTCAACAAGGCGGCGCGGCAAACGCATCGGCGAAGCCGATGTCGTCGTGCAGGTCGCCGAAGCCGGCCGCTGGACGGCGGAAGACCAGGCCGTCTACGAAGCGAGTGCCGCGCGCGACGGCAAGCCGCACCTGCTCGCGCTCAACAAGATCGATGCGAAAAAAGATAAAAAGATACTTTTGCCGTTTCATCGCCGAACTCGCGCAGACGCACCGATTCGACGCCATCTATCTGATCTCTGCGCACAACAAAGACGGCCTCGACGAACTGCTCGCCGCCATCCGCGAGCGCTTGCCGGAAAATCCGCCCGCGTTCGCCGACGACGAAATCACCGACCGCAGCGAACGTTTCCTCGCTGCCGAACTCGTGCGCGAACAGGTCATGCGCCAGCTCTCGCAGGAACTGCCGTATTCGACGACCGTCGAGATCGAGGATTTTCGCCAGGGCGAGGAACGCGACGAGATCGACGCCGTGATCTGGGTCGAACGCGAAGGCCAGAAAGCGATCGTGATCGGCGAGGGCGGCCTCATGCTCAAGGCGATCGGCACCGCCGCGCGCAAGGCGATGTTGCGGCTGTTTGAGCGCCGCGTGCACCTTCGCCTGTGGGTGAAAGTGCGCGAGAACTGGTCCGACGACGAAGCCCAGCTGCGCCGTTTCGGCTATTCGGACTGACGACGACGATGCGCGTCGAGCAGCAGCCCGCGTTCGTTCTGCATGCGCGGCCGTGGCGCGAGACGTCGCTGCTGATCGAAGCGTTGACGCGCGATCATGGCCGCGTCGGACTCGTCGCGCGCGGCGTGCGCGCCGTGCGTTCGCGCCTTCCGCGCGCCGCATTGCAACCGCTGACGCCGCTCAATATTAGCTGGTCCGGGCGCGGCGAACTGTCCACGCTCACCGCCGCGGAGCCGGCTGGCAACGCGCTGCGCGCGAGCGGCGAAGCATTGCTGTGCGCGCTGTATCTCAATGAACTCGTCGCGCGTATGCTGCCGCGCAACGATCCGCATCCGGGTGTGTTCGAGGAATATTTCGACGCGTTCACGCGCCTGGCCGGCGATGACGCGCCGGCATGGACGCTGCGCCGCTTCGAACGCGATCTGCTCGGCCATCTCGGCTATGGACTCGTGCTCGAAGCCGACGCGGAAACCGGCGAATCGCTCGATCCCGGACGGCGACTACGCGTATCGATTCGAACACGGTCCCGTCCGCTGGCGCGGCGGCGATGACGGACTGAAACTTCGCGGCTCCGCGCTGATCGCGCTCGCGTCCGACACCGAACCGCAAACCCGAAGACATGACCGCACTGCGTCGCCTGCTGCGCGCGCTGATCGCGCGCCATCTCGACGGCGCCGAATTGCGCGCGTGGAGCCTTTTCACCGTCGTCGGCGGTTCGCGCAGCGCCGTCGCCGTAGCCGCGCACAGCGCGAGAAACGCAGGCCAATCGACGTCGTGCGTTTTCGTGCAACGCTGATTGCGTTGTTGCGGCAGCCTGCGCCAACGCAGTACGCGCCGCAAAACCCGCACGATGCGCGCAAACGATGCAGACGTGCGGCGAGACTTCGACGGTCGAGCGTAGCGAAATCCGGACACGACACGCACAGCTCATCGAGTTCGCCCGCGAGCAATCCGCGCAACGCGATCAGCGATTCGCGATGCCCGCCAAGCACCTTCAGCGCCTCGTCGTCATCCAGAAGATTCGCGGTCCCGCCGACAAAACGGGCTAACGACTTCGCGCAAACGCTCCAGCGAAACCGGCTTGGCGATCACCTCATCGAAAGCGGCGTCGAGCATGCGTGCGCGGATGTCGTCGTCGACTTCCGCACTCGTCGCGATGGCGGGTGTCGTGCAGCCCGCGTCGCGAAGCGCCTGCAGCAGCATTTCGCCGCTCATGTCCGGCAAATGGCGATCGATCAGCAGCAGATCGAACGCGGCGCCGGCCGCCGCGGCGCGCGCCGACGCACCGTCTTCCACGGACACGACCTCGCCGCCGATGTCGCGCAACGCAGCCTCGAAAAACCGCAACGTGATCGCGTCGTCATCGACGACCAGTACCCGCCATCCCTTCATCGCCAACTCCATGTCCATCACTGCTATTATTGCGCCCCTTCCTCGCTTTGTGACCGTTTCACCGGTCGTCGAATCGCATGACCGTACTCGAAGCGGATATCACCGGTCTCACGCATGACGGCCGCGGCGTCGCCCACGTCGCCGGCAAAGCCGTGTTCGTCGCCGGCGCGCTGGCGGGCGAGCGCGTGCGTTTGCGTTTCACCTCGAAACGCCGGCACTACGACGAAGCGATCATCGAAGAAGTTCTGCAGGCGTCGCCCGAGCGCGTCGTGCCGCAAGTGCGCGCACTTCGGCGTCTGCGGCGGCTGCGCGTTGCAGCACCTCGATCCGGCAGCGCAGATCGCCGCGAAAGAACGCGCGCTGATTGAAAATCTCGAACGCATCGGCAAGGTTCAGCCTGCGGAAATTTTCGCGCCGCTGACCGATTCGCCGTGGGCATATCGGCGCAAGGGCCGATTGAGCGTCAAATTCGTCGAGAAGAAAAATCGCGTGCTGGTCGGCTTCCGCGAAACCAACGGACGCTTCGTCGCCGACATCAAGCAATGCCACGTGCTCGATCCGTCGGTCGGGCTGCGCATCGCGGCGATCGCGGAGATGATCGAATCTGCTCGACGCCAAGCGCGACATCCCGCAGATCGAATTCGCAGCCGGCGATGATCTCTCGGTGCTCGTGTTCCGTCATCTGCAGCCGTTGTCGGACAACGATCGCGCGGCACTCACCGCATTCGGCGAAACGAACGGGCTCGGCATTTTTCTTCAGCCGGGCGGGATCGACAGCGTCACGCCGCTGTGGCCTGCCGATCCGAAGCTGAGCTTCCGGCTCGCCGACGGTGCCCTCGACATCGAATTCCGTCCGCTCGATTTCATCCAGGTCAACGGCGGCATGAACCGCCGCATGATCGAACGCACGCTCGCGTTGCTCGATCCGCAGAAAACCGATCGCGTGCTCGATCTGTTTTGCGGTCTCGGCAATTTCACGCTGCCGCTCGCGCTGCGTGCGAAAGAAGTCGTCGGCGTCGAAGGCGAAGCCGGTCTCGTGCAGCGCGCCGAACAGAACGCGCGCCGCAACGGTGTCGAAAATGCGCATTTCTTTTCAGCCGATCTCGCCGCCGACCAGCGCAACGCGCCGTGGGCGAAAGAGCGACTACGAAAAACTGCTGCTCGATCCGCCACGCAGCGGCGCCGACGCACTGCTGGAATATCTGCCGAAGCGATCGACGCGCCGCGTCGTGTACGTTTCGTGTCATCCCGCCTCGCTGGCGCGCGATGCCGGCATCCTTGTCGACAAACACGGTTTCAGGCTGAAAGGCGCCGGCGTCATGGACATGTTCCCGCACACCGCGCACGTCGAATCCATCGCGGTGTTCGATCGCGACTGAAACATCGGCTTGCTATACAAGCAGGATTGCTACAATGCGGCATCCGTAGCGGACATCGAATCGACATGCTGATCTCATGCTAATAATCGGCTTCAAGGGAACGCAACTGCAGCCGCAGGAACGCGAATGGCTGCGGCATCCGGCGGTCAGCGGCACGATCCTGTTCTCGCGCAATTTCTCCTCGCGCGATCAGGTGGCCGCGCTGATCGAAGATATCCGCAGCGTTCGCAGCGATGAGTTTTTCATCAGCGTCGATCAGGAAGGCGGGCCCGTGCAGCGGTTTCGCGAAGGATTCACGCGACTGCCGGCGCTCGGCCGCATCGGCGAACGCTTTGCGAGCGATCCGAAAGTCGCCGTCGAACTCGCCGAAGAACACGCCTGGCTCATGGCCAGCGAAATGCGCGCGATCGATATCGATCTGAGCTACGCGCCCGTGCTCGATCTGGATCGCGGCAACCGCATCGTCGGCGAGCGCGCGTTCAGTGCAGACCCGGCCATCGTTTCGGAGTTGGGACTGGCTTATCTGCGCGGCATGCGTCTGGCCGGCATGGCGGCGACGATCAAGCATTTCCCCGGTCACGGTTCCGTGCGCGAAGACACGCACGTCGAAGCCGCCGTCGATCGGCGCACGATCGACGAAATTCGCAATGCCGATCTGATTCCGTTCATCGACGCGGTGAACGCCGGTGCCGAAGCGGTGATGATGGGTCACGTGACGTATCCGGAAGTCGATTCGAAACCGGCCGGCTATTCGCGCGTGTGGATCGAAGACATCCTGCGCGGCGAACTCGGATTCCGCGGCGTGGTGTTGAGCGACGACATCAGCATGGCGGCCGCAGTTGGCGCTGGCAGTATCGGCGCGCGCATTTCCGCGCATCGCGAGGCAGGCTGCGATCTCGTGCTCGTGTGCAAACCCGATGTCGTCGAAGAAGCACTCGCAGCGAACGCCGACACACCGCCGTGCGATCCGGCGAAAGTCGCAACGTTGCGCGGCGGTGTTGCGCAGACGTGGGACAAGCTTATCGACAATCCGCAGCGCGACCGTTTCCTCGCGCGCATCACCGCGCTGAATGCGTCGGCGGTCGCGTCGTGAACGCGCATCCGCTGTTGCACGACGTGCTCGGCACGGCGACTCTCGTCCATGATCGCGAAACGCTCGACGAGGCAGTGCGGCGCATGGGCAAGCGCATCGACGATTCGCTCAGGGGCGAACCCGCGGTTTTCCTGAGCGTGATGCAAGGCGGACTGATCTTCGCCGGCCAGCTCGCGCTCGCGATCAAGACCGATCTTCTCTTCGATTACATCCACGCAACCCGCTATCGCGGCGAACTGACCGGCGGCGAACTGCACTGGATCAAGAAACCCGACGTCTCGCTTCAGGGCCGCAACGTCATCCTCGCCGACGATATCCTCGACGAAGGCTATACGCTGCGCGCGATCCGCAACTATTGCCTCGAACGTGGCGCCAACCACGTACTGATCGCGGTGATGTGCCGCAAGAACCACGACCGCACCGCCGCTGGCATCCACGCGGATTTCTGCGGCGTCGAAGTGCCGGACAAATACGTATTCGGATTCGGCATGGATTTCCACGGGCAGGGGCGCAACCTGCCGGGCATCTACGCGCTCGAGGATTGATCATGAGCATCGACCTGGCCGTCATCGGCGGCACCGGCCTGTACAACTTTCCCGGATTGCACGATGTTCAGCGGCGCGCGATTGAAACGCCGTACGGCGATGCGTCCGGTGCGATCGTTGTCGGCACGCTCGCCGGGCGCACCATCGCGTTTCTGGCGCGGCATGGTGAAGATCATCGCCACGCACCGCATCGCGTGAACTATCGCGCCAACGTGTGGGCGCTGCACGAAGCCGGCGCGCGGCGCATGGTCGGCGTTAATGCCGTCGGCGGAATACGCGACGACATGGGTCCGCGCGTGCTCAGCGTGCCGGATCAGCTGATCGACTACACCTCGGGGCGCTTGAGCAGTTTCAGTGATATCGACGGCAGCAAAGTCGAGCACATCGATTTCAGCGAACCCTACAGCGCCGACATGCGCGGCCGTCTGCTCGATGCGGCGAAACGCGCGTCGATTCCCATTGTCGACGGCGGCTGCTACGGCGCGACGCAAGGTCCGCGACTGGAAACGCGCGCCGAAATCGCGCGCATGAAACGCGACGGTTGCGATCTGGTCGGCATGACCGGCATGCCCGAAGCGGCGCTCGCGCGCGAACTCGGCATCGACTATGCGTGCCTTGCACTCGTCGCCAACTGGGCGGCCGGCTGCGGCGATGAAGTCGCGATCAGCATCGACGAGATTTTCGCGCACCTGCACGAAGCTACGGCAAACGTGCCGCCGATCATCTCGGCGCTGCTCGCCGCGCTGTAGCCGCACATCGGTATCTTCGCGCATGGATTCGCTGTATTCGGATCTCGTCCTCAAGCACAAACGCGATCCGCAAAATTTCGGCTCGCTGCCCGAGCACACGCACACCTGCGAAGGCATCAACGCGTTGTGCGGCGACCGACTCCGCGTCGATGTCGACTACCGCGACGAGCATGTGCACGCGTTGCGGTTCAACGGCGAATCCTGCGCACTCGCCATTGCCAGCGCATCGATCATGAGCGGGATGGTGATGGGCAAAAATCGGCGCGCGATCGAAACTCTGGCGACGCGCTTCGCGATGTACATGGAAGGCGATCGCGATCGGGAAGCCGCGCTCGGCGACCTGCAGGCATTCGAGCCGCTGCGCCGCCACATGACACGCCGCAAATGCGCGATGTTGCCGTGGGCGACCTTGCGCGCAGCGCTCGTCGGTGCGGTTGTCGCGACGACAGAGCAGGCGGGTCTGCACGAGTGAACAACACCGATCGCGGCGGATTTCCGGGTCTGGTCGATGCGCTCCGCGCGGTGCGCGCGCCGTGCGTGATCGGCGTCGTGTTTTCCACCAGCGGATCGACGTATCAAAAACCCGGCGCAATGATCCTGATCGACGCAAGCGGTTTGCGCTATGGCGTGATCAGCGGCGGCTGCCTCGAACCCGAAGTGGAGGAGGCCGCGCGAAACGTGCTGCTGACCGGCTGTGCCGCCGCGATCGATTTCGATATGCGGACCGACGAAGACATCACCTTCGGCAGCGGCACCGGCTGTCAGGGCCGCGTGCGTTTGTTGCTGATTCCACAGCACGATAATGCTCCGATGACGCAGGCGCTGTTCGCGCTGGCGAACGCGGATCAGGCGCTGTCGCTGAATGTCACGTGCGAAGGCAACGAGGCGGGCGCAGGCTGCGCAACGCTAGGCGAATCGGTGTGGACGTGGGATCGCAGCGGCAACGCCGCATCCGTGTCTTCGTTCGACGCGATCACCTTGCTTATCGACCCGCCGCCACGCGTGTTGTTGCTCGGCGCCGGTGCGGAAAGCGTGGCGCTGCAGGAATTCGTGCGACGTCTCGGCTGGCGTTCGCTGTGCGTCGAACATCGCGGTCGCTGGCTCGCTTTCGCGCAACGCGCCGGCGTGGACGAAATCATCGAATTGCCGCCGCAAATAGCAGCCGCCGACTGGCGCGAGCGTCGCATCGACGCCGGCGTCGTGATGAGTCACAACTATTCGATGGACGCCACGAATCTCGCCTTGCTCGCCGCCAGCGACATCGCTTACGTGGGATTGCTCGGTCCGGCGGCGCGTCGCGATCGCCTGCTCGATGAAATCGGCGCGCAGGCTGCTGCGCGCTTGCGCGATCGTCTGCACGCGCCGGTCGGATTGCCGCTCGGCGGTTCGGGTCCGGATGTTCTGGCGCTCTCGATCGCGTCCGAACTGCAAAGGCATTTCGCAGGACGCGCACGCTGAGGGCATGCATTTTGCTGCCGCGTGCATGGCTGCGAGGAGTGTCCGGTGAAATTCAAACGTCTGAAATTCGGAAAAGGGTTCCGCGTTGTCTTCGACAACCAACGCGGACAAGCCGCGGAAATGGTCATCCCGCCCGGCGATGCGGAAGGCAACGAAAGCAACCGTCACGAAGGCGCCGATCAGTGGCTGTTCGTCGTCGCCGGCAGTGGACGCGCAACGATCAACGGCCGCGCGAAAGCACTGCGCGCGGGTGATCTGCTGCCGATCGAAAAGAATGATCGCCACGAAATCCGCAACACGGGCCGCACGCTGTTGCGTATGTTGAATTTCTACACGCCGCCGGCGTACACGAAAAGCGGAAATCCGAATCGGCGCGGCAAGCCGAGCGAAGGTTGAGCTTCACGCGACGGCAACGTTTCGTGGCATGTGTTCTGCAGCCAACGCGCGGGGCTCAATGCAAAGGAGATGTCATGGCTCAACAACTCAACGGAAAGACAGTCGCGATTCTCGCCACTGACGGTTACGAACAGGCGGAACTCGACGCGCCGAAAGCCGCACTCGAAAAAGCGGGTGCGAGCGTCGATGTGATCTCGCCGAAATCAGGTGAAATCCAGGGTTTGCAGCATATGGAAAAAGGCAGCAAGGTGCGCGTCGATCACACGCTCGATGACGTGAGCGCGAAAGATTACGACGCGATCGTGTTGCCGGGCGGTGTGTTCAATCCCGATCAATTGCGCACCAACGACAAGGCGATCGCGTTCGTGCGCGATTTCTTCGAGGCCAAGAAACCGGTCGGTGCGATCTGCCACGGTCCGTGGACGCTGATCGAAGCGGGCGTGGTCGAAGGACGCCGGATGACCTCGGTGAAAAGCATCCATTCCGATCTGCAGAATGCCGGTGCGAACTGGGTCGACGAAGAAGTCGTCGTCGACAACGGACTTGTCACCAGCCGCACGCCGAAGGATCTCGACGCGTTCTGCGCGAAGCTTGTCGAGGAAATCGGCGAAGGCCGTCATTCCGAACAGAGTGCCGGCGACGCGTCACAGCGCGCTGCGTGAAAACCCGAACGTCACGCCGCCGCGGCGCAAAGTGCCCGGCGGCGCACCTTCGGAATTGGAAAATGCAACAAGTTAGCTGAGCGCGTCGAGCTGTTCGCCTGATCGCCTGCGTTGCTGTCGGTGCGCTTCGACGCGTTCGGTCGCGACTGCACCGCGGCCGCCGATGATCATTTCAGTCAGCCACGCGATGAGCGTCGCGGTGTACGCGCTTTGCGCCGGTTCGTCGCCGAACGCGTGCGTCGTGCCGCCGATCACGCGGGTGGTCAGCGACTTCGCTTTGAGCGAAAACGCGTTGATGTAGTTGCGGCCGACCTGATGCGGAACGACGTCATCGTTCTCCGCCTGGACGAGCAATACATCGCCCGTGTATTCCGCGCACGCGCGCAAGGCGCGATTTTGTGCGGCGGGAATGTCGCGCCGTCGGTACGCGGCCAAATCCTGATCGCGATGCAACTGAAGTTTCGGCGATTTCCAATCCTCGTCCTTGTAGATGGCAGGCGATCGCAGCGCCAGCCATCGCACGCACCGCATGGACGTGAGGATGCTCGCGAGGTAGCCGCCGTAACTGATCCCGACGACGGCGATCGATGTTCTGTCGACGTTGCGTTGCTGCGCGAGCCGATCGTAGGCGGCAAGCAGGTCGTGCATGTTCTGTTCGCGCGTGACGCTTTCGAACATCGCCGAGTCCGCTCCGTGGCCGCGCAGATCGAACGTCAGCGACACCGCTCCCAATGCCGCCGTCTGCTTCGCGCGGGCGAAATCCTGATCCTGGCTGCTTCCCCAGCCGTGTACGAAAAGGACGCCGGGCAACAGGTCGGTCGGATAAAGCAGTTTGCCGGCGAGTTCGTTGTCACCGACCTTCAGCGTGTCGAGCTTAACTTCCATCGCGTTCCATGACGCAGAACTTCAATACGCGTCCGACGGTTTTGTCGTCGCCATCGAAGTAGACATCCGCGCCGGGCGGCGCAACCGCGTCGGCGCCGTACAGTTCGTGAGTCGAGGCGCGCACGATGTCGAGTTCGGGATTGTTCGCAAACGCCTTCAGCGCCGCGACTTCCGCCGCGCTCGCGCCGCCGTAGCGCCAGGATTGTTCCAGCACGCCAGACAGGCGGCGGCCTTGTTCGTCGCGGCCTTGCACGACGTCGTAGTTCCTGCGCGATGCGAAGAAGCTCGGGAATGCGCGCGCGATCGCGTCGTCGTATTCCAGCGCCTGCATCACGGCGATACGCACGCTGTGGGTGAGATCGAGCGCGAGCAGTCCACGGATGTCGCCGCGGATGAGAGTGAGATCGGTGCCGCCGTAGATTTCCTGACCGTGGTTGTCCATGGTCGTTCGCTGCGTGCCGAAGTAGGCGATGCGATGTTCGCGCAGACGCACTTCGCCGACGCTGTAGGTGACCGGTGCTTCGAGGTTCTGCTCCAGGACCACGCCGTGGCGATGCAGGTCGTCTTTGTCGAGTGCGGCGATCGCGGCATCGAGTTCCGATTCGTTGGTCAACACCTTCTGGCCGAGACCGCCGAGATGATGCGCGGGCTTGAGCCGCACGCAACCCAGTCGCAGCAACAGGCGGCCGGCATTGGCGACGTCGCTTTCCGTGAACGCCGAATAGCCGGGCAGCACGACCGGCGTGAGCGATTCGCCGAGTGCGTGCGACCATCCACGCGGCGCGCGTGCGTGCGCGCTGACCGTGTCGTGCGTGACAGCTTTCGTGGCGACGAAATGATGCGGCACGACGCCGCCGAAGAGATCGTCTTCGCTGACGATGCCGAGCGCTTCGGCCTGATCGTTCAGCAACGTGTGTTGCGGGACGAAAAACGGGTGCGACTTGTTGCGCGGCCCTTCGCGGTATTCGCCCGCGAACGGCACGCCGAGAAGTTCGGCCAGACGCTGCGACACTGCGCAGCGCGAGAGGTATTCGTGGCTTCGTCTATCTTCCGTGTCGGGGCAAAAAGTAACCAGTTGCTGTTCTGCGAGGGCCATACTCATCCATGACGTTGCCTTCGTTAAGGCAATGTCAGGCAATTAGGATGCCACGCCGGTTCTGGGTGTTTTTTTTGCGTCGAATCAGAGCAGTCCGTCGATGGGGAGGGCTCGCAGCAACGTTACTTCGATGCGGCGCGCCATCGAAGCCTCGGGTTCGTGGTCGACGACTTGCGGATTGCCCTGTTCGTCGGTGGACTCCCATTGCAAGCTGCCGTGTGCATTGATCGTCACGCGATAGGCGTTTTGCGGGCGCGCGGCGCGGTCGAAATATTGATCCATGGCTTCGCCGAGTTCGGGACTGCGCACCACGACACCCATTTCCGTATTGAGCAACCGCGAGCGCTGATCCATGTTCATCGAGCCAATGAAACTGAGTTCGCCGTCGACGACGATGCATTTCGCATGAAGACTCACGCCTGCGGACGCGCCATGCGATGGCGGCTGGTTCGGAATCTGCGAGCGCAGTTCGTAGACTTCCACGCCGCCTTCGACGAGTTCGCGGCGGAAATGCACGTAGCCGGCGTGCACCAGTGGCTCGTCGGTGGCCGCGAGCGAATTGGTCAGCACGCGCACTTTCACGCCGCGCTTGACCAGCGCAACAAAGTATTTCGTGTCTTCTTCGCCGGGGACGAAATACGCAGAGAGAAGCAGTACTTCTTTTTTCGCCGAACCGATCATGCGGTCGAGTTTCGGTGCGAGCAGCAGCGACGGATCGTCCTTTTCGTCGTCGACCTTGGTCGGATCGTCGGCGACGATGCGCGCAGGTCCCCAGAACCACTGGCCGGCCTGATTGATGTTCCGTCCTCCCGGCAGCGCATCGACGAGCACCGACGCGTAATCGGATTGCGACAGTTCACGCGCCTCGTTTTGCAGGCGCTGGCGCCAGTGATTGACGTCGTTGCCGTCGGCGTTGGTGGTGTCGAACGCTTTCACCGGCACGGCGGCCTTGTCGTTCCAGTAAATGTCGAAAGCGCGCGACGCTTCGGGGACGACGGGACCGATCGCGATCACGTCGAGATCGCGGAAATGCTGCGTGGCGCCGGCTTCGAAATACGCATCGCCGATGTTGCGTCCGCCGACGACAGCCACCGTGTTGTCGACGATGAACGATTTGTTGTGCATACGCCGGTTCAAGCGCGGCCCGTCGATCATGAACTGGCCGAGTTTGGAAAGGATCGACGGATTGCGCGTGTGGAACGGATTGAACAGACGCACTTCGATGTTCGGATGCGCGTCGAGCGCGTCGAGCATGTGTTCGGCATCGCCCGCATCGAGATCGTCGACGAGCAGACGCACGCGCACGCCGCGATCGGCGGCGGCGAGCAGGCGCTGCGCGATCAGTTTTCCGGTCGCGTCGGCGTCGAAGATGTAGTACTGCAGATCGATCGACTTCGCCGCCTTGTCCGCCAGCACGACGCGGCTCATCATCGCATCGGAATTGTTGCTGAGCAGCCGGAAGCCGGATTCGCCCTCGTGATCGGCGGTCTTGTTGGCGACATAGTGCGCGGTCGCCGTCGCCTTCGGCGGATCGAACGCGGCCGAGTAGGCTTTGACGTAGCTCGTGCGCATCGACGAGCACGCCGCGAGCGAAACCGCGGCGGTGAACAAAACGCCGCGCAGCGCCTTCGAGAAACCGTGTTCCTTGGTATAAGAATTACGCATGGACACCTATCCCGTGAGTCCGAGCGCGATTCTCGGCAGGTGCGCTCGGGAACGCAACAACCGCACCAGAAACCGGTTTGGCCGCGTTCAGGCGGGTTGAAGCGCGATTTCCGCAATCAGCGGCAAATGATCCGACGCGCGGCGCGCCAGTGCGCTGCGATGGACGTGCACGCGGCGCAGCAGCGAAACGGGTGATACCCAGATGCGATCGAGCGCGATCATTGGCACCGCGGCGGGGAACGTGGCGCGCGCCGGCGATTCGCCGAAGTGCGCGTGCAACGCGCGCAGCGCGCGGCGCGGCATCAGCCATTCGTTGATGTCGCCGGCGAGCAGCGTCGGGCGTTCGTCGCGGCCGATCGCTTCGATCAGGCGTCGCGCCTGTTCGGCGCGTTCGGCAGGCCGCAAACCCAAGTGCGTGGCGATGACTCGCAGCGGCGTGCCGTTGCAATCGATGGTCGCATCGATGGCGCCGCGCGGTTCGCGGCCGGGCACGCTCAAGATCGATCGGCGCCGACGCCTGCATTGGCCATCGCGACAGTAATCCGTTGCCGAATGCGCCGTTCTCGCGCGCGAACGTGCGTTGTGCCACGGCGTGAAATCCGGTGCGTTCGCGAAGGATGTCGAGCATGTTCGCGTGCGCATGGAATTCGAGTTCCTGCAGCGCGATCACATCGGCGTTCAATTCATCGATCACGTCGGCGATACGCTGTGGATCGAAGCGCCGATCGCTGCCGACGCCGCCATGCGTGTTGTAGGTGGCGACGATGAGCGGCGTCACGTTTTTGCGAAATGCTTGCGCACGAGCATGGCGAGTGCGGCGATCGCGACGACGGCGAGCGCGAGTAGCGCCACGGTCGTCATCGACGGATGTCGAATCGCGGCGATCACGCGATCGATGAAAAACGCGTTGACGCGCGATGCCGGGCAACATGCCGAGCGCAGTGCCGGCGATATACGGCGCGCGGCGGATCGCAGTCGTCCCGAGCAGCAGACACACGATGGAGTAGGGCGCCACGGGCACCAGCCGCACCAGCGCGACCGCCCACACCGCGTGACGCACGAGATGATGATGGAAGCGTTGCATGCGCGCGCCAGTCTGCCGGCGCAACCGTTCGATCGGAATGCGATGCGCGATCTCGTACAGCACTATGGCGCTCGCGAGGCAGCCGACCAGCGAGTAGAGCGCGCCCGCGACGGGTCCGAACACGAGGATGCTCACGGCCGTCAGCGCATTGACCGGAATCACGATGAGTCCGCCGATCACGAACATTGCCACGACGATGAGTGGCGCCAGCGGCGAATCGGCGAACCGGTCGATGACTGCGCTCAGACGATCGATGTCCAGCCAATGCCGCATCGGCGTGAACGCCCACACCATCGCGATGCCTGCGATCGCGACGACGATGCCGGCGATCATCAACGCGCGGCGTCATGCGACGTGTCGCGATCCGCTGGCCGCTTCGATGACGGCATCGGCGAATTCGACGGTGTCGTCGGGTATCAGGTGATCGGTCATGCACCGAGCCTAGCGCCGGATGCATGCTGGGGAAAGCGGCGGACGGGAGCGAAGCAGCTGGTGTTCAGCAAATCAGCGGTTCGCAATTCCTCGGCGAGCGTGGGCTCGGTGTTATCTACACTTAGGCGACATGTGCCGCGGTGCTCGGCGCATGATCACGATGCATGCGCTTCATCACATACTTCGGATTGATCGCATTGATCACGCGGCAGGCGGCGCACAAAAAAACGGTGTCGATTGTCTTTCGATTGCTGCCGAGATCGACCGCGCGCGAATACTCGCGAAGGTTGTTCGATTGAAGTCGGCATGAAGTGCATTGCATGGTGAGTGTCCTGGTAGTGTTGAAGCACTGCTTCAAGAGGATTCTTGCTTCGTTTGAGAGCACGGCCTGTGCCATGCGTTGGTACGTCTGGAGCCCAACAATTTCTTAGCGAAATTGATTGCCTGCGGTTCAGCAATTTGCACGGAGCCTGAACGCGGGAATCCTGCAAACTGCAACCGCCGTGTTTAGAACTCGTGAGCCACGTTGAAGGTATGACTTGTGCTTGCGTCAGAGAAAAGGGAGAACGTTCGTGGCTCAACCATCGCTGTGGCCCACATTGAAAAACGCCGCCATGGCGTTTCTCGATCACGATGGCCTGACGCTTTCTTCGGCACTCGCGTTTTATGTGACGCTCGCGTTCGCGCCGATGATTGCGCTGAGTCTCTGGATCGCGGCGACGCTCGGCAGCGATGCTCAGCGTGAACTTCTGCGCGAACTGGAGCTGCTCGGCGGAACCGATGTGCGCATCGCCGCGCAGATCGTCGTCGACCATGCGAAAGAGAATCCGGGTGCCGGTACGGTCGCCGGTATCATCGGTATTTTCGTGTTGATCCTCAGCGCGAGCGCGGTGTTCGCGCAGTTGCAGTCGTCGCTGAACATGCTGTGGCGGGTGAAGGCGCCGGCGTCACCATTTTTCTGGCTGTGGCTCAGGCATCGGCTCTTGTCCGTGGGCGTGCTCGCAGCCGTAATCTTCATGCTGCTGATCACGCTGCTCATCACCGCCGTGCTGACGTGGCTGTTCGGCACAGGCCGATCTCACCTGGCAGATCATCAACCAGGTTTTCGCGCTCGTGGTATTGACAGTCATCTTCGCGGGGCTGTTCCGCTATCTGCCCGACACACGTATTCCGATCCGCCACGCGCTGGAAGGCGGTTTCATCACCGCTGCGCTGTTCGCGCTGGGCAAATTCCTGATCGGACAATATCTCGCTCACAGCAATGTCGGCGGGTCATACGGACCTGCCGGCGCGTTCATCGTGCTGCTGGTCTGGGTGTATTACTCGGCCGCAGTGTTTTTCTTCGGCGCCGAAATCGTCGGACAGGTGCTGCCGCCGCGCGAGGAACTTACGCCGGCGCCTTATGTGGTGGCGGAGTCCACTGATACAGCCACGTCTCGGTGAGCGCGCGGTTTCCCTGTCGCAGGAAAAGGCGCAGATCGACGGGCTTGCCGTCGACCGGCACCACATCGAACATCGCGCGATAGCCGTTGATCGACGCGAGCGGACGCGCCGACACCAGCTCGATTTTTCCGCTCGACGCGGTGACGACCGATTCCACGTTTGCATCGTGCGGAATTTTGGCGAGATCGCCGCCGGCGAAATCGACGACGAAACGCCACGAAAAATACGTGTGCTTCCAGCCGACCACGCCGCCGATGCCGGTCCAGGTCATCTGCGTCGATGCGAGCGTTGGCGTCGCCGGCATTTTCGAACCCCAGTGCAGGCGATACGCGAACAGATGTTCCTCGCCGGCTTTCGGTTTCTGTTCGGTGTTCCAGAACGCGGCGATGTTGTCGGCGGTTTCGTTTTCCGCGGGCAGTTCGAGCAGTTGCACCGAGCCTTTGCCGAATCCCGATAGCGGCTCGACCCACACGCTCGGACGCTTGTCGTAGAACGCGCCGTCGTCCTGGTAGTGATCGAAGTTGCGGTCGCGCTGCAGCAGTCCGAAACCTTTCGGGTTGGCGTCGCTGAATACGTTGAATCGCGGTGACGCGGGGTTGTCCAGCGGACGCCAGATCCATTCGCCGCTGCCGGCGGCCATCGCGAGTCCGTCGGAATCGTGTATCGACGGACGCCAGTCATCGGCGACGCGATGATCGTCCGGGCCGCACAAAAACATGCTCGTCAGCGGCGCGATGCCGATGCGCTCGATGGTCTTGCGCGGATACAGCGCGCTGTCGATGCGCATCGTCTGCACGGCGCCGGGCGTGATGTCGAATCGATACGCGCCCGCGACGCTCGGCGAATCGAGCAGCGCGTAGATGGTCAGTGACTTTGCATCGCCTCGCGGACGTTCGATCCAGAACGTCGTGAAATCCGGAAATTCCTCGGGCGTCTGCGAGCCGCAATCGATGGCCAGGCCGCGCGCCGACATTCCGTACTGCATTTCGCCGCCGACCGCGCGGAAATAACTCGCGCCGAGAAAGGCGGCGATGTCGCGGACGAAATCCGGTTTGAAGAACAAGCGGAATCCGGCGAAGCCGAGGTTCTTCGGCAACGTGCCGACGTTTTTCAGTTTGCTCAGATCGAACATCGCCGGGTCGTAGACGATTTCGTGCGCGCGACCATCGACGACTTCGTGGATGCGCACCGCCTTGCCGAAATTCAGACCCAGATGAAAAAACTGCACGCGGAACGGCAGGTTCTGCGCTGCCCACAGCGTGTGCTCGGGACGGAAACGGATCGACTGGTATTCGTCCCAGTTGAGCGCGGTCAGCGATGCGGGCGCGGGCGTCTGTCCGTTCGGGTCGTACGCTTTGGATGCGAGCGCACGCGCATGACCTTTCAGCCACGCGTAGTCGAAGCCTTGCGGCGGTGCAGGCGCGATCTCTGCGCGCGCCAGCAAGGGGATCGCGGCCAGTGCGGCGGATCCTTTGAGCAAGTCGCGTCGCTTCATGAGGAACCCAGTTTCATGTCGGCAGAGGGAGGCGGTGCGGCGTGGGCGATGTGAGGCATCGACAGATTGAGCGGTACGGTCGGCGTGATGTCGTCGAGCGCGACCGGATATTCGTAGACGATCTCGCTCGCGGCCTTCCACGCCGGATGCGCAGCGTCGGCCGCCCACGCGTCGTAATGCAGACGCGACAACGCAATCGCATCGCCGAGCAAAGCGTTCTTTTCGTTCGCATCGAGCGCGGCGGGTCCGTGCGCGAGCGCGCGTTCGGCGAATTGCCGATGCGTGCGCCGCACTGCGTCGGAATGTTGCGTGCGGGCGATGTCGCTCGCGCACGCCATCGCGTTATGCAGCGGATCGATGACTGCATCGACGAAGCTCGGCACTGGCGGCGCCTGCCGCACGTACGCGCGCATGCGGCGCAATTCGCGCGGCGTCATCGATTCTTCGGGAATCAGGAACAGACGCGCGGCGCGGGCGCGGCGGCCGAGCGAAACACGGCTGGAGAAAACCGAAATCGGAATCGATAGCGCGAGCGCGCCGGCGACCGGCAGCAGCCACCACAGGAATGCCGGATTGAGCCAAAAGACGAAGCCCGCCCAAACCAGTCCGATCAACGTGTGAAAGCCGTGGCGGCGAAATGCCTGGGCCCAGTGCGTCTGCGAATCGTCGCGCGGCGGCGATTTCCACACGACTTTCCAGCCCATCAGCGAGGTCAATACGAATTGCGCGTGGAACAGCATGCGGATCGGCGCGAGCAGCATCGAGAACATCATTTCGCCGAGCATGCTCAGCGCGAGTTTTATCGGTCCGCCGAATTCGCGCTGTTTGCGTCCGATGTACAGCAACGCGACGCTCGCGACTTTCGGCAGGAACAGCAGCAGCGCGGTCATGGTGAACAAGGCGATCGCGCGATCGGGATGCCATTCCGGCCACAGCGGAAACAGCTGACTCGGCGCGGTGAAGTATTCCGGTTCGACGAGCGTGTGGATGGCGAGGTTAGCCGTCGACAGCACCAGGAACACAAACCATAGCGGCGCCGATACGTACGCCATAATGCCGGTGAAGAACACGGCGCGATGCGCGGCATGCAGACCTTGCGCGAAAAACAGGCGCGAGTTGATCAGATTGCCCTGACACCAGCGGCGATCGCGGCTCAACTCGTCGAGCAGGTTCGGTGGCATTTCCTCGTGGCTGCCGGCCAAATCGTAGGCGAGCCACACGCTCCAGCCTGCGCGGCGCATCAATGCGGCTTCGACGAAATCGTGCGACAGGATTTCGCCGGAGAGCGCACCTTTTCCGCTCAATCGTCCGAGCGAGCAGTACTGCATGAACGGTTGCACGCGAATGATCGCGTTGTGTCCCCAGTAATGCGATTCGCCGAGCTGCCAGTAGTGCATGCCGGCCATGAACAGCGGGCCGTAGACGTGTGTCGCGAATTGCTGGATTCGTGCGTAGAGCGTTTCGCGTCCCGAGGCGTGCGGGCCGGTCTGGATGATGCCGGCAGTCCTCGTTTGCTTCCATCATGCGCACGAGCGATGTGAGGCAGTCGCCGCTCATCACGCTGTCGGCGTCGAGCACGACCATGTAGCGGTAATTCTTGCCCCAACGCCGGCAGAAATCGGCGACGTTGCCGCTCTTGCGCTTGATCCGATGCCGACGCAGGCGATAAAAGATGCGGCCGAAGCCGCCGGTGTTGCGACACAGATCGAACCACGCGCTGCGTTCGGCGATGCGCGTATCCGGATCGCTGGTGTCGCTCAGGAAAAAGAAATCGAAGCGGTCGAGCAAACCGGTGCGCGCGACCGATTCATACGTCGCCCGCATCCCGGCGAAGACGCGCGTGGTGTCTTCGTTGCAGATCGGCATGATGATCGCGGTGCGGGCGTCGTGTGCGATCGGTTCGTCGCCGCGGATCGTCGACGAAATCGAAAACCGGTCGCCGCGCTTGCGCAGCAGGACGAGCAGGCCGGCCATCGCTGTCCAGAATCCGGCCGAAATCCACGCGACCAGAATGCCGAACAGCGTGAGGATCGCGATCTCCATCGGCTTGTGGCCGTGATAGGGCAGCACTTCCGACATGAACGAGGTGGCCAGAAACGTCTGCGCGAGCAACAGCACGAGCAGCACGCGGCGGCGAACTTTCGCGGCACCTTGCCAGCGGCTTTTCGTATCGCGTTTCTTCTCGCGGCGCACGCCGAAAATGCCGGACAGCGGCCAATGCTTCGGCGCGATCGGGGTGCGCGCCAAGGATGGCGTGGATGCACGCCGCACCGCGCGTCGCGCGGTTTCGGCAGGATCGAAGCCGGCCAGGTGCAGGCGCGCGTTCAGCGAATCGAACGCGGGGTTTTCATCGCCGACGATTCTGCCCGCGAGGCGATCGTGCGCGCGCAGCATGGATGGACGTCCGGACGTCTGGACGTCCAATTCATCGGACACGGGGTGGCCGTACCGCGTGGCACGGGCGAGGTAACTTTCTTCGCGGCGATCGCCGTTCACTTCCATATTCATGCGTGCGCGCTCATTCCGGCGGGATCACGTAACTCCATGTTTCGCTCGATTGCTCGCCGCGGCGCAGCGCCACGCGCAACTCGGTGGGTTTCTTGTTGTCGTTCGTCTTCACGCGCAACAGCACGCGCCAGCCGTTGACTTCCGTATTCGCGATCGCCTTCTGTTCAACGATCGTCGCGTTGCCGTCGCCGGAAACCTGCGCTTCGACGGGAGCCGTGGCGTTACCGTCGGCGAACATCGGTCCGGTGAAATCGATCACGAAACCCATTGCGCCGTCCTGCTTCACCGGAAAACCCTGTCCGCTCAGCGTCTGCATAACCCACGCCGACGCCGGATGTGTTTCGACGTTTTTCTGCCAGTGCAGCGTGTACGCGATGTCGCTGACCGGTTCCTTCGACAGCCAGAACGCGCTGATGTTGTCGTTGGTTTCGTCAGGGGAGGGAATTTCGACGAGTTCGATGCGCCCTTCGCCCCATTTTCCGTCGGGCTCGACCCACGCGCTCGGATGCGCTTCGTACGGCGTGACGAGATCTTCGTAGCGGTTGAAGGCGCGCGTGCGCTGCATGAGGCCATAGCCCGACGGATCGGTCTGCGCGAACGACGTCACCAATAGATGCTTCGGATTGACCAGCGGGCGCCACAGCCATTCGCCGTCGGCGCCGTGGATCGACAGGCCATCGGAGTCGTGGATTTCCGGACGGTAGTCGTCATGCGTCGCGTGCTGGTTGGAGCCGAAGAAGAACATGCTCGTCAGCGGCGCGAGGCCGAGTTTCGCCACTTTGTCGCGCATGTGCAGGCGCGCGTGCACGTGGACGATGGTGTCGACGCCGGGTTTGAGCGTGAATTCGTAGGCGCCGGTCGCGCGTGGCGAATCGAGCAGGCCGTAGATCGTCAGCGATGTCGCTTTCGGTTTCGGACGCTGAATCCAGAATTCGACGAAGCGCGGAAATTCTTCGCCGGATGCAAGCGCGGTGTCGATGGCGAGTCCGCGCGCGGAAAGTCCGTACGCCTGATCCTTGCCGAGTGCGCGGAAGTAACTGGCGCCGAGGAAGGAGAGCACTTCGTCTTTTTTGTCCGGCGCGTTCACCGGATAGTGGATGCGGAAACCGGCGAAGCTGAGGCCTTTCGCGGCATCGCCGTTCAGACCGCTGCCGTCGTAATCGAACATCGTCGGCGAGAACACGATTTCCTTGACGCCTTTCGACGTGATCTCGTTCAACTTCACCGGTTCGACGAAGCGCCAACCCGGATGGAAGAACTGCAGCGTGAAATTCGTTTTCGCTGACTGCCAGTACGTCGCCTTCGGCTGGAAGTGGATGGCGTGATAGTGCGTTTCGTCGAGATCGCGAAAAGCCGCGGGCGCGATCGGTTCGGGCGGTTTGAATCCTTCCGACGCGCGTTGCTGAGCGCGCGCATCGACGTCCTTGAGGCTGAACGCATGCGCATCCGCCATCGCCATGACGCGAGGCGACGCTCGCCACAAAAACGGTGTGCAGGAAAACGCGTGATTTCATGTCTCGGTTCCGTCCGCGCACGCGATCACCGCGCGATTGCGCGTTTGCAATAATTTCGACCTGCACGGGAATGCGTTCAGCAATGCACATGCCACCCTTGGCTCGTTTTGCTCCATGCTGCACCAGCAGCAATCCGTTCGCAACGCTGTGTGCAAAAGACGTATTCACTTCAGTGAACACATTGCGAATTGCAGCCGCTGGACGTGCCGTTATGGTGGGCGAAGGCGCCGGCCGACGCAACGGTCTGAAAACGTTTACGTTGGAAAAGATTGTTTAGATTGCGTTGGAATTACTACAGCGTTTACGGAGTAGTCGGCTGCGGCTGATCGCTCGGCCACCACACGCGCTGCTGCGTGCAGTCGGTGAGTTTGTACGAATCGCTGTGCCAGTCGCTGCCGACGAGCTGGAAACGCACGGCGAATATCATTCCGCAATCGGCTTTGCCGCCCATCGCGTCCTGCGCATCGGTGCTGATCTCGCCTTCGAAGTTGGCGATGCCGTCGTCATCGATGGTGAAGTCGCGCATGGCGAGCACGTCGCGTGGAAACGACTTCGCAGGCAACGCTGCGCGCGGAACGACTTTGCGTTGCGCCTTCAACGCCGCAACGGCGTCGGGTTTCATATCGTTCGGCACGGCGATCACGCTGATGCCGCGCGTGCGCTCGAGCTGTTTCATCACCTCGTGCGCGATCATGAAATAGTCGTCGGTCTGAACCTTGAAGTTCTTTTGGTCGCGCGGCGTCAAATTGCCGCACGCGACGAGCGCGATCGTCAAACACGCGCAGATGCGCTGATCGCCACATGAGCCGCCGGTTCGATCTCGCCGGATTTTTCATGCGGGCCGGGAATACCGTCCGGAACGCATCCACTTCGTCGCGATCCATTTTTCACCTTTCAGCACCGGCATGCCGCCGTGCAGGCTGAGTGGATCGAGCTCATTCTTGCTGTTGCAGTATTCGAAATACACGCCGCCGCCTTTCTTCGGTCCGACCGTGAGCCGCAATTCGGGAAACACCGTTTCGCCGCCGGCTTCGACGTCGTTCAAATACATGACCAGACTCGACACACGCTGTCCGCCATTGGCGATGTGCGTCGCGCTGCCCGGATCGGACGGCGCGAAATAATCGTAGTGCGGCGTGTATTGGCCGCCGGTGTGATAGTGCAGGATCTGCAATCCTTCGCCGTTCTCGACCGGCAGATTCATGATCGCCGAAACGCGCGCGTCGATCTTCGCGATCAGCGGATCGGCATTCAGCGGAAAGTGAGTGCCCTCGCTGCTGCGCGCATCGATGACCGCATCGTTGCCGCTCGTCGGATCGACCGTCGTCGATCGCGACAGCCGGTCGCGCGAGCGCTCGATCAATTGATCGCACTCGTCGTGACTGAGCACGTCGTCGAGAAACACCACGATGGGTTGCTCGATGCGCAACGTCGCGCGCACGGTGCGGTCCGGCGTGCGGATCAGATTGCCCTGCGCGATGCGCGGCCGCTCGTAGGCGTAACCCGATGTCGCCGGCGTGACCTTGCCGCTCTGAAATCCAACAACAGTTGCGCTGGAGAAGGCCGGTTCGAACCCCGCCTTGATCATCTCCGCGATCAGCGCTTTCGGATCGCACCCGCGCGCGAGATTGTCGGTGATCCATTCGCGCCATTCGTTGGTGAGGTAGACGGTGGCCATGCCGACAAGTCTACCGCTGCCGATATCGAAAATCGCAAACGTATGCACAGGTCGGGCTTGCCGCCGAAATGATCGCTACGCAAGCAAAAACCGCGAACGACCCGAGCGGGTACAATCGCTGCGTGCAGGGGATGACGTAAGCCTTATGGGGACGACGAGAGTCGCCGAAGAAGTCCCGGTGTTGCTCGCGTACGCGCGCGAGCAGTTGCGGCGTGGCGACGTCGATGCGGCCGCGTCGGTATTGCGTAGTCTCGGCAGCGAACTTAGCGACGATCAGGCCATGCAGACGGCCGAGCTGCTTATCGCCGCGCGTCTGCTCGTCGAGGCAACCGATCTGGCGGTGACGATCGCGGGGACGCATCTTCGGGTTTGGCCGTGGATAAACCGCTTCGCCGGACACATGCGCGCACGCGGTGAGTTCGATGCCGGTCAGCGCGTGGTTCGTGCGTTCATCGCTGCGCATCCCGCACGTTCAATCGAAAGGCTGCATGCCGATGCGACGCTGGCGTTGGGGTTGCCCTCCGCTTACGTCGATCGCGATCAACTTTCGAATGTTCGCGATAGATATATGCGTCAGCTGCACGAGTTTGTTTCGTCGTATCCGCCGCACATCCTGCGGGAGATCGGTGCGCGCGCAGACGATCTGGCGCGCAGCAATTTTTATCTCGCCTACCAGGGCGGCGACGATCTCGATGCGCAACGCATATACGGCGACTGGCTGGCCGAATCGCTAGGCGCGCTCACCTCGCTTCCGCCGCCGATGCGCTCGGCGGCAACACGTCCTCGCATCGCGCTTGTCTCGAGCAAATGGAACGAATGCACGGTCGGCTGGTATTTCGCTTCGTGGGTCGAGCATCTGAGCCGGTCGTGGAGTGTCGCGCTCGTGCATACACCCGGTGCGCGACGCGATGCGTTGACGCACCGGCTTGCTGCGCAATGCGATAGCGATACGACGCTGGCGCCTTCGCTCGACGCCGCGGCCATGCAGATTCAAGCGTTGTCGCCCGACATCATCCTGTATCCCGAACTCGGCACCGACGGGTTTACCTTCGCACTCGCCGCACAACGGCTCGCTCCGGTACAGGCGTGTGCGTGGGGACATCCCGTGACATCGGGATTGCCGACCGTGGACGTTTTTATAAGCTGCAAAGAGATGGAGCCCCACGGTGCCGACGCCCACTATCGCGAGCGGCTCGTGACGTTACCCGGCATCGGCACGCGATATACCCATCCGCCGCTCCCGCGCGATTCGTCAGCGGGCAGTCCACGTCTGCCGTCGGATCGGCCGCTCTATCTCATGCCGCAGTCGACCTTCAAATGGCATCCGGATACCGATCGACAACTCGTCGAAATCGTGCGCCGCGATCCGTTGGCGCGCTTCGTTCTTTTCGAATTGCGTCCGCCGAGTCCCGCGCGAATCGTCAACGAGCGCCTGCTGCGCGCTCTCGCCGAAGTGTCCGCCACACCGCAGGATCACTTGATCTGGATGCCGGAATGCTCGCGCGCCGAGTACCTTCGAATCAATCAGGCATGCGCCGTCATGATCGACACGCCGCACTGGTCCGGCGGCAACGCAACCCTCGACGCATTACATTGCGGGCTGCCCGTCGTCACGCTGCCAGGTCGTTTCATGCGCGGCCGGCAATCGATGGGCATGCTGCGCCTGATCGGATGCGAAGAACTCATCGCCCACTCTGTCGAGGAACTCGCCGACATCGCCGTGGCGATTGCGCACGACGAGCCGCGGCGCGAACATTTGTCGAAGAAGATCGCTGAGCGCGCAGCGTCGCTTACGCAGTCCGATGAGCCGCTGATCGCGATGGAGGCTTGCCTTCGGGCGTTGCTCGAACATCATTGAGAACACCCGGCAGCGGCGTTTTGCCGACGCGAAGTGCGTGCCGGGAAAATGCTTGCCCGCCGTATAACGGTCGGGCAAGTCTTTGAAGGATATGGCGTCCCCAAGGGGATTCGAACCCCTGTTACCGCCGTGAAAGGGCGATGTCCTAGGCCTCTAGACGATGGGGACGCCGAAGCCGGTTGCCAGGACTTTAAAGTGGTGGAGCCAATCGGGATCGAACCGATGACCTCGACAATGCCATTGTCGCGCTCTCCCAGCTGAGCTATGGCCCCGGGAAAGAGGCGGAATGGTAAGGAAATCGCACGGTTTCGTCAATTGGATTGGCGTCAACGGCCGCGCGGCACCGGATTTGCCTCTCCCTGACGAAAGCCGTCGGCGATAGCGGCGGTCTCAACGGGAGCTGTAAAGATTAGCAATTGACGCACGCGCGTACGTTTGGCACCTTCGTCGTGGTTTCTTTTCATACGTTTGTTCGTCGCTGCAAAACTGATGGTTGGCACTGTGTCGCCTGGGAACAAAATGACTCGTAGTTTTCGTAGCGTTTCGTCACCGAGCGCGCGTTTCGCGCGTGCGCATCCTGTGGCGGCGGGGCTGATCATATTGGCCGCGGTGTTCGTGTTCGCGATCGCGATGATCGGCGCTTTTTGGTCGGAACTCGATGAGTTCCACGTACCGCGCGTGCTCGCGATGGCGATCGGCTGGTTCGTGGCGGTGGGTTCCACGCTCGGTATCGCGTTGTTGCTGATGTGGGTCAACGACCAGCGCGAAGTGAATCGCGGTCGCCGCGCGATCCGACTCAATTTCGATCACGCGCTCATCGCGATGCTCAATCTGGCCGATCAGTTCACAACGCGTACCGAACGCCACGAGATCAATCTTTCCATCGAAGCCGCGCAGAAGCAGATCATCGCCGCGAGCGCGCGCCTGAAACGTTATGAAAGCAAATTGACGGCGTTTCCGCCGGAAGCGTTGAACGCGTATGCCGATCTCGAAAACGAAATCGACGTCGCGCTCGAAGAGTTGAACGACCTGCACCGCAAGATGCGCAGCGAACGCGAGGGCCGGTTGGCGAAATTCGGTTTCGAAGTCCTCGATCGTGTCGGACGTTTCGACGAATTCCTGACCGTGATCGATGCGCGGCCGACGCAAGCCTCGCTGGCATTCAAAAAGTTTGTGCTGACCCGGGATGGTTCGCCGCGACCCGAAGCGGCAGCCCCTGCGGAAGACGGGGCGATGGTGCGTAGCGCCTGAGTTTCTCCGCTCGCCGTCGTGGCGACCCGCACGATTCGATCCTTCGGTGATGCGAAATGCAAAGTCCGCTATGGCGGATTTGACGATTGCATGCTCGCAAGCCGCTGCAAACGACGATTGCCGATGCGGCACGTCCATTGCTAAAGCGAACGGATTCTCGCAATGGAGGGCTGCAAATGGGTCTCGTCAACAAAGTGAAGTCACTGGGCGCGCGCGCGACGATGAACGAGGAAGACGTTCGCGCCGTGCTGGTGAAGGATCACGAAGAAGCCAAGGCGCTCGCCAAGGCGATGCACGAAACGTCATCGTCGGCCCGTCGCACGGCGTTGCTCGGCAAGCTCAAACCGGCGTTGACCGCCCACGCGCGCGTAGAAGAAAAAGTGGTCTACGACGCGCTGCTCCGCGTGCGCGCGAACGACGACTCGCACGAACTGGGCGACGAAGGCTACGTCGAACATTCGCTCGTCGATGAACTGCTGGCGACGCTGGCTTCGACCAACGCCGCGACCGAACGCTGGAAAGCCACGGCGAAAGTGCTGCACGAACTGCTCGAGCATCACATCGAAGAAGAAGAATCCGACATCTTCGCCGTGCTTGGCGATAATTTCGAACGTGACGAACTCGCCGCGATGGGTGCGCAGTTCAAGCGCCTGAAAGCCGACTTCCTGCGCGCACCGGCAGCCGCATCGAAGGGTCGCACTGCGCCGCTGAAGCGTCGCGCTCCGGCCAAAGGCGTACGCCGCGCCGCCAGCCGCACGTCGCGGCCGTCGCGCAAATCGACATCGAAAAAATAGAGAAAGCAGAACCATAAGGATATGGCGAGTCATGGACGGAACATTTTCTCCCGCACATCAAATCCGCGTGCGTAAACCCATGCGGAACAACATCGACATCCGCAACCGCGATGACGTTTCGCTGTGGTGCCGCAGGCTCGGACTGACGCCGCTGCAACTGTGCTCGCTGGTCGAACGCGTCGGCAGCGACGCGTCGAACCTGCAGCATGCATTGCGGACGAAATAGACACTGGATGCATGCGGATTGCATGATCGGCGGGTGGCGCTCCTGCGCATTGCACACCCGCCGTCTACGCATCGCATTGATTTAACGCGGTATTAGCGTCGGCACGACGATTGCTCAACGGAATGCGCTGAACTGTGCGTCAAACAACAAAAAGGAGAGTCACATGCGGCTGGTCATCATCGTCATCCTGATTTTGCTGTTGCTCGGCGCACTGCCGACGTGGGGCTACAGCAGCGGCTGGGGCTATTACCCCGCCGGCGGTCTGGGCCTCATTCTGCTGATCGTGATCATTCTCGCGCTGCTCGGCAGGCTATAACGCGGTCGGACGCGAATCGAAAAAGCCGTGGCAGCAACGCCACGGCTTTTTTTATGGAAGTGTACTTTTACAGAAAACGGTCTATTGGCGCGTCGTCGCGTTAATCTTGCCGACATGGCCTCGATCAAAACCCTGTGCACGGCGACGGGCTGGCTCGATCGCCCGCTTGAAATCCGTTCCGACGAAATGGTTCGGCCGCAGCGCGTTGGCGCTCGCAGGCCCGCAACTCGGGGACAACGCGCGCAAGTGCGCCGACATCGACTGGTGCGGTCTGCGTTGCGCGACAGCGGTCGGCTCGTCGCGCGGAATGGTATACAAAGTTGCAATCGCCTTGTCCGCGCCGCGAGGATCGGCGGTCGATCTGCTGAACAAGGTCACGTCGTGCATCGAACGGCATCTCGGCATCCCTCCGACAACGGCCATCGATGGTTTACTGAGCTTCGATGCGGACGACGGCAACGTGGTGGTGCAGGAGTTTACCGACGGCACGCCCGCGCAGGTCGTCGTCTACGCAACATCGATGGCGGCGCTCGCGTCGATCGCCACTTAAGATCAGCCATCGCGGATCAGAAGTGGTAGTGCACGCCGACTGAAAAGTATCGCGTCGCTTCGAGCTGCAAACCGTTCACGCGCTGATACAGCGGCGCCTGCATGAAGGCGAACAACGACACGTTTCGCGCCGGCGTCCAGGTGAAGCCGGGACTCAGATAGATCAGCGTCGCGCCGCTGTTTTCGACATCGGCGTTGATGCCTTGCTCGCGTTTTTCGGCGCGCGCGTTGAGTTGAAGTTCGGGCTCGAACGTCGATGAAGCCATGTAACGCAAACCGAGATTCACGTTCAATCCGGTGCCGGGTTTGAAGCCGTCGTCGGAATTGAGCGGTTGCTGCGCAATAACTTGTCCGAAGTAACCCCAGTCGTTCGACAACGCGCCGACGTGATACGCGCCGACGAGCAGATCGGTCGTGCCGGTGCCGAGTTGCAGGCCGCGGTCGACGATTTCGCCGGCGAGCGGACCGCTTTCGAAGCGATCGCTGGAATCGCCGGTCGGCAGCTTGAGTCCGAACAGGAATCCGGTACTGCGCTGCGCACCGAAACCCGAATAGCGCGCGACCACGCGCACGTCGCCGATGCCGCTGTCGTGTGAAGTGGAAATATCCGTATCGCCTTCGCCGATGGTGGCGTGCGAGCGGTTGAAGTAGGGCACCGACACGTTGATGCCCCAATCCTTGTTCGGACTGTAGTCGACCGAAGCGGTGATATTGCGATTGGTCGTGTACTGCTGGATTTCGTTGTCGTTCGGAATCTCGAGCGCCGAACGCCGTACCGCATCGGTGCCCGAGCGCAGTTGCGTCTGGTCGAAGTAGTCGTCGCGCAGATCGAAGCGCCAGCCGCCGCTCGCGGCAAGACCCTGGCTGGCCCAGTCGGAATTGAGCGTGCAGCCGCACGCCGAGCAGGCCATCGCCGCCGATGGCGCCAGCAACACCGACATGATCGTCGCCACACAACCGCTCACCACCACACGCCGCATGCATCCGCTCCTTACATCCAAGGTCGCGATGCTAGACGGATCGCATCGAAATGGCGTGCGGCACTTTGTCGCACATCATTCGACAGGCGACTCCGGTATGGGGCGTTTGGTGAGCTTGCGTTGCAGCGTGCGCCGATGCAGGCCGAGCCGGCGCGATGCTTCGGAAACGTTGCCATCGCATTCGGCCAGCACGCGCTGGATGTGTTCCCATTCCAGCCGCTTCAACTGCGGCACGTTTTCGTCGGCCGATTCGTTTTCCTGCGCGTGGTGCGGATGGTCGTCGAGCAGCGCGCGCACGACGGCGTCGGCATCGACAGGTTTCGCAAGATAGTCATGCGCGCCGCGGCGGATCGCTTCGACAGCCGTGGCGATGCTCGCGTAGCCGGTGAGAAGGAGGATGCGCAGGCCGGGTTGCACGTCGAGCAAGTCCGGAATGAGCGAAAGACCGTTCTCGCGTCCGATGCGCAAATCGACGATGGCGAATTGCATCGTTTGTGCGCGCAATGCGTTCAGGGCACTCGCGGCGTCGAGTGCGCCGACGACGGAAAATCCGCGCGCACTCAGCGCACGGCTCAGCACCTTGACGAACACGGCGTCGTCATCGACGAGCAGCAGGCGTTTGTCCGTCATGACGAATCCTTCGCCAGCGGAAGCACGAGACGCGTGCGCGTGCCGCCGCCATCGGCGGGTTCGGCGAGCAGTTGTCCGTGATGACGTTCCGCCGTCGCGCTCGCGAGCGCGAGGCCGAGTCCGAGACCGTGTTCTTTCGTCGTATAAAATGTCGCCCGGCCATCGAGCGTCAGCCCTGCGCCGAAATCGCGTACGTCGATGAACGCGCGCTCGGAGTCCGCGCCCGCGCCGAGTTCGATGCGATCCTCGCCGCGTGCGCGCGACGCTTCCCATGCATTGTTGAGCACGTTGATGAGCGAATAGCGCAGATCGTCGCTCGGTCGGATTTTCGCCGACGTTGCGCTCGGCGCCAGAGCCAGTTCGACGTCGGCACTCGGCCGCAGCAGGCGAAAACGATCCGCGCAATCCAGCACGAACTGTTCGAGCGGAAGCGGCGACGCGGCATCGTTGGATTCGCGCGTTCCGCGTGCGCACGAGTTCGCGCAGGATGTCGCGGCAGCGCTCGGCCTGTGTGGCGACGAGTTCGAGGTCGTCGCACAGGTCGCGATCGTTCGCGTGCTGACGGCGCAGATCGGCGACGAGCGTGATCACCGTCGACAACGGCGTGTTGAGTTCATGCGCCGCGCCCGCGGCCTGGATCGCGATGGCGAGCAGGCGCTCGTCGCGCAAGGTGCGTTCGCGTTCGCGCTGGATCGCCAGGCCTTGCGCGCGAAATGCAGCAGCCAGACGCGCCACGAAAAACGACAGCAACGCCGCGGAAATCGCGAACGTCACCGCCATGCCGATCAGATGCGCGCCGAATTCCGAATTCGCATCGTGCTGATGCAGCGCAGGCAGCGGCACGTAGGCGACGATCAGCAGACCGTACGCCGCCGCCGCCAGCGCGGTGACGATGGCGACATGACGCATCGGCAGCGCCGTCGCCGCGAGCGCAATCGGAAGGATCAGCAGACTGATGAACGGATTGGACGAACCGCCGGTGAGGTACAGCGCGTAGGCGAGTTCCAGAATATCGAACGCGAAATAGCCGATCACTTCGAGCGCCGAAAACGGCCACGACTGCCGCGTGCGCCACACCCCGAACGTGCCGCCGACCACCAGTGCGCCGACGCCGGCGAACAACGCGAGCGCCGGCACCGGCAGCTTGAGCCACAGCACGGCGGCGACGATCGCCAACGCCTGACCCGCGGCGGCGATCAGTCGCAACCACGCCAGGTCGCGCGCAAGTTGTCGGAGCGAGTGATCGAACGTCTGCATATGTAGCTGTGAAAATTCCTGGGTTTGGGCGCGGTGTCGAACCTTACAGCGAATCCGCCGTCGTCGAGAAGAATTCTCGCAAACCGACATTTTCAGATCACGGTGCCGTATTGGCGCCGCATCGATTATCATTTCGGCATGAGCGATCTCAGCAAACCTCCGTACCCCGGTCAGGGTGAACCCATTCCCGCCAATCTCGGCAAGGGAACCTGGATCGTCCGCGACATGGCGATCCTTTTCGACGACGCGCAGCCCGGCGGACCGAGTGCCGAAATGAGCGCTGCAATCCCGCCGACCGGCACGAGGCCGAATCCGGTTTTCGTGTTCAACGCGCCGGGCATCGCGGCTCTTGCGCAGATGCCGGTCGAGGCGATCATTCAGGCCAACCGCAGCCGGACGTTGCAGATCGGCAATCAGATTCTGCGTTCCACGCCCGACGGCACCCACACCATGCGGTTCTTTTTCACCATCGACGGCAAGACGAGCGCCTTCACGGCCGATGTCGTGACCACGCCCGCTGCGTAAGGCGAATCGCGAACGGATCCGCTGACGATGGCGCGATGGATC
This sequence comes from uncultured Gammaproteobacteria bacterium, assembly GCA_963814225.1. GTDB lineage: Bacteria > Pseudomonadota > Gammaproteobacteria > Xanthomonadales > Rhodanobacteraceae > Rudaea. The sequence goes on along the minus strand of CAWFCC010000002.1, from coordinate 76,106 downwards.
GGCAAGGTTTTGCCTCGCGCATTTTATGCGCGCGATTCGCGCGTGGTCGCGCCGCTGCTGCTCAACAAACTTCTGGAAAGTTCGGACGGACGCGCCGGGCGCATCGTCGAAGTCGAAGCGTATTGCGGCGCGCTCGACGAAGCCGCGCACACGTTCCGCGGCAAGACCGCGCGCAATGCCGCGATGTTCGGTCCACCTGGCCATCTATACGTCTATTTCACTTACGGCATGCACTGGTGCTGCAACGCCGTGTGCGGCGCGGGCGAGGGCTGGGCCGTGCTGATCCGCGCGCTCGAACCCGTTGCCGGTCTGGATGCGATGCGTGCGTTGCGCGGCACCAGCGATCGCGATCTGTGCCGCGGACCGGCGCGCCTTACCCAGGCGTTCGGCATCACGGGCGACGATGATGGCGTCGATCTCGTGCGCGGTCCGAGTCGCCTGCGCATCACGGACGATGGTTGCGCGCCACCGAAGGATGCACTCGCGTCGGCGCGTATCGGCATCAGCAAGGCAAAGGATTTTCCGTGGCGGTGGTTCGTACCCGGCAGTCGATTCGTATCGGGTTCGATCAGGCAATTGTCGCCGATTGTTTCGGCGCGCGACTGACCGCGCATCGTATGATGTGACTTATCGTCCTGCACCGCGCGCATTCGAAACATGGGAAAACCTCCGGAGCTGGCGATGGAAGGTTCGGCAACTGCGTCACGGCGTTCGGTGTTCCTGCCGGTCGGCTCGCTGATGCTCAGCATGATTTCGTTCCAGTTCGGCGCGGCGTTGGCGAAGCAACTCTTTCCCGTCATGGGCGCGCAGGGCGCAACGGCGATGCGTCTGGGCGTGGGCGCGGCGATTTTGTGGATACTGCGTCAGCCGTGGCGGCGCTTCGGTGGGCGTCACGATTGGTTGTCGCTGTGGGGTTACGGCATCACGCTCGGTGTCATGAATCTGTGCTTCTACATGTCGCTGCGGACGATTCCGCTCGGCATCGCGGTGGCGCTGGAATTCATCGGTCCGCTTGCGATCGCGTTGCTCGGATCGCGTCGCCTGCTCGATCTTCTGTGGGTCGCCCTCGTCATCGCCGGCTTGGCGTTGCTGTTGCCGTGGCGCGAACATGCGCAGGTGCTCGATCCGACCGGCGTGATGTACGCACTCGGCGCAGCGATAGGTTGGGCGACGTACATCGTGCTCGGCCGCCGCGCGGGTCTTGCCTTCGGCAGCGATGCGGTCGCACTCGGATCGGCGATCGGCGCGTTGCTCGCGGTTCCCATCGGCATCGGTTACGCCGGCGCGGCATTGTTGACGCCTGCATTGCTTCCGTTTGTTTTCGGCGTCGCGATACTCAGTTCCGCGCTGCCGTATTCGCTGGAGATGTACGCGCTGACGCGTCTGCCCGCGCGCACCGTTGGTATTCTCGTCAGCGTCGAGCCCGCGCTCGGCGCGCTGCTCGGTCTGGCTTTCCTCGACGAACATCTGGATGTTTTTCAATGGACGGCGATCGCAGCGATCATCGCCGCATCCATCGGCGCGGTGTTCAGTGCGCGCAATCCTGTTGCCGAGCATGTCGAGCCGCAAGCGTGCTGAATCGGCGCGATGAGCTATGGCATGATGAGTCGCATCGCGACGAGAGCTACGACAAGGAGAAAAAGTGATGCCGACAACGCAGATGCGTACGTGTCTATGGTTCGATCACGGCGAAGCGCGCAAGGCAGCGGAGTTCTACGCGCAGACATTCCCGGACAGCCAGGTCGGAAGCGCACTGATCGCGCCCAGCGGATTTCCGGGCGGCGACAAAGGCGTGGAGTTGACGGTCGAATTCACGGTGCTGGGCCGCGCGTTTCTCGGCCTCAACGGCGGACCGAATTTCAAACCGAACGAATCCGTATCGTTCATGATCGAAACGCAGGATCAGGCCGAGACGGACAGATACTGGAACGCGATCGTCGGCAACGGCGGTGCGGAAAGCGACTGCGGCTGGTGCAAGGATCGCTGGGGTTTTTCGTGGCAGATCACGCCGCGCGTGCTCATGGAAGCGATTCATGACACCGATCCCGGCGTGCGCAAACGTGCGTTCGACGCGATGATGACGATGCGCAAGATCGACGTCGCGAAAATCGAGGCGGCACGGCGCGGTTGATGTGGGGAGTGATGCCCGGCGCGCGCCCCTGCGCGCCGGATTCGTGAGGGAGGTTCTGAACGCGTGAGTAGCGCAACCACGATCACGGACGACCCGACCGATCCGTTCCTGCGGCAGGCGCAGACCTATCCGCAGTTGAACGCGGAGCAGGTCGAGCGCGTGCGCGCGCACGGCGTGGAGGAAGTTTTCGTCGCAGGCACGAAGCTGTACGAACGCGGCCAGCGCGGCGTCGATTTTTTCCTCGTGCTGTCGGGCACGATCGAAGTTTTCGATATCGACGAACTCGGCCGGCGCTATGTGCTGACGGTGCATCGCGAACGTCAGTTCACCGGCGAGATGAATTTCTTCAACCAGCGCGAGATTCTGTTTCCGCGACCGTGCAGTCCGACGCGCGCGTCGTGCGCATCCGGCGCGAGCAGTTCCAGAAATTCATGGCGGCCGAATCCGATATCGCGGAAATCGTCATGCGCGCCTACATATTGCGCCGCGTCGGTTTCATCCGGCACGGACTCGCCGGTGCGCTGCTGATCGGCCGCGATCACGATCCGGATGTGTTGCGCATGCAGCGGTTCATGACGCGCAACGGCTATCCGCATCGCGTGGTCGTCGCCGATAGCAGCGTCGAGGCGACCACGCTCGTCGAATCGTTCGGCCTGCAGCCCGATCATTTGCCCGCGCTGATCCTGCCCGGACACGAACCGCTGCACAATCCGGATACGGAAACGCTCGCCGATGCGCTGGGTTTGACCGAAACCCTCGACGACGCAGTGACGTATGACGTCGTCGTTGTCGGCGCGGGACCGGCGGGTCTTGCTGCCGCGGTGTATGCGGCGTCGGAAGGATTGTCGACGCTCGTACTCGAATCGACGGCGCCGGGCGGGCAGGCGGGCACATCGTCGAAGATCGAAAATTATCTGGGATTTCCCACCGGAATTTCAGGGCAGGCACTCGCCGGCCGCGCGCAGGCACAGGCGCAGAAGTTCGGCGCGCGGCTCGCCGTGGCGCGCACGGCGGTGAGTCTCGATTGCGCGAGTCAGCCTTATCGCGTGGGCCTGAGCAGTGGACAAGCGATCCGCACGTGTTGTGTCGTGGTGGCGACCGGTGCGCGCTATCGGAAACTCGATCTTCCCGATTACGCGCGCTTCGAAGGTTCCGGCATCCATTACGCGGCGACCGCGATGGAAGCGCAATTGTGCGAAGGCGAAGAGGTCGCCGTGATCGGTGGCGGCAACTCGGCGGGACAGGCGGCCGTGTATCTGTCGCGATTCGCCAAGCATGTGCGCATCGTGATCCGCGGCGCGAATCTGTCGGCGACGATGTCGGACTATCTGATCCAGCGCATTGAATCCTCGCCGCGGATTTCGGTTCATGGCGAAACGGAAATCGCCGCACTCGCAGGAGCGACGTGGCTCGAACAGGTTACTTTCGTCGACCACAAAACGAACACGCGCGAAACGCGGCGCGTATCGAATCTGTTCCTGATGATCGGCGCCGATCCCAACACCGACTGGCTGTGCGGCTGCCTGCCGCTCGATGCGCACGGATTCGTGCGCACCGGCAGCGACGAAAACGGCCAGGTGCTCGCGTCGCCGTACGCGACGACGCGACCCGGAATTTACGCGGTGGGCGATGTACGGTCCGGATCGGTCAAGCGCATCGCCTCGGGTGTGGGCGAAGGATCGATCGTCGTGCAGGCCATCCACCGTTATCTGCATCCCGGCGTTGCCTGAGGAGTTGTCGTGAGCCGAACCTGTTCCCATCTTGCTGCGATCCACACGGTCAAACCGAGCGCAAAAGGTTGCGAGGAATGTTTGAAGATCGGTTCGGAATGGGTGCATCTGCGCATCTGCCGCACGTGCGGCCACGTCGGCTGCTGCGACGATTCACCGCATCGCCACGCGCGCAAACATTTCAATGCGACGCATCATCCGATCATCGAAGGCTATGATCCGCCGGAAGGCTGGGGTTATTGCTTCGTCGACGACGTCATGCTCGATCTCGGCGACGACACCACACCGCAGGACGGTCCGATTCCTAGATTTGTCTGAGCGGCGGGCCGTGTAGCGCTGATCTCAACAGTGTTCCGCGCGCCGCCGCACGATGCCCACTGCGCCATCGGCATCGGCGTGGAACGATCGGAAATCCTCAAGCATGCCGCCGTAGACGTGCAGTGAAAGCGCGGGCTTGGCATCCGAAAGATTGCGGCAGCTGTGCGCATAACCCGGATCGAGAAACGTGGTCGCATCACCCGCGCCGAGCATCACCGAGCGTGTGAACTCGAGATCGATCGGCGCTTGCTGACGCGTCACGAATTCGCGCACTTCCAGCGCGCCGTCGAGAACCAGTTCGATACCCCACAGCCGCGAATGATCGTGCACGGGCGTGACGTGACCCGGCGGCCACGTGATCAGCAACGCGGAGTACGAACGATCCGGCGAAGCAACAACGAGTTGCCGGCGATACGTCAGCGCTTCGTCGCTGCGCGCGCGATGCGCACGCGGACAACCTTCCTGCCACGCCAGCTCGGAAAGCGAATCACGCACCGCTTCGATTTCGGCGGATGTCACCTCCGCGGAAAGTCCGAACAACGCAGCCTGTAGCTGTTTTCCCCACGCCGCCGCCACATCGATCCTGTGCATACTTTTCCCTACGACCGGAGTGATTCAATGTCATCACGCGCCGGGTTAAACGTCCGCTAAGCCGATAGAAAAGGCGGGCTCGCGCATATCGCGGAATTTCATAAGTGATCGGGCGGCCGGAAAGATCGTCGTAACGCGAACTACTAAGGCGAATCGCAGCGTGGCATCATTTAGACGGCTATGGATATTTCATTTACCAAACGCTCCGGCAAGTACGATCAGATGCGTGTGGTGCGAGGCGATGTCGTCGACGTCATCGACTGTCCGAAGCAGCGCATCATTCCGCACGAGATGGTGCATTACGCCGTCGAAACCGTTTTGCAGCAGCGCGGATTTTTGAGCCGCGTGCGCGACGGAGAGCCGGCCGCGTCCCGGATGGCCGCGGAGGCGCAGAGCGATGGCGTCGAGCGGCTCGTGGAAGTTTTTCAGGGCGATGCGTGGTCCGGCGGTGATTCGTCGTCGCAGGAAATGCTCGAACTCTATCGCGTGACGTGCGCCGCGCGCGAATGCCCGACACTGCCGGTCGGCGCTCAGGATATCGTTCGTGTCCGCGACCGGATCAGGGAATTGGATGTGCAGTGGCAAGCGCTGGCGATCGGCGAAACGATGATCCTGCATTTCGACGACGACAAAGCCGCCGTCTGATCGTTCGCATCACACTTCCAGCCGATCGCCGGGTCGTGCCACCAATGTATACAGCGCCGGCATGAGGAAGACGCTGATCAATAGACGCGTGAACAATCCGCTGACGATGACCAATGCGAACGGCCGCTGCGTATCGGTGCCGACGCCCGTCGCCAGCGCCGCGGGAAGCAGACCGAGTGCGGCGACGAGCGCCGTCATCATGATCGGACGCAGGCGCAGGATCGCGCCTTCGCGAATCGCTTCGGGCAGTGCCATTCCGCCGCCGCGCAATTCGTTGACGTAGGAAATGTAGACGACGGCGGTCTGCACTGAAACGCCGAACAGCGCGAGAAATCCGATGCCGGACGAAACAGAAAACGGCGTGCCGGTGATCCACAGCGCGAACAGTCCGCCGATCGGCGCCGACAGCACGCACGCCGAGTACGGTAATGAGCGGGAATTTAAAGTTGCTGTACAGCGCGAACAGCAGCAGGAAAATCAGGAACAGCGTCAGCGGAAGGATGACGCCGAGCTGCGCGCGCGAGGCCGTGTACTCGGTGTATTCGCCGCCCCAGTCGAGACGATAGCCTTGCGGCAACGTGACCTTCGCGTTCACCTGCGCGATCGCATCTTCGACGGCGCCGGCGAGATCGCGGCCTTCGACGGAGAACTGCACGCCGATGTAGCGCGAATTGTCCTGGCGATAAATAAACGACGCGCCGTTGGTGACCTTGATGTCGGCGAATTCGCGCAGCGGAATTTTTTGCCCGCCGGGCGTAACGACGGGAATGTTGCCGATCTCGTCGGGATTGTCGCGGTATTCGCGTTCGAGACGCACGACGAGGTCGAATTGCTTTTCCTGCTGCACGACCTGCGTCGCCACGTCGCCGCCGATGGCGGTCTGGATCAGCGTGTTGATGTCGGCGACGTTGACGCCGTAGCGCGCGATCTTGGCGCGGTCGATATCGATGCTCAGGCTCGGCTGTCCGAGTTCCTGCACCAACGTCACTTCGGTGATGCCGCGCACGTGCTCGAGAATCTGCTTGATCGGATTTGCCTTTCTGCTGCAGCACGTTGAGATCGGCTCCGAATACTTTCACCGCGAGCGCGCTCTTCAATCCGGTTTCGGCTTCGTCGACGGCGTCTTCGGCCGGCTGCGTGTAGTTGAAGGTGATGCCGGGGAAGGCGGCGAGTTTCTTGTTGATCGCTTCGATGAGCGCGGCTTTGGTGTGATACGAACCCGTCCACTGCGCGTAGGGTTTCAGGCCGACGTAAAACTCGGCGTTGAAGAAGCCGGTCGAGTCGGTGCCGTCGTCGGGACGTCCGAGTTCGGAGGCGACCGTCGTCACTTCCGGAAACGAGCGCAGGATGTCGCGCACTTTCGGCGCGACCTTCGACGCCTCTTCGTAGGAAATCGTGTACGGCATCGTCGCGCGCACCCACAGCGCGCCTTCGTCGAGTTTGCGGCATGAATTCGGCGCCGATGCCCGGCACGAGCAGCAGCGACAACACGAGCAGAATGGCCGGCGCAAGCACCGTGAGCCACGGGCGCGCGAGGCAGGCATCGAGTCCACGCGCGTACACGGAATTGATTTTTTCCAACGCCACGTTGCGCCGTTCGCGCACGCCGCTGCGCATGAACCACGCGCACAGCACGGGCAGGAGAATCAGCGTGACCAGCAGTGAACCGATCAGCGCGAACACCATCGTGTCCGCCATCGGCTTGAACAAGGTGCCGGACGGACCGGTCAGCACGTAGATCGGCAGGAAGCTCACCACGATCACGGCGACGGCGTAAAACAGCGGCCGATCCACTTCGGCGGCGGCGTCCTTGATGATCTCGACGATATTGAGCGCCGAGCCTTTGCGCAGCGGCGACCTGGCGGAAGATGTTTTCCACCATCACCACGGCCGCGTCGACGAGGATGCCGAAATCGATCGCGCCGATGGACAACAGATTCGCCGACGCGCCCTGCACATCGAGACAGCAGAATGCGAACAGCAGCGCGAGCGGAATCGTCGTGGCGACGATCAGTCCGGCGCGGATGTCGTACAGGAAAAAAACCAGCACGACGACGACGAGCAACATGCCGCGCAGCAGGTTTCCTTCGACGGCGTCGGTGGTGAGATCGACCAGATCGGTACGATCGTAGAACGGAACGACTTTTACGTCTTTCGGCAGAATCTGTTCGTTGAGCTCTTTCGTCTTGGCTTCGACGCGCTTCAAGACGTCCTGCGTCTTTTCGCCGGTGCGCAACAGGATGACGCCTTCGACGGCATCGTCCTGTTTCTCGAAACCGAATTCGCCCAGGCGCGGCGCGATGCCGATGACGACGCGTCCGACATCTTTCACCAGCACCGGCGTGCCGTTGTTTACGGCGAGAACGATGTTGCCGATATCTTCCAGCGTGTTGATGCGGCCGAGGCCGCGCACGTAATAGAACTGGCCGCCCTGCGAATAAAATCCGCCGCCGGCGTTGCCGTTGTTGGCGGCGAGCGCCGCTTCGATTTGTGCGACAGACAGACCCACACCCGCGATCCGGGTCGGATCGAGCAGCACCTGATACTGCATTTCGCCGCCGCCGAATCCCGAATCGTCGGCGACACCCGGCACGGATTTGTATTGCGGCTCGACGACCCAGTCTTCGAAGGTTTTCAGTTCCATCGGCGAGCGGTCGGCACTTTGCAGCACGTAGCGATAGATCAGACCCGACGGCGACGACAGCGGCGACAACGATGGCGTCACGCCACTCGGCAAGGTGACATCGCTGAAGCGGTTCTGAACTTGCTGACGCGCGAAATAGTTGTCGGTCCCGTTTTCGAAGGTGAGCACGACGTCGGACAAACCGTACAGCGAAACCGAACGCACCGTCGTCGTTTTCGGCGTGCCGTTCATGCCGATTTCGAGTGGCACGGTGATCAGCCGTTCGACTTCCTCGGTCGAATGTCCCGGCCATTGCGTGATGATTTCGACGATCGGCGGCGAAAGATCCGGATACGCATCGACCGGCAGGCGTTGCAGCGAACGCCATCCGGCGCCGATCAGCACGAACATCGCGAGCAGCACGAGCAAGCGCTGCCGCAGCGACGATGCCACGATGCGATTCATGACGGACGCCGCGCGCGACGGCGGCATCGGCGGATTCGGCAGATCGCTCACTGGCTTTGCATGAATTGAATGAATAGCGCGCCGTCGACGATGATCTGATCGCCGGCGTGCAGACCGTCGGTGATTTCGTAGCGTTCGCCATCGCGATAGCCGAGCGTCACGTGCGCGCGCGCGAAACTGCCGCTGGATTGCGCGACGTACACGAACGGCAGGTTTTCGTCATCGCGCAAGACGGCCGACACCGGCACGAGCAAGCCGCTGTTTTCCTGACTCGAATGAATCAGCACGCGCACGTACATCTGTTTTTTCAGAAGTCCGTCCGGATTGTCGACGACCACGCGCACGCCGACGGCGCGCGTATTCGGATCGACGAGTGCGGAAATGTTGTCGACTTTTCCGGACAGCGGTTTCGATGCGAAGTCGGTTTGCACGTCGCTCGAATCGCCGACGCGAATCGATGACAGCGTCGATCCGAACACCTGCGCGGTGACCCACACTTTCGACAGATCGGCGACGGTGAAGCAAGGTGTGGTTCCCGCCTGCAGCAACTGACCCGGGCTGATCAGTTTCTCGACGACGGTGCCTGCGATCGGCGAGCGGATCGCGCCGTCGATATGCGTGATGACGTGGCCGTCCTCGATGTCCTTGATGATTTTTGGATCGACGGCGAGCGATACCAGTCCTTGCCGCGCGGCTTCGCGATCGGCTTCGGCGTTGGCGGCATCGGTCTGCGCCTGCTGCGCATCGCGCTGCGAGATGCCGTTGTGCTGCAGCAGATCCTTATCCGTTTCGGCGACCTGACGCGTCGTCTTCGCGGTCGCGATCGCCTTGCGGTAGGTGCCGATGGCGGTGGCGAAGTCGGGCGAATCGACGATGGCGAGCGCATCGCCTTTCTTCACCTCTTGTCCGAGTTGAACGAGCAGGCGCGTGACCGGTCCGGAGAAGGGCGCCAGGACGCTCGTCGCACGATCGTTGTCGAAATCGACCGAGCCGGTCGTATCGATCGTTTTGTGGAATTTCGATTCGGCGACGGTGAACAGTTTGATGTTCTGCCGCTGCGCCGGCGTCAGCGACACGCCGCTCGCGTTCGATGGCGGCGCGGGCGCATCGTCGACAGGTTTTTTCGAGCATGCGGCGAGCGACGCGAAAGCCATCGCGACCACGATCGTCGCCGCGCGCTTGGGGAGCGAATTATTTTGCATCGGTGTCCTGTGCCAGTTCCGCTCTGTGCCACCAGCCGCCGCCGAGCGCCTGGAACAATGCCGCCGTGTCGGCGTATCGATTTGCCTGCGCGAGCACGAGATTGATGCGCGCCTGCTGATCGGCCTGCTCGGCGCTCAACAACGAAAGGTAACTCGCGGTGCCGGCGTGCCATTGCACTTGCGATAGATCGAGCGTCGTCTTCGCCGCATCGGCGGCCGCGGCGGCAGCTTTCAATCCTTCCGCGTCGTGCTCGAGCGCGGACAGCGTGTCGGCCACGTTCTGGAATGCGGTCAACACGGTGCTGCGATATTGTTCGGATGCCTGTATATACGCGGCCTTTGCGGCGCGTTCCTGATGCATGAGCGTGCCGCCTTCGAAAATCGGCGCGGCGAGATCGGCGCCGATGCTCCAGAAACCGGTGCCGGATTTGAACAGCTGATTGAATTCCAACGCCGTGCGTCCGGCGTTTCCGGTCAAGGTGAGATTGGGCAGGCGATTGGCTTCGGCGATGCCGATCTGCGCGCTCGCCGCGTGCATCGCTTCCTGCGCCTGCAACACATCCGGACGCTGCGCCACGAGTTCGGACGGAAGACTCAGCGGCAAATCGGCCGGCAGTTTCAGCGCCGCCAGATCGAATTTCTCGTCGGGCGCTTCGCTCGGATACTTTCCGCACAGCACGGCGAGCAGATCGCGTTCCTGATCCAGTTGTTTCTCGAGCGTCGGCAGCGCGGCCTTCGCCTGCGCGAGCTGCGATTCCTGTGCGGCGACTTCGAGTCCGCTGACGACGCCTTTGCTCAACTGGTAGTGGAGGATGTCGACCAGCTTGCCGTTGGCGTCGACGATTGCGTGCGTGGCGTCGATCTGCATTTGCAGCGATGCCATGGTGATCGCGGCGACGACGACGTTCGAGGTCAACGTGTTGTACGTCGCGATCATCTGATAGCGCGCCTGTTCCTGTTGCGCCTGCAACGATTCGACGGTGCGGCGGTTCAGTCCGAACACGTCGGGCACGTACGAAACCGAGACCTGCGGTGTATACAGGTTGTACAGAAATGCATTCGTCGCCGGCACGGCGGCGAGCGCGCCGGGCGGATCCTGATGGCGCGATGCGGAAAATCCCGCCGACACCTGCGGATAAAAAGAGCCGCGTTGCGCGAGGGTGTTTTCGTGGGCGACGGTCAGCGCTGCCTGTGCGGATTTCAGATCGTGGTTGTTCGCGAGCGCCTGTTCGATCAGTTCATCGAGTTGTCTGGAATGAAACAATGTCCACCAGTCGCCGACCACATCGTGGTTGTCGCCGAAGCGCTGCGCTTCGCCGCCGGCGACATTGGGTGTGGATTGGGTGGTGGCCGCGGGCTTTGGCGAGTAGCTTCCGACATCGGGCGCGGCCGGCTTTTTGAAATCCGGACCGACCATGCAGCCCGCCATCGACAGGCACGCCGACGCCACCGCAATCGGCAACGCATGTGTCCGGCGCAGTCGCCGGCGAACCCCCACAGGCACGCTCATCGAACCTTGTTCCCAACAAGATATTGGTACGATATATCATATCAAGCGATCGTTACGAGGCCTTAAAGTCATGGTCGGCGTGCCGCCTTCGAGGCGAACGGCAGACCCTATGCATCCAGCCCGCGAATGCCCGTGGGCGCACTCGACGATGCATTTGGATGAAAATTCTTACGCACGTGTTCCGTATCGTTCACGCCGTGATGGCGCTCTTCTTCGCCTGTGCGGCGCTGATGCTCATGACCATCGCGGCGCGGCTGGGCTGGGAAGCCTTCGCGGGCACGCTGGATAACACTGCCGCGCAGTCGATCATCGAGGTGTTGGGATTGCTGGCCGCGGCGTCGTCGCGCTGCAGATTTCGGAGACGATCTGCGAAGAAGAAGTAGTTCGTGACGCGGACATCAGCGCGCCGACGCGGGTGCGGAGATATTTGTCGCGGTTCTTCGTCGTCATCGTGGTCGCGCTGAGCATCGAAGGGCTGGTTGCAACGTTCAAAGGCTTGCACGAAAACCCGACGCAACTTCCGTACGCGGCAAGCATCGTCGCGGCCGTCGGTGTGATCCTCGCTGCCTGGGGTTTGTTCGTTCACCTCAATCGTTCTGCCGAGGAACTCGAACCCGAGCAGATGAAAGAGGCAAAGAAGGAAGACGAGAAGCTTGACTAGCATAAGGGTGTTACCGAAATGGAAATCAAACGAAATGGAAGTCAGGCGTCGTCGAAAGGTCCAGTGGAATGGTTCACGGGCGCGGAGCGCATCGACCCTGCATTCCCGATGACGCTAGCGCCGGTGACCGGCGCAGTCGTCACCTTCGAACCGGGCGCTCGCACGGCATGGCACGCACACCCTAACGGTCAGACGTTGTTCGTGACATCGGGTGTCGGTCTGATCCAGTGCGAAGGTGGACCCATCAGACGCATCCGCGCCGGCGATGTCATCATCTGCCCGACAGACGAAAAGCACTGGCACGGCGCGTCGCCCACAACCGCGATGACACACATCGCGCTGACGGGAACGCGCGACGGAAAAATGGTCGAGTGGCTGGAAAAAGTTACCGACGAGGAATACAACGGCGCCGTCCAAGATTGACTGCTCACCTACTGGCAAGCGGTGACGTCAGTGGCGTCCACCGCCACGGTGAATTTTCTCGATGAGCTTCAGTTCCGTTCGGAAATCCGCAATGCGATCGGAAGAACTGGAGATTGCTTCGTTGAGCTTTTCGAGCTTCGCGCGGCTTCGCGAGAGATCGTGACGCGCCTTGGCTATTTCTTTGCGCTGGAGAGCCAGGACTCTCAGCACTTCTTCCGTTTCACTCGGCTGTTTGGATATTTTGTTGATGCCCATGTGTCAGGTGAGCATCAGCTATGCCGGGACTATTCGGCCGATACCGTGTGGCGATAGCCGTGCGTGATCGCTTCAATTGCACGAATAACGCTGCAGTAACTTCTTCGGTGTACGATGACGCTTCAAACGGGAGTAAGTGTGGCGAGGGCATCAAGCAGAACGATCGGTTACGACATCCAGTCACCCACGTCGCGCGAGACGCGAGTGATGTTCGAACTGTCTTACGTCAGAGCCGACAAAGTCGGCGGCCGTTTCATCACCGCATCCAAGCAAGCGTCATTGTTCGATAAGAATGGACGCAAATACGAGCGCGTGTCTGATTTCGTGGTCACGTGTCTGAGTAGTGGCGAGCGGTTCCATGTTCTCGGCCACGCCGAGAAAATCCGCAAGGTCGTTTGAAGGCCGCAAAGCAGGTCAGGCGACGGCGCGTTCCATCGTCTCGCAGATGTCCTGAATCGACATCGGCTTTTGCAGCGACGCGGCGACGTCGATCAAATGCTCCACCCGCCTGATTTCCGCCATCGGTTGTGCGGAAAGAATAATCACGGGCGGATACGCCGTACCGCGTTCTCGTAGCTCGAGAAAAATATCTTCGCCGCGATCCGCGCCCAAACGCAGATCGAGGAGGACGACGTCGTAATAGTGATAATGCGACAACACCTCGACCGCGCGATTCAGTGTGCCTGCCACACTGACGACATGGCCCGCATCGGTAAGACCCTCGACCATCGCGTATTGCACCAGATGATCGTCCTCGACGAGGAGCACATTAAAAATTCTTCCCATGTCTGAAAGATAACGCAAGAAAATGGCAATAAGCTAGCTTTAGGGTTAGGTTCTTCGCGTGCCGAAAATTAAAATTATTTTTCCAAACAATAAAAACGCCGCACTGGTCCACGCGTCGATGCGAATCATCGATCCAGACGTTCGATTTACTATTTAAATCTGACGCGGCGCGCTATCGGCGACCGGGTCCAGATCGTCCGAGAAAATCGTGTCCGGCATCTCGCTGAAGAAATACACATCATCGAAATGCATCGCTGCGGTGCCGGTTCCGTCGTTCCAAATCGTCAACATGCACCTCACGTACGAGGCGGATGCGTCGAGCTGACCACTCGCGACCGAGGTCTCCGTCCACGCGGCGCTGTAGTCGGGCGCGGCATGCGGATCCAGATCGATGAAGTTCGACTGGCATGTCGATTCGGAAAAACTCTGACAAACCATCGCTGCAACAACATTGCCCGACACGACCTGCGTTTTGGCGCCGTAGCGATAGTGAGCGCCTGGTTTGACGGCAAAGCACTGTCCGGTCGCACTCGCGCCGTCCGTCATGTAAGGCTGATCGTTCGACACCTGCGCGGAGCCCGAATCATTTCTGCTATCGGCATCGGCGTTCGCCCATGTCAACGCGTTTTCGGCCGAATAAGTCAGATTTTCCCAGCCGGCGATTTCCGAGCTCTGCGAAAAATCGGGATTCGATAAAAGATTGACTTCGCCCGCCATTGCCGTTGAACCAAACGAGCACAGCAATGCGATGGCGGGAAAACTGATAACTCGCACAACACGTTCCTGAAGCACGCAAGCAGACGAGTTTGGTAGCAGGAACCAAGCCAGTCGGGGAGGTCGAATTCTCGCAGCGATTGGCGGAGTTGGCGTGCATAACGCAACGGGTCCGGGTTTACCGCGTGCAAAAAGGAAGTATTTAGCTGCACGCTCCCGCCAGTCGATCCGCACTAGGTCATGGCTGACCGACGACGACGAATCCGAAGGAGTCGGGCTTCATCACCGGACGAGGATGCGCATCGTCTGCGCTCGGCGCCGGTGCGGGTCCAAACTCCGCGAAGGGCAGAACGACGCGATGTGTTTGCTCGTCGAGCGTGATGGTGCGTGCGCGCTTGGGCGTCGTCACGTTGGCGACGATATGAAAATGGTCGGGATCGTCTTCGTGAACGATGGTCAGCGTGCCGTCGCTGTTCGATGCGAACGCATTGCCCGACGCGGCGTCGAACGTTGCGCCGTCGGGGCCATCGCCGATCGGCAACGTCGCAACCGATCGCCCATCCTTCGAACTGACGACGGCCATATGCTTGTTCGCGCACGCCGAGAACAGACGCTCGTGCTTCGCATCGAGCGCGAGGCCGGTCGGCTCGTCGCAGTCGGTCAGCGGCCACGTCGAAGTAACTGTTTCGGCTTTGGTGTCGATGACGGAAATGGATGACTTGTCTTCGAGGTTCACGAACACGTGTCCATGCCCGTCGCTGACCGCCAGCTCCGGTTTGCCCGCCAGCGCAATGGTGGCTACGACGTCGAGTTTCTTAGGATCGATGACGGTGACGTTGTTGCTCTTGCCGTTGAACGCCAGCACGTGACCACTGGCGCTGTCGAACACCATCGCGTCCGGATTTCCGCCGGTGGCGATGAACGTGATCGGCTTCAGCGTGACGAGGTCGAATGCGAGCACTTTGTCGTCCTGGCCGCTACTCACAAAACCGCGCTTGAGATTCGGCACGAGCGCCACGCCGTGCGCCCGCTTCAGGCCGGGGATGTTGCCGATTGATTTCCCGCTGTCCACATCGGCGACCATCAGCTGATCTCCGCGCGTGATGAAAACGCGGCGCGACGTCGGATCGACCACAAGAAGATCCCAACCGCCGGCGCCACCGATGACATGACGCGACGTCTCCTTCCATGACTCGGCGTGCGCGGAGAAGCAGACTGCGCTCAACAAGCCCACTGCAACTCCGAAGAGATATTTTTGCATCGACATTCTCCGCCGCTTCAACGCACGTGTTGGATGATCGAAAGATTAAAGAGGCAAGCTTAGAGCAACCTTAAATCCTGTGCGCTGTGGCAAGATCGCGCAACGCGGCGGCAGCCGCTCAGGCGACGTCCGCAGTATGCCTATTTCGGGAAGTCTCGAACGCACCATCGAATCGCTTGCGCAATTTCCGCAACAGCTTGCGCATCTGTTCGCGTGTTTTCCGCGCGAGCAATGGAACCGCCGCCCGCATTCGTGGGATGGTATTCCCAGCGAGAAACTCACGGCGCTCGAGCAGGTCTGCCACGTTCTCGATGTCGAGCTCGAGGGTTATCGCATCCGCTTCGAACGGACGCGAACTGAATCGATGCCCGACCTGCCAGACCTTCCCGGCGAGCAGATGGCGACGGAGCGAAACTATGCGGGCTCGGATCCCGCAATCGTCCTTCCGCGATTCGCTTCAGCGCGTGCGGAAACAGTGGAAGCGCTCCGGCGTTTGACACCGCACGAATTCGAGCGCGGTGCAATTTTCGAAGGCAAGCCGACCACGCTCGCTGGTCTTGTACATTTCCTGAGCAGCCACGACTACCAACATCTGTCAGGCTTGCAATGGTTGATGGCGAAGTTCGAATCCGCGAGGCCAATATAAATTTCAGAGTGACGAGTCACATCTTTACCGTTTCGTTCGACTCCGAGCTCATATTGCTGGCATGATCTGTCGCATTGCCGTGTTTTTTGTGTCGTTCGCTAAACTCAAGGGAAGCTTTCAATGAAATATTCGGTTTACGCATTTGCTATTGCCACAGTGTTGTTCGCCTCGTTCGCCCAAGCAGCCACGTTGACGCTCACCGACAAGTTGACTGCCTATCACGCAGCCTCGCCGGCCGAGCGCAAAGCCGTCATTCCGCTGGTGCTCGTCGCGGTAAACGATGAAATCGATCGCAAGGGTAAAACCGATTCGGAGATCGGCGCGGAAATCCTGCCGTGCATGGATTCGGTCGACGAACAGGTTTCCGACGACGTCCGCGCGACGCAGCCGGTGCTCGATCTCGCGGCCGTCTGCCTGTCGCAGCTTGGCTACAAGAAATAGTTTCTGTTGCATTCACAGCCAGCGTCGCTTCGGGGAGATTATGAGAACCCGCGTCTATTTGTTGATTGCGACAATGCTGATCGGATTGCCGCTTGCAGCCGCAGGACAGGCGATTCCCACCATTGCCGGTACGTACAAAATTCAGATTTGTAAGTCGAAGTGCGAGACGCCGAATGCGTATTCCGTGATCGCACACGGGATTTTGGTTCTTTCTGATCGTCCACTGACAACAGACGAAATTGCGAATGTCGGCAAGATGGATTTTGCGCCACCGCCAGACGAAATTCGGGCATGCTTTTCAGGCAAAAGGCCCGAGCACGCCGAAACGTACGCATTCATCGACAAGCGCGCCGCGATCGGTTGGTCGATCGAAAATGGCGTTACAAAGGTCGAGCTATTTCGGTCTGCCGACGCTGGCTATACCGCTGAGTTTCAAGTTGATGGAGATAAACTTTCAGGAACCGGCCATTCGTGGGGGGCGGGTGCGGCTGCGCCGGGATTTGCGAAGGCCGATGCGCTCGTCGGGCAGAGAATTGGGCCGTCCGATATTTCGGCTTGCTTCGGCGATATCAAATAGTGCATCAAGCCATTTGGCCTGATGCGCCATCGGTTCCATATGGCGTGATCGCGATGATGGCTCGACCATCGCCACGCCGTTCTTCAGAACCCAAATGTCGCCGAGATCAACGCCATGCGACCCGGCAAACGATACGCCTGACCATCGCCCAGTTCGCTGATGGCGACGGGATCGCGGCGGTTGCTCAGGTTGTAACCATCGAGCCGCAATTCCCACGTATCGAAGTGGTAGCCGATATCGGCATCGACGGTCGCGTAACTGCCGACCGGCGTCAGGTTTTCCTGATCGAGAAAGCGGCTGCCCACGTAATTCCAAACAATCGATCCTTCGAAACCGCGAACGGGCGTGTACATCAAACCCAACGCGGCGAGGTTTCGCGGCGACGCTTCGAGACGATTGCCTGCAAAGTTTTCGAAACTTCCGTCATCCTGCGCAACAAGACGCTGCGTGTAGCGCGCATCGTGATACGCGTATGTCGCACGGATGCGAAGATCCTGCGTAATGCGGTAGTCGCCTTCGAGTTCGGCACCTTTGAAGCGTTCTTTGCCGCCGTTGGCGAGCGCCGGTAGTCCGCCGATGTCTTCCGGAATCACGAGGTTTTTGAAATTCAGATTGAAGTACGACAACTCCCAATCGATCACGCCGTCGGCGAGCTGGCCTTTCAGTCCGGCTTCCCAGCTGTCGGCGGTTTCGGGTTTGAGTATGTCGCCTTCCGCTTCCGGGCCGAAGTCGATGGCGGCGGGTTTGTACGTGTTGCGATAGTCCGCGAACACCGTCATGCGATTGCCGCGATCTTCCCACAAGGCATAGCTCGCGCCGACGATGCCGGACGGCCGCGTTTTGCTGCGCGCGTCGCTGCTGAAGTTCGGCGGAGTGCCCGGGTCGGCGTGAAAATCGATTTCTTCGCCGGCGCTGTGTTCCTGCGTGCGATTGAGACGCACGCCGGCCATGAGATCCCATCGATCCGTGGGTTTCCAGTCGGCTTGCGTATACACGCCGGCGAATTCGCGCCGATCTTTCAATTGCGTGCCTTCGTCGATCGGCAACGTGTGCGAATCGGGTGCGTTGCTGCCATTCGGCAGCACGGCGTATTCGAAGTTGTCGCTGTTTTGTTTGCCGTTCCCATACAGCCAATCGAAACCGTAGGTGAGCGTCAACGTTTCGCCAAAATGAGTCGCGATGAAGGTATCGAAATACGCGTCCGTCAGTTCGACCGACTGACGGAATCCGTCCGCATTGTGCGTGATGCCGTCGTCGGAAAAATCGTCGCGCAGAAAACCACGCGTGTTGCTGGCGTTGGAATGATCGATCGAAAATGTCGTTACCCACTCGCCGAACCCGACACTGCGCTCGAGCCCCGCGTTGAACTGGACACGATTGATGTTCTGTCGCGCATCAGTGGGATTCGCGTTGGCGTCCAACGGGAAGCGCGACGAGAGCATGCCGTCTTCAACCGGGTGCGGACTGTACGGTTGCTGCCGGACGGTGGCGGCATCCAGGTCGAAATGCAGTTTTCCGACATCGGTGTCGCCCGCGGCGCGATAGAGCAGGTGGCCATCATCGACGCCGGAGCGATCCTGGCTGAAGTTTTTGGTCGATACGTCCGCGCTCACCGACTGTTTGAACGCGCCCACGTCCGACAGATTGCTGCTGATGGACGCCACGCCGCTGCTACGCGTGCCGACGCCGATCGTGGCCAGCGAAGGCGTCGCACCGGCGGCGTAGTGGATGATCTGAATCACGCCGACGAACGAGGTGGCGCCGTACATCACGGGCGCCGCGCCGCGCAAAACTTCGATGCGTTCGACGTTGTTGAGATCAAGCGTTGTCAGCGCAGGATTGAACGCGCCGCCCGACGGAATTCCATCGACGACAAGAAGGAACGCATCGAACTCGCGCAAGCCCCACATGCCCGGAACGGAACCTGCGGGCCCCGCGTCGCCACCCGGTGCGATGTCGACGCCAGCGACCAGGCTCAGCGCGGTGCGCAGGTCGCGCACGCCGCGTGCGCGTAATTCGTCGCCGCCGATCACGGTCACCATCGCGGGCGTGCTCTCAATCGGCTCAGCCAGTTTCGATGTGGTGACTTCGATCGTCGGCAGCGTGTTCGCGCCGTTATCGGCGGCCATCACCGTTCCGAAATGAATGGATGCCGCACACAGCGCAAAGAAGCACGCGCACGATTCAAGCGTACGAATAGACATGGTGAACCCCAGACGGAAACGAGCGTCCCGCAACGCGAGAACTATAGGACCCCGTGCGCACAGTGGCATCAGTCTGAAGGCGTAGCGGGGCGTACCAAAACTGGGGTCAGACGCGTTTTCGGTGTCGAACGCGCGAAATCAAACGCCATCGTTGTTCAAGCCGGATACGCCTCATTCACAACTTCCGACAGCGGCACCGGCCAGTCGAGCGTAGTCTCGGCAACTTTCCGGACGACAACTTCGGCCTCGAAAAAACCGGCCGCCTTTTCCGAGTCGTTCCAGAACGGCGCATGGTGCACGAACGGAAAGATATGCATCGGCGTGCCGAGCGCGACGTCAATGACTTCGAATCCCGTCGCCCGATTGAACAGCGAGCGGTACGCGCTGGAAGAAAAGCGAAAGAAGTCCCACGGGATGTCATGCAGGCCGCATGTCTGTACAGACGAGACGTAAGCAATGCCGCCAGGCCGCAACACCCGATTCATCTCGACCGCCACTTTCCAGGGCATCGCGAGATGCTCGAACACCACGTGCGAGCAAATGGCATCGAACCGATTGCGCCCGAGGACGGCGCTCATCTCGTGGGCGTCGCAAACCTGATCGACGTTTTCTCCGGCAACGACGTCGATGCCCCAATATTCGATGTTTGGACTCATGGCCTCGAAGTCGGCTCGTCGCGATACGCCGCTTCGTGCACGCGATCCCAGATCGAGTATGCGGTTGCAGTTTTCCTCGAGCAACCGGCGAAGGAAGCCTTCTTGGAGTGATGACTTACGCAGGTCTTCACTTGTCGGCAAAGGGATGGCGACGACGTTGCCGCTCGCGAGCACGAAGCGCAGACATCCGCCGCGTCGCTGCGCGACATCTTTAGCGAAGCACGAAATGGAAAAGCGCCAATCGTGAGGCGGCGGTAGCGTGCTCAGGTCGGCGCTCGGCAAGCGCACGTTCGCTCGCTCGCGATGCATACATTGTTCGCCGAAGTAGAGCATGATTTCGGTCACGCGATCGCCTTCGGACACGAACCAGCCGTCGATGCGCAGGTAATCGAATACCATGAGCACGCGATCGAAATGATAAACGTGGTTCACGTAAACTCCAGAATCGCACGGGCCCGTGGGCGAGATGTTTTAGGCTTCACAATCCACCGAACCGGAATAGGTCAAGGATGTCCGACATGTTACCTCCGTCATCGGAAACAATCGCCGCCGTCGCAAGCATAGGCGCGGCCGTGACGCTCGACTGGAATCTGCCGGCAGGCACATCAGAAGAATACGAGTGCCCGATATGTTCCGATCGCACGCCCAAGCGTGGGCTGCTGGCCGCCACGTCGCCATTGGTGGGACGGCGTGTGGTGGTTCGCTGCGAGAACTGCGCGTGTGTGTTCGTGCCCAATTTACCGGAAGTGGCCTTACGACACGTTCCCGTCGGAGTTTTTCCAGTTGTATGTCGAACAAGGTGCCGGCATCGATTTGATCGTCGACCCGTTGTTTCTCGTTCCGACAACGAGCGTACGGCGTTTTTTGGACGTGGGCTGCGCCTTCGGCTTCGGCGTCGACTTCGCTACCCACGCCCTCGGATGGCAAGCGACGGGCCTTGAACCATCGGAACTCGGCAAGCTCGGACGCGAGATGCTCGGCATCGACCTGCAAGCCACTTATCTCGACGAACAGACCCCGATCGACGAGCCGTACGATCTCGTCTTCAGCTCGGAAGTTCTCGAGCATGTCCGCAACCCGCGCGCGTTTCTCGCGGCCGCTGTTCGGGCGCTTTCTGCCGACGGCGTGCTCATGCTCACCACGCCCAACGCCGAACATCTGACCGTGGATCGCTCGGTTTTTTCTCAGGTGAGCATCCTGTCGTATCCGCTGCATTGCATCTTGTACGCGCGCAGCACACTCGAACGCGTGCTGCGCGAAGCGGGGTTGCCGCACGTCCACATCGTCGAACGGCAGGATACGCTGATCGCGATGGCGTCGAAGTCGGCGCTCAGCCCCATCGACGCCAAGCTCGATCGCGGACTGCTGCGGACCTACCTGCAAAAGCGGTTTGAACAATTGCCCAAAGCGACACCGGCGGCGACCGGTTTTGTCTATCGCCTATTCAAGGAAACCGTGAACTGCGGCGAATATGCCGATGCCGCGGTCATCCTGCCTTCGCTGCAAAAAGAATTGACCGAGCGATTCGGCGCGGAAGTCGGCGAACTCGAGGGAGCAAGCAGCGCCTTGCTCGGCGCGACGACACTCGCGCAAGCCGCATCGCTGGTGCCGTTCAATCTCTGCGGATGCCTCTACTTTCGCGGGATGCTCGAACTCAACTACCACGCAAACCCGGCACGCGCGATAAAGCTGTTCGACGCCGCGCGCGAAACCGGCGTCGCGCTGCGCAAACTCCTGTGGACCATCGGCGTCGACGACGGCGAAACCGAGGACCTGGTCAACCAGGCCGCGCGTCACTCCGCCATTGCCGCCGCACAACTTGCAGCGAAGAAGTCGACGACGATCGACGCAACGCCAACAACGGCATCGCCATCGCCGCCGTCTTCCATCGTGGGCCACCTTGACTTCGTCGAAGGCAACGGCGTCGCGCATGGCTGGGCTTATGACGCATCCGATGGATTTCGCGCCCTCGATATCGATTTTTATGTAGACGACCAACACGTTCTGACTCAGCGCGCCGACATGTTTCGCGGCGATCTTGCCAAACTTGGATTCGGCGGTGGGACGCATGGATTCATCGTCGACCTTTCGTCGTTTCTATCCGAAGACGGAGAGCATGTCGTCTCTGCGCGTTCGGCCGGTGTCGCGCTGCATCCCCCGCAGCTGCCGTGCCGGCTAGCGCATCGACCGGCCGCTGGCGTCGTCGATGACGCTACTGCGCTACCCACGGCGTTTGTTCGCGTCGTCGGCTCGGTGACCGATCTCCGCGTCAAGGCAACGGCCGCCCGGCGACTCGCGATCGTCGCCTGCCATAGCGATGGCGGAAGGATTTTCCAATATCACCGCCTGCTGCTCGACGATCTGCGTGCGCAAGGCATAGCAACCGTGCTCGTGCGCAACGGCGGCGAGAATGTGGAGCGATTCGTCGACGCTACGCGAAACCTGGCTGACCTGGTGATCGTTCGCGACAACACGGGCATGGATTTTTCGGCGTGGGTGTCAGCGCTCGCGCATGTCGACATCAAACTCGACGCTCTCGACGAGCTGGTGTTCATGAACGACAGCGTCGTCGGCCCTCTGTTCCCATTGAAAGAGGCGATGACGAAGATGTCGGCGAGTCCATGCGATTTCTGGGGCATGACCGACTCATGGCAGTTTGGATATCACCTCCAGAGCTACTTTCTCTGTTTCAAGCGCAGCGCGCTGCAAAGCCATGCGCTCGGCGAATTCCTTCGTTCGTATCCGCACCCGACAAGCAAGGACGCCATCATCCGCTGCGGCGAGATCGGCTTGTCGCGAGCACTCATCGAAGCGGGCCTGCGCCCCGGCGTCTATTGCCCTTACGAACCCGTCGCGGCTCGCTGGTTGCAGACACTGCCTGCGCGCCTGGATGCATTTGCGCGGCGCGCCGGAAGTGGCGGCCGGCGTATCCAGGCTTCGCAGAGCGGGCCACCGCGCACATCGCTGCCGTTTCCGCCCACCTGCGCACGGGTCAGCCCGTCAATGCGACGCACTTTTTCTGGGACACCTTGATTCGCGAATTTCGTTTTCCGTTTTTAAAGAAGGAATTGCTGCTGCAAAATCCCATGTCCATTCCAAATTTGGGGGACATCTCCGGACTTCTCGCGCAAACCGGATTTTCCGCAGGAGTCGATCCGCGAGTTGTACATGCACACGGCGGGATCGTTGGCGCCTGCCATGCCGATCCGCCCCTCGCAGGACCGCGGGGACGACACGAGATCGGGAAATGACGTCGGGGAGGGCACAGCCCAAACTGGCGGCTATTCTCAGCGTTTGAATGGGCTGCT
This sequence comes from uncultured Gammaproteobacteria bacterium, assembly GCA_963814225.1. GTDB lineage: Bacteria > Pseudomonadota > Gammaproteobacteria > Xanthomonadales > Rhodanobacteraceae > Rudaea. Next base: position 52,959 of record CAWFCC010000002.1, on the reverse strand, counting down.
AGGAAGTATCAAAAACTGGAGTCGCAGTCGGTAGTTCGCAATTACACGTGTTGTCTAGCGACAGCATGGTCGATGGTGGAATCCTGCGCAGCGGAACAACCTCCGCACCGCTTGGAATCACTGTTCGAGTTTCGATTGACCTGTCCGAAATCGAACGACGTCATCGCGATGCCATGCCCGCGAACCCGCCAACACGGGCTTACCGACTTGGCACCAATGCTGCTCCACACGACGCTTGCGCCTCATCGAAGGCGCTTTCGAATCGGAGTCCACATGCATCGCCGACTAGTCTTTTCCGCCGCACTCCTGCTCAGCGCCTGCGCATCGAACATGCCGGCGCCGAAGAACGAGCCAGCCAGCACCAAGACGGATCACGTCGGCGGGCATCTAGCGCTATCGCCTTGCACGCTGCCGAAACGAGAAGGCACTCCCGCCAGTGCGGCGGATCACCGCGGTCTGTGCGGCACGTTCTCGGTTCCGGAGAATCGGCAGCGCTCGAATTCGCGGATGCTCGACCTGAAAGTTATCGTCGTTCCGGCGCGATCGGGTAAGCCAAACGATCCGGTCGTCGTCTTGCCTGGCGGTCCGGGACAAGCGACGACCGAGATGGCCTGGGACTACGCGGACGACGCGACGATCGAGAACGATCTGGTGTTCCTGGATTTGCGCGGCACCAGTGCCGGTGACGCGCTCGACTGCACCTTCGGCGTCTCCGACGCGAACGCGGCGCGCTACCTGGAACCTTTTCTGATCGCCGGCAGCGGTTACGCGGCGTGTCGCGACGAATTGTCGAAGACGGCCGATCTTCGTCAATACACGACCATGAATGCAATGCAGGATCTGGATGATTTGCGCGTCGCGCTCGGCAAGGAAAAGATCCATCTCGACGGAGGTTCGTACGGCACGCGCGCTGCCATCGTGTATATGCACATGTTCGGTTCGCACGTGAAAACAGCCTTCCTGTCCGGTCTGGTTCCCGTCGAGAACCGCTCGCCGCTCTTCCATCCGGAGGCTGCACAGCGTGCGTTCGATCTGCTTGTCGAGCAGTGCCGCGCGGATGAGCATTGCCATGCGGCATATCCGGGCGTCGCGGAAGACTTGCACGCGATCTTGCGGCAGCTTTGGGCGAAACCCGCCAAGGTGAAGGTTGCGCATCCGGTGACGCACGATCCGATCGAGGTCACGCTGACGGCGGACGGATTCGCCGACGGCCTGCGCACGATGCTGTACGACGCGCAATCCGAACGCCGGGTGCCGCTGTTGCTGCGTCAAGCGAGCAACGGCGATCTCGTACCGTTCGCCGAAGCGGCTCTTCTCAGCCATCGTGGTTTCGACAAGAGCATTCACGTGGGATTGATGCTGTCGTTCACCTGCGCCGAAGACACATCGCGCATTCGTACCGACGAAGTCGAAGCGGCGACGAAAGGAAGTTTCATCGGCGACCAGCGCGTGCGCAGCCAGATGGCGGCGTGCGCGGTGTGGCCGCAAAGCCGCATTCCTCGCGAATACTACGAACCGTTCCGATCGGACGTACCCACCATTCTTGTCTCGGGCGAAATCGATCCGGTCACGCCACCCAAGTGGGGTGAACTAGCCCTGCGCTCGTTCCCCAACGGACAGCATCTTGTCGTTCCCGGCGCCCACGTCTCCTACAACGACTGCATCGCGCAACTCGCGCGGGACCTCCGACGCGCGGGTACAACGGCGGGGCTGGACACCCGTTGCGTTGCGTCGCTTCGCAATCCGCCGTTTGCCTACTGAAGGCGATTGGGCCCCGAATGCGCCGAAAATGGGGTCAGGTTGCTATCGAAAGGGTCGCTATCCACTGCCAACCGACCCGGCGCGCGCTCACGCGCCGAGAAGAACTCTCCCACGGCGCGATGAGACAGAATTGGTGGAGGAGGCGCGAACCGCGATATGCAAAGCCGCTGCGCGACGCAGGAACCAGAAATGATCTACTACAAATACCCGCAATTCTTAGAACGATCCCAAGATGGTATTCCAACCAACGGGCAGGCGTTCTTCCCCAACGAAGATATCGAACTTGGCGATGTCGATGACTAAGCTGCTGAGATTCAATGGCGTTTCGTTGCGCGATTCCAGTGTCGATGCATGGATGAATGCGCACACAGGCGTGCTGGGCGACATGGCGAAAAAGTGGTTCGACGCCATGCGCTCGTGCGGAGCAGACGTTCGGGAAGTCCTGCATGACGGACATCCGACGGCGTGCGTCGATGATGCGGGATTCGCATACGTCAACGCGTTCACCAATCACGTCAACGTCGGTTTTTTCAAAGGTGAACAACTCGCCGATCCCGCTGCGCTTCTGGAAGGAAGCGGGAAGTTTATGCGTCACGTGAAGTTGAGGCCCGACAAGTCGACAGATGAAGAAGCTCTGGTGGCGCTGATTCAAGCAGCCTACGAGGACATGAAACAACGTGTCGCAGGGGAAAGTTCCGCCATCTCGTGAGAAGATCGCGACGTGAGATGATTGGGCGATTTTCCTGAGTGTCAGACAACGACAAGACAATTTGCTGCTGCGCTGATGGTGCTTGTCGTCTGTTTGGAGGTGACCGCGACTCCTGCTCGGCTGATTTTCGGTCCATGCAGGAAGGATAGTCGGCGGCGTCTCACCGGTCGCGACGCGAACGGTTATCATCGAAGCATGTGGGAATCGAGAGGGGTGCAAATGAAAGCTGCGTTTAAAAGTTTGATTGTTGCGGCGAGCTTGGTCTTCGTACCGCACATTACGTCTGCCGGGACTATCCGGTGGGAACTTAGCGGAGTGACGTTCGACGATGGAGGTGCCGCCACGGGGTGGTTTGATACGGACTCAGAAACGCTAGTAATCGGACGATGGTCAATCTTCACAAGCGCTGGAACTGGCGTCGTCGGAGCCCATGTGTATACACCATCTAACGGAATCGCGCGCCGAGCGAACCCGTTTGTCGGTTCAGTACAAGAATACGAATTTGTGACTAGCCCGTGGCAGCTTCGGATGACGCCGAATGTCGAGCTGGACGCAAGCGGCGGCGCTCACGATCTGAATATCTCCGCCAATAGCGACAACGTCGAGTGCAACAATTGCGGGTCGGCGCGGCCGATTTCAGCCGGTCAATTGATCGGCATCACTGACGAAGTTTTCGGCGACGGTTTCGACTAGACCAAATCTGGAATGTGCTACTCCGCTCACATCAAACGCGACCGGCGCGCTTCCTAAAAATGGGGTCACGTTGGAAAAATGGGGGGGCGGCTTGCTATCCGCCGGCCATTGACATGGCGTCCGCTCAAGCGCCGAGGAGAACTCTCCAACGGCGCGATAAGACAATTAGTGGAGGCGGCGCGACCACAAAGTCGTCCGATTGCGCAGAACTGCGCGGTTTTATAAATACTGAATCGAAGAAATACCGTCAAATATACCGTCAGCTCGGCTGCTACGTTAGGCAAATGTGCATTGCACTTCGACTGCTATTTGCCGCTAGTGCAGCGATAGCTTTCCTGCGCAGTTAGCTGTGGCAGATCTCGCGCGCATGGCGGAGATCCGCCACGCCATCGAATTTATCGATTGGCAGTCACCCTCCACACTACGTTACCCACATCGTCAGCCACGAGCAGCGCTCCAGATCTATCCAGTGCCACTCCGACAGGGCGGCCCATGGCCGATCCTTTGCTATCCAGAAACCCAGTAAGCACATCGAGTGGTACGTCAGCCGAAGGCATTCCTCCAGTAAACGGAACGAAAACCACTTTGTATCCGCTGGGCGGTCGGCGGTTCCACGATCCGTGCTGCCCGACAAACATTCCCTTCGCGAATCTTTCCGGCAGCGACGTGCCCGCCGCCGATACCAAGCCTAGCGACGCGGTGTGGGAGCCGAGCGCATAGTCCGGTGCTATCGCGCTGGCCACGAGCATTGGATTCTGAGGTTTAACCCGTTCATCGATATGCTGGCCGTAGTAGCTGTAGGGCCACCCGTAGAACGCGCCTTCCCGGACGCTGGTCAGGTAGTCTGGAACGAGGTTGTCGCCCAATTCATCGCGCTCGTTGACCACGGTCCAGAGCGCGTGTGTCTCAGGTTCCCAAGCAAGTCCATTCGGATTGCGCAGGCCGGAGGCGAATACCCGATGCATGCCCGTCTTGATGTCGACTTCCCAGATTGCCGCGCGCCCATTTTCGGCGGCGAATCCGTTCTCGGCGGCGTTGCTGTTAGATCCGACGGTGACATAGAGTTTCGTGCCGTCCGCGTTAGCGATCAGATTCTTTGTCCAATGGTGATTGATCGTTCCCGCGGGTAAGTCGACGATTTTACTGCCCTTCGCGGAAATCGACGTGTCCCCCGTCTTATAGGGAAATCGAAGTACGGCGTCGGAGTCGGCGATGTAAAGATCGTTGCCGACGAGAGCCATACCGAATGGCGAGTTCAGGTTCTCGAGAAACGCAGTTTTCAAGTCTGCAATGCCGTCGCCATTTGTGTCTCGCAGCAGAGAAATTCGGTTTGCGCTGGGTACTTCGGCGCCGGCGCGCTTCATCACTCGCTTCATCACCCAGCCGCGTATGCCCTTGGCATCGTCGGGCTTTGGCGGAGCGTTCGTTTCCGCCACGAGTACGTCGCCATTCGGGGAGTACGCATAACCACCGCGGATGGTCCAGACCGGAGGCAAACGCAACCACATTCAGGCCAGCGGCGGCGTGCGGAGTTGTACCGGTTGGCCATCCAATTGCCGGCGCGATATCAACCGTTGGGATCAGTTTTTTTTGCGGTGCCGGAAGCGCGGGCCGTGGGCCAAACCCAGCGTCGGGAACCAGCATTGCAGTTGGTGCGCACGCACTCAGCAACATCGCGGCGCTTGCTAGTACACCATGAGTGATCTGACGCAGGAGCTGGCGCCTTTTAAGCGACAAACCAATGCATTCGTGCTCTGCCGTAGATGGTGCAAAAAGACTTAAATTTTTCATAGCGTGTGAGCTCACGAAATAGTCGATTGAAGTACCTTGAGTCACAGTTGCTGAACCTCAGCTTGCGACTCTTTAATTACTCCCTCCGCTCTCCTCTGGCATAGGCGAAACTCCGCGGTCTGCCTCAGTAAGCCGCACGCGGTATGCTGACGCAGCTTTCGACACACGAGAAATACATGGATCGCTTCATTGTTGTGATGTTCGTTGCGGCTACCGCCACTTCTGCGCTGGCACAAGATGCGCCGATTGTTTTTACACCCCAGAGCGGTTTCTCCGGTCGCAGCGAGGGCGACGGCGACCTCCATTTGTTTTTCAGCCATAAGCCATTCCATGTCGAAAGTCGTGGGTTCGATCGCGCGGACGGTTCATTTCAACTGGATCAGGCAGTGCAGTTCACAGGAAAGGCAACGGAAAATCGCACGTGGGTAATTCGCTCAGCCGGCGATTTCAAATATACGGGCACACTAACCGGAGTCGCCGGTCTCGTAACAGGCGCGTCATCCGGTAATCAACTTACTTTGCAATATCGCGCCAAAGGTCCAATCATCATTCACCAGACGCTGATACTTTCGCCAGATGGCAGGACGATTGAAAACAACGGCAGGATTACGTTATTCGGCATTCCGATCGGGTCGATGCATGAACTGATTCGAAAGAGGGACTGAATTAAAGCCGGTGAACTCCTGCCAACCGATGCCGCAATGGCTGCTGTCACACCGCCGATCGCGACGTGAGATGATCATTTCATGCTCACGTTGACGATTGCTTTGTCCCCCGCAGATGAATTGCATTCACTACGACGTTGCCGCACAGCGCAATTCAGATCTGGATTTTGATCGTGAATCGAACTTGGCGCGGCTCGCCCGGATGAACCGTTATTCCGTTTGAAACGATCGCTGCAGTCGGCAGCAATCGATAATCCTGTTCGTAGGCAATATCGTTGTAGGCGCGATCGAACACATTGAGAACATCCATCATCAGCGTGACCCTCGTCGTCAACTTCCGCTGAATGCGCACGTTGGTAACCGCTGCTGAAGGCGCACGAAGTTGTCCGTCTTGCGACAACGGATACGGGCCGATGTATCGCATCTTGATGTCGCCGGACCAACCGTCGATGTCGTGCACGGAAAATCCGAGCGACGCCACCTGTCCGACGGCGTTGGGAATCTGAGCGCCCAATTGACTGTTGTCGTTGCGGTTGGCGAAGCGCGCATGCGTGGCGGCGAAATCGGCGTCGACGAGCAGCCAGGTGTTGAGCGCGTAGTGATTATTCCATTCAACGCCGAATCGGTGGCTGGCACCGTTTATTTCCGTGCCGCCGGAGTCTGCGCTATACACGAGTTCCGACGCACTATTAAGCGACCACACGGATATCGAACTTTGCAAGTTCGCTATAGCTTCGGTCCGCATGCCGATTTCCTTGCCGACACTGCCGACGAGTGCGGGCGCTCGGTTCGTGGCGTCGCCCGTCGCAGGATCGTAACGATAGATGACCCCGCGCGCGTCGTTGCTGTGAAATCCGTTGCCGGCATTGACGAAGAACTCGGTTCTTTGCCACGGTCCGAAGATGAAGGAAACTTTTGGCGAGACGCGGCTGTCGTGCGCGATGCCGCTGTTCGCCGCGTAGGTCTGAGAAGTCAGATCGAGACGAATTGCGTCCTCGCGTAATCCGATCAGCGTTCGAAACCAGTTCGTCCAGGTGGTCGTGTTTTGGACGTAAACCGCCGCTTCCGTTTCATCGACGAGGTTATCGCTGACGGTCGCGAATGGCATGCGAGCTTGTGTGTCGAACAGCGAGACGTGAATGAAGTCGTGCCGCAGCTGAGCGCCAACTTCCGTGATCGAATCATGATCCGCCAGGCTGTGATACCAGCCCTTGACGAAACTGCCACCTTCCAGATCACGCGCGTCGCGCTGATTGAACTGATCGCCGTGCACCGGGTCATTCTCGAAATACGTGAAGTTCGACCACAACTGCAAACGGTAGTGCTCGGCGTACGCCGCATACTTCAGATAGCCCACATCGTCCTGTTCGTGCCATTCACCACTCAGGAGTTGTCGCGCCGTCCGCCCGCCGTCCGTTGGATCGAATGCGCAGAATCGACACAGTGTGCCATCGTCGATCGATTGCAATGGCACTTGGTCGGTAGCGTTCCATTGCGCAGCGTAGACGATCCCGTCGATGGACCAGCCCCGACTCGCGTCGCCATCGCTCAGTCGAACCAACGAATTGAGTTTGCGCATCGCATCCGGATGAATCCACGGTCCATCTTCTTCGACGCCTTCAGCTGCACTCAGGACTCGCAGACCGTTCTCCGAATCATCGAGTCGACTCGAACCCGCCGCGAGCATGTGTCGGTAGCCGTACTCGCCCACTGTGAGATTGAGAAGCGACGTGTCGAGCGTGTCGCGATAACGGACGTCAGCCGAACCCGCGGACGAGAAGTCGCCATTCGACGCGAAGTACGGACCTTTCCGATAGTCGATGCGCTGCACGAGTTCGGGGATGAGGAAATTGATGTCGGTGTATCCCTGTCCATGGCCGTTGGTCGGCATGTTCACCGGAACACCGTCGACGCTCGTGGCGAAATCGGTGCCGTGATCGAGGTTATAGCCGCGAAGAAAATACTGGTTGGCTTTGCCTTCGCCCGAATGTTGGGTGACGACGAGTCCCGGCACCGCCTCGAGCACTTCGCCGGGGCGCAGGATTGCGATGTCTTGAAGCAGCGAGCCCATGATCACGCCTTCGGATGCGGCGTCAGACGAACCCACACCATTGTCGTAATGGCCGCTGACTTGTATGGGCGCAAGTTCAGTTGCAGCGTCAGCATCGGCAGATGCGTAAGCGGACGCAGCTCTACAAAGCACAACCGCCACGCCGGCCGCCGCGACTCGAATACGATGCATGTGACGTTGCACTCCGATCTGCACTCATGCGCATTGGGTCAGGTGACGAGTGAAGAGGAGGTGTCCGCGTGAATGTCTCCACGCCGATCTATAGCGCTCACGGATTCGTTGCGGTTTTTACGCGTTGTTAGGGGGTCCCGCAATGCCGCGCGGCGAGGGTTAGGGCAACTCGTCACGCTGATCAGCGTTCCCTTTGGGTGTCTCGCGTTCCACTGCTCGGCTGATTCTCGGTCCATGTCCTACGGACAATTATTTGCGTCTCATCGATCGCGACCTTCGGCGCTTTGACCGGGAGCACGAAGTTCACCGAGCGCGAGTGGATAAGGTCGTGCATTCTTGCGTGCCGTGGCGGCCACTCGCGCGACTACCACTTGGGCAACGTTTGTTCGCTAACATGCATGCTTCTTAGAGGCGGGGGAGGGGTTCGTTATCGCCAGCGTGCCACCGAATGCCGACAGCACGCCGCAACGCTCGCGACTGGGCGCCGGAGTGTTCGCTTTGCTGATCAATGCCGTTCCGCTGGTCGGCGTTTTGTATTACGAGTGGTCCGCGATCAATGTGCTCGTTCTTTATTGGTTTGAAAACCTGCTGATTGGGTTCTGCACGCTCATCAGACTCGTCGTGCATCGGGCGTGCACGCGCAAGCGCGGATACTGGCGCAAGGCAAATTGGCTTGGGATCACTTCCAACGACAAGCCGGTCGTCAAGAGTTTGATCGGCTCGTACTTGTACGGCATGATCGGCTTTACGGCCGCTCACGGAATTTTCGTCGCCGGAATCGTGATTTTGGTGCATCAAAACTATCCAGAGCTGGCGATATGGCAGCTGTCCTGGCCTCAAGTATTGCGTGGCGCCCTATCAATGGCGGCTTTTCTCGGAATCGATCTGGCGGTCGACCTGATACACATCCGGGGCGCAAGCTTCGCGGCGCTGCGGGACTACGCGAAGGGCGGTATGGGACGAATCTTTGTCCTGCATGTCGCGATCATTTTCGGTATGTTCGCGATGACGATCTACCATTCGCCGATGGGCATTCTCTATGCCCTGATCGTCACTAAGACGTTTGTGGACCTGGCCGGTGTTCTTGCGCGCGATTCGCCAAGAGTAATCGGCGGTGCCGCCAAGCCTTCGTCTTCGCCAATTGGCACGGCAGCCCACTCGACAAAGGACAAGGGCGCGGCTGCACCGTTGCGGACGCACCCCGGTCTCCAAAACGATCAGGCTCGCAACGACGCGGTGGAGGATGAAGAAATAATGCCTGACGTTGGATAGCGTACGTCGCTAATGGGCGAGTTCGCGGACGCGGTATACGCACGCAAGCGACAGCGGCGAGGTCGTCCACATTCCCCGAACGCCTGAGAGCGTCGCAAGGCTAGGCCCGTGTGTTTCGATGAGACGCTTCCGCGCATAACGTCTTTAGTAGCGAAACATGCACGTCAGCCAGGCGGGAGATATAGAGACAGCCCTTTCCCTGTTTGTATTTGCCAAGCTTCTGCAGGATGTCTTTGTTCGCATTCTCGCCGGCCACGCCGTAAACCGAAATGTCTGCCTTGCGTGACGAGAAACCGATTGAGCAGATTTCACCTGTTCGACCGCCCGCCAGTGCGTACTTCCGCACGCCAAATCCAACAATGGCCGTGCCCCACATCTTCGGCGTCTGCTTGGTTGCTTGTGCCATCAGGCGAGATAACGCCTCACAGTCAGCGCGCCGGGATGGGTCGCTAATTGCCGCAATGTACGACGCCACACTCGAACGGGTCGCTTTCGTTTTATTTTCGCGCACGGCATTTCTCAGGTGACGGATTCGACCCAATTTAGCATTACCCTGAGAGCGTGTTCAGGCCGTGCGCCGGGATTTTCGATCAACGCACGCACTACTCGGGTTCTACGCGCGAAGCAGAATCGGCGGTGTCTCACAGACGCGATCGTCGCTAGTCGAACGGGGCGATATCTGTCAGAAGGTGCATATCTGCGGGTTTTGAAATGACGAATAGTTTCAACTGTAACGGAAGTTCTCGAATCGCTGCCGCAACGACTTTGTGATTTCCGTCGAGAAGCAGATACCGTCCTCCCGAGATTTCCAGTGCCGGAGCGTCAAGGTCTGCTGACCCGACTGTTTGCTCCTTAGCACGCACACCGCCGGCGTGATGGCCGGCTACAGCCAGATCGCCGGCAACGGCCAACACAGACGCCGGCGCAGTGTGTCCTTCGTGACTTTCTCCATCGCCCAAGACCGAACGCCACGGCGTCCACAGCAAGTCCAGATCGCGCGGCAGCTGCAAATGGATCACGCGAATCGAGACGCTTGCTTCCTCGAAGCGCTGCCAGTCGAGTTTCACGCGAATTTGGGACGCAAATCTTTCACAGAACTCGCGTTTTTCCATACGCCATCATCCAAAAAAGAGCCCGCCGTCCTGGCGGGCAATTCCGAATGGAGAGTGCCATTTCGTCCGCAGAAAGGATAGCTGAGCCTGATTACAAACCGCTTACGCGACCGTTGGCGGCTATGGCTTATAGTATTTGCCCCATCCAGCCATCTGACACCATCATGTTGACTATTCTAGGCACGGTCTTCTGTCCGGTTTCGAAGCCGACGCTCGATGCGATATTGATGCGATACGGTCTGCGAGCCGATCAACGCGAACTCTCGAAGTTCGACGTCATATCGGTGACGAGACACAGCGATCCAGTCGTCGAGCGTGATCTGTTCGATCTGGCTCTCAATCGCATGGCCGCTGCTCACGCAGACGGCGCGCTGCCGTCTTGGTCTCGCATTAGATGATGCTAGCAACGACGTGGTCGAAGTCTGTGTACCTGGAGGCGGCGAAAACGTGAGCGTGCAGCAGCACAAATAGTCGGCGGCCTCACGGACCGCAACATAAGACTCCATCAGCAATATCGCGTGAGCAGCTGCATCGATGTCCCAGGCTAGCGACGCGACGTGGCCGAATCTGCTGTCCAGACGGTGCCCTGAAAGTCCCGAAACTCATGTTCGGAAATCTTGTCGACGGTGAGTCCTCCCAGGCCATAGACCAGTTCCGGTTCGGCGTCGTCCGCAGTGCTCGAAGGATTGACGACCGCTACCACCGTGGCCCATTGACCCTTGCCATTCGTGACTGGGATTTGCGTCCGAGCGCTCTTGCTCACTTTCGTTCCCCCACGTGGCGATTCGCCGAGCGTAGCAAACCTGTCAAGGCCCCGATTTCAGGTTCAGCCGCAGCGGCGAGTTAGCGGCGCGCTCCGCGGCCACGGACAACAAGTCGCCGTCAGCGGAACAATCGGGCGTCGATCGCAAAGTGAGAAAATTTTTCCCATAGAAGTCGCGACGTCGAGCGGAGTAGCATTCGGCGAGCTGTCTGTCCGTTCAACGAAATTGTCTACCGCGTGTCGGAGCTACCGAGCTGCGACGCACTGTGCGAGCTGTTGCCTGCGAGACATCAGCAATGAAGACAAGCATCCGCCTCCAGTTGGAGAGTGCATTGAGACGGCGCAGCGAGCTGGAAGATTATCTTCGGCGAATGATCCACTCCGGATTCAATGATCGCCAGAAGCAAATCGCTCAGGAGGAACTGGCGGCGGTGTCGGCAGTTTGTGTGGAGCTCACCAAGCGGCTTCAGGAAAGCGGCCCCTGAATCTGCGATCGGGCCTCGAGTGATATGACGCAATCACACCTGCAAACGCTGGCCTACGTCAGCACCGCATCGCACGAACCCAGCGAGAGCGACCTGCTCGGCTTGGCGTACGGCGCTCAGCGCTTCAATGAGTCGGCTGGCGTCACCGGATTATTGATCTTCGATCGCGGCGAATTTCTACAAGTTATTGAAGGACCCGAATCGGCGATTGCGGAGGTCTTTGAACGCATCGCGAAAGATTCTCTTCACCATGACATCCGAGTGTTCGTCAGCGAACCGATCGAAACTCGTTTTTACCCCGACTGGGCCATGCTCAATTCGGTGGAACACTCCGCCGCGTCACTCAAAGTCATCCTGCAATTTGCCTTGGATAACCGTACGGCGGCTACCACCCTCGGGCAGATTGAGGCGGCGCATCGAATCTTGAGCCGCATCGTCTGACCGAATGCAGCGATGCAGTTCGTCGATCAGGTCTTCGATTGCGATAGGTTTCTGGAATGCGCTACAAGCGCCGGTTGAACGTTGTGCACGGCCCAGAACGTCGGGGGGTGCGGCAGAGAGAATTACGACCGCAGGCATGCGCATTCCCGCCTCGCGCAATTTTTCTATAAGGGTTTCTCCTCTCTCCCTGCCTAATTCCAGGTCGAGAATGATGGCATCGAAGTTCGTATTGCTCAGCTCCTCAAACGCGCCCTGCACGGTCGCCACCAGCCGCGTCGCATGTCCGAATATCTCCAGCGCCTCAGCCGTAATAGGCCCCAGCACCGGGTCGTCTTCGACCAGGAGCAAAACGAATCCACGTCTCATGCGCAGCTGACTGCATCAACTGCGCCACTATTTCAAAATGAGAAATGGGATCAGGTTGCTATTCGCCGGCACTGACAATGCCCGCGCTCAAGCGCCGAGGAGAAATCTCCAACGGCGCGATAAGACAGAATTGGTGGAGGCGGCGGGAATCGAACCCGCGTCCGAAGATCCTACGTCCCCGGCTCTACATGCATAGCTCACTGTTCAATCTCATCCCGCGGCAACACGGCGTGCGAAGCGCACCGCAGGACCAGTCCGTTTTGAGTTAGCCGATAACCGACGGGCGGCGATCACCAGCGATCCTGTGATAATGACCCTACATCCGACGAGCACAAGCACAAGTGGGTTCGGGGCTCAGCCTTAAGCGGCGAGAGCGTAGTTGTCGTCGTTGGCAACTAAAGTTTTGCTGCTGGATTAACGAGGAAAGCCGCCCCCTCGGCATGCACCAAGTGATTTCGAGATCCCCGTCGAAGCCGATCGCCCCCGGAAGATTTGAAAACACCACCGCTACGACAGCGGCATTGCGTAAGTCTGCAGTATATCAAGTGTGGCTGAACGCGCGGAAATCAATCAGCCGCATGCGGTTTTTCGCGCGCATCGCCGACTGCTTTTCGCGCTGCCAGTCGCGTTCCTTCTCGGCGGCGCGTTTGTCGTGCGCCTGCTTGCCTTTGGCCAGACCGATCTCGACTTTCACGCGATTGTGTTTCCAGTACATCGCTGTCGGCACCAGCGTGTAGCCCTGGCGTTCGACGGCGCCGAGCAGCTTGTCGATCTCGGCTTTGTGCAGCAGCAGTTTGCGCGTGCGGCGATCGTCGGCGATGACGTGCGTCGATGCGGAAATCAGCGGCGGAATCGACGCGCCGAAAAGATACAGCTCGCCGTTCTTCACGATCGCGTACGAATCGCCGAAGTTGATGCGTCCGGCGCGCAGGCTTTTCACTTCCCAGCCCTGCAGCGAGAGTCCGGCTTCGTAGCGTTCTTCGATGTGGTACTCGTGCCGCGCGCGCTTGTTCAGCGCGATGGTCGAGTTGCCGTTCCTTGTTGTCTTTCGCTTTGCTCATGGGGATATTATGCCGTGCCCGTGGAGGCGGGCGTCGTCGTCGGGAAAAATGTGATCCGGATTCGCCGCAGCGCCATCGTCAAACACAGTGCCGAACGCATGTTCGCACTGGTCAACGACGTCGCTTCGTACCCGTCGCGCTTCACGTGGTGCGCCGCCGCCGCCGTGCTCGATCAGGACGACACGCATATCACCGCGCGACTGGAAGTTCGCATCGCCGGATTCACGCAGTCGTTCACGACGCGCAACACATTGGAGCCGCCGACGCACATCTCGCTCGCGCTGGTCGATGGGCCGTTTCAACAACTCAACGGTGCGTGGGATTTCATGCCGCTCGGCGAGGCCGGATGCAAGGTCACGCTGGCGCTCGATTTCGTCTACTCCGGCGTGCTCATGGCCGCCGTGATCCGCGCGCGGTTTCCAGAAACTGGCCGATCGCATGGTCGATGAATTCTCCGCCGAAGCCGATCGCCTGTATGACTGAGCGGATACGCGTCGGTGTCGCCTACGCGGATCCGCAAACGCAGATCGAGAAGTGGGTCGATCTGCCACCCGATTCAACAGCAGGCGAGGCGATCGTTGCGAGCGGCGTCGCGAGTTTGTTGCCCGCCGGATTCACGCCAGCCGCGATCGGCATCCACGGACGCATCGTCGACGAACACCATCGCCTGCGCGACGGCGATCGCATCGAACTGTATCGCCCGCTGATCGTCGATCCGAAAGAAGCGCGCCGACGCCGCGCGCAGCGCTGAAACTTACGACTGATCCGACGGCTGTTTCTTCTTGTCGTCGTCGGGACGCTTGTCGTCCGGATACTGGCGCTTGTACTTCGTCGCTTCCTTGATCAGTTCCTGCGGATTCTCGGCGAAGTAGTCGCCTTCGATGCGCGACAGCGACTCGCCATCGAAGTACAGCGTGAGATCCTTCTGCTCCATGCGGCCGTTGCCCTTGCGCAGCGTGGAAATGTAATCCCAGCGGTTCGGGTTGAACGCGTTGACGATCGACGGCGATCCCATCACCAGCGTGACCTGGCGTTTGGTCATTCCGGGCTTGAGCGAATCGACGAGATTCTTGCTGAACAGGTTGCCCTGCTGAATGTCGAGCGTGTAGATCGGATTGCATGCGGTGAGAACAAGGGCAGCGCCCGCGAACGCCGCAACACGCAAAACGTTAGGAAAACACTTCAGCATGGACCCGCACCATCGGATGGAAAGCGCGCGATGATACACTAACGCCGCTTTTGAACTCGTTAGACGACGCGACACTTCAGGCGCGGACCAGCGGAGGCCTCGATGATGGAAACCCAAGACCTGCGCAAGGCCGGCCTCAAGGTCACGCACCCGCGCATGCGCATCCTCGAAATCCTCGAGCTTTCCGAGGGTAAGCATATGACTGCGGAGGATATTTACCGCAATCTTCTGGACCATCACGACGACATCGGCCTGGCCACTGTCTATCGCGTGCTTGACCCAGTTCGAGTCCGCCGGACTGGTCCTGAAACACAACTTCGAAGGCGGCCAGGCCGTCTACGAGATCGACCGCGGCAAGCATCACGATCACATGGTCGACATCGAGAGCGGCAAGGTCATCGAGTTCACCAGCGAGGAAATCGAAAAGCTGCAGCGCGATGTCGCCGACAAATACGGCTATCAGATCGAGGATCACAGTCTCGTGCTGTACGTGCGGCCGAAGAAAAAAAGTAAGTCTCTGCTCGTCATTCCCGCGAAAGCGGGAATCCAGTGCCTTTTTTGGCGCATGTAAAAGTAATAGTCGCTGGATTCCCGCTTTCGCGGGAATGCACGAGCGGAGCTTCATACGCGCTCGAAAGTCACTCAGCGCCCGGCGCGCTTCAGCATCTGCTCCGCATGCGCGAGCGTTTCGCGCGTGATGTCGATGCCGCCGAGCATGCGCGCGATTTCGTCGCGCGCGACTTCGTCGTCCAGTTCCTCGATCGCCGTTTCGGTGCGTTTGCCGTCCGTCGATTTCGATCACGCGCAGATGCGCATGACCTTGCGCGGCGACTTGCGGCAGATGCGTCACGCATAGCACCTGTCGCGTCTCGCCGAGCCGGCGCAGTTTCTGCCCGACGACTTCGGCCGACCGCGCCGCCGATGCCGGAATCGACTTCGTCGAACACCATGCAGCCGATCTTCATCGAGCCCGAGCGCCGCGACTTCGATCGCTAAACTGATGCGCGACAGCTCGCCGCCCGAGGCGACTTTGCGCAGCGCGCGCGGCGGCTGACCGGGATTCGCGCTGACGAGAAATTCGACGCGCTCCATGCCTTGCGCATCCGGCGTTGATTTTTCCGACTTTTTCGATTGACGCCACGAAACGTCCGCCGGACATGCCGAGTTCGCCCATCAGCGCGCTGACGTCGCGCGCCGATTTTCTTCGCCGCTTTCTCGCGCGCATCGCGTGAGCTTCGCCGCGACGTTGTCGTATTCGTCGGCCGCTTTCGCGCGCGCGCGCTCAAGTTCGATCAGCTCGTCACCCGCGCCGCGCAAGCGTCTCCAGTTCACCGCGCAGCGATTCGGCGAATTCCTTCAGACTCGCTGTCGGAACGCGATGTTTGCGCGAGAGTTCGTGCAGTTTCGCGATTTGCGATTCGGCTTCGGCGAGACGATCCGGGATCGAGATCGAGCTCGTCGCGATAGCGCGCAATCAGCGAGCTGGCCTCGCCTAGCTGGATCGCCGCCGCTTCGAGCAGATTCGCTGCGCCGCTTTCAGTCGCGGATCGAGATCGACGAGCCGATGCGAGTTCATTTTGCGCGCGGCTCACGCTGCGCAGCGCGGCGAATTCGCTGTCGCCGTCGAGCGATTCGGCAAGCGCGCTGCTGCCTTGCATGAGTGCGCCGGCGTTGGCGAGACGTTTGTGCGTTTCGTTGAGCGCGTCGAAATCCTGCTGCGTCAACGCGTAGCGATCGAGTTCGCCGAGCTGATGTTCGAGCAACGCGATGCGATCGGATTGATCCTGCTCGGCGCCGAGCGCGCGCATCTGCGCATCGATCGCCGACCACGCGTTCGCGGCATTCTTCACCTGACGCGCGCAACGTCTGCGTGGCCGCCGAAAGCATCGAGCAGATCGAGCTGCGCGGACTTGTCGAGCAACGCCTGATGTTCGTGCTGTCCGTGGATTTCGATCAGATGCGCGGTGAGTTCCTGCATCTGGCTGAGCGTTGCCGGACGTCCGTTGATCCACGCCCGCGAACTGCCTTCGCTGCGGATCACGCGTCGCAACTGGCATTGATCGGCGTCGTCGAATTCTTCGTTTTTCAGCCACGCGTGCGCGGCGTGCGATGCGTCGAGCTTGAACTGCGCGATGAGTTCCGCGCGTTCGCTGCCGTGCCTGACCACGCCCGCGTCCGCGCGCTGACCCGACAGCAACAGCAACGCGTCGACCATCAACGACTTGCCCGCGCCGGTTTCGCCGGTGACGACGGTCAGTCCGTTTCCGAACGCGATTTCAGCTTCGCCGACGATGGCGAAGTCCTTGACGAAAAGTGTTTCCAGCATGCGCGCGGACGCTACCGAAGTGACGCTGCGAACGCAATGTTCACGGCCTTCCGTTACCATTATGCGGTTGACCACGCTGCGAGGAACGCACCATGTGGTATGCGATTGTCGCGACCGATAAAAGCGGTACGTTGAGCGCAAAGAAAGGAAGCGCGGCCGGCGCATCTGGCGCGTCTCACGGAACTGCAAGCGGCCGGACGCCTGCTGCTCGCCGGCCCGTTTCCCGGCCATCGACGCCGAAGATCCCGGTCCGGCCGGTTTCACCGGAAGCCTGATCGTCGCCGCGTTCGACGATCTGAATGCCGCGCAAAGCTGGGCGAATGACGATCCGTATCGAGAAGCCGGCGTCTACGAAACGGTGACGGTGAAACCTTTCCGCAAGGTGCTGCCGTGACCGATCGCATCACCCGCATCCGCGACGCGCTGACCAGCCACCTGCAGCCGACGCATCTCAACATTGAAGACGACAGCCACCGCCACGCCGGACACGCCGGCGCCGCAGATGGGCGCGGGCATTTCAACGTGCAGATCGTCTCGCTCGCATTCGAAGGCAAGCTGCCGATCGCGCGGCATCGGCTGGTTTATGCCGCGCTCGGCGACATGATGACGACCGATATCCACGCGCTCTCCATCGAAGCGCGCACGCCGGAGGAAGCCAAACATGCGTAAGACACTCGCGATCGCGATCGCGGCGGCATTGATCGGTGGCTGTTCGTCCGGCGGACATTCCGGCGCGGTGCAGATGACGACGTCGGGCAAGATCGTCGAAACCGTGAACGGCCAAGCGGTGCCGGAATCGCTGCTCGAAGCGATCGCGCGCCAGCACAATCTGCATCTGGACAAACCCGGCGCGCGCGATCAGGCGCTGAATCTGCTCACCGACATGATCATCGTCGCGCAGGCCGCGCAGCGCGAACCGTTCGCGTCCGACGAAAACTACCAGGCCGACATCGAAGCCGCGCGTCTGAAAGGCGTCGCCGACGCGACGCTTCGGCCAATACGAAAAAGGCACGACGCTCAGCGACGACATGCTCAAGGCCGAATACGACACCGAATCGAAGAAGGCGGGCGATCACATCTACGATTTTGGCCAGCTTCTTTTCGCCGACGAAGGCGAAGCGATGAATGCCGAAGGCGAACTCGATTCCGGCAAGCCGTTCAGCGAAGTGTTCGACGCGTATCGGACCAAGGCCAAGCAGGCGAAGATGTTCACGCGCGTGCGCGCCGACCAGATTCCCGATTCGCTCGCCAAATCGCTGGCGTCACTGAAAAACGGCGAAAGCACGAAGGTGCCGGTGAAAACCGAATACGGCTATCACGTCGTGCATCTGGATATCGCCAATCCGTACACGCCGCCGCCATTCGAGCAGGTGAAGGAAGGCATCCGCCGCGCGACGCAGGTCAAGATCGGCCAGGAACGTCTGAAGAAACTGCGCGAGACGGCCAAGATCGAATATCCAGCCGGCAGCGCACCGCCCGCGGCGGCTGCCGGAGAAGAAAGGCTAGGGCAGCGACACCGGCACCGGCGGATTCCAGCCGGCCGCGCGATGTTCGGCGACGATGGTCGTGTATATACCGCCGCGCACCAGGAATTCCGCCGTCAGCCGCATGAAACGCGGCGCGGTGGCCTTGACCAGATCATCGAGAATCCGGTTCGTCACCGCCTCGTGGAACGCGCCTTCGTCGCGGAAACTCCAGACATAAAGTTTCAACGATTTCAACTCGACGCAGGTTTTTTCTGGCACGTATTCGAGATTCAGCACCGCGAAATCCGGCTGGCCCGTTTTCGGGCACAGACAGGTGAACTCGGGCATCCTCATGCGGATGGTATAATCCCGGTCCGGTTGCGGATTGGGGAACGTTTCCAGCGTTTTGCTCGGGGCGGTACTCATTGTTCGATTCCTGAAACACTCATGCGGCGTGCTCGCCGACACAATCCGACATTATGACATAGCGGTTTTTACCCACCGCGCGAGATGTATTGATGCGACTGACTACGATCAAGCTGTCCGGTTTCAAATCCTTCGTCGATCCGACTGTCCTGCACCTGCCCACCAACATGACCGGCATCGTCGGTCCGAACGGCTGCGGCAAATCCAACATCATCGACGCGATCCGCTGGGTGATGGGCGAAAGCGCGGCCAGCCGCCTGCGCGGCGATTCGCTGAGCGATGTGATCTTCTCCGGATCGACCGGCCGCAAACCGGTCGGCAGCGCGACGGTCGAACTCGTGTTCGACAACTCCGACGGCACCGTGATCGGCGAATACGCCAAGTACAACGAAATCTCGGTCAAACGCACCGCCGGCCGCGATGGGCAATCGCAATATTTCCTTAACGGGGCGCGTTGCCGCCGCCGCGACATCACCGACCTGTTTCTCGGCACGGGTCTCGGCGCGCGCAGCTATTCGATCATCGAGCAGGGCATGATCTCGGAGATCATCTCCGCGCATCCGGACGAACTGCGCGGCTATCTCGAAGAAGCGGCCGGCATTTCGAAATACAAGGAACGCCGCAAGGAAACTGAAAGCCGCATCAAGGCGACGCGCGAAAACCTCGAACGCCTGAACGATGTGCGCGAGGAAGTCGAGAAACAGCTCGAACATTTGAATCGCCAGGCCAAGGCCGCCGCGCGCTGGCAGGAACTGAAGACCGAACATCTCAAGCGCGAAGCGGAACTGCGCGCGCTGCATTACCGATCGCTCGCGGGCGAACTCGACGAACACACCAACGCACTGCGTCACGGCGAAACCGAAATCGAAGGTCTGGTCGCCGAACAGCGCCAGGTCGAAGCGCAGATCGAAAGCCATCGCGAAATACATCAGGCGGCCGGCGAAAACCTGAACAAGGTTCAGGGCGAGGTGTATCGCGTCGGCGGCGAAATCGCGCGCGTCGAACAGCAGATTCAGCACAACCGCGAGTTGCGCGAACGGCTTGATCGCAATCGCGCGGAAACCGACAAGGCATTGTCGGAAGTCGACGAACACATCCGCGGCGATCAGGATCAACTCGAAGCACTGCGCGCGAACCTGAGCGAAGGCGAACCCAAACTCGCCGAACTGCAGGGCAATGCGACCGCCTCCGCCGATGCGCTGCGTGACGCGGAAGCCAAGCTCGTCGAGTGGCAAACGCAGTGGGACACGTACGCGAAATCATCGGCCGAAGCGGCGAAGGCCGCGGAAGTCGAGCGCACGCGTCTCGACATGCTCGATCGACAGGCGCTGGAAAATTCCCGGCGCCTGGACACGCTGCGCGACGAACAGCGCGCGGCCAATGTGCAGACGCTCGCCGATCAGTCGGCGCAGATTTCCGTCGAACACGATACGCACAAAGCGAAAGTCGAGGAATTTACCAAGCTGCTCGACGAACGCCGTGCCGCGCACGAGCAGGCGCTCGAAGCCGAACGCGCCAACGCCACGGCGCTGAACGAAGCTCGCACCGAACTGCAGCGCCTGCGCGGACGTCTCTCATCGCTGGAAGCATTGCAGCACGCCGCGCTCGGTCAGGAAAAATCGCCGGCCGGCGAATGGCTGGCGAAACTCGGTCTCGATAAATCGCGCCGACTCGGCGAAGCGCTCAGTGTGACTGAAGGATGGGACACGGCCGTCGAGACGGTGCTGTCCGGTTTGCTCGAAGGCGTGCTCACCGATTCTCCGCACGCGCACGCCGCGGATCTGGCCAACGTTCGCGAAGCCGACGTCGCGCTGATCGCCTCCGACGAGAGCGATTCGGGCCGCGCAGGAACGCTCGCGGCGCACGTGAAGGGTCCATCGGCGATTTTCGGGATTCTCGGCCAGGTTCATACCGCCGATTCGATCGACGACGCGAAGCGCATCGCCGCGTCGCTGCCGGCGAACGAATCGGTGATCACGCGCACGGGCGAATGGCTCGGCGCGGGCTTCGCGCGCGTGCTGCGTCGCGGTGGCGCGCAGGCGGGCGTGCTCGCTCGCGAGCGCGACATCCATGCGCTGCGCGAACAGATCGATGCATCCAACGCGCGCACCGAAGCGCTCGGCAAAGACATCGAAGAACTCAAATCGCGCAAGGCTGAAGCCGAGCGCGTGCGCGACGATGCGCAGCGCGATCTGTACGCCGCGCATCGCCGCACGGCGGAACTCGCCGGTCAGTTGCAGAGCCATCGCGGCAAGATCGAAACGGCGCAGGCGCGGCTCACCAAAGTCGAATCGGAAATCCGCGATCTCGAAACGCGGGTCGCCGCCGATCAGGAACAATCGCGCGGTTCGCGCACACGGCTCGAAGAAGCCGTCACGCGCATGGGCGATCAGGAACAACAGCGTCAGCATCTGGATGCCGAACGCCGCCGTCTGCTCGAAGCGCGCGAAGAAGCGCGCATGAACGCGCGCGAAGCCGCCGACCAGATGCATCAGCTCGCGCTCGGTCTGGAATCGAAACGTTCGTCGGTCGCCTCGCTCGAACAGGCGCTCGGCCGCATGAACGTCCAGCTCGCGCAGTTGCAGGCGCGCAAGAAAGACATCGCCGAACAGCTCGAGCAGGGCGGCGATCCGCTCACCGGTCTGGAAGCGGAGCGTCAGACGTATCTCAATCAGCGCCTGCTCATCGACAAGCAACTCGTCGAAGCGCGCAAGGCGCTCGAAGAACGCGATTCGGAATTCCGCGGCTACGAGCACGAGCGTCATCTCATCGAACAGAAGTTGAATCAGCAACGCGAAGCGCACGCCGAACGCCGCCTCGCGCATCAGGGACATCAGCTGCGCGCGCAGCAGCTCGAAGAAGCGATCACGGCGGCCGGTCACGATGTGGCGACCCTGCTCGAATCGCTGTCGAGCGGCGCCGATCCGCTCGAATGGCAGCAGCAGCTCGAAACGCTCGATGCGAAGATCAAACGACTGGAGCCGGTCAATCTCGCCGCGATCCAGGAACACGAAGAACAATCGCAGCGCAAAACCTATCTCGACGCGCAGCTCGCCGACTTGAACACCGCACTCGAAACACTCGAAGGCGCGATCAAGAAAATCGACAAGGAAACGCGCTCACGCTTCAAGGACACCTTCGATCGCGTCAATGCCGGATTGCAGGAACTGTTCCCGACATTGTTCGGCGGCGGTCATGCCTATCTCGAACTCACCGGCGAAGACCTGCTCGACTCGGGCGTCTCGATCATGGCGCGTCCGCCGGGCAAGCGCGTGTCGAACATCACGCTGCTATCCGGCGGCGAAAAGGCGCTGACGGCGGTGTCGCTGGTGTTCTCGATCTTCCGCCTGAATCCGGCGCCGTTCTGTCTGCTCGACGAAGTCGATGCGCCGCTCGACGAAGCCAACGTCGGCCGTTTCTCGCGGCTGGTCGCGGAGATGAGCGAGCGCGTGCAGTTCCTGTTCGTCACGCACAACAAGGCGACCATGGAAGCGGCCGCATCAGCTCTGCGGCGTGACCATGCGCGAAGCCGGCGTGTCGCGGCTGGTGCAGGTCGATCTCGCCGAAGCGGCCAAGCTGGCCGGCGCTGCTTAACGGAAATCTGCTGCGCATCCGAACGACGAGAGTTACCATGGCGCGCTCGGCAAGGACGAGAGAGGAATGCTCGCGATGACCGCAAACGAACTGCGCATACTCATTGCGATTATCGGCGCCGTCGTGTTTGCGTTGATCTGGCTGTTCGGCAAACCGCGCAAACCGAAGCAGGGTCGCCGCACGCCGATCGTCCGCGAGGGCGATCCGGAACGCATCGAGCCGACATTCGGCGAATCGGAATTGCCGTTGGAAGGCGAGCAGTCCGAACTCGATATCAGTTTTTCCGCGACGGACACCGAACCGGGCGAAGCGCCGATTCGCGCCAAACCCGCGAAGAAACCGATCGAACCGGCCAAGCCGCCGGCGGGTGTGCGTCCGGAGCAGCCGATCGAACGCATCGTCACGCTGTTCGTCGCCGCCCGCGCCGGCGAGTTGATGCATGGTCCGAATCTCGTCGTCGCCGCCGAAAAAGCCGGCATGACATTCGGCGATCGCGGCATCTTCCATCGCCTCGTTTCCGGCCGCCCCGAAGCCGGTCCGATTTTCAGCATGGCGAACATGACCAAGCCCGGCAATTTCGACATGCTCGAAATCGACCGCCTGCAGACGCCGGGCGTGAGTTTCTTCATGACCTTGCCCGGTCCGGTTTCCGCGCTCGACGCGTGGGAAGCGCTATTGCCGACCGCGCAGCGTTTCGCCGAACTGATGGACGCCGCCGTGCTCGACGAAGAACGCAACGCACTCGGCCGTCAGCGCATCGCGCATCTGCGCGACGAATTGCGCGCGTGGGATCGCAAGCAGGATCGCAATCAGATTCGCTTGCGCTAGTTCCGCGCGATCAGGCGCATGACCTGCTCGACACCGTTCGCGATATCGGCTTGTGTCGGCTCCGATTTGTATCGCACGGTTTGATAGTTGAGCCAGAACGTCGTCGCGAGCACGATGTTTTCCGCAGTCGTCTGGATTTCTTCTTTCGTCGCGCTCAAGGTTTTCGCTTCGATCAATCCGCGCATCATCGCGACGGCGCTGTCTTCGGCGCGATTGAGCAGTCGCGCAAAACGCTGTTTGAGTTTTCGATTTTGCGACAGGATATCGACCAGATCGCGATACAAAAACCGATACGTCCACATGCACTCGAACACGTGCTGCATCTGCAGACGCACATCGTCGAGCGTCGGTACGCGTTTGCGCCGCGCCAGCAGCTCGTCCATACGTGTTTCGTAGAGCGCGAACAACTGCGCGACGATGTCGTTCTTGTTCTTGAAGTGGTAGTAGAGATTGCCCGGACTGATGCCGAGCTCGTCCGCAATGTGATTGGTGGTGACATTGCGCTCGCCGAGCGCATTGAACATCGTGAGGGCGGTGTCGAGGATTTTCTCGCGCGTCGGCTTGCTCACGCTCGCCTCAGGCGCCGAGCTTCTTCACCAGGTCGACATAGCGCTGCATCGCCTCATCGGCTTTCATGCCCTTGAGCTTCGACCACGCCTCGTATTTCGCGGTGCCGACGAAATCGAAGAAGCCGGGCTTGGGTCCGGAGACGTCGCCGTCCGAACCTTGCTTGTACAACGCATAGAGTTTGAGCAGCGTGTCGTTGTCGGGCCGCTCCGAAAGATGTTTGACGTCTTCGGCCGCCTGCGTGAACTTCGCTTTCAAATCCGACATGCGCCCTTCGCCCCGCCGTACGCAGCGCACTGTGTATCACGGCCAAAATAAAGGGTCAACGCGACATCATTCTTTATGAATGAGCCGCGTTGACCCTGCATTCGAAACGGAGCGGACCGATTACTTGCGCGGTGCGCTTTTCTTGCCGTCGGATTTCTTGTCGGACTGCTTCGCGGCGAGCTGCGCATCTTCGAGTTCACGCGCCAGATCGTTGAGATCGTCGCGCGCGCGGCGCACCTGCGTCGTCATCACGTTGCCGAAGCCGGTTTTTACACCGATGCCGATGCTGTGCTTGCGCATGTCCTTGCTCATGTCATCGAGGCGCTTGGTCAGCTCCTCGATTTCCTTGCGCGAAGGCACGCCGAGCTTCGACAAAGCCGTCGTCAGGCGCGAATCGAACATCTGCTCGAGGCGCTGCCAGGTGTCCTGCGTGCGCTCGCGAACCTGCGTCACGCTGTTGGTGACCGCGCCGCGTACATCGCTGGCGGCGGCGCCGGCGATCTTGCGCGTTTTCTGCTCCAGCGCGGAACCTTCCTTGACCAGACCCTGAAACAACTTTCCGCCTTCGACCTGCGCTTTGCCGAACGCACCGAGACCGGCCAGCCAGATGTTCTGCGCCGATTCCATGATGGATGCGGTTGGATCGGCCTTGCCCGGCTTGGCGGCAGACGCTTTCGGCGCAGGCGCCGGCGCGGCCTTCGGTGCCGGTTTCGCAGACGTCTTGGCCGCAGGTTTCGCAGCCGCTTTCGGAGGAGCTTTCGCGGCCGGCTTTGACGCCTTCGGCGCGGGCTTTTTGGCGGCTGCCGGGCGCGCTTTGGGCTTGGTCTTGCTCATAAACTCCCTCCAGTAAGTTGCCTAACCGTCGGATTTCCAACGGTTTATAATATCCGATGATTCTCCCGCAACGCCTAGAATATGGGAAAAAGTTCCAATGTGGAATCTTTTAAAAGGGGAGAAATAGACGGGGCCCGGCACTCGGCCAGCACGGGCCTACCACTTGCCGTGGAACAGCTCGCGGCCGATCAGCATGCGGCGGATCTCGTTGGTACCGGCGCCGATTTCGTAAAGCTTGGCATCGCGCAGGATGCGTCCGGTCGGGAATTCGTTGATGTAACCGTTGCCGCCCAGGCACTGGATCGCCTCGAGCGCGACCTGCACGGCATTCGTCGACGCGTGCAGCAGACACGAGGCCGGATCGATGCGCGATTTGCGGCCGTTGTCGTATTCCTTGCGCCACCATGTAAGCGTACGCGCGCGAACTTTGCAGCGCCGTGTACATATCCGCGATCTTGCCCTGCATGATGTCCGAACGTGCCGATCGGCGCGTTGAACTGCTTGCGTTCGCGCACGTAGGGCAGGGCCGAATCGATCGCCGCCTGCATCAGTCCGATCGGTCCGCCTGAAAGCACGAGACGTTCGGTATCCAGACCGCTCATCAGCACGCGCACGCCTTCGTTCACTTCACCGATGCGGTTGGCGTCGGGAATCTCGCAATTGTCGAACACCAGTTCGCACGTGTTCGAGCCGCGCATGCCGAGCTTGTCGAGCTTCTGCGCCGTCGAAAAACCCTTCATGCCTTTTTCGATCGATGAACGCGGTCATGCAGCGCGATCCGGCCGGACGATGCGCCGTGCGCATATAGACGAGCAGCACGTCGGCATCCGGACCGTTGGTGATCCACATCTTGGAACCGTTCGCGATCCAGACATCGCCTTTCTGCTCGGCGCGACAGGTCATCGAGCCGACGACATCGGACCCCGCGCCGGGTTCGCTCATCGCGAGCGCGCCGACGAATTCGCCGCTGCACAGTTTCGGCAGATACTTTTTCTTCTGCGCCTCGCTCGCGTTGTGCGCGATGTTGTTCACGCACAGATTCGAATGCGCGCCATAAGAAAGACCGACCGAACCCGACGCGCGCGAGATTTCCTCCATCGCGACGACGTGGGCGAGAAATCCCAATCCCGATCCGCCGTATTCCTCGGCGACGGTGACGCCGAGCAAGCCCATGTCGCCGAATTTCCGCCACAGATCGTTCGGGAAAACTGTTTTCGCGATCGATCAGATCGGCGCGCGGCGCGATTTCTTTTTCGGCAAAGCCGCGCACCGATTCGCGCAGAACATCGATGTCCTCACCGAGCGGGAAGGGGCGCATAAGCTTTTCCGTTCAAGTCGTTGCGTAAATGATAGCCGATCACTTACCGCCGCAGGGCGCAGACTCGCGGCTGGTATCCTTCGTCCATGGCGAAACCTCATCGACTCGAAGGACTTCCCGCATCCGCGCAAACCCTCGCGCGCGAAGCGAACGCCGCGCTGATGCGAGGACGCTTCGACGATGCCGAACGACACATCACCGCCATGCTCGCGTACGCGCCGACGCATCCCGAGCCGCAGCGCCTGCTCGGACTCCTGCTGCTTCGCAGCGGCCGCGCCGCTGATGCCGTGAAAGCACTCCGCGAAGCCGATGCGCAGCAGCCCGACGATCCGGACATCCTGATCCCGCTCGGCGCCGCGCTGTCCGATGCCGGCGAATTCGCGGCGGCCATCGAGCCGTTGCGGCGTGCCGTCGAGCTGCGTCCGGACGCAGAGACGATGTATCGCTACGGACGCATGCTCGAGCAGAACGCGCAGTACGAACAATCGATTCCCGCGTTCAGGCGCGCGCTCGAGATCGATCCGAAACACGAACAGGCGCGACTGCAATATGCGCGCGGTCTGTTCTACACCGGTCACGCCGACGAGGCGGCGAACGCAGTTTCGCCGTCTGATTGCGTCGGGAAAGGATGTCGCGACGGCATGGCACGGACTTGCCGAAATCAAAACGATCGCGTTCGACGCCGACGATCTCGCCGCGCTGAAAAAGCTGCAGAAGAATCCGCGTTTCGCCGGACTCGAACGCGCGACATTGCTGCACGCTGTCGGCAGAGCCTACGAAGACGCCGGCGATTTCCCCGCCGCGTTCGATGCGTTTAGCGAAGCCGCGCGGATCGAGCGCACGCAGTTTCCGGTCGACCGCGCGGATTTCGATGCGTACATCGCAGCGATCCGCGCTGCGTTTCCGCAACCGGTTTCGACTGCGGGCGAGCAGGGCAGCGAAGCGATTTTCATCATCGGCATGCCGCGTGCGGGATCGACGCTCGTCGAACAAATCCTCGCGGCGCATTCGCAGGTGGAAGGCGCCAGCGAACTACCCGATCTGACGTTGACGATCGATCGCGAATCGCAGCGCCGCGCACAGTATTTTCCGCAATGGGTGAGAACGACAAGCGCATCGGACTGGCTCGTATCGGCGCCGATTATCTGGCGACGACATCACGCTGGCGCGCCACGAAACCGCGTTTCACCGACAAGGCGCCGCCGAACTGGATGATGGCCGAAGCCGCGATCGCGATGCTGCCGAAAACGCGCATCGTCAACGTTCGGCGCGATCCGGTCGAAACATGCTGGAGTTGCTTCCGGCAATTCTTCGCACCGGGCCGCATGCCCTGGGCGAGTTCGTTCGACGACATCGCCGACTACCTGCGCAGCTGCAACGATCACTGCGATTATCTCGCTGCGCGTTATCCGGACAACGTGCGCATCCAGTCGTTCGAGAAACTCGTCGACGATCCGGAAGGTCAGACGCGCGAACTGCTCGCGTTCTGCGGACTGGAATTCGAGGAACCGTGTCTGCGCTTTCACGAAGCGAAGCGCACCGTTCGCACCGCGAGCGCGGCGCAGGTTCGGCGACCGATCTCGCGGCCGCCGAACAACGCGGAACGTTATGGAGCGCTGCTCGATCCGCTGCGTGCAGCGTTAGCGAAATAGAGCGCGGGCGCGATGAATCGCGCCCCTACAGTACGACACTGAAATCGTAGGGGCGCGATTCACTGCGCCCTACAACCCATCGGCGACGCGAACTGGCACGTCATTGCATTTCGTAGGGGCGCAATTCATTGCGCCCGGCTTTTCCAACACCTCGACGCAGCGATCAATGCCCGCGCATGCGACCGAGAAAACGCGGACCGTTGTTGCCCATATGCGGCAACTTGATCTTGCCGATCGATGCAATGCGTTCTTCGGCCATGCGGTCGGCGGCCTTGAACGTCGGGATCTTGTCGCGCTGCGAAATCTGGAAAATGCGGCCGAGGTTGTAATAGATCGTGCGCATCATGCGCATCGCGCGTTCGCGGTTGTAGCCGTCGATTTCGAGCGACACGTTCATCACGCCGCCCGCGTTCACCGCGTAATCCGGCGCATACAGAATGCCTTTCTTCTCGACCGCTTCGCCGATCGCATCGTTGGCGAGCTGATTGTTCGCCGCGCCGCAGATGATCTTGCACTTCAGGCGCGGCAACGTCTGTTCGTTCACCGTGCCGCCGAGCGCGCACGGGCTGTAAACGTCCGCGTCGACGTCGTAGATTTCTTCCGTACCGACCGCAGTGCAACCGTATTCGTCGACGCGCCTGTTTGCACCAGATCCGGATTGATGTCGGTGACGAACACCTTCGCGCCTTGCTCGCGCAACAGCTTGATGAATTCCATGCCGACGTGACCCGCACCCTGCACGGCGTACGAATACTTGCCGATGTCTTCGTTGCCGTACTTCACGTTCAGCGCCGCCATCAAACCTTGCAGCGTGCCGTACGCGGTGAACGGCGACGGATCGCCCGAACCGCCATGCACCTGATGCACGCCGGTGACGAATTCGGTTTCGCGGAACACCCATTCCATATCGTTGACGTCGATGCCGACGTCTTCGGCCGTGATGTAGCGGCCGTTGAACGAATTCACGAAACGTCCGAACGCGCGGAACAGCGCTTCGGATTTGTCTTTCGCCGGATCGCCGATGATCACCGCCTTGCCGCCGCCGATGTTGAGGCCCGCGACCGCGTTCTTGTACGTCATGCCGCGCGACAGGCGCAGCACGTCGTTGATCGCTTCCTGTTCGCTCTTGTACGGCCACATGCGCAAACCGCCGAGCGCCGGACCGAGCACGGTGTTGTGGATCGCGATGATGGCCTTCAGGCCGACATCCTTGTTGTGGCAGAACACGACCTGTTCGTGGCCGGTGGTGGCGAACGTCTCGAAGATCATTTGAATGAGGCTCCAGATTCGGGTGCGGCGACCGGCAGCGTGGCGGATCGCAGAAAAAGCAAAAGCCGCGATGAACGCGGCCGATTTGTAAGTGCGCGCATTTTAGCGGGATGATGCGCACGATGACAGTGCCGAACGGAAATCGCGCGCACGTCACTTGACGGCGAGAGGGAATTGAGAATGCCCGCTGAAAACGTTTCCGCAGAATGTTGCGTCGTCGGCGGTGGTCCGGCGGGAATGATGCTCGGATTCCTGCTCGCACGCTCGGGCGTTCGCGTGACGGTGCTCGAAAAGCACAAGGATTTCCTGCGCGATTTCCGCGGCGACACCGTGCATCCGTCGACGTTGCAGATATTGTCCGAAATCGGACTTTACGAACGCTTTGATCAACTCAAGCAGCACAAAGCGCACGATCTCTCGATCGCGTTCGGCGATCACATGCAGATGTTCGTCGAGCTGCGCGGACTCAAACCCTTCGACTACATCGCGCTCGTGCCGCAATGGGATTTCCTCGATCTTCTCGCGAGCGCCGGACGCGACTATCCGAATTTCGATCTGCGCATGAGCACGAAGGCAACCGGATTGATCGAGGAGAACGGATGCGTCGTTGGCGTGCGCGCCGAATCGACGACGGGCGAACTTCGAGATCCGCGCGAATCTCGTCGTCGGCACCGACGGACGTCATTCGACCTTGCGCGACGCCGCCGCATTCGCGCCGATCGAATACGGCGCGCCGATGGATGTGCTGTGGTTCCGTCTGCCGCGCAAACCCGACGACATCGAAGACGTTTTCGGCCGCGTCTCGCGCGGTCATCTGATGGTGATGCTCAATCGAGACGACTACTGGCAATGCGCCTTCGTCGTTGCCGAAGGGCGAAGACGCGCAACTGCGCGCGAAGCCGATCGAGACGTTCCGCGAGGAAGTCGCCAACGTCGCGCCGATGGTCAGCGATCGCGTGCACAACCTCGCGACATGGGACGACGTGAAATTCCTCGAAGTAAAAGTGAATCGTTTGCCGACATGGAACAAACCCGGATTGCTGCTCATCGGCGACGCGGCGCACGCGATGTCGCCGGTCGGCGGTGTCGGCATCAATCTCGCGGTGCAGGACGCGGTCGCGACCGCGAATGTCATCGCGCCGGCATTGCGCGGCGGCGGCAAACCCGACGACGCGACACTCGCACGCGTGCAGGCGCGACGCGATTTTCCGACCCGGTTCACGCAAGCGATGCAGTTGCAGATTCAGAAGCGCGTTCTGTCGCGTGTGTTGGCGTCGACGGGTGAAGTCACGCAGTTGCCCGCGCTGCTTCGCTTCCTGCTCCGGTTCCGATTCATTCGGCATATTCCTGCACGTCTGATCGGCTACGGAATCAGGCGCGAACATGTACTCATCGCACCGGTTTCGCCTTCTACGAGCAATTGAGTTTCGTGCAGCGCGCGGGCGCAATGAATTGCGCCCCTACGAAAATCTGCGGCGATTTTGCGGCGCGCGATTCATTGCGCCCTACGAAAATCAGCGGCGACTCTGCGGGACGCGAACTACGCCCTACGAAAATCTGCGGCGACTTTGTGGGGCGCGAATTACGGCCTACGAAAATCAGCGGCGACTTTGTGGGGCGCGAATTACGCCATACGAAAATCTGCGGCGACTTTGTGGGGCGCGATTATTGTGCCGACAAAAATCGGCGGCGGCTTCGTAGGGGCGCGATTCATCGCGCCCGGCTCGTGCGTTGGACAGGCACGAACGGTCGTGCTATTTTCATCCAATGCAATCTGCTGTAGCCACGAACAAAGGCGCCGCCACCCGTGATGCGGTGATCGACCGCGCGCTCGCCATCGCGCGAACCGATGGTTTCGAAGGCCTGACCATCGGCGGCATCGCGACCGCCGTCGGCATGTCGAAAAGCGGCGTCTTCGCGCATTTCGGATCGCGCGAAGACCTGCAGCTCGCCGTCCTCGACGCCGCCGCGCAAGGTTTCACTGATTCCGTATTCATGCCGGCGATTCGCGAGAAACGCGGCTTGCCGCGTCTGCGCGCGATCATGCGCAACTGGGTTTCCTGGCTGCGCAGCGCGGGCGGTGGATGCCCGATGGTCAGCGCCGCCATTGAATATGACGATCGTCCCGGCCCGATCCGCGATCGGGTTGTCGAGTATCAGACCAAGCTCCGCCGCGAGCTGGCGCGCGCTGTCACGATGGCCATTGACGCAGGCGAAATGAAACCCGATTGCGATGCCGATCAACTCGCGTTCGAGATCTTCGCCATCGAACTCGCACTGCATCACGATTCGCGTCTGTTCAAAGAAAGTGACGCGCTCGCGCGTGCAGAAAAGTCGATGCAGCGCCTGCTCGATTCGTACCGCGCCTAGACAATTCAACTTGTTTGCATGAGGTCGAACCCATGAAAACCGTCACCACAGGAAAAAGCACGAACGTTCGTAAATATCTGGAGCTGGCGACGTGGCGCACCATGTTCGCGCTCGGCGGCGTGTTCATGCCGAGCGTTACCGCCGATCATGCCGCGCGCCTGTTCGCCACACCGTTCGCGAGCGCTCGCAATCGTGCACGTGCGTTCGAATCGAACGATGTCGTATCGCGTGCCGATTTTCATCGCGGCTCGATCGCAGCCGGCGCGCGCTCGCTGTCGACGTACGTGTGGGGCGATCCGACGCGCGAACGTTACGCGTTGCTCGTGCATGGCTGGTCGAGTTTCGGTTTGCGTTTCGCCTCGTGGGTGGCGCGGCTTCGCGCGGCGGGTTACGCCGTCGTCGCGTTCGATCATCCCGCGCACGGCAACAGCAACGGCACATTGGCGACGCTTCCCGAATTCGCCGAAGCGGTGAGCGCCGTCGGTGTACATTTCGGAAACGCTGCGCTCGCGATCGGACATTCGCTCGGCGGTGCGGCGATCATGCTCGCGCAAGACGAACGCTGGCGCGCCGAGCGCATCGTGCTGATCGCGCCGCCGGCGGACATGACGATGGCCGTCGACCGCTATTTCCGTTTCCTGCATCTGGGCGATCATCTGCGTGCGTCGCTTTTACGCGTGGCATCAACAGCGCACTGGCGTGGATGCGCGCACGTTGAGTCTCGCGCAACGCCTGCGTGCATTCGGCCAACCGGGCTTGATCGTGCACGATCTGGACGATCGCGAAGTCCCGTGGGGCGAGGGCGAACGCTACGCGATGCACTGGAGCGGCGCGCGTCTGCTGACGACGCAAGGCCTCGGCCACAACCGCATCCTCGACGATGCGCGCGTGATCGACGCCGCGCTCGCGTTCGCGCGCGGCGAAGTCGTCGGCGATCATGTGCAGGGCAGTCCCGGCTTGATGTGACCAGCGGCACATGTGACCTCGCGTGCGATTCCCGAAGATCGCGTGATCATCGAGGAGATCGCATGCGAACGGCTATCGTGATTGCGTTGCCAATTTTGCTGTCGGGTTTCGTCGTGCCCGTGCGCGCGGAAAATGTCGCCGCGCTGATCGAGCGTCAATCGCAGGAATTTTCCGATGCATCGGCGAGCGGCGATGCGGCGACCATCGCGAAGTATCTCGATGATCGCGTCATCTTCATGAACGAAACCGGCGAAGTCAGCGACAAGAAAGGCATCGTCGACGGAACGCAGCCGACGCCGAAGAACATCCAGCGCAAGCTCACGCAATCGGATTTCAAGGTCGAGGTGCATGGCGACGTCGCGGTGACATCATTCACCGACAACCTCGATCAGCAGTTGTATGGACAGGCGCTCACGATCAAATATCTTTCCACCGAAGTGTGGAAGAAAGAGGGCGCGGACTGGAAAATGATTTCCAGCCAGACGATGACGAAACCCGACGATCCGAAAACCATCGCGCTGCCGGCAGCGACGCTCGACGACTACGTCGGCACCTACGAAGCGACGCCGGCGTTCAAAATGCAGATCACGCGTGATGGCGATGGTTTGGCCGGTTCGACGAACGGCGGCAAACCGTATCCGATCAAGGCCGAGTTGCGCGACGTACTCGTCACGCCGGGTCAGCCGACGCTGCGCCGTATCATCCAGCGCGATGCGAACGGCAACGTCAGCGGACTCATCAGCCGCCGCGATGGACACGACTTCGTGCTGAAACGCGTGGGGTGATGACGCAATCCGTTGAAATCGCGCGCGCCGATCCGGCGAGCGCCGATGCGCAGCAGTGTCTGGCCGCGTACTTCGCGGAGATCGGCAGCCGCTTTCCCGGCGGCTTCGATCCCGCCAAAGGCTCATGTGTTCCGGATCACGATGATTTCCGCGCGCCGTGCGGATGCCTGCTCGTTGCGCATTTGTCGGGCCAGCCCATCGGTTGCGGCGCGCTGCGAACATTGTCGTCCGGCGTCGGTGAAATCAAACGCATGTGGATAGCGCCGAATGCGCGTGGGATGGGACTCGGCCGGCGTCTGCTCGCCGAGCTCGAAGCCGAAGCGCGGCGGCATGCATTCCACACCGTGCGGCTCGACACCAACGCGACGCTCGACGAAGCGTTGAATCTTTATCGATCCAGCGGCTATCGCGAAATTCCGCGGTTCAATGAGAATCCCTACGCGCAGCACTGGTTCGAGAAAATTCTGGAATAGCGCCGCCGAATTTATTTTTGCTCGTCATTCCCGCGAAAGCGGGAATCCAGCGACTTTTCTCTTTGTCCGATTGGAGACTAAGCGAAGGCACTGCATTCCCGCTTTCGCGGGAATGACGAGCGGTGCGTCAGATCCAGCCGATTTACGAGCAGTAACCTTCCTTGCCTTTCACGCGATGCATCTGATCGAGCTCGGTCTTGTCGAGCGCCCCATCGTGATTCAGATCCCACGCCTTAAACTGCTTCTCGCTGAACTTGCCCAGCTTCGCTTCTTCGAACGTGACTTTGCCGTCTTTGTCCGTATCCATCATCTGCATGCCGCATTTGCCTTCGCCGCAGCGGCCCTCGCCGGATACGGCGGCGTCGGCGGTCAACGCATATCCGCTGACCAGCGGCCGCAACACGAAATGCGGTGATGCCGCCGCTGCCTGAATTGCCATGCCGGTGCCGAGTAACGCCGTGATCACGTGCAGTTGTTTCATGTTCTCTCCCTGTCGAGTTGTGGTTTCTTGGAATCCCGGCTGCTAGACCGCCGCGAGCCCGGAAATATTCCAGCCGGATTTCGAGCAAAAACGCGCGGAGGCGTACAATCGACCGTATTAGCCATCGCTGCGACCGCACATGAGCACGACCGCCAAAAACCTGCCGATCCAACCTTCCACCGCAGACGCGTCACCGCTGCGTTTCGTTACCGCCGCGAGCCTGTTCGACGGCCACGACGCCGCCATCAACATCATGCGCCGCCTGATCCAGGCGCAGGGCGCGGAAGTGATCCACCTCGGCCACAACCGCAGCGTCGAGGACGTCGTGCGCGCCGCGCTGCAGGAAGACGCCGACGGCATCGCGCTGTCAGTTCGTACCAGGGCGGCCACGTCGAATACTTCAAGTACATGGTCGACATGCTGCAAGGAACGCGGCGCGGGACACATCCGCGTGTTCGGCGGCGGCGGCGGCACGATCACGCCGGAGGAAATCCCCGACTCGAAGACCTACGGCGTCGAGCGCATCTATCATCCGAACGACGGCATGCACATGGGCCTGACGGCGATGATCGAGGACGTCGTCCGCCGCGCCAGCGAACATCGCGTGAAGACCGAGCGCCCGCAAAAGATCGCGCTCGACGACGAAATCTCCGTCGGCAAGATGCTCACCGACGATCGAAGAAGGCGCGCTCGACGACAACGAGCTCGCGCGCCTGCGCAAGGAATGGCAGCTCGCCGGCGGCAAGACGCCGGTCATCGGCATCACCGGCACGGGCGGCGCGGGCAAATCGTCCGTCGTCGACGAGTTGCTGTTGCGCTTTCTGCACGCGTTCTCCGCAGATGCACATTGCCGTGCTCGCGGTCGATCCGACGCGCCGCCGCAGCGGCGGCGCGCTGCTCGGCGATCGCATCCGCATGAATTCGCTGCGCTCGAAGCACGTCTACATGCGCTCGATGGCGACGCGCCGCCAGCACGCGGCGACGAGCATCGTGCTGAAGGATTGCATCGCGTTCCTGAAGGGGCAGGGTTACGACCTCGTCATCGTCGAGACCGCCGGCATCGGCCAGTCCGATTCGGAGATCGTCGATCTCGTCGATTTCCCGATGTACGTGATGACCAGCGACTACGGCGCGGCGAGCCAGCTCGAGAAGATCGACATGCTCGATTTCGCCGATCTCGTCGTGCTCAACAAATTCGACAAGCGCGGCGCCGAGGACGCGCTGCGCGACGTGCGCAAGCAGTGGAAGCGCAACCGCGTCGCGTTCAAGCTGCACCGACGAAGAGGTGCCGGTGTATCCGACCATCGCCAGCCAGTTCAACGATCCGGGCGTGACCTGGATGTTCGTCAACCTGTGCCGCCTGCTGCGCGAGAAGAGCAGGGGTCAGGTTCGATTTCGGATGCCGATTCTGCCGCAGTCGACGCGGCGAAGATGAACCTGACCGCTTCGTTCCGCGCACTGCGACTGGAACCCGCAACTCGACACCACGCTCAAGGAGCCGCGCGCGACCGTGCTGATTCCCGGCGCGCGCGTGCGCTATCTCGCCGAGATCGCCGAGCAGGGCCGCGGCATCAACTCGGCGATCGAGCAAGCAGGCCGACGCCGCCAACCGCGCGCAGAGTTGCTTCGAAGCGCTGCGCGAACTCGGCGACGCGCACCTGCCGCGCGAACTCGGGATTTACGAAGCGAACCGATCTCACCGGCGAAGGCCGACCGCTCACTGCATCACGCTGCGCCAACGCTACAACGACGCCGTGAAATCCCTCTCGACCGAAGCCATCAGCCTGCTGCGCGAATGGCCCGACGCGGCTCAAATCGATCACCGACGAACACTACACCTACGAAGTGCGCGGCAAGGCGTCGAAGGCAACAACTACGTCGAATCGCTCTCGCACCAGAAGATCCCGAAGATCGCCGCGCCGACGTACAAGAGCTGGGGCGAACTGCTCGTCTTCCTGATGAAGGAAAACCTGCCGGGCGCCTATCCGTACACCGGCGGCATCTATCCGTACCGCCGCACCGGCGAAGATCCGCTGCGCATGTTCGCCGGCGAAGGCACGCCGGAGCGCACCAACCGCCGCTTCCACTATCTGTCGCACGGACAGAAGGCCACGCGCCTGTCGACCGCGTTCGATTCGGTCACGCTGTACGGCGAAGACCCGCATCCGCGCCCGGACATCTACGGCAAGATCGGCAACTCCGGCGTCAACATCCCCACGCTCGACGACATGAAGAAGCTGTATTCCGGCTTCGATCTGTGCGTCGCCGACGCACGTCGGTGTCGATGACGATCAACGGACCGGCGCCGATCATCCTCGCGATGTTCATGAACACGGCGATCGATCAGCACGTCGAGAAATACCTGCGCGAAGATTCCAAACGCTGGGACGACGCGCACGAGAAAATCGAAAAACTATACAAAGATAAAAAACGCCCGATGTATACCGGCATGCTGCCGGAGGGCAACGACGGCCTCGGGTTTGGGCCTGCTCGGCGTCACCGGCGATCAACTCGTCGATGCCGAAACCTACGCGCGCATCAAGGCCGAGACGCTCGCCGCCGTGCGCGGCACCGTGCAGGCCGACATCCTCAAGGAAGACCAGGCGCAGAACACCTGCATCTTCTCCACCGAATTCGCGCTGCGCATGATGGGCGACATCCAGCAGTACTTCGTCGACAACAAGGTGCGCAATTTCTATTCGGTGTCGATCTCCGGCTATCACATCGCCGAGGCCGGCGCGAATCCGATCTCGCAGCTCGCCTTCACGCTGAGCAACGGCTTCACCATCGTCGAGTACTACCTCGCGCGCGGCATGAACATCGACGACTTCGCGCCGAACCTGTCGTTCTTCTTCTCCAACGGCATGGACCCGGAATACGCGGTGATCGGCCGCGTCGCGCGGCGCATCTGGGCGCGCGCGATGCGCGAGCGCTACGGCGCCATCGCCGCGCAGCCAGATGATGAAGTACCACATCCAGACCTCCGGCCGCTCGCTGCACGCGCAGGAAATCCAGTTCAACGACATCCGCACCACGCTGCAGGCGCTGTACGCGCTGTTCGACAACTGCAACTCGCCTGCACACCAACGCCTACGACGAAGCCATCACCACGCCGACCGAAGAATCCGTGCGCCGCGCGGTGGCGATCCAGCTGATCATCAACCGCGAGCTGGGCCTGAACTTCTGCGAGAACCCGTGGCAGGGCAGCTTCATCATCGACAAGCTCACCGACATGGTCGAAGAAGCCGTCTACAAGGAATTCGAGGCCATCAGCGAGCGCGGCGGCGTGCTCGGCGCGATGGACACGATGTACCAGCGCGGCAAGATCCAGGAAGAATCGATGTACTACGAACACAAGAAACACGACGGCACGCTGCCGCTGATCGGCGTGAACACGTTCCTGCCGAAGGAACACGCCGGCGAAGTGGCGACGACGATCGAGTTGATCCGCTCGACGGAGGAGGAGAAGGGTCAGCAGATCGCGAATGTCGAGGCGTTTCGGGCGAACCGGAATGGGCTGGCGCCGGAGAGTCTCGAAAACGCTACAGCAGGCGGCGCGGGAGCGGAAGAATGTGTTTGCGCAGTTGATGGAGGCTGTCAAATTTAACAGTGAAGGGCAGATATCACATGCGTTATATGATGTGGGTGGGGAGTATCGGCGGAATATGTAATAACTGCGCGCCAGACCTTATACGACATTCGACAGCTAACTAAATTCCGGCATATTTCCCATGAGTTTAAGAAAAGAAGTTGATTTAAAGCGACGCGAAATTTCTTCCGAGAATTTATCGATGTCAGTTGGCGAAATATTGAATCTGTATAAGGAGAGCGAGTTGGATATCCATCCCGAATTCCAGCGCGTATTTCGCTGGTCGGATGGTCAAAAATCGAGATTGATCGAATCGTTGTTGTTGGGCATTCCATTGCCACCAATTTACGTAGCGTCAAATGAAAGCGGCGTATGGGAGGTTATCGACGGCGTACAACGCTTATCGACAATCTTCGAGTTTATGGGTGAGCTCAGAGGTCCGGTCTCAGAAAACTCTGATGAGCTGTCGCTCAAGAAACCCATCACACTGGAGGGAACCAAACATTTGCCTGCTCTTGATGGCGTTAAATATGAAAACATGGACCCAATCCTTAAGCTGGAGTTTAAGCGAACCAGACTGGACGTGAAGATTCTCGCTAGAGAAGAGGGAGGTTCTCAATCGGGGAAATTTGATCTGTTTGAAAGATTGAACACGTACGGCGCCGTCTTGTCGCCACAAGAGCTACGAAATTGCATTCTTGTGAGTCTCAATTCGCATATGTATCGTGAATTGAAAAAGCTTGCTGAAGATGAACATTTTCTGGCCTGTACGTTGCTTAGTGAAGCGCAGTTGCTAGAAAAATACGACATGGATTTAACATTGCGATTTCTGGTTCTTCGAGACGTTAATCCAAAAGACATCGGAGACGTTCTGAATCGCCCCGGCTTCATTAGACGCCTAGCAGCCTCGCTGTGAAAACTGCTTTTCAAACTCTACCGGAGACAGGCCGTTGTTGTGTCCGTGTTGCCGTCGCGTGTTGTAGAACATTTCGATGTAATTGAACACGTCGGATTTTGCATCCTCTCGTGTGACGTAGATTTTTCGTTTGATGCGTTCACGTTTGAGTAACTGGAAGAAGCTCTCGGCCACGGCGTTGTCGTGACAGTTGCCACGCCGGCTCATGCTGCTGACCAAGCCGTGTGCCTTTAGAAAATCCTGCCAGTCGTGTCCGGTGAATTGCGTGCCCTGGTCGGAATGAACCAGCAGTCCCGCCGCTGGCTTGCGTCGCCATACCGCCATGATCAACGCTTGCAAGACCACGTCGGTGTGCAGACTCGATTGCATCGACCAGCCGACCACTTGGCGCGAGAACAAGTCCAGCACAATGGCCAGATACAACCAGCCTTCGTGCGTGCGGATGTAGGTGATGTCGGTCACCCAGGCTTGATTAGCGGTGCTTACGTCGAACTGTCGCGCCAGGTGATTGTTTGCGACGATCGATGGCTTGCCGCCGCGAACTCCAGGGCGACGTCCATAACCCACTTGA
The DNA here is from genome assembly GCA_963814225.1 of uncultured Gammaproteobacteria bacterium. GTDB lineage: Bacteria > Pseudomonadota > Gammaproteobacteria > Xanthomonadales > Rhodanobacteraceae > Rudaea. The sequence goes on along the minus strand of CAWFCC010000002.1, from coordinate 13,711 downwards.
GCGCGTAGTCCCTCGCCACGCATCAACCGAGCGATGCGATGTTTGCCGCACGCTTCACCCACGTCTCTCAACTCGCGCGTGATCTTGCGGTAGCCATAGACACCGCCGCTTTGCAGCCACGCGTGCTTGATCAATCCCAGGACGCGTTGATCGTCCTTGCCACGCGCCGACAGGGGCGACGATCGCCACGCGTAGTAGCCGCTCGGATGCAAACCGAAAACACGACACATACTGCGCAGTCGAAAAACCGTTGCGTGGTCACGCATGAACGCGTACTTCACCCGGACTGCTTGGCAAAGTACGCGGCGGCCTTTTTTAAGATGTCTCGCTCTTCGGTTACCCGGCGCAACTCGGCTTTCAACCGTCGTAGTTCGGATGCCTGATCGGTCTCGACCTGACGTACTGCTGCGGGTTTACCGGAACGCTTCTGCCACGCATACAGACTATGAATTGAAACGCCTAATCGATCCGAAACATCCGCGATGGAATGACCACGATCGTTGATCTGTTTTAACGCTTCGTCTTTGAACTCTTGTGTATATCGTTTGCTGCTCATTGCTACCTCCACAATTGCCAATGATTATGGCTGGGAGGCGTCTATCAAAGACGGGGCGATTCAATTTTCCACCGAAAAAGGGGGTCAGGTTCATTTTCCACAAGTGGGATCAGAGTGCCTTATCCTGTCAGCCCGTAAGTTACTCTGACCGCATTTCGGGAGCCGACAATGACGATCGCGGAGTGGTGCCTGTTCGCAGCCGTGCTGCTGTTTCTGCTGACCATCGCACCGTTCAAGCCTCTGGGCTGGCGCGAGTTCGACAACGCGCGCCCGCGCGACTCCGGATTCTGGTCCACGCCTCTCCGTGCGCGGGCGCTTGGGGCTCATCAGAACGGCATCGAGACGTTTCCGTTCTTCGCGGCGGCCGTGCTGCTGGCCGAGTTCCGGCACGTGCCGCAGGGTACGATCGACGCGCTCGCCGTTGTTTTTGTGCTCGCGCGCATGGCGTTCGTCGCCGCGTATCTCGCGAACTATGCGTGGACGCGCACGGCAATCTGGAATGCCGGTTTCGCCGTGAATATCGCTTTGTTCTTTTCGCCTGCGTGGACATAGTCAGAAAGGAAAAAGGGGTCAGCTTCATTTAACCCTCACGCAGACTGCTCCTCGGCCTCCCGCGCGGCCTGACCTGCACAACACGATCGGTCAGCGCCTCAATCTTCGCCCGAAACGATTCACTTCCATACGCACGCTGCTGTTGCGTATGTGCACGAAGGGCCCGGATCTCCGAATCATCAAGGCGTTCGGCCACGAGATTTCGATAGACGCTTCTTCGTTTATCGGCGGTCTGCGCGAGCCGCAGATAGTCACGATGCTCGGATGTCCTCGGATCGATGTCGCCGAGCGCATTGTGCCGGTAGCTTGACCATCGGTATGCCGATGGATCGTCAACCATCCGTGCACGCACCGGATTCAATTCGATGTAGCGATAGCAGGCGAGCGTGTACCGCGCGTTCCCCACCAGCGCTGCTTTGAACCGGCCTTCCCACAGTGTTCCTGTTCGACGATATCGCGCGTTGAAGCAGGCGACATACCGGCGCCCGATGGCTTGCATCATGCGTGAAACAGCGCCCGCTTCGGCCGGCGTAACGAGCAAATGCACGTGATTGGTCATCAACACGTAGGCATGCAGCGAGCAGCCGTGCTTGCGTGAGGCTTCGGTCAGCTCCTGGAGATAGTTGCCGTAGTCGCACTCCGTGGCGAAGCAAGGCTGTCGATCGACGCCGCGTTGAACGATGTGTTGTGCGATGCCGGGCAAATCGAGACGAGGTTGGCGAGCCATGAAGCCGGTTCCTGCGGATACGGCATCTTCTCGCGTCGCAGTAAATGGCAATGTAGTCGTTCGATGTCTGTCGACGTACGAAATCGTCTCGATCAATCGTCAGGGAAAATGAACCTGACCCCTTTTAAAAAGCCAGTCGATGTCATACACTGAACCAAATGGTTCAGTATGCACACCAGCGTTTCGACGCCTCTTTCGCCGCACTCGCAGACGCCACCCGCCGCGGTGTCCTGGAGCAGCTAGGTCGCGCCGACGCTTCCATCACCGAACTCGCCGACAAGTTCCACATGACGCTCACCGGCATGAAGAAGCATGTCGGTGTGCTGGAGCAGGCGGGGCTGGTCGTCACGCAGAAAATCGGGCGTGTGCGGACGTGCAGGCTCGGCCTGCGCCGCCTGGAAGAAGAGGCGACATGGATCGAAAAGCACCGACAACTTTGGGATGTACGCTTCGACGCGCTCGACACGGTCGTCGAAGAACTAAAGCGAAAGGAGAAAGTTGATGGACGCAAGAAAAGAAAGTGACGTTGCACCCGCCAAAGGCCGCACGCAGGTGGAGCGCAATTCAGATTGCGAACTCGTCGTCACGCGAACCTTCGATGCGCCGGCACGCATCGTCTTCGAGGCGTGGACCAAACCCGACCTGTTCAAGCGGTGGTGGGTTCCGAAGTCGTTCGGCATGGAGCTGCTTTCCTGTGAGCAGGATGTTCGCGTCGGCGGCACGTACCGTTTGGTGTTTCGCCATGGCGAATCAGGGACGATGGCGTTTCATGGGAAGTATCTCGAAGTCGTGCCGCCGTCGCGCCTGGTCTGGACGAACGAAGAAAGCCCAGACGGCTCCGTCACTACGCTGACCTTCGAAGAAAAAGACGGCAAGACGCTGGTCGTGATGCACGAACGTTATCCGTCGAAAGAAGCTTTCGAGGCGAACGTGGGTGCCGCCGACGGCTTGTCCGAATCGTTCGGTCAGCTGGACGAACTTCTGGTCACGCAAGTGTCAGCGAGGAAATAACAATCACGGGTCAGAGTGTCTTTTCGGTTGCGTTATCAACCGAGAGCCACTCCGACTCTGTGGCGCTGCCGCTGATGCTAAGCAAATACAGGCGGCTTGAAAGCAGCGACGCGCCACGGAAAGTGGCGCTCGCGATCGTCGAGTTCGGCGAAATTCACGTAGCCGAAATACGTCGCGATGTGGCGGTCATTCAGATCAAGGATGGCGCGACGTCCGTGCATGAAACGCGTGTTGTCCAGAATCACGATGTCCCCGGGCTGCCAGGCGACGGGACTTTCCACTCGGTCGCTCACCGCCTTCACCTCGGCAAGCAGGTCATCGGTAACGGATTCGCCGTTTTCGAAAGTTGGAAACGTTCGCTGGCGATTGAAGTAGCGCCCAAAAAACAGGAAGTTTCCAAATGCCGGTTCGTCGCTGAACATTGGCTTGTGCAAAGCAGGTCTTAGAAAGTATCGATGGATGTGTCCGCTAATCCGCTCGAACGAGTACGGGCAGTGCGCGGGAGGATTCGCCAGTGTGGTGTCGTCTGGATCGGTCGATCCCAACCAGAACGCGCATTCGGCTGGCGTAGCAGGCTGGTGATAGCGAAGTCGACGGCTGCTGAACGCATTCCTGACAGCGGGGGCAAGTCGCCGCACGATGTCGACGCCATCGCACACGGTGGTTTCGCCGCCCTTGGATGGCGCTTTGATGCACCAGAAGAAACAGATGTCGGGTTTCCACGGTTCGCGTGAAAGTTCCGGATGCTGCGGAAACGGTTCGTAGCCGAGATTGACGGTCTGGATATTTTGCTCGCGGTCGATCACGAGGCGGCCGGGACTTTCGTTGAAAACCGATCCACTGCATAGACGCTGGGTGAGGTCGCGGAACTGGCTAAGTTCAACCGCGAACCCACGAAGCAAAACTGCGCCATAGCGCTTATAGGCAGCGATCAACTCCGCGATGGGGAGCGTGCTGAGGGCCTGACGATCAGCGCGGATCGTCGCGTAGGGCGTCGTGGGGTTGGGTGGAACGAGAACAGTCATCGGGAACGAGATTCACTACAGGCGAAAAAAAGCGAAAGGGTACGTCGAAATTATCCGAGAAAACGAGGCGAGGAAAAAGGGATTGGGCTCGAAAGAAAAACGTAAATCTTGTTCCTTTGGAATAAACATCGCATTACAGTACCGGCTGCGTGCTCAACGGGGAGTTGCAGCGCGCGGTCATTCTGAAACAACGAATAGCTTTCTTTCATGTTGCGTAACGCCAGGCTGCGCACACGTCAGCCATGTGCGCCTTCGAACCACAACCAAAAGGGGACTACATGATCACGTATTGCAGACAGATTGTGCTCGTCGGGTTTCTGGCGCTGATATCGGCGTGTTCGTCGATGACGACGATCAGTTCGCCGCGCACCGGAACCACGCTCGCGTTGAAGGACAGAACCGTCAACCTTCCTCTCACCGAAAAAATGAAAGGCACGAGTTTCGGAAACTATCAGTTCAAGGCGGCCGAAGACGGCGCCGATCCGTTCTACGGAATTCTGCCGCTGCGTTTCAAAGGCGGGCATCTGGCCGTCGACATCATCCTTTTCGCGCCGGCCGCATTCTTCAATCTGCGCGAAGTATTTCCGTATTACGAAATCGACGTGAGCCAGCGCGTCATCCGCTACAAGAGCACGCCGACCGAAGGCTGGACCGAGTACAAGCCCAAGCCCGAGGAATCCGAGCACGCACGTACGTTCTTCGAAACGAAACACGCGCCGTAGAATTCGACGGGCTCGTGCTGTCGTATCGAGCCCGTTCGATCTGGCGTCACATTCGTGTTGGTTCGCTCAATGCGCTTGCTGCTGCACCACTTGCTTGACGTGTTCGTTGTTTTCCAACGCCTGAATTTTCGGATTCGCCAGAAGGCTTGCGTAGTCACCTTCCTGGATGGCCTTGGCAATCGCCGGATCATTCAGGACGGCTTCGATCTGCGGATCGGATTCCAGGCTCATGATCGATTGCAGCGCGGCGGGATCTTTCGCCAAACTCGTCTGAAGTTGCTGCATCTCGCGCGTCATCGTGTCGTCGCGCGCCGGCGATTTGTCTGGCGAACGCGCCACTGGCGGCGCGTCGTCGACGTACACGATCCGCACGATGTTCGATTGCGCGATATGCACCGTGCCGATGCTCGCCGAGTGAACGGCATACACGCCATTGTCGATGCTCTGGATGTCGCCTTGGATGCGGCTACCGTCCTTGAGCTCGATCGTCGGCGATGAAATCGCCGACGTGGCCCAGCCGAGCGAGGCGGCAGCGAAGCAGGCCTGGATCAGGATTTTCATGTGCATCGACCTTCAGGTATCGGTTGACGATGCATCCTACTCCTCGCAAACGTGACCCGCGCGAAGACCAACGGACGATGTCACTCCGATCCGTTCCCTCGCCGCAAAAGCGCGCGCCGGACTGACGCAGAACGCCAGTTTTCTGCCCCGCAGACGGCTATTCGCCGTGCGCTCCGGTTCATCAGAAATCCCATGAAATGGCTCTACAACGCCGCTTCATACCCTTTGGCACCCGCTATGCAACGTAAGGTGCGCGCTCAAGCGCCACGATAGCGAGAAAGGGGGATTAGCATGAACACCGTTGAGCATATCGATTTGCGAGGCACGTCCGACGAAGATCTGGCCAAGCAGTATCTGGAATTCGTTCATAGCGGAAAACGCGGCAGCGCCATGTACCAGGCGGTCGAACTGGAAATGCGCGCACGCAATCTGATTCGCCAGTCGCGCCTGAACACCGACTACACCGCATCGCGTTCGTCATTCACGCCGCGGTCTTCGATGTTCTCATCGTTCCGGTAAAAAGAGCAGGGATCAGAATGCCCGTTGCAACAGCGCACTCTGATCCCGGTTTCCAACATCCGCGGCTAGACAGCCAAGTTGTCGAAGCGAGTCATCCGAAAATTTTCTGCAGACTCGTCGCCTGCGGCAGCAATAGTCGTGCGCCCTCGTCGGTGATCAGCATTTCATCTTCCAGCCGGATGCCGAACTCGCCGACGATGTAGATGCCCGGTTCGTTGCTGAACATGTTGCCGGACATCAGCGGTCGCGTATTGCCGCCGACGAGGTAATACCACTCGTGTCCATCCATGCCGATGCCGTGACCGAGCCGGTGCGTGAAGTATTTGTAGCCCGGACCGAATCCATGATCGGCGATGTGATTCCGCGCAGCGGCATCGACTTTTTCCGCCGGCACGCCGGGCCTGGCGGCTTTCAGTGCCGCGTCTTGCGCGCCGCGCACGATCTCCCACACCTGTTTCATCTTTGCACTCGGCTCGCCGAGCACCATCGTGCGCGTGATGTCGGATCCATAACCCTCGACGTTGCATCCGCCGTCGATCAGTACGTTGTCGCCTTGCTTGAGCTGCACGTCGCGCGTCAGCCCATGCGGATAAGCCGATGCCTCGCCGAACAGCACGAGCGCGTCGCCCGCGACGCCGAACTCGCCGAACAACGCCGTGAGTAACGTGCCGAGTTCCTTCTCGCCCATGCCTTCGCGCAACTCGCGTTGTACCTGCGTGTATACCTTGGCGGTGATGTCGTTGGCGATCTGCATCAATTCGATTTCATGCGGCGACTTCACGCTGCGGCATCCGCCGGTGACCGGCGTGGCGCTGCGAAGCGTGAGCGTCGAGAGGCGCTGCTGCAACTGCTCGACAGGGTAGTAACGCGTTGTTTCCTCGATGCCGATCGTGGCGTTGAGCAATCCGCGATCCTGCATGCCCTGACGAATACGATCGATCGGCTTTTCGTGTTCTTCCCATGTGTAGAACTTCACGTCGTTGCCGAGCTTTTCGCGCGCACGTCCTTCCTCGAACTTCGGCGACACAAAAAACGGATCGCCTTTCTGCGGCATCACCATCGCGAACAGGCGTTCGCTCAACCACCAGTGCAATCCGGTGAAGTAGGCGAGCGATGTGCCGCCTTCGACGAAGATGGCGTCGATCTTGTTGTCCTTCATGAGCCGGCGCGCGTGTTCCTGTCGCGCGAGATATTCGTCCGCACCGATGGGACGGATGCGATCGCGCATCGTCTTGACGGTCGCCGCATCGAACCGCGCGGTTCGGGTGGTGCGATCGTCAGCGAAAGCGTTGTCGGTGCCGAGTGCGGCGAAAGCGGCGGTGCTGCCGGCGGCGGTGAAGAAACGACGTCTGTCCATGCCCATCCTCGTTCGCGGAAGGCAGTCAGAATAACCGGGAACAAGCCGCCGTGCGCCACGAAGTCATTTGCCGCCAGCCCAGCCTATAATCCTTTTGTCCTCGCCGCAGGTACGCCACGATGTTGTCGGAGCTTCTTTACGCCATCGTCGAAGTGGGATTTCCGGTCGCCGCGCTGAGCTGGCTGCTGTTTTATCGGCTATATAGCCGCGGCGTGCTGGCGCGCGATGCCGACCGCAAGGCGATCGACGAGCGCCTCGCCGCCATTCGCAAGGACGAGAAAGAATCCGAGCACGCGTCCGATAGCGTGCTGCACACCAAGTGGATGAAGTTCGGCGGTGGATTTTATGGCGTCGCCGCCGCGTGGACGCTCATCTATATCGAAGTGAGCGGTATCGTCGGCGTGATCCTGCATCCCTCCGTCGTGCAGGACATGTGGCACAAGGGCATCGTCAATTTCATCACTCAGCAGATAAGCAGCCAGATCACGACGCTCGTCGATGCCGCGATCTGGTTCACCTGGTGGCCGCAGAAAGGACATGGCCCGCTGGTCTGGTTTGTCGTCGCGTATGGCGGCTATATCGCCGGGCTCAATCTCGCGCGCTATGAAACCCGTTTCGGCAGTCGCGTCGCCGAACTCGATTCGCGAGCGCGATGGCGTTCGCTGATTCCGTTTCGGAAGAAACAGGTTCAAGTCTCCGGTGACGGCGCCAGGAATGTCGATCCGCCATCGCCGTGAGCAAAACGCGCTGGGAATTTTTTGTCCGCTGTCTGAAGGAATTGGACGAAGGACCACGACCGCCGACTAGCGTGTATTCACCGCCAACTGCGCATCGAAGGCGCGCCGGTAGGCGGGCCGCGCTTCGCCGCGCGCGACATAAGCAGCGAGATTCGGAAATTCGTCCAGGATTCCGGATGCGCGTAGCCGCAGCAGTACCGACACCATCATCAGATCGCCGGCACTGAATGCGCCGTCGAGCCAGTCCGCATCGCCCAATCGCGCGGCAAGCGGCGTGAGCCTGTTTCGAATGCGGTCCTGCACCAGCGGAAGACGTTGCGCGGCCCACGGCTGGTCGCGCTCGATGGTTTTCGCGACGGACAGATCGAGAATCGGCGGCTCGATGGTATTGACCGCGGCGAACATCCACGCGATCGCACGCGCGCGCGCATTTGCGTCGGCAGGCAATAGTCCCGCGTGCCGCTCGGCAATGTGGAACACGATCGCGCCGGTCTCGAACAGTGCGAGATCGCCTTCCTCGTAAGTCGGGATCTGGCCGAACGGGTGAACTCGCAGATGCGCCGGTTCCTTCATCGCCTCAAACGTAACCAGGCGGACATCGTAAGGTTGACCGGTTTCTTCGAGCGCCCAGCGCACGCGTGTGTCGCGCGCGAGTCCTTTGCCGCCATCGGGCGAGCGGTCGAAAGCGGTGATCGTGATCGTGATCGTCATCGTCAAGTTTCCGTTCGAGAAATCATATAAGACGAGAACTATAGCCCGCTCAATGATCTTTCGATGGCAATTGTGTCTGCGGCTGTCTCAGCAAGTCGCCGAGCGCGTTCTGGTCGCGTCGCTGGCGTTCCATCAATTCACCGTGCGTCTTGCAGCTGGTGACGTGAATGCGCGAGCCGGTGTGCGCGCCGCTTTCGCACTCGAGCCGGTTGTTGTCGTTCTGCAGCAGCAGCGCGTTGAGTGCTTCCTGTGAATTGAAAAGCGCGATGCGATCGCCTTGCGACAGTTCGCTCTGCGCGGAGTGTTGCTGCAGCAACCGATGCATCTCGTCGAGACGATCTTCCACGCGGCGTTTGTCGCCTTCGTTGATGTAGCTGTACACGCCGCCGGGCTGCATGCCATCACGCACGGCGGTCGATTGCGTTTCGAAGTCGGCGAGCGTCTGCGCGACGACGGGTTTTTCGTTCGCTGCGCTCTTCGAACCCGCTGAGCAGCAAACAGGAAGCGCGATGAGCAAGGCAATCGACAAGTATCGAAACATGCGAACGAACTCCTTGTGTGGGCGGAACGTGCGCTGCCGATCCTGCATGCGCGGCAAGGATGTGTCAACGACGATCCTCGTAGTTTCTACGTCGCGCTAAGTCCAGACTCGTTCTTATGGCACATTGCTGCTCGCTCGACCTCTGCCTACAATCAAGTGCGGCACCGAAAGAGATATTCGCGCAAACACTTGCAGCCCGGGGCGACCTAGTCTTGAAAAAAATCATCCTGTTCGTTGTCACGTGTGCGTTGACGCTTTTCCAGCATTCGACGCGTGCGGAGCAGCCCGCCCATCGACCGGTGCATGCGCTCAAGATCACCATCCTTTCCACGATGCTTGCCGACCCGGGCGTCGGCGAGTGGGGTTTTGCCGCGCTGGTCGAAACCGATGGACACAAAATCCTATTCGACACCGGCGCGCGTCCGCGCACGGTTCTCGACAACGCGCGTGATCTGAAAATCGATTTGAGCGACGTGGAAGATGTGGTGCTCAGCCATTTCCACCACGACCACACCGGCGGCCTGATGACGTTGCGTCAGGAGTTGATGAAGACGAATCCGCGCGCGCTCTCACGCGTGCATGTGGGCGAGGGCATTTTCCTGCCGCGCCGTTTCAAGGAAAAAGAAAACGCCAACCAGATGATCGCCACGAAGGCCGAATTCGAGGCGACCGGCGGCACGTTCGTCGTGCACGACAAGCCTGAGGAAATCGTTCCCGGCGTCTGGATCACGGGCCCGGTACCGCGGCCGAATCCGGAAAGGAACTGGCAGCCCGGCGTGGAGATGAATGTCGATGGCAAATGGATCGACGACACGCTGCCCGAAGACGAGTCGCTGCTTTTCCAGACCGACGACGGACTCGTCCTGCTGTCAGGCTGTGGGCATGCCGGCGTGATAAACACCATCGAATACGCGCGCACGTTTCTCGGCGCGCAGAGCGTGCGCGTCGCCGTCGGAGGATTTCATCTTTACGAATTGCCGGACGACAAAATGGCGTGGACGGCGAAGAAGCTGAAAGCCTACGGCGTCGCGCAGATTCTCGGCGCGCATTGCACAGGCATCGAAAGTCTTTTCAAATTGCGCGAGCTGATGGGCTTGACGAAAAAGTCGGCCGTCGTCGCGACAGTGGGTGCGACATTTGATTTGTCCGGCGGCCTGCAGACTGGGTCGATCGCGCGCTAAAGAAATTCGGAGGCGGGGATTCTACTCCTCGCATTGCTTCTCACCGCACCGTCACTCCCGCGCGCGACAGACACGTGCGATAGCGACCCTCGACGCGATCCGCGTACCACTGCGTTGTAAGTTTGCGCGTGATCTTCGGACTGGCAAGATTGATTTGCGGAATCACCGCGCGCGGCAACGTGGCATGTCGTTTCTTCTCGGCAATCGTATATACGCGCTCGTAAAGCGTGGTCTTCTCGAAATCGATCGAATCGCCGCGTTCCAGCGCATCGTGGATCCGCGAATCGCTTAGATCGAGATCATCCTTGATCGAGCGCACGGCCAGTTCGGTTTTGCCGACGTCGCCGCTGAAGTCGACGAGGTCGCCGTCGAGCGCAAGCGAACGGCCGCTCGCGATGGCCACCGCGTTCTGGAATGCGGCGTTGCGGCTCGCGTAAAAGCCTGCGTTAAAATCGGCGAAACGGAAAATCATGCGGTCGTACGACACCGGATAGCCGAGCAGATGCGCGATGCCGAAGTACACGCCACCGCGCAGCGTGAACACTTCGTGCCGGATCGCCTCGTGCGGAAGCAGCGGGTAGGGATACGGATGCTCGGCCGCGTAGCGTTCCGCGAACGCGATGCTGACCTGCATCGGCCCGCCGGTCTTGACCGGATTGGCATCGGCGAACAGACGCTCGCCTAACGGAACGCGGTCGATCAGATCTTCGTAGATCGCGCTCAGTTCGCGTTCGGTCCGCGCGGCGGCGATGCGTTGCGCATAACTCTTACCGTTCGATGATGCGATGCCGAGCGTCGCATTCACCATGAACTGGGGTATGTGATGAGCTGCGGCGCGCCGGTCGATTTCGCCGCGCGCGATCTTGCCAAGCCCGGCCACCGGCGGATCGATCGCGAAGCCGGATTCCTGTTCGGCGACCGCGAGCGCAGCGCACAAATGCGATGCGCTGGCATCGAGTTGCAGCGCGACGAACGCATCGGTCACCGCCGACGCCCACGCATCGCGGTTTTCCGCGCGTGCGGGAAGAAGTTGCAGAACTTGCGCTTGGATCTGATCGGGTGAACGCCCCGGTTTCGTCGGCGGCGGCGTGGCGCATCCTGCCAGCAACAAGAGCGCGAAGAGCATGAGTATCCGTCGCATCGGTTTGTCTTTCCTTAGACTGCCCGCTGCGATTGTAGGCCAGCGCGGCCCAACTTTCAGCGGGACCGCGCCGCTGCCGAGCCCGGGCTCATCGAGTCGCCAGAATCACGGAGCCGTCGCGGGCTTCTGGAACTTCAGCATGAACTGATCGGTCTGCGCCCTGACGAGCGCGTTGAACACACTTTTCGTGTGATCGTCGTGCGGATGGTAGAGCGCTTTCGATTCGTCGACGAGCACGAATCAGGTGGCGGTGACTTCGGCGATCACCTGTTCCTTGCCGATGCGGTGCAGATCGGAAATCTGCTGATCGGTCATGCCCGGATTTCCGGCCTGATCAACCACCATGTAGATACCGCCGGGTTTGAGTGCATCCCACACGCGCCGGTTGAACGCGGCGATGTCGACGTGTCCGTATTCCGGAACGTGCAGGTCGTGGTAATTCTGTGTGATCCAGAACAGATCGAGTTTTTCCGGCAGATCGAATTCGCCCCATTTCGATCGCTTCAAAATGATGTTGCGGCGTTGGCCCGTCAGCTTCTTGTCGAACGCGGTGTTCGACCAATTGAAATTTTCGATACCGTAGATTTTGCCGGTCGGTCCGACGACATCGCTGAGCAAACGCGAGAAGTAACCATAAAACGGAAGCAGTTCGCCGATCACCATGCCGGGCGCGGCGCCGGAAAATGCGATGGTTTCGGCGGGCATGCGCACGCGGTCGGCGTCGCGCTCGCCGGGCGACCGCTTCGGATTCGCGATCGCTTTCACGATATAACCGGGTATCTGCGAATCCGCAGCCGTAGCCGGTGCGCTGAAAGCGATGCACAGCGCGACTGCGCACATCAAAATGATCTTCATCCAGCCTCCTGTCATGAGGGAACGATGGGTCGTTCTCTCGCGCGAGTTGTCACCACTGGATCACGTGTCCCGTTGGAAAGACGGTCGACTTTGTCGGATCGTCGCAGTAGCAAGAACGGCGTGCGTGCGAAATCTCAGTCGCCGTCGAACGCGACGAGCGTCGTGACCGCCACGCCTGCCGCACGCAGTTTGTCGGCGCCGCCGAGATCCGGCAGATCGACGACGAACTGCGCACCGACGACATCCGCGCCGGCCTGGCGCAACAGGCGAACGGCAGCGAGCGCCGTGCCGCCGGTGGCGATGAGGTCGTCGACGAGCAGCACTTTCTGTCCGGGAACGCAGGCGTCTTCGTGCATCACGACGCGATCGGTGCCGTATTCGAGCGCATAGTCCACGCCGATCGTCGCGCCCGGCAGTTTGCCGTCTTTGCGGATGAGCACGAGGCCTTTGCGGAGATGCGTCGCGAGTGCCGAGGAAAAAATAAAACCGCGCGCTTCGATGCCGGCGATGAGATCGACACCGTCGGGCGCGGCGTCGGCGAGGCGCTCGATCGTCGTGTGAAAACCACGCGCATCGAGCAGGAGCGTCGTGATGTCGCGGAACCGGATTCCCGGTTTCGGAAAATCCGCGATGGTGCGGATGAGGCGCGCGATGTCGGCGTTGGCTGTCATAGGTAATTTCCTGCGTGTGTCGGCAATATAAATCTTCCACGCGCGATCACGATATCTCCGCGGTCTTGAAGCCATTTCCGCGAAGTAGGATCATCGCGCAATGACCGGTAAATCTTCCGATGCGGTACACCTGCGCGATCTGGCGCGCCTGCGGCGCGTGCGCGACCGCATCGACCGCGAATACGCCAGACCGCTGAACGTGGACGCGCTCGCGCGCGGCGTGCATATGTCGGCAGGACATCTGAGCCGCCAGTTCAAGCTCGCATTTGGCGAATCGCCGTACAGCTATCTGATGACGCGTCGCATCGAGCGCGCGATGTCGTTGCTGCGCCGGGGCGATCTCACCGTCACCGACGTTTGTTTCAGCGTCGGCTGCGCGTCGCTCGGCACGTTCAGCACGCGCTTCACGGAACTGGTCGGCATGTCGCCCAGCGTTTACCGCGAGCAAGCGGCGGGCGCCACGCGCGGCATGCCATCGTGCATCGCCCGTCAGGTAACGCGACCGATCAGGAATCGAGAAGCATCCGTGCACGAGCCGGAGCTAGCATGACGGCTCGTTCACCACGGAGCCCGCTTCATGAGCATCACCATCAACGCCAGTTTCCTTCCGAGACCGATCCTGACGCCTCGCTCGCGTTCTATCGGGACGTGCTCGGTTTCGAAGTGCGCAACGATGTCGGCTACAACGGCATGCGTTGGATCACGGTCGGCCCGCCAAGTCAGCCCGGCACGTCGATCGTGCTGTTTCCGCCGCAGGCGAGTCCCGGCATCACCGACGACGAACGCCGCACCATCGCCGAAATGATGGCGAAAGGCACCTACGCGATGTTGTTGCTCGCGACAA